>CAZAPG010000003.1:0-295921 GCA_964486935.1 uncultured Caldilineaceae bacterium | reverse complement strand
GTTCCCGCTGTCAGTTAGGCTCCGTGTGTCAGATTAAGTCGTGTCTATTACACCTAAGGGCAATAACAATCCCCCCAGAAACGTAATTCTGAGGGCACCGAATACTGTGACAAGTAGTTACAGGAACCCTGCGACTCTTGCGGTCTTATTAATTGAATTCGTTTTTTCTTTCGTATTCATCGTATTTTCTTCTTGTTGAATCACCTATAGACTCACTTGCCTACCGTCTTGCAGAGTAACGCTCCCTGTTTCTAACAACTCCTTGAGTTTGCCCAGATTCTCAGCTACAGCGGACTTGACTCTCTCCGCAGCCAATTTCTCTATGAACGCCGGCTTTCCTGTGACAAGCTCCTCCCACTCGTCTATAAGATGTGTCGTGCTTCCCTCCGCCTGAAGTGTGAATCGCCGCTCAAATTGGAGAGACGATTCCGGTAATGTCTTCACGGCGACCTTGAGGTTTAACTCAAACTCGGTAATTTGGAAAAGCTGTTCATCTGTCTGGCGCACCTGATGATATGTCGTTCCAACACCTACAGCCCCTTCGGAAATCTTCCTTACTTCGAGAACATAGTAGTTCCACTTCGAGATGTTTTCGAAGTTGGATAGGAACGCAAAAACCTCATTTATGGGACGCTTAACGCTAATACTATGTTTGAATTCAATCATTATCTCTCTCCACATTGATATAATCTTTATATCCTGACCATGTTTTTTCATCTCACAGTGCAGCCGGGTCAACTCGAATGACAGAAATCAGCGTCAGGTTCAAATCGCGCACTTTGGCCAACAAGCCGTGCAGCGCCGCCTGGTCAGCCACCGGGCCGGACAGGCTAGTGGTGCCGTCGCTGTGGTGGGCCAGGCGGAGGTCGTCAAACCAGTGAGACCACCGCCCGTCTAAATGCCCCTCCACGCGAATTTGATACACGCTGGCCATCGTTACGCCGCCCTGACCGGCACCGGCCGTTCCTCCGGAAACACCACCCGGCCGGTCATCAACCGTTCTGCCGAGTCGGGATCGTGGCTGGGCAGATAAATTGTGGGGGTCTGCCGGGCATAGGTGAGCACGCGCTGCAAGGTTTGTTGGGCAATCTGATTATCCAGACTGACGCCATCCACCACCTGATCAAGCATCGCCTGCTCGGTGTAAGATACATCGCCGGCAAAAAAGTACGACACGCTCTCGCGCTCCATAATTACCGAGAGGTGGCCGCCGGTGTGACCGGGAGTAGGCACCAAATGCACGTCGCCGGCGCGGGTCAGTGTAAAACTCTCCGGAAACGCGCCCACAGGCTGGGGGTCAAAATCGACCAGCCGGGGCGAGAACCAGTCCGGCCAGTGGTTGGGCAAGTAGCCCCGCAGTCGCCCGTTCAGGCCGGCAGCCAGTTGGTATTCCTGCCGGGACACCAAAATTTCCGCGTCGGGAAAGTGATACAGGCCGCCGGCGTGATCGGTGTGGAAATGAGTCAGAATGAGCCAGCGTACTTCTTGCGGCGGAATGCCTAGCGTGCGCAGTTGTGGTCCAATTTCTTCCTCTGGGGTGACAAAAGCTTTCATCCCCAGTTTAAAGTAAGGATGCCACCAGGGAAAGTAACCAGGCTCGGCGGTGCGGGCGGTTTCGCCAGTGTCAATGACGATGACGCCCTCCGGGTGTTCAATGACCCAGGCATAAATGGGCAGCGGATCGGTCCAGGTGGAGTCTAACATGGTGTTCATCAGGCGCAAGACTCCGCTGCCCCGGGATCCCTGTTGTTGTCTTGCTTTGACGGTGACCGTTCCGGTTTTAATGGCATGAATTTGCATTATGTTTCTCCTTTCAACGATGGCAAACAAAAAGCCGATTGGATTTGCCAGTAGCATACCATCCAATCGGCCGGTTGTCGGTAGAAGAAAGTAGTATTAGAGGGGTAGTATTTAAATCAGACCCAGCTCCTGAGCCCGGGCTAACGCCTCGGTGCGGCTGTTGACCCCCAGCTTGCCAAAAATATTGCTGACGTGTTTTTTGACGGTGTGAACAGAAATCACCAACTCCTGGCCAATATTCCGGTTTGAGGCTCCGTTGGCAATGAGTTGCAGCACTTCGAATTCCCGGTCGGTGAGGGGTTCAATCAAGGGCTGGGCCGCCGGTGCGACGACTTCAACGGTGTGACCCAAGGCTGACAAGATTTCGGCCAGTTGCTGCTGGGCAGACTCCTCTTCAAGCCTTTGTTTGGCAAGTTGGCGCAGCAGCCCAATGATCGCTTCGCCTTCATCCACAAACACGCGGATGTAGCCGCCCGGTCGGGCCAGCGCCAGCGCTCGCTCCAGGGTAGACAAGGCCCTATCAGACTGCCCCTGCGCCCGGTGGGCCAACGCTTGCAGCACTGATATCTTGATCTGGCTGTCGACACGCCCGGCTAACGCCGCAGCCGCCAGCAGGCGGTTAAGCAGCGACGCGGCCACGTGAGGCTCATTTTGGGCGAGAAGCAGCCGGCCCATCACCAAATGCTCCGTTTCCCGCTCATAAACCGGGGAATCATCTGGCGACAGGTTGTGTTCGGCCTGCCAACGGGCAATGGCGGCAAAATCGGGCCGGGCTGCGGCGAGCCAAAACCGCACCTGATTTGCCTGCGCGGACCCAATGGCGTTGGCGTGCCCAAACTGCCGGGTCACGACAACAGCCTGCTCAAAGGCATCGGCCGCTTGCTCAACCTGGCCGCGGGCTTGCCTGAGTTGGCCCAGCGCCACGTGCCCCCGAGAGAGGTAGACCTCTCGCCGGGTTTGGTGGGCCAACTCCAACCCTTGCTGCAAATGAGTTTGGGCGGTATCCAAATTGTTCCACTGGCGGTGCAGCCTACCCAGGGCAATGTGCGCCTCCACCCGCTGCCACAGCGGCCGCTCGCCGGCCAGCTCAAGCACCTCTGTATAGATTTGAGCGGCCCGGTGAAGTTGCCCTTGCATCACCTGCACATCTCCCAAGCGATTCATAGCGATGAGCTGCACTAGCAGGTTGCCGGTTAACCGGCTGAGAGTGCCGGCCTGGTTGAGCATCGCTTCTGCTTCGGTCACCTGGCCGGCTGACACATATCCCGCCCCCAGCGCCATCGTACTGATGCTACGCTGAAACAAATCCTCTTCCGGCAAACAGGCCAGGGCCTGTTGGGCAAGCTCAATGGTGCGAGTCGTGTCACCGCGCAGCCGGGCTACGTTGGCCTGCAAATTGAATACCTGGCCCAGCTTGCGCTGATTGTTTTCCGACCGCCAGATTCGCTCGGCGATTTGTAGCGGCGGCTCGTAGCTGTCGACCCGGCCGGTAAACAGCAACACCCAGGCGTAATACAGGCAAAGCTGAGGTCGGGTCTGCAGTTCATCCTGGGGGAACGACTCCAGCCAGCGCTGTACCCTAAATTGCTGGCCGCGCATTAGCATTGGAAAGAAAACGGGTTCAATCAGGTCGGCGGCGTACTCCCAGTGAGAACCGGTCAGAGCGTGATGCACCGCATTGTAGACCAGTTCCTCGTTTTCAGGCGCGGTAGACTCCTGGCAGTACCATTCGGCAGCTCGGCGATGGAGCTGATCAACAAGTTCCGGCTGGGCCTGTTGCAACCGGCTGCGTAACACGTCAACAAAAAGATGGTGGTAGCGATACCAGCGCCGCTCGTCGTCCAAAGGAATTAAAAAGAGGTTGGCCTGCTCCAACTGCGTCAAAACTTGCTGTCCGTCTGCCTGACCCGCAACCATCTGGCACAACGGCGCAGATAACTGCTCCAAAATGGAGGTTTGGAACAAAAATGAGCGGATATTTTGTGGCTGGCGGTTGAGTACCTCATCTGTTAGATAATCAAGAATGTAGCGGTGCGTGCCGGCAAAGCCGCTGATGAACTTTTGTTTTTGGGCCGGGTCGCGTCCTTGCAGCGATATCGCTGCAAGTTGCAGGCCCACAATCCAGCCTTCGGTGCGCGTCTCGAGTGCTGCCACATCTTCCACCGACAGATTCAGCCCGGTTGTCTGGTTGAAAAACGTCGCGGCTTCGGACGCGGTAAAGCGCAGGTCGGCGGCCCGCACTTCCACCAGCTGGCCCCGGCCACGCAATTTGGCCAGCGACAGCGGCGGGTCGGCCCGGCTGGTGATGACCAGATGCAGGGTGGGAGGTATGTGGTCGAGTAAAAAAGAAAGCGCCGCGTGGATGGATTGAGCGGTAATCACGTGGTAATCATCAAGGATCAAGGCGATGGGCGCATCAACGGCGGCGATTTGGTTGATGAGCGTGATCATCAGGGGCTCAACCGGCGGAGGCTCCGGCGATTGTAACACCTCCGCAATTGCTGTACCTATTTTGGGATCAATTTTCTGGAGGGCGGCGGAAAAATATGTAAAAAAGCGAGTGATGTCGTTGTCTTCCTCATCCAGCGAGAGCCAACCAAATTTGTATGGCGAAGTGGAGGCAGCGGCCTGGTCGATCCACTCGCTGATCAACGTGGTCTTTCCAAACCCTGCCGGGGCGGAGATGAGGGTCAACTTTCGGTGCAGGCCTTCGTTCAATCGTTCAATCAGGCGGGGGCGGGAAACGAAGTCGCGACGGGGAGAGGGGATATACAGTTTGGTTTGCAACAGCGGGGTTTTCATGCTGTTGAGTATACTATAAGAGAATGGATAAAAAAAGCTTAGATCAAGACCAGACCATTTGTATTCCCATATTAGCTTTACCTTATAGTTGTTTTTGTCAAGCGATGACCAAAATCAATAAATCGCCTGGTTCCTAACCTTAAACAAAACGAGGTGGCCCAATCACGACAGAAGTTGTAATGCTTCAGCTAGTTCGAGCGGGCTTACCCGCTTCCTCGTTATGTAAAGTAAAGCGTTTTCGTGATGAGGTGGGCTTTAGTTCGGCTTGCCTTTTTTCGTCCTCTGTCCCTTTTAAGACAAGTCCCCATTGCTTCAAGTGTTTCTCATCTCAGCAAGTACAAATCACTCCTCATTTGCGTGCAGTTATCCTGCTTGATTTATAGGCATCATTGGTAAATTTTCGGCTGTATAGTAAATATTCCATTCTCCTTTCATTAGCATTTTTTTGAATATTTCCTCAAAGTCGGTTATAGTCAGATAAAGAGTTAATACGATTGTTAAGCAAGCCTAACGACCTGTGAAAAACATTTCAGAACCTAAACGTCCAACAAACATCCCGCGCTTTGCTGAAGTATGTTTGCAGGCATTGGTAGATAAACAGTTAAATGACAAAATCTCCTTGGGTGACGCCTTCGGTTTATTGCATTATCTCGATTATCGTTCGACTCACGACGTTGACGCCTGGTGGAACGAAGAGACAACGACTCTGGAGAAAGAGCAAGTCATCAATGCCATTGAAACTGCACTCGCCCAGCACGGGCAGGTACAACAGCGAACTTGGGGAGATGTTGTCAGTATTGAACTAAACCAGGCAAACAAAACAATCTTCAGTTTTCAAATTGCTCAACGTACCGTTCAGTTGCAACCTGCTACTTCAGCGATCTGGATTGACGTATCTCTTGACAGCTTTTCGGATTTGGTTGCCAGTAAAATGGTTGCCTTAGTTGAGCGCGGCGCGCCCAGAGATTTTCGTGATATTTACGCCTTGTGTCAGGCAAATCTGACAACGCCTGATGAATGTTGGCAACTCTGGCGCGAACGACAGACGTTAGCCGGCAGTGATGTAGATCCAAATAGAGTTCGACTAGCCCTGGAAACACATTTAACCCGCATCGCACTTCATCGTCCCTTGGATGAAATCTCCGATCCCGAGCAAAAGTCGGAAATTGAACAGACCAGAAGCTGGTTCAGAAAGGATTTCATTGATGCACTCGTGGATTGATGGGACTCTCTATCCCGATACAGAAATTCCGGCAACTATTGATACACTACGAGAACAAGTAGATTTTCTGGCCCGACTGTGTTCCGCATGGGACTTCGGTGTGTTGCCTACCATTGAAACAGTCACCGAGATTCGTCGCTCTAATTGGCGTGAAGCCGTGGATCAGTGCCGGTTATTAACTTCCCCGGCTTATCATCTCGTACGCAGTTGGCACAATTTACCCAATCTGCCTTATTTAGGCCAGGAGTTGGCTTATATTCGGGATGACCCTAATCTTCCTTTTGTTTAATAATCTCGTTATAAGGCTTCGAATATGACATTAACATTCAAGGTTCAAAAAAAAGTCAACAAAATTAGAGTTGACCAACAAACCAGTGACTTTGCCTATTGGCAAACTCAACCCTATAATCTGCGCCTGGCCACCTTAGAACAAATCAGACAAGAATATCACCGGTGGAAGTATGGTACTGAACCAAGACTTCAAAGAGTTTATTCAATCGTTAAACGATCATAACGTGCGGTATCTGATTATTGGTGGATACGCCGTAGCATTTCATGGACATCCACGCTATACCAAGGATCTGGATATCTGCATTGAATTGGGGCAAGAAAACGCAGCCAATATTCTTAAAGCCCTGGCACACTTTGGTTTTGGCTCTCTGGGATTAACGGAAGATGATTTTCTGGAACCTGACCAAATTGTCCAGCTAGGTTTTCCTCCCAGTCGAATTGACATTCTTACCACCTTGGAAGGCGTAGATTTTGACGAATGTTTCGCTTCAAAGATCGTTACCACCATTGATAACATCCAGATGAACTTCATTGACTTAGAAAATCTCAAGAAAAACAAGAAAGCCACTGGGCGTTTGCAAGATTTGGCTGACCTGGAGAATCTCTCGTAACCATATACAGGTGTATCAGATTCGAATGCGGATATTTCTTTAGATAACAGTGGCAATAATTTCAGAGAGGAGTTATTTTACTTCTCTAAAAGAGGGTCTCTTTTAAGCTTTAGATGAAGTAAATAGGACAGTAGAGGCCCCTAAAACCCTACAATCAGTAGGCCAGAAATCGCTCAAGATTTCACTGCCTGGTTGGCCAAACAACTTAGCGCCGCAGGCCTGGCTCCCGATATTCAAATATCTGCCCTGGTCGCTCGACGAAAAGTCAATTCCCTAGTTTTGCAACGGGTCAGCAATCTGCTGCTGACCGGTGAGCCCACGCTGGAACAGACTACAGCCGGGGCCTGGATTTGGCGCGTACCGGTTGATTTGACTTTTCCCTCACATGGACGGGTTGGCTGCGTCGGCGAGATAGAAGTCGACGCTCGCTATGGCGAAGTACGCTACTCTGAAGCCCTTCTGGAACAAATGCGGGGTGAAGCCGAACGGTTAGCTGAACAGGTCCTTGCCCCGACCCATGAGTAGTCTCCTGCCTGTCCCTCATTTTCAACAATCTGATGAAGGTTACTGTTTGCCGGCCTGCGCCCGGATGGTACTCAGTTACCTGGGGCTTGAACGGGATGAAGCCGACATCAGTAAAATCCTGGGCACATTGTATGCCGGAATCGCGGCGTGTTAGGTTTTGCCCTTATATTGTACCGTGATAATCACTTTTCCGCTGGCGTGGCCTTCTTCAAGATAGCGAAAGGCTTCCCGGAACTCGCTCAGCGGGTAGGCTCCGTCAATAACCGGCGTGACTTTGCCGGCCTCAATAAGCTCCTTCAGATAATCCATATCCTTACTGTTGGGGTTTGCCACAAACAGGCTGCCCTGCTGGCGCATGAACAGTGACAACAAAAGCGCCTTGAAAACGTAGCTCATGCCGGCATGGCCCGTGTTAGGCTGGATAATCCCCTGGGGGGTGAGTACCCGCCTGTAGTCTGAAAATGAATGGCTCCCCACATTATCAAGGATGAGATCATAGCGTGGCTCACCTTGCGTAAAATCCTCCTGGGTGTAATCAATAACGTGGTCTGCGCCAATTGAGCGAACCATCTCCACTTTCGTCGTGCTGCAAACGCCGGTCACTTCCGCGCCCAACGCTTTGGCAAGTTGTACGGCGAAGGTACCCACGCCTCCCGACGCGCCATTGATCAAAACCTTCTGCCCTGGCTGTACCTTTCCCTGATCGCGCAGCCCCTGAAGGGCGGTAAGGGCGGCGGTAGGCACAGCCGCCGCCTGCTCAAAGGTGAGGTTTGCGGGTTTCATAGCTAACCTGTCTTCGGCTACACACGTATATTCGGCCAGCGTGCCGCTACACGCGGCAAACACTGCGTCACCCGGTTGGAATCGCGTTACTCTTTTGCCAACTTCCTGTACGCATCCGGCTACATCCCAGCCAAGAACAAAGTCTCTGGGTTTGGGAAAGCCGACCGTAAATCGGGCGAGCCACGGACTCCCCTTCATCAAGAAGATGTCTCCCGCGTTGAGTGCTGCTGCCTTAACCCTTACCAACACCTCGTTTTCCTTGATTACTGGCTTATCAATCTCCTTCAGTTCAAGAACGTCAGGTGAGCCGTACCTGTTTATAACGATTGCTTTCATCACAAGCTTTCTCCTTAACCTATTTTGCTCCGCCATTGCTTGACCCAGGCGGCATCCATCCGAGCCAAGCGCGCCTTTTTCAAATTCGCCTTCATAATCCAAGTGTGCCGGAGGGTTTTTCCAAATTCAGCGTGAAAGCGAGACGATTGCCAAAGCAGCCCTGCTCCTTAAACCCAACGCCGGCAGCCAACGCACGAACAGTGCTGCGACTCTGAAAATGGGGATCGAAAATGATTTCTGTCACCGACAGGATGCCGCCCGGTTTGAGAGCCTCAAAAATCTCTTGCAAAGCACTTTTGCGATCAGGAATCTCGCCCAATACCGTTACCAACAAGGTCCGGTCATACAGATTGTGCTCCAGTTTGCCCTCCCCCACACCAGCCTGGAGAAATCGAATATTACTCACTTGTGCCGCCTGTGCTTTTTCTTGCGCTCGACGCAGCATCCCGGCCTGAATATCAATCGCCACCACCTCACCCTGAGGGCCAATTTGCTGCGCCACAGGAATGGTGAGCCGCCCTGGCCCACAGCCGACATCCAGGACTTTCATGCCGGGTTGCAGATTTAAGTGCTCAATAATTACGTGCGCCCGGTTAGTTTTGGCCAAAGGATTATCGAGTTCAACCAGCCAACCCAGCCAGGTCGGGCAGGGGAGGGACTGGCGACGGGAAGCAAAACGCCATACCAGGGCGATGAGCAAACTGAGACCAATGAAGCCAAAAATAATGGTGACAGGTTTAGATAGTTTCACGATGAGTTCCTTTCCTGCAAAGGCCTTATCTTGATGAATTTTAATACGATAACAAGCCGCCCAAGTTGCGCGGCTTTGTCTGGTTTTGGCAACAATTTCAGTTCAAGTTGGCTAAGAACTCGCTCACAGTTTGCGCAAAGAGGTCCGGCTGCTCCAGAAACGAAAAGTGGCCGGCTGCCTCGATGATTTGAAACCGGGCATTGGGGAAGGTTTCAGCGTAGAGGTGCGTTACTTCCTCCGGCTGCAAATCCTCCGCGCCATGAATGACCAGCACCGGCGCGGTGACCGCCTGGAGCGGCTCCCGATAGTCATGCCGTTGGCCCATACTGAAATACATGGCTTGGCCCATCCAGCCGCCGGGCTGGCCTTGCTGCGGTATGGGGGTATTAATCGCAGCCTGGTAATATCAGCCGAATTCCTGGTTCAAGGCCACCAGGTCGGCTTCCGATTTGGTGAAGATGTCGCCAAAGCTCAGGTATTCTGCCATAAAGTCGTCAAAATTCGCCTGCTTATCGGCCGGGAGGCGCTGCTTGACCAACTCAAACAGGCCACCGCTCGGTTGTGGCACGCTTCGCGCCAGCACATCGGCGGGAGAGACCAGAATGAGAGCCTCGACGTGATCGGGAAACTCGGCGGCGTACAGTGAAGCCAAAAAACCTCCCCAGGAGTGTCCGATGAGAATCAATTTTTCGTCGCCCAACAGCCGGCGGATGCGCTCGATATCGGCAATCTGAGCGCCCAGGCCGAGGGTTTGCTCAAGGGTGGTCATATTCTCATAATAGTTGGTCGAGGAAAAGGTATCAATCGGCCGGGTTGACTGCCCGCAGCCGCGCTGGTCGTAATAGTGAAAGCGGTAGCTGCGGGTTAGCGGCGCCAGGCCTGACCAGGGTTCAGTATACGGCATACCCGGCCCACCGTGAACAATCAAGACATTTCTGCCTTCGCCTTCGGCAAAGTGAAACAGGTCGATATCTTCTTCGACGCGCCACATCGGCGAGTCTTCCGGCTGCTCCGGCGGCTCAAGCGGGGCGCGTAAATTTTCTTCGGCCCGAACCATGCCCGGTTCGTACAGGGGTTGCTGCATCAGATACCAGATGGTAGCGCCCCCGGCGATGACCGACACAATGAGAACGGAGATGAGGATAACGATTATCTTCTTCATTATCAGTGAGCCTTCTTTAGAGGGTCTTCAACAGCCGTAAGGCCCGCAGCGTTATCCACTTGCTGGGGCGACCTCTTCGTTCGATACTAACCCACATTCTGCTATTGAGCGTGTTTTCTAAACGCCAGCGACCTTGACGATCCTGTTTGCTCAAAATATAGTCGAGGGCATTGCTCAAGCGAGGATCGTGGCCGTAGCCCAGTTGGGCCAGGACCGCCGCAACCTCCAGGACGTCGCTCCAGTAACTCAGCGGAAAGCCAAATTTGAACCAACTTGAACTGACCCGCTCGCTGTAAGGATAGTCGGCTACAACCGGATCACGGCTCAACAAGAACTCAGCACCGGCTTCGATGGCCTGCTGAATCGCCGGCGTACGCTGTTTGGGAGGAATTGAGAGCAACGCTTTCATCGCTTTGGCTGCGCCCCAGCTACATGGCTGGCCCTGGTTAACCCCACAGGCAAAGCCCGGCGCATTCGTGCCCGACCGGTAATAATCGATCTGCCCCTGGCCGGTGATGGCCCGCGCCTGCCAATCCAACGCGGCTTGCACCCGCGGGTCTTCGGCAAAACCCAGCCGCAGCAGAGCCGACAGGAGATTGCCGTTGAGACAATGCAGGGCGCTGCTGGGAACCGGCCGTTGGCTGGCGGAGAAGGCATTGTTAGCGGCCAGGCTGTGGGTTAGAAGATATTCACAGCCCCGCCGGACCCGCTCGTTGGTTGGATCGACCCCAAGTTCGGCCAGGAAGATGATTTGCCAGACGGTGCCTTGGTATTTGGGTGAGTACCCGCCGCCCGGCTTGCCCCAGTAGCCTTCGGGCGCTTGCGCGTTCAGGATGACCGGCACGGGGCCGGTGGTCATCACGGCCTCTTGCGCCGCAACGACGTCGGGGTCTGTTTCGGGCCGGTTCAGCAGGTCGCGCAGCGCAAAGTAACGCACACCCGGATTGGCCTCATCCGGTTCCAGCAGCCAGGCCAGCGGGTCGCCCTTGAGTTTGGTTTGCCATCCATTCGTTTGCATCGTTTACTTCTCCACGCCAAACAACCGGGCCGCCGGGCAACCCAGCTCTTTTTGCCGGCAGTATTTGCAGGCAAAGGAGCCTCTGACAATGGCGTTGCCCCATAAGGCCAGCGCAACCAGGACGGCCAGCGTGCCTACCCCAAGCCAGGTAAAATTCTGAACCAACAGGATTATCCCGCCAAAAAGAGGCCACAACAGCACCAACAAATCCGGCAGCATATTGGCCCAAGAGATGTCGGCCTCTGCAAATTTTTTGGACTCACCTGGCTTGAAGAACCAGGCGCAGAGTTTACCTTTGCCAAAGCCGCAAACTTTGCCGTAGTAGTAACAATTAACGCAATGCCCTTTCAGCAGCCGGATTTCCAGGCCAAGGCAATAAAGCAAGTAGAGGCCGGCCATCCACAGGCCAAAACCGGCCAAAATGTAGGCGCCAATCAGGTAGATGGACACACCGACAAAATTGCTTAAAACTACAATCCACATTGGAAAGCGGTTATAAACTTTTGTCTGTTCCATAGCATATCTCCCGTTTAATCTTTATTCGTGAAGCCGTTTGCCATCATTAGGCGCTTTTCAAAGGAAAGATTATTTGGGTTTGAGCCGGGGGCGTTTCGCGCGGGTCGTTCAGATACAACTCATATATAGTATAAGCCTGTTTCGACGATGAGATAAGTGATATATATCCTGATTTTCAAGTGACTTTTATTCCTATGATAGTAAACGTAGTTCTCAAGAGGCACGTCCGGGCGAACCCGCCCATCGCCCAGAGGGATATAACCGCCGCTTGTGACCAGCGGCGGCACTTTTTCTTCGACCTCCCGCCGGATTGCGGCTTTGTCATGTCTCAGAGCGTCCAGATCGATGCCCCCGATCAGACGCAGTTCACGTCCGAATTCCTGACGTAGATCACGATAGTCCATTGCCTCCAGATTGACCTCACAGGCCCACAGGCAGTTGAAGCCCCATTTCAAGATGCTCGGGATCAATAACCTGACATTCCCATAGGTTCACAAGATGATCGTCTCGACCTTATAACGACGCAGAACGTCAGGCACCGGCTCATAGCTGGTCAACACAAATTCCTCATACATTGCGGGTGATAACAGCGGTCGGTCGTTCCCTCCAATTGGCTCGCTGAAAATGACGGCATCGACCTCGACCTCGGCCAATATTTTTTCAGCCAGGCGGGCAGCAAAGTCGCCCTGAATGACCATCGCCTCCCGCACAAACGCCGGATCATCGCTAAGTAGATAGATGATCTCTCGGAAGCGGGACCAATCTTCAACGCCCATCGTCTGAAAAAAGCCCCGGTGAATGCGTAACATCACTACGTAGTCCCGTCCTGACCAGACACGCACCCGGCGGCAGCCCTTGCCGCCGCCAGACTTTCAGTACGTCCTTGCGGATACCCTCCTCAAAGTAGGGTACCCGGTCCGGCGCACCGTAGCTCATCGTTTCTCGAAATCGTTCCCGACTATTGATCATTGGCAGCTATCTATAAGGGGGGCATTGAAGATTATCGTTAGTTCCGTCCATCAAGGCTTTGCTTAGCCATTAGAGCTTCAAGTAGCCATCCGGGGCCAGGCTGGTAGCCAGCATGACCATATTGATCTCTCGGTGGGCCAGCCAGCTCTCGGCTTCTCGATGGGGCTTTTCAAGTTCGACCAGGCGCAGGGCAAGCCGTCGATATTCTTTTTCGCCTGTCTGGCGATATAGCTCCAGGAAGTTGCAGACCGCGAAGGCGTCGGTCTACAGGTAGCGCTTGGGAGCTTGCCCGCCCGCAAGCGCGGTTAAATCGGCAAACTCGGTCATAATGGATCGAGCCATATCTGCGGCTCCATTTTGCATATTCAAGAACCTTCTTCAAGTAGAAGACCTTCGTCAACTACCCACTCCAGATGATGATCTAGCAGTGTTTCGTACCGCGGCCGCCCGGCGTCATCCCAGCCCATCATCCGATAGTAGGTCCGGATCGCCGCGGTAAACTCGGCCCGGTCAAGCCGCTTTCCGTCCCACCGCTCCTGGGGCATCCGAAGGGGCTCCTCGAAAAAGCGGGCAGGGAGCGCGTCATCGGCCGCCGTTAACCCTTCCCGCAGGTTATAGACCCGCATCAGGTGCAGCCGGCGCTCGCCAAAGCGCATAAGCTCATAGGCCGAGGTGTTCCAGCCGGTCACGGCTCCCAGCAGTTCGGCCATATCAGCCAGGCTTAAAACCCGGGTGGGGGCGATGGCAAAGATACACAAATCGAGCGCATCTGCCGCCGACCACAGTGAGGCCAGGGCTTTAAAGTTGCGCACTTTTTTAACCCCGACATAATCCATTGGAATTCTTTCCAAAATACCCACGGTCCGGGAGCTGTCAAGGGTGTGCTCCCAGCCCACTTCGGTATCATAGTCCCAGTCGTGCTCGCAGATGTCGTAACGCGGGCCGATGGGGGCTGTGGCGTACCCCAGGGCCAGATTGGTCTGGGTCCGGGGTTCAAAACAAACCATTTCCAGTCCCTTGACGTGCAGGGCATACCGTTCGGCCTGCTCGCCAATCTGGGCCGCCGCCCGGCGGGCTCCTTCGGCCAGAACGTCGCCAAAACCTTCCCGCCCGGCAATCTTTTTGATCATCTCGATAACAGCTTCGACCTGGCCAAAGCGCAGCGGCAGGCCGATGGCCTCTTCGGTCAGCAGCCCTGCCTCCACACATTCCATCGCCATCGACAGGGTAAACCCCAGTGAAGTGGGGTCAAGTCCCAGCTCGTTACATAAGATGTTGGCCCGGAAGATGGTGTTCAGGTCGGTCGTGCCCAGGTTTGGCCCGAGGGTCCCGGTAATTTCCTGGTGAATGGCCCCGGCCCGGGGATCGTAGGTCCGGTCATCATTGGCGGTAAAGAACTTGACACAGTTGTTGGGACAACCGGGACAGTCCCCGTCGTGACGATAGAATGGCATGAAGCGTTGGGCTTCGTACTGGTCAGCCGCCTCGAAGACGGCATCGCGATAATTGCGAGTACACAAGGCCGCATCAAGACCGTGTAATTGAACCCAGGCCGAGAAGCCGGGCGGGTCGAGCTGCCAGCGGGTCAGGTCGTTAGACCGCATCTGGCGGCGATACCGCTCTGTGATTTCTACGCAGGTCGCTTCGTCGGCCACCGGCGGGTGGTGGTCACCCTGGATGACGATTGCCTTGAGCCGCTTGCTGCCCATTACCGCGCCCATGCCCATGCGAGCGGCCTGATAGCTGCGGTCGCTGACGATACTGGCGAAACGGACCAGCTTTTCACCCGCTGGACCAATCACAGCGGTATGGATATCTGAGCCAAAGCTGGCCTCCAACCCATCGACCGTTTGGGATACGTTTTTGCCCCACAGATCGCCGGCCGGGTGAAAGGTCACTTGCCCATTTTCCACGACAACCACGGTCGGCTGGTCGGCAGCTTCGTGAAAAATGAGGGTGTCGACGCCGCTGCCCTTTAGGGCATAGCCAAAGGGACCCTCGCAGCGGGTCTCGCCGATGCCGCCGGTCAGGGGACTTTTGGCCGCGACGGTATAGCGAGCCAGACCGGCATAGGGCTGCCCGGCGGCGACGCTCGAGGTGATAATCAACAGATTAGCCGGATCGAAGGCATCGAGCCCCGCCGGGCAGTGGCGCAAGAGATAGTACGTCGCCAGCAGTCCGCCGCCCCCGTAGATGCGCCAGAAACGATCATCTGGCTCTTCCAGCCAGACCTCTTGGGTCTTGAGATTGATATGCAGAATTTTGCCGTGATAGCCGAAACGTTTCATCGTTGTATCCTTGTTTTGGTAGTCCCCCGCCGGAGTGTTGTTGGGTAGATGCGGCTAAGATATGTGCATCTTGGCCCAAATGTGACCGCGAATATACCGGTTACGCCCATTATACTATAAAATCACTTCGCCGGGCCAGGGATTCTCCTGAGAACTGCCCCAAAGCTTGCTCACATAGTCGATGGAGAACAGGTCCTGAAGCGCATGCAGCCAGTAGGCGCTGCTATCCGTAAGCGTTATCTCATCTTCCTGTGCTATCAAAAGCCCAAGCAAAGCTAACGGCCTCAAATAGTGCCCATAGAGGGCCCGGATATACGCCCGGATATTGAAGGTGTTGAGGTAGAAAATATCGCGCAGATAGGAACCGGCGCTAGCGCCCAAGCCCAGGTAGAGAGGCGCGGTGACGGAGCAGTACCGGGGACTGCTGGCTCTGGTAAAGGCCCACACCGAGGTCCGTTCATAGCCCGCCGGGTAGAGAGTCTGCTCCAGAACCCGCAGCATTCGCCGTTTCTGCCAGAGGTTATAGCTACGGCAGCGATTTTGGCGCGCCAGTTGCGGCCACCTGGCGTAAGAGAAGCTGAAGAGCGGATAGGCGGCAATCTGATCCACGCCCAGTTCGACCAACGCCTGGGCCGCTTGTTTGAGTTCTTGGTGCGTTTGGTCAGGCAAGGCAAACATCAGATCGACATTGACACATTTGAAACCCTTGCCGACAGCCCGCTCGATGCCCCCCTGGCCGCGGCAGCCGTGTACGGCCGACAGAGCGCCCGCAGATGGCGATCCTGTAAGGCCTCGATCCCAATGCTCAAATGCTCCACGCCCATGGACACAATTGTATTCAGGTTGGCGGCGCTCAGGTCGTTTGGATGACTTTCCATATAGATGCTGCACTGCACGTTAAAAGTACAGTAAATGTGTTCCAAAACCCTGACCAAGCCCGCGTGGAGCATCGTTGTCGGGGTGCCCCCACCGATGTAGAACGAGGTGACCGGGCGACTGCCGACAAGCGCCCCATACCGCTCAATCTCGCGAAGGATCGCTGCCGTGTATCGTTCCGCGATGGCCGCGCCATAGAACTCTTTGTTGTACGGACAATAGGGACAAATCTGGTGGCAGAAGGGAATGTGAAGATACAGCCCGAAGCTATCGATATCCTGGAAGCGGGGCCAGAGGGAGATAACTGCCCACCATCTCGTGCCCAACTATTAAGTCAAGAACATGCCGCTCTACGCCTGGAAGCGAGATATTGATAGGTTGTCCAAATCTACCCGGGGAAAACCCAACTGGACCCCCATGGTTAGGTCTAAGGTCTAGACCCACATTGCCCAAAACAGCAGCAAAGATATAGGCCTGATAATAAGCTCCTTCTGGATCAAACCCAAGTGCAACCGCAGTTAAAAAATGCCCCATTTGTCTGGTTGGCCCTGGATCAGTTTGATGCCACTGCCGATCATAATATTTCCCAATTCCCACCGACATACTGATACGGCGGCTCCGACTCCACCGCATCCCGGCTCAAAAACGTGCCTGTTTCAACCGAGTACCACCTTGTCCGCAGATGCAGCAATTCTATTTCCCCTTCATACCACTCCCCGGTGAATCCATACGGACCACTATCATTCTGTACGGGGTTGCCGTAAGGGTCAAACTCATTATACGCCACAACCGAGCCATCTTCATCAACAGCGTGCCGAATACTGCCCAATCCATCAGCCAAAAGGTATTGAGTTTCGCCTGAACCACTTTCGGCCACGATGACACCCGGCAAATGGAGATAAGCGTTCCCCTCGCTGGTGTAGATGACTTCGGGCAAGCCAATAACATCGAGGGCAAAGTCGGTGGTATTGCCATCGACGGTTTGGCCCACTCGATCCCCAACCCCGTTGTAAATCGGGGTTAGTCGGTTGGTCGCCTGGTCGGTTTGTCGGATAGTCTCTACCAGCCGGTTGGCGGCGTCCCAGGTGTTGGTCAAGACATCCGAGTTTAAAAGATTGCCGTTGTTATCAAAGGTGTAAACCGGCTGCCCATCGAGAGATTCTAATCGGTTGGCCGCGTCGTACAGGTAATCGGTGGTGTCGCCATCAATAATCTGCTTGAGCCGGTTCCCGACCGGGTCATATTCATATTGGTAATTTTCGCCGGTGGAGTAATCCGCATCGGTCAAGCGATACAGGTTATCATAAGTGTAAACAATGGTGCGGCTCAAAGGCGCAGTGGGGAGAGCCGCCCCTGCCCCAAATCGCTCGGTTTCAGCCGGGCCAAAGCCGGTCGGGATGAAGGTAGTGTCAGTGGTCAGCAACAGGCGGTCAATTCGCAACCCATCCTCGCGCATCCAGAGGTTGGCCGTGATTAGGCGGGTTTGGGTATGGTGGGGTGCTCATTCTGGATGGTCTGCGCCAGCCGCCCGGCGGCATCATAGACATTGCGATTGACCCGGCCAATAACCAACGGACGGGGTCTCCGTGATGGTCACGATAGCTGGGGCGTATATGGGAACGTTTTATCATTGTTCGCCTGCATTTTTTCCCGTATCGAGAAAACAACTCCTATTGCAGGGAAGATCAACTTAAAATGCTTTTCAATCTTGACAGCCGGTCACGTCACGAACTGCTAAAATGACCATATAGATAGCCATTTTGATGAGGAGTTGGTGAGATGCCCAAACAATATTCAATTGCCGAAGCCCGCGATCATTTCACAACCATTGTGCGCGATGTTGAACAAGAGTCAGCCATCGAACTTACTCGTCGTGGGAAGCCGGTGGCCGTGTTGCTTTCAATCCGGGAATACAAGCGCCTCTCAAGCAGCCAGGGCGGCTTCTGGAAAGCCTTTATCGCCTTTCGTAATCGAGTTAACCTCCAGGACTTGGGTATCGAACCCGATATCTTCACCGGTCTGCGAGATCAATCCCCCGGCCGTGGGATTGCCCTGTGAGCCTGATTTATCTGCTTGATACCAACGTTGTCTCTGAGCCACTCCGCCCTGCGCCTAATGAGTACGTTCTTGAGCATTTACAACAACACGAGGCTGAAATTGCGATTGCCTCTGTTGTGTGGCACGAGTTGCTTTACGGTGCATCTCGGCTGCCATCTTCTGCCAAACGGTCAGCGATCGAGGATTACTTGAATGACGTTGTTGCCCTGGCCTTACCCGCTTGAACAAAAGGATGGACAAAGGAAACTTGTAATGAAGTCGGGCCACATCACGCCCGACTTCTATTTTTTCTACTGCCTTCTTCAATAATAGAGTTCAGCTTTCCCTTGCCCTGCGCGTTTCTCACCCCGGAAAATTTGTGCAGAATAGACCCTTCTTGAAACCGCCACGTTTTAAGTTGAAAAATTGAGCGGATAGTATCTTGACACTAATTATCTATTCCGCTAAAATCTTCGCAAGATAAAAACAGAACCCCTGTTCTGACGCCCTTGAAATGCCAATGACTCTTAAACGCAGATTGTTATTAATTGTTGTAATTTTTTTGTTTGTTTCCCTGGCCTGCTCAGAAGCAACAACCGAACCTGAGCCGGGCACTGTGCCTCCGCCGGCCACCCAGCCTCCCACGTTACCACCCGGTAATAGTGGCCCATCCCAACCCAACAACCTTGAAACCGCCACCGTAGCCACTGTAGTTGATGGCGATACTATAGAACTGGTCGATGGCCGGCGGGTGCGTTACATCGGCATCAACACGCCGGAGCGGGACCAGCCATATTACAAAGAGGCAACCGATGCCAACCGGCAGCTTGTTGAAGGTCGAGCGGTTCAGTTAGAGTTTGATGTTGAAACGTTTGACCAATATGGCCGCACCCTGGCCTATATTTGGGTAGATGGGACATTGGCCAACTGGGAGGTTGTCAACCGGGGTTTTGCCAACGTTTTTACCGTGCCGCCCAATGTGAAATATGAAGAGGCGCTTCGGAGGGCAGAGCGAGATGCCCGCGAAGCCGGTCGGGGGTTGTGGGCCGGTTCTGATGTGGCGCTAAAGATAGTTCATATCCAGGCTGACGCGCCCGGCGATGACCGCGAAAACCCCAACGGTGAGTGGATTGAAATTGCTAATCAGGGCAATGAAGCAGTACAGATGCAGGGGTATACGCTTAAAGATGAAGCCAACAATATTTATACGTTTGGCGATTTTACTGTTCAACCGGGAGCCGGGTTTAGGCTATTTTCCGGGCAGGGCCGCAATAGCAATACCGAATTATACTGGGGCTTTGTTGGCCAAAGTGTTTGGAACAACAACTCCGACGCCGCCTTTTTAAGAGATGCCCAGGGCGCGCTGGTTGATACCTATGCTTACTGACCCTAAAATTTATGCAATAAAAAACGGTTGGGGCAACATTAGCCCCAACCGTTTTTTTATATCATTGGCATCTTAGCGACGCATATTCCAGATTCCGGCGCCTACTAACCCAATTATTACAATCGCCGAGGCCACAATTATCAGAATGACGTTTCCCTTTTCTTCAAGAATTCCTCCGCTGGAGGGAATGACAGGGGCGCTCTCCTCGGCGGGGGTTTCAGGGGATTGCTCTTCTGCGGGCTGCTCGCCTGCAGAAGGAGTTGCCATTTCTGCGGTTTGTTCCTGTTGAACGGGGGTCGCTTCCGCTTCTGCGGCGGCGGGTTGCTCCTCCTCAGATGGCGCTGCTTCCGCTGCTGCGGGCGGTTCCTCCTCAAACGGCGTTGCTTCTGCCGCTGCCGGTTCAGACAGGGCCGCAGGTTGGGCATTGCCGGCAGCAGGTTGCGCGTAAAGAATCGGCCGCCCCTGAGCGTCAACCGGCGTTAGCCAGACGCAATCAATATTAAAAATACTGGTGCGCCAGTTGGCCCATTTGCGCCAGCCGGTAATAAAAATAGTCATCTTGTTGGAACGGGCCTTAACTATAGTTTGGTAGTTTGTAATTACGGCCAGCGCGGATTCCCCTTCTTTTTCGGTTTCCTCAACGCTGAAAAACAGTTTTTCTTCGGGGATGGGCACGTTGGTCCATTTCTGAAAGGGAATGGCCCGCCAATCGGTGTTGCCGGTGTGGTCAAAATAAAGTTCAAAGGTGTGGTTGGGGGCCTGCGGAATGAAACCTGCCGGCCCAAGAGGCTCCAGGGTTCTGGCCCCTGCCTGAACCTGAATGGTGGCGCTCATCGAAAAGCGATAATCCTGCCCCGGCACCACATTTACGGTTTGGTAGACACCCAACCGGGCGTCCATCTCATCGGTTGATTGCATATGCAGGGCCAGAGTGTTAGATGAGGGCGGAGCCACATAGCCAGGGATGGGGCCAAAAGGCGAGTCATCCTCTTGTGCCGGGGCCGGGCCTGTATCAAAGGGGCAGGTCAGGCCAAAGGTTTGGTTATTATTAATGGTGTATTTACCGTAGGCCTGGTTTCTGTACCAGTTCCACTCAAAGGGCACCTGCCCGGTATCGGGCGGTTCAAAACCCAGTTCTGGAACCGGATAAAAGCCTGCTTCAAAGTTGCCGTTACGCACAAGGTTTACGGGCACCGGGGGCAAAGGTGTTGGCGTAGGCTCCTGGGTAGGTTCAACGCCGGGGGTCTGTGCAAGCTCCGGGGTATCAACGGCCAGGCCGGCATCGGGTGGGGGGGTAGGTGTTGGGGTGGGCGTGGCGTTGGGCGAACTTTCACAGGCGCGCCTGTCGCCATCAGAGTCTAGTTTGGGGTAGTTTTGCTGGCCGGTAGTTGCCACACAGTAATCATAACAAGCCTGGGCATCTTGCTTGCTGCGGAACCGAAAACAACTCAACTCTGGCGAACAATCGCAGGGGGGAGTGTCGCCCTGCTGAAAACTGACCGGTTTAAGTAATTTGTCGGCATCATTGGGGTTGGTTGCGGCCTGAACCGGGTTGGGGCCAAGGCTGCCCAAAATTAGCAGGCTGCCCGGCAGCAAAAAAGCTGATAATAAAATAATTGCGCCAAGATACTTGAAAATTTTTAAATTTTTCATAGGTTGGCCTGCCTTATTAAAATGGCTCACAACTTGGTAACTCTGTAGACATAAAAATTATACCATTCTTTGCCAAAAGTGACAACGGTACTTTCTACGAGGGGCATTAACTTTGCCGTGAGTTTGCAAATTAACTTGACTCTCTGTAAGCTCAATGATATTCTTTCACGTGGACTTTGTATTGATTTTATTTATGGGGGAACCAATGGGAGACGCTGACCAAACTATATATTCCAGTCGAAACGATATGACTCAACAGCCATCCGCGCAAAAACCAAAGCGCAATCCGCTTTTGATTGCGGGCGGCATTGGCTGTGCGTTATTGTTGTGCGCGGCATTGTTAATAGGCGGCGGGGCGTATTTTGCCCGCGACCAGATTAACCAACTTTTAGCCGGCTCAACCGAGGAACCCACGGCTGAGGTAGAATTGCCCACCGAAGAACCAACCGCCACCTCAACGCCGGTGGCGGAAGAAACCGAAGAAGTCCAGATTGACTCTGGCGCAACCGATGAGCCGATTGACCAAGGCGGAACTGAAATAAGCGCCGAGCCAGAAATTGGCGAAATTACCTTTGCCCTGGGAGCCACCGAGGATCACGAGGCGATTGACCCCGCCGACACTTTTGAAGAAGGCATTACCGAGGTTCACGCTGTTTTTGATTATAGCGGCATTTTGCCAGAATATTCGTGGGAGCGAGTCTGGTATCTGGATGGTGAAGAAGTGCTCAGAAGCGAAGAGGTCTGGGGCGGCGAAGAGTCGGGCGTTTTTGATTATTTCATCAATGCTGGCGGCGAGCCGCTTACCCCCGGCGAATGGGTGCTGGAACTTTATGTTGAAGGTGAACTGCTGGCAACCGGCAGCTTTACCATTGAACCGGCCCAAAGCGCGCTGGCAGCCGCCACTCCTGAGGGTGATGACGACGCAACCGCTACCGCTCAAGCCGAAGCTGATAGCGCTACCGCTACACCTACCCCCAGCCCTACAGCCACCACAGCGCCTACCGCGCCGCCGGCCTCTTCCTCATCTGCATCAGGGGGCGGAACCTATAAACTGGTTTATACCAAGTGGGATGGTGGTCGACATAACCTGTACATTAGCGATACCAACGGCAGCAGCGAGCAGTTTGTTTTGCATCGTGGCGCCGGCCCTTCCTGGAGTAGGGATGGCAACAGCATTTTCTTTTATGGCGAGCCAGGAGTCAACCAGCAGAATCGCAATGACTTTCCCGGTATTGGTAGTTGTGAACTGCCCGGTGTAAGCGATGGTATTGTTGCCATTTCTGTTCCCCCGGCCCCTATGGAAGTTTGTCAGGCTCAGGCGAGCGTTTATCAGGGGCCGGGCTGGAATGTTGGTTCGGCCCGGTGGGTCAGCATGTCGCCCGATGGTAGTATGCTGGCCTACGACGCCAAACCCGGCGGAAATTACCGCATTTACTTTTTGGGGACTGCCGATAACCAGCAGTTTAAATTTGAGATTGTAGGTGAGCAGGCCGACTGGTCGCCCGATAGCCAAAAAATTGTTTACCGCTCCGGTCGAGATGGCAAAACCGGCATCTGGATTTCGAATCGTGACGACTCCGGGCATACCCAAATTACCAGCGGCGGCAACGACTCCTTCCCGGCCTGGTCGCCCGACGGCAGGACCATCGTTTTCCACCGGGATGAAGGGGGCAATGTTGACCTGTATGCCGTAAATGTTGATGGCACCAACCTGCGCCGCCTGACCGAAGCGCCCGGCCCCGATACCTTGCCCATTTTTACGCCCGGCGGCCAGATTATCTTCCGCAGCGCCCGCTCAGGAAGCTGGGCCATCTGGAAGATGAACGCCGATGGCTCAAACCAGCAAGAAATTATTCCCAACGCCGGCGTAGGCAATGATTGGGCCTACAGTAAAATGGATGTGCGGTAAAGTTAGTAAATTGTAATTGGTAAATTAAGCGCTATTAGAGCGAGTGATTTGTGAGGATAAGAGTAGACTCAATTGGCTGCCGTTTGAACATAAGCGAAATTGAAGAGATGGCCCGCAGCTTTATCAGCGCGGGCCATCGACTGGTGGGGCCGGGCGATGTGGCCGACCTGTACGTGTTTAACACCTGCGCCGTTACCCACGTGGCCGCCCGTAAATCCCGGCAAATTATCCGGCAAATGCGCCGGGCCAACCCCAATGGAGTTGTGGTAGTAACCGGCTGCTACGCCGAGCTATCGCCCGATGAGATAGCGGCCCTTGGCGTTGATATGATTATCGGGAATAATGACAAAGACCGACTGCCCCAACTGGTCGCCGAAGCCGGCCTGCTGCGCGATGCGGACCCCATCCCCGCGCCCGATGCTCCCTGGTTTATGGCCACCCCGCTGGCCGATGGCGGCGGCCATACCCGCGCTTTTGTAAAAGTGCAGGATGGCTGCGATAACCGCTGCACTTTTTGTATTGTCACCATTGCCCGCGGCGCCGGACGCAGCCGCCCGGTGGCCGAGGTAGTGGCCGAAATCAATCGACTGGTTGGGTTGGGCTACCAGGAAGCAGTATTAAGCGGGGTGCATCTTGGCTCTTACGGCCACGATGCGGGCGACCCGCGCGGGCTGCAAACACTGGTTAAGGCCATTTTGTCAGAAACCGACCTGCCGCGCCTGCGCCTCTCCTCGCTAGAGCCGTGGGATTTGGATGCCGGCTTTTTTGAACTGTGGCAAAACCGGCGGCTGCTGCCCCACCTGCACCTGCCCCTGCAAAGCGGCTGCAATGAAACGCTGCGCCGCATGGCGCGTCGCACCAGCCAGGCCGAATTTGCCCAACTACTGCAAACCGCCCGCGCCGCCATCCCCGATGTGTCTATTACCACCGATGTCATTGTTGGCTTCCCCGGCGAAACGAGGACCGAGTTTGAGCAGTCGATTAATTTTATTGAAGCAATGGCTTTTGCCCGGTTGCATATCTTTCGCTACTCTCGCCGGGCGGGAACTGCCGCCGCCAAAATGAAAGGGCAAATTCCCGCCGCGATAGTGCAGGAGCGCAGCCGGCAGATGCACACCCTCAATGCCCGGCTGGAGGAATCATTCCGTAAAAAATTTGTTGGACGCACAATGCCGGTATTGTGGGAGGGCAGCGAACCCTTTGGCTTTGGCGTCCAGTGGAGCGGCCTGACCGGCAACTATCTGCGCGTAGTAATTCAAACCAATTCCAATTTCGACCTGCGCAATCGGGTAACTGAAACAGAACTGGTAGACACAATCCCCGGCGCTCTTCAAGGGGCGCTACCCTTGCCCCGGATATCGCCCCGGTTTGAAATTTCGTTGATGAGCGCAAATTGATTGGATGCCCCTTACTTCAAATGTTTTGCCAAAAAATCGAGCGTAATCTGGTAAATTTTCAGCGTATCCTCGTCGCCATTCTCAGCCAGTAAATAGTGACTCGCCCCGTCAAAAAAATAAATTTCATACGTCGCGCCTGCTAACTGAAGATTGTCAGCCAGCAGTTCGCTCTGTTGAAAAGGGACCACCTCATCGGTGCGGCTGTGCAAAATAGCCAGCGGCGGAAAATTGCCGCGCACATGGTACGCGCCGGAATAGCGAAAATAGCGCAACGGAGCCTGGTCGGGAAAGCCCAGCGCAATCAGGGCCTGGTCAAGCCCAAATGGCGGAACGTAGGAGCCATTTTCCAGCCGCCGTCGCATGTCAAACAAATCTGTGGGCGGCCCCAGCAGCAGCGCTGCCTTAACCGGCTGCGCTCGCGTTGCTCGCGTTGCTCGCTGCAAGAGCAATTGCACGTGCAGGCTGCTGTAACTGCCGCCTAAAAGGGCAATTTGACGCCCATCGCTGCCGGGAAACTCACCCTGCCGGACAAAATCCAGAATGCGTATCAGTTCATCCACATCCGATTCCAAATCAAAACTGTAGGCCGGGCCGGTGGCAATAACGGCATAGCCGGCGGCGGCCAGCGGTAAGCTGGCGCACTCCCAGCTATCGGCGGGGCCGGGGTAAACCGTTAACAGCACGGGGAGCGGGCTGGTAGTGGTTGTGGTTACGGGCGTGTAGTAAAACGCGGGCTGGTTGGGTTGGCCGGCGCTGGTAAAATGTATTTGCCGCCGAACCGCGCTGGCTTGTAGCGGGCTGGAGCAGGTTAGCGTTGCTGGTTCTGCCAGCCTGAAATTCTGGCCGGGTGAAACGGCTCGCTCCGGCTCGACCGGCAGGACGGCGTTAACTCTGGCTTGCTGGCCGGCTTTAATATTTACCCGGTTAAACAACCCGCCAAACTGGACGCTCTGATAGCCCGGCGCGCCGGCTACCGGTCGATATATCCCCGGCGGGATGTTATTGATTTCATAATCACCGGCCTCATTGCTGCGGCTGCTGAAGGTAACGCCATTTCGACGGGCCAGCAGTACCCAGGCCCCGGCAATGGGCCGATTTTGAGAGTCTGTCACCCGGCCCTGGAGAACGCCGGTTTTGCCTTCTGCGGATGGGGGAGGGTGATTACCCAGCCAGACATACAGGCGATATTGCAGGGTATTTTTAACAGGCCATATAGCCGGGTGGTCGGTAGTAGCCAACCAACTGAGGCTGGCTGCCAGCGATATAATTACAAGCGCGATAAAAAGCCGGACAATTTTTGTTTTCATAATCACAAATTGAATAGGAAAAAAGTACTATGAATTTGCAAAAATTCTAAACTTTAGTAAAATAAGTTATCTTTTTAACATTCTTAATGATGTTAAAAATAATGTCGATTGGCAAATTTTTAAAGGGGCTACCGCTGAACCGCCAAGTCTAGCCGGGCTGCCCCCGACCTGACATAGCCTGCAAATAGTCTTAGTAAAGTTTGCGTCTGAAATGCTTTTTTACGCTATGCTCTTTGTTTGCCGCTGTGCCGGCGCCTATTTTATAAAAGGGGGGCTTCCTGATGAAAGTATGGATTGACCGCGATATCTGCACCGCAGAACTCTCTGCCTGCATTGGCTGCCTTAGCCAACTCGTTCGCACCGGCACGTCTGAACATGCCTGTATTGTAGATTACGAGGGTAACGGTTCAAAAGATTTGACAATCTTTACTCTGTCTGAAGGGCAGGAACGTGAGCCGCTGGTTATCCCCAAAACACTGGTGGATATGGTGGCTTATGAATTTAGAGGCGGGGCGATGGCTCCCAAAATTGAAATCGAATTTTAGAGTCGGATTCACCACAACAGCAGGGCGAAACAACCCGGAAAACGCCTATTTTGTGCCTGCGCCTCAAATCCAGCAATTCCGGGTTGTCTAAACAGATTAGGGCGAGGCGGGTCGAAGGGATGCCAATTTGCATCGAGTAAACTCTTTCGACCTGCCTCGCCCCTACAAAACCGCTATAATTAGAGTTGCTGGGATAAGCGGGAATCGTTCTGCGCCATTGATAGCTTCTCTTTAACCAGTTGGACCAGCGGGCTGTCGGCAGATAGCCGGCAAACTTCTTGCAGCACCCGCTCCACGCCCCGAGTTTGCACCTTTTGGCTTAAGGCTACTGCTTGGGGGTCGTCAGGATGGTTGTACCGCAGCGCGGCGGCAATTCCGGCGGCCAGATGGACGGGCGTTACCCCAATTTCCAGGGCCAGCAGGGCCGGCTTTACCAGCCGGTCATTCGGGGCCAGCTTGCGTTCCGGCTCGCGGGCAACGCGAACGATTGGGTCGGGCATGGCGGCATTTTCAAAACGGGCCAGCACAGTTTGAACATATTGCTGCTGGGCTTCGGGGTCCAGGCCGTGCCGCTTAACCAGCGCGGCGCTGCTCTCGGCAATAGCGCCCAACACTACCGGCCTGATTTGGGGGTCTGCCAGCGCTTGATGAATAAACTCGTGCCCGCGCAGATAACCAAGATAGGCAGTGATGGCGTGAGCCGTGTTAAGCGTAAATATTTTTTGTTCTACGTAGGCATCAAGGTTTTGGGTAAAGCGTATGCCCGGCAGGTTGGGCAGGTCGCCCGCCCACTTGCCCTGGTCGACGATGAGCAACCCGTGACCCTCGGTTGCCACCGCCAGCGGGTCCTGCTGCCGTTGAGCCTCGGATGGGGCGGTGACAACCTTATCAACCACGCAGTTGGGAAAGCCCACCCAACTATCCACATAAGGATGGTACTCTTTGGGCAGGTAGGCCAACACGTACTCTTTTAGAATTTCAGAGTTATCAATCAGGTTTTCGCAGGCAACAATGTTCAGTGGAGTGTCGAGGTTTTGTCTGGCGCGTTCCTGCAATCCCCTGGCCAGGGTGGGCGCAACAATAGATAGCACATTAGGGCCAACCGCCGTTGTAATCAGCGAGGCCCGGCCAATTTCAGCTACTACTTCGGCCTCGGCTTTGGAATTGATGGCCCGAATATTTTGAACGGTTATTACGTTTACCCCGGCCTCGTTGCTTTCGATGACGGTATATTGCCGGCGCTGGTTGATTAGCTCTAACAGCGGTTCAACCACATCGACAAATACCACCCCGTAACCGGCCCGCGATAACATCACCCCAATAAAACCACGGCCAATATTGCCCGCGCCAAATTGCAGGGCGGTTTTGGATTGAGAGTCAGACATATTTTGCTCCAGATTTTTCGACTCGCTAGTTCGAGCTTTGCGTAACCAGTTGCCGTACCTCGGCTGCCGAGGCGCATTGCAACGCCTGCCCCGCCAACTCTTTGGCGTTTGAAAGAGTTAGCAAGCGAATTTGAGCTTTTACGGCCGGAATGGCCGGTACGCTCACGCTTAATTCATCAACGCCCAGCCCCACCAGAACGGGCACGGCCTGCGGGTCTGCGCCAAGCTCGCCGCATACGCCCACCCATTTGCCTGCGGCGTGGGCGGCCTGCGCGGTTTGGTGAATCAGATTCAGGACCGCCGGATGCAGGCCATCGGCCTGAGCCGATAGAGCCGGGTGGGTCCGGTCCATAGCCAGCGTGTACTGGGTCAGGTCGTTGGTGCCGATGGAGAAAAAATCAACTTCGCGGGCAAAAACAGGAGCCAGCAAGGCCGCCGCCGGAACCTCGACCATGATGCCTAACTCAACCCGCGGCGCTGACAACTCGGCCTGCGCTTCGTGTACCAGGCGGCGGGCGGCGCGCCACTCATCCAGGTTGGCAATCATCGGGAACATGATGCGGCACGGCCCGGCCTCGGCGGCTCTAAGTATGGCCCTGATTTGCATTCTCAGCAATTCCGGGCGGGTCAAACTAAGGCGGATACCCCGCTGCCCCAAAAAAGGGTTTTCCTCGGGGGGGGTGGGCAGGTAGGGCAGCGGCTTGTCGCCGCCCACATCCAGGGTGCGGATGATGACCGGGTGGCCGTTGAGCGCCAGGGCGATATCGCGATACACTTCAAACTGTTCGTCTTCCGTTGGCGGGTCGGCCCGCTCCAGAAACAGAAATTCGGTGCGGAGCAGGCCCACGCCTTCGGCCCCAAACTGCGGGGCCTGGCGGGCGTCGGCTAAACTGCCGATGTTGGCCACCACTTCAACCCGGTGGCCATCCTGGGTGGTGGCCGGTTCTTTGGCCGCCTGTTGTTGGGCGACTCGCCGGCTTTGCTGCCGGGCCTGCTGGGCGCTGGCCGCAGCCAGAGTGTCGGCATTGGGGTTGAGGGTTAGCGTCCCGGCATCGCCATCGAGCACAGCCTGGGCGCCATTCTCAAGCGATAACACCGCCGGCCCGGCTCCAACCACTGCCGGCAGACCCAGCGCCCGCGCTAAAATAGCAGTGTGGGCGTTAGCGCCGCCGGCAGCGGTGCAAAAGCCGAGCACGCGCTCCGGGTCAAGGCTGGCGGTGTCAGAGGGCGAGAGATCGCCGGCTATCAGGATGACGGCCTGTTCCGGCAGGTTGGCGCGGTGATGGTTGTTGCCTACTACCGCCTGCAATACCTGCCGGCCTACATCGCGCACATCGGCGGCGCGGGCCGAGAGCAGTTCGTCTTTTACCTGGGCCAACTGGCCGGCCATTGCCTCGAAAGCGTTTTGCCAGGCCCGGCCCGCGCTCTGGCCCCGGTCTATGGCGGCCAGGGCCACGTCAACCAGTTCGGGGTCGTTGAGGATGGCTTGGTGGGCTTCAAAAATGGCGGCTTCGCTGGCTCCTGCGTGCTGCTGCATTTGGGCGTGCAGTTGCTCTAGCCGGGCCTGCACGGTTTGAATGGCTTGGGTGAGCAGGGCCTTTTCCTGGGCGCTGTCTGACGCCTCATCATTGATGACAATTTCTGCCGGGCGGTAATGGTACACCGGGCCAATGGCAATGCCTGTAGCCGCCGGGATGCCTTGAATAACGCCGTTGCCGGTTTTGGCCGGCGGCGGCGCAGAGGGCGTCGCAACTGCCGGTTTTGGCGCATCCTGCTTTTGGGGCGGATGCTCGTCGCCCAGCCCTTCTTCAACGGCGGCTTTGAGCACCGACAGGGCTTCGTCTTCGTCCGGCCCATTGGCGGTAATGCAAATTTGCCCGCCTTTTTCAACGCCCAGCGTTAAAATTGAGATGATGCTTTTGGCGTTGGCTTTTTTGGCCCCGTGCTGCACCCGAATATCGGCTTGAAACTGTTTGGCGGTTTTTACAAACACGGCGGCGGGCCGGGCGTGCAGCCCGGTTGGATTATGAATGGTCAAATCAAGTTGCTTCACAAAGTTGTCTCCTTTGGCTCATCTGTGGAGCAGCACGTATTACGCATCTTCCTCCACCGCCTGGGGGCGGCTGAGCCGTTCGACAATAATGGCGGGGTCGTTGGCGCGCACAAGCTGGCCGGCTGATTCCTCGTCTTCCAGCGCTTCGGCCAGGTTAGAGAGCACGCCAACATGCTCGTCGGCAGAAGCGGCAATGCCAATGACCAGATAGGCGGTTTCATCGGGATTCCATTCCACCCCCTCTGGAAATTGCACCACCGAAATGCCGGTGCTGAAAATAAGCTCCCGGTCCTCAAACTGGCCGTGGGGAATGGCCACACCGTTGCCAATGTAGGTTGACATACTTTCTTCGCGGGCCAGCATACCGTCAACGTAGGCCGGGGCAACGTGTCCGGCTTTGACCAGCAGTTGGCCGGCCTGTTTAATGGCCTCTACTTTGGTGGCTGAAGGGGTATTGAGTTGGACGGTTTCTTTACTTAGAATAGCCATAGCGTTAACCCGCCTCTTCAATTTCGGTGTCGTTTTGTAAAGCCTCGATAATGCGGTCAAAAGCCGGAATTTTCATAAAGTTGTCAAACGGCAGCACAACGGCCCAGGGCGCGCGCTCTCGCACCAGTTTGGACAGCCCCTTGTGGACTACTACAATCTGCGCATCGTTGGGGATGGCTCTGGCCGGGCTGTGAGCCACTTTGATATCGCCAAATTTAGCCTGCTTGAGCATCTTTTTTAATTTATTCGTTACCATTAAGCTGGAACCCATGCCGGCTTCGCAGGCGATGATGATCTTTTTGACTTCTGCTGCTGAAACTGATTTTGCCATGATGTCTCCTTTGAAAATAGACCCCCTCCCTACCCTTTCAGGGCACAGGCAACCCTCCCCCTGGCAGAGGGACGCGAAGCGGCCGCGTTAGCGACGGGTGGGGGTGGGTTGGATTTTCATTCTTGGCGCTGCCGCAAGCGTAAATTTTTACGGTCATTTGTCACTGATCGCTTGTCATTTGCAAATGACGAAGGAGAAATGACAAATGACCCATTTATTGATAACGCTGTAGTTGTTAATACTTTATTGTAAATACCTCATCCCAGAAATCTCAGTTTGCAGTTAGGCCGCCACAGCGCCTTCCAGCCCGCCGACTGCTTCCTCTTCTTCAAGCTCTTCGGACTCAACATCTCTAACCGGATACACCTTGAGAATGAAGGAGCCAACCAGAAACGAGGCCGCTGCTCCAATCAACACGCCGCTCAATACTGAAAAATGCTGTCCGGGCGGTGTAACGGCCAGATAGGCAAAAATAGAGCCAGGCGAAGGAGTCGCCACCAGCCCGGCGTTGGTGATAACAAACCACAGGTCGGCCACAATACCGCCGGCCCACATAGCCACAATCATAATGGGGTGAGCCAGCACATAGGGGAAGTAAATCTCGTGAATGCCGCCAAAAAAGTGAATGATGATGGCGCCGGGGGCCGTTTCTTTGGCCATCCCTTTGCCCATAAACCAGTAAGCCAGCAGCAATCCCAGGCCGGGGCCGGGGTTGGTTTCAAGCAAAAACAGCAGGGAGCGACCGGTCTCTTCGGCCTGGGCCACACCCAGCGGGGCCAGAATGCCGTGATTAATGGCGTTGTTCAAAAACAATACCTTGGCCGGTTCAATAAAAATAGCCGCCAGCGGCAAAAGGCGCATATCTATTAGCGCCTGCACGCCCGCGCCCATAAAGTTGGTGAGTCCTTGCACAATGGGGCCTACCACCAGGTTGGCAACAATGGCCAGCAGGGCAGCCAGAATACCGGCAGAAAAATTGTTGACCAGCATTTCAAACCCTATTGGAATTTTGTCTTCTAATGACTCGTCAATCTTTTTCATCAGCCAGCCGGCCAGCGGCCCCATTACCATCCCGCCGATGAACATGGGAATATCGGCGCCAACAACCGCGCCCATGGTGGCCGCCGCGCCAACCACACCACCCCGGGTGCCGTGAACCAGCCGCCCGCCGGCAAAACCGATGAGCAACGGCAGGAGCGAGGTAATCATCGGGCCAACCAACTCGGCCAGTTTTTCATTGGGAACCCAGCCGGCGGGAATGAAAAAGGCGGTAATTAACCCCCAGGCAATAAACGCGCCCAGGTTTGGAATAATCATTGCCGCTAAGAAACCACCAAATTGTTGTAGTTTGGCTTGCATGGTTAAAAATCTCCTTTATTTTGTGGACTTGTAAATCACAAAATAGTTTGTTGTATTGTTGATAATTTGTGTATCAGGTACAATAAAAATAGAGCGTTGTGCTCGCCAGGCAAACGCCTGGGTACACCTTTTTGAGGAGGCACCGTTGGACCGGCAAGTCAATAACGGTGTCTCTTCATTTTTTTAAATCTGCTGCATAAATACCTCCTTTCCTGGCGAGAGCTTTCTCGGAAAGTTACTCATCATCAAAATTTCTGCTGAACGGAATACGCACTACGTAACGTATTGCGTGTTTTGCTTTTTTGACACCTTCCGCGAACTCTCTGTCAAGTCAACCAATGGGTAATGGTTTCAATATCTTCGGGTAGTAATAATGGATGAACTTTGATGACCGGCAATCCTGGCCTGGGTGTTTGCAACAACGGTACTGTACTGATGAGCAGTTGCGCGTCGGCAACCCGTTCCGAGGTTAGCTCTCGCTGCGAGAGGACGCCCAATATCTCTAAGCTGGGGAACCTGGCTTTTAAGCGGGCAACCAGCAACTGCGCTGTAGCCATGCCGCTGGGGCAGATGATGAGCACTCGTTTGGGTTGGTGAGGCCGCTCTCTAACAAAGGCGGCCTTGAGCAGCAGGGTCAGGGTGTCAATTTCGCCATCGGGCAAATTAACGCCGGTGCGGTTAGTAACCAGCAACGCCAGTTCGCGGGCAATGTTGTACTCGGCTTTATACTGGCGAGACAGCGCGCCATCGGACCAGGAGGGCGGCGCCCACAATTTGAAGCGCTGGCGCATAACTGCCGGAATAATATGGGCTGTCAGGCCATCGCGCAGGGCGGTATCTTGCCGCAACCCCGGCGTGGAAAAGGCGCTGGCTACTTCGTCCATCAACTCTGAAATCAAGCTGGTTAGTTGGGGGTCAATATCAAGCTCGCCGGGCCAGGTGTCATCGCGCAGGCCGGCCAGCAGGTGCATGGCAATGGCGGCAATCTCGGCGGCAATTTGAGGCGATGCTTTGGGCCACATTTGGCCGGCAACATTCGAGGCAATTTGCCACACTTTTTGCGTTTGAAGCCAGGCCAAAGTGTCAGAATTATATTGTACAAACTGCTTAATTTTGACCCGTTGGGCTTGAACGGCAAAGGCCAGGGCCAGGTGAAGCACCGCGTCGTCGGTAAAACGCCCGCCCTGCTGGTTTTCGGCATAGGCCACCCACTCCAGGGCAGAAAGCGTATCGAGGGCTTGCAAGGTTTTGCGGGTTTGCTGAACAATTGGCAGCGAGGTGGGATTGTTGGCCAGGGTAAAGGTGAGGCCGGTGTTGTAAGTCATGCTGGTTAGCGGGTCGTCAAAGGGAATATCCCCCCAAAGCAGGGCCGCCAAAGCCTGCCGCCGCGCCAATTCCGGCCCATCCAAAAGCAGGCCGTAATTGGGGCGTCGAATCAATTTGAGCGAGAATTTTTGCGCCCACTGCTCAACCGCCTCTAAATCTTTAAGCACCGTGGTGCGAGAAACAGAGGCAATGTAGCTCAACCGGTTAAGAATTAGCGGTTCGTTGCTGGCCAGCAGGTGCAGGGTAAACAATTGCTGGCGCTGGCCGGGGGTCAAAACAAGATGAAAATTTTTTTGCGAGTCGAGTTCTTTTAAGAGGTTGAGGCGTTGGGTGGGGGAACATTCAATGGTTACGCCAATACCGGGCACAGCCTTGAGGTTGGCATCGCGCTGCGCCAGCCAGGTTTTTACGGGTTTTAGCCGGTAATTTACCTGGCGGGGGGTGAGGTTCATCTGGCCGGCAATATCGGCAATAACGACCGGTTTGTTGGCGGTGAGGATTTCTTTGATTAAATTGCGTTGCTGTATCGTCAATGAAACCACTAAATAAGCACCCTTGCCTACTACTGCTGCTATTGTATCAGCTTTTTGCGCTGCCGGTGCGCTTAATTAACATATTTTTGGGAGGCAGAGTTGTTACAAAAGTTGACCATTTTGGGTGTTATCCTAATTGGGTGTCTAATTCTGCAAAAAAGGCGTTGACCACATGCTGGGCCGGTTTGCCGCGCACGCCAAACATCAGCTTGCGTCCAATGGGGTCTACCGGGTAAGCCTGGACGGAAACGCTGCATTGCTCCGGCGCAACCGGCTCAATTTTGACTTCTAACTGGCAGCGGTTATTGATAAAATCGCCCTTAACCTTTTTGTTGAAATTGGCCTCTAGCCAGCCTTTTGAGGGGTCGCTCTTTTTAGAGGCCTTACCGCCCAGCGCCTCGATAATTGTTGCGGCCGATTTGATAGTTCTATCGGCGGGGTGGTTATAAGTTTTGGTTTGGTTAAATTCATACGGCATTGTATTCACTCCTCTGAAAATAAAATTGAGAGGCGGGGAGCTTGGGGGTGGTTCCCCCCCAAAAAAACATTTTCGTCATCGGCGGCGCGCTAACGCTCGTGACGGCCCCTCTGAAAATAAAATTACGCAGAGTTACACGGAGACCTCACAAAGCCACACAGAGAAATATTAAAAAACTTTGTGTCGCTCTGTGTCATCTTTGCGTTCTCTGTGTTCCCGATTTTCATTCCTCGTTGCCGTGGCGAAGCCTCTGTCCGACTCCTTTGAAAATTTGGGGTAATACTATTGTAACACCATTCAAGCTGAATGGGTGGATTAATTAACATCTATTGTGGTTGGCTACTTATTACAGAAGTTGACTATTTGTGCGCCGGGCAGCAGCTTGGGTTGCGCTCTTTTGCTTATCTTCAGGGTTTGGTATAATTTTGTCAGCTTAACGGGGTTTCTTATGGACAAACATCACCTCTCATCAAACCCACTCAACCAAATCGCTCTCAGCCGCGATGAGCAGTATCAACTGGCGCTGGCGTGGCGGGCAGACGGGGCCGAACGCAGCTTGCAAAAATTTAACCTCAGTAGCCGCGATTTAAGCCTTGTTGATTTGGCCGGGGCGGATATGGGCGATGCCAACCTGCGCAACTCGCGCCTGGCGGGGGCTAATTTGTCGAGAGCCTGCTTGCGTGGTGCCGATTTATCCGGCGCGCTGCTGGAAGACGCCAACCTTGAACGCGCCCAATTAACCCACGCCCGGCTGGTGCAGGCCAACCTTCACGAAGCCGCTTTAATTCGGGCTGACCTGTCCGGGGCCGACCTGCGTCTGGCTAATTTGTTTGAAGCGATGCTGCTGGCCGCCAACCTGTCTGGGGCCGACCTGCGCGCCGCCAATTTGCAGCAGGCCAGTTTGAAAGGAGCCACCCTGACCGGCGCAAATTTGGCCGGGGCAGTGCTGGCCCAGGCGAATCTGGCCGGGGCGGCGCTGGAGGGCGCTAAAAACGTGTCGGGCTTGAACTGCCGGCAGGTTAATCTCTCGCGGGCCAAATTGAGCCATTTGAACCTGGCCGGCAGCTATCTGGGCCAGGCGTTTCTGGCTGAGGCCGACCTGTCACAAGCCAATCTGGCCGGGGCGTTTTTGGGCAACGCCAAACTGAATCGAGCCGATTTGAGCAATGTTAATTTGTCGGGGGCTTTTTTGAATAGAGCCGCGTTGAACGGCGTCAATCTAAGCGGCGCAATTTTGCGCGGAGCGGCGCTGGCAGGGGCCAATCTGTTTGAGGCCGACCTCTCCGGCGCAGACCTGCACGGGGCCGACCTGCGCGGCGCAACCATGCCCGATGGCAAAAAATTCAAAGATTAGGAGATGGGAGATTACCTCCCACAAATTAATGAACTCACTACTTGACCCCCAAAACCATCTGTTTGAACTGGCCCGCACGGGCCGGCGTTTACCCCACATTATCCTGGCTATTGTGTTGGGCTTTGTATTTGTGCTGCTGGCCCAATTGACCGGCGGCACGGCGGCCCTGATAATTGTTTTGCTGTTATCCGTTGGCCCGGCAGGTATTTTGACAGGGGACTTAACCCTGGAAACCCTGTTGCCCGACACGGCGCTGGAGCAGGCTATTTTTCTGGTTCTGGTTTTTGGCCCCATCTTTTTTATTATTTGGGGCTGGCTGGCCCTGTTTGAAAAGCGCCCCCTCTGGACCATTGGCTTGGAGCGAGTCGGGCTGTGGCCAAAATATGCGCGGGGCGTGCTGATTGGGCTGGCAATGTTTGTGGCGGCCATCGGCATTTCGGCGATACTGGGCTATATTTCTGTTGAAGAAAACGGCCCGCAGCAACGGGGAGTGGTGGCCCTGGGGGGCGTGGCGCTGGTGTTTCTGGGCTGGATGGTGCAGGGCGCTGCCGAAGAGGCGCTGACTCGTGGCTGGCTGCTGCCGGTTATTGGCGCGCGTTACACGCCGCTGTTGGGGGTCATCATCTCCTCGATAATTTTTGCCATTTTCCATCTGTTTAACCCCAATTTGAGCGTAATTGCCGTGGTCAATCTGGCGCTGTTTGGCGTGTTTACCGCCCTGTATGTGCTCTCTGAAGGCAGCCTGTGGGGCGTGTTTGGCATCCACACGGCCTGGAACTGGGCGCAGGGCAACCTGTTTGGCTTTGAGGTAAGCGGGGGGCAATCCCCCGGCGCTACCCTGTTTGACCTGGCCGAAGCCGGCCCCGACGTGATTACCGGCGGCGCATTTGGCCCGGAAGGCGGCCTGGCGGTAACGCTGGTGCTGGTGGCCAGTTGTATCATCGTCTGGCGGTTAGCGGGTCCAAAAAATTCTCCGCAGGCGCAATAGAAACTACGGTTCAGGTCGCGGAGTTGGCACAAAGGTGCGCGGAGCGAGAACATTCGATAATTCAACAACGCGGGCAAAATTGTGTTTGACAATCTCCCGCAAGCCAGCCATAATACCTCAATTCAATTTTATCCCCGGCGCTGTTATCTCTACCCCCTTTTCGTTTTAACTTCCAACCGGCCCTGCCCAGCCGATAGCTGTTCCTTAGTAAAAATAGAGGAGCCGTCACGAGCGTTAGCGCGCCGCCGATGACGAAAACGGGATTTTTTTTGGGGGGAACCACCCCCCAAGTCCCCCGCTTCTCAATTTCATTTTCGAAGGAGTATTGACTCAATGTCTGAAGCTACCCAAAAAGTAATGCAAGATTTGATGGCCCAGCAATACATCGCCTCCCCAGAAATTGCCACGGTTGTTTATCTGGCCGAGCAACTTGGCAAACCCATCCTCAGCGAAGGGCCGGCCGGCGTAGGCAAAACCGAGTTGAGCAAAGCCTGGGCGATAGCCACGGGTCGCCGGTTGATTAGGTTGCAGTGTTACGAAGGGTTAGACGAGACCAAAGCCCTGTATGAATGGGAATACGCCAAGCAAATGCTCTACACCCAATTGCTGCGCGACAAGTTGAGCGACGTTGTCAGCGCCGCTACCTCTCTGAGCGAAGCCGCCGACCGCATTGCCGCCGAGGAGGAAGTTTTCTTTTCCGAAAGATTCCTGCTGCCCCGGCCCCTGTTGCAAGCGATGACCTCTGACCAGCCGGTGGTTCTGCTCATCGACGAGATTGACCGGGCCGATGTTGAGTTTGAAGCCTTTTTGCTGGAAGTCCTCAGCGATTTTCAAGTGACCGTGCCGGAACTGGGCACCATCGTTGCCAAACATCACCCCACGGTATTTTTAACCAGCAACAACACCCGCGAGTTGAGCGAGGCGCTCAAACGGCGCTGCCTGTACCTGTACCTTGATTACCCCACCGTGGAAGCCGAGCTGGATATTGTGCGTCTGAAAGTGCCAGATTTGGCCCCCAAACTGGCCAAAGAGGCCGTGGAACTGGTTCACCAATTGCGCGATTTGGGCCTGAAAAAATCCCCCTCCATTAGCGAGACGCTGGATTGGGCCAGAGCCTTGGTGAAGCTGAACGCCAGCCAGCTTGATAAAGAAACCTTTGAAAACACCAAAACCGTGCTGCTCAAACACGAAACCGATATTGTGCGGGCGCAGCGGGCGCTCTCGCGGCGCGGGGTAAACGGGGGGCGAACCAAACCCGGCTCCGAAAGCGGTTTTGACCCCGACGATTTCAGCAGCTACCGCAATATTTTGGGGCGGTAACAGAAAGGAACCAGCTATGGACCAGCGAATTGTAGAGTTTATTGCCGGGCTGCGCGCCGCGGGCGTGCGTATTTCCATTGCCGAAAGTGAAGACGCCTTTAAGGCCGCCGGGCATATGGGCGTGCGAGACCGGGCAGATTTTCACGACTCGCTGCGGGCCACGCTGGTAAAAGAGGTGCAGGACCAACCTGTTTTTGACGACCTGTTCCCCCTCTACTTTGGCAACGACCAGCCGCCCCTCTTAAACATTATGGATGAACTATCGCCCGAAGAGCGCAACCTGTTGCAACAGGCGCTCCGCGCCCTGTTAGAGCATTTGCGCCAGCAGGGTCAACAGCAGGGGCAGCCGGGCCAACAACAGGCGCGCCAGAATCGCAGCCAGCCTTCCTCGGAGCAGATTAACAGCCTGATGCAATTGCTGCAAGCCCTGTTGCAGGGCCAAAACCTCAACCAGGACTCGCTCGACCAGGCCGGCCAGCAGTCGGGTTTGCAGCGGGCCAATCACCCCTATGAGCAGCGTTGGGTTGAGCAGCGGATGATGCGCCAGCTTGGGATGCAACTGCTGGAGCAGTTAATGAAGCAATTGCCAGACCTGCTCAAGCAACTGGGAATGAGTCAACAAGCTATTGATGACTTGATGCAAGATATGGAGGCCAACCGCGACGCCCTGGCCGAGCAAATTTCCCGGTATGTGGGCAGCAATATGGCCCGCCGGCGGGTTGAAGAGCATGAGCAGCGCCGGGAGAGCGCCGACGATATTATGCACCATCCCTTTGACCGCCTGACCGAGCGAGAAGCCGAGTTGCTGCGCCAGGAAATTCGGCGGCTGGTTTCTCAACTGCGCAGCCGGGCTGCGCTGCGGCGCAAACGCAACAAAAGCGGCACCCTGGACCCCAAAAAGACTCTGCGCGCCAACCTGCGCTACGGCGGCGTACCCTTAGAGCTTAAATATAAAAGCCGACACCTCAAGCCCAAACTGGTGCTGGTGTGCGACCTTTCGACCAGTATGCGCAACGTAGTCAGCTTTTTGCTGCATATGGTTTATGAGTTGCAAGACCAGGTAAGCAGCACCCACAGCTTTGGCTTTGTGAGCGATTTGGGCAACATCGGCGAAGATTTTGCCGAGCACCCTCCAGGCGAGGCCATTGAAATTGTGCTGGCCCGGCCCGATTTACAGCCCGGCTACTACAGCACCGATTTGGGCAACAGCCTCAACACCCTGATGATGGATTTTGCCGGAACCATTGACCATCGCACCACCGTAATTTTTGTGGGCGATGGCCGCAACAACTATCGCAACCCCCGGCTTGATTTGATGGACCAGATTAAGCGCCGCAGCAAACGGGTTATCTGGCTCAACCCCGAACACCCCCGGCAGTGGGGCACCGGCGATAGCGATATGCTGGCTTACCTGCCCTTTGCCAGCGCCGTTCATCGGGTGAGCAACATGGCCGAACTGGCCGCCGCTGTAGATAAATTATTGACGGTGTAAAAGTTACGCGTTGTGTTTTACAAGGCCCTGGAAAGTCTGCCCAGGGCCTTTTTGTTTTCTAATTAAATTTTTATGAAACTTATATGCCCCTCCTATGAAAACATAGTAAGCTAAAAAGTGCGCCACGGTCCCCATAGGGCAATTACCAGGGAGTGTGACAGTTCCTGCGCCTTTGGCAGCAACGAGAATGAAAATGGAGTCCAAACCTTGGTTTGGCAGAGCAAGCTGTGGACTCCTATTTACAGAGGAGGATATTCACTCGATGAGCCAATCCAGAAAAAAAAGGCTCCTGTTGTTAGCCGGCAGCGCCTACGTTTTTGTAGCGGGGAGTTTGTTGTTACTCATCACGTTGACGCTGGCAATCATTTTGCTTGGCTACAGCGCCGGCGAGTCTGACGCTTCGGGCGAGCGGGTTGCCCGAAAACGTCCCGCGCTAATTACGTTTGACGACCAGCCTGCGCCCTCTTCCTCCCCTGTAGAGGTTGCTCCGGTTGAGCAGGCCGCCCCGGCCGCCGGGCAGATGGCGACAGCAACGGCTTCTCCTGCGCAAAATAATATTGCTGCGGTTGAATCGCCAACTTTGGCTGCCGATAATGTTTCAAACAGCGCAAACGTTGCTTCAGCCAGCGCCCAGCCCCAAACTGTGGCTTCCGCCGCGCCGGTTCTGGTTGACAACTCTACCACAAACTCGCCCATTCCAACACCTACCAGCGGGTTGAACACTCTGGTTGTGAGTACGCCCACCCTTACCCCAACGCCAACGGTCTCGGTCACGCCGGCGCCCAACGGCCCCGGCGCCATTACTGGACGGGTGCTGTTGAACGGCGCGCCGGCCGGGGGAGTCAAAATTAAACTGGAAGACCAGGCGCAAAAAACCATCGCCGAAACTGCCTCCGGCGGCGATGGCCGCTACAGCTTTTCCAATCTGGCGGCTTCGGGCAGCGGGTACAACGTGGTTTTTGCCCAGGAATGGAACCCCCACTTCAACCTGGAGCAGGTGGTTAGTTGGGCCTGGCTGGGGCCGGTTGCCGTTCAAAACGGCGCTTCGGCGCAACTGCCCGATGTTGATGTTTCGTTGTTGGGCTTTGAACCGGGCAAACCGGCGGCCAACGCTACCTTTTCGGCGGCTTCTATTTCGCCGTCAAACCCCATTAAATTCGAGTGGTCAGCGTATCCCCAGGCGACCAAATACTGGGTTGACCTGGCCCACGGGCAAAACCAGAATGTAATCTGGCAGGCGGTGGCGCAGGGGACATCGCTGGATTTTAACGGCAAGTTAAGCAACGGCGCTCAAATTCAACCCGGCGACTACTGGTGGGGCGTCGGCGCCCGGCGAGATTTGGGCGGCTACAAACTGACGGTTTACGGCTACCTGCCCGTGTTTGTGGTGCTGCCGTAAGCAAATTCAAACCATTTTCCAACAGAATTTTAACCGGCATCCTATTTAATTGTGCTAAGTTTGTGTCAACATATAAAATTTTTTTCAGAAAGGAGAAAAAAATGCAAGACAACCAACTGCCCATTTATGAAGCGCCAGAAATCATCACCTATACCGATGAGGACATTCTGGAAGAGTTGGGGCCGGCCCAAACCAACTATGGTGATGAACCATTAATTCTTTAAAGCAAGCCCATTGACCGGAATGGGAGCAGGTTTGACCTGCCTGATTACTTTTTTCAGGTCTTCCAAACCATACATTGTTGTAGAGGCAGGGTACCCCCTGCCTCTACTGCATTAGTGGAGATTGCGAATATCAGTTTTTCTACCCCTCTAACCTTTTTCTAACTTTCCTCATATTTAGTTTCAATTTTTATGTGATAAGCTGATTAAGGTTGTAAAAGTCTATCAGCAAAGCGAAAAACAGATAATTGTGAAACCCCGAACCGAAACTTTGATCCCTTATGAATTAAAATTGCGCTTTTTTGATTTAGACGTTATCCTCCGGTCAGATTCTCCCGGCTACATTGATTTGTTTGGCAAAATGTATGCCCGTTTTAAAGATAACGGCCACACAAAACCGCCGCAAAACCGGGCCGAATTTGTTGTATTGTGCGCAGCTGAAAACCCCTGGGGCCAACCTGTCCTACTGCTAGACAAGGAAGTTTGGCCCCTTCATAACGCGGCATCGCAGCAAGGATATGTGTACGACAGCGTCTTGAGAAGCATCATGGCCAGAGTGCGAAGCCACTTTTTGATTCACGCAGGGGTGGCAGCTTACAACGGGCAGGGGGTTATTTTAGCCGCTGATGCCTTTCACGGTAAAACCACCCTGACTATGGAATTGGTGCGGCGCGGATTTAAATTTCTTTCCGACGAGCTGGCCGCGGTGGGCCGGGCCGACGGCCAGGTGCATCCCTTTCCCCGCAGCCTTAGAATTAGGCCGCACACCCTGGCTTTGACCGGCTTTTCCCCGTTGGGGGAAAATGCGCCCACCTGGCTGGGTAAGCTATTGCTGGATATTGAACAAATTCAGCCCGACAGTATGGGCGATATTGCCCAAATTAGCCACGTGATTATTCTGCAAAACCCGGCTGCCCCCGTTGATGAGGCCATACCCGGCGTCCAACGAGAGTTGAGCGTGCTGGTTAACCGTTTGGATGATGCGTTGCTAACCGCCGTTGCCGGGCTTGATGGCGTACAGGCCGTGCAACCCGATGTTGAGCGAGGTTATCCCACCCTGCGCCTGCAAACCACCCAACGTATGGCCGTGTTGGCTCAAATAGAATCCCTTTGCCACGAGCATAGAGTTCTGATTGTAGATGTCAGCAAACGCGCCGAAACCCAGCCCGGCTTTGATAATCCGGCCCGGCTCGAACCCATCTCTAAACGACAGGCCATCGTCGAGTTGCTGCGCCGTTTTCAGGGAGGGCACCAATCGGCTATTTTGCAACAAGAATTTGGCGGCAGCTCCACCCGGCTATTTTTAGAGCTGACAGCCCTGCTGCATCGGGCCAAATGCCACCGGTTGTTTGTGGGGCCTTTGCATCAATCCGCGGATTTGATTTGTCAACTGGTTGGCGCGTCAAAACATTACAGGGACAACTAATGAAGTTAAACTATTTTGGCAAACTCATAACTGTCGCCATCTTCCTTTCCAGCGTATTGTACGTTTTGCCGGCGGCAGCCGACACACCTCCCGGCAGCAATTTAACAATCTTGTCCGCTAACTCCGGGGAAATTATTCTGGAGTTCACCGTCTCCGGCTTTGAGGTGGAAACAATTGAGCGCGATAGTCAAACCTACCATCGCCTTATTATCCCCGGTACGGCCCAAACCGATATTGCCGGAAACCCACAGGTTCCCGTACGTGGGGCGCTGCTGGGGTTGCCTTCTACCCAGGGGGTAACAGTGCAGGTGCTAGAGTTTGATTATGACACCTTAAGCGGGTATTCACTCTACCCCAGCCCCGATATTGAAGTGCTGGGCGATGGAATTGACGGCCCGGACTCGATTACCACCCGCCAGATATTTGCGCCCAACCCGGCCGTATATGGAACCAACGCTTTCTACCCCAACCAGTTGGCTAAAATTGGTTATACCGGCACATTGCGCGACCAGCCAGTGGGCCAGGTTGAGTTTTATCCCGTACAATACAACCCTGTTACCGGCGAGGTGCGACTCTATAAGCGACTTCTAGCCCGTGTCACCTGGAGCAGCGGTCTATCGGCTGCCGGGGCAAACGCGCAGAGCAAGGCCAGCGCCGCCTATGAGGGTTTTCTAAAAAGAACGCTGCTCAATTACGACACCTTGACCCGGCCCCCCATTGCCAACCCCAACCCTGGCCTTAACACCAGCGGAGGCGGCGGCATCGGCGCGGCCAGCGGGTCGCAAAAGGTAAAAATTGGCGTCACCGCCAATGGTATCTACAAAATCACTCCCACCAACCTGTCTGGCGCGGGGTTTGGCGTGGCCGGCGTTGACGCCGATACCGTAAAAGTCAAAAACAAAGGGGCTGAAATTCCCATTTTTATGCACGATGATGGCGACGGCTTTTTTGATGACGCCGCTGATTACCTGCTCTTTTATGGCGCGGCCATCACCGATATTTACACTACCAAAAATATCTACTGGCTCGAAGCCTCGGCCGGCAGCGGCCAGCGCATGGCCGAACGCAGCGGCGCGTTGGGCGGCGGAACCGTTCCGGCGCATTTTCCCGAGTCCCTTCATTTTGAGCAGGATATTGCTTACTGGCTGATGAAAGGCGGCGACCTTTACGAAGATCACTGGTTTTGGGAGGATAGAATTGCCTACAATACCAGTTTGCCTGCCTTCAGAGATTATGAGGTGGATTTGGGAACACTCTCAGCCGTGGGCGGGGTAAATGCCGCTGTCAAGGTAAGGATGAAGGGGTTTACCGCAGGCGGGCACAAAACCAAAATTTATGTAAATGGCGTCGATATCAACGGCGACCAGGAGGATTGGGGCGTAGCTGGCCAAATTATTTACGACCAGCAGCAAACGGATACTCAGGCCAATTTCAACTTTCAAAATGGCAACAACACCATTCGGGTTGAGGCCGTTGGGCCGTATCCGGGCCACCAGCTTTTTATCAACTGGATTGAAGTGGATTACTGGCGGGCCTACGTGGCCCAAAACAACGAACTGGGGTTTGGCGCGCCTGCGGCAGACACCTTTCAATTTGAAATTACCGGCTACACCAACGCCAACGTTGAGCGCGTTTTTGATATTACCAACCCGGCTAATGTGTCGATTATTACCGGCCCGACGCTGGTGAACAATGGCAGCGATTACACCCTGCAATTCAAAGATGCAGCCCAAAGTAACTCCCGTTATCTGGCCGTCACCACCGACCGCTACAAATTACCGGCCAGCTTTGAACTGGATGAGGCCAGCAACTGGCAAAACACCGCCCAGCAGGCTGATTACATTATCATCACCCCCAAGCTGTTTTACAACAGCGTTCAGCCGCTGGCCACGCATCGAGTCAACTTTTCCGGGTTAAGCGTGGCCGTGGTTAAGGTTGAAGATATTTTTGATGAATTCAACTTTGGTATTTATCATCCCCAGGCGATTAAAGATTTTCTCTCACACGCTTATCACAATTGGCAAAATCCGGCGCCTGCCTATGTGCTGTTTGTGAGCGGGGCTACCTTTGATTACAGAAACCTGAAAAATCTGGGCCGGGTTAACTACGTGCCCACCCACTTTACCAACACCGCCGAATTGGGCCAATCCCCCTCGGATAACTGGTTTGTGGCTGTGGCTGATGACAACGGCGATTCCAATAACGACGACAATGATATTTTGCCGGAAATGTTCATTGGCCGCCTGACGGCCCAGAACGCTACTCAGGTAACGGATATGGTCAACAAAATAATTTACTACGAACAGAACCCGCCTGCCGCCTCGTGGAATACCAGCGCCCTGTTTGTGGCTGATGACGGTAATCCCACCGATGGCGATAATGACCCTACTTTTGAAAACAACTCGCAAGATTTAATAAATCGCCTGCCCTATTATTTCACCGCCAATAAAGTCTATCTCAATGCCGGCCAGCCCGACCCGCCCAATCCTACGGGTGATATTACCAACTATATTAACAACGGTAGTCTGCTGGTAAATTATTCCGGCCACGGCAACCGAGATTTCTGGGCGCAGGAGAAAATTTATAAACCCAGTAACATTACCGGTTTGAACAACACCAACAAATTACCCATTGTGACGATTGCCAACTGCCTGAACGGTTATTTTGTAGCCGGTGATGCGGCCATGAGCGAATATTTTTTAGATAGAGCCGGCAAAGGCGGCGTGGCTGTTTGGGCCGATACCAGCCTCAACTTTCCCACCGGCCACAAATTATTAATGGGTGGCTTTTACGACGCCATCTTCCAGGAAGATAAGTACTCGCTGGGGCAGGCCACCACTGAGGCCAAAATTAACGCCTATGCCCAAAGTTCGGCCTGGGGGGAACTGGTCGAGACCTTTGTGTTGTTTGGCGACCCGGCCATGCAAATTGGCATTCCGACCAACTACCCCTATGTAGAAAACACCTCGCCCGCCAATGGCGCCGATGGCGTGGGTGTCGGCCAGAATATTAAAGTTACTTTCAGCAAGCCGATGAATCTAGCCACGGTGCAAATTAGCGGTTCCGGCGCAGCCGGGTTTACCGCTAACTGGAACGCCAATAAAACCGAAGTAACTTATTCCCACGCCGGTTTGCCCATGAACCAGACGCTGGTGTATACCGTCACCGGGCAGGATAATCTGGGTAATTCACTCCAGGCGGGGCCGGTATCCAACCCGTGGTCATTTACTACCGTGGCCCTGGCCCCGGAGACGGCCAGCATTACCGGCCCAACCACCGGCATTACCGGTACTACCTACGCCTTTACCGCCAATCTGAGTCCCGCTACGGCTCAATTACCTTTTAATTATACCTGGGAAGCCACCGATAAGTCGCCCCAAACCTTTAATGGCGTATCGTCGCTTACGCATAATATCAACTTTTCCTGGAGTGTGACCGGCACCAAAACCATCACTGTTACGGCAGAAAATGTTTATGCCACCGTTACCGATGTGCATACCATCACGATTGAAGGGGTCGCTTCAAGCCCCGGCGGTAGCAAAGTTTACATTCCAATCATTTTGAGGGATAATTGAGATGACCGGAGCAATCAATATGACCAAAACTGACCGGCCCCTGCCGCCCCGCGATATTGTTAAAGCTGCGCTGGAAATTTGGAGCGAAACCGACCGGCAGCAAATTATTTCCATTACGGGCCGCAGTATGTTGCCGTTAATTCAAACCGGCGACCAGGTGCTGGTGGCTCATGGGCGCAAAAACGCCCGGCGCGGGGATGTGATTGTTTTTTTGCAGGACGAAAAAATGGTGGCGCATCGGGTGCTGTATGTTAACCCCAACAGCGCCGAGGCCGCCTTTATTGCCAAGGGCGATAACAATGCCAGCCTTGACCCCCCCGTCAGCGCCGGTCGATATGTGGGCCGGGTGTTGCGGATTAAACGCGGCGAGCGCTGGTTGTCAATTGACACCCCGGCCTGGCGCGTCACCGGCTGGCTGATTGCGGTGGGGATGATTGCCTGGCTAAAAATGTTTGGCGCTGGTCGTCGCCTTAAGCGCAACCTGTGGGGCGAGCAGTCGAACGCTCTTTCCAGGGCGTTGGTTTCAGGTTTCAAGATAATATCCCGGTTGCCCCTGCAACTTCTGCGCAAAATAACCGACCGTTAGCCGATATGTCCAACCAGAACCAAAACCTGTTGATAAACATTACCCCCGAAGAAGCAATTTTATTTGCCTGCACCCGGCAGCAATTTTTAGATAGTCACCGGGAACGGGTGCTGCAACTGGCCGGTCAAACCAGGGTTGATTGGGAGCGGATTTTTTCAACCGCCAAATTGCACGGCGTCGCTCCTCTGGTTTATGTTAATCTGCGTCACTGCGTCAATAGCGGGCTTGACATGCCGGAAGAGATTCTGAAGCAGTTCCGGCTAACGGTTATGCAAAATACGCTCGCCAAAGAAGCAATCGCCCGGCAATTGGTCCGGGCCTTGTCCTTCTTTAGCGAGCAATCCATCCGGGTCATGCTGATTAAGGGAGCGGCCCTGGACTATCTGGTTTACGACCAGAACTATTACACCGTCATCAATGATGTAGACCTGGTTTTGAGCCTTAAACCGGACGAGACAACGCCCGAAAGATTTAGCGAGTTTATGGCATATTTTGACCGCAGTGGCGTTGAATATGATTATTACGAACACCACGATATGACCATGAACGGCACTTTGCCGGTTGATTTTGACCGCATCTGGCGCGAAGCGCTTCCATTAAAAATTGGTCAACATCAGGCCTGGGTAATGTCTCCCGAAGATGTGCTGATTTCGCTGTGCATCAATAGCTGCCGTAAGCGCTACTTCAGGTTAAAAGCGCTGTGCGACATTGCCGAAACCATCAGCCGGTTTGACAATTTGGACTGGTCCAAACTGGTCGAAAAAGCCACCAGCTATGATTGCCGGGCCATTGTTTACGCCGCCTTGCTCATTACCCAGCTCACCCTGGGGTGCGCGCTGCCGACTGATGTGCTGGACCGCTTAAAAATTGGCCCGGTTAGAACCAGACTCATCCATTACTTGAGCCGTCGCCTGTCGTTATCCGCCTATGAATCGCTGCACGACGACAAAACCATTCTTGGACGCAACCTCGACGCCTCGCTCATTCTGTCTTACTTTACATTTAGAACATACCAGATTTGGCGCAGAATAAAATTTGCCGCCCTGTTTACCGAAACAGGTGCTCGTCGCTTTGGAGCGAGACAATGGGCGGTAACTAATAGTTAGGACTTCAGGATTTTTGTATTGATATCCAAAGTGGTCAGGTTTGTTTCCTGACCACTTTTTTGTTTTTCTGGTAACAAGAGTTGGCAATTGCTAACCATTTTCTAATGGTTTTCTAACTCTTTTTACATGTTGCGCCAATTATTCTTTGCTATAGTAATTTTGTTATACTCCGGCCAGGTAGTTGGACCCCGCAGGCCCGCGTTTCCCGCCTGAAAAGTTAATTGGCTGAAAATTTTGATTAAAAATGGGGGGATTTCATAATGAATCTAAAACTAAAAATTTTGAGCAGTTTTGCCTTGCTCATCTTGTTGATGACCGGCTTAACCCTGGCAGCCTACGCCAGTTCGCCGGTGTTTGTCCGCACAGATGGGAGTGACACGACTTGCGATGGCACCGCGGATGCAGCGGCAGGCGCCGGTAGTTGTGCGTTTCAAACGGTCCAGCACGCTCTCAATGTAGTGGACTCGCCCGGCGTTGTTTTTGTCAGGTCAGGAACGTTTACCCAAAGCCTGGCTATTACCAGAACCGTAACCCTACAAGGGAATGGGGCCGGCAGCACCATCATCAGCAGAACTGGTAGTGGCCGTGTGGTTGATATCTCCAACTCTGCGGTGGTAACAATTACCGGCGTGACCATCACCAACGGCAGCGTGACAGGTAGCGGCGGCGGTATCCGAGTTGTCAACAGCACTCTGACTCTGAGCAACACTACCGTTACCAGCAACAGCGCCACGCTAGAAGGCGGTGGCATTTACAATGAGAATGGTACCGTGACGCTCAACAACAGTACCGTTAGTAAAAATATCGCCGGCCCCAATGATAACAGCGCCGTTGGGGGCGGCATCAGCAACATCGCCAAAACCAATAACGCCACCCTAACCCTAAACCAAAGCCAGGTGACAACCAATACCGTCTCCGGCGTTGGAGGCGGCGGCATTAATAACAGCGCCGATTCAAACAAAACTGCCACGGTGGTTTTAAGCCAAACTCTGGTCAGTGGTAACGTGGCTACCTCAACCAGCGTTATTTCCACCACCGGTTTTGGTGGCGGCATTCGGAGTGGTTTCTTTAATACTGCCGGCAGCGGCGCCAAGAGCCTGCTGACCATTGACAGCAGTACGATTAGCAACAATACAGCCACAAACGGCGGCGGTATAGGCAGCGGCACATCACTAACAGGCGGCGGCTTAACTTTAAGCGCCATCAATAACAGCACCATCAGCAATAACCTGGCCACACATAGAAACAGCAACAACACTTTTATTGGCAACGGCGGCGGTTTGCTTAACCAGGATGGGGTTATGCAGGTCATCAACAGCACCATCAGCGGTAATTCGGCCAGTGGCGGCGGTAGTAGTACTATTTTTGATGTGCGCGGTTGGGGCGGCGGTATCGCCAACAGTAGTTTTAACCTGGGCGCTACATTTTGGCTGACCAACACCACCATCACCACCAATACGGCCACATTTACGGGGACTGCCGTGGTCAATGCCCAGGGCGCGGCCAGCGCAACAACCAATTACAAGAACACCATTTTGGCGGGCAGTTGCGGCAATCCGAACCCTGCCGGAACGCTTAGTTCCAAGGGACACAATCTGGGCACTGATAACTCCTGCGTGCAAAACGGCGTCAACAACGACAAAACTACCACAAACCCTCAGCTTGGCCCTTTGCAAGATAACGGCGGCGATACCGAAACGCACGCGCTGTTATCCGGTAGCCCGGCGCTGAATTCTGCCGCTAACGCCGCTTGCCCCGCTACCGACCAGCGCGGCGTCAGCAGGCCCCAGGGCGCCCAGTGTGATATGGGCGCTTATGAGGCCAGTATGGGGCCAATCTACCTGCCTACCATTATGAAAAACTTTTAAATATGGCGGGCTGGTTATAGGGTAGGAGTACAAAAAATGCGGAACCCGGCAGGCCCAAAACCCTCGTTTTCGGAGGGCCAGGCGAAGCTTTGTCACTTCAGAAATTGGATTGGCCGGGACTCGCAATGGACGGCGACCCGTGGTTAAGGCTGGCAGCGCCGGAGCGATTGGCCGGTTTTTTGCGGTTTTGATAGCCTTAAGCGCCACCGCTTTTGGCTCGTTACCGCCAACCATTCCGCCCATCGAGGCAACGTCGGTTGGCCCCGCGCCAAATTATGCCAATCACCCAGCAGCCCGGCCCAAGGTTTCAGCCTTGAGCGCCAAATTTACCGTCAACTATAACCCGTCGGGCGGATGCGTCACCACCGGCCTGAAAAATTTCATCCCGCCCGACACCCCCTCCTCGGCCTGGCCGCAAGAGGCCAAAGATGCCTTTACTCACGCCCTCAACATCTGGGCAATGCTGCTTAACATCAACCAGCCCATTGTCATCAATGCCTGCTGGCAAAATCTGGGCGCAAGCGGCCCGCTGGGGGTTGGCCAGCCGGTCAGCGCCGTCGATTTTACCAACGCGCCGCTGGCCGGTAAACTGTACCCGGTGGCCCTGGCCAATCAACTGGCCTTAAGCGATTTGAACAACAGCGACAGTGTTGACCACGATGGCGACAACAGCGACGCCGACGCCGAGATTATCATTGCTTTTAACAACAACGGGGCCGTAAACTGGTATTTCGGTACAGATGGCAACCCGCCCGCCGGTAAAACGGATTTTGTCACCACCGCCCTGCACGAAGTGGCGCACGGTCTGGGCTTTGCCGCCACCTTGCTGGCCAACACCGGAGGCGTCGATATTTGCGATACGGGCAACGGCAATGATGGCCAGGGCTGCTGGGGGATGGGTACCGGCCAGCCCGCCATTTATGACTACTTTGTTGAAAATAGTGCGGGCGAGAGCCTGATTAATATCGCCCTGTTTGGCAACCCCTCGGTCGATTTAAAGACACAGCTAACCGGCGGCAATATTTATTTCAATGGCCCGCTCGCCAAAGCAGCCAACGGCGGTAATCGGCCTAAACTTTTTGCCCCCAACCCCTTCCAGATAGGCGGCAGTATTGTCCATCTGGATAGCGGCACGCCGGCCCCCAACCAGCTGATGACGCCCTACGCTGGGGGCGCGCGCCATCACCCCGGCCCGGTTGCGCTGGCAATGCTCAAAGATATGGGCTGGAGTGCGGTGGATTTACCCCCGGTCACGCTGGTCAAATCGGCCTCTGCCGGCGCGGTGGTGGCCGGGCAGGTTGTAACCTATACCTTAACTGTAACCAACACCGATTATCTGTCAGCTACCAACCTGTTGTTAACTGATACCGTGCCGGCGCACACCACCCTGAATCCCGCCTCGCTCAGCGGCGATGCGGCTCTTTCCGGCGTCACGCCCGGCAGCGTTATCACCTGGACAACAGGCGTCACGTTGAGTACCGGCAATGCCCTGTCTCGCACCCTTGCTGTAACAGTCAACCTGAATCTGAATGGCGTGTCGGCCATCACCAATACGGCCTTTGTTACTTCAACCGCCGGAGTGGGAGCCAGCGCCGCTGTGGTTATTCAGGCCGGCAGCGGGGCAAAAGTTTACCTGCCCATTATGCTGAAAGATAATTAAGTGCGGAACTCACAGCCACATTCTGATAACTTAAATATTGTAAAAGACACCCTCCCGCCTCTGGCCGAAATTTCTACGCTGGTTGACCTGCTCCGCTACCGGGCGCAGCGCCGGCCAGACCAGCGCGCCTACACCTTTCTGCTCGATGGCGAAACAGAGCAGACTCATATAACCTACAGCCAGTTAGACCGGCAGGCGCGGGCCATTGCTGCCTGGCTGCAAGGCCGGGGCCTGAGCGGAGAACGAGTGCTGCTGCTCTATCCCCCCGGTCTGGAGTACATTTCGGCCTTTTTTGGCTGCCTGTATGCCGGCTGCGTGGCCGTGCCGGCTTACCCGCCCCGGCTCAATCGCCCGATGCCCCGTTTGCAGGCCCTGGCGGCCGACGCCCAGGCTACGGCGGCGCTGACCACCTCGCCCATTTTGGATGGGTTGGCCCGTCGCTCCGCTCACGCCCCCGCCCTGTCGGCCCTGCTCTGGCAGGCTACGGATACCCTGCCTGACGATTTTGCCGCGCAGTGGCAGCTCCCCACGCTCAACGGTAACAATCTGGCTTTTCTGCAATATACTTCTGGCTCAACCGCCGCGCCCCGGGGGGTAATGGTCAGCCACGCCAACCTGCTGCACAACGAGCGGCTGATTCAACAGGCCTTTGAATTGACGGCTGAGGATGTCATTTTGGGCTGGCTGCCGCTCTACCACGATATGGGGCTGATTGGCACGGTTTTGCAGCCGCTCTATCTGGGGACCGAGTGCTTCCTTATGTCTCCGCTGGCCTTTTTGCAAAAACCCCGGCGCTGGTTGCAGGCCATCACCACCTATCAGGCCACCGTCAGCGGCGGCCCCAACTTTGCCTACGACCTGTGCGTCCGCAAAATTCCGCCAGAGCAGCGAACCGGGCTGGATTTGAGCCGCTGGTCCATTGCCTTTAACGGGGCCGAGCCGGTTAAGGCCGGCACCCTCAACGCTTTTGTTGATGCCTTTGCGCCGTATGGTTTCCGCCGCCCGGCCTTCTACCCCTGTTACGGGCTGGCCGAAGCAACCCTACTGGTCTCCGGCGGCAATCGCGCCGAAACACCGCCAACGCACACCATTCGCTCCGGGGCGCTGGCGCAGGGGCAGGCCATCCCCGTCGCCCCTGCCAGCGAAGGCCGAACGCTGGTGAGCTGTGGCCTTGCCCTGGAAGGTCAGCAGATTTTAATCGCAAACCCCGATACACAGCTACGCTGCCCGCCGGGGCAGATTGGCGAAATCTGGCTGGCCGGCCCCAGCGTGGCCGGAGGATACTGGAACAACCCCGCCGCTACAGAACAAACCTTTGGGGCGCATCTGGCCGATACCGGCGAGGGGCCATTTTTGCGCACCGGTGACCTGGGCTTTCTGCGCCAGGGCCAGTTATATATCACCGGTCGCCTCAAGGATTTGATCATCATTCGGGGCCGAAATTATTACCCCCAGGATATCGAGGTAACGGCCGAAGAGAGCCATCCGGCGCTGCGGCCCGGCTGCGGCGCAGCCTTTACGGTTGAGCTTAACGGCCAGGAGCGATTGGTGGTCGTGCAAGAAGTCCAGCGCCACTATCGAGAGCCGGATGTTGATGAGGTGTCTCAGGCCATTCGGGGCGCGGTGGCCGAGGAGCACGGCCTGCAGATTTACGCCGTTGTTCTGCTGAAAACCGGGACCATTCCCAAAACATCCAGCGGCAAAATTCAGCGCCACGCCTGCCGCGACGATTTTGTGGCCGGCCGGCTGGAAGCGGTTGGCCGCAGCGTGCTCAGCGACTCCTATTTTGACTGGAGCGAAGACGGCCTGGTTCAGTTGCGGGATGCCTATGCGCCCCCCCGCACCCCCACCGAGGAGATGCTGGCCCAAATCTGGGCCGATGTGCTGGGGTTGGAACAGGCCGGCATCCACCAGAATTTCTTCGAGTGGGGCGGCCACTCGCTGCTGGCTACCCAGGCCATCTCTCGGGTGCGCGATGCCTTTCAGGTAGAGTTGCCCTTGCGGGCGCTGTTTGAGTCGCCCACGGTGGCCGGGCTGGCCAAACAGGTCGAGGCGGCCCGCCAGGCGGCGCAGGTTGTTCCCATCCCGCCAATTACGCCCGTTTCCAGAGACCAGGAACTACCGCTCTCATTTTCTCAGGAGCGGATGTGGTTTCTTAACCAGTTTGAACCAACCGGCGCGGCCTATAATATTCCTATGGCTATTCGCCTGACAGGGCCGCTCAACGTCACCGCGCTGGCTCAGAGCTTCAATCAGGTGGCGCGCCGCCACGAAGCCCTGCGGACAACCTTTCCCACAGTGGCGGGCCGTCCGGTGCAGGTGATTGCGCCGGAACTTTTGCTGGAGTTGCCGGTGGTCAACCTGCAACACCTGCCCCCCGGCCGGCGCGAAGCCGAGGCCCGCCAACGGGCCACCGCCCAGGCCCAAAAACCATTTGATATGGCCGCCGGGCCGTTGCTGAGGCTGGCCCTGTTTCGGCTCGATGCCAACGACCACGTGCTGCTGGTGAATATGCACCACATCATTTCCGACGCCTGGTCGGTGAGCCTGCTCTGGCAAGAGTTGACCTCCCTCTACCTGTCTTTCTCGACCGGCGAGTCGCCCCAACTGCCGCCGCTGCCGGTTCAATACGCCGACTTTGCCAACTGGCAGCGGCAATGGCTGCGCGGCGACATTCTGGCCGGTCAACTGGCTTACTGGCAGCGGCAACTTGCCGGCGCGCCGCTGATTCTTGAGCTGCCCACCGACCGGCCTCGCCCGACCCGCCGGACCTACCGGGGAGCGGCTCAAACGTTGCCGCTGCCCAAACCCCTCCTCGAGGCGCTGCGGGTGCTCAGCCGTCAGGAAGATGCGACCCTGTTTATGCTGCTGCTGGCGGCCTTTAAGCTGCTGCTTTATCGCTACACCGGCCAGCCGGATATTTTGGTGGGCACCCCCATTGCCAATCGCCACTGGCTGGCCATCGAGGGTCTGATTGGCACGTTTGTCAACACCCTGGTTCTGCGCTCCAACCTGGCCGGCAATCCCACCTTTTTGCAACTGTTGAAGCAGGTGCGCGATACGGCCCTGGACGCCTACGCCCATCAGGATTTGCCTTTTGAACAACTGGTCGAGGCCTTGCAGCCCAACCGGGAATTGAGCCACACGCCACTGGTGCAGGTAACGTTTAATGTTATCAACACGCCGCTGCCTCTGGCCCAGCTTCCAGATTTGACCTGGCGCGTATTTGAGTTTGACCGGGGCGCGTCCCAATTTGACCTGACGCTTTCGTTGGTTGACACTCCGCAGGTGCAACTGATGGCGATGGAATACAACACCGATTTGTTCGACTCCGGCACCATCGACCGGCTGTTGGGGCAGTTCAAACACTTGCTGGAGGCCATCATCGCCAACCCAGAACAGCGCCTTTCTGACCTGCCGCTGCTGACCGACGCGGAGCGGCAGCGTCTGCTGGTTAACTGGAATAATACCGGCGCAGCCTTGCCTCCGCCCGACCTGGCGCTGCATCATCTGTTTGAAGCCCAGGCCGAGCGCACTCCCAACGCTGTGGCCGTTGTTTTTGAGGAGCGGCAACTCACCTACCGCGACCTGAATCATCGGGCCAACCAGTTGGCCCACTATCTGCAATCGCTGGGCGTAGGGCCGGAGACGCTGGTTGGCCTGTGCGTTGAACGCTCAATTGAGATGGTGGTTGGCTTGCTGGGTATTCTCAAGGCCGGGGCCGCTTACGTGCCGCTAGACCCGGAGTATCCGCCGGAACGGCTGGCCTTTATGCTAAACGATGCCGGCGCGCCCGTGCTGCTCACGCAGGAGCGCTTGCTGCCGCGCCTGCCGTCTCATCAAAGCCGCGCGATTTGCCTGGATACGGATTGGAGTCGCATTGCATCACAAAGCGTCGCCAGCCCCAATATTAAAACAGGCGGCGACCATCTGGCCTACATCATCTATACTTCGGGGTCAACCGGCCGGCCCAAAGGCGCGATGATTTCTCACCGGGCCATTTGTAACCATATGCTCTGGATGCAGTCTGCCCTGCCCCTGTCTGAAACCGACCGGGTGCTTCAGAAAACGCCCTTCAGCTTTGACGCCTCGGTTTGGGAGTTTTACGCGCCCCTGATGACCGGGGCGCGGCTGGTGATGGCCCCTCCGGGGGCGCATCAGGATAGCGCCTATCTGGTCAGCCTGATAGCGCAGCAGCAAATTACTATACTTCAGCTTGTGCCTTCGCTGCTGGAAGCCATTCTGGATGAAGCAGGTATTGGAGAGTGCCATCACTTGCGGCGCGTTTTCTGCGGCGGCGAGGCGCTGCCAGTGGCCCTTCAGGCCCGTTTTTTCAGCCGCCTTAAGGCCCACTTGTATAATCTCTATGGCCCGGCAGAGGCCACCATTGATACCACCTGCTGGGCCTGCCGGCCCGATGATAGCCGGGCCTCAGTTTCTATTGGGCGACCCATCGCCAATGCGCAGGTTTATCTGCTGGACGCTTACTTGCAGCCGGTGCCGGTGGGCGTGCCGGGAGATCTGTATATTGGCGGCGCGGGGCTGGGCCGGGGCTACCTCAACCGCCCCGAGTTAACCGCCGAAAAATTCATTCCCCACCCCTTCGCCACCCAGCCGGGTGCGCGTCTGTACAAAAGCGGCGACCTGGGCCGTTACCTGCCCGACGGCAGCATTGAGTTTTTAGGCCGGGTTGACCAGCAGGTCAAGCTTCGGGGTTTCCGCATTGAACCGGGTGAAATTGAGAGCGTGCTGGGGCAGCATCCGGCGGTAAAAAAGGCCGCCGTTATCGTGCGAGAAAATAGTTCTCAGGATAAGCGACTGGTGGCCTACATCATTCCCACCCCAAAAAATCTGGCCTCGGCCGGCGAACTGGCCGGGTTTTTGCAAGACAAGCTGCCGGATTATATGGTTCCTTCGGCCTTTGTTATGGTCGATGCCCTGCCCCTGTCGCCCAGCGGCAAGCTAAACCGGGCCGCCCTGCCCGAACCGGACCGCTCTCATCTGCTGGTCGATGGCGCCCCGCTCCTGGCCCGCACTCCCACCGAGGAACTGTTGACCCGAATCTGGGGCCAGGTGTTGCGATTGGAGCAGGTTGGGGTTCACGACAACTTTTTTGACCTGGGGGGGCACTCGCTGCTGGCAGTGCAGGTATTTGCCCGGATTGAGCAGGAATTGGGCCTGAGTTTACCCGTAGCCACGCTGTTTCAAGCTCCAACCATTGCCCGCCTGGCGCAACTTATCCGCCAAAACAACGCGGACACGCCAGCCTCTTCGCTGGTGGCCATTCAGCCCCACGGCGCAAAGCCGCCCTTTTTCTGCGTGCACGGTCTGGGCGGCGGCGTGCTAGACTACGCTGATTTGGCTCGCTATCTGGGGCCGGAGCAACCCTTTTACGGCCTGCAGGAGCGCGCCCTGACCACGAATCAAGACCCCTTTGCCGCCATTGAGGAGATGGCCACGCATTACATCCACCAGATTCAAACGCTACAGCCCAACGGCCCCTATTTTATTGGCGGTTATTGTTATGGCGGCACCGTGGCTTTTGAAATGGCCCGCCAACTGCGGGCAATGGGGCAGCCGGTGGCTCTGCTGGCGATTATGGACCACTCACCGCCTAATGTAAATTTTCAACTTTCGCCCTGGAACCCCGTTTTTTGGGGCAGATTTTTAAAGAATTTACCCTACTGGCTGCACGATTTTATGCAACTCAACCCAACTCAAATGTTGGCCCGGATTCGCCGAAAAACGCGGGTGCTTGGCCAAAATCTGCTCAAATCGGGGCGACCTGCCGGCTATGAACCCACCCAGGCCGATCTGGAAGCGGTTATTGATAAAGATTTGGCGCTCATTCCGCCCAAACATCATCCGCTTTTAAAGGCGCATTATCAGGCTATGTCAAACTACGTCCCCCAACCTTACCAAGGGCAAGTGACCCTGTTCAGAACGCACCGCCATTCGCTATTTGGCCCCTTTGACCCCAATATGGGCTGGAACAGGCTGGTTAGCGGCGGCATCGAAATCAAAGAGATTAAAGGCTTCCACGCCAACATTTTACAGGAACCCTACGTGCAGATTTTGGCCGAACAGTTAAAAGCCAGCCTGGAGCAGGCCCAGACCCGCGAGTTTAATAATTGAGGTTATTTTGGTGTTGCCGGCATGTCGCCTATAATAACCCTATCCCCTTTTGAAAGCGAGCGAGATTATGATTGGCGGCGGCGGTTGGTGGAGTTATATCCGTTATGATGAAGAACGAGACCGGCCTCAATTCAGTTTGGCCCTGTTGCAGCGGGTGTGGGGTTATGCCAAACCCTACCGGCTCAAAACTGCCGGCTTGCTGATTACCATTTTTGCCATTACCGGCCTAAGCCTCATCCCTCCCCTTTTGTATCGAGATTTGATTGATAACGCCCTGCCGAATAAAGATGTGACCCGCCTGGTTTGGCTGACCCTGGGCATGATTGGTATTCCGGTGGTCAATGCCTTTATTGGTTTGGGCCAACGTTACCTCAGCGCCACCATCGGCGAGCATCTGATTGCCGATTTACGCAACGCCTTGTTCAACCACCTGCACGGGATGGGGCTAAGATTCTTCACCCATTCAAAAACCGGCGAGTTGATGAGCAGGTTGAACAACGATGTAGTTGGAGCGCAAAGCGCGCTGACCGGCACATTTGTCAATGTCATTACCAATGTGGTGACAGTTATTTCAACCCTGGCGATTATGATTACGCTGGAATGGCGCCTGACTCTGTTAAGCGTCATCATTTTACCCCTGTTTATCTTGCCGACTCGCCGGGTGGGGCGGGTGCTGCGTGAAATTCGGCGCGAGAGTATGAACCTCAACGCCAAAATGAACGCCCTGATGAATGAAACGCTGAATGTCAGCGGGGTGTTGCTGGTTAAGCTGTTTGGCCGCCAGGCCGATGAAATGGGGAAATTTCGTGAGCGCAGCGGGCAGGTGGCTAAAATTGGGGTTCGCTCGGCAATGGTCGGGCGCTGGTTTTTTATGGGGTTAGGCCTGGTCAGCGCCGTTGGAACGGCGGTGGTGTTTGGCGTGGGGGGATATCTGGTCATTGTGGGGGTCTTTACGGTTGGCACAATTGTGGCGTTTGGAGCCTATTTGAACCAATTGTATGGGCCGTTGAGCGCCATGAGCAATGCCCATATCGAGTTGGCTACCAGTATGGTCAGCTTTGAGCGCGTATTTGAAATTCTTGACCTGCCCCTAGAAATTGAAGACAAGGCTGACGCTGTTGAGTTGACTAACGCTGCCGGGCGCGTGACCTTTGAAAACGTGTCGTTTAGCTACACCGAAGGCGGCGACGGTGGAGCCGGTTCGCTGGGCTTAACTGTCGACCGTTCAGCAGGGAGTGATAATGGCTCCCAGCCGGTTATCGTCCCCACCCGCCAAATGGCCATTGAAAATATAAGCTTTAACATTGAACCGGGGCAACTGGCGGCGCTGGTCGGCCCCAGCGGAGCCGGTAAAACGACCATCACCTATCTGCTACCCCGATTGTACGACCCCACCCAGGGCCGGATTTGTCTGGATGGACACGATTTGCGCGATGTGACCCAAAAATCGCTGGCCCAGGCGATTGGCATGGTAACGCAAGAAACTTATCTGTTTCACGACACCATCAAGGCCAATTTACTGTACGCCAAACCCGACGCTACCCAGGCCCAAATTGAAGCCGCCTGCGAAGCGGCCAACATTCATCACTTTATTGCCGGGTTGCCGGATAGATATGAAACGGTAGTAGGTGAACGGGGCTACCGGTTGAGCGGGGGCGAAAAACAGCGCCTGGCTATTGCCCGCGTAATTCTTAAAGACCCGCGATTACTGGTGTTAGACGAAGCAACCAGCAGCCTTGATAGCCAGAGCGAGGCGCTGATTCAAGAAGCCCTGGTGCGAATTATGCAACAGCGCACCAGCCTGGTGATAGCCCACCGCCTCAGCACCATTCTGGCCGCCGATGTGATTTTGGTGATGGATCGGGGTCGTCTGGTGGAACAGGGCCATCGCCATGGGCCTCGCTCTGCTCACGAGGAACTGCTGGCTCGCGAAGGACTATATGCCCATCTCTATCGAACCCAATTTCGACACACCCCAAACCTTGCCGCTTAACCATAGTTGCCGCGCTTAAAAACCGATGCTGGCCCCGCCATCCACCGGCAGCACTACGCCGGTAACAAAACTGGCGGCAGGCGAGCACAGGTAGACCACCGCGTGGCCAATATCTTTCGGGTTGCCCATTCGGTTCATGGGGGTACGCCCCAATATTTTCCGCATCCGCGCCGGGTCGTTTTGCAGTATCGGCAACGTCATATCCGTTTCAATCCAGCCGGGAGCAACCGCATTGACCCGCACATTGTGCGGCGCAAGCTCGGCGGCAAGCGCCCTGGTCAGGCCCATCATTGCGCTTTTGGCGGCTGTGTAGGCAGGAATCTGCGGGATGCCCAATAGGGCAGCCATCGACAGAATCATAATAATGGACCCGCGCCTGCGCTCAACCATCAATTGGGCGCAGGTTCGGCTCAGGGCAAACGCGCCGGCCAGGTGCGTTTGCAGCATCTGTTGCATATCGGCATCGGTGGTTTCAAACACGCTTTTTTTGTGGTGGATACCGGCGTTGTTTACCAAGATGTCAACAGGTTGCCACTGCTGCTCAATGTGACGCACCAGGCCGGGAATCGAGTTGAGGTCGGTGACATCGTGCCGGATATAATGGGCCTGGCGGCCAAGTTGCTGAACGGCTGCTTTTAACTTCTCCTCGCGCCGCCCGGTAATGATGACCGCTGCGCCGGCCTGAATCAATGTCTGGCTAATAGCCAGCCCCAAACCACTGCCGCCGCCGGTGACCAGCGCCAGTTGCCCGTCTAATCCAAAGGGATTGTTTGCCATAATTAACTCCTCTAACTCTCTCCGCTGGGGATGACAAAGGTTTGTGGATTAATAAATATTATATATAATATTTTATCGCTTTTTACTGTCAAACCAAAGTTGTATTGAATTGTGCCGGTGCAGTAGGGGACAAAAAGTTCTGTGAACATATTGGAATACGAAGCCAAGCTGCTTTTGGGGGAACGGGGGCTGCCAATTCCGTTTGGAAAAGTCATAACCACTGTATCCGAGGCCGCAGCCATAGCCCAAACTATCGACCAACCCGTGGTTTTAAAGGCGCAGATTCCGGCGGGTGGTCGAATGAAATCCGGGGGAATCCGCTTTGCCGCCACGCCGCCCAAAGCGGCCACCGCAGCCGAGGCTCTGCTGGGTTCGCAATTGTTGGGGTTTAAAGTCAACACAGTTTTGGTTGAAACCAGGGTGACAATTGCTCAAGAGATATTTATAGGCGTTACCTACGACGCCAACCTGCGCCGGCCAATTTTACTGGCCTCGCCGGGGGGAGGGATTGATATTGAATCCTCTGCCAGGGTTATACGGCGGCCGTTTTCCATACTGGGACGTGTGCCTGAATATCCTGGGCGAGAGGTTGCGGCTGAACTCGGTTTTTCGGGAGAGCATTTGCTGCAATTGACAACTTTGCTGACCCGGATAGCCCGCTGTTTTGTTGAATGGGATGCCCTGTTGCTTGAAATCAACCCCCTGATTCTGGATAGCGAGGGCCGTTGGTGGGTTGCCGACGCGCACCTGGAATTAGACGACGACGCAGCCTATCGCCAACAGCCATTATTAAAACGACTCCCTCACAGCGCCCAATTGGCCCAACCCCAATCCGGTTTTGAGCAAAAAGCCCTTGAAATTGACCGCGCCGACCATCGCGGGGTGGCCGGCCGGCTGGTCCCTTTTGAAGGTAATTTGGGGCTGCTGATTGGGGGAGGCGGGGCCAGCCTGACCGCATTTGACGCGGCCCTGGATGCCGGACTCAGGCCCGCCAACTATTGCGAAATCGGCGGCAATCCGAGCGTCTGGAAAATCAGTGAGCTGACCAAACTTATCCTTAGCCAGCCCCGCGTTGAACGGCTGGCGGTAATTATGAACGTGGTTAGCAATACCCGGGTAGATTTGGTGGCGCGGGGCGTAATTAAAGGCGTTCTGGAACTTAAGCAAGAGCCGGCCAAAATCATCGCCGCCTTTCGCATTCCCGGCTCCTGGGAAGAAGAGGGGCAGGCCATTTTGCGGCACTATGGCGTACCATTTTTTGGCCGCGAAACCAGCATCGACCAGGTGATTGAGGCCATCAAATGAGCATATTAGCCCACGCCGAAACCCGAATATTAGTTCAGGGCATTACCGGGCGCGAGGCCGCCACCTTTACCGGCGAGTCGCTCCAGTATGGAGCCAAAATTGTGGCCGGGGTTACGCCAGGCAAAGGCGGCTTGCAGGTTCACGGCGTGCCTGTTTTTGATACCGTTGCGTCCGCGCTGCAAGCTCATCCCTGCCAGGCAAGCATCATCTCTGTGCCCGCCCCCTTTGTGCGCGATGCGGCCTGGGAGGCGCTGGAGCGCGGCTTGCAACTGCTTGTCATTGTCACCGAGCGCATTCCCCGGCAGGATATTGCCGCCATCCTGGAGCGGGCCGCTGCGGCCGGGGCGCGGGTTATCGGGCCAAACAGCCTGGGACTCATCTCGCCGGGGCAAACCCGTATTGGCATGTGCGGCGGCGCGGCGCGCGATGTGCGCCAGGCGTACACCGCCGGACCGGTTGGCATCATCTCTCGCAGCGGCGGTATGACCACGGAAATTGCCAGCCTGTTAACCCAGGCCGGGATAGGTCAAAGCACCTGTGTGAGTATTGGCGGCGACCCGCTCATCGGCTCGACATTTTTAGACCTGCTGCCGCTGTTTGAGGCCGACCCCCACACCCGGGCGCTGGTGTTATTCTGCGAGCCGGGCGGCACAATGGAAGAACAACTGGCCCGTCGCCTTGGGGAATATGGCAGCCGGTTGCCCATTATCGCCTTTGTGGCCGGCCGGTTTGCCGACCGGATGCAGGGCCGCCGTTTTGGCCACGCCGGCGCAATTGTTGAAGGGACTCGCGGCAGCCCCGCCGGTAAAGTAGCCGCTCTGCAAGCTGCCGGGGTACAGGTGGCGGCCAGGTTGTCTAAAATTCCCCAACTGGTTAAAACAGCCCTGGCGCGCGAGGTTTGACATGGGCATTTTTATTGAAATTAGCCTGGATAACAGCAAATTAACCGCGGCCGCAGCCCGGCAGGTCGCCCAACTCTGTCCCGTTGATATTTTCAGTCTGGTTGACGGACAGCTAAACGTTCACCCTGACCAGGAAGACGAGTGTACCTTGTGCGAGCTTTGTTTGGACGCCGCCCCCGCCGGCGCCATTTCCATTTACAAAACCTATAAAGATGAAGCCCTGAAATCCCGTGGGAGGGCAGCTTGAGTCCAAAGCCGCTTGATGACCCTAAGCCAATCTACCTCTCCACACCGCTCACCGCCGAAAAGGTGAAAGCCTTAAAAACGGGCGACCGGGTCCTGCTCTCCGGCATCGTTTATACGGCCAGAGATGCGGCCCATAAGCGGCTGGTCGACACGCTGCGGGCCGGCCAGGAGTTGCCCCTGCCATTACAGGGCCAGGTTATCTATTACGTTGGCCCTTCGCCGGCCCGGCCCGGTGAAGTGATTGGCTCTGCCGGGCCAACAACAGCCGGGCGAGTCGATGGCTATACGCCGCCGTTGTTAGCCCTGGGGCTGAAAGGTATGATCGGCAAGGGCAAGCGGAACGATGAGGTCCGTCGAGCCATTGTTAAATATGAGGCCGTTTATTTTGTAACCGTTGGCGGCGCGGCGGCGCTGATTGCCCGCCAGATTCGGCGGGTGGAGCTGGTGGCCTACGAGGATTTGGGAACCGAGGCCATTCGTAAGCTGGAGGTCGAAGAATTTCCGCTGGTGGTTGCCAATGATGTCTACGGCGTCGATTTGTTTGAGTTGGGGCAGCGGGCCTATCGCCGAGAGGAGGCCATCTGGTGAGAACAATTGAGGTGCAGCAGTTGACCGCGCACATTCGAGAGGCGGTGCAGACAGTAAATTTCCACACCCCGGCGCCGACCATGATGAAGCTTGTGGAAATCCTGGAACTGGAACCGTCGCCCGCCGGGCGTCAGGCCATGCAGGATATTGTCGAAAATCGGCATATCGCCGCGCAGCGGCAAGCGCCGATGTGCCAGGATACGGGGATGGCGATTGTTTTTGTGGAACTGGGGCAGGAGGTCCGGTTAGTGGGCGGCGATTTGCGCCAGGCCATCACTGACGGTGTTCGGCAGGGATATCAGGCGGGCTACCTGCGTAACTCTATTGTGACCGAACCGCTTTTTGAACGAAAAAACAGCGGCGACAACACGCCGCCGGTGATTCACTTTGAAATAGTGCCCGGCGATAAAGTGCGGTTGACTATCGCCGCCAAGGGCTTTGGCGCGGAGAATATGAGTTGGGTAAAAATGTTGGAACCGGCTCAGGGCCTTGAAGGGGTCAAGCGCCAGGTGGTGCAATGCGTTGAAGAGGCCGGGCCAAACGCCTGCCCGCCGGTTGTGGTCGGGGTCGGGGTCGGCGGCACGCTGGAGATGGCTGCCCTGCTGGCTAAAAAGGCTCTCATGCGTAACATGGGCCGGCGCCACCCCGATCCCCACTATGCGGCCCTGGAATTGGAACTGCTCGATTTAATCAATGCTACCGGCATCGGCCCGCAGGGGTGGGGCGGGGTAAATACCGCTATGGATGTGCGGGTAGAATATTACGCCACCCACATCGCCGCAATCCCGCTGGCTGTCAATCTGGATTGCCACCTGCACCGGCACACCGAAGTTGTCATTTAACGGCGGCCAGTACGTGAACCGCAAATAACTCCAGCTCCACCGGGCCGCTGTTGCGCAAACTGTGCGTCAACCTTGCCGGTATTGTGACCCCCATACCGCGTTTCAGTAAGGCTTCCTCAGCGCCAAAATTCAGCGTCCCCTGGCCGGCCAACACGTAAACAGTCTCCAGTTCATCCTCGTGCAGGTGCGCATCAATTTTGCCGCCGACCTCAACTTTGACCAGGCTGAACCGGGCCGCAGGGTGGGTTTCACGAGTTGCCAGAGCTTTGAAGCGAATATCTGGAAACTGGGGATGGCTGCTCCACTCCATTGTGCCAACATCAAAAAAATAAGCCCGACTCATTGCCTCACCCCGCTGATTGCCGCTCGATAGCTTCAAGTACATCCTCCTCCACAATGCGGCCATCGGCGCCCGTGCCTGCAATAGTGGACAGGTCGATGTGGTGTTCTTGGGCCAGCCGCCTGGCCCGGGGCGAAATAATAAGGCGCTGGCCGGCTGAACGTCGCGGCGGCCCGGCATCAGCAGCCGGTTGAGGCGGCGGCTGGGTTGGAACCGGAAGTTCGCTCTCCGGGTGGTTGACCCGGTAAAAGGGGTCAATATCCGGCAGCGGCTCATTTGCCGCGGCAATCAGGGCAATCACCGTGAGCGGCGGAATTTCCGCGCCGGCCTCGATGAGGATGCGGCGCAGAATCCCCTCAGCCTGAGCCTCAATTTCCACATTGGCTTTGCTGGCCTCCACTTCGCACAAAATATCGCCCGGCTGCACCGGGTCGCCCTCATTTTTGAGCCAGCGGGTAACGGTAACTTCGCCGCCGGTCTGGTCCAGAATGGGGATGATAACTTCGTTGGCCATAGCTTCCCTTTCTAATCGGCCTGATATTTGGCGATAATTGCTTCGTTCAGCTCCAGCCCCAGCCCCGGCGCGGCGGGCAACTCCATATAACCGGCGCGGATGCGGGGCCGTTCCAGCGGCAGGTCAAACCACATCGGGTCTCGTTTGGGGTTGGGGAAGATTTCCACATACAGCCCGTGAGGGATGGCGGCCAGCAGGTGCAGCGCAACCTGCGCTTCTTCATGGTGGGCCATCTGCACGTGAAAGTGCGCGGCCATATCTGCAATCCTTTTCCATTCGGTCACGCCGCCGGCAATGGTGGCGTCCACATTCAAAATGTTGACCCGGCCCTGCGTCACCAAATCGCGGCAGCCGTAGCGGCTGATTTCTCCCTGCCCGGCCGTCACCGGAATGGGCGAGTTTTCCCGCACCAGCCGCAGCCCTTCCAACTGGTCGTACCAGCGCACCGGCTCTTCAATCCAGCGGATATTGAGCGGCGCAACCGCCCGGCAAAACTCAATCGCCTGCTGGGGCGTCCAGGCCTGGTTGGCGTCGCAGGCGATGATAAACTCATCGCCTGCTGCGGCGCGAGCGCGGCTGACCCGCTCCACATCTTCGGCCAGGCTGGCCCGGCCCACCTTGAATTTGATGCCGGCCATTTGCTGCTCTTTGTAAAACAGAATTTCCTCTTTCAGCGCGTCCCGGCCCTGGCCGGCCTGATAATAGCCGCCAATCGCAATCACCGGCACTTTATCTCGATAGCCGCCCAACAGTTTGTAGAGTGGAACGCCGTACAGCTTGCCCAGCGCATCCCACAGAGCCATATCCACGGCGGCAATGGCCTGCATCAAAACAGAGCGATTGCGTAAATCGAGCACGTGCAGCCCCCGGTTGCCCAGGTCAACATTGCAAAAGAACATTTTGTCCCACAGCCGTTCCACATCGCGGGCATCTTCACCCAGCAGCAGCGGGGTAAAATGCTGGCGGATAAGGGCGACAATTTCCCGCTGGGTCTGGTCTTCATCGCCGCCAAAGGCCTGGCCGACAATTCCGGCATCGGTCTGGATGCGCGTCACCAGCGTATTGCGGTTGACCACCCGATAGGTACCGCCGGCAAATGCGTCTTCCAACTCGCGCGCCAGTGGAATGACTTCAATTTGAGTGATTTTCATGGGGACTCCCGGTCAGGCAAAAATGTCTTGGTAGAGTTGCTCCGGGGCCGGCGCCGGGCTGTCGATAGCAAACTGCACGGCTTCATCAATCTCCTGCCGGGCTTCCGCTTCAATCCGGTTGGCCTGCGCTTCGGACAGAATGTGTCGCGCCAGCAATTCCTGCCGGAAACGGGGGAGAGGGTCCGTTTGCCGCCAGCGTTCTCCTTCGCCGCCAGAACCGTAACCCCCGGCAGAAACCGCGCTATGGCGCGTCCAGCGCACCGATTTGGCCTCAATCAGGGTTGGCCCGTCGCCGCGCCTGGCCCGCGCTATCGCTTCAAGGGCGGTTTCGTAAACTGCGTACACGTCCCGGCCATCAATGGTAACGCCGGGGAAGCCAAAACCCTGCGCCCGCATCGAAATATCGGGCACGCTAATCGACTCGGAAACGTGGGTAGAGATGGCGAACTCGTTGTTCTCGCAGACCAGAATCAGCGGCAATTTCCACAGGGCGGCCATGTTGCAGGTCTCATAAAAAATACCTTCGCACGACGCCCCATCCCCAAAAAAGCAAACCGTGACCGCCCCATCGTTGTCCAACTGGTGGGCCAGGGCCACGCCCCCGGCAATGGGAATGTGGGCGGCCACAATTGCGTTGGCTCCCAAAAAGTTAAGCCGGGTGTCGCTCAGGTGCATCGAGCCGCCCTTGCCTTTGCACAGCCCGGTTTGCCGGCCCAGCAACTCGGCCATCATCGCTTTGGGGTCGCTGCCTTTGGCAATGGCCGCGCCGTGGCCCCGGTAGGTGGCCAGCACCAAATCCTCTGGCTCCAGCGCGGCGCAGACTCCCACGGCCGTGGCTTCCTGGGCAATGTAGGGGTGGGTCGAGCCTTTGTAGTAACCCTGGCCATACAGCCGGATAGCCGCCTCCTCAAAGAAGCGAATCAACCACATCTGGCGAAACATTTCAAGCTGCTGCTCAGGTGAGAGGGTCATAAGGATTGTCCTTTTTTATAATGACGCTTAAAACGACCGGCAGGCCGCCACAATATCTTGCCAATCCGGAAAGGTTGCTTTTTCCAGCGGCTGGCTGGCGGCAATCGGCACATCGGCGGCGGCGACGCGCACAATCGGCCCGTCCAGATAATCAAAGGCCCGCTCGACCACCTGCTGGGCAATTTCGGCGCCCACCCCGCCGGTTTTGGGCGCGGCGTGGGCAATCACTAGCCGGCCCGTTTTCATCACCGATTCAACAATCGTGTCGATATCCAGCGGTGCCAGGGTGCGCGGGTCGATGATTTCTGCGGCAATGCCGTCGCTGGCCAGGGCCTCGGCGGCTTTGAGCGCCTGGGGCGCCATCCCGGAGATGGCGACCACGGTCACGTCATCGCCGGCGCGTTTGATGTCGGCCTGGCCAAAGGGAATGAGATATTCCTCTTCCGGTACCGGCCCTTTGGCGGCGTACAGGCTGAGATTTTCAATAAAGATTACCGGGTTGCGGTCGCGGATGGCGCTTTTAATCAACCCCTTGGCATCGTAGGGCGTTGAGGGGATGGCGACCTTCAGGCCGGGCACGTGCACAAACCAGGCCTCCAGACTCTGCGAGTGCTGCGAGCCAAAGCCCAGCCCGGCGGTAATGGGCATCCGCACCACCAGCGGCACCTCCACCTGCCCGCCCCAAAAGTAGCGCAGCTTGGCCGCCTGGTTGACAATGGGGTCCATTGCAAAAGTGACAAAATCCATAAACTCCAGCTCGGTGATGGCCGGTTTGCCGGAGATGGCCAGGCCCACCCCAAAGCCGATAATGGCCGCCTCGTTGAGCGGGCAATCGCGCACGCGCGCCCCGCCAAACTCGTCGTACAGACCTTTGGTCACGCCAAACACGCCCCCATACTTGCCGATATCTTCGCCCAGAATAACCAGGTTGGGGTCGCGCTGCATCTCTTCGCGGATACCTTCGTTCAGGGCCTGCGCACAGCTAATCTCTCGCATGGCTATTTCCCTTCGGTTTCAATCTTTGGGATGCGCCTGAAATTCTTCAAGCAGCGCCGGGTTCAGTTCGACCCCCAGCCCCGGCCGCTCCGAGAGCGTGATGTAGCCATCCTTCGCTACCGGTTCGCCCACAAACAACTCGGAGAAAAAGGTGTCGCCATCCCGAACATCGGGCGGGAAATACTCCGCCAGCGGCGAGTTGAGATGGGCCATAATCAGGTGCAGGTTGTGAAAGTTGCCGGAGTGAGGCACCACCGGCAGGTGATGGGCCGAGGCCAGCGCCCAAATTTTGCGAGCCTCGGTAATGCCCCCCACCCGATTTACGTCCGGCTGCACAATATCAACCGCGCCTTTTTCTATCAGCGCCTTAAAGCCCCAGCGGGTGAACTCGTGCTCGCCGCCGGCAATCGGCGTTCGCACCGAAGCCCGGATGCGGGCGTAGCCGTCCGGGTCATCGGGCAGCAGCGGCTCCTCCACCCAGGCCAGGTCATAATCTTCCAGCCGCCGAATCATCTCGATGGCGTAATTCGCCGTCCAGCCCATGTAGGCATCGGCCATCAATTCCACATCGGGGCCAATTGCTTCTCGAACCGTCCGCACCAGCGCCTCGTTTTGACGCATCCCGGCCCGGCCATCTTCCGGGCCATAGCCAAAACGCATTTTGACCGCCGTAAAGCCGGCTGACACGTAACCGCGGGCCAGCTCGGCCAGTTGGTCCAAATCGCGCATGGCGTACAGCCGCGAGGCATAGGCCCGAATCCGCTCGCGGGTGCGTCCCCCCAGCAAATTATAAACCGGCTGATTTGTGGCTTTCCCCATAATATCCCACAGGGCAATGTCGATACCGCTGATGGCCTCCAGCACAAACCCTTTCCGGCCAATATTCACAGTGGAGCGGTACATCTTTTCCCACAGTAATTCCACGTTAAACGGGTTCTCGCCTAACACCAGTGGTCGCAGTTGATTCTCGATGAAACGGGCCATCGCCTCGGAGCCAAGGCCGATGCCGCCCAGCCCTTCCAGGCCATTATCGGTGCGGACACGCACAATCACGTAAAAGGTCGAGTCGGCGCGCATGCCCACCGGGGCATTGAACAGGCCCACCGGCTGCTCCCGAAGCTGGCGGCCCAGGTCAAACAGCGTGTCCAGCGGGCCGGTACACCATTCTTTCAATTCCGGCCACGCCGGTTCTCGAATACGAATGGCCTCGACATCGTGAATTCGCATAGACATAGTTTTATCACTCATACCAATACCGCTCAACCACAGCTTCATCCACCTCAACACCCAGCCCTGGCCCTTCCAGCACATCAACCCAACCGCCGCGCTGTTCAATCGGTTGGCGGACCAGTTCATGCTGCATGGGATTGGGCAGGGGTTTGAGTTCCAGCACAATGTAGTTGGGCGCGCCGGCCGTCAGGTGAATACTGGCGGCGGTGTTGATGGCGCTGCTCCAGGTATGGGCGTTAAAATAAAGATTGTGCGCGGCCAGCAGTTGGATGATTTTTTGGCAGGCGGTAATCCCCTCTGCCCGGCCAGGATCGACCAGAAAAATATCACCTACGCCCGCCTCAATCAACCGCCGGTAGCCCTCCACGGTCCACTCTCGCTCGCCGGTAGCGATGGGCGTTTGAATGGCCGCTCGCAGCCGCCGGTAGCCCTCAAAATGGGTGGGCGGGGCCAGCGGGTCTTCAATCCAGCAAATGTTGTACTGCTCAAAAGCGCGGGTCATCCGAATAGCGTGGGCCGGATTCCAGCGGCTTTTCTTACCCATATCTATTATAAAATCCACGTCCGGGCCGATGGCCTCGCGCACGGCTTTCGCATAAGCGATGTCTCGCCTGTCATCAACCCCTAAATTGGCCTGACCCGCTTTCCCAAAGCCAACCTTTACGGCGGTGAAGCCATTAGCGGCGTGGCCGGCTAACTCCTGGGCCAGGTCGTCAATGCTGGCCCTGGCGGGGTGCGTACTGGCGCAGGCTCGCAGCCGCGAGTGGATTTTGCCGCCCAGCAGTTGGTACAGGGGGACGCCCAAAACTCTGCCTTTTAAATCCCACAGGGCCATATCCAGCGCGCTGATAGCAAACGAGGCAATGCCGCCTTCGCCATACCACCAGCAGTGCTCTTTCATAAGCTGCCAGAGAGTGAAGGTATCCAGCGGGTCGCGGGCCAGCAGCAACGGGGCCAGCCCCTCTTCAACAATGGTTCTGACAGCCCGGCCGGCTTCCGGCCACATCGAGACGGCCTCGCCCCAGCCTACATAACCATTGTCGGTTTCCACTCGAACCACCACAATATGGCGCAGATTGTTGTTGTCGTTAGGTTCCGGGTAGCGGAGTGGATAGGCTTTAATCTGTTTGATTTGCATTGTTTCTACACCATAAGTACCCCACCGTTAACATCCAGGGTGGCGCCGGTGGTGAATGAGGCTTTGTCGGAACAGAAAAAAACAATCACCTGGGCAATTTCAGCGGGAGGGGCCATTCGCTTTAGTGGAACGTGTTCCACAAACACGGCCCGCTCTTCGGCCGGCATCTCCATCAGGCGGGTGTCGACCGCCCCCGGTGAAACCACATTGACCAGAATGTTATCGGGGGCGTAGTGGCGGGCCAGGGATTTACTCATAGCCAGGATGCCGGCTTTGCTGGCCCCGTAAACCGTGGCATTCTTGAGGCCGCCAACCCGGGCCGCGGTTGAAGCCACATTCACTATTCGTCCCCAGCGGTGGTGTTTCATTTGTTCGGCGGCGGCCCGCGAGAGAAAGAATATCGCCTTCAGGTTAACGTTTATAATCCGGTCAAAAGCCGCTTCAGTCATCGCTTCAATGGGGATGCGGGGACAGATGGCGGCATTGTTAACTAAAATATCAAGCCGCTGATATTGATTGACCGTGTCCAGCACCAGTTGTTCGGTAAGCTCCGGTTTGGCAAGATCATGCCCAAACGCCGTGGCCTCACCCCCGCCGGCCCGAATTGAAGCCGCGACCTGTTCGGCCAGGTCAAGGTCAAGGTCGCACAATGCTACTTTAGCCCCTTCATGGGCCAGTTCGCGGGCCGTGGCCTCACCAATTCCCCGGGCGGTGCCCGTTACAATCGCCACCTTGTTTGGGAGCATCATCTCTTTTACTCCAAGCCATTGATTGGTTGAGCTTGCCGAATGAACAAATATTATATATAATATTTAATCACTGTCAAAAATATCCGTTTCTTCTTTCAATAACCATTAACTCAATTTGATTATAGATTTGCCAACTTGACCGGCAGTTGCCTGTTCAAACAAAAAATCCAAGAAGCGAGCACGCCATGGCGACTCCTGTTTTCCGAACCAAAAAAGAGGTCATTGTGGAACTCATTCGTGAGGCAATCATGAGCGGCGAATTTCAGCCGGGCGACCGATTGCTGCAAGATGAACTGGCCGAGCGTCTCAACGTGAGCGCAACTCCAATTCGGGAGGCGCTGCGGCAGTTGGAAGCCGAAGGCATTTTGGTTCATAGCCCTCATAAGGGGGTTCGCGTAGCCGATGTCAAGCTGGAAGACACACGGGAAATCTACCTGATTCGCAGCGCCCTGGAATCGTTGGCAACCCGCCTGGCCACGCCTAACCTGGACGCTGCCGCCGTGGAACAGCTACAGCAGTTGCAAGCTCAAACGGAGGCGCAAATTCGGCAGGGGGAGTTGATGGATTTGCGCAAGCTGAACCAGGAATTTCATATGCTTATTTACCGGGCGGCCGGTATGCCCCACCTCTACAAGCTGATTCGCAACCTGTGGACTCAATTTCCCTGGGACACGCTGTACGTGTTGCCGGGCCGGGCGCAGGAGTCTGCCGCTGAACATCAAAAAATTATCGAAGCGGTTACCAACGGCGACGCCAATCTGGCCGCCCGGCAGATGCAGACGCACATTGAAAATGGTATGGTCGCTTTGGCAAATTACCTGACTACAATTTCGCAACCAGACGGCGCCGATGCTTCCTGAAGATATGCTCACTCCGCCGGTAGACAGTCCCTATGCGCTGGTGGGCGGCTTGCTTTTTGACGCCCGCATGAAAGAGGTTAAGACTGGTCTGGCCGTTCAAATTGATGGGCATCGAATTCTGGATGTCTGTGAGCCGGCGGCTTTGCCGGAAAATATTACCAGAATCGATCTGACCGGCCACACTATTTTGCCCGGCTTGATTGACGTTCACGTTCACAGCGAAGATTGGCACGCGCCGCTATATCTGGCCAACGGCATCACCACCGCGCGAGATGTGGGCTGCGAATTGGAGTCGGTGCTGGCCCGCCGCGCCCGCTGGAACGAGCCTGACGCTCCCGCCCCCCGCCTGCTTTGCACCGGCCCTATGCTCGATGGCCCCGGCAACACCTGGCGGCCCTCGACTCGGTTGGTGCAGACCCCGCAAGAAGCCCGCGCTCAGGTGGATTATCTGGTTGAGCGGGGAGTTGACCAGATTAAAGCCTACGCCTTTTTAGAGTGGCCCTGTTTCGCTGCCATTGTGGAGCAGGCCCGCAGGCGCGGCAAATTTGTGGTGGCTCACCTGGGCAAACAGACCAACGCCCGCCAGGCCATCGAGGCCGGTCTGGATGAAATAGAGCATTTAAGCGGCGTGAGCGAAGCCATGTGGTGGGAGCGTAACCAGTCTTCGGCAACCTGGGATTGGGTACAGCTTTGGGCCGCCATCGACGCCGAACGAATGGCGCGTCTCATCGACCTGATGCTGGAGCGAGGCACCTGGCTGGCGATTACCCGCCTCGTTTGGCTGAGAATTGCTACCATTTGGGACCCGCGCCACCAGGCCCATCCCCAACTGCAATATCTGCCCGCTCCGCTGCTGGCCTGGTGGGATACCCGTTTTCCCAAAAACTCACAGGCTACCCCCGTTCCCAAGGGGATGCTGCCTCCCAATCGGTTTGACCGGAGCCAGCAGGTAGCCGGTATGGCTATCTTTACTGCCGAGGCGATTCGCCGTGGGTGCAAAATTTTAATCGGCACCGATACCCCTTTCCCTCATTTGGGGCCGGGTTTTAGCTTTCATGATGAAATTTGGGCGCTGTTGGAATGTGGCCTGAGCGAAGCCGCCGCCCTGCAAGCGGCCACCTTGTCCGGCGCGCAGGCGCTGGAAATTGACCATCTGGTGGGCAGCATTGAGCCGGGCAAGCTGGCTGATTTGCTGATTGTGACCGGCAACCCCCTCGCCGATATGCGGGCCTTGCAACAGATTGCCGCCGTGCTTAAAGAGGGTCGCTGGTATAATCCGGCTGACCTGCTGGCGCAAGCGGCCAGCTACGCCAAAAATGCGCAGCCTCTCCCAGCGCGCCGCTTTGACGCCGATTATTAAGTGAAGAGTGAAGATTTTGACCCGAACTTCTCGCCCCTCTCGTCACTTATCACTTCTGAATTTGACAGTGACAGAAGAGGTGGTTTATACTCTGGGGGTCTTTGTGGTATACCGTATACCAAAGATACAAAACTATTTTCTAAGCCCCATGCCAAACGAGCCTGACTCTTCTGCCCAAAACCAGCTTTTCAAAGCTTTGCAGCGTGAGCCAACCTTATCTGAGCGGGTCACCGACCAGATTGAAGGCTTAATCATCCAAAGCCAGCTTCAACCTGGCGACCGCCTGCCGCCGGAACGGGAACTGGCCCAACAATTTGGCGTGAGCCGCACCGTGATTCGCGAAGCCATCCGCACCCTGTCGGCCAAAGGCATGTTAGAAGTTCAAGCGGGCGGGGGTACGGTTGTCTCCAGCCCCAGCGCCGAGGCGGTAGCCCAGTCGATGAATTTGTACTTGCGGGGCAGCCAGCCTCGGATTGATTACAGCAAGGTTCACGAAATTCGTTATTTGCTCGAAGTGGAAATTGCCGGACTGGCCGCCAAACGCCGTACCGATGAAGACCTGGCCAGAATGCAAAAGATTTTGCAAGAAGCCGCTGAAACGGGACAAACCAACCGCGAAATCTTTGCCAAAACTGATGTCGCCTTTCATTCTGCCCTGGCCCAGGCCACCCACAATGATTTATTTGGGTTGATTCTCGACTCGCTGGCCGATATTATGTTTGAAATTCGCCTGTCGGGGTTTAATGTGCCCGGCACCGTCGCCAGCTCGCTGCTTAACCACCGGGCCATTTTTGAAAAGGTTCAGGCCGGCGATGAAGAGGGAGCGCGGGAGGCCATGCGCCAGCACATGATCGAGTCGGTGGAAATTCAGCGGAAGGCCCTGGCCTTGCAAACCGGGCCAGAGCAGCTTTAGAGATTGCCGGCTGAACAGGTTGATAACCCTTTTTCTCCGTGAATCTCTGTTCTATCTCTGTGTGGCTCCGTGTACCTGAATAGTTATCAGGATTATATATAATATTTTTTAATCGTTTCGAAATTGATGAGTGAGATGCAAACCTGGAATTTGACCGGGCGCGTTGCCGTAGTGAATCAGGCCGCCGCAGAGAATGGGCCGGCCATTTGCGAGTCTCTGCGGCAAATGGGGGCCATTGTAGTTGAGGTTGGTGGCACGCAGATCAACCACCTTGAAGGTTTGGTGGCGCAGGCAGTTCAAGCCTACGGGCGGGTGGATATTATGGTTAACAACACCCAACTTTATCCCGCCCAATCGGCCGAGGATTTACCGGCCAATATCTTCAGGCATCAGGTCTCGGCCAATGTTGACTCTGTTTTTTTTGGCTGCCAGATAGCCGGGCGGCACATGCTGGCCCAGCAGCCGCTGCAAAGCCAGCCGTTTCCTCTCCGAGGCGTCATTATCAACATTGCCTCGGTGGCCGGAGTGGTTGCTATTCCCGGCCACGCCGCTTTTTGCGCGGCTATGGCCGGCATTATCGCTATTACCAAAGTGCTGGCCGCCGAGTGGGGGTCGCACGGGGTGCGGGTGGTTGCCGTGGGCGCAGGCATTACGGAAGCAATGCTCAAAGAAATCGACGGGTTAGATAATGTTCCAACAAATGGCGAAATGGCCAACCCGGTAGAAACTTACATGACTTTGCAAGCCAATGCACCGAGAGGATATACCCCCTTGGGGGCAACCGTATCTCCCGAAGCGGTGGGGCAGGCTGTTGCCTTTTTGGCCGGCGATGCTGCCAGTTACACCACTGGCGCTACCTTGTTTACCGATGGCGGCTGGCTGGCATATGGTTATCTTTGAACCGGGGAGGGCGTATGCCTTTTGACTTTAACGGCCAGGTGGCTGTGGTTAGCGGAGCCGGGCGCGGCCTGGGCCGGGCCTATGCCGAACTTTTTGCCCGTTACGGTGCCAAAGTCTGTCTGGCTGAAGTTGACCCGGCCTCCGGCCAGGCCAGCGCCAAGGCCCTGCGGCAGCTAACGCCGGACGCGCTTTTTGTTCAAACTGACGCCGGCGATGAGCAGCAAGTCCGGCGTTGCCTGGAGCAGGTTCTCGACCGCTTTGGCCGGGTTGATATTTTGGTGAATAACGCCGGCAACGAGGGGCGCTATGTCTCGCTGGAAATTACAGAGGAAATGTGGGGGCCTATTTTCCGGGTAAATCTCTTTTCCACCTTTATCGGCAGCCAGATTTTTGGCCGGGAGATGATCCGGCAGGGGCAGGGCGGGGCGATTGTGAATGTCTCGTCGATTGCCTCGCTGGCCACCTTTCCGGGCCGGGCAGGTTATGGGGCGGCCAAAGCGGGCATCAACCTGCTCACCAAAGTGCTGGCCATCGAGTGGGCCAAATACGGCATTCGGGTTAATGCCGTGGGGCCGGGGATGACCCGCACCGAACGCTTTAATGAAAGCGTTGGGGCCGGCCTGTTGAACGAGACGCCGCTCAACCGGCGCATCCCGTTGGGGCGGGCGGCCAAACCGGAAGAGGTGGCCAATGTGGTCGCTTTTCTGGCTTCACGGCAGGCCGGGTATGTTACCGGTCAGGTCTGGTACGTGGATGGAGGCTGGACGGCGCGAGGCACATTATAGGAGAATAGCGAAAATGAGCGCAACAAAGATGATTTTAACCGACATTAACTCCGGGGTGAGTATGACCACGCCCGAACCGGCGGTGAGGCACGTGCGGGTGTTGCTCTCGCCGCTGTTGCAAGAGGGACTGGAGGATTTCTCGGTGGGCTACACCGAAGTGCCGCCCGGCCAGCAGGGCAGCAAACACAAGCACCCCGATGGCGCCGAAGTCTGGCTCTTTTTTGCCGGTACCGGCCAGGCCATTGTTGGCGATGAGGAAATAGAAACCGGGCCGGGCATGGTCGTCTACACCCCGCCGGATACGTTTCATCACTTTTTTAATACCGGTACCGAACCGGTCAAGTTGTATTATATGTTTGTGCCGTCCGGCCCCGAAAAAGCGGTCATCAACTCGGAGTTCCGGTAACAATTTGTGTATTCACCGGTGCAGATTAAGGCGGCAATGCCGAAAAAATCTCGCCGGTATACAGCTCCTCCTTGAATATGGGCAGTTCGGCGCGTTGCCCGTTTCAGCGGTAGCGCGCCGAATCTGACCCAAGACTATCAAAATAAGGTGACTATGACCAATAAGACATTGTATGCAGGCGCGGCTCGCCGCATTATCAACCCTCCTCTGGGCATTAAAACTATGGGCTTTAGCTCCCGCGAGGGGGTGGTGCAGGCCATCGAAAGCGACCTGACCGCCACGGCGCTGGTATTATCCAACGGTGACAGCAAAGTGGCGCTGCTGGCGCTTGACCTGTGCGGCCTGCCGCTCAGCACCTCAACCAGGCTGCGTCAAAATATTGGGCAGGCGATTGGCGCGCCGGCCTCGCACGTGCTGCTCAATTTTAACCACACTCACAGCGCCCCGGCCTTTCCTGAGTGGGCGCCTGACACGCCGGAGCAAATTGAACTGCAAACCGCCTACCGGGACGAGATGATGGGCCGGGTGGTGGAAGCCGCCGCCGAGGCCGACCGGCAGTTGCAAGAGGCCCGCCTTGGGGCCGGCTGGGGCCAGTGCGACATTGGCATTTATCGCCGCGAGGTTGGCCCCGACGGCAAACTCTTTTTGGGCGAGGTGCCCGACGCGCCGATTGACCCGGCCGTCGGGGTTATCCGGGTGGATGATTTAAAGGGACGCCCTATCGCCACGCTCTTTAGCTACGGCTGCCATACCGTCGTCGTCGGGTCACATTCGCTGGTAGCTTCGCCGGACTTTCCGGGCGCGGCCCGCGAGCTTATTGAGATGGCGCAGGGCGGGCTGTCGCTCTTTTTGCAGGGCTGCGGCGGAAATATTATGCCCAAAGGCGGCATCGGCTACGAGGTGGATTGCAGCGACGCCAAAAATCGTACCGGCACAGTTTTGGGCAGCGAGGCGCTGAAGGTAGCAGCCACCATCCGCACCCACGTCCGGCGCGGCGAGCGCACCTCGCTGGGGTCGCTCTCGCGGCTATCGTTGTGGCCCTGGGTGCCCGTTAGCGGCGATACCTGCACCTATCTGGGTGCGGTTGAAGAGACGCTGCCGCTGGATTTTGTTGATTTGCCCTCGCTGGACGAAGCCAGACAATTTCAAACCCAATGGCGGCAAGCCCTGGCCGAAGTGCAAAGTCGTTCCGCCCGCGATTGGGAAATTAATGTGACCACCCGCTTTGCCGATTGGGCCGACAAGCTGGTGCAGGCGGTTGAAGAGAACCGTCGCGCCCTGGATATCTCTATCCAGGCTATCCGCATCAATGAGATTGCGCTGGTGGCCCTCAGCGTGGAAGCCTTTTTTGAAACCGGGCTGACCATCAAAGCCCAATCGCCCTTTGGCCATACCCAGGTGCTGGGCTACAGCAACGGCCTGGTTTGCTATCTGCCCCGCGCCGAGGATTTCCCCTCCGGCGGCTGGAATATTCACGAGCGCTACGGCGTGCCCGACCTGCTCTTTCAGGCGTACAGCTTGCCGGTGGCTATTCACCCCAACTCGGAGCAGCGGGTAGTGGAGCGGGCTGTCAAGTTGCTTGAACAGCTTGTTTGAAGGGTTTGGGGTTCGGAGTTCAGGGTTTAGGGCCAACTCTGAACCCTGAACTGATAAACTGGCAAACTATTTTTGAGGAGTTCAAATATGGCAAACACGTTGTACGCGGGCGCGGCCCGCAAAATTGTCAACCCGCCATTGGGCATCAAACGGCCCGGCATCCGCCTGTTTGCCGACCCGCTCCAGGCGATTGAAACAGACCTGACGGCGACGGCGGTTGTTCTCTCCAATCAGGCCGGCAAAGTTGTGATTGTGGCTTTGGATATCTCCATTATTTCCCTACCGGTTTCGCTGGAAATCCGCCGCCGGATTGGCGAGGCGGTGGGGACGCCCATGTCGCGCGTGTTGATAAATTTCAGCCACACCCACAGCGGGCCATCTTTGCCCGATTATCTGCAGGACTCGCCGGCGGAGATGAGAGTTCAGCAGGCGTATCAGGATAAACTGATTAACTGGCTGGTTGAGGCAGCGGTTGAAGCCAACCGGCAGTTGCAGCCGGCCCGTATTGCTGCGGATTGGGGCGAGTCCCATATTGGTATTTACCGGCGCGAGATTGGACCCGATGGCCGGGATGTTTTGGGCGAAGACCCCACTGTGCCTATCGACACCGCGGTCGGGGTTATTCGGGTGGATGATTTGGAAGGCAGGGCCATCGCCACCCTGTTTAGCTACGGCTGCCATACCGTAACCATGGGGCCAAATTCAAAGGTCATTTCATCTGATTTTCCCGGCCCGGCCCGCGAGCTGGTTGAAAACGCTTTGGGCGGGCTGGCCCTGTATCTGCAAGCCTGCGGCGGTAATGTCAACCCCGTGCACGGCATTGGCTACGAGGCGGATTGTCGTGATACCAAAAATATGACCGGCCTCATGTTGGGCGGCGAGGTGGTCAAAGTGGCGGCGGGCATCCGCACCAACGTGCGGCGCAGCGAAAAAAGAAAGCCGCTGGGCGTCATCCCCAATATCTTATTCTGGTCCTGGGAAGCGGTAGAGGGCGATACCGCCGGCTATCTTGGGGCGGTTGATGAAATAATCAGGCTGGAGTTTGGCCAACTGCCCTCGCTGGCCGAGGCCGAGGCCATTCACCGCGAGTGGCAGCAGAAGCTGGCCGATGCGCGGGCCAACGATGCCAGAGAGTGGGAAATCAGCGTGGCTATGCGCTACACCGAGTGGTCGGCCAAATTGGTGGAAGCCGTGCAGCGCGGCAATCCCACGCTCGAGGTGGTCATTCAGGCCATGCGGATAAATGATATTGTGCTGGCCAGCGTTAGCGCCGAAGCCTTCTTTGAGACCGGGTTGGAGGTCAAAGCCCGGTCGCCCTTCAAACATACCCAGTTTTTGGGCTATTCCAACGGTTGCGTTACCTACCTGCCCCTGGCCAAAGATTATCCGCCCGGCGGCTGGCAAGTGACCGAACGCTACGCCGTGCCGGACCTCTTTTTTCAAAGTTACAACCTGCCGGTGGCCCTGCACCCCAACTCGGAGCAGCGGGTTGTGGAGCGGGTATCGGCCTTGATTCAGCAATTGGCCTGATTAAAGGAGATTACCATGTCGCAAAGCTGGCTGACAACTTACGCCGAGCAGCGCCCCAAAAGCAAAATTTTATACGACCAGGCCCGAACCTGCATCGCCGGCGGGGTAGGGCACGACCTGCGCCACACCTCTCCTTTTCCGCTGTACATTGACCACGCGCTGGGTTCGCGGCTGTGGGATGTGGACGGTAATTCACTGATTGACTACAGCATGGGTAACGCCGCCCTGCTGCTGGGCCACGCCCACCCGGAAGCGCTCGAGGCGGTGCGGGAGGTGCTGGGCAACGGCCTGCACTTTGGCACCGACCACCCGCGCCAGGTTGAATGGGCCGGCCTGATTCAAAAGTTGGTTCCCTCAGCCGAGCGGGTGCGCTTTGTCAACTCCGGCACCGAAGGCACGATGCTGGGGCTGCGAGTGGCGCGCGCCTTTACCGGGCGCACCAAAGTGCTGCGCTTTGAGGGTCACTTTAGCGGCTGGCACGATTACGTGGGCAAAGGCGCGATGTATCCTTTTGACGAGTCGGTTTCGGCCGGTATTCCAAAGGCTACTCTGGAGACCATTCTAGTGGTTCCGGCGGATTTGGAGGCGGTTGAGGCTGCGTTTCGCCGCGACTCCGATATTGCGGCGGTGATGCTGGAGCCATCGGGGGCTTCGTGGGGGCGAGTGCCTTTGAGCGTTGAGTTCAACCGCGACCTGCGCCGGCTGACCGCCGAGTACGGGGTACTGCTGATTTATGATGAAGTAATTACCGGCTTTCGCTACAGCCCTGGCGGCTATCAGGGGCTGGTGGGCATCACCCCCGATATGAGCGTGCTGGGCAAAATTATGACCGGCGGATTGCCGGGCGGGGCGCTGGTTGGCCGGGCCGATATTATGAGCCTGTTTGATTATACCGGCGACCCCCACCACGACCGTTACGGGCGAATTCATCATCTGGGGACTTTCAACGCCAACCCGCTCTCAACGGCGGCGGGCCTTGTCACGCTCAGACACGCCGCCACCGGCCGGCCGCAGGCCCAGGCCGACCGTATGGCCGCTTTGCTGCGGCAGGGTATGGAAGAGATTTTGGAAAACGAGCAGGTGGCCGGCTATGCCTATGGCGACTCCTCCGGCTTGCACCTGCACCTGGAAGCCTTCCCCGGCCCCGGAGCTGCTGACCGCCAGGCCATCAGAACCCAGGACCCGGCCCGACTCAAAGGTATCCCCGGTAACGTGGTTACTGCCTATCAAAAAAATCTGCACATTCGGGGAGTCAACCTGTTATCCTATACCGGCGGCGTGACCTCGGCGGCTCACACCGAAGCGGATATTCAAGAAACGTTAAACGTGTTTCAAGATACCATCCGGGTGCTGGTCAAAGAGAAAATTGTGGCCCGGTTGGGGTAGTCAAAAAAAAATTCATAGCTCTTTGGGTTTTCCGTGGCGCACCCTTGTGGTCGCCCAGGGCAGGCACAAGACCTGCCCCTGCCCCACGGGATTTACCAAAGAGCCAAATTCATACAGGAGCAAAACATGGCAAGAAAATTTAGAGATGAAGACGCCACGCTGGAACCATTGCAGGGCAAGACTGTGGCAATTTTGGGCTATGGCAACCAGGGCCGTTCCTGGTCGCTGAATTTACGCGATTCGGGAATCCGGGTAGTGGTTGGCAACCCGGAGGATGATTACGCTGTTCAGGCTCGCGCCGATGGCTTTGAGCCAAAATCCATTGCCGAGGCGGCCCAACAAGGCGATATTGTGATGGTCATTTTACCAGACGAAGTGACGCCGGCCATTTACCGCGAGCATATCAAAAGCGCGCTCACGCCGGGTAAAACGGTTGGCTTTGCCTCCGGCTACTGCGTGGCCTACAACCAGATTGATTTTCCGCCGGATATTAACGTGGTGATGGTAGCCCCGCGCACGTTGGGCGAAATTGTGCGGGCCTATTACCAGCAGGGGCGGGGCTTTTTGAGCATGGTCTCGGTGCACCGGGATGCCGACGGCCGGGCCTGGGATATCACCCTGGCCCTGGCCAAAGCCATTGGCTCGCTCAAGGAGATGGCCATTGAAACCAGCTTTAAGGACGAGATGGAGCTGGACCTTTTTACCGAGCAAGCCCTGATTCCGGCCATTGCCATTGCCCTGAAAACGGCGGTAGAGGTGCTGCTGGACGCCGGGTATGATAAAACCGAGGCGCTGCTGGAGATGTATCTTTCGGGGGAGTTGGGCGATGTGCTGCTTAAATGCGCTGAAAAGGGGTTTGTGACCCAGAGCAGCTTGCACTCGCCCACCAGCCACTACGGCACCAAATCGCGGTTGGAACGGTTTGAGGCCCTGGGCATGCGGCCGGTGATGGAAAAAATTCTGCGCGAGGTCCAATCCGGCGCGTTTGCCGAAGAGTGGAGCGGCGAACAGGCCGCCGGCTATCCTCATTTCAAAAAGCTGATTGACGATTTTAAGGCCACCAAATTTGCTCAGGCCGAACACGACGCCTTGCAGGAGATTCGTGCCTATCGAGAGCAATCGGGGGCGTAAGCTGGTTGTGCCCATAGTAAAAAGGAGGTGATTGATAAGAGCAAATCTTCTAAAATTACCCTGATTAGTAGCTGCATAGCCCACCTTGTTTTGAAAAATTGTTATCACACAGGAGGAGTAAAAATGAAAAAGGCAACCTGTTTTTTGCGTATTATATTTTTGCTGGCCTTAATGTTGAGCTTGTCTCCCGCTACCCACACCCTGGCCCAGGGCGATATTAATTGTGAAAATGATGTGGTAGTGCAGGCCGATGACTGGCTCTCGAAATTGGCCGACAAATTTTACGGCAACCCGCTGGCTTTTCCGGCCATTTTTGATGCTACCAACGCCAAAGCGGCCAACGATGACAGTTACGCGGTTATTGCCAGCCCCGATAGCATCGAGGTGGGTTGGAAGTTATGCGTCCCCAGCACCGTTGATGCCGAAAATATGCTCACCGTAAGCGTAACCCAATCCAACGTATCCGCGGCCGGCGTGCCCCAACGGGGCGGCGAGATTACCTGGGCCATTACCGGCGACCCGGTAAGTTTGGCGCCCTTTGGCGTTTTGCTGGGCCTGGCCCAAGAAGGCAAGCAACTGGGTTATGACTCGCTGGTAGAGTACGACCGCAATCTCAACATCCAGCCGGCCCTGGCCACCCATTGGGAAAACCCCGATGACCGCACCTGGATTTTCCACCTGCGCAAAGGGGTTAAATTCCACGATGGCTCAGACTTTTCCGCCGAAGATGTCATGTACTCCCTTACTCATATGCGCAACCCCACCGACCTGGACCCCTCGGCCAGCTCTGTAGACGGTTTTATGCCCAAAATTGAATCTTTTGAAGCCCTGGATGAATACACTATTAAAATTGTCACCCCCAACCCCGACGCCACCTTGCTGGGCTGGTTTGCCTGGTCGCGCTGGAGTGTCATCACTTCTAAGGATTTTTACGACAACTTTACCCCCAGCACGCAAATAAACGGCACCGGCCCCTTTAAGCTGGTAGAGTACATTCCCAACGACCGGATAGTATTTGAGCGTTTTGAGAATTACTGGAAGCCGGACCAGCCCTACGTTGACAAAATCACCATCAAAATTATTCCCGATGAAGCCGCCCGCGTTGCCGCTCTTCGCGCCGGCGAGATTGACGGTACCCGCGTAAGCAATGCCGATATTACCATCCCCCTGCAAAGCGACCCCAATATCAACATTATTACCGGCGTTACGGGTCAAAACCGGGTGTTACAGGTTTCGGTTAAGGGCGACGGCAAACCCTGGAATGACATCCGGGTGCGGCAGGCGATGAGCATGGCCATCAACCGCCAGGATATTGCCGATAAGGTTTACGGCGGCAGAGCCAGGCTAACCGCCTCTATCCCAGAAGGCTGGGGCCCTTACGGCCTGCCCGTTTCAGAACTTGAGCAAAACCCCTACCTGCAATATAATCCAGAACGGGCCAAAGAGTTGCTGGCCGAAGCCGGGTTTGCCGATGGTTTTGACGTTAACATCATTACCGTAGCCGGCGGCGAGTATGAAGTGTTGGCCGAAGTAATCCAGGCCAACCTGGCCGATGTCGGTATTCGCGCCACCATTGATGCCAGAGACGGAGCCAACTACGCCCCGGCCTACCGCGATGGCACTTTTGAATTGCTGGTTAACGCTCACGGCTACCGGCTGGACCCAACCGGTAAACTGAACCAGTACGGCGCGCCCGACGCCGCTCCCCAAATGTTCTGGTATGATTACCCCAACGGCTGGCAGAACCCGGAAATGGAGGTTCTCTATGACCAGGCTGTTGGCACCTTTAGCATCAGAGAACGGGCGCCTATTATCCAGGAACTGCAAACAATGGGGCTTGAAGAAGCCACCTTCATTTACCTGGTTGTCCCCGAACGGATTGACATTGTGAATACGCGAGTTAAGAACTGGTACACCGATTTTGTAGACTTTAACCAGCCCTTGCGCACTGTATGGATTGAAGAGTAAATCAGCGGCTGCTGCCCTTGCGTAGATTTTTGTGACGATTGGCCGGCGGGGGCGCGTGGTTGTGCCCCCGCCACTAAAAAAGGAGCCTGATTTTGCGCACCTACATTCTGCGCCGCTTGCTGATAACTATACCCACCGTTATTGGTTTAACCATCATCGTTTTTCTGGCCGTTCGCCTGCTGCCCGGCGATGTGGTTGACGCCATGAGCGGAACTCAGATAGCGGTCGACGAAGCTCGCCGCCAGATGATTATGGAACGGCTGGGGCTGAACGACCCGCTGCACATTCAATATCTCAAATGGCTTGAGGATGTCTTTTCCGGTAATTTTGGCATATCGCTGCGTAATGCCCAGCCCCTGCGAGAAGTTTTCTTGCGGGCCTTGCCCGTAACGCTGGAATTAGGGATTCTGGCCGGTATTATTGCCAGCGCCATCGGTATCCCGTTGGGGATAATATCGGCCATGAAGCCCAATTCAGTTCTGGATTTTTCGGCTCGCTTGCTGGGGTTAATTGGGTTGTCCTTTCCCAATTTCTGGCTGGCTACCCTTTTAATTTTAATTACTTCGCTTACCCTACGCTGGATTCCCGGCCTCAGTTGGATTCCCATCTGGGAAGACCCGCTGGGCAATTTAAAGCAGATGATTCTGCCCGCTCTGGTGTTATCTTTTCAATTAATGGCGATTGCCATGCGGATGACCAGGGCGGCCATGCTGGAGGTTCTGCGGCAAGATTACGTGCGTACAGCGCAAGCCAAAGGGCTTACGCCATCAAAAGTAGTCTCTCGACACGCGCTCAGAAACGCGCTTATTCCTATTATCACCATTGTTGGCGTTCAGTTTGGATACCTGCTTAGCGGCTCGGTAATTATTGAGCAAATTTTTGGCCTGCCCGGTATTGGCTGGTTCTTTTTACAGGGGTTGCTTGACCGCGATTATCCGGTAGTCCAAATTATGGCCTTATTTATGGTTTCTGTGTTTGTGTTGCTCAATTTGGTAACAGATATTGTTTACGGTTACATCGACCCCCGAATTAGATTTGAGGGAACTGAATAAATTGACCGGTACAACCCAACCAAACTTCAGGAGGAAACAAACTTTTGGAGAAACAGGCACAGCTCAGTAATGCATCCACCCTATCTCCAGTGCATCAACCCCGGCCAACCAATTTTGCCAGACGTTTGTCTCGGCAGGTCATCCGTCTGGTTCGTAAAAATTTTATCGGCGCTATCGGGGCCGGGGTTGTATTGTTTCTAATTGTTGTTGCTCTGGGTGCTGCCCAAATAGCCCCGTATGACCCTATTGACCAGGGCGCAGACAGATTTCTGCCGCCCAACGCTAACCACTGGATGGGCACCGACTCCCTGGGGCGCGATATCGCTTCGCGGATTATTTACGGCACGCGCGTGTCGTTATATGTAGGGGTAGTATCCGTCAGCATTGCCCTGATTTTGGGGACATCAATTGGCGTGAGCGCCGGTTACTTTGGCGGGCAGATTGATAACGTGCTGATGCGGCTGGTTGATATGATGCTGGCCTTCCCCGGCCTGGTGCTGGCCATGCTGGTGGCCGGGCTACTTGGCCCCAATTTAACCAACACAATGATTGCCGTGGGGCTTATCAGCACGCCAACGTATGCGCGTGTGGCTCGCGGGGCGTTGCTCTCAATCTTTTCCGAACCCTACATCGAGTCTGCCCGCGCCATTGGCGGCAGCGATTTTTACATCATTCGCCGCCATGTATTGCCAAACATGATGGTCCCGCTAATTGTGCTGGCTACCATTTCTCTTTCGATTGCAATTTTGGCCGAGAGCAGCCTAAGTTTTTTGGGGTTGGGTATTCAGCCGCCGGACCCTTCCTGGGGAGGGATGCTCAGTAAAGGGCGTCCTTTTATGGAAGTTGCGCCATGGGTGGCTATTTTCCCGGGGGTGGCGATTATGCTGGCCGTGTTAGGCTTTAACTTTTTGGGAGATGGCCTGCGCGACGCTCTGGACCCGCGATTGAAGGTGTCATAAATGGAACCAACGGAGGTCTGGTCTCGATGAAATTGACCCCTGCGGATGAACTTGAGGGGCGAACTGCCCTGGTAACCGGCGGCAGCGGCGACATTGGCAGCGCCATTGTGCGGGCGCTGGCCCGAAGAGGCGCTAACGTAGTTATTCACTATCACCGCAATCAAGCGCAGGCTCAGAGTTTATGTGATGAAATAAAGACGTTGGGGGTAGCCAGCCTGATTGTGGGGGGCGATTTGGCCGATGAAGAGCAGATTAAAACAATTGTTCAAGAAAGCCGAACATTAGGCCCTATTGGTATTTTAATTAACAATGCGGGCACTCCCATTCGGCGGGCGCCCTGGCTGGAAATAAAGGCCGATTTTTTGGACGAGGTCTTTAATCTGAATTTCAGAGCGCCCTTATATCTGAGTCAGCAGGTAGCGCCCGATATGGCGCAGCGGGGGCGGGGAGTTATCATCAATATTCTCTCAACCGCAGCCCACATTGGCGGCACGGATACCGTATTGGCGTATGGCGCAGCCAAAGGGGCGTTGTTTACTTTCACCAAAGGGCTGGCGCGGACACTGGCTCCCCAGGGTGTTCGGGTGCTGGCTGTTTCGCCGGGAACCATTGATACCGGCATTCAGCGCAATCTCACCCCGCCAGAGATTATGCAACAACTTCTAAGCAACAACCCTCTGGGACGGGCGGGGCGTCCAGAGGAAATTGGCGAAATTGTTGCCTTTTTGGCGACTGACCATGCCAGTTTTGTCGTGGGTGAAACCATCGAAGTAAATGGCGGGGTCTATATGCGATAGGGCAGGGGACCCACTCAGAAATTCGTATAGTCTTGTATCTCAATTATTAATGCATTGAGGTTATGATTTCTCCAAAGTCATAGCCTCATTTTGTTATTTAACCCGAGTTCGGAAATTCATTCTGAGTAAGGCGTAAGACTGTATCGAAGGGTGATTTTTGTCATATAAGGCGAGGCCACCTGGAAAGGGATTATCTTTACAAAATTTCTCACAGGTGGTGAAGGGTCCCGTGATGATTCGATACTCTACTTTACAAAATGACAATTTTGTAAAGTAGAGTGTTTGAGGTAAAATGAAAGCGAATCTTGCTTTTGTTCATTGGCCAGCGCGGTTATCACATCTTGTCTGGCGCTCCCATCCAACATAAAAAAGTGTGTGATGACCACAAAGGCCCCAACCGTTTTTGAGGCGCTTTTCTTCTGGCCGGTTTTTGTGGGTCTTCTGCTTTTTGAAGCTTCAAAAAACGAAGTCGCAATACTATACGAAGTGGAGGAATATCTTGAATATCATCGAGCTGATCCATCAGTATGGCTCAATTTTAAACAATATCGACAGTTCAACCAGCCAGAGCTATTACAGTACGTTAACTACGCTGGAACGGTATTTTACCGGCTCCGAACGTGAGCAATTGGTCAAAACAGATTATGTAGACTACGAACGATATTTGGTGGAAGAGGGTTACGCTGATGACACCATCAAGCTCTATCTGGTTGTATTTCGCAAACTGGTTGCCTGGGCCGTGCAAGAAGACCTTGTGCCGGCTGAATTATCGGTCAAGCTAACCGCGCATTATGAATCATTTGGCCGGAGCGGGATTCCCTATAAACGGCGAGAGATTGACCCCAAAGCTATTAAAGAAGTGATTGATGCTTACGCCAACCCCACAGCGGCCCAACTGACCGATTTAACCTATCTGAGAAATCGGGCCATTATTTACCTGTTTGCCGGAACGGGCCTGCGAGTCAGTGAACTTATCTCGCTGAATCGCCGGCCGTTTGACGAGTTTTTTGCTACCTGGAATGGCACGACCCCCATGGTTCAAACCATCATTGGCAAAGGCAAAAAAATAGGCGATGTTGGAATTATCCCCAAATATCTCAAACCTACCCAAACATATCTTAAAACGCGCGGCTTCGACCGTTACCCGCCTTTATTTATCAACCTCAGCAACTTTAAGGGAGGCAACCGTGAGCGCCGGCTGACGCGTCAAGCCATATACAAAATTGTGCGCGAAGCCTCGGATAGCGATAGCTTTGTCGCCCCCCATGCTCTCCGACACTATTTACTACAAAAATTGGCCGATAAAAATGTTGACCTGGGGCAACTGGCCGATATTGCCCGGCACGCCAACCCGGCCACCACCAAACGTAGTTATCTCGACCGGACCAAAGGCTCCCGCATGGCCAAAATTATTGACGAGGCGCTGGGCAAAGATGACCAATGAAGTTTAAATACCGCCTGTCTTGGCTATCCCGTTTGGCTTTCTATGAGATATTGCCTGATTCGTTAATTTCAGTAAGATATGGTCATCCATTTTTTTAGTCAGGCTTGGGGCGGCGCTGCCACAGCTATTTACTACTGTGGTTAACCTTTTTGTTACAAGGTACAATCATTCCCAATGAGTCATTACAAACTCCTTGTTCTTGATGTTGACGGAACACTAATTGGCCACGGGGCCTATCCCACATCTCGTGTTACCAGGGCCATAAAAGCGGTACAAGGGCAAGGCATTACGGTTGCGCTGGGCACCGGGCGCGCCTCCGAGGCCTGTTACCACCTGTTTAATCATCTTCAACTGGATGGCCTGCATATTGTATTTGATGGCGCGGCTATTGTTGAATGGCCCAGCAACGACATCATCTATCTTCAGGCGCTGCCCCCGCGCGCCATGAAACGCCTGGTTGAACTTTCGCGGCAGTATGAACTTTTTCTGGAAATTTACGCCCACGATTTTTATTTTATCGAACAGGATGGCAACCTGGCCGAACATCAGCGCCAGAAATTGCAAATCAACTCATTAATCACCGATCTAATGAGTCTGGTTAATCGGGTTAAAGTTGTAAAAGGCCAACTGCTGGCCACAACCCCCGAGGAAAAAGAGCGGGCAGATATTGTTAGCCGCGAAATGCAAGAATTATGCAAAATGTCCTGGAGCCTGGATCCCAGTAATGGTATTTATTTTGGCAACGCCGTAGCCAGAACGGTATCAAAAGCCGGGGCTTTGCAAGAATTAGTTGAATATCTCGATATCAGCCTTGAGCAAACGCTAACTATTGGCGACTCCTATAACGATTTGGGCATCTTCAAAGTAGCCGGCGCTAGAGTGGCAATGGGACACGCCCCCGATAGTTTAAAGGCGTTGGCCACCTGGGTTGCCCCCAGCGTAGATGAAGATGGCGTTGCCGTAGCCATTGAAAAATTTATATTGCAATAAGGCTCCCTCCCCTACCAGAGTTGATGCCTGCCAAATTCTTTATAAATACTATACGAAGTTTACTAGAAGGAGACCCGTTCACGTGACAATTAACAATGGACAATATCAACAGACCCGCTGGTCCCTCAAGGCACTCTTTCCCGCCCCAGAAGACCCCCAGATAAACCAGACCATTGCCAAACTCGAAGAAACAACCGCAACCATCGAAACCCTGCGCCCTGCCCTCTCTGCCGATATCGACGGCTCAGACTTTGCCGCGGTTGTCCAGAAAATTGAAACCTTTACCGAACTGACCCACCGGCTAGGCGCTTACGGCCAGCTCTGGTTTAGCGAAGACACCCAAAATCAGGCGGCCCTGGCTTTTATGGGGCGCATGGAACAGCTTATCACCGAAGCTCACAACCGTATCCTGTTTTTTAGCCTATGGTGGAAAAGCCTTGATGACGAAACCGCCCATCGCCTGCTCCCATACGCCGGCGATGCCCGTTACAGCCTGGAGCAGGAACGGCTGTTTAAAGACTACACCCTCTCAGAACCCGAAGAAAAAATTATCAATATTAAAGATGTCAACGGCGTCAACGCCCTCACCACCCTGTATGATATGATTACCAACAAATTTGTGTTTGAGTTGGAAGTTGAAGGCGAAAAAAAGCAGCTTACCCGGGGCGAGTTGATGACCTATGTGCGCGAACCCGACCCGGCCCTGCGCCAGGCCGCGTATCAAGAGTTATACCGCGTCTACGGCCAGCAAGATGCGGTGCTGGCCCAAATTTATATCCACCGGGTTAGAGATTGGGCCAGCGAGAACCTCAAACTCCGGCGCATAAACTCGCCCATTGCGGTCCGCAATCTGGCCAACGATATCCCCAATGAAGTTGTTGACACCCTGCTGGGCGTTTGCGCCGAACAAGCGCCCATGTTTCATCGTTATTTCAAACTGAAAGCCCAATGGCTCAATATGCCCAAATTACGCCGCTACGATTTGTACGCGCCGTTAAAAACCACCTCATCCAAAAAAGTGCCCTACGCCGATGCGGTTGCCCTGGTTTTAGACAGTCTGAACAAATTCTCGCCGGTGATAGGGCGGTGCGCCCGCCAGGTGTTTGATGATGGGCACATCGACTCTGAAGTGCGGGCCAACAAACGCAGCGGCGCTTTCTGCGCCAGCATTTTACCGGGTGTGACCCCCTGGATTCTGGCCAACTACACCGGCGAGCCGCGAGAAGTCGCCACCCTGGCCCACGAACTGGGCCATGCCATCCACGCCCTGATGGCCGCCGACCATTCGGTGTTGACCTTCCACTCGGCCTTGCCCCTGGCCGAAACCGCCTCGGTCTTTGCCGAAATGCTGCTCACCGACCGGCTACTGGCCGAAGAAAAAGACCCCCAACTTCGGCGTGACCTGCTGGCCGAAGCCATAGACGATGCCTACGCCACCATTTTGCGCCAGGCCTATTTTGTGCTGTTTGAACGCGACGCCCACCAATCCATTGCCGATGGCGCGGCAATGAATGATTTGAACGAGCTATACTTTTCTAATCTGGCTCAACAGTTTGGCGACTCATTAGAGGTGAGCGACGATTTTCAGCGAGAATGGATTTGCATTCCCCATATTTATCACACCCCATTTTATTGTTACGCCTACAGTTTTGGGCAGTTGCTGGCCCTGTCGTTATACCAGCAGTACAAAATAGAGAATGAGAGTTTCAAACCCACCCTGCACAAAATTTTGGCTTATGGCGGGTCGGCCAGCCCCAGCCATATTCTTACCGAGGCCGGTATTGATATGTCTAGCCCCGATTTTTGGCGTGGCGGTTTTAAATTTATTGAAAGCATGATTGACGAACTGGAGCAGCAAGCGTAAGAAGCTATATGCTTTTTCTCCCCGATAAAAAAACGCTGAAAGCTTTGGCCAAAAACAGGCGTCGCCGGCGACGCCGAAAAATTGCCCGCCTGCTTGTTTTTTTGTTTTTGCTCATCGGGTTGGGGGCGGCTTCGGTTGCGCCGGCCCATAATCTACTCGTTGAGGTTAAGGCAGCAACCGCCCCCTATCAATTTGATTTTGTCGATTGGGAATCGCAGGCCATTGCCGGTGAACTGGCCCGGCGCTTGTGGCCGCCGCCGCTGCCCGCTACCCAGGCCGAACAGCGCCAACTGGTTGACCATTATTTAGAACTTGAGCAACAAATTCGCACCCTGCAAGATGAAGTGAACCAGATTTATGCGGCCCGCAGCGGCTCAAAAAATGTCCCCCTCGATGCCTCAAAGCTAGAGCAGCAGTTGGCCCAATTCAAATCTACCCAGGCCCAAATTACGCCCCAGGTAGAAAATATCCTGGCCCGGCAGGTCGAAACAATTTTGGGCGAAGAGGGCTTTACCCTGGCCGGCTACGTATTTCCGCCGGTGGCCTTTCGCCTGGTTGACCCGCCCACCGCGCTCATCCTCTCGCCCCGCAACCGGATTGAGAACCGGCACTTTGTGGGCCTGCAACCCGGCCTTGATAATAGCCATCGCTTTGAAATAGAAACCACGCTTGAGCAGCGAGGTGATGTCTCGAGCTACGTTACCAATATTGGCGGCCTGGGTAGTTACCCTACAATGGTCATCAACACTCCCAATCTGGTAACTCTAACTGATATTGTTGCCCACGAATGGACCCATAATTACCTGTTTACGTTTCCTACCAATATGGCCTGGGGCTACCAAATTTACCCCCGGCTAACCACCATCAACGAAACCACCGCAACTATGGTGGGCAAAGAAATTAGCCGCAAAGTGATTACGCGCTACTACCCGGATTGGGCCAATCAACTCCCTCCGGTTGATGAGGCTGGCCTGCCCGTTCCCCGCCAACCTTCGGAATTTGACCTGGCCATGCAACACATTCGCCGCCAGGTTGACCAATTGCTTGCCGAAGGTAAAATTGAACAGGCCGAAGCCTACATGGAAGCTGAACGCCAAAAACTGGTTAAAAAGGGGTATAATCTGCGCCGGCTCAACCAGGCCTATTTTGCCTTTCACGGCTCCTACGCCTTTGGGCCAGACTCGATAGACCCGACCGGCGCGCAACTGCGCCAGCTTCGAACCGCCAGCCCCTCGCTCAAGGCATTTTTAAATCGCGTTGGGTGGTTAAATAGTAATGATGATTATCTGGATTGGTTACAGAAAGCCGGTATCAACTGATGCAACCTCGATTAACCTTGCAAACCCTGCCCCCCTCAATTCACGGCGCCCGCGATCACGCCGAGCTAACCCAATTGGGCCTTAATCCTGACAGCGTGCTCGATTTCAGCGATAACATCAATCCTTACGGGCCACATCCGGCAGTGCTAAAAGCGGTGCAAACCGCTACCACCGGCTCCGTATTGGCTCGCTACCCGGATAAAAGCTGTCTGGCTTTGACTCAAGCCATCGCCGCTGCCGAGAATGTATCCGCTAATTGTATCCTGCCCACCAACGGGGCCAGCGAGTTAATCCACCTGATTGCCCTGGCTTTTGTATGGCCGGGCAGCCGCCATATTATTTTGACCCCCACCTTTGGCGAATATGCGCGGGCGGTTCAACTGGCGGGCGGCGCTGTTTGCGAGCATCGGGCCGATGCCCCTGCCCTGCGCTTTGACGCCAATACCGTGGCCGCCGAAGTTCGCCGCCTCCGGCCCGATGGGGTGTGGCTGTGCAACCCCAACAACCCCACCGGCCAGCACTGGACTCAGGGCGACCTGCGCCGGGTTTACGCGGCTGCGCCAGACGCCCTGTGGGTGCTGGATGAGTCGTACCGCTACTTTGCGGTTGGCAAGCAGCAAAGTAGGGGCAATACTCATCACCCGTCAACTATCACTATCCGTTCGCTCACCAAAGAGCAGGGGTTGGCCGGGTTACGGTTGGGATATGCCGTGGCCGCGCCGCCGCTGCTCAACGCACTAAAAACGGTTCAACCGCCGTGGAGCGTCAACAGCCTGGCTCAGGTGGCCGGCGTGGCCGCTCTGCAACCAGAGGTTATTACCTGGCGCGATAGCACGCTAGCCCAACTTCGCCGGCACGCGGCTAATTTGTGGGCCGGGTTGCGGGCCTGCGGGTTTTCCGTGTTATCCGGCGCTACCGCCTACGCTTTAATAAAGGTTGGCGCCGGCGCAGAATTTAGACGTTGGTTGCTCCAGCAAGAAATTCTGGTGCGCGATTGCGCCTCCTTTGGCCTGCCGGAGTATATTCGTGTTGCGGCCCGGTTGCCGGCAGAAAATGAGCAGTTGCTGGCGGCTGTCAAGAAAATTTTGCCGTTTGGCGTCGCTGCCCCATCATACAGCGAGCAATCCTAAAATGGCAGCCAGCCTCTTAATTGCCGGAACGCAGTCCGGCGTTGGCAAAACAATCATTACGATGGGCATCATTGCGGCGTTGCGGCGGCGAGGTTTGCAGGTGCAGCCATTCAAGGCCGGGCCGGATTACATTGACCCGACCTATCACACCCTGGCCGCCGGGCGGCCTTGCCGCAATATCGACACCTGGATGGTGCCGCCCGACCGGGCGCTGGCCCTGTTTGAACAGGCGGCCTCCCCGGCCGGCATTGCTGTTATTGAAGGCGTGATGGGCCTGTTTGACGGTTTCAGTTACGATAGCGAAGAGGGCAGCAGCGCCCAGATAGCCAAACTGACCCGTTCTCCTGTCCTTTTGGTGGTGGATGTGGGTAAAATGGCTCGTTCGGTGGGGGCGATAGTAATTGGCTATGCGAAATTTGATACGGGCCTCAACCTGGCCGGCTTTATTCTGAATCGCTGCGGTTCCAAAGGACATTATGAGGGAGTCAAACTGGCAGCGGAGCAGGCAACCGGACTGCCCGTGGTCGGCTGGCTACCCAAAGAAGCCAATCTCCATATTCCCGAACGTCACCTGGGCCTCGTCCCCACCGATGAGCGCGGCGAACTGTCCGCCTTTATCAACCACGCCGCCTATCTCATTGAGCAATACTTCAACCTGGAGCAGATTTTAGCCATTGCCGGTAATTCTGCTGCCCCCTCATCCCCCAAAACCCACAACCTGCCTGTCCCCGCCAAGGGGAAACCTGAAACTAAAAAGCTGAAACCCAAAACGACCATCGCCGTGGCCCGCGACTCGGCCTTCAGTTTCTACTATGAGGATAACCTGGACTTACTGCGCGAGCACTCTGCCAAGATTGCCTTCTTCAGCCCCCAAACTGATACCGAACTGCCCGCCGGCAGCGCTGGCCTTTATCTCGGTGGCGGTTTCCCCGAAATCTATGCCGCGCAACTGGCCGCCAACAGGCCGTTAATGGCGGCGCTGCGCCAGGCCCACGCCGCCGGAATGCCTATCTACGCCGAGTGCGGCGGCTTTATGTACCTGACTGAAGCCATTGTTGACCTGGCCGGCCAGCGCCATCCGATGGTGGGGCTGGTTCCGGGTGAGGCCCATATGCAGCCCCGCCTGATGAGCCTGGGCTATCGCGTCGTCGAATCACCCGGCGGTAACTTTCTGCTGCCGCCGGGCGTCACTACACGCGGCCACGAGTTCCACTGGAGCAAATGGGAGCAACCCGGCGACTCGCCGGCCTGGCTCATTCAGCCGCGCCGGGGCAGCGACAACCCTCACCCGGATGGGTACAGCCGGGGCAATCTTATCGCCTCTTATGTGCATTTGCATTTTGCTCACCGGCCACAACTGGCGCAAAATTTTGTGCAGGCCTGCCGGTCGTGGCGGGCCGGGCAATTATGATGACCTGTGCCAATCAAATACATTTGACAATCCGGCCAACCCGTGTTACTTTGTTTTTAATTAATCAGACCAGCGCAGCAGTGCCCATCGACCCGGATGTCCTGGGTACGCCCTGGCGTGGGGAAAGACCGGTGCAAGTCCGGCACTGTCCCGCAACGGTAATCAGTCAATCAGCAATTATCAAATATTGACTGAAAAGTCCGAATTCCCGCTGCTGCATTGTCTCGTAACCACCTACGCGGAATAGGAGGGCGAGGCCAGAGCAGAGACGCGCCATCTAGCTTAAGCCCGCCACCCGGCGGGCTTTGTGTTTATACGGGCTGCTTTGTGGCTTCGCAACCGGAATGTATGAACAAAAATCGTTACTTCTTTGTTGTTATTAGTTTGTTTATCCTGCTGTCAGCCGGCTGCGGCGCGGCGGCTACGCCCGCCGCCGCGCCTAAAGCTCCGGCAGCGATTACCTTTCCCCTGGCCCTGGCCGACGATTTGGGCCGCCAGGTAACTATCGAGAGCGCCCCGCAGCGCGTTGTCTCGCTGTTGCCCAGCAATACCGAAATTCTGTTTGCCGTAGGCGCCGGCGAGCTGGTGGTCGGCGTAACCAGCTTTTGCAACTATCCCCCGGAAGCTGCCACCCGCCAGCAGGTCGGCGGTATCACCAACAAATCGCTCAGCATCGAGGCCATAGTCGCCCTGGAACCCGACCTAGTTTTGGCCAGCGGCTCTCAGGACGAGGTGATTCCCATTTTGGAGCAGGCCGGCCTGACGGTCATCGCCTTGCAGCCGGATACGTTTGAGGACATTTACGCCAATATTGAGCTGGTCGGCCAGGCCACCAACCATCCGGCTGAGGCTACGGCTCTGGTGAACGATTTGCGCCGGCGGACAGAGGCAGTAAAAGCCAGAGTCGCGGCCATCCCGGCCGACCAGCGCCCCACTGTTTTTTATGAAGTGTGGGACGAACCACTGATGACGGCCGGACCGGACACCTTTATCGGCCAGATGATTGAATTGGCCGGCGGCAAAAGTATTTTTAGCGACGTGCGCGAAGATTGGCCCCAGGTTAGCGCGGAAGTGATTGTGGCGCGCAATCCCGATGTAATTCTGGGGCCGCACGACCATGAAGAAGCCCTGCTCCCTGAAAAAATTGCGGCCAGGCCGGGTTGGGCCAATATTGCCGCCGTTCAGAATAAGCAAATCTATCTGCTCGACAGCGATATGGTCAGCCGGGCCGGACCGCGGATTGTTAACATTTTGGAAGAGATAGCCCGTGCCCTTCACCCGAACCTTTTTTAGCCACCCGCTGCCAGGTTTTATCTGGCCGATGCTGCTGCTGTCAAGCTTGCTGACGCTGGCCATCTTCCTGAGTTTGGGGTTGGGCGCGGTCACCATCGCGCCGGCGCAGGTTTGGGCCGCGCTGGCCGCACCCGGCGACATAAACCCGGCAATCCAGACCATCGTCTGGGATTTTCGCCTGGCGCGGGTGTTGCTGGTTGCCGTTGCCGGAGCGGCGCTGGCCGGGGCCGGGGCCGCCTTTCAGGGGCTGTTTCGCAACCCTCTGGCCGACCCGTTTGTCATCGGCGCGTCAGGAGGCGCGGCATTGGGGGCCACGCTGGCCGTTACGCTGGGCTGGACTGCCTCCTGGCTGGGCTTTGGCCCGATGCCGCTGGCCGCCTTTGTGGGGGCCTTGCTGGCCGTAGGGATTGCCTACGGCATCAGCACCGCCAGCAAACAAACTGATTTGATGGCCCTGTTGCTGGCCGGCGCGGCCCTCAGCTCGCTCTTTTCAGCCGGGGTGTCGCTGCTGATGGTGCTGAATGACCAGGATTTTGTGAATATCTTCTTCTGGTTGCTGGGCGGTTTTTCCGGCCGCAGTTGGGATGACCTGGGGCGGGCGCTGCCATATGTGCTGCCCGGATTACTCGGTTTGGGGTTGTTGACCCGTCCCCTGGATGTGCTGGCCTTTGGCGAAGAGACAGCGCAGGGGCTGGGCGTGTCGGTACCCCGGATTCGGCTGCTGATTGTGATTTTTGCGACCCTGGCCACCGCCGCCGCCGTTGCCAGCAGCGGCATTATCGGCTTTGTAGGATTAATCGCGCCCCATACGGTCCGGGTCTTGTGGGGACCGGTTCACAGCCGGCTGATTCCGGCCAGCGCCCTGATGGGTGCGCTCCTGCTGGTAGTGGCCGATACCGCCGCCCGCACCATTCTGGCCCCCATCGAACTGCCGGTGGGCATTTTGACTGCGCTGCTGGGAGCGCCGTTTTTTCTTTATCTACTGGCAACCCGACGAGAAAGTTTCTGACGGATTTCAGATAATGACAACCCAACCCTTGCCCTGCCTGAAAGCTCAACAAATTGGCTGCGCCTACGCCACCAATGGCCGCCACCCGGTCTTGAATAATATCGATTTAAGCCTGTATCCGGGGGAACTGGTCGGCCTGATAGGCCCCAACGGCGCGGGGAAAACCACCCTGCTGCGGGCGCTGGCTCGCCTGTTACCGCTGCAAAGCGGCCGCGTTTTGCTAAACGGCCACAATATCTGGCAGCTATCGCCGCGCGAAGTTGCCCGGCAAATTGGCCGCGTTCCCCAATCCGCCAATGCGGCATGGCCATACAGCGTGGAACACGTGGTGCGGATGGGGCGCTACCCGCATCGCCACTGGCTCTCCTTTTTTAACGGCAAAGACGCAGCCGCCGTGGAAAATGCGCTGGCCCGCCTGCAACTGACGTCATTTCGCCACCGCCCGCTCAACACCCTCTCCGGCGGTGAGCAGCAGCGGGTACTGATTGCGCGGGCGCTGGCTCAGGAGCCGGCCATTCTGCTGCTGGATGAACCCATCGCCAATCTGGATATCAATTACCAGCACCAGGCCCTCAGTTTACTGCAAACGCTGGTGCAAGAGTATCAATTGGCTGCGTTGATGGCCATTCACGACCTGGAGCTGGCGGCCCGCTACTGCAACCGGCTGATTTTACTCAATCGCGGCCAGATTCAGGTGGCCGGCCCCCCCACCGAAGTGCTGCAGACCCGTCACCTGCGGGCCGTGTTTGGGCTTGAAACCCAACTATACCGCGACCCGTCGGGGCAGTGGGCGCTTAGCGTGCTGCCGTTGCCCGTCGCCGAGCCAGCGGTCAACTGAGAGGTTAAAGAGACCCGATGCCCGCCAAAACCCTGATGATTATGGGCACCCACTCCAACGCCGGCAAGTCAATTCTGGTAACCGCTATGTGCCGAATTTTTGCCCGGCAGGGCTATCGGGTGGCCCCTTTCAAGGCCCAAAATATGGCGCTCAACGCCGGCGTTACGCCCGAAGGGCACGAGATAGGCCGGGCCACAGTGGCCCAGGCCGAAGCCGCCGGCCTGCCGCCCCATGTCGATATGAATCCGGTTCTGCTCAAGCCGGAAGGCCAGGGGCGCAGCCAGGTTGTTCTGAATGGCCGGCATCACACCCACATCGAGGCCGGCAACTGGCTCAGCCTGAAACAGTTTCTGTGGGAGCACGTGACCGCCGCGCTCGACCGGTTGCGCCAGCGGGTTGATTTAGTGATTATCGAGGGCGCGGGCAGCCCGGCGGAAATCAACCTGAAAGCGGGCGATATTGTGAATATGCGCGTCGCCCGCCACGCCCAGGCGCCCGTGCTGCTGGTCGGCGATATTGACCGGGGCGGCGTTTTTGCCGCGCTGGTCGGCACAATGGTGCTGCTGGAGCCGGAGGAGCGCGCGCTGGTAAAGGGGTTTGTCATCAACAAGTTTCGCGGCGATATCAGCCTGCTGGGCGATGGGCTGCACCTGCTGCAACAGCGGGCCTTTGGCGTGCCCACGCTGGGCGTCATCCCTCACCTGCCCGATATTGGCATCGCCGCCGAGGATTCGGTGGCGCTGGAGGAGCGGGAGCATAAAAGCGGGGGGGCGGGGGTGGATATCGTCGTTATCAGGTTGCCGCACATTTCCAACTTTGATGATTTTGACCCGCTGGCCGGCGAGCCGGGAGTAACGGTACGCTACGTCAGTCGCCTGGATGAGTTGGGACAACCGGCGGCGATTATTCTGCCCGGCTCAAAAATGACGCTGGCCGACCTGGCCTGGCTCAATGAAACCGGGCTGGCCGAACGTCTTGTATCGCTGGCCCGCGGCGGCACGCCAACGGTGGGCATCTGCGGCGGCTACCAGATTTTGGGCCATAGTCTGATTGACCCCGCCGGCGTGGAAGCCAGCCCCGGCGCGGCGGCCTCCGGGCTGGGGTTGCTGCCTCTGGCCACTACCTTTGCCGGAGATAAACGCACGGTGCAGGTGCAGGCCACCCTGCAAGCCGAAACCGGCCCTTTTGCCCCGCTGCGCGGCAGCCCCATTCAGGGCTACGAGATCCACATGGGGCGCAGCCGTCCCGTCAATGGCGCGGACGCCCCGCCGCTGTGCCTGATTGGTCGGGACCGCCACGCCGATGGCCTTGTCAGCAACGGCGGTAAAATCTGGGGCACTTATCTGCACGGCATTTTTGATAACGATATTCTGCGCCACGCCTGGCTGCGCAGTCTCGGCTGGCAGGGGGCCGGCCAACGATTTGACCGGGAGCAAGCCTACAACCGTCTGGCCGACCACGCGCAGGCCCATCTGGATATGGACGCGGTGGCAAAGACAATTTTTGGATAATTGAAACATTTATGCGTCGAACTGTCATCATTCTGCTCGCCCTGCTCTTAGACCTGACTTTTGGCGATCCGCCCAACCGCTTTCACCCGGTGGCGCTGATGGGCAACTGGCTGAGCAGAGGCCGCCAACTGGCGCCCGCCCGCCAACGCTTCTGGTTTGGCGCGGGCTGGACCCTGGCCGGCCTGTTGCTCTTCTCGCTGCCCTGGTTGAGACTCAACGCCAGGCGGAATAGGGCATATGCGCTCCGCAATCATTGGGCCGTATTGCGTGTTGCGTATTCCGCAATTAGTGTCGTCATTACAGCGACGTTGTTAAAGCCAATGTTCGCCTACCGCAACCTGCGCCGGAGTGTGGCGGCGGTGACCGGGGCGCTCTCCGGCGGCGACCTGCCCGGCGCGCGCCGGTTGACCGGCCGCCATCTGGTTAGCCGGGATACCGGCAACCTGCCCGCGGACGAAGTCGCCGGCGCGGCCATCGAATCGCTGGCGGAAAATATAACCGACAGCGTAACGGCGCCGTTGCTGGCCTATAGTCTGGGCGGGCTGCCGGCGGCCTGGGGCTATCGCCTGGCCAACACCGCCGACGCAATGTGGGGCTATCGCACCGCCGAGTTTGAGCAGTTGGGCAAATTTCCGGCCCGGCTGGATGACGCGCTCAACTGGCTGCCGGCCCGGCTCACCGGCTGGCTGCTGGTCGTTGCGGCGGGAGTGGCCGGGGCCAACGCCCGGCACGCGGCGCGGGTGATGCTCGACCAGCACCGCCGCACGCCAAGTCCCAATGCCGGCTGGACGATGGGCGCTATGGCCGGGGCGCTGGGGGTCACCCTGAGCAAGCGGGGCGTTTATGAGCTGGCCGGCGGGCCATCGCAACCGGCTGTGGCCGATATTTATCGCGCCATCGGTCTGGCCGATATTTGTGTCGGGCTGGTAGTGCTGGTAATCTGTCTGATATCGCTGGCGTTCAGGCCGGCTGGCAAAACAGATTAAGCTGCGAAAGGAAGATAACATGGACGGGTCAATCCCCTTATTCACCGTGCGAGGCATCAGCATAAAGATGCATATTACCTTTCCACTGATTTTAATTTGGGGCGCTATTCAGTTTGGATTCTTGAGCGACCAGGGCTGGTCGGGCGCAATTTTTGGGGTCATTGTCACCCTGTTGCTGTTTGCCATTGTGGTGCTGCACGAGCTGGGGCACAGTTTTGCCGCTCAATATTACAATATCCCCGTACAGCAAATTGTTTTGTTGCCCATCGGCGGGGTGGCTCAATTGGGGCGCATTCCCGAAAAGCCGGGGCAGGAGCTGGTTATTGCCATTGCCGGGCCGCTGGTCAACTTTGTGCTGGCGGCCGTGATGTTTGTCGTGGCCCTGCCGTTTGGCCAAACCATTGGCCTGGCCGACATCGCGGATAATCTGGGCCAACTTACCGTTGGGGCGATTTTTAGCTATACCTACATCTCCAACCTTTTTCTGGGGCTGTTCAATTTGCTGCCGGCCTTTCCAATGGACGGCGGTCGAGTGCTGCGGGCTTTGCTGGCAACCCAAATGCACTACGCCCGCGCTACCATAATTGCCGTGTCGATTGGCCAGGGGCTGGCCTGGTTATTGGGCTTGTGGGGATTTTTGGGCGGCGGCTTTTTTATGATTTTGATTGCCATCTTCATTTATATGGGAGCCAATCACGAACGCCAACTGGCCCAGCTTCGTTATGTGCTGGAAGGGCTGACGGTGGAGCAGGCCTACTCCCGCGAGACGCGCACGCTTAGCCCGCAAGCTACCTTGAGAGAGGCGATTGACCTGACCCTCAGCAGCCTGCAAGCCGATTTTCCCGTTTGCGCTGACAGGCAGTTGGTCGGCCTGTTAACCCATTCCCGGCTGCTTGAGGCGCTGAATCAACACCCATATGAAACGCCCGTTGAACAGGTAATGTTAACCGAAATTCAACCCGTATCACCCGACGAAGAGATATTTGCGGTTCAGCAACGGCTGGTTGAAGATAATCTAGACGCCCTGCCGGTGGCCGAAAACGGACAATTTGCCGGGTTAATCACCAGCCGCGACATCAGCGAGCTGTACCGGCTGGTTTCAAACCAGCCCAATCTTTTTGAGATGGCCAAATCTATCAACCGGAGCAGAGCGGGATGAGCCACCCTGTTCCCCCCTCAATGCGGGCCTATGGCCGCCACGCCTTTATCTGCATCCACGGCGATTGCGCCGGGCCGGAACTGGGCGAGCGGCTGCATCAAAAATTTTTGGAATTAAACCGGCAGCACGGCCTCAACAAGCTGCGCAACCCGGAGCGGGTCAAATGCAGCCTGGCCGATTGCCTGGGCGTGTGCAGCAGTGGCCCGATTATGGTGGTTTATCCCGAAGGTATCTGGTATCATCACGTCGATGAAGCCGCGCTGGAGAGAATCTATCAGGAGCATATTCTGGGCGGACGGCCGGTAGAGGCGCTGATGTTTCACCGGCTGTTTCCCGAAGGCCAGGAGCCGGCCTATGCGCCGGAGCTGCGCGGCGACGCGGGCAGTTATGCGCACCAGTTACCGGTGCAACTCAAGGAGAGCAATGTGACAGAAAAAAGGCGAAACGATGACGGACAAAAAGAATCGGCCCGGGCGGCGGCGCGAAAAGCCAGAAAAAAGAAAGGGCTGGTGATTGTCAACACCGGCAACGGCAAGGGCAAAACCACCGCCGCGCTGGGGGTGCTGCTGCGGGCCTGGGGGCGCAAAATGCGGGTCGGCGTGCTGCAATTTTTGAAAAATGAAAACGCCCGCTTTGGCGAAATCAAGGCCGCCGGCCGGATGGGCGATATCGACTGGATTTCCACCGGCGACGGCTGGACCTGGACCAGCAAGGATATGGACGAAACCGAAGCCCGCGCCCGCCACGGCTGGGAAATTGCCAAAGAGCGGATTACGGGCGGTAATTACGACCTGCTGATTCTGGACGAATTCACCTATCCGCTCCATTTTGGCTGGCTTGATACCGCAGAGGTCATCGGCTGGCTCAAGGCCAACAAACCGGAGATGCTGCACCTGATTATCACCGGCCGCTACGCTCCCGACGCCCTGATTGACTACGCCGACCTGGTAACCGAGATGCGGGAAATCAAGCATCCGTTCAAAGAGCAGGGCATCCGGGCGCAGTCGGGTATTGAATATTAAAATGTCATTATTCGCAAAGGCCACCTGTCGAATTCTCATCTGCGTGCGCGGCCAGTGCGCCGAATCAGGGCGGGGGAAACAACTGGAACAGCAACTCCGGCAGTTGATTGAGCAGCACCACCTTGACCGGAACGACCACCCCCGGCATACCACCTGCGCCATCACCAACTGCCTGGGAGTCTGTGAGAATGGGCCGGTGATGATTGTCCACCCGGATGGCGTTAAATACCATCACGTCGATGCCGCCGCGCTGGAGAGAATTTTCGACCAGCACATTCTGGGCGGCCAGCCGGTGGAGGAGTATATCCATTCCCGAATTAATCTGAATATTAGCGCAAGGACATAACCAGCCGTGACCCAATCCCTCAAAAAAGCGCGCCAGCGAAATTATGTCATTCGACCCGACGGCAAACCCATTAACGTGCCCCGCAACCGGGGCCAGCTTTTTGTGTGTGAAAACGGCTGCTGTTGCGGCCACACCGACCGCGGCTTTGCCCCGGTACCGCACGACCTCTACTACAATGAGTGGACGCGCCGTAAGCTGCGCAACCGGGTTCACCTCAACCACGCCGGCTGCCTGGGGCCGTGCGCCCTGGCCAATGTGCTGATGCTGATGTTCGATGGCCGGCCCATCTGGTTTCATTCGGTCAACAGTGAGGGGTTGATTCTGGCCATTTTTGATTACATCGACACGATGCTGGCCGCCGACCGCTACCTGCCGCCGCCACCCGCGCTGGCCAATCACGTCTTTAACGGCTTTGCCTGGGATGGAACCGAGCAGCACGAGCCGAAGCCGGAGAGTGTTACCGCCACCCTGCCCGCCGCCGATGAGTCGACCATTCTGGCCTTGGGTCAGTCGCAGATTCTCTTTTTAACCCACGCCGACACCGACCTGCTGGCGCTCAACCAGGCCGCCGCCACCCTGCCCGATGATTTTCCGCCGGTGCGCGGCCTCAACCTGAGCCACCTGCCCGGCACCGCCCACGTTGACGAATTCATCCGCACCGAACTGGACGAAGTACAGGTAATTGTGTTGCGCTCGCTGGGCGGGCGGCAGGGCTTTTTGCACGGCTTCGACCGGCTGGTGGCGGCGGCCATCAAGCAGGGCAAAGATCTCATCTGCGTGCCCGGCACCGAGGGGCTGGACCCCGAACTGACCGCCCACAGCAATGTGCCCGTGCCCATCATCCACGATGTTTATCGCTACTTGCTCTTTGGCGGGGTCGATAACACCCGGCAAATGCTCTTTTTCCTGGCCGACCATCTGCTGGCCGGCGGCTGGGGCTTTGAGCAGCCGGTAGCGCAGCCGCGTCACGGAATTTACCGCTCTTTTCAATTAAAAGAAAACAGCTCTAATCAACAGCAGGGGCGCAGGAGCGCAGGGGCGCAGGGGAGAGTTTCCCCCCAGCGCCACCGCCCCTCCGCTCCTCTGCCCGTTGACAACGAAAATTATCAAACCGCCACGTTTCAATCTCTGTCCGACTGGCTGGCTACCCACAACCTCACCCGCCCGACCATCGCCATTCTCTTTTACCGCAGCCACTGGCTCAGCGGCAACACCGATTTTATCGACGCGCTAATCGAGCAAATTGAGGAGACCGGAGCCAACGCCCTGCCCATTTTCACCACCTCGCTCAAAGAAACTACTGCCAATGAGCAATTAACAATTAGTAATGAACAACTCAATACCCGAAATCTGAAGCCTGAAACTCACCCTGTTGCCTTTGATTACCTTTACACGCCCGAAGGCCGGCTTATCCCCGATGTGCTCATCTCCACAATTTCCTTTGCGATGGGCGGCATCAATCCCGACGGCCCAACCGCGGCGGGCTGGAACGTGTCGGTTCTGGAAGCGTTGAATATTCCCATCCTGCAGGCGGTCAGCAGCGGAATGACGGCGGAGGAGTGGCAACTCAGCCAGCGCGGCCTGCGCCCGCTGGATGTCGCTATGAACGTCGCCCTGCCGGAATTTGATGGACGCCTCATCACCGTGCCCATCAGCTTTAAAGGCAATGAACAATTAAAAATTAACAACGAGCAAACAGATTGCGACACATGCGGCTCAACCTGCAACTGCGCCCGGCCAGTGACTAATTACCATTTACCAATGACCAAATACGTCCCCATCCCCGACCGCATCCGCGCCGTCACCCGCCTGGCATTGCGCCACGCCGCGCTGCGCCGCAAAGCCAACGCCGATAAACGCATCGCCTTTGTGCTGACCAACTCGCCCGGCAAAGCCGACCGCATTGGCAACGCCGTGGGGCTGGATGCGCCCGCCTCGCTGATGCGACTGTTTGCCCGGATGCAGGCCGAAGGCTACCGCCTTGAAAATCTGCCCGACAGCGGCGACGCCCTGCTGCACGAACTGATCGACCGCTGCTCTTACGATGAAACCCTGCTTACCGAAGCACAACTGGCGCGGGCGGCGGGCCGCGTCCCCGTAAAAACCTACGCTGGCTGGTTCAGCCAATTGACCCCCGGCCAGCAGCGCCGGATGCAGGAACGCTGGCTCGACCCGCCGGGCGAGGCTTACGTGCATCACGCCCCCTCTGCCAACGGGTGGAGCAAGGACGAGGGGCATATCGCTCTGGCCGGGCTGCCGTTGGGTAACGTATTTCTGGCCCTACAGCCGCCGCGCGGCTATAATATGGACCCCGACGCCATCTACCACACCCCCGACCTGCCGCCCACGCACAACTATTATGCCCTCTACAAATGGCTGGCGATGCCTCAGAGCGAAGGGGGCTGGGGGGCCGATGCCATCGTGCATCTGGGCAAACACGGCACCCTGGAATGGCTGCCCGGCAAAGGCATCGGCCTGAGCGCAGACTGCTACCCGGACGCCTTTCTGGCCGACCTGCCGCTGATTTACCCCTTCATCATCAACAACCCCGGCGAAGGCGCGCAGGCCAAGCGCCGCGCCCACGCCGCCATCATCGACCATATGATTCCGCCAATGACCAGCGCCGATGTTTACGGCGAACTGGCCACCCTGACTCAACTGGTGGATGAATATTATCAGGTTGAGCAGATGGACCCCGGCAAACTGCCGCTGGTGCAGCAGCAAATCTGGGAACTGATGCAGAAAACCAACCTCGACAAGGACATTGCCGAGATGATGCGCTTTGTGGACCACGGCGACCACAGCCACGAATGGGATGGTAGCTACACCGACGACGGCACGCCTCTGACCCTGGCCGAAATGAACGCCACCGATTTTTCTCATTTGCTGGAGGATATAGACGGCTATCTATGCGAACTCGGCAGCCTGCAAATCCGCGACGGGCTGCACACGCTGGGCCACATCCCGGAGGGCGACCAGCTTTGCCACCTGCTCCGCGCCCTGACCCGCATTCCCAACAGCGAAGTTCCCGGCCTGCGCGCCGGGGTGTCCGCCTGGCTGGGCTTTGAGCTGGATGCCCTGCTGGCCCATCGCGGCAAGAAATTAGAAATTGAAAATAAGAAATTAAAAGTTATCCGGCAACAATGGCCCGGCAGAAGCCTGGTCGCCCACGCCGACGTGATTGAATTGATTGACAACCTGTGCCTGCAACTGCTTCAATTTTTAGAGGCGCGTGATTTTGACCCGGCTGCCATCAACGCCGCTATCGAGCAGGTGCTAGGCGAGCCGGTTGTCAGTTGTCAGTTGTCAGTTGTCAGCAATCAAAATGATGGGGCACATCCCACGCAACACGCAACACGTATCACCACCCCCCTGCACTTCATCTGCGCCACCCTTGTACCCCTCATCCGCCGCAACGGCGATGAAATCACCAACCTGCTCAACGCGCTCAACGGCGGCTATGTGCCGGCTGGCCCGGCCGGCGCGCCGACTCGCGGGATGGCGCATATTTTGCCAACAGGCCGCAATTTTTACGCGGTCGACCCGCAGGCCATCCCCAGCCAGGCCGCCTGGCGAGTCGGCCAGCAGTTGGCCGACGAGTTGATTGCCCGCTACCAGACCGAAGAGGGCGACTACCCGGAGAGCGTCGGCCTGAGCATCTGGGGCACCAGCGCCATGCGCACTCACGGCGATGATATTGCCCAATGTTTCGCGCTGCTGGGCGTGCGCCCGGTCTGGCAGGCCGAAAGCCGCCGGGTGACAGATGTCGCCGTCATTCCGCTGGAGGAGTTGGGCCGGCCCCGCATCGACGTGCTGATGCGCATCAGCGGCTTTTTCCGCGACGCCTTTCCTCACCTGGTTGAGCTGATGGACGCAGCCGTGCAGCGGGTGGCCTACCTGGATGAACCCACCGACCAAAATTTTGTGCGCAAAAACTTTCTGCGGGATATGGCCGGTCAGTTGGCCGCGGGTCGCAGTGATGACGAGGCCGGGCGGCGGGCCAGCTATCGCATCTTCGGCAGCAAGCCGGGCAGCTACGGCGCGGGCATTTTACCGCTGATTAATGAGCAGAACTGGCAGAATGAGTCGGATTTTGCCCAGGCTTACATCAACTGGGGCGGCTACGCCTACGGCCAAAATATTTATGGGGATGACGCCCGTGAGGAATTCAAAACAACCCTGGGCGGGGTGCAGGTGGCGGTTAAAAATCAGGACAACCGGGAGCACGACATTTTTGACAGCGACGATTACCTGCAATATCACGGCGGGATGATTGCCACCATTCGTGCCCTGAACGGGCGCAACCCCAAAAGTTACTTTGGCGACAACAGCAACCCGGAGCAGGCCGAAGTGCGTACCCTGCAACAAGAGGCGCATCGGGTCTTCCGCAGCCGGGTGGTCAACCCCAAATGGATTGAAAGCATTCAACGCCACGGGTACAAGGGCGCGCTGGAGCTGGCCGCCACCGTGGATTATCTGTTTGGTTACGATGCCACCGCCCAGGTGGTTGAAGACTGGATGTACGAGCAGACCGCCCAAACCTACGCGCTGAACCCGGCGTTGCAGCAATTTTTCAAGCAAAGCAACCCCTGGGCGCTGCAAAGCATCACCGAGCGGCTGCTGGAAGCGGCCCAGCGCGGCATGTGGGCCGAACCGGACGCGAACACGCTGGAGCAGTTGCAATCGCTCTATTTGCAAATTGATGGCGAGCTTGAGGGGCGCGAAGTTTCGGGGTGATCCGGCAATCGCTGGGGCCGGGCCTCGTCCACGCTGATAACTTCGCGTTGGCGGTTGGATAATTGGGCAATCGACCCTTTAGGGGTAAATAGCGTAACCAGCAAAGCCAGAGCAGCCGCAATAAAGGCCACAAAAAAGGTGTTCTGCATTGCTGCGGTTAAAACGCCGCGCAACGAGGTAAGCAACTCCAGATGCAGCGCGTCGCCCGGCGCCGGATTGAGCAGGCTCTCAACCGAGACGGTTGCCGGGTTTAACCCGGCGGCAACCAGACCGCCGGCCAGCCCCAGGCTAAAGATAACGCCCATCACGTTGACGCCCAAGGCCCCGCCAATGGTCCGGCTAAATTGCAGCGTCGAGGTAGCCGTGCCCATCACCTGCCGCCGCACGCTGGTTTGCACGGCAATCAAAAAAATGGGGATGGCCAGCCCCATACCGATACCCATCATGGTTAAATAGATAATCATTGCCAGTTGGCTGGCGTTTTCGCCCACCCGCGACAGCATAAAAGTGCCTGCGACCAGCAGCACCGCTCCAAATACTACCAACCCCCGGTAACTCATTCTCAGGGCCAGCCGCCCGCCGATGACGCTGGCCGTGACCCAGCCCAGAATCATCGGGGTCAACGTGGCCCCGGCGGCGGTGGCGCTGGTTCCCAATACCGATTGGACAAACAGGGGCACAAAGGCAATGCTGCCAAACAAGGCCCAGCCGGCCAGCAGGCCGTGAGTGCAGGCCACGGTGAAGAGTTGCGTCTTGAACAGGGTTATCGGCAGAATGGGGTCGGCGGCGCGCCGCTCAACCCAGGCCAGGGCCACAAACAACGCTACCGAAAGCGCCAGCAGCGCCCAGCCGGTCGCGGTTCCCAGATCAAACAGGCCCAGCAACAGGGTGACTACTCCGGCGGTTAGTAACGCAGCGCCGGCATAATCGACGGCCACTTTGTCTGCGCCGGATTGGCGGGGCGGGTCTTGCCAGGCCCACCAGACCAGCGCGCCGGCCACCGCGCCCGGCAGCAAGTTGATGTAGAAAACCCAATGCCAGGAAATCTGGTCAACCAGAAAGCCGCCCAGCAGTGGCCCCACCACCGAGGAGATACCCCAGACGCTGGCAAAGAAGCCCTGCATTTTGGCCCGTTGTTCGGCATCAAACATATCGCCCACCATAGTTAAAGCCAGGGGAATCAGCCCGCCCGCGCCAAGCCCCTGAATAGTGCGAAAGACCACCAGTTGCAGCATACTCTGAGCCGCGCCGCTGAGCAACGACCCCAGCAAAAAGAGGCCCATCGAGGCCAGATAAACGGGCCGGCGGCCATAAAGGTCGGCCAGCTTGCCGTAGATGGGCACCGTGGTGGTGGAAGCCAGCATGTAGGCGGTAAAAACCCAACTGTAAATAGCCAATCCGCCAAGCTGGCTGACAATGGTGGGCATAGCTGTAGCCACCACGGTTACTTCCATCGAGGCCATAAACAGGCCAAACATAATTCCTGTGGTAACAACAATCACTTTATTGCGGGTCATCACGCGCTCCTTTATACAGGTAAAATAGGTTGTGGAATTGCAGATAGTTTGGGGTTGAGTATGGCAAAGAAAAAAGGCCCATTGAGTGTTCTATCAATGGACCTGCAAACGCACTCAATTCTAAAATATTTTTATGGCGGCGGGCGGGTCAGGTCTGTTTTTGACGCTCCAGCTTCACCCGGTCGCTGATTTTTTGCAGCACCAGCCCGACGCCCTTGAACGGATTCTGCAAGGTAGCCGCCGTCACATCCAGAATATCGGGGGCCATCGCGCCGATGGTGTTGAGCCAGCGCTCCAGTTTGCCCGCCTCGGCCTGCTCGCCTTTGATGGCTTCGTCGGCTACCCGCGCGACATTCTTTTTCAGGTCTTCCTTCTCGTCCGCATCGAGGCTGGAGAGCGCGTCAACCCTGGCTTCAATCTCCTGCTGCCAGCGGGCCAGCGCCTGCCTGAGCTGGACCATTGCCGGGTCCTGGCCGGCGCCAACGGTGACGACATTATCCCGGCCTATTCTGTCGCCGTGGATGATATCGCGCCCGGCGTAATCGCCGCCTATTTTATCACGACCGGTAATATCGCCGGTCATAGTGCCGGTAATTACGTGGCCACCCACATTGCCAACGCGAACACCGCCTTTTTCTTCAGCGCCTCTGGCCTGGCTGTCGCCCCCGGCTGTTTTTGATTGCTTGCGCTCCCACCGTTGCAGGCTGGCCAGCACTTTGGCGGCCAAATCCTGGGGGGTGGTAAAGGTGGTGCGCACCAGTTTGGAGTCCAGCCGGGCTTTGAAATCGCGCAGCAGCCGGGCACCAATGCCCCCCTCCTTGTATTCCTCCGGCCAGGGGTGGTTCTCATCGACCATAAAGATAAAGCAAGGTTTTTTCAGCCGTTCGGCTTCGATAAATTCCTGCTCGGTGATGGACACGTCGGCACCGGGGGGAATGTAGCCGTAGCGCCAGGCGTAAATGCCCACAAACAGGTCGGCCTCAGCCACTTCTTCCAGGCAGGCGGTGGTTGCGCCATCGGGCCGGGCCATAAAGTTGGCCATGTCGATGGGGTGAAAGCCGGCATCGAGCAGCGATTTAGCCACAGCCGCCCGGTGGTCAAGTAAATCACGAGAGGTGCTGGAGATAAATACGGTGGTGGACATGTTGCCTGTCTCCTTGAATAAATATTACGATGTGACCAGCGGCAGCTTTCTGGGGGTGGCGGTGGGAGTAGGGGTGGCGGTGGGTGAGGGCGTGGGCGAGGCAGTGGGGGTAGCCGTTGGTACGGACGAGTCGGGGAGCTGGTGTTCAAATTTGGTAATTAAGTGCCATAACAATTCCAGATGCTCGTTTTGAATTTCAACCAGGGTTTCATTGACGCCGCCTTTGCGAACCAGCAAATCGGGATTGTTTTCAAAGGCGGCGGGGCCTTCGTCGATGAGCAATTTTTGCAGCGGGTCAAATTCATCGCGCTCAATTTCAACGCCCACCGATACGCCGGGCCGTAAATTCATCGGGCGCATCGGGTCGGCAATTTCTACGGGGTAGGTCCGCAGGTCAAATTCATAGCGGTCGTAAGAAACCGCTATTTTGGCCAGCAGGTAGTAAACCTGGCCATCACGTTTGACAACGGTCATCGGCTGAAGCTGGTCAAGATTAACCCCGGAGCGGCGGTCGAGAAAAATTTCTTCAATTTGGGCGGCGTCGGTCAACATTCTATCCGGGGCGTGGCGGGGGGCAAAGTTGGTTGAAAGGGGAGACAGGTCAATAATCGCCCGGCTTCTATCGGTAAAGGTAATCCAGGCCGCAAAATGTTCTATGGTTTCAGCCTCCTGGTCTACCGAAGCCGATAGGCTAATTCTGCCCAAAGCCACCCGGTTAACGTGAGGCGTGTGCAACAGCACGTACTGCACGCCGTAAGCCGATACAAAACTATCTACTACCGGCCATTCAGTTGGGTTGGCGGGCTGCTGGGGGTAAGTAAGCCGGGGAGTTTCAACGCCAACGCCGGATTGCAAGATAATTTGGGCCGCGTCATCTACCAACAGGGGCGCAAAGCCAAACTCAATATCTTTAAACGCAGCCTGGGCCGCATTGAGGGCCTCGACATTTTCGTTGCGAGGCACAATTACCGGCCGGGTTGCCGTCGGGGCGGGGGTGGGGGGTTCTTCGGTAGCCGGGGCGCACGCAGAAACAACAACTGCCAATACCAAAACCAACCAATACTTCATTCTTTTTACACCACTTTCTTTTTCTATTTGCTTTAAAGTAAACCAAACCACTTCTTTTTCTTTTTAGACACCGCGCCGGCGGCGATTGGGTCAAAATCATCGTCCCATTGAGTCTGGTCATCATAGCCGGCCTGCTTAAAATTGGCATCCTTTAGATTGGTCTGCCGCAAATTAGCGCCGTTCAAATTGGCCCCTTCCACAAAGGCGGCTCTGAGATTAGCCCCCAAAAAATTAGCGCCACTCAGGTTGGCGTCTTTAAAATTCACCTCAACCAGATAAGCCTGGGTGAAGTTGGCGGCGTTAAAATTGGCTCGCACTGCATAGGCGCGGTCTAAATTGGCCCCGGTCAGGTTGGCCCCATTCATATTGACTTCGTCCAGTTTGGATTTGCTCAGGTTCACGCCGCTCAAATCGGCCCCGGCCAGGTTAGCCTTAAGCAGATAAGTGCCGCTCAAATTGACGCCGGCCAATCTGGCTCCGGCAAAATCAGCGCCGCTAAAATTGGCCTCGCCCAGATTGGCCTGTTCCAGATTGACGCCGTTGAGGTTGGCCTCTCGTACCTGGGCTTCCTTAAAATTGGCCCCGGCCAGGTTGGCTCCGTTAAAGTTACTGCCGCTCAACTCCAGAGTTGATAAGTCGAGACCGCTCAGGTCTTGTCCGGCAAAAGATAGTTTGCTGCCTTCGCTTTGAATTTTCTCCTCTATTTGTTGACGTGTCAGCTCGGCCACAGAAAACTGCCTCCAGATATAAATAAAATATAATTATGTTCTACGCCAGCAAATCACACAATTTGCTCAAATCAATATTTCCGCCCGATACAATACAAACAATCTTGCCCGCGCCGGCCTGCCCGCTTAAGGCGCAGGCCACCGGACAGGCCCCGGCCCCTTCGGCGATGATGCGGTTTCGCTCGGCCAGCAGGCGCAGGGCAGCGGCCACCTGCTCTAAATTAACCACCAGCGAACCATCTAACAGGGTTTGGGCGCGCTGCAACATTTGTGGAAAAACGGTTTTGCTGGCAATGCCATCCACAAACGAGGGTTGAAACTCAACCACCTGCGGCTCCCCCGCCGCCAGCGAAGCCGCCAGCGGCGCGCCGGTTTCCACCTCGGCGGCATAGAGCCGGCAGTTGGGTTTGAGCGCCCGCACCGCCGCCGCAATGCCACAGGCCAGGCCGCCGCCGCCCCAGGGGATAACAATGGCATCCACATCAGGCAAGTCTTCTAAAATTTCCAGGCCAATTGTGCCATTCCCGGCCATCACGCGCGGGTCGTCAAAGGCATGCACAAAGGTGGCCTCGATGCCGGGGTAGGCCCGGTCTACAAAGGTTTGCCACCAGGTTTCAAGCGGCACCTGAATGGGGCGTCCGCCCAGCCGTTTAATGGCCTCTATTTTGGTTTGCGGGGCCGTTTCGGGGGCAATAATGGTGCTGGGAATGTTCAATTTGCGCGCCTGCCAGGCCACGCCCTGGGCCATATTGCCCGCCGAGGCCGTCAGCACCCCTTTGGCCAGCGCCTCCGGCGAAATGTGGGCCATCGCATTGGCCGCGCCCCTAATTTTAAACGAGCCGATTGGCTGCAAGTTTTCCAGTTTCAAATAAATCTCGGCAGGAATATCTGGCGCATTTAACTGAACCAGCGGCGTGCGGATGGCTGCGCCGGCAATGGTTGTTTGGGCCTGCCGGATGGCCTCTAGCGTGGGTATCATACCTGGCTCCAATATAGCTTTGAGGGTTACTGATTACTGATTACTGTCATCAAAACTCCACCCATGTTCCCGCACCTTCTTTTTGGGCCTGCCGGTAGAGATATTCCGCCGAGGCCAAATCTTCTACGGCTAACCCCAGCGATTTGAAGAGCGTAATTTCAGCGGGCGACATGCGGCCCGGCTTGGCTCCAATCAACACTTCGCCAATTTCGGCTTTGATGTGGTCCGGGCCAATTCCGCCCTCTCTGGCGGCAAACAAATAATCGCCGGCCTCATTCAAGGTCGACTCGCGGCGGTCAACAAACAGGCTGGCGGCCGCCATGGTAGCCGTATCCACTTCGCGGGTGGTGGGGATGCTGGAGCCGACCACGTTCAAATGCGCGCCGGTCGCAACCCAATCCCGATGCAAAACAGGCGTGGCCGCGGTGGTGGCCGTAACAATGATATCCGCGCCCCGCACCGCCGCCTCAACCGATTCAACCGGCTCGATAGGGAAATTGTAATGCGGCGACATTTCAGATACAAATTTTTGGGCATTGGCCGGCGCGCGGCTGGCAACCCTCGCCCGGCGAATGGGCCGGACCGCGGCCATAGCGGCCAGATGCGAACGGGCCTGCACCCCCGACCCAATAATGGCCAGGTCGCCGGCCTGCTCTCTGGCCAGCAGCCGGGTAGCCACCCCGGAAACCGCCGCCGTGCGAATAGCGGTAATAGCCGAGGCATTCATCAGGGCCAGCATTTCCCCTGTCTCGGCGCTAAACAGCATTACCGACCCCTGATGCGCGTCTTTGCCAATTTTACTGTTTTGGGGAAAAATGCAAACCGCTTTCAGCCCGTAAGCCGGCCGCTCGCCCGACATGTAGGCGGGCATCAACCCCATCAGCCCGGCGGCGTCGGGCGGGCGAACGACCATTCGCAAAGGTTGGTGAACCTGGCCGCTGGCCAGGGCGGCCAGAGCCTCGGCCATCACCTCGATGCAGGCCGCCACCGGCATTAGTTGTTCCACTTCGGCGTGATTGAGAACAAGCAGTTTCATCAGCAAACCTCCGGCGACGAATGACGAATATCACTCGCCGGTAATTATCCCGGTAATCTTTTGGCGTTCTTCGGGCGTCAGTGTTAATTCCAATGCCTGTTCAACCGGCTCAAAATGTTCAAGCCGGCGCGGCCCAACAATTGGGGCCGTAACCAGCGGGTGGGCCATAACCCAGGCCAGCGCAAGCGCGGCCATACTGACGCCCCGTTGGGCGGCATAATCCTGCAAAGCTGCCAGTTTGGCAAACGTTTGTTGGTTGAGAAAATTCCGGTACGGTTCGGGGCGCAGGGTCATCCGCGAGCCGGGGGGAAAGGGTCGATTTTGTTGATATTTGCCGGTGAGCCAGCCGCCGGCCAGCGGGCTAAAGGGGGTGTAACCCAGCCGCTGGTCTTCAACCAGGGGGAACATCTCTTTTTCGTCGGCGCGGTCCAGCAAGCTGTATGAGTTTTGCGCCCACTCAAAGCGGTGCAGGTTGTGCTTGTCGCTTATCCACAAAGCCCTGGTCATCAACCAGGCCGGCATATTCGACGCGCCAATGTAGCGCACCTTGCCCTGATGAATCAAATCATCCAGGGCGCGCAGAGTTTCATCCAGGGGCGTTGTTGGGTCCGGCTCGTGAATCAGGTACATAGCCAAATGGTCAACCCCAAGACGGCGCAAAGTGGCCTCAACCTGGCGCAGAATGTGCCGCCGCGACAGGCCCCAATCGTTGGGGCCATCGCCCACCGGGTTAAAAACCTTGGAACTGAGCAGCAGTTGGTCTCGCACCCGGCTGCCTTTGGTTTTTAGCCATTGACCAATGTAGGTTTCGCTGCGGCCGCCGCCGTAGGCGTCGGCGGTATCAAAAAAATTAAGGCCGATGTCCCAGGCTTTGTTCATTAGGGCAAAAGCCTCGGCCTGGGTTTCGCCCTTGCCAAAAAAGGCCGGGGCGCTACCCACTCCGCCAAAGTTGCCGCAGCCCAACCCCACCGCCGATACCCGCAGGCCGGTTTTTCCAAGTTGTTTGTACTGCACTATTTGACCCCCGCTGGTCAAAAATCAATGTGTCTGAAATTTTTGGACAGACTCAAGGGTGCGTCCCAAATTTTAGGAATTTGGGACACCTTCGGCAGGGGGATTCGGGGGGATACCCCCCGTTCCCCCAGTCTGTTCCCAAAATTTAGACAGACCCCAGACCCAACAAGAATTTGCCTTTTTATGTCACTGATTGTATCATCACCCTGGTTATCTGACAATATCAATTAAGTTTGGACAGAAGAATCAGCGTTCGCCACAGTTGGCAGGGTCTCTTAAAAATCAACAATATCCCAACTGTGTCAGAGCAAGTTAGTTCAAATTCCCCCAAAAATTATCATTACCGAAATAAAAATAATGTGGATTAAGCACGTCAGCGAGGACGAGGCCACCGGGATTATTGCCAAAATTTACAATGGCACCAAGCGTTCCTGGGGCGGTGTGGATAATATTATTAAAGCTCACAGTTTAAATACTTCAGCCCTGCGAGCTTTAATGACATTTTACAACGGCCTGATGCACGGCGATTGTGATTTAAGCCTGGCCCAGCGCGAGATGATTGCCGTGACCGTTTCGGTGTTGAACCACTGCAAATACTGAATTCAGCATCATGGGGAGGGTCTCCTCAGAGAAGTTGGCGACCCGGCGTGGGTTGAAACCTTTAAGCGAGATTATCGCGAAGCGCAACTGAGCCGGGCCGACCGGGAAATGCTGGATTACGTAGCCAGGCTCACGCTGGCGCCGTCAACCATCCAAGAACCTGATATCATTCGGTTGCGCCAGGTCGGCTTTGGCGACAAGGCCATTTTGGAAATCAACCAGATTACCGGCTTTTTCGCCTGGTGCAACCGCACCGTTGATGGCCTGGGCGTAGAGCTGGAAGATTTTTGGGAGCAGGGGCTGTCTAACATTTAGTAACCGGTGATTGGCTGTTAAAAACAGCCGTCACCCTTTATCAATTACTAAATTTTTTAATATTCATTCAAGGAGGAGGCTGTAATGAAAAAACTGATTAATGCAATGGTATTGGCGCTGGCCCTGCTGGTAATGGTTGCCGGCGTCGCCGGAGCGGCCGCGCCGGTGTTTCAGGAGGGCGGCCAGGAGTATGTGGTTCAGGCCGACGACTGGTTGAGCAAACTGGCCGAAAAGACCTATGGCGACGTGCTGGCCTGGCCCATAATTTGGGAAGCCACCAACGCCAAATCTCAAGAAGATAGCAGTTTTGCCTTTATCGAGGACCCCAACATTATCGAAGTGGGTCAAAAATTGTGGATTCCCGATGCAGCGTCGGCTGAAGCAATGCTGGGCGAGCGCGAAAACAAAGCCGAAGTTGACATTAAAATTGCCTTTTTGGGGCCGCTCACCGGCGGCGCGGCCTTTTTGGGCCAGGAGCAGTTAAATTTTGCCAAAACTGCCACCCAGCTTTTTAACGAAAAAACCGGTTTTAACGTTCAGGTGGTTGAAGGCGATACCATGATTAACCCCGATGAGGGCAAAATTGTGGCCGAACGATTTGTGGCCGATGACAGCATTCTGGCCGTGGTTGGACCTTCGGGCAGCCAGGTGTGCGAGGCCACCCAGCCGGTCTTTGCCGAAGCCGGCCTGGCCCATATCACCCCATCCTGCACCCGCATCAGCCTGACCGAGCCGGGCACGCCCACCTTCTTCCGCCCCATCCCCACCGATGGCGACCAGGGACCCACCGACGCCGCCTACATGGTTGAGCAACTGGGCGTCCAGTCGGCCTATCTGGTTGATGACCAATCATCCTATGCAGTTGGGTTAACCGACGAAGTTGAAAAGGCGCTCAACGAATTGGGCGTCACCCAGGTAGAGCGGGCCTCGGTAACGCAGCAGGATACCGACTTCTCCTCGCTGGTTACAACCATCATCGCCTCCAATCCGGATGTGGTTTTCTTTCCCGGCCAAATTTCAAGCCAGTTAGGCACAATGGCCGCCCAATTACAAGAGCAGGGCTACCAGGGCCTTTACTTTTTAGCCGATGGCGGTTTCGACATTAGCTGGGTAGAAACCGCCGGCGCCGCCGCCGAAGGCACCTATCTGTCCTTTTTTGCGCCCGACCCGCACTTTGTGCCGCAGGCCCGGGAAATCACCACCCGCTACCAGGCCCAATACGGCGATTTTGGCGCGTTTGGCGGCCCGGCGGCCCTGTCCGCAAACATTGCCCTCGAGGCCATTGAGCGCTGCTTTAATGCCGACACCCTGACCCGCGCCTGCGTGGTCGACGAGATTGCTGCAACCAACAAAGCCGATAGCATCCTCGGTATTCCGGTTTCCTTTGGCGAAGGCAACCAGATTGAAGGCGGCAAATTCTTCATCTTCCAGGTGCAAGACGGCAACTTTGTGCTGGTTCAGTAGTTTTATCAAGTGAGGGGCAGATATATCATCTGCCCCTCACTTTTAATCTACCCTATAAGCCGGGGGAGGGGATTTCCCTCCTCGTATCAATAACAACTTAATGGATCAACTCCTCGCCCAACTTCCTCAAACAATAGTCAATGGACTAACCCTGGGTAGCGTTTATGCGCTCATCGCTCTGGGCTATTCAATGGTATACGGCATCCTGAAACTACTCAACTTTGCCCACGGCGATGTGTATATGATTGGAGCTTACATTGGCTATGCCGTGCTCATTGTTCTGCTGCCCGCCGGCGGCCCCCTGTTGCCCATACCTGTTATTATTTTACTGATGTTTTTGTTTGCAATGGTTGGCTGCTCGGTGCTGGGCGTGGCTATTGAGCGTTTTGCTTATCGCCCTCTGCGTAACGCGCCCCGTATTGCTCCTTTAATTAGCGCGCTGGGCGTGTCGTTTGTTCTGCAAAATTTTATTCAGTTGACCGTCAGCCCACGCCCGCTCAGTTACGGCAGCGGCACGCTTATTCCGGTAGATGCCGGGGTTACTTTTCCGGGCGATTTGCGGGTTCACACCTCGCGGCTGCTGGTCGTTGGCGTCACCCTGGCGCTGATGATTGGGCTGACTTATTTTATCCGCAGCACCAAATGGGGCCGGGCCATGCGCGCCGTGGCTATGGATATTGACGCCGCCGCCATGATGGGCGTCGATGTTGACCGGGTCATCCTAATCACTTTTGTAATTGGCTCGGCGCTGGCGGGCGTGGCCGGCGTGCTGGTGGGGATTGTGTTCTTCTCTATTCAGCACACCATGGGCTTTTTGGCCGGCCTCAAAGGGTTCACCGCCTCGGTGGTGGGGGGTATCGGAAGCATTCCCGGCGCGGTGGCCGGCGGCCTGCTCATTGGCATGGCCGAGGCCTTTGCCAGCGTCTATATCTCCGTAACCTTTAAGGATGCCATTGCCTTTTTGGTGCTGGTGGCGGTGCTGCTGATAAGACCCGGCGGCCTGTTTGGACGCCCCATGGCGCAGAAGGTGTAATCTCCATGGCCTTTGAGCACAACGAGGGACAACCCCAACCGGAAGCTGAAGCCCCCCCCCGCATTGGCGTTGACGAGTGGGTAGCGCAGGTGCAGCAGCGCCAGCGGCAACGCGCCGGCCTGGGGGGCGCAATTATCAACCGCTGGGAGTCTATCCCCTTAACAGGACGCATAGGGCTGGCAGTTTTGCTGCTAATTCTGGCTCCGTTTATTACCAACACCGCGCCGGTGCTGAATTTGCTGGGCATTTCCAGCAACGATTTTATGGTGCGTGTGGGGGCAACATTTTTAGCCTTTGCCATTTTGGCCGTTGGCCTGAATGTAGTCGTGGGTTATGCCGGCCTGCTCGACCTGGGCTACGTGGCCTTTTTTGGTTTGGCCGGTTACGCCTACGCCTACCTTTCATCAGATTTTATTGGCGAAAATGGAGTCCATCTACCCTCGATTATCAGCGTGCCGCTGATTGTGGCCTTTACCGCGCTGGTAGGCTGGCTGCTTGGCTCGTTGGCCATTCGGCTGTACGGCGATTACCTGGCCATTGTAACCCTGGGGTTTGGCCTGCTCTTTTTTCACCTAACCCAAACGCTCACGCGAGTCAACTTTTTCTGGCTCGACCGCCCGGTTGACCTGACTCGCGGCCCCAACGGCATCAACAACCTCGACGAGATTGGGCTGTTTGGCTATGAGTTTAAATCAACCCTGCAATATTATTTTCTATTTTTGGTATTGCTGGGCGTGGTGGTGCTGGTTGTTCACCACCTCAACCAGTCTCGCCTGGGCCGGGGCTGGCGGGCTATGCGCGAAGACGAGCTGGCCGCCGAAGTGATGGGAATGCCGGTGCGCCGGCTGAAACTTTTGGCTTTTGCCATTGGGGCCGCCATTGCCGCGCTGGCCGGAACGATGTTTGCCGCCTGGCAGGGCAACGTTGCCCCTATTCGTTACAACACGCTGGCGCTCATTAACCTGTACGCAATGATTGTGCTGGGCGGGCTGGGCAGTTTGCCCGGCGTTATCATTGGCGCTTTTATTTTTACCGTTCTGCCCGAAATTTTGCGCGATGTGGTGGCTGCCGGATTTCTGTTTTACGTTGGCGGGCTGATTGGCCTGGCCTGGTGGTTCAAATCGTGGGCGCGACTGGCAACGGTTTTAGGCGCTACCTTTGCCGCCGGGGTTCTGTTCAAAATTATCGTCAATCTGGCCTGGCCCTGGCTCGATACCGGGGTTGCCCCCACGCAGGGGTCATTTCTAAATGAGTGGGCGCAATGGTGGCTGATAATTCCTCCAAATTTTCAAACGGTGGGCAATGTGATAATTGGGCTGGCCGTCGCCACCCTGCTGGTCACTGTTACCTTGAAAAACTGGTGGCGATACGTTTTTTTGGGACTTACCATTTATCTGTTTGTATTTGCCTGGGAAACCCGGCTGGCTACCGAACCGGCCGTTACCCGAATTTTGGTGATTGGCACCACCCTGGTGGTGTTGATGATTACCCGGCCGCAGGGGTTGCTGGGCAAACTCCGCGTGGAGATTGTGTAACCAAATGGCGCTGTTAGAAGTCAACAACATCAGCAAACATTTTGGCGGGTTGCAAGTCGTCAACAATCTGTCATTCAGCCTGGAAGAGGGCGAAATCCTCAGCATCATCGGGCCAAACGGGGCCGGCAAAACCACGGTTTTGAACTTGCTGACCGGCATCAACCAGCCCGATGAAGGCGACATTCGCTTTCAGGGGCGCTCGACGGTAGGGTTGCAACCGCACCAAATTACCAAACTGGGCATTGCCCGCACCTTTCAAACCCTGCGCCTGTTCTTAAATATGAGCGTGATTGAAAACGTGATGTCGGCGGCCTACCCGCATACCAAAGCGGGCCTGTTCAACATTATTTTTCGGACATCCGGCTGGCGCAAAGAAGAAGCCAACATTCGGGCAATTGCCGAAAAGTCATTGTCATTTTTTGGCGAGCGGCTGGTGGGCTATCGTTTTGACCAGCCGGCCTACAGCCTCTCTTACGCCAATCGCCGCCGCCTGGAGATTGCCCGCGCCATGGCCACCAAACCCAAACTGCTGCTGCTCGATGAGCCTGCTGCCGGAATGAACCCCAAAGAAACAGAGGAGATTACCCAACTCATTGGCAAGTTACGCGACGAGGGCGGCTACACCATTTTGTTTATTGAGCACGATATGAACGTGGTGGGCGGCATCTCCGACCGGGTGATTGCCCTGGATTATGGCGAAAAAATTGCCGAAGGCAGCTACCGGGAAGTGGTTGAAAACGAGCGCGTCATCGAAGCCTATCTGGGCCGCAAGCGAGAAATCTGGGCCAAGGGTTAGGAACCGGGAAGTGGTAATTGGTGAATGATGAACGCTGAACTCAAAACTCAAAACCCCGAACCCGAAACTCTAAACTCCCAAACGCCGTTGCTGCGTCTGACCGATATCAACACCTACTACGGCCCCATCCACATTTTGCAGGATGTCAACCTTGAAATTTACCCCGGCGAGCTGGTCTGCCTGCTGGGGGGCAACGCGTCGGGCAAATCAACCACGCTCAAAACCATTTTGGGCCTTGTGCGACCCGCCAGCGGCGCGGTTGAATTTAGAGGCGAACCGGTGCACCAGCGCTCCACCAGCTACCGCATTGCGCGGGGGATGGCCGTGGTGCCGGAAAATCGGCGCATTTTTGGCGATATGGACGTGCGCGAAAATCTACTGATGGGGGCCTACTTGCGCGGCGACCACAAGGAAATGCAGGAAGATTTGGAGCGGGTTTTAGAGCTATTCCCCCGCCTCAAAGAGCGGCTCAGGCAGATGGGCAACACCCTCAGCGGCGGCGAGCAGCAGATGCTGGCTATGGGCCGGGCGTTGATGTCGCGCCCCAAATTGCTGTTAATGGATGAGCCATCAATGGGGCTGGCCCCGGTGCTGGTAGAGCAGAGTTTTGAAATCATCCAGCAAATCAACCGGCAGGGCACTACCATTTTTATGGTCGAGCAGAACGCCAATATGGCCCTGTCTATAGCGCACCGGGGTTACGTGCTGCAAACGGGCCGGGTGGTGCTGACCGACCAGGCCAAAAATCTACTCAACAACGAGGATATGCGCCGGGCCTACCTGGGGCGATAGAAACTATGAACATTCGCCATCGTTTTCCCATCTTCAAAAACAAAATTTACCTCAATAGCTGCTCGCAGGGGGCGCTCTCGGTTGACGTGCAGCAAGCCTACCAGAGCTACCTGGCCGATTGGAATGAAAAAGGTTCGCCCTGGGAGTTGTGGGTTGAACGCAACGAGGCCGCCCGCAATGCCTTTGCCGGGCTGGTCAATGCCGAAGCGAGCGAAGTAGCCGTCACAACCTCGGTTTCGGCGGGGGTGAGCGCGCTGGCCAGCGCCCTGAATTTTAACGGCGAGCGCAGCGAGCGCAACCGGGTGGTGGTTGATGATTTTGCCTTTCCAACCGTGGCCCAAATCTGGCACGCCCAGGAGCAGCGCGGCGCAAAAGTGGTCCACGTGCCCGCCGCCGGCAACACCATTCCGCTTGAACGCTTTGCCGACGCCATTGACGAGCGCACCAAACTGGTCTCGCTCACCCACGTTTGTTACCGCAACGGTTCGCGGCTGGATGTGCCGGCTATTGTTGAGCTGGCCCACCAAAAAGGCGCGCTGGTGTTGCTGGATAGCTATCAGGCGTTGGGCACATTTCCCATCGACGTCAAAGCTCTCAAGGTTGACTTTTTGGCCGGCGGCGCGCTCAAGTACCTGCTGGCTTCGGCGGGGCTGGCCTTTTTGTATGTCCGCAAAGAATTGATGAATCAGTTGCAGCCTACCAGCATCGGCTGGTTTTCGCAGGCCAATATTTTTGCCATGGACATCTACGCCCACACCCCCTCGCCCACTGCCCGCCGCTTTGAGTCGGGCACGCCGCCCGTCCCCAATATTTACGCCGGGCTGGCCGGGATTAAACTGATTCAATCGGTCGGGCTGCCCAAAATCGAGACCCACCTGCGCGAGATTACCGGGGCCATAAAAGCGGGCGCAATGCGGCGCGGCTTCAATTTGGTCAGCCCGGTAGACCCGGCCCAACACGGCGCGCTCATTACCCTACGCTCGCACAAGGTTGACCTGCTGGTCAAGCGCCTGGAAGCCGACGGCATTATTACCTCCAGCCGGGATGACAACCTGCGCATCTCGCCCCATATATACAACAATCTGGATGATGTCAACAAACTAATAGATTGCCTGACCAAACATCGGGAGTTGCTAGTGTAAACTACCTCAGGGGCAAATAGATAATTTGTCCATCCCACTCATGATCAAAGCTGTATTCCGCAAGAAGTAAAATCTCTTCTATTGCTACCCCTGCGGCAATTGCATTACTTACTACAAAAATGCCGGGCATGAGCTGGTTTGACTCGATACGCTTGTGAGCATATTTGGTCATCGTGGTAACATCGTGGGTTAATAAGATTCTATTTTGCTGAGCCGCCCATTCTAACACTGTTGGGTCATCCGCTCCAGATAATCCAACATCCTGAATACGTACAATATCCAAATCTGCTTTCCGTCGCAACAGGCCGCGAATAATATTGTTGTTAAAATTTTCATCGGCTGCCAATCGAATCATAGTCAATAAACCTTATGTAGATTGACGAGCCAATAATCTTTGACGTATACCCTCCTGGTCAAAACGCGCCTCATTTTGCTGGCGAACTTGCTCAACAAGTTGCTGGCGCTGCTCCAGATATGCATCAATCTCCTGTTTCCTTTGTAAATAGTAACTAATAACAGCATATACATCTGCCAATTGTAAAGATGGAAACTGGTACACTATTTCTTCAGCCGTTGCTCCCGCACTAAAGGCAGTTACCACTACATCTAACGTCACCCGGGTTTTTCCAACCCGCACCACACCCTCTGTATCAGTTTTCAGAGGCACCGGGGTATCTACAATAACCAAACTCATTTAGTTAACCTCACTGGAATTTCTACTTAAGGCTTTTATAATATCTAATGTAAATATTCGGTGTTCGGGTTTAAGCATCCTAAAATAAGCTAAAAGGTTCTCTTCTTCGGCATTTTCAGCATAATGTTTGTGCAATATACCCGCCTTGATTAACACTTCCTGGTTAGGTAATCCTAACCCATCTGCGATTGCCTCACAAATCTTAACAGTTGGTTTTCTCTTTTCGCTATATGCATTACCAATACGCCCACGAGGAACACTTGCGTCTTCCTCAATCTTTCTGATAGGGGCATCATTGCGTGCTCTATCAAACCAGCCCCAAAAGTTGTCAAAGTTGTTTTTATTTGTGGGCATAATCGCTAACCTCTTACAAAAATAAAATTTATTCATCATTTAACAATGATGAACTTAGAAATGCTTTTTGTCAATATTTTGTGAAATTAAAATTATTTCTCTTTTATCTGAGCCACAATTTCACCTGCCTCAAAAGCCACCGGCGTTTGGCGACTCACCTTTTCGGCCATTTCCTGGGCCAGATGGGTGTCCTTAAAACCGGCTCCGCTGCAAACGCAAACAACCCGCTCGCCGGCTTCGATTTTACCCTGCGTCACCAACTTGCTCAAGGCCGCCAGCGGCGCAGCCGAGGCCGGTTCAATCCAAATGCCCTCTTCGCGCCCAATTCGCTGCTGCGCTTCAAAAATGGCCTCGTCCGTTACGCCAACGGCCAGCCCGCCAGATTCGCGGATGGCTTGCAGCGCGTGGTCGCCCGTAAAGGGCACGTTGATGCCCGATACCTTTGAACTGGCCGAGGGCAGCGTTGCCACCCGGTCGGCCCCGGCTTCAAACGCCTTGAGCAGCGGCGGCGCGCTAACCGATTGCACGCCGACAAGTCGGGGCAATTGTTTAATGACTCCCGCCCGCTGCAACTCCAGATAGCCGCGCCATTGGGCGGTCAGCATATCACCCCCACCCACCGGGCACACCAGCACATCGGGCGGGCCGGGCAGTTGGGCCGCAACCTCGTAAGAGATGGTTTTGATGCCCTCCAGAATGTAGGGGTTCACCGGCGCCCAGACAAAGGCCGGGTAGTAGCCGAGCCGGCGGGCCACCTCTAAAATCAATTCGCTGATGGCTTCCGGGCCGTTGGAAAATACACCCTTTACCGGCGCCACTTTTGCGCCGGTGGCCAGCGCCTGGCGCAGTTTGGTGGGCGGGCTGCCCGGCTCCAGCATAATCAGGCAGGGCAGCCCCGCCGCCGCGCTGTAGGCCGATATGGCCGCCGCCGCATTCCCCGACGAGGCTGTCACCACCCCGCCAGCGCCGGCTTCTTGGGCCAGCGCCGCCACCAGCGCGCCGCTGCGGTCTTTAAATGCGCCGCTGGGGTTGCAACCTTCAAGCTTAAAATAAAGACCCTCCAGCCCCAGCGCCGGCCCCAATCGTTTGGAGGCCACCAGCGGGGTGTTGCCCTCGCCCAGGTAAGGCAAGGGGGTCGACACGGGCAGCAGCGGCCGGTAACGGTCAAGGCCGGGGCCGGGCTGGATGCCGGCAAGCTGAACTACGGTTTCAGCCGGGTAGTGCGGGCGCAAGATTCCGTTACACCTGGGGCAGCGGCCCAATGTGCCGGGTTGAACCTGATGGGCGCAGGCGGAACATAGAATTTGCATAGAACAACTCCTTACAAAAAAATCAGCGCCACGCCGATAATGGCCAGCAGGGTGCCAACCACGGCGCGCAGCGATATTTTTTCTTTAAGAATAAAGTAACTGAGCGGAATCAAAATAACCGGCGAGAGAGCCATTAGCGTGGCGGCAATGCCCACGCGGGCCAACTGCACCGCCACCAGCGAGAGCCACACGCCGATGAAGGGTCCCAAAATGGTGCCGCCCAAAATAGCCAGAATAACCTGTTTGTTGCGCCAGTGAGCAAAAGTGCCGCCGGCGCGTCCCTGAAAAATAGCAATGCCCCACAGCACCAGCATAGCCACCAACATTCTGATAACCGTGGCCGAGGCGGGAGAGAAATTGTCGACCAGCCCAAATTTGGCCGCAATCAACCCCGAAGATTGGCCCAGCGCGCCAATTACGCCAAACATGATGCCCAGGCCGTACTGTTTATTTTCAACCACTACCCGGCCGGTACGGCGCTCGGTGACAACCCAGGCCACGCCGCCAACGGTCAAAATGATGCCGGTCAACTCCAGGCTTGAGACGGTCTCGCCAAAAAAGAGCCAGCCGAAAAAGGTGCTAAAAATTGGCACCAGGGCCATAATCAACGTCGCCAGTCGAGGCCCCAGCAGCACAAAGGCTTGAAACAGGCCGCTATCGCCCACCACCAGCCCCAGCACCGCCGATAGCCCCAGCCAGCCCCAGCGAAATGGCTCAACATTAAGCGGCAAAAATTCGCCAAACATAAAAAAGTGGGTGCTGCCCATCAACAACACCGCAAACAGCAGCCGGCTCAGGTTGACCACCCGCGAGCCGACCTGCCGCCCGCTGTAACTAAAAAGCATCGAGGTAAAAGCCCAGCAAAAGGCCGTAGTGATGGCTGCCATTTCTCCAAGATAATTTAACAAAAGCGCACCTCGCCAAAAAATGGAACACGGATTAACGCAGAATGTGCAAGCTATCCAACTGCGCTAATCCGTGTCTTGTTAATTGGGTGTTGGCGACACCCAGGAATCAATTTGTTTGAACCATTAAGCCGGGGTGATGGCCAGCACCCGCACCGGGCTGCCAGAGCCATTGACAATTTTCAACGGCGAAGCAATCACCACTGCGCCAACGGGCGGCAACTGGTCTAAATTGCACAGGCTGGCCAGGCCAAATTTGCCGGCCCCGTGCATAATATTGTGGGCCGGAAAGGGCGGGTCGAAGCCGCCGGCCTGCCCGGCATCGGTGCCAACGGTCTCAACGCCGACGCCCAGCACGTCTCGCTCATGGGCTAAAAATTTGACGCAATCGGGGTGAAAGCCGGGCGAGTGCGGGCCATCTTCTTTCACGTTCAAAAAGGCGTTGCGCCCCATCCGCTTGGACCAATCGGTGCGCAGCAGCAGCCAGGCGCCGGCCGGAATTTTGCCGTGCTCGCCCTCCCAGGCCAGCGCGTGCTCGCGGGTCAGCAAATAATCTTCAAAGGCGGCCACCTCTTTGCTCACGTCAATCACGCAGGCCGGGCCAACCAGCTTGCGCGCCGGGATGGTATCGAGGGTGTTGTTAGCCAAATCTTTGCCGGTAATCCAGTGAACCGGCGCGTCGAAGTGGGTGCCGGTGTGCTCGCCCAGGTGAATGGTGTTCCAGTACCAGGCCGGGCCTTTGTCATCGTATTTGGAGATAGTCTCCATGGTAAAAGGCGGCGACTGGGCGAACATTTCCGGCAATTCGATGACCGGCGTTTCGGGGTCAAGCGGCTGGGTCAAATCGACCACTTTGAGGCGGTTGTTTTTGAGTTCTTCAATCAATAAGGATAAAACGGTAACTGGGGCAGACATAGTTCGACTCCTTTGTCAAGAATTTATTGTTAGATTTTCGGAAATGCCTCTAAATTTTGGCTGCATTAACGCGCCACGCAAGAAGTTGCGTCAACACCCCTTACTGCGCTGTGATGCCTATATCCCGGAAAGCAACGCTTAATGCTTTGGCAATTGCGTCATGACCAGCGGGTGTCAGGTGCCGGTTAACAGGAAAGTACAGTAAATTTGCAGGGCCTTCGGCCTGGGCGGCCTGTTGCAGGGCGGGAGTAAAATCAACAAAATAATAGCCTAATTCTTGCCCCGTTTCTCTGAGAAACTTCCGTTGATATTGGCTAAAAGCCGGCATTATCTCCGCCAACAAAGGGTCCTTAAAGACTACGTTGGCAGCATAAACGGAATAGGCCGACGGGGTATAGGTTACAACAGGCGTAAAGCCATACTGCCGCGATAGCTCCACAAATGCGGCCAGGGGTTCTTCAATAATTTGAGTAATCTCCTCTTCGCCATTAGGGGTTCGATTTTGCACTCGCAGCGCATTTCGCACTTCATCTTTATCCTCATTTGAGGGGTTAAATGAAATAACCGTCCGGCCAAAAACCAAATCGTATCTAAAATCTATATCTTCCAAAGGCGTATTTGCCGTTGACTCGGCCAGGGGTAAATCAGCCAGGGAAGTTACAAGATTAGTATCTTGCCAATACTTGCCGAAGGCAAAAAAAAGGTTAAAGGCATAGCTATAACGTCCCAGCAGGCCATTTAGTGACAACTCCTCTGTCAATCGCTCTGTTGTTGCTGCCTGGGGTTGCTGAGACTCCTGGCGGTAAGAATGATAACGCAAGGCGTCTCGCAAATCGTTGCCTTCATACACGTTTAAAATGACAATGCGTGGAGATTTGGCCAGACCAAATGCTTTCAGGATTTGAAGCTCTTTATGCAGACCTATCCCCACGTGTCCCAAATTATAAACCGACAGATTGGTAAGCCGGGACAGTTTGCTGGACCATGTATCCTGGGGATTGACGGCATAACAGGTGGTAAATGAGTCGCCCAGAGCCAACACATCAATTACCGGTAAATGGTAGCTGTTTTCCGGGGGATTACAAAAACCCAGGTCGTCCATTGTTCGTACCGGCACAACGCCCTGGTCATCGTCGCCGCCCCAACGTATTTTGGTAAAAGGCCGATAAATCCACAAAGGCGGCCCGCCATCGTCTCGCTCCAGGTAAATCGCATCCCATTTGTTCGATAAATTCCGGCTTCGGGCAATATCGGCTCTTGGAAATTCATTAAAATGAATTAGCAGTTGAAGAGGAATAACAACGGGAAACAGACGTAATCCTATTTCAATAAGAACCAGCGTCAACAAAAAGCTCAATAGTAATTTAAACGAAAAAGAAAAAAGCTTTTTCATACTATCGACTATTTATATCGTCTGGCGTTCTTTAATGTAACGCTCAAATCGAAAGGCGTTTTCCGGCAGCTTCAGGTCCATGCCGTAATGGTCCGGGCCAACGGCCTCTACCCTGGCGACAATAGTGGTCATCACCTGATTTTCAAAGGCTTCGGCGGCGGCTTCCATAAACTGAAACAGGTTGTTGGCCGCTTTCACGTTGGGGCAACCCGCCCCCTGGGCCACGGCGGCCAAATCGGTAATGCCGGAGGTGGTGTGCGAGGCAAAGCCGCCGGTAGAGAGCAGGCTGCCGTTATCAAAAATAATGTGGGTCAGGTTGGGCGGGCGATAGCGGGCCAGCGTAGCCAGGCCGCCCATATTCATCAGCACCGAGCCATCGCCATCCAGCACTACCACCTTTTCATCGGGCAGGTTCACGGCCAGCCCCAACCCAATCGACGAGGCCAGCCCCATGGCGTGCTGCAAATAAAAAAAGTTTTCCCGATGCCCCAGGTCGTACAACTCCTGGGCGGTTGCGCCCATAATGGTAACAACCAGGCGGTCGGCCAGCTCCGGGTAGAGGGCCTCGATGCAATCGGCGCGTTTCATTGGCTAATCCTCCATCAACTCACGAGTCAACAGCAGCGCCACCGGCGAGAGCGAACTGAGGGCAAAGGTTTGGGCCTCGCGGATTTGCCGGGCCACTTTGTGCGGGTCGCGCGCGTAATCAAACGGCAGCCCCAGCCCGCGCAGCACCGGCTCGGTTAAAATACCGCCTTGGGTGTGCCAGGGGTACGGCTCGCCAATGTGGCCGCGGTGGGCAATCAGCATCAGCAGCGGAATGCGATACAGCAGCGCCAGCGAGACAATGCCGTTGACGCTGCCAAAAAAGCCGTGATTCTGCATAAGCAGCGCGTTGGGCTTGCCGGCAAAGTAAGCGCCGGCGGCAATACCAATGGCCTCCTCTTCTTTGGCCACTTCAATCAGGCACATTTCCGGGTCGTCCTCGGCCAGTTGCAGCAGGTAGACCAGCCAGGTTTCCGGCAGCGCCGAAACAAAGCGAATTCCGGCGACTTTGATGCCCTCGTACACCATTTTTGAATTTTCGCGAGAAACTGTCACGGGCCAATACCTCCTCAAAAAAATGCGCCGATGGCAGAAGAAAAATTGCGGGGAACGACAAGTATAAATGATGCCTCCGGCTACGTCAAATTATCTGGAATGTTCATCGCCCGCCGGATAATGTGACGAATCGTTGGGTTTTGATTACAATAGTACCTTGATTATCAGCAAAAGAAATTCAGGAGCAAGTAAACTATGAGCAACACCGCCCAAAAACTTCCCCCTCGATTGCAAGAAATTGTTGACGCGTTTGGCTGGCTTGAAGGCAAGGAAAAACTGGAACTTTTACTGGAATATTCTGAAAAAATGCCCCCCCTGCCCGATTGGCTCAACAAAGAGAGCAATATGGAACAGGTTCACGAATGTATGACCCCGGTCTTTGTTCACGCCGAGCGCGAAAACGGCGGGATGGTCTTCTACTTCGACGTGCCGCCAGAGTCGCCCACAGTGCGCGGCTACGCCACCATTCTGGGCGAAGGGCTGCGCGGGGCCAGCCCCGAAGCAGTGCTGGCCGTTCCGGGCGATTTTTATATGGGCATGGGCCTGCATCAGGTGCTCACCACCCAGCGGCTCAACGGCATCGGCGCAATTTTGGCCTACATCAAACGGCTGGCCACCCGCGAGCTGGGCGAATAAAGGCTTGCGCTTTCATATCGACAAATCAGAAACTGGAAATCAGTTATTGAAATCCAAAATGCCAAACCCAAAATCCAAAATCAGCTACCCCTTCTCGGCGCTGGTGGGGCAAGAGGCCATGCAGTTGGCCCTGCTGCTCAATGCCGTTAATCCGGCCATTGGCGGCGTGTTGATTCGCGGCCAAAAGGGCACGGCCAAATCTACGGCGGCGCGGGCGCTGGCGGTGCTGCTGCCCTCTCTTGAAACGATTGATAATTGCCCGTTCAACTGCCCGCCGGGGCAACCCACCGCTATTTGTCCCATCTGCCGCGACACCTCTCACCGGCAGCACTTTGTCACCCGGCCCACCCCTTTTGTTGAACTGCCCGTTGGGGCCAGCGATGACCGGGTGGTCGGCGCGCTGGATATTGAGCGGGCGCTGCAAGCCGGCCAGCGCCACTTTGAGCCGGGGCTGCTGGCCCAGGCCCATCGCGGCATTTTGTACGTGGATGAGGTCAATCTGCTGGCCGACCACATTGTTGACGTGCTGCTCGATGCGGCGGCTTCGGGGGTCAACACGGTTGAGCGAGAAGGAGTCAGCGTGAGCCACCCGGCCCGCTTTATTTTGATTGGCACCATGAACCCCGAAGAGGGCGAGCTTCGCCCCCAACTGCTCGACCGGTTTGGCCTGGCCGTGGAGGTTGCGGGTCAAAATGACTCCATGCTGCGGGCCGAAGTGGTGCGCCGTCGCATTGCCTTTGAGGCCGGCCCGGAGCAGTTTTTTGCCCAATTTGCCGCTCAGGAAGAGGCGTTGAGCCGGCGCATTGCTCAGGCCCAGCAGTTGCTGCCAGAAGTTACCCTGAGCGACAGCCTGCTGGAGTTGATTACCCAAATTTGCATCGCCAGCCAGGTCGATGGCCTGCGCGCCGACATCACCCTTTACAAAACCTCCCAAACACTGGCCGCCTGGGAAGGCCGCCACCAGGTAACGGTCGATGATGTGCGTCGCTCCGCCGAGTTGGTGCTCCTGCATCGCCGCCGCCGCCAGCCGTTTGAGGATACCGGGGTGGACCAACAGCAGTTGGATGAATTAATTGACCAGTATGCCAACCATCACCAGCGCGGCGATAGAGGAACGGGGAAGCAAGGGGGCAAACAAGAGCGCGAGTTTGAATCTGACGACTCGGAGGGCGAGTGAGCTGCCCCCCCAACCCGACTCCGGCCCCTCGCCCGACCAGCTATTTAGCCCCGGCGCGCCCTTTGCCGTCAAACGCGCCCTGCCGCCGGCATCCCCCCGGCAACGGCCCCAGGCCGGGCGAGGGCGTCGCAGCCAAACCAGCGCCACCCGCCAAGGCGGCCACTATATCAGAGCCGCCCCGCCCCAGGGCAGCGCGCGAGATGTGGCGGTCGATGCTACCCTGCGCGCCGCCGCGCTCCGAATAGCAGGCCAGGGAGCGGGGGAGCAGGGGGGCAGGGGTGAAGATTCCCCTCTGCTCCCCTGCACCTCTGCTCCCCTGCTCATCACCTCGTCCGACCTGCGCGTCAAAATCCGCCGCGCCCGCACCGGCAACCTGATTCTCTTTGTGGTCGACGCCTCCGGCTCGATGGGCGCGCGCAAGCGAATGGTGGCGGTCAAAGGGGCTATTCTCAGCCTGCTGCTAGACGCCTACCAAAAACGCGACCGGGTGGGGCTGATTACCTTTCGCGGCAACGGGGCCAGGCTGCTGGTTGCGCCCACCAACTCGGTTGAGCAGGCCGAGCGCCAGTTGCGGCAACTTCCCACCGGCGGGCGCACCCCGCTGGCCGCCGGCCTGCAACTGGCCGGCCAGGTGCTGGCCAACTATCTGCTGCGCGGCTCGGCCCTGGCCCCCTTGCTGGTTCTGGTTACTGATGGCCGGGCCAACACCGGCTCTCCGGCCCACCTGCGCCAAACAGCCGAAACCCTGGCCCAAAAACAAATTGCCGCGCTGGTGCTGGATAGCGAGCAGGGCTTTGTTCGGCTGGGCAAAGCCGGCCAACTGGCCGCCTGGTTGGGCGCAGAGTATCTGCCGCTGGACGAACTGCGGGCCGAGTCGATTAGCCGGCAGGTGCGCCGGAAATTGCCGCCTTAAATCACTCAACGCTATTGGCAATTTGACACATTGCCCCGCCTTTGATATGCTCTAAACTCTTGAAAGGGCCAGGGGTTTTGCGCTCTTGTTATATCCAACGCCTCAAAGTCTGGTGGCCTTCTGAGTCAGAAGGCCGCTTTTTCATTAAGCATTGACATCCAATGAAACTTGCAGTTTTAGCCGACATCCACGGAAATTACCCGGCCTTACAAACCGTTGTCGACCATATCGAGCAGTGGCAGCCCGATATAGTGGTTGTGGCCGGCGATATCGTCAATCGTGGCCCGCGCCCGCTGGAATGTGTCCAGCTTGTGCAGCGCAAACAGCAAAACGATGGCTGGCTGACCGTGCGCGGCAACCACGAAGATTACGTCATCAGTTTTAGCCAACCCGACGCGCCCTGCAGCGGCCTTGAGTTTGAAATTTTCCGCAGCGCCTACTGGACCTACCGGCAACTTAACAGTGATGTCTCGTTTCTGGAGGCCATGCCGTTTCAGGTCAACCTGAGCGCGGACGGCGGCCAGCCGGTGCGCGTGGTTCACGCCTCGATGACCAACAACCGCGACGGCATCTTCCCCAACACCACCGACGAGCAACTGCGCGACAAAATTCAAACGCCCCGGCGCCTGGCCCCCGGCCTGCTGTGCGTGGGCCACACCCACTGGCCGCTGGTTCGCTCGCTGGACGGCACGTTGGTAGTCAACGTAGGGGCGGTGGGCCTGCCATTTGATGGCGATACGCGGGCCGCCTACGGCCAGCTTACCTGGTATCAGGGCCACTGGCACGCCGAAATTATCCGCCTGGAATATGACCGCGCCCAGGCCGAGCAGGATTTTTATCAAAGCGGCTACATGGAAGGCGGCGGCCCGTTGACCCAACTGATTCTGGACGAATTCCATATCGCCCGGCCCCACCTGTATCGCTGGTCAATAGAATACCAGCCGCTGGTGCTGGCCAGAGAACTCTCGCTGGAAGAGGCCGTTGCCGGCTACCTTATCGAAAGGAAAAGAGTGTGACCACCATCCCCTTGCCCACCGGCGCCGACGCGCTGCTGTTGATTGGCCACGGCAGCCGCGATACGGAAGCCGTTACCGAATATCAGGAATTCGCCCGCCTGCTGGCCGGGAATTTGCGCCTGCCGGTTTATCCCTGTTTTCTGGAATTTGCCGACCCGCCCATTGTTGAGGGTATTCGCGCCTGCGTCGAGGCCGGAGCCAGGCAGGTGGTCGCCCTGCCCCTGTTTTTGGGGCCGGCCGGTCATCAGAAAAATGATGTGCCGACCATCCTCAACTGGGCCAAACAGCAGTGGCCGGAGATAACCTTTCAATACGGCACGCCGCTGGGGGCGCAACCTCAAATTATCAACGCGCTGGCCCAACGGGCTGAAGAGGCCATAGCTCACAGTCCGCTGGATATCCCGGCCTCGGATACGGCCCTCATTTTGGTGGGGCGCGGCAGCCGCGACCCCGACAGCAACTCCGACGTGTTCAAAATAGCCCGAATGCTGTGGGAAGGGCGCGCCTACGGCTGGGTCGAAAGCGCCTTTTACGCCCTGACCCAACCGGATATCGAAACCGTCATCGAGCGCTGCGCCAGGCTGGGGGCGCGGCGCATTGTTTCGCTGCCCTTTCTGCTTTTCACCGGACTCATCCGCCACCGGCTCGATGCCAGAGTGCTGGCCGCCAGAGACCGCTACCCGGATGTCGAAATTTTAACCGGCGAACACCTGGGCCAGCACCCCGGCGTGGTTGAAGCCGTCCTGTATCGCTACCAGCAGGCCCTTGAAGGCAGCGCCACAATGACCTGCGACCTGTGCAAATATCGCCACCAGTTGGCCGGCTTTGAGGCCGAGTTTGGCCTGCCCCAAACCTCCGACCACCACCACGGGCTGCGCGGCGTGCCCCATAGCCACGGCTACGAGACCCTGGCGGCCAATATTCTGCCGCCGCGTTACCAAAATGGCGGCCCGGTCAGCGCCGCGCCAATGGGGTCAGCCCCCTTACGTTACTCGGACGATGGCCAGGTGGCCTGGGATAAAGTATGGACCGATTTTTGCGATTTGGCTCTGGCCGGCGGCCCTCCCCATCGAGGCAACTTGCTGGAGCCGGTCACGCCGGAAATGGTCCGGGCTAACCCGGAAGATTACCAAAAAGTTCTGTCAGAACTGGAACGAGGCATTGGGCTGGTCACCGGTCTGCCGGTGGCGCACAGCGCATCACCGGGCTGGATTGGCGTAAAGTGTGACACCGAAGAAATGGCTATCTGGATATTGCGAGCTGCAATAGTAGAAAATATCTGCGTGCGCCGTGAAGCAAACATCGTCTACTTCCCCGCCGGGCCTGACTTTCGGTTGGAAAACGAGATTAAAAATGTTATCACCGTAGTTGCCAAAACCCATCATTACTGGACAGAGCACATTAAGGCAGGTAAATGACTCCTCATAATCCCTCTAATCCCCAGGCCATTACCGTCGACTCCTTTCGCCAGATTCGGGCCGAGCTGGCCGCCGCCGGTTATCAATTCGACCCGCCGCTGGCCGATATTGTAGAGCGGGTCATCCACAGCACCGCCGATTTTGAGTTTGCCGGCACGCTGCGCCACAGCCCCGGCGCTATCGAGGCCGGCGTGCGGGCGCTGCAAAATGGCTGCGGCGTGGTGTGCGATGTCAATATGGTGCGGGTCGGCATTAGCGCCAAAAGGGTGGCTGACCTGGGCGGGTCGCTGCACTGCTTTGTAGCGGACGAGGTAGTTCAACAACGCGCCAAAAATGAAAGCACAACCCGCAGCGCCATGGGCATCCGCCTGGCCGCCGAGCGAGAGCTATTGGCCGGCAGCGTGGTGGCCATCGGCAACGCGCCCACGGCCCTGTACGAAACCATCCGGCTGGCAAAGCAAGGCATCCGCCCGGCGTTGATTATCGGCGCGCCGGTGGGCTTTGTTGGCGCGGTTGAGAGCAAAGCGGCGCTGGCGCAGGTTGCCGCCGTGCCGTGGATAACGGCGCTGGGCCGCAAAGGCGGCTCGCCGGTGGCTGTAGCCATTGTCAACGCCCTGCTGCGGCTGGCCGCCAGCGTCCCGGCCACAGAGGTTGATTAGACATGCCAACGCAAAACTCAAAATATCCCGTTCCGCCGCGCAACCGGCACGGCAAACGCACCGGCTACACCACCGGCAGCAATGCGGCTGCCGCGGCCAAAGCTGCCACCATTGCCCTGCTAACCGGCCACTGGCCGCCAGAAGTCACTGTCACTCTGCCCATCGGCGAAACAACCACGATGAAACCGGTTGAATGTGAGTTAACCAACGAGTCGGCCTACTGCTGCATGGTTAAAGATGCCGGCGATGACCCTGACGTGACCCACGGCGCGCTCATCTGCGCCCGGGTCGAGCGGGTCGACACGCCGGGCCTTACCCTGGAGGGCGGCGCCGGCGTGGGCCGGGTGACGCTGCCGGGCCTGGGTCTGGAGGTTGGCGGGCCGGCCATTAACCCGGTGCCTCGCCGCCAGATTCAAGAAAACGTAACCCAGGGCGTACGCGAAGTCCGGCCCGATGCGCCGAATTTTCTGGAACATTATGGGCTGCGCGTCACCATCAGCGTGCCGGCCGGCCAGGAGCTGGCCCAAAAAACGCTCAATGCCCGGCTGGGGATTATCGGCGGCATCAGCATTTTGGGCACCACCGGCAAGGTTTTTCCCTACAGTACGGCGGCCTGGCGAGCCAGCGTGATCCAGGCGGTCGAGGTAGCCGCCAAAAACAGCACGGCCAAAGTGGTAATGGCCACCGGCGGTCGCTCCGAGCGGTTTGCCATGAAGCTTTTCCCGGAACTGCCGCCCGTTGCCTTTGTGGAACTGAGCGTGTTCACCGGCGACGCCCTGAAAACCTGCGTGGCTCACGGCGTGGAGTCGGCGGTGTTTGTGGGGATGATTGGCAAAATGGTCAAAACCGCGCAGGGCCATATGACCACTCACGTGGCCGGCAACCAGGTGGATTTTGAATTTCTGTCTCAGGTTTGCCGCGACGTGCAAGCCTCCGCCGAATTGACAGAGATGGTTGCCAGCGCCAACACCGGACGCCATTTTTTGGAGTTGTGCCAGGAGCAGGGGTTTATGTCGCCGGTGCAGCGGGTGGTTGAACTGGCTCTGGCAAGTTGTTTGAATTTTGTGCGCGAGCAGGGCGGCGAAATGGAACTGGAAGTGATTCTGGTCGATTTTGACGGCTCGGTGCTGGGCCGGGCCAAAAGCAGCAAACCCGCCCACCGCAAGTGGGCCTCAACCGGCCCGGCCCCAACCCTGGTTGAACGCCTCAGCACCGACCCGGCTCAGGCTTATGATGAAGACGAGATAACGGATATCCAGAATGATGCGCCGGAATAAGGGGGCGACCTCTATTTTGGTGGTGGGCTTGAGCGCCGGAGGAGCCGGCAGTCTACCCGCCGCGCTGGCGCAGCGTATTTTGGCCGCAGATTTGCTGGTCGGCGGGCAGCGACACTTGAGCTACTTTCCCGCCTTTCAGGGCGACACCCTGACCATTGGCGCGGAGGTGGACAGCGTCGCCCAACGGCTGCAAAGAGCTTTGGATACCGGCCAGCAGGCAGTGGTGCTGGCCTCCGGCGACCCGTTATGTTACGGCATTGGGGCCAGCCTGCGGCGTTACTTTCCGGCCAAAGCCCTGGAGATTATTCCTGCGCCAACCGCCTTTCAACTGGCTTTTGCCGCCCTGGCCGAGCCGTGGAGCGAGGCCGCTTTACTCAGCGCCCACGCCCGGCCTCTGGCTGACGTAGTAGCCGGCGCGCTGGCTGCGCCCAAAGCGGCCATTTTAACCGACAACCAGCAAACGCCCGCCGTTATTGCCGGGGCGTTACTGGCAGCCGGGTTGCCGCCCGACTCCCCCTGCGCCATCTGCCAGAATCTGGGCAGCAGCGAGCAGCAGATTGTCCGCACAGTTTTGAATGAGGTAAACCGGCAAGAATATGCGCCCTTGAACGTATTTGTCATCTGGAATGAGCAGGCAAAGGAGCAAAGGAGCAGAGAAGCAGAGGAGCGCTCCCCCCTGCGCCCCTATCCCCCCGGCCTGCCGGACAATGCCTTTTCAACCAGCGCCGGGCAAATTACCAAGCGGGAGATTCGGCTACTTGGCCTGGCCGAACTGGCCCTGCAACCCGGCGAGGTGATGTGGGATATCGGCGCGGGCAGCGGCGCGGTCGGCATCGAGGCGGCGCGCAGCCAGCCGCTGGCCCGGGTTTTTGCCGTTGAAAAACGGGCCGAGATGTGCGTCCATATTCAACAGAATTTGCAACAATTTCCCGCGCCCAACCTGCATCTAACCCAGGGGAACGCGCCGCAGGCTTTAGTTGACTGGCCCGACCCGCACGCCGTATTCATCGGCGGCAGCGGGGGTCAGCTTGAAGCCCTTATCCGGCAGGTTCAACAACGGCTTCAACCCCAAGGGCGACTTGTTATCAACCTGGCTACGCTGGAAAACCTGCAAACGGTTCGCCAGCTACTGCCGGCGGCGCGCGTCAGCCAGGTGCAAATTAACCGGGGCGCGCCCATTTTAGAAATGCTTCGCTTTGAGGCGCTGAATCCGGTGTTTGTAGTAACGTGGAAAAGGGATGCGTAGAACGTATTGCGTATTGCGTAGCTCGTAAAGTTCCCAGGAACTACGCAATACGCCAGTTTGTTTGTACTAAACTTGAACCGGAGAGAAGCTATGCCACTAACCCCTCTTCTTACCGCCGTGGGCGTTGGCCCCGGCGACCCGGAACTGATTACGGTGAAGGGCGTGCAGGCCATTCAGCAGGCCCGCTTTGTTTTTGTGCCGCGCAGCCAAAATGGCGAGCAAAGCCTGGCCCTGCGTATTGCCCAACGCTGGCTGGATACCTCCCGGCAGCAGGTGGTCGAGCTATCTTTGCCAATGACCCGTAATGCTGCCAAACTGGTTCCGGCCTGGCAGGCTGCCGCCGACGAGATTGCCTACCGGCTCAACAGTCTGCCCCCGGAAGAGCCGGCCGGCAGCGTCTACCTGCTGCTGGGCGACCCGCTGCTGTATGGCACGTTTACTTACATCTGGGCCGAGTTGGCCCATCGGCACCCGCACCTTGGCGTGGAAATTGTGCCGGGCGTCACCTCGTTTGCGGCCGGCGCGGCGGCGGCGCAGTTTGTGCTCAGCACCACCTCAGACCGGGTGGCGATTCTGCCGGCTACTTATGAAACGGATAAAGCCGAACTCCGGCGCTTGCTGGATGATTTCGACACCATCATTTTAATGAAAGTGGGCGGCGTGCTGCCCCAAATATTGGCCGCGCTGGAAGAGATGAAGCTGCTGGAAAACAGCCTCTACGCCGAGCGCGTCGGTATGCCGGAGGAGCGTCTGGTGCGCGGCCCCCAATTGCGCGCGCTCAAAAACCAGCGACGACCCTACCTGTCGCTGTTAATTGTCAAACGGAGAAGCAATGACTGATTTTGCATACATCGCCCGGCCCGGCACGGTCTATTTTATTGGGGCCGGCCCCGGCGCGCCGGATTTAATTACCGTGCGCGGCCAAGAAATCATCGCCCAGGCCGATTTGATTCTGTACGCCGACAGCCTGGTAGAAGAAAGCGTGGCCAACCTGGCCCGTAAAGCCGGCGCCCAAATTGAAACCTCCTCCGGGCTGCATTTGGAGCAGATTTTGCAACTGATGGTTGAAACCGCCCAGGCCGGTCAGGTGGTGGCCCGCATCCACAGCGGCGACCCGGCCCTGTATGGCGCAACCCACGAGCAAATAGCCTGCCTGGAAGATTACCGCATTCCATATGAGGTTGTGCCGGGCGTCACCGCCGCTTTTGCCGTGGCCGCCCATTTCAAAACCGAACTGACCGTGCCCGATGTCGTCCAAACCATCATTTTGACCCGCACTGCCGGCCGCACCACCATGCCGGAGGGGGAAGATCTGCGAACGCTGGCCGCGCCCGGCGCGTCGCTGGCAATCTACCTGAGCGTCAGCCGCATCCGCCACGTGGTGGATGACTTGCTGGCCAGCGGCGGCTATGGCCCCGACACGCCGGTAGTAGTGGCGCATAAAGCCACCTGGCCCGATGAAAGTTACGTGGCCGGGACGCTGGCCGACATTGTGGAAAAAGTGAAGCAATCCGGCTACACCAAGCACGCCCTGATTCTGGTTAGCCCGGCCCTTGATGCCAGACTGAAGGCCGAAAATCGCCGCACCAGCAGCCATTTGTACGATAAAAGCTACACCCACCGTTTTCGCCGGGCCGAAAATTTTCAGCGGGGCAAAGAGCGCCGGGAAGCAAACGGCGCGGTCAAGGGCGTGCGTGTCGGTGACAAGCATCTGGGCAGCGCCGCTCCGCGCCAGGGTTGCGCCGTTATCGCCCTCACCCGCCGGGGCAGCGAGTTGGCCGTCCAACTCGCCCCCAATCTGGAGGCCGAGCTAGCCATTCCCCAAAAATTTATCCAGGAAACCCCTTACTCCCTGCGCCTTACTCCCTACTCCGATTCTGTCGTGGCTGAAATTCGCCGCCGCTGGACTCGCCACGCCCATCTGGTGCTGGTCTTGCCTGCCGGAGTAGCGGTCCGGGCCATCGCCCCGCTGTTGGGCCACAAGTCAACCGACCCCGCTGTCGTGTGTCTGGACGAAGCCGGGCAGTCGGTTATTCCCCTGTTGGGCGGGCATCAGGCAGGAGCCAACGCGCTGGCGCAGCGTATTGCCGGGCTAACCGGCGGACACGCCGCTATTACCACCGCCAGCGATGCGCAGGGCAAGCCAGCTCTGGATTTGCCGCCGCAGGGCTGGCGCATCGACCCGGACAGCGCGTTGACGCCGGCCAGCGCCGCCCTGGTTAATGATGAGGCAATGGCCGTTTTTATTGACCCTACGCTCAAGGCCATCCGCTCCCAGGCGCTCAACTGGCTGGGGTCTGCCGATAACCTGACTATAGTCAACTCGCCGGATGATGTGGATTTGGACGCCTTCGAGGCCGGTTTGATGATCAGCTATCGCCAATTGAGCGACCATCACCATCATCTGTTGCAAAAATGCGTGCTGTATCGACCGCCGGTGCTGGTGGTCGGGCTGGGTTGCCAACGCGGCGTGCCAATTTTGGAACTGCGCGATGCCCTGGAAACAACCTTTAACGAAGCCGGCCTGTCGTTGCAAAGCATTGCGGCGCTGGCGACGGTGGACCTCAAGGCTAACGAAGCCGGGTTACAGCAGTTGGCCGGCGCGCTGGGCGTCCCGCTAAAAATTATCCGGAGCGACCAGCTCAGGCAGCTTGAGGCCGCCAACTTTAGCCCCAGCGCGGCCCGGGAAAAATTTGACCTGCCCGGCGTGGCCGAACCGTGCGCCGTCATCGCCGCCGGTCAGGGCAGCCAATTGATTGTGTCCAAACGCAGCTTCCAACGCTGCACCGTTGCCGTGACAGTTTCGAGTTGGGAAGGCAGAAATGAATACTGAAAACCTGAAGCCCGGCGGGCTTTTGGCGCTGGTCAGTCTTGGCCCCGGCGACCTGCAACAGATGACACCGGCTGCCCGCGCCGCCCTGCAAAGCGCCGAGGTAGTCATTGGTTACAGCGTTTACATTGTTTTTGTTCGTCCCCTGTTGGGGCCGGGGCAAGAAATCATCAGCAGCCCCATTGGCCGCGAAGTGGAGCGGGCCGGCCAGGCCATCGAGTTGGCTGCGGCGGGCCGGCGAGTGGCCCTCATCAGCAGCGGCGATATTGGTATTTATGCCATGGCCAGTCCGGTGTTTGAGCTATTACAACAGCACAACCACCCCCCAGAGGTGCAGGTCTATCCGGGGGTCAGCGCCATTCAGGCCACGGCGGCCCGGCTGGGCGCGCCGCTGGGCCACGATTTTTGCGCCATCAGCCTGAGCGACTTACTGTCTCCCTGGCCGGTCATTGAGCGCCGGGTGCAGGCCGCGGCCTGGGGCGATTTTGTAATTGGCTTTTACAATCCGCGCAGCCAAAAGCGAGACTGGCAACTTGAGCGGGCCAAAGAGATTTTGCTGGCACATCGCCCGGCGGACACGCCGGTAGCGCTGGCGCGCAACATCACCCGGCCCGATGAGCAGGTCAAACTCACTACCCTGGCTCACCTGGAGCCTGAACAGGTAGATATGTTCACATTGGTGCTGGTCGGCAACAGCCAGAGCTTTGTTTGGCAGGAGCGCTTGGTAACGCCGCGTGGCTATGTTGACAAAAGCGCAGAGGAGCAGAGGAGCGGGGGGGCCGGGGGGCAGAGACGTGAAGAACGCGATACGTTTCACGTCTACCCCATTACCCTGACGCAAATGGCCCGCACCCGCGCTGTGGTCATCGGCGGGGGGCCGGTGGGCGAGCGCAAGACGGCCGGCCTGCTCGCGGTTGGGGCCACGGTCAGCCTGATTAGCCCCGACGCCACGCCACGGTTGCAGCAGTGGGCGGCCGAGGGGCGTATCGTCTGGAAAAGGCGGCTTTACCAACCCGGCGATTTAACCGGGGCCGGGCTGGTGTTTGCTGCCACCAATCAGCGGCAGGTCAACGCCCAGGTGGCTATCGACGGCCGCAAGGCGGGGGCGCTGTGTAACGTGGCCGACAGCCCGGCCAGGGGGGATTTCCACCTGCCGGCCGTCCATCGACAGCCGGGGCTGGTGGTGGCGGTCAGCACCACCGGCAAAAACCCCTCGCGAGCGCGCCGGATAAGAGATAGAATTGCTGAATGGCTGGCAAAAGGGAGTAAGGAGTAAGGAATATGGAATATGGAAAAGCCTATCTGGTTGGGGCCGGGCCTGGTCGGGCCGACCTGATTACCGTACGCGGCCTAAATTTATTGCGGCAGGCAGAGGTGGTGCTGTACGACCGCCTGATTCCCGGAGAGCTTCTGGCTGAGGTTCGACCCGAAGCCGAGTTGATTTTTGTGGGCAAAGGGCCAGACCGCCACATTATGTCGCAGGATGCAATTAACCAATTGCTGCTGGCCAAAGTGAGGTCCGGCAAACAGGTGGTGCGTCTGAAAGGCGGCGACCCCTTTGTGTTTGGGCGCGGCGGCGAAGAGATACTGGCTCTGGCCGAGGCCGGGTTGCCCTATGAGGTTGTGCCGGGCATTAGCTCTGCGCTGGCTGCCCCGGCCTACGCCGGTATTCCGGTGACGCATCGCGGGTTGGTAACATCATTTGCGGTAGTTACCGGGCACGAAGACCCGGCCAAACCGGAAACCACAACCGATTGGGCCGCTCTGGCCCAGGTACCCACCCTGGTGTTGCTGATGGCGCACAAGCGCATTGTTGAAATCAGAGACAATCTGCTGCAAGCGGGTCGCCCGGCTGATGAGCCGGCTGTAGCCATAAGTTGGGCCACCACCGACCGCCAGCAAGTATTACGCACCACCCTGGCTCAATTACCGGAGCAGATCTTAGCCCGTAAACTGCCCACGCCAATGGTGGTGGTTTTGGGACAGGTCGCTACCCTGCACGACACCCTGGCCTGGTTCAAACCAGATGGCGCGGCGGCCGGCTTTGTGCCACACCAAACCATTGTAGCCGCAGCGCAGCCTGCGCTCAACGGCAAAAAACAACCGTGAGCGTCGAAGCGATTTTGCTGGGCATTGCCCAAGACGCCGGCGTGCCCCAGGCCGGTTGCGATTGCGCTAACTGCCGGCGGGCCTGGGATGATCGCTCGCAGCGCCAGTGGGTGGTCTGCCTGGGCTTGGTTGACCGCCTGGCCCGGCAAAGCTGGCTCATCGACGCCACCCCGGATTTTAAAGAGCAACTTCACGCCCTGCGCCAATTTGCGCCCAACTGCCCGCTGGCCGGCATTTTGTTGACTCACGCTCATATGGGCCATTACACCGGCCTGATTCATTTGGGAATGGAGGCGATGAACACACACCGTTTGCCGGTTTACGCGACTGAAAAATTAGCAATCCTTCTACGCGAAAACGCGCCGTGGTCGCAACTGGTTGAACGGCAAAATATCAACCTGCAACTATTGACGCCCAACGTTGAGGCTTCGCTCAGCCCCAACCTGCGTGTTACCCCCACCCCGGTTCCCCATCGGGATGAACTCAGCGACACTGTAGCCTTTGTCGTTCGCGGCCCGGCCAAACGCCTTTTCTACTGCCCCGATATCGACGGCTGGGAGATGTGGGAGCAAGATGTACGGGCGTTTGTGTCAACTATGGATATGGCCCTGCTGGATGCGCCTTTTTTCAGCGCCGAGGAGTTGCCGGGCCGCGATTTGAGCAAAATCAAGCATCCTTTCGTCACCGATACCATTGACCGGCTGGCCGGCATAAATTGTAAAGTTTGCCTGATTCATCTCAACCACAGCAATCCGCTGCTGGCCGATGAGTCAAAAAGAGCCTGGGTGCAGGCGCAGGGGTTTGAGATTGGCGCATCTGGCCGGCGGTGGCAACTGGCAAACAATTCCTGATTCGCTTCAAGTTGTGGTACAATAATCAAACTTAACCCTGCACAAAAGTTCTATCACAGGTTGCCTGGCATGTCGATTAAAGTATTGCCCCCGGACGTCGCCGCCAAAATAGCCGCCGGAGAAGTGGTCGAGCGCCCGGCCTCGGTGGTCAAAGAGCTGGCCGAAAACGCCATTGATGCCGGCGCCGGGGCTATCCACGTTGAAATTCAAACCGGCGGCAAACGCTTTATCAAAGTAATGGATGACGGCTGCGGCATCCCCGCCGAGGAGGTGCCGCTGGCATTTGCGCGACACGCCACCAGCAAACTCAACTCGGTTGAGGATTTGAACCGGGTGACGACGCTTGGCTTTCGGGGCGAGGCGCTGGCTTCGATTGCGGCGGTCTCCCGGCTCACGCTCACCTCTCGCCCGGCCGGCCAGTCCGCCGCTACCCGCATTCACATTGAAGGGGCCAAACAGATTTCGCTGGGGCCAGCCGGCGCGCCCGGCGGAACCATCATCACCGTGGAAAATCTGTTTTACAATGTGCCGGCCCGGCTCAAGTTTCTCAAAGCTGACGCCACCGAAACCGGTCACATTCACCGCATTGTGTCGCATTACGCGCTGGCCTACCCCCACATTCGTTTTAGTTTGCGCGCAGATAACCGCACCACCTTTCAAACCAGCGGCAGCGGGCAGTTATTCGACGCGCTGGCGGCGGTGTTTAGCCTGCAAACGGCTCGCCAAATGATTGAAGTGGCGCAGCAGGTCGACACCCCGGATGGGGCTATCGCTGTTTACGGCTACGCCGGCGCGCCATCGCTGCATCGCGGCAGCCGTGACCAGATTATTTTTTTTGTCAACAAACGCTGGATTCAGGACCGGGCCTTGAGCCAGGCCGTGGTGCAGGCGTACCACACCTTTTTACCGGTGGGGCGCGCGCCGGTGGCTGTGCTCAATATTGAAATTGACCCCTCCGAGGTGGATGTCAACGTTCACCCCACCAAAGCCGAAGTAAAATTTAGAGACCCACGGGCGTTGTTTAGCGCCGTGCAGCGGGCCGTGCGCGAGGCGGTGGTGTCGGCGGCGCCGGTGCCCAGTTATGGTACGCATCTAACCCCCTCAACCGGCGGCGGCTGGAGCGGCCACGCCGGCGATGCTGTCTCGTGGCACGACTCGTTGGGCGGTGGGGGTCGAGCCGCCTTAAATCAACTGGGGTTCGAGGCCCAACGGACGCTCTCATTTGAGGAAGGCGGTGAGGGAGAGGTCGATTTTATCGGGGCCGGCAGCAGCCACGAGTCGACCAGGATGCCGCCAATGCGGGTGGTCGGCCAGATTCAGCAGATGTACATCATCACTGAGGGGCCGGATGGTTTGTATTTGATTGACCAGCACGCCGCCCACGAACGCATTTTGTATGAAAAGCTGACCGCGCAAAAAGCCAACGCCAAAGTACCACGCCAACAATTGCTAGAGCCGGTGGTGATGGAGTTGTTGCCGGGGCAGGCAGCTATTGTTGAGGCGGAAATAGAGGCGTTAACCGAGGTGGGGTTTGAAATTGAGCCGTTTGGGGGCGTTACCTATCGAGTGCGGGCTGTGCCGGAGATTTTGGGCCGGGCCGACCCGGCCCAGGCTCTGGTGGATATTTTGGCTGAAATGGCCGACGGGGCAATTCCTCTGGCCAAAGAAACTCACGAGAAAATTGCCATTACGGTGTGCAAGCGAGCCTCGGTTAAGGGCGGGCAAATCCTCTCGCCGGAGGAGATGCGCGAGTTGGTGCGCCAACTGGAACTGACCAGCGCGCCTCGCACCTGCCCCCATGGCCGCCCTACAATGATTCATTTGAGCGCGGCTCAGTTAGCCAGAGAGTTTGGGCGGCTGGGTTAGCGCGACGCCCGCCGGGCCACCCACAAATGCACCAAACCTCGCCAACGCTCATGATGTTCAACGTGCAGGCCGGCCTGGGTGATGTGCTTTCGCCATGTTCTGGCCGAGAAGAAACTGAGCGCCCCTACCCCAAAGGCCAATAGATTGGGCAGGTCTCGCCCGTGTTCGGCAATGAGCAGCCGGCCATCGGGTTTTAAGATGCGGGCAAATTCGCTGAAGAGGGCCTGCCGGTCGGCGCTATGTTGCAGCTCGTGCAGGCTGAAGCTGCAATAAATAACATCGGCCCAGTTGTGGGGAATGGGCAGGCTATTAGCGCTGGCCTGACGGCGGTAGATTCGCCGGCCTGCTTCCAGAGGCGGCTCAATTTCCCGGGCGCGGCGCAGGGCCGGGTCGGTCATTTTTTGGGGGTCAAAAATATCAACCACCATGTAGTGTCCGTGTTGAAAAAGTGACAGCATCCCCCTGGTTCCTCGCAATTTGCCGCAAGTGACATCTATCACCACGTTAGCGCTGTTTACCTGACCCAGCTCGGCCAGCCGGTCATACTCCCGTTTGCGCCCCAAATCATACACCACAAACGAAGCGACCAAAATGTTGAATACAAGGATTAAGCTCCCCACTCCGGCGCTGAGGAGTAACCAGTTCCAGGGGCTAGATAAAAAGGTGCTGGCCGCCAAGGCCGCCAACCCAAAAAAGATGGAACCGGTAAAGATGGGCCAGTTGTAAAACAGAGTTGACACTGCCCCGGAATATTGATGATTCCGCAATAAATTGGGCGCAAATCTTGATTGTGATTTTGCAGTCATTAACCTTCTCCCTGAGATGGAGAGCGCCTATATTTCATAGATTTTAGAAAAAAATGAAAGTTATGAACAAAATTGAGTTCATTTTTCTAATTAAAAAGACAGGTTTTTTAACTTTAAGGCCGAGGCCAGCAGCTTAAGAAGACTATTGGGGTTTCTGGCTTCCAGTTCCTCGTAAATTTGCACGCCGGTTTCAAAAAAGTCAAGCAGGCTTTTGATTTGTTCTCTTTCGTATTGCCCTTCGGTTTTGGGCATTGCGCTGAGTTGAGCCATACTATCGCGCAGCACGTTGATGGTGGGGTCAACCTCTCGTTTTTTGCGCTCGCGGGCAATAACCCTAAACATTGTCCAGACATCTTTTTCGGTGGTGTAATATTCGCGCCGCTCGCCTTTGATGTGAACCCGGTTTACTATACCCCAGGCAATCAGCTCTCTAAGAGCCATACTGACGTTACCGCGACTGATTTGCAGGTCGTCCATAATTTCATTGGCCGATAGCGGCTCCGGCGAGATAAATAACAGGGCGTGTACCTGGGCCATTGTGCGGTTGATACCCCATAACGACCCCATTTCGCCCCAATGCAGAATAAATTTTTCTCTTACTTGTTCTAAAGATGGCATTCGGTTTTTCCGAGAGTTCAGAAGTTACTGAAATGATTGTAGCACGCGAGGGGTTGAGTGTCAATAAAGCAAAGTGATTATTGCCGCCTGATAATACCATATTTAAGAATAACGTAAACTGCCCGCACCCCATCTTTCCAATTAATTTTTTTGCCTTCTTCGTAGGTGCGGCCATAGTAAGAAATCCCCACCTCGTAAATTACGCAATCCAGCGCCGCAATTTTGGCGGTGAATTCCGGCTCAAAGCCAAAGCGATCTTCCTTAAGTTCAATTTGTTCCAGAATGCTCCTTTTGAAGACCTTGTAGCACACCTCCATATCGGTAAGGTTGAGGTTGGTAAACATATTTGACAGAAATGTTAAAAACCGATTGCCTAACGAATGCCAAAAATAGAGCACCCGATGGCTCTCGCCCCCTACAAAGCGAGAACCATAGACCACATCGGCCTTGCCATCCAGAATGGGTTTGAGCAGTTTGGGGTATTCATCAGGTTCATATTCCAAATCGGCATCTTGCACAATAATCAAATCGCCAGAGGCCTGCGCAAAACCGGTTCGCAAGGCAGCGCCTTTACCCCGGTTCTGATTTTGAAATATTATTTTTATCGACTCGCAATTGTCCAACTTGCTCAAGTATTCTCTGGTGCCATCGGTAGAGCAGTCGTCAACAATAACCAACTCGCGCTCGATGGGCAGTTGCACCGCCATTACTTTTTGGATAATAATTTCAATCGTGTGCCGCTCGTTGTAACAGGGCATTACAATAGAAAGCTTCATCTGAATAACTCGCTAAAAGGGTTACAAAAAGAGGATTATAGCCCAAGCGCAGGGTGTCGCAAATATGGCGGCCGGTTGAAAAGAAAAAGCCCCGTTTCCGGGGCCAAAATCAGCGATATTACGCAATTGATTATTGCCAATCGCGCTTATCCACCACTACCCGCGCCGAGGTCTCGATAGCGCCAGGCGGCACAAATTCCACCTCATCAACCCGCAGGCGACAGGCCTGACTCACGGCGGCTGCCACTTCGTCGGCCAGAGTGGTTTGGTCAACTCCGGCATTGTCCAGTTCGACCCGCAACGTTACATAATCTCGCGTTTGAGGCCGGGTGACAATGGCCTGAACATTCCCTGTTTCCTCAAAGCGGGCCACCGCCTGCTTGAGTTGCAGGGGATGCAAAAACATTCCCCGCACTTTGACTGCATCGCCCACCCGGCCCAGCCAGCCCTTGATGTGGGTGTAGAAACCCTCGGCATCGGGCTGGCCCACAAAAGCGCTCAAATCGCCCAGGCCAAAGCGCACCAGCGGATAAGCCTTGTTAAAGGTGGTCACAACCACCTGCCCCGGCTGGCCCGGCGGAACCGGCTCACCCGTTTCCAGGTCGGCAATTTCTACAATCAGATGGCGCACCAGCTTCCAGGCCGACGGGTCGCCGGTGTGGTCATACGCAACAATCCCCAATTCGGCGGTGGCGTAGGCGCCGGCAGTCACCATGCCATACTGCTGCTCAAAGGTTGACCGCAGCGAGGGGGGATAAGGCTCGGCTGAGAAAAAGCACTTCTTAACGGGGATATTTTGCCGGGCAACGCCCAACTCTTCGGCTTTGTCCAGAATAATCTTTAAAAAACTGGGCGTGCCCAGATAGCCGGTTGTCTGCAACGTCATCATTATATTTAGCACATGTTCGGTGCTGCCGGGGCCGGTGGGGACAACCGTAGCTCCCAGAGCGCGGGTGGCCGCATCAATAAACAACCCGGCCGAAACCCAATGATAGGCGAACGTATTGAGCACAATATCGCCAGGGCCAAGGCCAATGGCGGTTAGCGCCCCCAAATCCCATTGCTCCAGCGCCGCCTCCGGCTCAAAAATGGGGCCGGGCGACACAAAAATGCGCTGAATTTTGTGGAGCGGCGCGGCCAGCCAGCCACCAAAGGGAGGCTCTTGCCGCTGCATTTGCAGCAGCCGGTCTTTACTTGTTATTGGAATTTTGGGCAGGTCGGCCACAGATTGGATATCGGCGGGCGTGAGGCCGGCTTCAGCCATTATCCGTTGTAGCGCCGGCGCGTGTTGATAGCCGTAGGCAATAATTTCTCTAAGCTGCTGATTTAGCGACATGCATCCACCCCCTGCCTGGTATTGAGGCGATTATATCACGCCCCATAAACAGGCGTCAATGACCGGTTTTACGCCAAACTTCAAACACACCCCTTTTTGGTTTCTCAATAGGTAGTGAGTGGAAATTGTGGTATAATGCGTGAGTATTTTGACCCGAAAAATACGCCTCAAATTCCACGTAAATTCATACAACAAGGAGGTTACATGTGAAGCTTCACGAGTACCAATCAAAACGTATTTTTGCTCAACACAACGTGCCCATCCCCAACGGCGAAGTGGCAACCACGCCCGACCAGGCCAGAGAAATTGCCAAGAAACTGAGTGGGTCGGTGGTCATAAAAAGCCAGGTACTGGTGGGTGGTCGAGGCAAGGCCGGCGGGGTAAAAGTAGCCAAAACCCCCGACGAAGCCGAAGAGATGGCCGACCAGATTTTAGGAATGGACATCAAGGGCCTGACGGTTGACAAAGTACTGGTTGACCAGGCCGCCGATATTGAAGAAGAAATTTATCTTGGCATTGTTATTGACCGCGCCCTGCAAAAACCGGTAATTATAGCCTCGGCCGAAGGCGGCGTTGAAATTGAAGAAGTGGCCAAAACCAACCCCGAGGCCATCAAACGCCTGCCGGTTGACCCTCAAATTGGGCTGATGGATTATCATGCCCGCAATCTGGCCTTTGACCTGGGCCTTCGCCGGGCGTATGTGGGCCAATTTATGACGATTCTCAAAGGGCTGTACCAATCATTTGTCGATACCGATGCCAGCCTGGCCGAAATCAACCCGCTGGTTATTACCGGCGATGACAAACTGCTGGCCGTTGACGGCAAAATTGTGCTGGATGATAACGCCCTTTACCGCCACCCCGATTTATCTGAAATGCGCGACGTGCAGGAAGAGACCCCCTCGGAGCGAGAGGCCAGGCTGGCCGGGTTGAGCTTTGTTAAGCTGGATGGTGAAATTGGCTGCATGGTCAACGGGGCCGGGCTGGCCATGGCCACTATGGACATTGTTAAACATTACGGCGGCGAACCGGCCAACTTCCTCGATATTGGCGGCGGGGCCAAATCTGATAAAGTGGCGGCAGCCCTGCGCATTATTTTGAGCGACCCCAAAGTGAAAAGCGTTCTCTTTAATATTTTTGGCGGCATTACCCGCTGCGATGAAGTAGCCCGTGGCATTTTAGAGGCGCTTAAAGAGGTAAAAACCAACGTGCCCATGGTAGCCCGGCTGGTTGGCACCAACGAAGAAGAAGGTCGACAAATATTGGCCGAAGCCAACTTCCCCAGCGCCTCTAGTTTGGGCGAAGCCGCCAAAATTGCCGTAGACCTGGCGAAAGGAGCAAGATAATGAGTATTCTGGTTGGAAAAAGCACGCGATTACTGGTCCAGGGCATTACGGGGCGCGAAGGCGCGTTTCATACCCAGCAAATGATTGATTACGGCACCAATGTGGTGGCCGGCGTTACCCCCGGCAAGGGCGGCGAGTGGGTTCACGGCGTGCCCGTATTTGATACCGTCAAAGAAGCCGTCAACGCCACCGAAGCCAACGCCAGCATCATCTACGTGCCGGCTCGCTTTGCCGCAGACGCCATTATGGAATCTGCCGATGCCGGGGTAAAACTGGTTGTTTGCATTACCGAAGGCATTCCCGTGCTGGATATGGTGCGGGTGCAGAGCTTTCTGAAAAATTTTGACACCCGACTCATCGGCCCCAACTGCCCCGGCCTGATTACCCCCGGCGAGGCTAAAGTGGGCATTATGCCCGGCCATATTCACAAAGCCGGCAACGTGGGGTTGGTCTCTCGCAGCGGCACGCTGACTTATGAAGTGGTGCAGGCCCTCACCGACACAGGCATTGGCCAGAGTACCGCCGTAGGCATTGGCGGCGACCCGATTATTGGCAGCACTTTTATTGATATTTTGCAGTTGTTTGAAAGCGACCCGCTAACCGACCAGGTAGTGCTCATTGGTGAAATTGGCGGCACCGACGAGCAGATGGCCGCTCGCTACATTGCCGAAAATATGACCAAACCCGTCACCGCCTTTATTGCCGGCAGAACCGCCCCGCCGGGCAAACGGATGGGCCACGCCGGGGCTATCATTCAGGGCGGCGAAGGCACCGCTGCCGAAAAAATCAAAGCCTTTGAAGCTGTCGGCGTTAAAGTAGCCCAGCAACCCGAAGAAGTTGCAACGATTGTAGCCGAATTGTTGAAATAAGACAGCAACCGTCAACTCCAAGGGCTGGCCGATATTTGGCCGGCCCTTTTCTGATTCAAATTCATTGCCCCATCATACTCAGTGGAGACAAGACCTTGTTAAACAAGGTCTGAAAATTGGGTCTACGCATACTTTCATCCAACGCAGATAACAGTATAATAGAAAAACCCCGGCCATCAACGAGGCTTCATTGAAGAAAATTCGCCAATTCCTGGCGCGAGTGACTATTTGGATAGCTCTGCTTATTTTGCTAACTTTTCTGCTGTGCTACGGCTGGCAAGCCATTGGCGGGCCTCAATATATAATCTGTTTGGTGGAGAGCATAGAGCCGGGCGAGTGCAGTTTAGGTATGCCTTGAGGATATGATGAAGAGCAGCGAGTCAACCAACCGGCCCGATTTTACCCCATACGCCAACCGGTGGGTGGCGCTGGTGCAAGGGCGGGTGATTGGCAGCGGCCTCACCCGGCAGCAGGCCCAGCGCGCCGCCAAACAAGTTCGCCCCAAAGACAAGCCGGAACTGTGGTTTGTTGATGCCAACGGTCAACTCACCCAACCTCACGCCGAAACCAGCGTGTCAAAAATAGCCGCCCAGTTGCCCCGTTACCCTCTGTTGCAACAAACCCTTGATATTTTGCGCGACCGCCAAATTGAAGCCTATCTGGTGGGCGGGCCGGTGCGAGACCTGCTGCTGGCGCGGGAAAACATTGTCGATTTTGATTTTGCCATCCCCGGCGATGGTCTGGCCATAGCCCGGCAGGTAGCCAATGCGTTGAACGCCGCCTTTTACCCACTTGACCCGCAACGCGGCACAGGCCGGGTTGTGTACCAACCGGCTAACGCCGCCCAAATCTACCTGGATTTTGCCACCTTCCGCGGCCCCTCGCTTGAAGCTGATTTACAAGACCGCGATTTCACCATCAACGCCATTGCCCTGAGCCTGTTCGACCCGTTGCAACTGATTGACCCGTTACAGGGCCGCCAGGATTTGGCCGCCGGGCAAATAAGGGTTTGCGCCGACACTTCTTTTTTAAGCGACCCGGCGCGAACGTTACGCGCTGTTCGGCTGGCAGCCCAGCTTGAATTTTCTATCGAGGCCGGTACCGAAGAGTTACTCGCCCAGGCCGCGCCACACCTGACGCGCGTTTCGCCGGAACGGCAGCGCGACGAATTGCTGAAATTGCTCAACACCCCGGCGCCGGGCCGGGCCGTAAAAATGTTGCGCCGGCTAAATGTTCTGCCCCATCTTCTGCCCGAAGTTGAGGCAACAGTTGGGGTAATGCAAGGCCCGCCGCATCATCTGGACGTGTTCAGCCACACCCTTGCCGCCCTGGATTTTTGGGCCGACGCCCAGCAGTCCGGCTGGCCGGATATTCCACCCCGGCTGCGGGAGCCGGTCAACCAGTTGCTCAATGAATCCCTGGCCGGCAACGTTACCCAGCGCAGTTTAATGCCGCTGGCCCTGCTGCTGCACGATATTGGCAAACCGCTGACCCGCACCGAAGAAATTGTAGCCGGACAGGTGCGGACTCGCTTTTTGGGGCACGAGCAGCAAAGCGCCAACCTGGCCCGGCAGATTCTGAATCGCCTGCATTTTAGCCGCCAGGCCGCCGATTTTGCGCAAACCGTGGTGGCCCAACACATGCGGCCATTGGCTTTGGCCTCGGCCAAAAAGGTCAGCCGCCGGGCGCTGTACCGGTTTTTTAGAGATTGTGGCAGCGCCACGTTTCAGGCCGGGGTGGCAGTCGCTCTGCATGCCCTGGCCGACCATCGAGCCACTTACCCGGCGGGGCGGGGCCAAAAAGAAACAGAGGCGCTATTGAGCGTGTCGCGCCAATTGATTAAGGCTTATATTGAACAAAAAGAGGTGGTTGACCCGCCGTTACTGCTCGGCGGGCGAGATTTAATTGAGTTGGGGCTATCCGAGGGGCGATTGATTGGCGCGCTGCTGAACCGTTTGAGAGAAGCGCAAGCCGCCGGCCAGGTTAGCAGCCGGGCGTCGGCTCTGGAATTTATCAAAACCGACCCCGATTTTGCCAATTACCAAAAAGAAGAACATAATTAACTTTTGTCCCAATTGGCTAAGAGTGTGCCGTTAGAGTAAGCGGGTTACTATTTTCAAGGGAGCGCGACAGCCCCTTTGGGACGGCAACGAGGAATGAAAATGGAGTCCAAACCTTGGTTTGGCAGAGCAAGCTCTGGACTCCTATTTACAGAGGAGCGCCAGAACTTTGGCCAAACTGATTATTTACGATGAGTCAGCCGACAATACGGTTTTTGAAACCTTTGAATTGTCCGAAAATAATATATTAATTGGCTCCGGGGCGGATAACCACCTGATTTTGGATGCGCCCGATATCGACCCCAGCCACGCCAGCCTTGAGCTGCGAGATAACACCTGGATATTACAGGATTTGGGCGGGCCAGGCGGCACAGCCGTTAATGGCAAGGTGATTGACGGGCCGCACCGCCTGTACCATGATGATTTGATTGAACTGGGTTTTGTTAAGGTTAAATTTCAAGACCCGGAGCGCAGCACCACCAGAGAATTTCCACGCGAGGAAGTTGTTGAAATAGAGGTGGAGCAGGTAGCGGCAACCGAACAAGAGGACGCGCCGATTAGCGGCCGGGTTTGGTTTGCTACTGTAGCTGCGGCCACCATTGCGGTCATCTTCATTATTATATTTTTACTGGCGGTGGCTCACTTTTTAGAAGTCATTAACATTAGCGACCTGTTGCCGCCCTGGTTGAGATTTGGCTAGGTTTTTAACCGCTGGCCAAACCAGTCCAGAGTGCGCTGCCAGGCGTCAGCCGCCGCCTCGGGGTTGTAGCTGTCTCGGGTGTTGTTGAAAAAGGCGTGCCCGGCCCCCTCGTAGACGCGAATTTCGTTTTCGAGGCCCTTGTTGTTGAAACCTGTTTCCATTGCCCGCACCTCTTCTACGGGAATGCCGCCATCATCGGCCCCGTACAGCCCCAGCACCGGCGCTCGCATTTGCGCGGCGCGCCCCTCGCTAAGAGGCCGGCCATAAAATGCTACGGTTGCGGCTACATCGGGGTCTACCAGAGCTGTTTCCAAAACTAATCCGCCCCCCATACAAAAACCGACAATACCAACCTTTGGCCCGGCTACGGCCGGCAGCGATTGCAAGTAGTCAATGGCCGCCTGAATTTCTCGCACGGCTTCGGCCATATCCAGCTCCATCACCAGTTTGCGGGCCTCGTCCGGCTCGGTAGCCACCGCGCCGTGATAAAGGTCTGGGGCCAGGGCCACGTACCCCTCCTGGGCAAAGCGCCGGGCGACATCTTTGATATGCTCGTTTAAGCCCCACCATTCCTGAATTACCACAATGGCCGGCAGCGCAGTTGAACCTTCGGGCCTGGCCAGATAGCCCATCAACTGGTCGCCATCGCTGTCCTGGTATTGCGCGGTTTCGGTGACAAGCCCGGCCGCCTCCGAGTCCGAACTCTCGGCTTCTGCCGGCTGCTCTTCAATGACCGGCGGAGCGGTTGGGTTTGGGTTGCCGGCGCAGGCGGCCAGCAGCATATTGGCGGCGGCCATGCTGCCCAGGGCGGCCGTAGCCTTTTTTAGAAAATCCCGGCGACTCAACTCGCCCACCTGAAATGACCTGACCAACTGCATAACGTAGATTCTATCCATTGTATCCTCCTTTTTTATTTGAATATTTTGTAACTGCTCAAGTGAGCATCCTGAGTAGGTTTGAGTGAAATGAAAACCGTATCGAAGGGTGCGGGTTGGCGCTGAATTGTTGCCTGAGCCGCACCCTTCGATACGCCCACTCCCTTCGGTCGTAGAGCTACTCAGGATGCTTTCTCCTTTGGGTTGAGCAGTTACAATATTTTTTAGAATGGGGTGAGTGGGGTTACGTTATAGTAAACACAACTACGTGAGATGTATATTAAAATAATGAGGAAGGCGCGGCCCCGTATTGACTGGAGACAACAAGGTGAATTTACGTGGCCGGCAAAATGGCAACGTTGGCTAAACCCATATTTTCCAACAAATTGCCAATTTCATCCTTATAAATGGGATTCATAGCAATTACAGTGTCGGGCCGATACCGTTTTAGAAATTCCGGGGGAACAATCTGCTGGCCGGCGCCGGGAATGTACTTACCGTGTTTGCGAGGGTTAATATCTACGGCAAATTCCAGGCGATGCTGGGTGTCCAGCATATTCAAAAAGGTGACTCCTTTAGAGCCTGCCCCCCAAATTACTGTTTTTTGCCCCGGCCCGGTAAGTTCATCAAATTGGATGCGCCAGTTTTGCAGACGATTTTTGTGGTTATCGGCAAAGGCAAGAGCATATTGGCTAATTTGGGCCAACAGGTCAGGGCGCGTCCCAAATTTTTGGAATTTGGGGCAAACCGGGGGGGATTCGGGAGGATACCCCCCGCACTCCCTGTCTGTTCCCACAATTTTGGACAGGCCCGACAGGTCAGGGTCAATTGACACATTGGCAGGCTGAGGCGCTGCTTCCAAACAAAGAAACTGCCCATCGAAAGCCTCGGAGATGGAGGTGACGGTAAACCCAAGCCTGGAAAATAAATAAGCCAGCGAGTGGCTGGTAAAATAGGCGCAATGTTCGTAAATAATATCCCAAACGGCCAGGTCGCGCAGGGTGGATAAGGCATTGGGGACTTCAAAAAAGAGGGCCGTTTTATTTTTGCCAATTGCCTGCCGCACCGTAGCTAAAAACGCAACCGGGCCGGCGATATGCTCTAATACGTGGCGGCATACAATCAGGTCGGCGGGGTAATGCGCGTACTTTTGGGAGTAATAGTCCTGAACAAAGGTTAATTGCGCGGTCGTTTCTTTATCAGGGGGGGCAATGTAGCTTGGGTCGAATCCCACGCCGCGACTCTGGCCGCGCCGGCACAGCAGCTTGAGAAAATCGCCCTGACCGCAGCCAATCTCAATAATATTTTTATCACGCAATTGGTAGCGGGCAACCAGGCGGGTTGCCAGAGACTCGGCGTAGTTTTGAAAACGCAGCGAAAAGTGCAGCGAATTTTCATAATCCGGGGTATAAGTTATTAAAGCCGGCTCAAAGGCCGCGTTAAAAAGATGTCCACAGTTAAAGCAATAAGCCAGGTTAATATCGCCTTTGGGGGCTTGTTGCGCTGACTCTTGAGTGGGCCATAGCACGTTGCAGTAAACGGGCATCTGAGGAATGTTGAGAAGGGGCGCAATATTTTTGCTGTCGCAGATAACGCAGCTAAAGCCGGCATCAAGATTCTTCATTCTACCTACCGTCAGGTGGAGGCAGGCCGGCCGGTTGCCGGCACAAGTCGAGCCGTTACCTTCAACCGGTTCAGGGCTTGCTGAATCTCAGGGCAGTAGATGGGGTTCATAACAATGACCACATCGGGTTGATAATCTGTTAAAAAGTCCGGCCCTACAATTTTTTGACCTGTACCGGCCATGTAGGCGCCGTGTTTGTTGGGATTAATATCAACGGCATACTCTATTTGAGCCTTCACCCCCAGAGTAGTTAAAAACGACACGCCTTTTGAGCCTGCGCCCCAAATAACCACCCGCTGCTCTTGCCGCCTGAGTTGTTCAAGATGCTGTTGCCAGGCGCGGATATTGGCCGGACAATGCCGGGCAAAATAATCGACATCCCGCTTAAGCGCCGCTAAATCATTAGCCTCTTCCGGCGCACAGGTTTTTCTGCCGCCATTCACTTTGGCCTCCAGCATCAGGTATTGGCCGTCGTAATCTTTGCTTAAATGTAGCACTTCAAAGCCACACCGGCTAAATAACCGGGCCAGCGATTCCCGGCTAAAATAAGAGCAGTGTTCATAATAGACATCCCAAAAAGCGAGTTCGCGTAAAATGCGGGCCGTATCGGGCACCTGAAAAAATACCACGGCCCCGGGTTGCCGGCTAATGGCGCGCCGAACCATACTAACAAAATCGGCGGTGTGCGGAATATGTTCCAGCGTCATTTTGCAGCAAACAAAATCGGCTTGATAATGGCTGTACCGCTCCGAATAAAAATCTTGAATAAAGGCGAGCCGGCGATGCGCCGGGTTGTTTTCGGGCCGGTAGGCCGGGTCGAACCCAACTCCGTAATTTTGCCCCAGTTGGCACAACAGGGTTAAAAACTCGCCCTGGCCGCAGCCGATTTCAATAATATGCCTGTTACGCAAATTGTGCCGCTCAATCAATTGCCGGGCCAGCCGCTGGTGAAAGGCGTTAAAGGTGGACGAGTAGCCCTGGGTGGCCTCGTAACGGGTGGAGTATTCGTGCAGGGCGGGGTTAAAGTCCATATTACAGATAAAGCCGCAAGCAGGGCAAAACCCCAAGCGAATATTGCCGGCGGGGTAATCGATGGCCTCCTGGCGCGTGGCCAGCAGCAGCACGCTATGGGCCGGCGCCCGCCAGATTTGATAGAATGGATGCAGGTCGGCAGCGTTACAGTTTGGGCAACGATGATTAAGCCTCGTCATTTTGGCGACTCCCCTCTCGACGCCAGCGGAAGATGGCTAACATCAATAAGCCCAGCCCCGCAGCCACCAGCAGCGATTGTAAAGCTTCGGCGCTAACCAGGGCCAGCCCTATCTCGTGGGTGCTCCAGCCCTGGCGGTGCAAAAATATGGGTAATTGTATTCTTAAAAAAGTGCCGCCCACAGCTTCTATTATTAATAAAACAGCCGCCATCAGCACCAGGCGAGCCGTTTTTGGATAGTGGCGGCGATAGAGCACCGCCAGCCCGGCCCCAATCAAACAGACCAATAATAACGGAAATTGGGCCAGGTAACTGCCCAACAGCACAAACCACTCCCACGGCGAGCGGGCCAGCGGGGCGACTGTTACCTGTCCAAACGTAACATCCACGTGGTGGGCCACCAGCAACACCGAACCATAAAGAGGATTCCACAGGCGCTCCTGCCCCTTAAATTCCCATTCTGCCGGTTCGGGCCGGTTGGCTTCCCAAAGTTTAAAGCTGTAAAGAGTGGCATAACCGGGAATCGTCTGAACCCGGAGTTTGAGTTTGTATGGCACGTTAAATTCTATGCGATGGTTGCCGGAATCCGTTGCCATTGGCAATACTTTGTTGCCGGCCAAAAACACCTCTTTCTTGGATTTATTGACCCATCTGATAGTGCCTGCGCCGCCCAGCGGCCACCAGCCATAGGCCGGCTGGGCCTCATCCCACACCCGATGCCCCTGCCAGCGGGCCACCACAAAAACGCTGGCCCCGTTACTGGGGTAGGTAAATACCGGTTCGGCCCCGTGAATAGTAACCGGCAAGGTTATCTCGTAATCATCCCACCACATATCGCCAATTGCCACCAGGCGGTCATAGCCTAATTGGGCGGGACGAATGCCGCCGGCAGCCAGAGTCCAGCGGCCATCTACAATTTGGGCAAGCTCTTGCGGCCCGGCGGCCCGGCTCCAATCGACCACGTAGGGCTGGGTGTCAACTGTGGCAGGAAGATATTCAACGGTTACGGTTTCGGCGGTTTGCTGCTTCTTTTTATCGGTGGCGATAATTGTCACCTGATTGAGGCCCGGCTGCAACTCTGTATGAAAGATGTCGATGTTAAAATCGCCGGGAGAGGCCAGGCGGCGGGTATCGGGGCCAAGGGAGAGGGCGCGTTCAGGGCCGCCATTGAGCGAGTAAGTGAGTGAAGCCAGCTCGTTTGGGTTTGACACGTTGCCCAAAATGTTAATCCAGTGTTGCGGCATTGCCGGCTGCCCAAACACCTGATGATGCCCGTACCAGATATTGATTTTGGGCGAGTCGGCCTGTACCGGGCCAGGCCCAACGAGTCCCAAAGTTATAAAAAAAATGGCCAGGGTGATTAATTTAAATTTCATAGAATTTCACCTCCTGTTAATCATCAAGGTTAACGGGAGAAACGACGAATGCTGTTGGCGGCGGCGTTTATCCATTGTATAGAGTAAAAAACCGGCTGGAATAAAAATGAGCGCGTAAAAGATAACCCCATACACCGGCAAAAAGATTGAGTTCAGGCGAATACGCCAGGCGTCAACCGGCAGCAGGTAACGAAAAAAGGTAATGTGCGGGGCCAGCCTGAAGGCGTAAACCTGCTCCGGGCCATCTATGTAAATGCGCAGCGTTGCCCCATCGTAAACAATTACAAGATGATGCGGTTGGCTGTTTGCAAAAACGCCGGGCACAGCCAGTTCGGGGGCGGCGCCGTTTGCGCCGGTTGCCGGGGTGCGCAGCCGGATGATTAAATCGGCCTCATCCTGGGCTATGGTCAGGTTTCTATCAAAGGGGCCGCCCGAAATAGAGATAAGGCGCGCCGGGCCGGTTTGGTTTGAACTGGCAGCGGCAGCGACAAAGCTGAAGGTGAATTGGGCTGAGTCGGCCAATTTTTGGGACAGGGCCGTTACCGGGGCGCCGGTTTGCAGCCAGTAATCTGGCCCCAGCAGAATCTCGCCTTCAAAATTACCGGTTGAAGCCGCGCCCTGCCGCTGCAAAGGCGGCTGCCGGCCTGATTGGTCGGCCAGCTTTGAAGACGCATTTAGGGGATAAACCGCCAGCGGGTTAGCCAGTGGCTGCCCGCTAAAGATGTGGGTAATTTGCGGCTGTGCCAAGGCTCTGTCGGCAATCTGGAGGTTGGAGATAACCCCTTGCCAGGGGCGGTCTCCAGTTTGCTCGTTGCCAATAATCAGGGGGAAGGATGAACTCCAGTTATCGAGACCTGCGGCGTTAGCCAATAGCGCATAATTGAGGGCCATAAAAGCAAGGTAGCCGGTAATGGCTATCATCAACCAGCGGGCGGACAAATGGATTTTATCAAATATCCGGTAAGATGAAATTCTCTCTCCCCACCGGTAAAAAATTAACGCGCCCAGCAGCGCGCCGGCGCTGTTGGCAACAATATCGGCCAGCGAGGGGTCCCGGGCCGAAACAAACAGTTGCAGGGTTTCAACCATTGCCGACAGGCTGAGGCCGGATAGCAACACTCCTGCCGCTGCCCTCCGCAGCCGCCCTGGCCTGTTGCGCAAAAGAGCCGCCGCGCCAAACCCAAACGGCATAAACAGCAGGATGTTTCGGGGGTAATCATTGAGCGCATCTGCCTTGATAAGCCCCAGGTCGAAATGGGTTACGGGCTTGAAGAATAGAAAATCAAAGGGAAAAAGGGTGGTATATAAAATTAAAAGCAGTGCGGCAACCACAAGTACCTGCGCCCGGGTTTCCCCGGTTGATTTCATAGCATTAATCATTTTGAGCCAATTGTTCAGTAGGCGATTTAAAGGATTACCGGCCGGGGGATAGGGTTTATAAATTTACCGCCCCGCCGGCGATATACTTTTTGCTGCCTGATTATTTCATCGGCAAAGTTCCAGGCCAGTAACAATACATAATCCGGCTGGTCTTCTAACAATCTGGCCGGTGAATAGATAGGCAAGTGATTGCCGCCCATATAGCGGCCTTGCTTAAACTGATTCAGGTCAACCACATAATCAATCAACCTTTTATCAATTTCGGCGTAACTTAAAAAGGTAGCGGCTTTGGCGGCCGCGCCGTAGGCCGCAATCCGCTTGCTTTGCCGCTTTAGAGACCAGAGCATTTCCTGTAACAGGGCTTTTACGCGGCGCGCATTTTCGGCAAAGCGCAAATAGTAGTCTGGCCGGTCAACGCCTTTTTGCGCTTCTTCGGCCAGCAGTTGGTCAACTGACTCTTTGACTGCCTCCCGGTGTTGCACAAATAACCTCAGCGAGCCGCCATAGGTGGGGATGCGCCGCACATCATTCAGGTAAAGATTGTGCTGCCTGAATAGCCTGTCCAGGGCCGTGACTGAAAAATAGCACAGGTGCTGGTGGTAAACCGTATCAAATTCGCACCGGTCAACCATATCAGCCACATAATGAACTTCTAATACGGCGGCGCCGTTCTCCTTTAAAATGGTTTTGATACCCCGCACAAAACCGTTTAAATTAGCCACGTGGGCCAGCACATTGTTGGCCAAAAAGAGGTCGGCCATTTTATGCTCGGCGCGTAACTGGTCGGCCAAATTCTCCGAGAAAAAGGTGACGAGCGTTGGAATGCCGGCCTGTTGCGCGGCTTTGGCCGGAGCCTCGGCGGGGTCAATGCCCAAAACAGGGATGCCACGGGCGGCAAAATTTTTGAGCATATAGCCATCGTTGCTGGCGGCCTCAATTACCAGGCTACCGGCGTTAAGGGCGTGGGCCTCTATTAAATGGCGGGCGCTGGCCGCAAAATGGGCTACCAGCGATTTTGAAACAGATGAAAAGTAAGGGTAATCTTTGTGAAATAAAATTTCGGGGCAAACGGTCTCTTTGATTTGAACCAGGGCGGAATCCGGGCAAAAGAGTAGTGTCAGGGGGGCCAGCAGCTCTGCTTGGCGCTGTTGCTCAAGCGCCTGCAATTGGGGGGCGGTCAGCAGCCGGTCGGCCAGGGGGGTCTGCCCGTAATCCAGTATCAGTTGCAGGTTGGGCGAGCCGCTGGCCCGGCACTGCCGCTCTGAAGTATAGAACATTTTGGGCCTTTCTAAATCGCTACCGGTTCGCGCCGGCGCAAATTCTCGTCCAACTCCCCGGCCTTTAGCAGATGTTTAATGTGGTCGATACGTTTGTATTTTGCGCCCTCAAATTCCTCCAGCGTTAGCCCAACCTGTTTGTAGGCCATCAGCAACTCTTGCGCCCCCTGGCGGGCGTTCCAGTGCGGTTTGAATTCTGGCAAAGCGCGCCGAATTTTATCACAGTTGACCCGGTAACAGCGCTTATCCGGCCCGGCATCGGGGGCGTATTCCAGCCGGCTGCCGGGTACGGTCTCTATTACAATTTGAGCCAGTTCGCTAACGCGGTAATTTTCTCCGGTTTGACCCACATTAAAAGCCTGGTTATGCACCACTTCCCTGGGGGCGCGCAGTACGGCTAAAAAAGCCTGGGCAATATCTCTGATATGCACAATAGGCCGCCAGGGGCTGCCATCGCTTTTCAGGTAAACCAGCCCGGTAGTATAAGCCCAGGCTACCAGATTGTTTAAAACCAAATCAAAACGCAGCCGGGGCGACACGCCGTAAGCGGTGGCGTTTCTCAGAAAAGTGGGGCTAAAACCATCATCAGCCAGTTGAGACACGGCTTGCTCTACCTTTACTTTAGACACACCGTAAGGTGTCACCGGGTTAAAGGCCCCGCATTCATCAATCATATCTTCACCGGCAGCGCCATAATTGCTGCACGAAGAGGAAAATATAAAACGAGACGCGCCGGCGGCTTTGGCCAGTTGGGCCAGCCGCACCGAGGCCCGGTGGTTGATTTCATCGGTAAGCGCAGGGTTCAGGTTGCCCAGCGGGTCGTTAGAGAGGCCGGCCAGGTGCAGCACGGCATCAAAACCGGCCAGGTCGGACAAGGCAACATCGCGCACATCTTTTTTGATAGATGGAATATAGCCAGGCTCATTGCCAAACGTGCAGCGCTCAAACAGGTCGCTATCCAGGCCCACTACTTCGTATTCGGCCTCAAGCAGCATTGGCGCTAAAATGGCGCCGATATAACCCTGATGTCCGGTTAGTAAAACGCGCATATTAATCTGCCCACACTTTCCACGGCGGGTTGCCGCTTTGCCACATTGTTTCCAGAATGTGCTTTTCGCGCAGAGTGTCCATACATTGCCAAAACGAGTTGTGGCGATAGGCCATTAATTGCCCCTGTTGGGCCAGCCGCTCCAGCGGCTCTCGCTCCCATTGAGTTTCGTCGCCGTCTATAAAATCGAACACGCCCGGCTCCAGTACAAAAAATGCGCCGTTAATCCACCCCTCGCCGGTTTGGGGTTTCTCGTTGAATTCAACTATCTGGTTGCCTTCAAAAATCATATGGCCGTAGCGGGCCGGCGGCCTTACGGCTGTCAGGGTGGCCAGTTTGCCGTGCGAGCGATGAAAAGCCAGCAGGTCGCGCAAATTAATATCCGACACGCCATCGCCCCAGGTTAGCATAAAAGTTTCGTTACCCATGTAAGGGGCCAGCCGTTTAATGCGCCCGCCGGTCATGGTCGAAAGGCCGGTGTCTACCAGTTCAACGGTCCAATCCGGTTTGTAGCCGCCGTTCATGCTGACTTCGCCCGTGCGCAAATTTACCTTCAGATTGCTGTTGAGAGCGCAGTAGTCCACCATATATTTTTTGATAATCTCGCCTTTGTAGCCCAGAGCAATTACAAAATCTTTAAACCCATAGTGCGCGTAATGACGCATAATGTGCCATAAAATGGGATGGCCGCCGATTTCAACCATTGGTTTGGGCTTTATTTGGGTTTCTTCGGCCAGGCGAGAGCCTGCGCCCCCGGCTAATATTCCAATTTTCATGCGGCATTTCTTAACTTGCTTCTGGAAGCAATTTTGGTGATATTAAACAGGTCTTCAGCAATGCCCAGCCACTTTTGGGGTAGCAGGGTAAATTGAGCTATCTCAAGATAACAGCGTCCCCGTTCTGTCAAGCTTAGAGGAGCGCGAGTAATGGCTCTGAAATATTCAAATACGCGCCGCCATCTGGGAAAAATCATTTTCCCTTTCTTTAAGGGATCAAACCAGGCTGCCAGCTCTCCTTCGGTTTTGTTGGCCGAGGTTGAGATTTGCGGATGAAGCCTTCTTAAAAAAAGATTTTCAGGAATCTCATAGAACTGGCCGTACAAAGCCAACTCGCCCAGTAAATTTCTGTCTGAGCGAGGGAAATTGCCTATTTGTTGAGTTCTTTGCAGAATGTCCTTTCTCATCAGGCCAAATACGGGGTGGCACCAGCCGGGATTGGTAAAAAAATGATGCAATCGTTCTGAGGCTTTGGATGACCTCAAATTCAGATTGTCAGAGTAATAACCTGTGACCTGGCTCAGGTTGTCAATAAAAACCGTTCGCGAATAACACAAAACCGCCTCGGCCTGGCCGTCTAATATGGCAACACACCGCGCTAAAAATTCCGGGGCGCACATGTCATCGTGAGCGGCCCACTTAAAATATTGACCGCGCGCCTGCTCAACGGTAAAGTTAAAGTTTCGCGCCGCGCCAACATTTTTGTCATGCCGATAGTAGCGAATGCGCGGGTCCCGGGCGGCATAGGCTTCGCAAATTTGGCGGGTGCGGTCGGTGGAGCCATTATCAGAGATAATCAATTCAAAATCCGTAAAGGTTTGCGCCAGCAGCGACTCGACAGCCTGCGAGAGATAATTCTCGCCATTGAAAACCGGCAAACCAATACTCACTTTAGGAGGATTTTTACCCATTTTAACTCTCCTTCACGAATCTATTTGGACAAGTTGCCTGTTCGGGTGTAAGCAAAACATCAGCATATCATTGATTCGGATTGAGACACGCCGCTTTTAGCAACCCGGGTTGGGCTATTTGCAACCGGAACTGATTGCAGCACAGCGGCAAGCTGTTGAACATACCTGTCAAGATTCAGCGTTTCTTCAACCCATTGACGGCCATTTTGCCCCATTCGCCGGGCCTCGCCGGGGTGTGCGGCCAGATACCGGATGGCCTCTCGCAAAGCCTGTGCATTTCCGGGTTCAACCAAAATGCCGGTTTCGCCATCAATTACGTAATCAACAATGCCCTGCGAGCAGGTCGCAATAACGGCCCGGCCCATGCACATTGCCTCAAGCGCAACGGTGGCCCCGGCAGAAAAGATGGTGTCATATACCGGCACCACCACAAATTGAGATTTGGCATAAAGGTTTCTTAATTCCAGCAAAGGAAAGTGTTGGGCAATGGTTACATTTTCGGGAATAGGGGCCTGTATTTTTCTGTTTTTTTCTCGCGCATCCCATCCACCAGAAGCGGCAACTAACAGCTTTAAGGGTAAACCGTTAATTGCCTGAAACAGACTGGTATAATCCCTGGAGCGGGTTTCGCCAACGCTAAAGATAAAACCGGGTTCCGGCTCAATATCAACGATTGGCCTAAAAAAAAATTGGTCTCGGCTGTAGGGGATGAGATGGACTCGCCCGGCGGGAGCGCCCAATTGTATAAGATGGTGCTGCATACTTTTGCAATGAACAATAATGCTATCAATGGCTGTTAATAAATTTAATTTTGTAACCGCTTTTTCCTGCCGCCACGACCAACATTGAAACATAGAAACAAACCGGCCTTGTTGTGAAAACAAACCTTGCAGCCCGGCCATAGGAATACCGGCCCTTTCAGACATAGCAAAAACAGTACCATAAGCGCGTTTAATGAGCAGGCTGCGGATTGCCAGGTAAAGGTCAGCGCGAACGCGAGTTTCCAGACGTCTAAAAAAATCTCCCCACCTAATTTGATTGTAGATTGTATAGTTGAGAATATCGGCGTTAATTAATTTTTGCAGCTCAATATAATCTACCCGGGGATATTTGAGATGTTGAGTATCGGTAATTTGGTCAGGTTTTAGCCCGGCAGTGGCCACAATCAGGATGTCTGTCATAATCAACTCGAATAAGAGAGGAAGCTACCCGATAATCTATCCATTAAGAAATAAGACATGGCTCCTGAAATATAGGATACAGAAACTTGATAGGAACTGGCTTTGAAAAAAGTGAGAATTTTATTAGAATTGATAACCTGTATCTATTGTTTCCAGAGGGCATAACCCGGTTTGATTAGGCCTGATTTGACCTTTCCTTCATTGTTTGTTACATTTTGGGTACGCAGATTAAGCCGTCTGCGTGGGGTCTCTTTATAAACTCCTCCTCAATATTTTCCGAGTTCCTAACCTTTTGATAAAAGCAATCTGCGCTTGAAAGGAGCTTCAAGGGTGAAAGCCGATAAAGTTGTTCGTTCCACCTGCCCTTATTGTGGCGTGGGGTGTCAAATTTTACTGAATGTAAAAGACGACCACATCTTTAGAATCGACGCGCCGTTTGAGGCCGCGCCCAACTACGGGCGGCTATGCGTAAAAGGCCGCTTTGGAACGGACTACGTTCATCACCCCGACCGCCTGACAGTGCCTCTCATCCGCAAATCGCCCCAAAAACCCGGCCAGCGCACCCAGGCCAGCTACCCCAACGACTGGCGCGAGGCCACCTGGGACGAGGCGCTGGAGCTGGTTATCAACCGGCTGCTGGAAGTTCGCCGCCAATACGGCCCCGACAGCATTACCTGCAATGTGTGCGCCAAAGCCACCAACGAAGACAATTACCTGCTGCAAAAATACATTCGCGCCGTTATCGGCACCAACAATGTTGACCACTGCACCCGGCTGTGCCACGCCGGCAGCGTCAAGGCGCTCCAACTGGCCCTGGGCACCAGCGCCATGAGCAACTCCATCGCCGAAATGAAAGATTTGGAGTGCTTCATTGTCACCGGTTCCAACACCGCCGAAAACCACCCGGTTATCAGCACCTTCCTCAAACAGGCCGTCACCCACAACGGGGCCAAACTGATTGTCATCGACCCGCGCCACACCGAAATGGCCGACTTCTCGACCCTCTGGCTTCAGCAAAAACCGGGCGCCGATGTGGCCGTCTTCAACGCTATGGCCCACGTCATCGTCAAAGAAAAGCTCTATCATCAGGATTTCATCGCCAGCCGCACCGAAGGCTTTTCCAACTACATTGAAAGCCTGGAAGACAAAACCCCCGAATGGGCCGAAGAAATCTCCGGCGTGCCCGCCGAGCAGATTCGGCAGGCGGCGCGGATGTACGCCAAAGCTAACAGCGCGGCCATCTACTGGGGCATGGGCATCAGCCAGAGCGTCCACGGCACCGATAACTCGCTGACGCTCATCAACCTGGCCCTGCTGTGCGGCCACGTGGGCCGGCCCGGCACCGGCCTCAACCCGCTGCGCGGCCAAAACAACGTGCAGGGCTGCTCCGACTCCGGCGGGATGCCCAATGTTTACACTGCCTACCAGCTTGTTACCGACGCCGAAACCCGCCACAAATTTGAGCAGGCCTGGCACACCCAACTGCCCCAGATACCCGGCCTGACCACCACCGAACACGTCGGTGGCATTTTAGATGGACACGTCAAAGCCTGGTACATTATGGGCGAAAACCCCCTCATGAGCGAGCCGGATATCAACCACGCCCGCCACGCCGTGCAGCAGCTTGAATTTTACGTGGCCCAGGATATCTTCATCAACGAGACGGCCCGCTACGCCGATGTAATTTTGCCCGCCGCTGCCTTTGCCGAAAAAGACGGCACCTTTACCAACTCCGACCGCCGGGTGCAGCTTGTCCGCAAAGCCATAAACCCGCCCGGCCAGGCCCGCGCCGATTGGGAAATTGTCAGCCAGGTGGCCCGCCGCACCATCCAGAAAATTGCCGCCCAGGTTGACCAACACCCTGATAGTCCCACCCGCGAACTGGACCGCGCCATTGCCCAAAATGCCGATAAAATGCTGGCCAACTGGAGCTACAGCCACCCCCGCGACATTTGGGAAGAGATGCGCCGGCTAACCCCGCCCTGGGGCGGCATTACTTACCAGCGCATCGAGCGCGAAGGCGGCGTCCACTGGCCCTGCCCCACCCCCGACCACCCCGGCTCGCCCTACCTGTTTGAAGAAGATTTTCCCAGCGGGCGCGGCAAATTCTTCCCCGTAGAATTCACCGACGACAGCGAACGCCCCGACGAAGAGTATCCGCTGACCCTCAGCACCGGCCGGCTGCTGTACCACTGGCACGGCGGCACGCTCACCCGCGTCTCGTCGCTCAACAACATCTGGCCGGAATGCACGGTTGAGGTACACCCCAAAGATGCGGCCAGATTGGGGCTAGAAGTGGGTGAGTGGGTTGATGTCTCCAGCCGGCGCGGCAAAATTACGGCTCGCCTGCTGGTAACAGAACGCTCGCCCGAAGGAACCATTTTCATCCCCTTCCACTTTGCCGAAGCAGCAGCCAATATACTGACCAATAACTTAATTGACGAGCGGGCCAAAATTCCCGATTACAAAGTGTGCGGGGTTAAAGTTGAACGCGCCGCCCAAATCCCCCATGAACGCACTGGCGCCAACATTCCGCTGGAAGACCGGGGCACCATTAAAGATTTAACCAAAGTGATTGTGAGTCTGTAACAACTTTTTCTAACAGACTTTGAATTGGCAGATGGGCTGACATATCTGGGAGGGAGTAAGGGGATTTCCCCTACTCCCTACTCCTTTCCCTGCTTTGGAGCATTGCATGACGCCAGAAACATTGCCACAATTCTGGTTAAAAAGAGTCCATCACTACAGAGGAACCGGCAAACCCGCCGCCCGCCAGAAAGAGTTTGGTATCTGGCAAAGTTTCACCTGGGATGACGAATACGAGCAGGTGCGCCATTTTTGCCTGGGGCTGGTTGAAATGGGGCTGGAGCCGGGCCGGCGCGTGGCCATTATCGGCGATAACGACCGTCACTACCTGTGGGCCACCATCGCTATTATGGCCGCCGGAGGCGTCGTTGTCGGCATTTTTACCGACGTGACGGCCACAGAAGCCGAGTACGTTATTGGCCACGCCGACGCCCATTTTGTGCTGGCCGGCGACCAGGAGCAATGCGACAAACTGCTGGAAGTCAAAAGCGCGCTGCCCAAGGTCAAACAGGTTATTTACTGGGACGAGCGGGGGATGTGGCATTATAAAGACCCCTGGCTCATAAACTTCAAACAGGTTCAGGCGCTGGGGCAGAAGGTCGCGCAGCGGCAGCCGGATAAGCTCGACGCCCTGATTGCCGCCGGCCAGGCCGCCGACCCGGCCATGTTCTGTTACACCTCTGGTACCACCGGCCTGCCCAAAGGGGCGATGCTCAGCCACGCCAACTTTGTGTACGAGGTGGGCGCTGTGGGCAGCGTAGCCCCGCGCCGCGACACGGATAATTATGTCTCGTTTTTGCCGCTGGCCTGGGCTGCTGGCGCGGCGCTGGATATTGCCCCGCATATGGTTGACGGGGTGGTGCTGAACTTTGCCGAACGGCCCGAAACCGTCCGCCAGAACATCCGCGAAATCTCCCCCGATTTTATTCTCTACAACTCGCGCCTGTGGGAAGATTTGGTGGCCAACATTCGCGGCCGCATGCTGGATAGCAGTTGGCTGAATAAATTTTTTTACAACGCCTTTTTGCCCCTCAGCTACAAGGTGGCCGACCGGCAATTTCAACAAAAAGCCGTGCCGCTGCTCTGGCGGCTGCTCTATTGGCTGGGCCAGCGGATTATCTTCAAACCACTGCTCAGCCAATACGGCCTGCATCGCGCCCGCGATGTCTTTACCGCCGGCGCGGTGCTTAGCCCCGATGTGATTCGCTACTTTCGGGCGCTGGGGTTATCGCTGCGGCAAGCCTACGGCTCAACCGAAGTGTGCGCCGGGGCCGTGGCCCATCGCCCCGACGACGTGAAATTTGAGTCGCTGGGCCAACCGCTGCCGGGCACGCAGGTCACTATCTCGACCGAGGGAGAAATTCTGGTCACCGGCCCCGGCCTGTTTCCGGGGTATCACAAAGACCCCCAGGCTACCAAAGAGGCCATTTTTGTCGACTCGCAAGGCACGCGCTGGTTCAAAACCGGCGACGCCGGCCACATCGACCCGGACGGGCACGTCATCTACCTGGAACGGCTCAAGGATATGATTGAACTGGCCAACGGCGAAAAGTACTCGCCCCAATACATTGAAGGCCGCCTGAAATTTAGCCCCTACATCAGCCACGCCCTGACTGTTGGCGACAGGTCGCAAAATTATGTGACCGCCCTCATCACCATTGATTTTGAAAACGTGGGCCGCTGGGCCGAGAAAAATCGCCTGGCCTATACCACCTACACCGACCTGGCCCAAAAGCCGGAGGTGTACGAGTTAATCCGGCGCGACGTGGCCCAGGTCAACCAGTCGCTGCCTGCTTCGGGGCGGGTGCGCCGCTTTGTGCTGTTGCATAAAGAGTTTGATGCCGACGAGGGCGAAATGACCCGCACCCGCAAACTGCGCCGCAGCTTTCTGGCCCAGCGTTACGCCGACATCATTCGCGCCCTTTACTCCAACCAGAGCCAGGTGCAGGTGAGCGCCGAGGTGGCCTACCGCGATGGCCGCACCGGAACCATCAACACCACCCTGCGCGTCGAGTCGTTAGAGCCGGAGGGCATAGCCGTATGAATTGGGCGCTGGTTCCGCAGCAGGTTGTCACCGGTATTTTGAACGGGGGCATTATCGCCCTGATTGCGCTGGGTATTGTGCTAATTTATAAATCATCGGAAGTATTTAATTTTGCCCAGGGACATCTGGTGATGCTGGGCGCGTATCTGGTCTGGTGGCTAACCGGGGCCAACCAGGATGGGGTTGCGCCCTTTAACCTGCCGCTGCTGCCGGCCCTGTTAATTGCTGTGGCGGTAGCCGTGCTGCTCGGTTTTTTGATTGAAGGATTGGCCTTGCGCCCGATGAGCGGCCAGCCCCTGCTCTCGATTATTTTGATGACGCTGGGGCTGGCCCTGCTGATAGAGGGAGTGGTCAGCGTTTTGTTTGGTACCCAGCCATCGGCCTATTTTCCCACCCCCTTTCCCCCCAGCGATGTGTTCCGCGTTCCCTTTCCGGGCGCGTTCAACGAGACTATCATTTTGAAGAAAACGCTGGTGCTGGCCTCTGGCGTGGCGTTTTTGGCGGCGGCGCTGTTTGCCCTCTTTTTTAATTTTACCAAAACCGGGCTGGCCATGCGCGCCACCGCCGAGGACCACGAACTGGCCCGCAGTACGGGGCTGAACGTGCCCCACATTTTTGGCCTGTCGTGGGCCATTGCCGGCGTAATTGCCGTTATCGGCGGGGTGCTGCTGGCCATGCTGGTAGGAGCCAATCTCAACCTTTCCACGGTGGTGCTGGTTGCCTTTCCGGCCATTTTGCTGGGCGGGTTAGACTCTTTTCCCGGCGCGGTCATCGGCGGCATTGCCGTGGGGCTGGTGCAGGAGATGGTCAAGGCGTCAACCTTTATAGAAGTGCGCAACGCCGCCGAGATTGCCCCTTACATACTGCTGTTGCTGGTTCTGTTCATTCGCCCGGAAGGGTTGTTTGGGCAAAAACGCATCGAGAGGATTTAGCCGATGGCCGTATTGCGCCCCGCCGGTGATTTTGACACCACCTATCGCCAGGATATGGCTCTGATGCGCCGGCCCTGGCACTGGGCCTTGCTGCTGCTTGCCATTGGCCTGGCCGCAAGCGCCCCCTATTGGGGCAATGCTTATATCATCGCCACATTCAACCAACTGGCCTACACCATTATTGCCGTGCAGGGCCTGAGTATTTTGACCGGCTACACCGGCCAGATTTCGCTGGGGCAGGCGGCGTTTATGCTGGTGGGCGGCTATATATCGGCCCTGCTGGTCAAACACCTGGGCTTATCATTTTTTGTGGCGCTGCCGCTGGCCGGGCTGGGCACGGGCCTGTTTGGGCTGCTATTTGGGCTGCCCTCGCTGCGGGTGAAGGGCTTTTATCTGGCTATGGCCACGCTGGCCGCCCAATTCATCATCCCCTGGCTCACCCGGCATACCTTTCACGATTATTTGGGCGGCGCCGATGGCCGCATTTCTGTGCCCGCCCCCCAGATTGGCGGCTTTGCCTACACCGAGCCGGCGGATTACCTGTATATTTCGCTGGGGGTGCTGCTGGTGACCACCGCGCTGGCCTTTAACATCAGCCGGACGCGCCTGGGGCGAGCCTTTGTGGCCATTAGAGATAACGATTTGGCCGCCGAACTGCTGGGAGTCAACCTGTTTGGCTACAAGCTGCGGGCCTTTTTTCTGGCCGCGCTCTACGCCGGCATTGCCGGCGCGCTCAAGGCCCACGCCCAGCGCGAAATTGGCACAGAGTTAGGCTACGGCCTCGATGAGTCGATTTTCTTTTTGGGGATGCTGGTTATTGGCGGGCTGGGCGCCAATTTGGGGCCATTTTTGGGGGCCACAGCCGTAATTCTGCTGGATGATGTAGCTAACTGGACCGGCAGCCAGGCGGCGTTAATGTTCCCTGCCCAGGCCTCGAGCCTGCTGACCTCTTTTCGACCCATCTTTTTTGGCCTGGTTTTAATGCTGTTCCTGATTTTTGAGCCTCGCGGTCTGGCCCACCGCTGGACGCTCATCAAAGCCGCCTGGCGATTGCGTCCATTCTCGTATTAACGAATCAGGAGATGAAAAATGCTGAATAGATACAAATTAGAAATACAACTATCAAACGTTTTAGCGAGTAGAGGAGGAGAAAAATGGACCTGGCAAAAAAATTGACAACCCTTGGATTGCTGCTGGCGCTGGGAGTCGGCCTGCTGCCGGGGCGCGCCCTGGCCCAGGGAGGCGTGGTCTGCGAAGAAGATGTGGTGGCCCAGGCCGATGATTGGCTCAGCAAGCTGGCCGACAAATTTTATGGCGACCCGCTGGCCTTTCCGGCTATTGCCACCGCCACCAACGCCAAGGCGCAAGAGGATAGTAGCTACGCCGCCATTGAAAACGTCAACATTATCGAGCCGGGCTGGAAGCTGTGCGTGCCCAGCGCCGCCGACGCCACGGCCCTGCTGGAAACCACCGCCGGCGGTCTGGTGGGGGTTAGCAGTTGCAATACCAGCCACGTGGGCGAAACTATTGTGGTCTACCAACAGGCCGGCGTTACCGGCCCGCTGGCGGCCATAACCGGGCCAGGCCTCATCAACGGCACGGTTGACGCGGTCGAGGCCATCAATCAGGCCGGCGGGGTATGCGGGGCGCAACTGGAAATTGTCTTTACCGACACCCAATACGACCCGGAGCAGGAGTTAGGGACCTACGAGGTTTACCGCTCATCCAACCCCCGGCCTGTTTTTGTGCTAACCTACTCCAGCGCCGCTACCGCCGTGCTGGCCGAGCGCGTGGTTGAAGATAAAATTGTCAATATTGCCGCCGGGCTGAACCCCGCGGCCTACGACCCGCCCAACGGCTACACCGTGCTGGTTGCCCCCATTTATTCCGACCAGTTTGCCGGCTTTGTCAAATGGCTCACCGAAAACTGGGACACCGTAAAACCGGAAAGCGCCGGCAATGAAATTGTCATCGGCGTTATTGGCTGGGATAACGCCTTTGGCACCGGCGCAACCACGCCAGAGGCCCTGGCCTTTGCCGAAAGTTTGGGCGTAAAGGTGCTGCCGGTAGAAACCGTTGCCATCTCGCCCACTGCCGACCCCACCGGCCAGGTGCAAAGCCTGGTTTCACAGGGGGCCAACGTTATTTATAACCAGTCGCTTTCGTTTACGCCGGCCACGGTTGTTCAAACTATTCGTGCCCTGGGTTTGTGGGACCAGTTGGTTGTGGGGGGCGTCAACTGGAGTATGGACAACTCGATGCTGGGCTTTTTGGGCGAAAACGCCGCCCTGTCCGAAGGCTATTACGGCGTCTTCCCCATGCTCTACTGGGATGACACCGGCCAGCCTGCCGTGCGCGCCGCCCAAGCCTCGTTTGATGCCGGCAACTATCCCCCGGCAGACCACGGCGTGGGCTACCTGCTCAGTTACGCAACTATTGATGCCGTCCGCCGGGTGATGGTGCACGCCATTAACCGCGACGGCTTTGAAAACCTGAACGGCGAAACGTTTATGAACGCCATGATAGATTTGGGAGCCGTTAGCGCGGGTGATGTATTTGAGCTTGACGCGCGCGACGGGCGGCGCTCGCCCTCGCGCACCCAAATTCGGCAGGTGCAACTGGAAAGCGGCGAACCGCGTTTTGTAGCCGTTACCGACTGGTTTGACCTGCCGGACACCCGGCCAACCCCTGAATAGAGTTTATCGAGTATAATCAATGTTGTGAGTTGGGTGGGGTGTGTCCGACATTTTAGGAAGACGGGGGGTGTGGGGGGTATCCCCCCAATTCCCCCCTGCGCTTTCCAAAAATTCTGGACGCACCCGTTGGGTGAGTTCAATCAAACTGACTTACCCAACTCTACAAACTCACTAAACCGGCTTATGCTAAACGTCAACAACATCGAAGTTATCTACAGCGACGTGATTCTGGTGCTGCGCGGCATTTCGCTAAGGGTAGAGCCAGGGCAAATTGTGGCTGTTTTAGGGGCCAATGGGGCGGGCAAAACCACCACGCTCAAAGCCATCTCCGGGCTGCTGCACGCCGAACAGGGCAGGGTCACTCGCGGCAGCATCGAGTTTGAGGGCGAACGCATTGACAAACTGCCCCCCAACCAAATTGTGCAGCGAGGCATTGTACAGGTATTGGAAGGGCGTCGCCTGTTTGGGCATTTAACAGTTGAAGAAAATTTACGGGTTGGCGCGCTGGCGCGGCGGAGTCATCAAACCAGCGAGGAGCAGGATTTGGAACAGGTCTATCAATATTTTCCCCGGCTGAAAGATTTGCGCCGGCGAACCAGCGGCTACCTATCTGGGGGCGAGCAGCAAATGCTGGTTATTGGCCGGGGCTTGATGGCTCGCCCCCGGCTGCTGCTGCTGGATGAGCCATCTATTGGCCTGGCGCCGTTGCTGGTGCAAGAAATTTTTGAGGTGATTCGACAAATCAATCAGGAGTCGAAGATGCCTATTTTGCTGGTTGAACAAAATGCCCGCATCGCGTTAAATGTGGCCGACTACGCTTACGTAATGGAAACTGGCCGGGTAGTGCTGGATGGCCCCACCGACCAATTGGCCCAAAATGAGGATATCAAAGAGTTTTATTTGGGGTTGACTCAATTTGGCGAGCGCAAAAGTTACCGCCAGGTTAAACACTACCGGCGGCGCAAGCGTTGGCTGGGTTAAACTTGCAGCACCACAATGGTAATGTCGTCGTTGGCTTCTATTTCTCCGCTAAATGTGTTGACTGCTGTTTTGATATGCTCCAGCATTGCTGCCGGGCTGTGATTTGGCCCGTTAGCCACCACCTGTTCAAATTGCTTAAATCCAAACAATTCCTCGCTGGCATTGTGGGCTTCAACCACTCCGTCACTGATTAAAATTACAAGATCACCTCTGGCTAAAATCAAACTACCTTCCTGATAGCCCAACCTGGTGCCCAGGCCCATCCCCAAAGGAATACCGCCAACTTCTATCCACTCTATGGCCCCGCTGGCTCGCCGAATGATAGGCATTACGCAGCCGGCATTGGCAACGCGCAAAATGCCGCCCTGCTCGCCGCCCGACACCGGCGTAATTTCAGCATAAACCAGCGCGCAATTCTGGTTTGTAGTGCCGGTGTAAGGCACAATCGTCTGGTCCAGCTTTGAGAGCAACTCGCCGGGGGCCAGCCGCTGCCCCACCAGCGCCTGAAATGAGGCCAGGCTGATGCCCATTACCAGGGCGGCGGGCGTGCCCTTGCCAGAAACATCGCCCACGGCAATGGCGTACCGGTTGTCGTCAAAGGCGTGGTAGGCGTAAAAATCGCCGCCAACCTCTCTGGCGGGCTTGCTATAACAGAGCACTTCGGGGCCGGCCCAATTGGGATGAGCCGGGGGCAGCAAACTGCGCTGAATTTCTTGCGCCACGGTCAATTCTCGTTGAATGGCCGAAAGCTGTAACCGCTCTCGCTCGGCGCGCTTGCGGTTGGTAATATCCCGAACAATACCCTGATAAGCCAGAACAGAGCCATCATCGGCCCGGCGAATTGTTGCGGTTAGCAAGCACTCTATGTGCGCGCCGTTTTTTTTGCGCAGCCTTAGCTCAAAATCTTTAACCACGCCCTGTTTTTCAATTTCCTGCAAAAAGCGGCGGTGGTCCTCTTTATTGGCGTAATAATCTATGGCGTACATCGCCATTGTTTCGTCGCGGCTGTAATCAAAAAGTTGCAACCCCGCCGGATTCATATCCAGCATCCGGCCCTCCGGGCCGGTGATAAAGATAACATCATTAGAGTCTTCAAACAGCGCGCGGTATTTTCTTTCGCTTTCTTCCAGATGGGTGTAAAGCGTGGCGTTTTCAATGGAAACCGCGGCCTGCGACGAGAGCAGGTTCAGAACGGTCAACCTTTCGGTGGTGAAGGCATCGGTGGTCAGGTTGTTTTCCAGATAGAACATTCCGGTTAACTGCCCCTGGTTGATAAGCGGCGCGCACAACACCGATTTAGGCTGTTTGCTCAGAATATAAGGGTCGCGCGTAAAAGCCCCGTAGCGCGAGGCGTCTTTTAAAACAACATACTCTTTGGTTCTAACTACGTAGTTGATAATTGACATTGGCAGTGGGTGGGCTGCCACCGGAATGGCTTGCAGCACGGCAACATCGTCGCTGCCTAAAACGCCTTCTGCTTCTACCACCCATTTACCCTGACGCTCTAAGATTAAATAACCCAACTGCGCCCCGGCGTTTTCTATGGCAATTTTCATCAACGTAACCAGCAATTTATCCAGCATGATTTCGCTGGCAAAGGCTTGCGAGGCTTTGAGCACGCTGGTTAAATCCAGGGTACTGGTTGCGCGCCTGCCCGATGTATTGGTAGTTGTAACCGTCAGGAAAGAGGCAGCCGTATCTTCGGGGGCCGCCGGCGCAAAAATGTTGGGGATGCTTGCTTCTAACTGATTTACCTTGGCCTGAGCGCCCCAGCGCTGGTAAGCGTAGCGCGCTTCATGCAAATAGTAGTGAGCCAGTTCAATCTCGCCGCAGGCCAGGTAAAAACGAGCGGCTAATTCTTTAGCCAGGGCTTCTTCTTGCAGATATTCATTTTGGCGGGCCAGGCTGATGGCTTGAAAATAATCTTCGCGGGCCTCGACATGATTGCCTTGCACCCGAGCCAGTTCGGCCTGAACCAGGTGGTATTTGTGCAGGTAGTTCATAGGGGCGTGCTGCGCCCAATTTTGCATTTTTTGCTGGTTGGTCGACACCCGCTCAAGAATGTTTTTTTGCTGCGTTGAGTCCGACTGGTCGAAAAGGGCCAGCCGGGCCAGGGAGTCGTAAAAATGATAAACCGGCACAAATGGCGTACCTACAGCCGTGTCGATATATTTTTCAACCATTTCGGCGCTGTTTAAAGCCGGCTCGTAAGCCTCGAACAGATAGCTGAGAATAAGCCGGTAGAAATAATAGGCAAAGGTTGCGCCCCGGTCGTTGGCTTCCAGGTGGATGGGGAGCATTTCTGCCTGGTTGTAATAATTGCCAATCAGGTCGTAGGGGGTTGGGGTTGGTTCTATTAAGTTGGCAATGGCCTGCTGCATTACCTCGTTGCCCTGCAGGGCGGCTTTTTGCCCCAATTGACCAATAGCCACCGCGTATCTATCTATTTCTTGTTGAAGTTGGGGTAGGTGAGGGGCTACCAGATAAGCTCTGGAGCAGTAGACCCGAATGGCAAAGGCGGCATATTGCAGGTCGCCGTTATCCAGGGCAATCTGGTAAGCATCGAGCAATGGGGCCAGCACGGCTTTGATGTGCTCTTTCCAGTGCCAGACCAACCCTTTGACAATTACCAGCGTTCTGGCCTTGAACTCGTTACTGGCAAAACGGTCGAGCAGGGCGATAGCCAGCTTGCCAAACTGATAGCTGGCCTCAAGGTCGCCCACAATGCCGCCCAGCATAATGGCATAGCTGCCGTAGGCAAACGCCGACTCCGGCGCATAGCCGCGCTCAACCGAGAGATTGACCATTTTAAACGAAATGAGGGGCGATAGTTTGGGCGCGGTAAAAAAGGCCAGCGCGCTGATGCCAGATAGAATGCGCATGGCCGGCAGTTTGTAGGGGTCGGTCATTTCCGGCAGGCTGGTTAGCTCTTCAAAACTTTTACCGGCCAGGGCGACCTGCGCTTCGGCCAGGTTGCTTTTGATGTCGTCCTGGGTCGGGTCTGATGGAAAATGAATATCCAGCAGGGCCAGCACCTCAAGGCCTGTGTTGATGGCATCGGAAAGTTTGTTTTGGGCAATGCAGGCCTGAATTTTGGTTTCGTAAACTTTTATTTTATCCAGCAGGGTGCCGGCGCGGCTCAGCACAACTTCTATAAACTGCTCGCTCTGGTTAAAGCGGGTGCAGAGGTAGGCGGCTTCGGCGGCTTCTTGATACATCGCCAGGGCCAAATCGTAGCAGCGAGTCCAGCCCTCATCCCAGCCAGAGGCGTTGAGCAACCCCAGCCCAAGTTGCAAATATTCCAAGGCCGGTTCGTAGGCCGCCGAAGCTTTGGCCTTTTGCCCGGCCATCAGATTTAACCGGGCCAATTCGTCGCGTTCTGCCTGGTTGGCGATAAGTTCCTGGCCCAAATTTAGCTGATTGACAATGCCGAAAATCTTCTCTTCGCGCTGGCTGGCCGGGGTTTGGCGCAGCAGCATCTGCCCAATTTGCAGGTGCAGCCCGGATTTGTGCTGGACGGGAATGAGCGAGTAACCGGCCTGTTGAATCCGGTCGTGCGAAAATTTGTAATCAACGGTTAACTCGTTGGTCAGTTCGGGCATATCGGCCAGGCTCATTAATTTGTGCGCTTCGCCCAGGGGTAAAACCAGCCCCTCGACAATGGCTTCTTGCAGGTCGGCAGCGGTTTCGGTGGGGGGCTTCTGGTACACCACCGACAGGGTTTGCAGGTCAAATTGATTGCCAATGCAGGCAGCCAGTTTTAACACCTGTTGCGTTTTTTGGGGGAGTTTTTGCATTTTTCCGGCCATCAGATCTACCACGTTATCGGTGATGCCCCGCGCCTGAATCTGGCCGACATCCCAGCGCCAGCGGCATTTGCCATTCACCCGGCCATTTACCGGAATAAAGGTTAAAAGCTCTTCGGTGTAGAGGGATTTCAGAAATTCGTTCATAAAAAAGGGGTTGCCGCCGGTTTTGGCCTGCAACAATTCGGCCAGCGACTGCGCCTGTTCCGGCGGGCAGTTGAGCGTGTCTGAAACCAGTTGGGTGATATCGGGCAGTTCTAAGGGAGAAAGGGTAATATAATTTACAATGACATCCGCCCGTTTGATTTCGTCCAGCGTGAGCGTCAGCGGGTGAGCCGGGGTAACTTCGTTATCGCGGTAAGCGCCAATAAAAAAGAGGTAATGCAAGTTGGGGGTGGTCATAAGCAGTTGAATTAGTTTGAGCGAGGCGGCATCGGCCCATTGCAGGTCATCTAAAAAAATTACAAATGGGTGCTCGCGCCGGGCAAACACGCGGGTAAAGTTTTGAAACGTCAGGTTAAAGCGGTTTTGCGCCTCGGCGGGGGGCAGGGGCGGCGCTTCGGGTTGGGGGCCAATAATCAACTCAATTTCCGGGATGACATCAATTAACACCTGTCCATTGTTGCCCAGCGCCGCCAGCAGTTTGCTGCGCCAGCCTGCAATCTGGCTTTCGCTCTCGGTGAGCAGTTGCCTGATAAGCGACTGAAACGCCTGAATTAGCGAAGCATACGGAACGCTGCGCTTAAACAGGTCAAACTTGCCGGTAATAAAATAGCCGCGCTGCCGGGTAATGGGTTTGTAGACCTCTTGCACCAGGGCCGATTTACCAATGCCGGCACGCCCCGTAACCAGTATCACTTCGCAGGGGGGCGGCGGTTGTTCGGCCAGGTTAGAGCCGGTTACTCGCTCAAAAGCGGCCAGCAGGGTATCAATTTCTGGCTGGCGGCCATACAGCTTTTGGGGAATTTGAAACCGTCCCGGCAAAAAGTCGTACTGACCAACGGCAAAGGATTGAATGTTGCCGGCCGAGGTCCACTGCCGCAAACATTCTTCCAAATCGGCCTTTAAGCCGTAGGCCGACAAATAGCGGTCCTCGGCGTTTTTAGCCAATAGCTTGAGGATAATTTCAGACAGGGCCGGCGGAATGTCTGGCTTGAGTTCGCGCGGCGGGCGGGGTGGTTTGGCAATGTGGTTGTGAATCATTTCCAGCGGGTCGGCACCGCGAAAAGGTGGCTGGCCCGTCAGCAGTTCATAAAGGGTAACGCCCAGCGAGTAGAAATCGGTGCGGTAATCAATGGCCCGATTCATCCGGCCTGTTTGCTCCGGCGAGATGTAGGCCAGCGTGCCTTCCAAAATATTGGGCGCGCGCAGGGTAGGCGTTTCTCGGGATAAAACGGTGGCAATGCCAAAATCAATCAGTTTGACCCGCCATGCCGCCGCCTTGTCTGAACTGCCGCCATTGGCCGCCGGCGGAACGGCCACAATATTGGCCGGGTTAATATCTTTATGAATGACATACTGCTGGTGAACCTGCCCCAAAATATCGCTGATTTGAATAGCCAGCCGCAAAAAATCCGGCAGCGCCAGCCTGCCGGCCAGATTTAAGCGGGTCAGCGACTCGCCGCCAAAATCTTCCAGAGCCATCAGCCAGCGATGCTGGTTGTTTTCCAGGCCGTAAGCCTTAATCACCCCCGGCAGGTTGAGATTATGAATTATTTCAAACTCCCGTTTAAACCAGGCAATTTTTTCGGGCGGGGGGTAAGGTTGCCTGAGCATTTTGAGAATAACAGGGTAATCATCCGCCTGTCGGCGTCCACGGTAAACCAGCGAGTTATCACTTTGGTATAGCCTTTCGCTGATATGGTAGCCGGTGATGGAGGTAGCCATTGCCTTGCCCTCTATTTGATGCCGGGTTTTTCAACCGCAAGCGCGTGGGTAATGCGGCCCTGTGCAGGGTGATTAATCTTTGGCTGGTTCAGGGATTTTTCTAACTTTTGTATTTTAGCACAAAAGCTAAAATTGACATATTGTGCCAAAAGCCTAACCCGGATAAACCGGATTTTGCATAGCCGGAAGCGCCGCCGGTTGGCTCAGCGCGCGGCGGTGAATTTCCGGCAGCAGTTGAACCCCCTCTTCAAAATCAATAATCTGGTTGATAAGATAGAAAATGTACATCGTGGTTAGCCAGTTGGTGAAATCTTGTTTAGTAGCCGTGTGCTGCTTCATACTGAGCATAATCCACGAGAAGTGCGCCCACACATCAAAGCAGGTGTCACAATCGCGCGCTTCGCCCACGCAGCAGCGCCGGGTAGACTTTAAATCGGGGTTGTAGGCTCTAAAGTGAGGGTTGTAGGGGTGTCCATTGTTAATGCGCCGCCGGTTGATGGGGTTATCGGAACTGATGCTGCAACAAACATCGTAGCTCCACGGCTGGCCCAGCAGCCGCCCGGTTGAGACCACCCGGCTGACGTAAGAGGTCAGCAAAATTTTATCGGGGTAGCGCTCAATCATTTTATCAATCTGGCGGCGCACCCGGCCAAAACCCTGGTTGTGGTCCAACTGCCCGCCCCGGTGCGACAGGTCGCCATAAAAATTAAACCAGACATAGTTGCCATTTTCGACGCATTGGCTGACCACGCTTTCAATCTCGTGGGCGTTGCCGGGGGTGGTGGTGTAATACCAGCGGGCGCGCGGGTCGTCGCGGTAGTTTTTGAGGCCGCGGGCAAACACGTCGAGCTTGCCGCCGCCGCGCAGCCGGGTATCGGTCTGGTGGTCGCCCCACACCGAGACGGTGATGGGCATTGTTTCAAACCCTTCGTGGGGGATTGGGCGGATACCATTGGTTACAACCAGAATCCAGAAGTTATCGTGCAACTTTTTCAGGCGGTTCAACATCAGGCTTGGCTCACCGCCAACCACGGTGATAAAGTTGGTGCCGCGCTCTTTTTCCTGGGAAATAAAAGTCTCAAACTCGGCCTCATCCCTGGGCGCTTTATGTTTGTCCATTTCTTCGGCAAAAAAGTAGCAGCCTTCGCAACGGATGTTGCAAACGTGGGTAATATCCACAGAAATTGATTTCAATGGCCCCGCTTTTCTGATATCGCCGTACAAACGGTTGAGAAACGGATCCTGTAGATATTCTTTTAATTTAGACATCCTCGCCCCTCTGATTTAATTTTAGCAACGGTTGTTTAGCGAGGGGCCATTCTGATAGCGCCGTCCAGCCGAATGACCTCGCCGTTGAGCATCTGGTTTTCAATGATGTGCTTGACTAGGGCCGCGTACTCATCGGGCCGGCCCAACCGGGAGGGGAAGGGGACCTGTTCCCCCAGCGATTGGCGTGCCCTTTCCGGCAAACCGGCCAGCATCGGCGTGTCAAAAATGCCGGGCGCAATGCTCATCACCCGGATGCCGTCGCGGGCCAAATCTCTGGCAATGGGCAGGGTCATACCCACGATGCCTCCTTTTGAGGCCGAGTAGGCGGCCTGTCCAATCTGGCCGTCAAAAGCGGCCACCGAGGCGGTGTTAATAATCACCCCCCGTTCGCCGGCTGCGGTTGGCTTATTATTGGCCATTACCGTCGCGGCCAGCCGGATGACATTAAACGTCCCCACCAGATTCACCTGAATCACTTTGATAAAGCGAGATAGGTTGTGCGGGCCATTTTTGCCAATGGTCTTTTCGGCAATGGCAATGCCGGCGCAATTGATAGCGCCAGCCAGGCCACCAAACGCTTCAAGCGCCGTGGCAATGGCCTGTTGCACGCTCTCTTCTGAGGTAACATCGGTTTGGGCAAACCGGGCCTGGCTGCCCAGCGCGCCGGCTGTTTGCTGCCCGGTTTCGGCGTTGATATCGGCGATAATCACATTGCCGCCGGCCCGGACGAGCATTTGAGCCGTAGCCGCCCCCAGCCCGGAACCGCCGCCGCTTACCAAAAAGGTTCGATTTTGAATGTCCATGGCCGGTTACTTTCTCACAACCATTGGCCCCATTTTGCGGCCACCCAATAAGTGCATATGCAAATGAAAAACTTCTTGATGGCCGTTTCTGCCGCAGTTCACAATCAGCCGGTAGCCGTCATCGGCAATGCCCTCTTGCCGGGCTACCTGAGCCGCCACCACAAATAGATGGCCCAGCACGCCCTCGTCATCCGGCGTCACATCATTAACGGTGGGAATCGCTTTGTTGGGGATGATTAAAATATGCGCCGGGGCCTGGGGATTGATGTCTCTAAAAGCTGTCACCCGGTCATCTTGATACACAATATCGGCCGGGATTTCACGTTTGACGATTTTGCTGAAGATAGTTTCAGTGGTCATAAAATATCTCCTCGAAAAAATTTGACAGTTCATCAATTCAGCGTTCAGAGTTCTTGCCAGAGGCAACCCAAACTCTGAACGCTGAACCCTGAACATTTTCATCCTCTGGGTGAACCATCTTACCACTTTTGCCGCGCATTCTCAAATACAGTACTGAATCTCTATTGTGACCATATCCCGGTTATGTTATGCTTGATTTGCTCGCCAAACATTGGTTCGTTTGAGCCAAGCAGTCATAAATCGAAAATCGATTTAGTACCTTACCAACCTAAAATAGTGGTTAACGCAATGAGCCATTTCTGGACTTCATCCGGCTATTTGATGCCGGATTTTAGAAAATTGTCCACAATTTTACGATTTGCGCAACAGCAATTCGCCTGCTTCAAAAGGGTTATTGTGACCCTTTGGCAGCCGGTCACTATTTTGGGTTGGGTATTCACCCCCGCGGATTCACGCTCCGCCCTCTTTATCAACTCCTTTAATTGCCAACCTTATATCATTGCTTTTTGCCAGTTGCTCACAGGCTCGTCTACCGGTTGCATCGCTACCAAAACCAAAGGCAGATTGAGCCTTTTTGTTTTGCAGCAAACTTTAATCAGGGAGGTGCGCATCTGCTATTTGGAACATTAAACACAATGAACTTATAAAGTGTTATTTACACAATCAGGAAAGGAGAAAAGCATGAAGATCAAACATAAAAATCTTTACAAAATCTTTGCTCTTGGTTTGGGGCTGGCAATTGCTTTGGGCAGTTTACTCTGGCTACAAGGTTCCGGCAGCCCGGCCCTGGCCGAGGAACCGGGTGACGACCTGGCGCTGCAAGTATTAGTCATCAGCGAGGGCGTCAGCGCCGCCGATGTTGGCACAGCGCCGGTATTTAACGTTGGCGACAGATTCAACATTTCCATTGTAGCCCAGGGCGTACCCGACCCCGGCATCTTTGGCAGCCAGTTTGAGGTGATTTTTGATACCGAACACCTGACGGCTGTTGATGGCAGCCTGGTTTCCGGCGCGGCAATGGAGCCGGTAGTTATTGCTGTACAAAATTTTGACCTTGCCGGCGGCGTTGTTTCCTGGGCCGCCAGCCGCCAGGGCGATCTGGCAGACGTTCCCGGTGACGTGGTGCTGGCCAGCCTCACCCTCGAGGCCATTAGCCCCACCGAACCGCCCGAAGGCCAAACCACCCGTATCGACCTGCAAAACGTCAAGCTGGGCCGCAAAGGCGGCATCGAGGTTGAAGTAGCCGGGCTGGTTCCGCTCGATATCATCATCAGAGATGATGGCACTATCCCCGGCCAGGGCGATATCAACGGCAACGTTACCGTACAGGGCCGCGCCGCCGATAATCAGGCCGGGCATACCGTTACCGCCGTTGGCAGCGCCGCTACCGTCAGCGACGACACCGACGAAAACGGCGATTTCCTCATCAACAACGCCCCGGCAGATACCTATGATGTTACCGCCGAGCGCCCCGGCTTTTTGGCCGCCGTTTGCACCGGTGTGGCCCACGCCGCCGATGCGCTGACAACGCTCAATGATGTGGTGCTACTGGCCGGCGATATCGACGGCAGCCGTGAAATCGACATCACCGACGCGGTTGCCATTGGCGCCGTGTTTGGCAGCACGACCCCCGGCGAAATTGCCGACCTGAACGATGACGGCATTGTAGACATTCTGGATTTGATTTTGATGGCCGCCAACTTTGGCCAAACAACCGCCGGCAACCCCTGGGCTTGCCAGTAAGCAAACTCTGTCCGATTACCCAACAACCGCTGGCTGCCCTGTCAGCTTTGCCAGCCGGCGGTTGTTGGCCGGAGAAAAACTATGCTGAACCGCTTCAATTTATTTCAAATAATTTCAGGACTCACCATTCTGCTATGGCTGCTGGCCGGCGCCACAGGCGCAAACGCCCAAACAGTCAGCCTGGCTTTGATAGACGAAATCCAGGAGCCGCCCTTCACCATCCAGATTACCGGCCCCGCTCAGGTAAATAATGGCGACACCTTTTTAGTAGAAATCATTGCCAGCGACATTCCCGAACCGGGGATGTTTGGCTACCAGCTTGAGCTTGATTGGGACGACACCATCTTTTCCCTGGTCGACGGCTCGCTGGCGCTGAGTCCCGACTTTCCCGTGGTCGCCCGGCTGGATGTAGGCGATGGCCTGATTCAAGTGGCGGCCAGCCGCGAAGGTGATGTGGATGACCTGACCGGCCCGCTCATCCTGTTGAGCGCCGAGTTTCAGGCCCAGGTTGTCACCGAACCCGACTCCGCGTCGTTTAATCTAATGGGCGTAAAGGTGGGGCGCAAAGGCGGCAATAACGTGCCGGTAGCCCAAATTATTGGCCTTGATGTAATGGTGCTGGGCCAGCAAACCGGCAGCATTGCCGGCAATGTCAAAGTTCAGGGTCGCGCCGATGACAACCAGGCCGGCCACACCGTTGACAATTTTGCCGGCCTGTTGACCATGACCGATTCGTTTGGCGACTTTGTTTTTGAAAGCGTTGAGTTTGGGCTGTACACCCTTACCGCCAGCCATCCCGGCTTTTTAGCCGCCACCTGCACCGACCTGTCGCATCAAAGCGAGTTGACCGTGCTGGCAAGCGTTACTCTGCTGGCCGGCGATATTGACGACAGCGGCGAAATTGACGTGGCCGATGCCGTAGCCATCGGCGCAGTGTTTGGCAGCACCACCCCCGGCGAAACTGCCAACCTGAATGATGACCCTGAAGTAGATGTTTTGGACCTGATTTTGCTGGCCGCCAACTTTGGCCAGACCTCCGCCGGCAATCCCTGGATTTGCCAACCCTAACCGCCGCCTGAACCAGCAACAGATAAAATGGGGAAGATAAAATGATGCAACGTCAAACTTTATTAAAAATCGCGCTTATCCTGATTTTAACCAGCCTGGCTGTGGCAACCGCAGCCGCGCAGGCGCTGGCTCAGGATGGAGCCAGCGTATATCTGCAACCGGTTGACTCATCCGAAACGGCCCTGACCGTTGATGTAATTGCCGAAAATGTTACCGAGCTATATGGCGCAGAATTTCGGCTTAAATTTGACCCGGCCTTGCTGGCCGCGCAAGATGCCAACCCCAACCAGGATGGCCTTCAAATTGAGGCCGGCACGCTGCTACCCGCCGACAAGGGCTTTGTGGTAGCCAACCAGGTCAACAACGCCGAAGGAACGATAACCTTTGCCCTCACGCTGCTCAATCCGGCCCCGCCGGTTAGCGGCAGTGGTCCATTAGCCCGTATCGCCTTTACAAAATTGCAAAATGCCCCTTCAACCATCAATATTGAAAAGGCCAAACTGGTGGCAATCAATTTGCAAACCATCCCCAGCCAAACCATACCGTTTACCATTGACGCCAACCCGCAGCAATCTCAACCCGCCCTGGCCGGCGACGCTTCCAATCGGGCCGACGCCGCACCCGCCGCTAACAGCGGCCCCAACTTTCCGTGGTGGATTGTGGCTGCTGCCATTATCATTTTGGGCATTATTGGACTGGTTGCGCTGGTAGCCTTTAGCGGCCTTAACAAGTCGCAAAATAACAAAATTCAACCCACCAAAACCAGACCCCAAACCCAACCCGCGCAACCGGCAACGCCCCAACCTGCCCAGCCGCGTCCCCGGCACGTATCAGGAACTCGACCCAGCGCGTTCAAGTAGAGACAAATCGCCCGGAGCCGAATGGCCGACTGACAGGCTGATTTACCGTAATTGATAAAGAGGGCTTTGACAGCAGGCTTGTCAAAGCCCCTTCTTGGCAACTGCTCTTTAACAACCTTAAAGAAGGACACCCTTGTGACTGGTCAATATTTTTTGGGCCAGCTTGTGCCCAACGCGCAATTTTTGCGCGGATTGGCTGGCTGGACTCCACCCTGGTCCTGTTCCCGGTTTGAATATTCATCGCCCCGGCTGGTATGGCTCCCGGCATATTTGTGCCTGCCCGCCTAAAAATTTGGGCGATTTTTTGCTTTAAACACGCGGGGAGGGTTTTGAGATGAAACTTAATGCGTTACGCTTCTGCAAAATCAAGTTGCCCGTTTTACTGGGGCTGCTTCTGAGCCTTTTGCTGGCTTTGACGAGTCCGGCTCTGGCCCAGGAGGGCGACCAGGCCGCGGCTGACGACCTTGATTTTTTGCTGCGGCAGGCGGCCCGCGAAGCGTTTGCCCGGCGCGGGTCAAACGATGATTTTGAAGTTGGCCTCACCCGGATTGAGGACGATTGGGCGCTGGTCAACTTTAGAGTAATCCCGCCCAATGAGCCGGACGCTCCCGCCTGGGATGTCCTTCTTGGTCTGGCCCGCTGGCAAGATGAAACCTGGGCCGTCGCCATCGAGGGAACAACTGAGTTTTCAGATTGGCTGGCCGACACTCCGGAATCGCTCATTCCCGCCGAAGCCCGACCCTATCTGGAAAACAATGTCTCCATAGCCGGCGACTATCCCCCGGAGTTCTGGCTGCCCTTCCCACTGGGCATCACCTGGAAATTTCTGCACGGCCCTTACGGCGGGCCGCGCCGCGAGGCGATAGATTTTGCCCCGTTTGCCCTGGACGAGCCGGTTGATTTCAGTCCGCCCGGCAGCCGGGAGCGCGCGGTTACCGCCGCCGCCAATGGTTTTGTAATAGACCGGCACCGCAATTTGCTAATCTTGCGCCACTATGGCGGCTGGGAAACGGGCTACTATTCGCTGGCCGAAAGCAGCCTCCGTCACTCGCTGGGCCAGCACCTCTACCACGGCGATAAAATTGGCCTGGCCTCAAACGAGGGCGCGCCCGCCAAGGGGATTCACCTGCAATTTTGGGTGCGCCGGGTGGGCGTCGACCAGCCGATTGGTGGCCTGACCTTTTCCGGCTGGCAAATTTTTGATGACAACCCCTACGAAACCGGCCCCAAATTTGGCAAAATGGTTTCGCCGCACAACATTATCCGGGTTGACTGCCTGACGGTTGGCAACAACTTTCTGGACCATCAAGCCTGCCATATTACCCATTTACCCCCGGCTAAAACAAAAATTCTCTTCTATCCAGACTCGCTCAAACTCAAGCGCGGGCAAATTGGCCTCACCTCTGTTAAGGCCGTAGATGTTTATGGCCTGGGCAGCGTTTCCATTGCCTTGCGGTTTGATCCCACCATCGTCAGTGTAGTTGATGCCACGCCGGCCACTACCCCTACCATTGAAATCGCTCCCGGCGACATATTCACCCAGGCCCCGGTATTTACTGTTACCCAAAATATGGTCAACAACGTGTTGGGGCGCATCGAGTTTGAGGCCGAACTCCCCCCCGGTGCGCCCTTTAACGGAACCGGTTCGCTGGTTGATATTGCCTGGCGCGGCGAGGCCGCCGGCGACACCCCCCTTGAGCTTGAAGAGGCCCTTCTTTTCGACCAGCACGCCTTTCCAATCTCAGCCCCTATCGGTCAGGGTACAATTACCGTTTTCGACATACCTCACCTGCTCAAACTGCGCGGCCAGGTGCAGCTACAGGGGCGAAAAGACCACAGCCTGGCCACCATAGTAGTTAACAACCAGCAAATTCAACCCGGCTCTACCGGCAACTTTCAGGCCGACACCCAGCCACTTTACCAGATTTCTATTACGGCGCCCGGCTATCTGGGCGCCCGCGCCGAGTCTGCCGCTCCATCTGCCACGGCACAAAGCATCAACCTGGGCCGCGTAATGTTACCGGGAGGCGATGTAACCGGCGATGAACTGATTGATATTTTTGACCTGGCCCTCATCGGCAGCCGTTACGGCAGCCGTAATGCCCAGGCAGATATAAATGGTGATGGCCGGGTTGATATTTTTGACCTGACACTGGCCGCCGCCAATTTCGGCCGGCGCGGCCCCATTACGCAGTGGCAATAAAACCTTAGGTTTTGGGGAGTGTGGCTGCCCCAATGGGACGATATCGAGAATAAAAAACTGACCCACCCCCACCCGTCGCGCAAGCGGGGGTCTACTTTCAGGGGAGAAAACAATGAAAACAGAAAACCTGCAACCAAAAATTTCCAAAAAACCCCGCCTCATTCTGGCCGGGTTTGTTACAATTTTAACCCTGGTTTTTGCGGCCTTGACGCCTCCCTGGTGGAACGCCACAGCCCAGCAACCGGAAGATGCGCTCACGTTTGAGCCAGCCACCTACCAGGCCGCCGATGGCCAGATGACAGTCGCCTCGCAGCGGGTGGTCATTAACACAGACTATTTTGAACAAACCGGCGCAGCCGAAGGGATACAAATAACCCCGGCCGGTCTGGCGCTGGCCGAAGATAACCTGACCGGCAGCTACACCTCCGGCCCCATTCGCTCGCCGCTGGATTTCACCACGGATATTGGGCTGGCCTGGCAGGCCGACATCCCCCCCGGCGCAGCCCTATCCGTTGAAGCCCGCCTGAGCGAAGATGGCGAAAGTTGGGCCGACTGGTTGCCCGTGCCGGTAGAGCTATACCCCACCTCCACCGGAGCGTATGCCGGCCCGCTGCTGTGGGTTGAACAAAAGCAAACCCATCTCCAATTCCGGCTTACCCTCCAGGCAGACTCCGCCGAACTGGCCCCTCAATTTCAACAACTCACCCTCTTCTTTAACGATACCAGCCAGGGGCCGGTCGTCGAGATTCAGCCAGCCGCCCAATTGCAGAGTAACTCGCCGGGTATCCCTGTGAACATATGCCCGGCCCGGCCCGCCATCATCAGCCGCGCGGCCTGGGGCTGCCCCGCCGGGCAAACCAGCCCCTACTGGCCGCCCAAATACAGGCCGGTTACGCACATTGTGGTCAACCACACCGCCACGCCCAACTCGGCCAGCGATTGGGCCGCCGTGGTGCGCTCTATCTGGCACTTTCACGCCAAAATTCTGGGTTGGGGCGATGTTGGCTACAACTATCTAATCGACCCGCTGGGCAACATTTACGAAGGCCGGGCCGGCGGCGATGACGTGATTGCCGCCTTTGACGGCTTTAATCGCGGGGCAATGGGCATTGGCTATATTGGCTGCTACGGCAGCCACTGCGGCTACGGCATCAACCCCGCCGAGCCGCCGGCAGAAATGCTGGACGCAGGCAATCAATTGATTGCCTGGAAAGTCGGTCAAAAAGAGCTGGACCCGCTGGGCGAAGGCGAGTATTGCCACGATATTCTGCCGACCATTGTCGGGCGCAGCCAGGTAAAATGCCGGGGCTACGGCGCAGAGGCCGACCTGCTGGAAGCGTTTCTACCCGATATGCGGCTGGTAGCCCAGGAAAAAATCGAAGCCTGCGAGCTACCCCCCAACGAGCTGACCATCGACAGCGTGACGCCCGCTTCCGGTCTCAATACCGGCCAGGTAGTGCTGACAGTTACCGGAACCGGTTTTTTAGCAGAGGATGAGAATTTTAGCGTAAAGCTGGTGGCCTCCAACAGCCCGGAGACGGCGTTAGCCCTGGGCGACCTGCGCACTGCCACCCAGTTTACAGCCATTGTACCCGTTGCCCAGCCGCCGGGCCTGTACGACCTGGTTGTTACTAACCCCGGTGGGCAATCGGCCACAGCGTCGCAGGCGTATGAGTCGCTGGCCGATACCGGCGCGGAAACCCGGGTGAATCTGGCCCCTAACTCGCTCAATTTGCGTGTCGGCCAAACCGGCCAGATGGCGGTTGACGTGGCTAATATCACCGGCCTGTTTGGGGTCGAGTTGCAACTCAGCTACGACCCGGCCATTATAGAGGTAGTAGATGCCGACCCCGGCGCGCCCGGCACGCAGGTAGCCCCCGGCGCGGTGTTTGCCGGCGTCGAAATTTTTGATGTGGAAAACGAGGCGGCCAGCGGCCAGATAAAATTCAGCGCAACCCGCACCGCCCCAACCCCGCCTTTTGACGGAACCGGCTCCATTATCCAGATTACCTGGCGCGGCAAAGCCGTCGGCCAGAGTACGGTAACGCTGGACACGGTTAAACTGGCCAACACCGACGGCCAGCCCATCAGCGCCGCAATTAGCCCCACCGGCTCTGTTGAAGTCATCAGCGGCACGCAAGTAATTATTTACGGAGAGGTGCAGCTTCAGGGTCGAAGTGACCACAGCGCGGCAATGGTGGACGCCAACGGCCAGCAAATTCAACCCAACCCGGACGGCTCCTTTGAAATGACCATCCCCCCCGGCAATACGTACCGGCTAACAATGTCGGCGTCGGGCTACCTTAGCGCCAAAGCCGAAGGCGATATGCCGCCGGACGCTACCGAACTCGACATGGGCAGCGTCACTCTGTTGGGCGGCGATGTAACCGGCGATGACCTGATAGACATTTTTGACCTGGCCCTCATCGGCAGCCGCTACGGCAGCAGCAACCCGCAAGCCGACCTCAACGCCGACGGCACGGTTGATATTTTTGACCTGACCATGGCCGCCGCCAACTACGGCCGCAGCGGGCCGGTGGTGGTGGGGCTGGATGACCGGCTGCGCGACACCCTGGAGCAGGCCGGCATCACCCCCATCGACCCCGGCCCGCCCCCCGACCCGGCCAAGGCGGCGCTGGGCCAGATGCTCTTTTTTGATAAAATCCTCAGCGGCAACCGCGACACCTCCTGTTCAACCTGCCATTTGATGTCGCAACACACCAGCGATGGTCTGTCGGTATCGGTTGGCACCGGCGGGGTGGGCGGCGTTGGGCCGGACCGTTTTCTGGGCGAAGGCCGGATTCTGCATCCGCGCAACTCGCCGGAGGTGTTCAACCGGGGGCTGCCGGGCGTGAATACAATGTTTTGGGACAGCCGGGTTGCCGGCTCGCCGGATACGGGGTTTGTCAGCCCGGCGGGCGACCAGCTTCCGGCCAGCGAGATGGACAGCCTGCTGGCCGCGCTGGCTATGTTCCCCGCCACTGCCCGCGATGAGATGCGCGGTATGCCAGCAGACAAAGATAAATTTGATAACGAGCTGGCCGGGCTTGACGATGAGGACTTTACCGGCATTTGGGCCGCGTTGACGGCCCGGCTGCTGGCCATTCCGCAATACGTTGCGTTGTTTAACAATGCCTATCCCGACACCCGCCCCGGCGAACTGAAATTTCAGCACGCGGCCAACGCCATTGCCGCCTTCATTGCCGATGCGTTTACAATGGTCAACACGCCGTGGGACCGCTACGTGGCCGGAGATGACGCCGCCATCTCCACCGAGGCCAAACAGGGCGCGCTGCTTTTCTTTGGCAAGGCCAGGTGCAGCCAGTGTCACAGCGGCAACCTGCTGACCGACCAGCAGCATCACGTACTGGCAATGCCCCAGGTTGGCCCCGGCAACATTCCAACCAACCCCGGCAGCGATTTGGGGCGCGGCCCGCACAGCGGCCAATCCACCGATAACTACGCCTTTCGCACGCCGCCGCTGCGCAACGTGGCCCTGACCGGCCCGTGGACGCACGCCGGGGCTTACACCAGTCTGGAAGCGGTGGTGCGCCATCATCTCAACCCGGAGCAGGCGCTACGCAACTACAATCCGTTGCAACTTAGAGAGGATTTGCAGGATAGTTTTACCGGAGATGAAGCCTACCTCGGCGCAGTGCTGGCTAATCTGGACCCGGTGGTCAGCGCGCCGGTAGAGCTAACGGATACAGAAGTGGCTCACCTGCTGGCCTTTTTGAATGCCCTCACCGACCCGGCGGCGGTTGAAATGGGACATCTTGGCCCGGAGTCGGTGCCCAGCGGCCTGCCGATTGATAAGTAAGTTGCCAAAACCTACTGAACCTGCCGCCGAATCAGGCGCAGGCGCAGCAGGTCGTCTCTAAAATAGGAGAAGGCTTTGATGATTGGCTCGTTGTTTTGGTTGTAGCCAATCTCTTCAAAGGAGATGAGGACCCGTTTGTGCGGCGGTAGCTGCAATTTGTCTACCAGCCAATCCGGGGCAGTCAGGGGGACAATTTCGCTAAAGTAATAAGTCAACTCTTGTCGGCAAAATTGGGGCAAAAATTGATACATCGGCAGGTGAAAGTCGTCATCGGTGTAGGGTTGTTTAATAAGGTTGACCGGAATGTAGTTACAGGTCAAAATAACCGGCTTGCTATCGGCAAAGAATAGTTTTTGGACAACCACAACGCTGTGGCCGGGGGCAAGGCCCAAATCTTCAACCAAATCGGGGGCGGCCCCCTGCTGCTCAATCCCCACAATCCGGTTGGAAGGGGTGTAGCCGTGTAGTCGTAAAACGGCTTCGTAATCCCAAATTTCTTCCAGCCGGGTTTTTATTTGCAGGCCGGTTTCATTCACAAAGGTGCCCGCCCCCTGCCGGCGATAAATGACGCCTTCGGTTTCCAGGCGGCTGAGGGCATCTCGAATGGTGCTGCGGCTCACATTCAGTTCGCTGGCCAAATCGGCCTCGGAGGGGATGCGGCCAGCTTCAAACTCGGCGTTGATAATCCGCTGTTTTAAGTACGCTTTAACCTGTTCGGTTAATGAGGGGCTTCGTTTGAGCATAGTGGCGTTGTTTTGTTTCATCCATCATATCACAAGGTGATACGATGGTATGACAATTTTTCTACTCAAAACTTATTTTGTTACGGGCGCTGAAATTTGTCAAGCCCGGAATGTTAATTGACAGGGCTTGTTAACCGCCGGGCCATTTCACCGGCGTAGGCGGCCAGTTCTTGACGCCCCTGCCGGCCCCACCACCAGCGCCAGTAACCCAGTTCTCCCACCAGCCGGCTTTTGAATTCAACCTGCTCAAACAAGGGCTGGGCTGCGTCAAGTTGCCCGGTCCACAGGTAGGCATATCCCAGCGCCTTGAGGGTAGCCTGGTTGTGAGGTTCGTGGCGGTAGGCGCGCTCTAAATAGCTGACAGCCAGCGCAAAATTCTGCTGGTCCAGCGCCATCATCCCCAATCGCCGGTTGGCTACCGGCTGCTCCGGCTGCCAGGCCAGCGACCGCTTGAAGTACGACTCGGCTCGTTGGGCCAAGCTGGTTCGAGTTGACTGCTCAAGATTGGGGGTAAGTTCGGCTTTGGCCTGGTAAACAGCGCCCCAGTTGGCATACCAGGCGCTGATGAGGGGTTGCCAAAAGAGAAGCCCGGCGATAACCAGCGCCACGATGACCAGCCAGGGGTAAAATTTTGGCCGGCGCGACAGTTTGGCCACAGCCGGGCGTCCGGCAGCGATGGTTAAGCCGGCCAGGGCAAACAGCATCGGCATGGTCCAGTAATCGCCGGAGATTTGCACGGAGTCGGTCAGACCGTGAATGAGCGAGGCCGTAACGCCCAACCAGGCCGCCCGAAAAATATGTTGCCGGGGCGGGTCGAGCCTTCCTGCTTCAACCGTAATAACAAACCGGTAAAAGGCGACCAGCAGCCAGACCAGGGCCAGCAGCCCCAAAATTCCCTGCCCCAGCGCCACCGACAAAAACAGATTGTGGGCGTAATACAAATAGGGCACGTGAATGAGCAACTGGTACCGGGAGTAAACCATCGCAAAGGCGTGGCCAAGACCCAGGCCGGTAAAGGGGTAATCTCGCCACAGGGCCAGGCTGTTGCGGTAAAGCGTCAACCGGCTGCTGCCGGTAGCCAGCGTTGAGTCAAACGTGGGCAACTGGGCTGCGGGCACAAAGGCAAAAAAGGCGTAAATAGCCAGCCCGGCCCCGGCAACCAGCCCCACCCCGGCGGCCGCTAGCGGCAGACGATGGCCGCGAAATTGCAAAATAATCCCGATGACGGCAGCCAGAACCAGCCCGCTCCAGGCCCCCCGAGAGCCGGTTACCAGCAATCCGTAAAGGATGCAGGCCGCAGTAACACCCCAACATCCGCGCCAAATTCCTTTGGCCTGACGCGCCAGTACCAGGCAAAGCAGCAGCGTCCCTTCTAAAAATCCGGCAACCGCGTTGGGATGAGGCGTAAAGAAGACCCAATCGGGCAGCAGGCCGCCGGTCAACCGGCCCAGCCGGGCGGGTAATCCAACTTCGGCCGGGTAATCAAAGTGAGCGTACTGGCCGATAAAGTACAAAGCAACCAACCCGGCCAGCAACACCGGGCCAGCAGCAACCCGTGACGGGGGGATGCCGGCGCGGGCAATCAACAGCAGCAACGCAACGCTGCCCAGCAACGCCAGCAAAAAGGGCCAGCTTAAGCGGGGGTCGTAAGACACCCACAGCCCAATCAAACCACTGATGACCAGCAACACCAGCCCGGCGCTGCCTTGGGCCAGAATAGAGAGCCGGCCAATAAAGTCGAACAACTGCCTGACTGCGCTCAAATTTCCTGATACCCGCAAAAGCGCAAAGCGGTGAGGGCCAGCGTCCGCGCGGCCACCTCTAACTCGACGATGGGCACATACTCGTCGGGCCGGTGGGCGTGGCGCACATCGCCGGGGCCAAACAACACTGTGGGGGTCTGCCCCTGGTTGACCAGCAGACGCATATCCGCCCCGTAGGGCATGCCCGCTACCGAAGCCTGGCTGCCGGTGATATGCTCAAAAGCCCCGCTAACGGTCTGCACCAGCGGGTGGCCGGGGGGGATGGCGGCGGGTTCAAACTGGCCGCCCCACCACTCGAATGTTGGGGGATGGTCGCGCAGCCAGGGGTCGGACTGGGCAGCCCGGGCCACCGCCTGCTCTAATTGGCGGCGGGCTGTGGCCACATCCTCGCCCACGGCCACGCCGTAACGCCCCTCAAAAGTCAGCCAGTCGGCCACCGACGAGGCCCAATCGCCGCCCCGCACGGTGCCGATACAAATGGGGTAGGGCACGCCGTATTGGGCAAACAGGGGGTCGCGCCGTTGCCGGTTGCGTTGGCGCTCCAGGTCCATAATAGCCTGATAAATGGGGATGAAGTTTTCAATGGCGCTGACGCCTTCCTCGCGCAGCGCGCCGTGGGCCGACCGGCCAGGCACAGTGACCCGAAAGTTGAGCGCGCCGGCCTGCGCCGGCGCCACAACCAATTCGGTAGGTTCAACCACCACCGCGCCATCGGCCCGATAGCCGCGCAGCACCGCCGCCAGCGTGCCCACGCCGCCATCCTCCTCGCCAATAACACTTTGAATTATCAACCGGCCGGTGAGCCGCACGCCCGCATCGCGCAAGGCTTTGGCCGCAAACAGGGCGCAGCAGAGACCGCCCTTCATATCCAGCGCGCCACGGCCGTAAACGCGGCCATCGGCAATGGCGCCCTGCCAGGGCGGGTAACGCCAGTTGGACTCATCGCCTGCCGGAACCACGTCAACGTGCCCGTTCAAAATAAGGCTGCGTCCGCCCGTGTCTTCGCCCATCACGCCGACTACGCCCAGGCCCTGGCTGCGCTCCACCTCGGCGCTGTAGGCGGGGTGGCGGCGCAAGGCGTCAAAATCCAGCTCCCACACGTCAACCGACAGGCCGCACCGCGCCATTTGGTCAGCAACGTGCTCCTGAGCCGGCGTCTCTTCTCCGGTGAGGCTGCGTACCGCCACCAGTTTGCGCAGATAGTCGAGCATCCCGTCCAGGTCAATGGCAGCGAGCACGCGTTGTTCTACAGACATATTCTTCTCCAAAAATCTCCAATCAACCAATCACTATTTCAGAGACCTGGCTTCAACTGGATGAGCGCGGTGGCTACCCAGGTGGGCGGTGGCTGGTTGTACATAGCGGTGGTATCGCACCAGGTTAAATCGACAATTTGGCCGGCCAGCGGCCCCAGCAGGTAGCGCGTCGCCTGCCCGGCATCGCGGGCGTCGCTTTTGGCCTCAACACAGTGCTGGTTGTAGCCCCAGTAATCGCCGGCTTGCAGCAGGGCCAATCCCTCCTCAATCCGCTGCCGGGCCAGTTCCAACCCGCCGGCTTCGGGCGGTAGCGCTCTTTCCGGCGGGTCGCCATAACCAATGCCGTGGTGAAAAGGATCGGCGGTGGTCACAACTACCGCATCACGGGCAATCTCTTGCAGTTCGTCGATGCCGGGCAACAACTCCGGGCGTCCCCCGGCCAGATAGGGATAACGGAGCAGCAGTTCCGGGCCTTTGATGCCGCGCCGTTTGATTTCCTCTTGCCACAAAAACAAAAAATTGGAGAGCGAGAACTCATTGCGCCATTCTTCTCGACCGGCCAGCCCCGGCCCCTGAATGCCCCAGAACTCCTCTTTAGTTATGTCGTCGCCATTGGCTACGCGAATACGAGCCTCTTCCAACTCGTCGGTCAGAGCGTGCAACACGCCGACCACCAGCACCCGGCCGGCTCCGCTATCCAGGCAGGCGTGCACAGCGGCGGCAATCTGGTAGCCACAGGCTTTGATATCGGCGTGGGGAAAAACTACCGCGCCCCCGGCGGCCAGCACCGGCGCCAGATTCCAGGCGCGGCCTTCATCCAGAATACGGCTGATGCCCTGAGGCCCCAGTTCGGCCCGCTCTTCGGCAAATTTTTGCAAAACATATCGGCCCAGGGCCGGACGGTCAAGTTTCATCAATGCCTCCTCTTCTATTTTTTACCAGAGGCATTATAACCAATCTATACTTTTTTAGAAACAAAAAGACCCCCACAGCGCGGCGCTATGAAGGTCGGCCAGGGATGTCGCCATGTTGGCGTTGGTCGTTAAGCGGCCATATAGCTGTTGTAGCGGGCGTTAAAGCGTTCCATTGCCAGTTGGGTAACAGGGCCAACCCGGCCATTGCCAATTTTTTGGCCGTCGATTTGGGTAATGGGCATCACGTGCATGCTGGTGGCGGTGATGAAAACTTCATCCAGTTGGGACAGCTCAACCGGCACCGGCTGCTCGATAACGGGGTAGTCGGTTTCTTGCATAACGTGAATGACAATATCTCTGGTGATGCCGGGCAGCACCAACGCTTGCGGCGCGGTTAACAACTTGCCCCGGCTGACCACAAACAGGCTGCTGCGCGAACCTTCGGTAAAGTGGCCGTTGCTGTGCAAAATACCTTCCAGCGCGCCGGCCCGTTTGGCTTTGTGGCCGGCCATGTAATTGACCAGCGTATTCAGACTTTTGCACAGCGGAATGGCTCGCTGGCCCTCGTACAATACCGCTTTGGCCCCGTCGCTATAAAAACTATCCGGGTAGGTGGCCAGCGGCAGCGCCTCAAAGGCCACAATGGGCCGGGTGATGTTGCCGACCGCGCCCAAAGCCAGGGCGCGCAAGCTCCAGGTGGCCTGCGGGTCAACCTCGATGAGCAGTTTGAACCAGTCGCACAGCAACTCGGCGCTCACGCCGAGGTCTATTTCAATCATTTGGGCAGAATTAATCAAACGCCGCATATGCTCTGCCAGGTAAAAGGGGCGGCCCCGGTCAATTTTAACCGTTTCATAAACGCCATAGCTGGAAAGAAACGCCTGATTGAACAGCGGCGTTTGAGCCTGCGCTGCCGGCAAGAGCCGGCCATTAACTACCACGTAATCAAATATATTTGCGTTGCTCATAGCAATTGGTGGTTGCATCCTTTCTTTAAATACTGAGGCGTGTGACAGTTCCTTTGCCTGCGGCGGCAACGGGAATGAAAACTTGAAGTGTCAAAGTGCGTTTTGACACTCCGCCACGGTTATTATCAGAGAAGCGCGGTCACATAACAGAAACTAGAATTTGCCTGATTATTCTGCCACTGATATACTGCGGATACAGTATACAACATACAACATACCACAGCAAATCTCACATTATTTGTCCATACAAATGATGGATGTTCTATGGCAGAACCTTACTTTTCAAATACGTCTGTGAATACCTCGCCGCCGGATTTTGATACGGCCACCCTGGCCGAACGGGTCTATCTGCGTCTGCGTGAGGATATTTTAGCCAACATTTACCCCCCCAACGAACCCCTGCCCGAAGAAGCTCTGGCTACCAAACTGAACGTAAGCCGCGCTCCGGTGCGCGAGGCGCTGCGCAAGCTGGCCGCCGAAGGACTGGTCACGCTGATTCGCCGCCAGGGAGCGGTGGTCAGTTCCCTCTCGCCGCAAGAGTTTTTGGATGCCTACCAGGTTAGAGAAGCGCTGGAAGTGCTGGCCATTCGGCTGGCCACCCCCCGGCTGGAACCCACCGACCTGGCCGAACTGGACCGCCTGAACCAAATCATGATAGAATGCGCCGCCGCCAACGATATTGACAAATTCTTTGCCACCAACGCCGCCTTTCACGCCGTCTTCGTCGACAAGTCGAGCAACGAAAAGCTCAAAGAACTGTATTATCCCCTGGTCAACCAGATGCGCCGGTATTACCTGCCCTCGCTGTATTTGCGGGGCGGGCTGGAACGCTCCATCGAGGAGCACACAGAGATTATTACGGCCCTAAAAGCCGGCGACTCATCGCGGGCGGCTCAACTGCTGCACGAGCACATTCAGATTCCGCAACGCATTTTAGACTCGAATAAACAGATAGAACTGGTGCCCGTGACCCGTTCAAAAGAAGAACAATAAACCGACACCCAGGAAAGGAGGGACTATCGGCTTTCTCGATATTTTGAGAGGCCGATGACACACTTTATGAGTTCAAAATTTGAGTTTGGCGTAAATATTAACAACCGCGAGCCGCTTATTGCGCCCGATTATACCCTGCAAGACCTGCTGGACATCTCCCAAACCGTGGAGGAGTTGGGTTTTGTCTCGGTATGGGTGGGCGACAGCCTGTTTTCAAAACCCCGCTACGAGCCAATGATGCTGCTGGCGGCCATCTCGCAGCGCACCCAAACAATCAAACTGGGTACGGGCTGTCTGGTCACATCGACCCGCAACCCGCTGTATCTGGCCCTGGAGTGGGCCACGCTGGACCAGATTTCCGGGGGACGCACCATTTTTGGCCCCTGCATGGGCAACCCCGAAAAAGGCGTCCAGCGAGAGTTTGCCGCGCTGGGCCTGGATTTCAAAAAACGGGCCGACATTTTTGAAGAGGGGCTGGCCGTGGTGCGCGAGTTGTGGAGCAGCGGCAAGGTGACATTCAAGGGCGACTATTTTGATTATGATGATGTCAGCTTTTACTCCGGCACCGAGATGGCCCCGCTGCAACCGCTGCAAACCCCGCCACCTACCTGGATTGTCAGCAACCCCCGGCTGGTAGTGGGCAAAAAGGCCGAAGACAAGGTGTCGCAAGTTATCAGCCGGGCCGCCCGCCGCATTGCCAAATATGGCGATGGCTGGATGACCTGCTGCCGCGCCCAGGAACCCGAAGAGTTCAAAGAGCAACTGGCCCAAATTCACGCCGCTATCAGGGAAGAAGGGCGAGACCCCGGCAAGTACACCATGTCGTACCAGGTTACTATGAACATTGCCGACAGCCGCGACGCCGCCCAAAAAAGCATTGGCAATTACATTGGCAAATATTACCCGGAACTGAGCAAAGCCATGGATTTGAGCCAGTGGGGGCCGGTCGGCACGCCCGATGACATTATCGACTGGATTAACACCTTTGCCAAAGCCGGCGTGCAGCACTTTATCTGTCGCTTTGGCGCAATAGACCAGTTTGACCAGGTGCAGCGTTTTGCCAAAGAAGTGCTGCCGGCGTTTAAACAGTAATGCCCTTAAAATCGCGGCAAACAAATTCACGTTCAACGTTCTGCGTTACGGGGCGCGTAGTACGTGGAACGTAATCCACAGCGTACCGATTGTGTAATCAAGTAGCTATTTTTCAAGGAGACGAACCGTGAGTGAATTGTCAGAAAAACTGCGCAGCGATGCGGAATTAATTGTTGATATTTGCATGTCAGTAGAAAAGGATGATGTTGTGACCATCATCACCGATGACTCCCACCGCGAACAGGCCGAGGCCCTGGCCCAGATTGCCGTGGCGCGGGGCGCGTTCCCCGTAATTGCCAACAACGAGCATCAGGTGCGGCGCGGCCTGGCCGATACCCGCTTTCCGATGGCCCCGCCCAACAACCTGCACCAGGCCATGGTCAACTCCGATGAAATCATCATCATTACCAACCTGGAGTGGGCCAACCGCTTTGCCCACGTTTCGGCGGTGAAAGAATCGTGCAACAATAACGCCAAAATTGCCTCGGTTGAGGAAGGTATGGGCGGCTGGGATTTGAGCAAAGATGACATTCTGGAAGCCACCGAACGCGCCCGCGCCGCTATTGCCGCTATGGAGGGCAAAAAGCGCGTTCGCGTTACCTCGCCCGCCGGCACGGATGTGGTCGTCTCTATTGAAGGCCGGCCCGCGTTAGAAGTCACCCCCATAAAAAAACGGGGCCAGATGATGGGGCCGGTGCCGCTGTGGGCCGAGGTGGCTTTTGCCGCCGTTGAAGACCAGACCGAAGGCGTTATTGTGGTCGATGGGGTAATGCTGGGTATCGGTTTGCCGGGGCAGGTAAAGAATCAAATTAAATGGACGCTCAAGGGCGGCAAATGTGTCTCTATTGAAGGCGCAGAAGAGGCCGACCGGCTGCGCAAAGTCATCGAGGGCGTGGCCGGGGCCGACGTGATTGGCGAGTTTGCCTTTGGCACCAGCGAAAAATCGCCCTGGGGGTCGCCCTCTGAAAAGGGGCGGCTGGGCACGGTTCATTTTGCCCTGGGCGATAACCACAACGCCTACCCCGGCGGCAAAAACGTCAGCACCCTGCACCTGGACGGCGTTTGCCTGAACGCCACCATGCAAATTGAAGATAACGGCCTGTACATTCTTAAAGACGGAAAGTGGGTATTATGAGCGGCAAAGTAAAAGTTGTTCCGCTGGAGCAGGTTGACCCTATTCCGCTGCCCGGCGGAAGCTGGAGCCGGATGATTTTAACCGGCAAGACCGTGCCGGAGATTAAAAGCGCGCTGGGCTTTTCTATTTTCAAACCCGGCACGGAAACGGCCATGGTCTCGCACCAGGTAGAAGAGGTGGCCTACGTGCTGGAGGGCCGGGGCGAACTGCGGCTGGATGGCGCATCGGTGGCTTTTGGGCCGGGGCAGGCCCTGTTTGTGCCGCCCCACACCTGGCACGCCGTAGCCAACACCGGCAGCGAGGATGTAATTATGGTTTTTATGTTTCCCTATCCAGACTATCCGCCCACAGAACGGCGCTGACAAGTTGAATTACTGTTCATTTAGTAGTACACTTCTCCGCCGGGATTTTTGAAAACCCGGCTGACAGGTTTGGAACACCCCTATATGGATGAGCGACAACTCCGTACACAGGTTGCCTGGGCGTGTCGAATTTTAGCCCGGCACGGCCACACCGATTTTACGCTGGGACACGTCAGCGCGCGCGGTTTGGAAAACAGCGTCTATATGAAGCGCAACGGGTTGGGGCTAAACGAAATCACCCCCGACGACGTGCTGGCCATTGACCTGAACGGCAACAAGTTAGCCGGTCATGGCGAGGTTCATCTGGAAGCCGTGCTGCACACCGAAGTTTACCGGGCCAGGCCCGATGTCGGCGCGGTCATTCACACTCACCCGCCCTATGCCGTAGCGTTGGGAGCGACCGCCGCCCCCCTGGAAATTATCAACCACGATGCCGTGCTATTTTACGACGGCGTGGCCGTGTTTGAAGACACGGTAGAATTGATTGTGTCAGCAGAGCAGGGGCAGGCTGTGGCCCGCGCTTTGGGCAGCCGCAAGGCGGTGCTGCTGCGCAATCACGGGGTGCTGGTCGTGGGCAAAAACGTACCCTGGGCCGCCATCACCGCCCTAACGCTGGAGCGGGCCATTCAAATTCAAGCCATTGCCCGCAGCCTTGGCCCCCTGCGGCCCATCTCGCCGGAAATGGCCGAGCAGTTGTATCCGGCCAAATACAAAGATAAATTCATCGAGAAATATTGGGATTACCTGATCCGGCAAATGCAACAGGACAGACCGGATGCGGGGATGTCTGATGAAGCAATTGGTAAATCGTAAATGGCAATTCTGGCGTCAATGACTATTTACTTATTACTGCCTGTTGCTGGCTGATTTAATTCTTGGAGTATTTTCATGCTTGGTGTTTTTGAAATTTTTGAACCGGCCACTGTGCAAGAAGCTTCGCAGTTTTTGGCCGAGCATCAGGACGAGGCCGCCGTGTATGCCGGCGGCACCGAACTGCTGGTGCTCATGAAAGAGGGGCTGGTGCGCTATGCCCACCTGGTCAACATCAAAACCATCCCTGGCCTGGCCGATATTACCCTGGACGAAAACCGGCAAATGTTGCGTATTGGCGCAGCGGCCACTCACCGGCAGTTAGAACAATCGCCGCTGGTGCGGCAGCACGCGCCGCTGCTGGCCCAGGTAGAAGCGATGGTGGCTAATATCCGGGTGCGCGCGGCGGGCACTATCGGCGGCAACCTCTGCTTTGCCGAACCCCACAGCGACCCCGGCACGCTGCTGCTGGCCTGGGGCGGCACGCTGCAACTTGGCTCAGGCCAGGGCAGCCGCAGCCTACCTGTTGACGAATTTTTTGTGGGGCTGCTGGAAACCGCCCGCCAGCCCGACGAAATTCTGTCAGAAATTCAGTTGCCGCTGTGGCCCGAAAATACGGCCGGGGCGTATGAGAGGTTCAGCACCCACGAGCGCCCCACGGCCAATGTAGCCGCCATCGTGCAGCTGCAAAATGGCCACATTCAATCTGCGCGTCTGGCCGTGGGCAGCGTCGGCCCCACGCCCATCCGCGTGCTCCAGGCCGAAAATTTATTGCAAGGCCAGCAGCCCACCCCCGACGTTTTGGCCGCCGCCGCCGGCAGCGTGGCCCAGGCCGTCGACCCGGTGGACGACATCTACGGCTCGGCCGATTACAAACGACACCTCGCTCGCGTGCTTACCCAACGCGCTCTGACCACCGCCGTGCAGCGAGCGCAGCGAGCCGGAGGAGAAGGATAAATGTCTGCAAACAGACCCCGTATACCTATTCAACTCACAGTCAACGACCGGCAGATTGAAACCACCATTGAACCCCGCGAAATGCTGCTCGACTTTTTGCGCGACCGGTTGAACCTGAAAGGAGCCAAACGCTCTTGCGACATGCAGGTGTGCGGCGCCTGCACGGTGCTGCTCGACGGGCAACCCGTCAGCGCCTGTTGCACCCTGGCCTACGAAGCGCGGGGCCGCGAAGTGACCACCATCGAAGGGTTGAGCCGCAACGGCGAGTTGCACCCCCTGCAAGAGGCATTTGTGCGCGCCGCCGGCCTGCAATGCGGCTTCTGTACCGCCGGGATGGTGCTGGCCGCCAAAAGCCTGCTGGACCAAAACATCAACCCCACCGAGACGCAGATTCGCCGCTATCTTGAGGGCAACCTGTGCCGCTGCACCGGCTACTGGAATATTCTGGAAGCCGTAGCCCAGGCCGCCCAAACTATCAGCAAGGGGGGCAAGGCGTCATCATGAGCAAAGAGATGAAGGTTGTTGGGCAAAATGTTGCCCGCGTTGATGCCCTGGCCAAAGTAACCGGCGCCGCCCAATACACCGGCGATATCGTAGTGCCGGGGATGGCTTACGGCAAGGTGTTGCGCAGCCCTCTGCCACACGCCCGCCTTACCCGCATCGACGCCTCGCAGGCCGAGGCGCTGCCGGGCGTGGTGGCCGTGCTGACGGGTCAGGATGTGCTGGATATTGACCCCTACTACGGCCACGCCATCAAAGACCGGCCCCTCATCGCCATCGGCCGGGTGCGCTTTATTGGCGAGCCGGTGGCCGTGGCCATTGCCGAAGACCCCTTTACCGCCGAAGAGGCGCTGGCCTTGATTGAGGTAGATTACGAGGAGCTGCCCGCCGCCGCCACGCTGGAAACCGCCCTGGCCGACGACGCTCCCCAACTTCACGACACGTCCAAAATTCGGCCCGGCCTGTTCCACGGGCTGGATTTGAAACCGACCGGCGGCAACGTGTGTTACCACCACCACATCGAACGCGGCAGCAGCGACGAGATTTTTGCCGGAGCCGACATCATCGTTGAAGGCGAATACACCTTTCCGGCCATTTATCAATACTCAATGGAGCCGCACACCACCATTGCCCAGTGGGGCCACAACGAGGTGACAGTCTGGTCATCGTGCCAGCACCCCTTTTTGGTGAGGGCCGAACTGGCCGACCAGTTTCAACTGCCGGTGGCCAACGTGCGCATCATCGTTCCCTACCTGGGCGGCGGCTTTGGCAGCAAATCTTACACCCGGCTAGAGCCGCTGACCGTGGCGGCGGCCCGCAAAGCGGGTCGACCGGTACGCCTGGAGAATCGGGTGGATGAAGCGATGGTGACATCCCGGCGGCACAATATGCGCTGCCACATGCGCACTGCCGCCACCGCCAGGGGCCGGCTGCTGGCGCGAGAGGTCAAAATTTGGCTGGATACGGGCGCGTATGCCGATAACGGCCCCCGCGTGGTGGCCACCGCCGCCGACGCCGCCCCCGGCCCCTATCGCTGGGAAGCCATTACCGTAGATGCCTGGGGCATTTACACCAACACCTCGCCTGCCGGGTCGTACCGGGCCTTTGGAGCTACCCACCTGCAATGGATTGGCGAATCGCAGGTGGACGAGGTTGCCCGCCGGGCCGGCCTTGACCGGGCCGAGATTCGTTACCAAAACCTGCTGAAGCCGGGCGAGTACGTGCGCCCCGGCGGCAAACCTTTGGATGCCGACCTGATTGGCGATATTCGCAAGGTGGCCGAGGCGCTGGAGTGGGATAAGCCCAAACCGCCGCGCGTTGGCCGCGGGCTGGGTGTCGGCTTGCTGGCGGCCGGAGCGCAGCCGGTTTCGACGGCCTTTATCCGGCTGGAGGCCGACGGCGCGGCCACCGTGCTGGTTAGCAGCACCGAACTGGGCCAGGGCGCGCGCACGGTCTTCAGCCAGATTGCGGCGGAGGAGCTGGCGATGCCGGTTGAGCAAATTCGGGTGCAGGGCGGCGACACCCGGATTACGCCGTATGACCGCTCGACCGGGGCCAGCCGCTCGACCACGCTGGCGGGCAAAGCGGTGCAACTGGCCGCGCAGGAGATTCGCCGGCAACTGGTCGATATTGCCATTGACAGGTTTGGCCTGCCCGAACAGGCCATCGAACTGCGCGAGGGCGCGGCCTGGCACGAGGACGAAAAATTCAGCTACCCCCAACTGATTGAGCACCATTTTGGCATGGTTGGCGGGGAGTTGATTGGCCGGGGCGAAACCCGGCCCGAAAAGGGGAAAGGCTCATATGCGGCCGGGCCGGTTTTTTGGGAAGTATGCATCGGCGGGGCCGAGGTGGAAGTAGACCCCGACACCGGGCGCATTCAGGTGAACAAACTGGTTAGCGTGGCCGACGTGGGCAAGGCTATCAACCCCCGGCTGGTCAAGGCGCAGGAGATGGGCGCAGTGATACAGGGGCTGGGCAACGCCGTGTACGAGGAGATGATTTTTGAAGACGGCCAGTTGCTCAACAGCACCCTGCTGGATTACCATATTCCAACCATCAAGGATTTGCCCGGCCAGTTCATTTCAATTCTCACCGAAAACGAGGACGGCCCCGGCCCGTATGGAGCCAAGGGGGTGGGCGAAGGCGCGCTGGCAGGCGTCCCCCCGGCCATTGTCAATGCCCTGGCCGACATTGGCATTAAAATGACCGAGTTGCCCCTGACGCCGGAGCGCGTGTGGCGGGCAATGCAGCCAGTAGACAACGTATGAAGGATAACGTGACCTCAGCCCAACAACCAAATACCTTGCCTGACCAGCCTTTAACCCAGGGGGCGGTTGACCCGACGGCTACGCCCAGACCGGTGGTAGAGGTGAAGGGCATTACCCGGCGATTTCCCGGTGTTTTGGCCAATGATAATATCTCGCTGGTGATACGCCGGGGAGAAATACACACCATTTTGGGCGAAAACGGGGCGGGCAAGTCGACCCTGATGAATATTCTATCCGGGATGTACCAGCCGGATGCCGGCGAGATTCTGGTGCAAGGCCAGGCTGTTACGCTCAACTCGCCCCACGAAGCCTTGCAACACGGTATTGGCACGGTTTACCAGCACTTCACCCTGGTACCGAACCTGTCGGTTATTGAAAATGTTATTTTGGGCACAGACACCGGCTTTATTTTAGATTTACAGCTGGCCGAGCAAAAGTTAAAGAGTATGCTGGGCAATTTTGGCCTGGCTATTTCGCCTCAAACCGAAGTTCAACACCTGTCGATAGGGCAGCAGCAGCGGGTCGAAATTATAAAAGTGCTGTTCAGGGGCACCAAGGTGCTGCTGCTGGATGAGCCGACCTCGGTGCTGACGCCGATTGAAGTGAAAGAGCTTTTTGAAATTTTGCTGCGCCTCAAAGGCGAAGGCGTGGCGGTGGTGTTTATTACCCACAAACTGGATGAGGCGCTGGAAGTGAGCGACAAAATCTCTATTTTGCGCCAGGGCCGGCTGGTGGGCAAATTGGGACTGGCTGAAATTAACGGCCACAGCCGGGCCGAAATATCGCGGCAAATTGTTGACCTGATGTTTGGCGGGCGCATACCGCACGAAGATGTGTCGTGGCACCAAACCAAAACGTCCCGGCAAGTTGTGTGTATGCTCGATAGGGTTTCGGCGCTGGAAGACCGGGGCAATCTGGCGGTGCAAAATGTTACGCTGGAACTGTGTGCCGGCGAAATTATGGGCGTTGCCGGGGTTGACGGCAACGGCCAAAAAGAGCTGGGCGAGGTGCTGGCCGGGCAGCGCAATGTCATCGAGGGCAAAATAATGCTCGAAGGGGCTGATATTACCAACCGGGGCACCTCGGCGGCTGAAAAAACCGGCATTGGCTACATTACCGATGACCGGCTGGGCGAGGCGTGCGTGCCCGGTATCAGCGTGGCTGAAAACCTGGTGATGAAAGTCATCGACCGGCTGCCTTTTTCTCGCTTTACCGTAATGAATCGCAGCGCTATTGAAAGCAATGCCCGGCGGCTCATTCAAGAGTTCAACGTAAAAACGCCCGGCCCGTGGGCGCGAATCGGGACGCTGTCCGGCGGAAATATTCAAAAATTGCTGCTGGCCAGAGAACTGGCGCAAAACCCCAAAGTGCTCATCTGCAACAAACCCACCCAGGGGCTTGATGTTATGACCGCCCAGTTTATTTTACGCACCCTGCGCATCCAGGCCGACAAGGGCGCGGCGGTACTGCTAATTTCATCGGAGTTGGATGAAATTATGGAAATTAGCGACCGTATTGCCGTTATGTATAATGGCCGTATTCTGGATATACTCGAGCGCGATAAAGCCGATGTTGAAACCATTGGACGCCTGATGCTGGGGGTGCAATCATGAATGGTTCTGTTTCGACCCGCTCATTTGTGCCCTTCCTCTTTTCTTTGGGAGCTGTTCTGGCGGCCTTTTTGGTGGGCGGCATATTTTTATGGGTTTTGGACAAGCAGCCCTGGCAAGCCTATAACATCCTTTTTAGTCGTGGGCTGGGCAGTTCGCTGGGGGTTACTGAAACCCTGGTCAAAATGGCTCCCCTGCTCATAGTGAGCGCCGGCCTGTTGATTGCCCTGAAAGCCAGCGTTTGGAACATCGGCATCGACGGCCAGTTTTTGGTTGGGGCCAGCGTGGTCGGAATTGTCGCCCCGGCCCTGGCCGGCAGAATGTCGCTGCTGCCAATGCTGCTGATTTGCGCTGTGGCCGGTTTTTTGGGCGGGGCGTTGTGGGGGGTCATCCCGGCCCTGCTTAAAGTTAAATACGGCCTCAATGAAATTATCACCACCATTATGATGAACTTTGTGGCCGTTTTTGTCACCAGTTGGCTGGTCAAAGGGCCGTTCAACGACCCCACCGTGGTGGCCCCGCAAATGGCCCCCATCCCCGCCGAGTTTCGGCTGCCGGCCATTCCCCCATCTGACCGGGTGCATATGGGCGTAATTGTGGGCGTTGTGGCCGTGCTGCTGGTCTATTACATGTTTCGTAGTGGAACAATCGGCTTCAAATTATCGGTGCTGGGGCGCAGCAAAAAAGCCGCCATTCACGCCGGCATGCAAGTTAATATGCTGACGGTTGTGGCCCTGTTATTGAGCGCCGGGCTGGCCGGTTTGGCCGGCGCTAACGATGTGTTGAGTGTCAAGGGGCTGTTTCAGGGCGAGTGGAATCCGCAATATGGGTTGACTGCTTTTGCCCTGGTTTTTCTGGCCCGGCTTAATGGCCTGCTGGTGATTCCCTTTGCCTACTTTTTTGCCTTTTTGCTGTTTGGCGGCGAGATGATGGCTCGCACCGCCAGAATTCCGGCTTTTTACGTGCCAATGCTAGAGGGGCTAATGCTGATATTTTTTGCCGTAAGCGTTTATTTTGAACGCAGATTCCTGCAAAAAACGGAGAAGGTTATTTGAACGTTCAGGCGCTTCTCACCGTACTTCTTGGGTCGGGGTTGGTGGCGGCGGTGCCGCTACTGTTGGCCGCCCTGGGTGAAACCTTTGCCGAGCGGTCGGGCCTGCTGAATTTGGGCCTGGAGGGCATGATGTTGATAGGCGCGTTCGTCGGTTTTCTGGTTGCCTTTAACGCCGAGAGCGTTACCGCCGGCTTGTTGGCCGGGTTGCTGACGGGTTGGCTGCTGGGGCTGTTATTTGGCTTTCTCTCCATCACCCTGCGGGTTGACCAGATTATTGTGGGGCTGGGCATTACCGTGTTTGCCGGAGGCTTCACCGGCTTTTTATTTAGAGACATCTTCGGCAACCGCTTCCCCTCTGTGCCGGTCAGTTCTGCCCGGCTGCCCATCCCCCTGCTGAGCGACATCCCCATCATTGGGCCGGCCATCTTCAACCAGCGGCCAATGGTTTATATCACCTGGATTCTGGTGGTTGTTTTTGCCTTTGTTTTGGCCCGCACCCGCTTTGGCCTGGAAATGCGGGCCGTGGGCGAGAACCCTCTGGCCGCCGACGCCGCCGGAGTCAACGTCTTTCGCACCCGTTACATTGCCATTATGGTCGGAGGCGCCATGGCCGGATTGGGCGGCGCGTTTTTATCGGTGGTGGATTTGAGCTTTTTTGTGCCGGGAATGACCGTTGGTCTGGGCTTTATTGCCATTGCCATTGCCATGCTGGGCAAATGGAGACCCTACCGCGTCTTTATCGGCGCAATCCTGTTTGGCATTCTCAGGTCGCTATCTAACGGACTCCAGGTCATCGGAGTCGATATCCGGCCAGAATTTGTATTGATGCTGCCCTATGTGGGTATTATTATCGCCCTGGTTGTTCTGGCAGGTCGAACAGCCCTGCCCGCCGCCCTTGGAATACCCTATGAACGTGGTCATAAATAACCGCAGGTTAAAGAAAGAGAGGTGATACAGTTCATTAAGACTTGTGATTGTGTTAATTTAGTTGAAGCAAATCAACAAACAGAATTGTGCCTAATGAATATACGCAACCAATTATTTTTGCTGCACAGCCCGGTTTGTAGCGTGCAGCGCGTTGCGTGCCCCCACAATAACTGTATTTAAGAGGAGGAGTAACGTCTCAATGAAACGCCAAAAGCACCTTTATTGGATAATTGTAATTGTAACCCTGTTGTTGCCCCTGGCTCTCATTGCCTGCACCGGACAAACTCAGCCAGCGCAGGATACACCGGCTGCGCCACAAGAACCGGCCGGCCAGCCGGAAGAAGCCGCAACCGAAGAGCCTCAGCAGCAAGAAACCGGCGGCGAAGCCGCCACCGTCGAGCAGGTGGCGGTGCTGCTGCCGGCCAGCCAGACCGACCAGGGCTGGAACCAGCAGGCCGCCGACTCGATGACCGCCGTCCAGCAAGAACGCGGCGACTTTGAGTTGGAGATTGCCGAAAATCTCGGCTATGGCGACATCACCCCCGTTCTGCGTGATATGGCCGACCGCGGCTTCGACCTGCTCATCTGCCACGCCTCCGGCTACCAGACCGTCTGCCCCGAATTCGCCGCCGACAGCAATGTCCGCGTCGTCGCCATCGAAAATCCCCCCGCCGTCAATTCCCTCGTCGGCGACATCGAAACCCAGGCCCAGGAAGTCGCCTATCTGGCCGGCGTCCTGGCCGCCAAAATGACCCAGACCGGCTCGGTCGGCGTCGTCGTCTCCGGCGAACCCCCCACCTGGAACTTTATGACCGTCGGCTTTGCCGAAGGCGTCAAGGCCACCGACCCCGCCGTCAATGTCCTGTACGGCGTCATCGGCGAGGCCGCCTACGAGGACGCCGCCGGCGCTAAACGCACCACCGAAACCCAACTCGCCGCCGGCGCCGACATCATCTTCGGCATGGGCGATGGCGCTTCCTTCGGCATGATCCAGGCCATCGAGGAGCACAACGCCGCCTCCGATACCAAAGCCTGGTTCATCGACGTCATCGGCGACAAGTCCGCCGATTATGGCGATGTCCTGCTCTCCTCCGTCCTCTTTGACTACACCGGCGTCTACAACCAGATTATCGACGACGTCGAGTCCGGCAACTTCGGCCAGGTCTACACCATGGATGTCGCCTCCGGCGGCGTCCGCCTGCTCGACCTGCCCGACGCCGTTCCCGCCGATGTCAAGGCCGCCGTCGATGAGGCCCGCGCCGCCATCCTCGCTGGCTCCATCACCGTCTCGGCCATCGGCGATGCCGACGGCCTCCGCGCCCGCCTGGATGAACTGGCCGCCGGTGGCGGCGCAATGGCCGGCGGCGAAGCCGCCACCGTCGAGCAGGTGGCGGTGCTGCTGCCGGCCAGCCAGACCGACCAGGGCTGGAACCAGCAGGCCGCCGACTCGATGACCGCCGTCCAGCAAGAACGCGGCGACTTTGAGTTGGAGATTGCCGAAAATCTCGGCTATGGCGACATCACCCCCGTTCTGCGTGATATGGCCGACCGCGGCTTCGACCTGCTCATCTGCCACGCCTCCGGCTACCAGACCGTCTGCCCCGAATTCGCCGCCGACAGCAATGTCCGCGTCGTCGCCATCGAAAATCCCCCCGCCGTCAATTCCCTCGTCGGCGACATCGAAACCCAGGCCCAGGAAGTCGCCTATCTGGCCGGCGTCCTGGCCGCCAAAATGACCCAGACCGGCTCGGTCGGCGTCGTCGTCTCCGGCGAACCCCCCACCTGGAACTTTATGACCGTCGGCTTTGCCGAAGGCGTCAAGGCCACCGACCCCGCCGTCAATGTCCTGTACGGCGTCATCGGCGAGGCCGCCTACGAGGACGCCGCCGGCGCTAAACGCACCACCGAAACCCAACTCGCCGCCGGCGCCGACATCATCTTCGGCATGGGCGATGGCGCTTCCTTCGGCATGATCCAGGCCATCGAGGAGCACAACGCCGCCTCCGATACCAAAGCCTGGTTCATCGACGTCATCGGCGACAAGTCCGCCGATTATGGCGATGTCCTGCTCTCCTCCGTCCTCTTTGACTACACCGGCGTCTACAACCAGATTATCGACGACGTCGAGTCCGGCAACTTCGGCCAGGTCTACACCATGGATGTCGCCTCCGGCGGCGTCCGCCTGCTCGACCTGCCCGACGCCGTTCCCGCCGATGTCAAGGCCGCCGTCGATGAGGCCCGCGCCGCCATCCTCGCTGGCTCTATCACCGTCTCGGCTATCGGCGATGCCGACGGCCTCCGCGCCCGCCTGGATGAATTGCAGTAGATAAAAAAAGATCACGTTCCACGCCCCACGAAATATCGTACATGGGGCGTGGAACGTGAAGCGATTACCCTTTACAGGAGTCAGACAGTCCCTATTGGGACGACACTGAGAATAAAAATCTGGAGTGTCAAAGTGCATTTTGACACTCCACCATCCTTATTTCCAAAGGAGGTACAACCCTATGCGAGAATGGCCCGAATTAAATCTGGCGGGTGGACCGGTGGCAGTTACCCAGCGGACCCTGCGCGACCAGGCCAAACCCGTGCTGTATCATTACGACCCGGCCTTTATTGATTTTTTTGAGCACACCTGCTCGCTGCTGCAACAGGTTTACCAGACCAAATATGATGTGGTGATTATGCAGGCCGAGGCCATTTTGGGCATCGAAGCCGCCGCGGCCTGCCTCATCTCGCCCGGCGACAAGGTGCTCAATCTGGTGTCGGGCGTGTTTGGCAAGTGGTTTGAGCTGTTCATCGACAAATTTGGCGGCGAAACCATCGAGCTGGCCGTGCCTTACAATGACGCGGTCGACCCGGAAGATGTTCGCAAAATGCTCAAGCAGCACCCTGATATCAGGTTTCTGTCAGTTGTTCACTCGGAAACGCCGTCGGCCACGGTCAACCCGATGAAATACATCGGCCCGATTGCCAAAGAGTTTGGCGTCATCACCATCGTCGATACCGTCTCGGGGCTGGGTGGTGAAGCCTACAGCCCGGAAGAATGGGGGATGGATGTGGCCATTGCCGGGCCGCAAAAATGTCTGGGCGGCCCGCCGGGGTTGTCGCTGCTGTCCATCAGCCCTGATGCCTGGCAAGCGATGGAAAATCACAAATCGCCGGTGCGGGGCAGTTTTCTCTCGATTTTGGATTGGAAACATACCTGGCTGGAAAAAAAGGTCTTCCCCTACACTCCCTCCGTGAGCGACCTGTACGCGCTGGAGTCGGTGTTGAGCCAGGTGCTGGAAGAAGGCGTGCCAAAATACGCGGGGCGACACGCGGCCATCGCCAAAGCGTGCCGGGCCGGCGTCAGGGGGATGGGGCTGGAACTGTGGGCGGCCCGCGAGGAGGTGGCCGGGACCGCCGTGACCGGCGTCAGGTTCCCCGAAGGCATCACCGACAGGCAGCTTCGGGGCCATATGCGCGACCGCTACGGCGTGATGATTTCCGGCGGCTACGGCGAACTGTCGGGCCAGCTCTTCCGGCTGGGCCATATGGGGATGGCCGCGCACCCCACCTACCTGGCCGCGCAACTGGCCGTGCTGGAGCGCTCGCTGCTGGATTTGGGACACAAGGTTGAACTGGGAGCCGGCGTCGGCGCGGCGATGGCCGCGCTGGAAGGTTGGGGCGCTTAAAATGACCGGAGACCACATCAAGAAAGTCGCCATTGTTGGCGCGGGCACGATGGGGCCGGGAATGGCTGCCACCTTTGCCCGCAGCGGCTTTGAAGTGCGGCTGACCGACGTAAAAGAAGAGGTACTGGACAAGGCCAAAGGGATGGTTGAGGTTGTTTACAAAGCCCTGATTGGCGGCGGCTTTATCTCCGAGGCCGACGCCGACCGGGGACGGGCCAACATCAGCTACACCCTCAGCCTGGATGAGGCCGTGGCCGACGCCGATTTTGTGCTGGAAGCTATCCCCGAAAAGCTGGAAATCAAGCACAGCTTTTTCAGCGATGTGGAAAAGAAAGTGCGCCCCGACACCATTCTGGCCTCAAACACTTCCGGCATTTTGATTACCAACATTGCCGAGGCGGTTGAGCGGCCCCAGCGCCTTATCGGGATGCACTGGTCAAATCCGCCCCATATGATTCCCGTTATCGAGGTTATCCGGGGCGAAAAAACCGATGACGCCACGGTTGAGGCGACCCGGCGGGTTATCGAACGGATTGAGATGATTCCGGTGCTGGTGAAAAAGGACGTGCCCGGCTTTGTGGAAAACCGGATTCTTTACGCCATTATGCGTGAGGCGCTCAACCTGCTGGATGAGGGCGTGGCCAGCGCTGATGACATCGATGTCATCACCAAATGGGGCATTGGTTACAAACTGGCGGTCATCGGCCCGCTGGAGTTGCTGGATGTGGCCGGGCTGGACATTTACCACAGCGTAGCCAGCTATCTCAACGCCGATTTGAGCGACCGCAAAGACGTCAGTACCACCATCACTGAAAAGGTGGAAAAAGGCGAGCTGGGCATCAAAACCGGCGGGGGGCTGTTTAGCTATACCCCCGATGAAATTTCCGCCCTGATGCAGAAACGGGTCAAACTGCTGATGGCGGTGAAAAAAGCGTTGAGCCAGTAACGATGACAGACGTATTCCCCGTTGGCAAACTGGATATGGCCTTTCTCAATGGCCTGTTGGCTCAATACACCGGCGGCGATGAGCGGGTCAAAGTGGGGGCGAAAGTGGGCGAAGATGCGGCCGTGATTGATTTTGGCGACCGCTATCTGGTGACTAAAACCAACCCCATCACCTTTGCCACCAACCAGATTGGCTGGTACGTGGTTAATGTGTGCGTTAACAATATGGTGGTGCGCGGGCTGCGTCCCCGCTGGATGCTCAACTGCATCCTGCTGCCGGAGAACAAAACCACCCCGCAAATGGTTGAAGATATCTTCAAGCAAATTTACGAAGCCAGCCGGCAGGTGGAGGTGGTGGTGATTGGCGGCCACACCGAAGTAACCTACGGCCTGGACCGGCCCATCATCACCGGCCATCTGATTGGCGAAGTGGACAAAGACTCGCTGGTGATTACGGGCGGGGCCAAAGTGGGTGACACGGTTCTCATCACCAAAGCCCTGGGCATCGAGGGCACGGCCATCATTGCCGGAGAAAAGGCCGACACCCTGCGCGAAAAGGGTTACGCGGATGACTTTATCCGGCGCGCCCAGGATTTTCTGTACAATCCGGGCATCAGCATTTACAAAGACGCCCTGACCGCCGCCGCCACCCGCTGCGTCAGCGCCATGACCGACGCCACCGAAGGTGGTCTGGCCACCGCCCTGCACGAACTGGCCGGCGCGGCCGGGGTCGGCGTGTTAATCGAGGCCGAGAAAGTGCCGCTACACCCCGAAACAGAACGGCTTTGCCAGGAGTTTGGCCTCGACCCCTTTGGCCTGATTGCTTCGGGGATGATGATTATGACCGCCCCGCCGGACAAGGTGGACGCCTTGCAGCGCCGGATGGCCGAGGCCGGCGTACCCTGCGCCGCCATCGGCGCCATCACCCCGCCGGAAGAGGGGCTGCGCCTGTTGAAAGATGGCCAGCTCAGCAACCTGCCCTACTACGCCCACGATGAGTTGACCAAGATTTTTTAATCATCCCCAAAAAGCAAAAGAGGCGCATTGCGGTGCGCCTCTTTTGCTTTGAAGAAGGTATCATTCCGCTAATTGACCTGGCGCCACTGCCCGGCCAGCGCCGGAATCTCGCTCAAGTGGGAGATCAGGGCGTCGGGCGTTTGTTGCTCCTCCGGCGTAAGGTTGTCGTCTCCCTCCGGCGGAAACCAGATGGCCCGCATCCCCATCTCCCTGGCCGGGAGAATGTCCTTAATAAAATCATCGCCAACATACGCCGCTTCCCCCGGCTTCAAATTCATTCGATCCAGCGCCAGTTGAAAAATCCCCAAATCCGGCTTGCGAATGCCCACATCAGCCGAGACCACCACCTGTTCAAACAGGTCAAGCAGGCCAAAATGCTCCAGCGTCCATAACAAAAAGGGGCCATAGGCAGCATTAGAGATAATACTCAGCCGGTAGCCCATCTTTTGCAACCGGGTCAGCGTGTCGGTAGCGCCCTCAATCAGCTTGACTCCCGGCACGCAGCGCCGGTGCAGGGCTTCAACGGTTTTCTTAATCAGTTGGGGCGAAATTTGCTGCTCAAGTTTAAGGGTGCGCACCATGGCCGTCAAATCGTCAATATGGCTGGTTTCCCGCAGCGACTCGTTGGCCTGTTTACGGGCCTGTTTAAATACAGCTTCAGCCCGCGACATCTGGCCGTTGGTAATTGGCGCAATGTGGTCCTGGCTGGCCAGCAGCGAAAAAGCCTGCTGCGGCAGCGAGCGCACTTCCAAATCCATCCAAACAGGCGAGTGAATGAGCGTGGCGTTAAAGTCAAACAAAAAAGCTTTTAACACATTACCCCTCCCGGCGGCAGGCGCGCACCGCTTTTAAAATATTTACATAACTACCGCACCGGCATAAATTGCCGGAAAGATAGGCGCGGATGGTCGGGTCATCGGGGTTGGGGTTTTCTTGCAGCAGGGCGACGGTTGACAAAATAAAACCTGGGGTACAATAGGCGCACTGAAACGCGCCGTGGTCAATATAGGCTTGCTGCACCGGATGCAAATCGCCGTTGCCGTTAGCCAGCCCTTCAATGGTGGTAATGGCTCTGCCTTCGGCCTGCACCGCCAGCATCAGGCAACCGCTAATGGGTCGATTATCGACCAGCACGGTGCAGGCGCCGCACATCCCAATGCCGCACGAGCCGCGCGGCCCCAGCAGGCCCAGCTTATCATTCAGCACAGATAGCAGCGTCTGGCTGGGGTCTACTTCAACCGGATAACTTTGCCCATTGACCTGTAGAGTGATTTGTTGCTGGTCTATTAAGCTATTGCTCATTATCATTCTCTTTCAAGGCCCGAAGCACCTTTTCCGGGGTAATTGGCAAATCTCTAATGCGGACGCCCACGGCGTCGAAAATAGCGTTGGCAACGGCCGGAGCCACGGGCGGCAGAGTCATCTCCCCGACGCCGTGAAAGCCGCTGCCTTCGCGCTCCAGGGTGGTATTCTCTAGCGCCGCCGGAATATCCCGAAACGAGGGAATCATATAATCCGACAGGTTGGGGTTGATAAGTTGACCCCCATCAAAGACCATCTCTTCCAGAAAAGTCGGCCCCAGCGCAAAAATTACGTTGCCATCGTTTTGCAGCCCGACCAGTTGCGGGTTAATCATTTGCCCGGCAAAGGAGGCCGAGTGATAGCGCAGCACCGTTACCTTGCCGGTTTCGGTATCAACTTCCACCTCGCACGCGCCGGCCCCCTGGTGCCAGTGAGGGGTGGCGACGCCTTGCCCGGTTTCCGGGTCGAGTTTGCCTTCGTTGGTTTTGTGCTCGCCCAGCGCCTCAATCGCCTCAAGGTTGTTCCGGCGCAACACGTCGGCATAGGGCAGGCGGATTTGCGGGTCGTTTTTGGCAAAAATTTTACCGTCTTCAATTACCAGCGCCTCCGGCGGCTCTTCAAAAAACGGGGCGGCGGCTTCGATGAGTTTTTGCTTGAGTTTGGCCGCCCCGTCCAGCACGGCGTTGCCCATCATATAGGTGGCCCGGCTGGAAGCGGTTTGAGAATCAAAAGGCGTGCGGTCAGTGTCCGGCCCTTCCACCGAGACGGATTGCAGCGGCATCTCCAGCGCGGCGGCGGCAATTTGGGCCAGCACCGTGTGAGCGCCCTGGCCCATTTCCACGGTGCTGGTGTAAAGCGTCGTCCGGCCCTGCGCGTCCAGCGCCAGGCGGCACTGCGAAACAGAGTTGGCGATGGTGTGCTTCATCATCACCCCAACGCCCCGCCCCCGCCGAATCGCAGGCTTGCCGGCGGGCTGCTTTTGCCAGCCATCGCCGTGATGCCAGCCAAGCCCCTTTACCGCGGCATCCAGGCACTCAACAAAGTGAACATCGTGCAACGTTTCGCCGGTGGCAAATGTTTCGCCGGAGCGCAGTAAATTTTTGCGCCACAACGCCAGCGGCTCCAGCCCCAGCCGGTGGGCAATGGTGCGCATGTGCGACTCGTGCGCCCAGGCTCCCTGCGAACTCATGGCCCCGCGATAGGCGGCGGCCTGCGGCAGATTGGTGTATATGCCATACGAGTCAACCCAGACCGCCGGCAGGCGATAGGGGCCAATGGCCCGCAGCATCCCCGCCGGCACCAAATGGGCGCTGGACGAGGCATAGGCCCCGCCGTTCCAGTAGATTGTCACCTGGCGGGCAGTCAAAGTTCCATCCCGTTTGACGCCGGTTTTCATAATAATTTTGGCCGCGTGCTTGGTTACGGTCACAAATTCCTCATCCCGCTTGAGCACCAATTTGACCGGGCGGCCACCGGTTTGCCAGGCCAGCGCCGCGGCCAGCGGCTGGGTGCGAACATTACCTTTGGCTCCAAACGCGCCGCCAATGGGCGGCACAATGATGCGCACGCTATCCGGCTCGAGGCCAAAAATATCGGCCAGCACGCGCTGCACCGTAAAGGGTGATTGCGAGCCGGTCCAAACCGTCAGCTTGCCGTTGATCCACCGGGCGGCGGCCATTTGCGGCTCAAGGGCGGCAGGCTGGGCCACCGGGCTGGTAAAAACCTCTTCAATAATTTCGTCGGCAGCGGCAAAGCCAGCCTCAATATCGCCGTGGCGAATTTTGGCGTGCGAAAAGAGGTTGTTGGAATAATCATCGTGCAGCAGCGGCGCGCCAGGCTGCATCGCCGCTTCGGCATCAAACACCGGCGGCAACTCTTCGTACTCTAATTCTATCAGGTTCAGGGCTTCTTCGGCTATTTGGGCCGACTCGGCGGCAACAAGCGCCACCGGCTCGCCAATGTAACGGATGCGGTCGCCAGCCACTAATGGCTGGTCTTTTATGGATGAACCGTAATGGAGGGTCAACCCGGCATGTTCAATTTCGGCGGCAGTAACAACAGCCGCCACGCCGGGCAGTTGCCGGGCCGCGCTCACATCCAAACGGGTAATGCGGGCGTGGGGTACCGGGCTGCGGAACACCTTACCAATGAGCATATCGGGCAGTTTCATGCCGGCGCCATAGGCAATACTTCCCGTTACTCGCTCCACGGCATCGAGCATAGGGATGGTTTTACCGATGGCCATGTTGTAACTCCTTGAGGGCGCGGCGCACATGTACTTTTATCATCTCGGTGCGGTACCAGGCTGACCCCCGTAAATCCTCTAATGTTTCAATGTTCGACGCGTAAGCTTCGGCAATCTCGCTTACCAGCGCGTCGGAGAGCGTTTGACCTTTAGCCATTGCCTCCACAACGGGCAGGCGAGTTGGCACATCACAGGCGGCCCCAACGGCTACGCGCAAATCTCGACACGCGCCGTTATCGAACTCGGCCACCGCCGCCACAACCACGCAGGGTCTGTCTTCTGAAGAGCGGCTTTTGTAAGACAGGTAAGACATCCGGCTATTTTGAGCCAGCGGCGGAATAACGATATCGGTAATCAACTCATCCGGCTCCAGGGCGGTCGTGTAAAAACCAAAGAAAAAGTCGGACAGCGGAATAGTGCGAGCACCGGTCTGGTTGGTGGCCGTAACCGAGGCGTTTAGCGCCAGCAGCATGGCCGGTGGGTCCGACGCATAATCGGCCTCGGCCAGGTTGCCGCCCAGCGTGGCCTGGTTGCGAACGCGAATATTGCCCACCTCGGCGCATGCGTGGGCCAGAGCGGGGTAATGGCGGCGCAGCGTCGAAGAGCGTTCCAACTTGCTCAACAGGGCCAGCGGGCCAATGCGCAGGCCGTCATCCGCCGGCCGCACATAATCCAGATTGGGGAGTTGCCCCAGGCTAACCAGCGCCGTTGGGGCAATCAGCTTTTGTTGAAGCATCAGCACCACGGCCGTGCCGCCGGCAATCACTTTGGCCTCATCGCCGTACTCGGCCAGCGCCGAAAGCGCCCCCGGCAACGAGTCGGGCTGAATAAACTTAAAGCTCATGCCCGCTCTCCGTTGGTCAGGGCGGTTTGCAGACATTCGACAAACTGGGTGGTTAATTTTTTAGTGGTGCTCTGAAAAACGGCCGAGCCAAACTGGGCCAGCCGCCCCCGCAAATTGATATCCATTTCATAGGCCACTTCGGTGCCGCCCTCTCCGGCGGACAGGGTGGCGATAAAAGTGGCCAACACGGTTGAACGGGTTGATTTATCATCGGCGCTGGCTTTGGCTACCAGGCGACGGGGCGGTTCAAGTTCGGTCAGCTCGGCGCTGCCGGTAAAGTTGGCCGCAACCGGGCCAACTTTGACGGTTAGCCGGCCCTTAAAATTTTTGTCATTCACCACTTCAAACGCCTGCACGCCCGGCACGCACCAGGCCGCGCGTTCAAAGTCCATAAAAAATTGCCAGACCGTTTCAACCGGAGCCTGGATTGTAAAAGAGTCCTTGATTTGCATAAATATGCTCCTCGTAAAATAGTTTACGGGTTCATCAGTTTAAAGTTCAGCGTTCGGCTTAATTACCAAACTTCTGAACCCGAAACCCGAAACCTGAAACTCGAAACTTTTCTTACCGTTTCACTTCAAAAGTGATGCGGCTGCGGTCGCCCCTAAAGCGCAGCCGCGAGTATTCAATGGGGCGTCCATCAGCTAAATAGGCCAGGCTGTGCATAAAATGAATTGGAGACCCTTTGACAACCTGTAACAATTTGGCCTCATAATCATCGGCCAGCGAGGCTTCAAGGGTGCGATTGGCCCGGGCCAGCCGCAACCCGTATTCTCCTTCTAAAATCTCGTATAACGGACGGTCGATTAAATCTTTGTCGGGCAAGCCGGGGCACAGGGTTTCGGGCAGGTAGCTAAAGGCCAGCACAAACGGCTCGGCATTGACGCTTCCCAGGCGCTCCAGGTAAATCACGCTGTCGCCGTAATTCAAACCGAGTTTGTCGACCAGTCGCCCTTCAGCCGGAATAATTTTGGCAGTTAACACCTTGCTGGTAAAGGGGATGTTCATCTCGCGCATATCTTCGGCAAAGCTGGCAAAGCGTTGCGCCAGATGCAATATCGTGGCCGGTTCGCTTACAAAAGTGCCCCGGCCCTGCACCCGGTACAAGCGGCCTTCATTAACCAGCGCGTTAATGGCCTGGCGCACCGTCCCCCGGCTAATGCCAAGCTGCTCGCTAATAGCCAACTCTGTAGGAAGCTGCCCATCAATTGGAAAGGTGCCGTTTCTAATCAGCAGGGCTAACTGCTCTTTAAGCTGGTAATAAATTGGCGTGGGGCTATTTTTGTCGATAGAGAGAGGGATTTCATTCATAAATTTGATTATACATTTATACAAATTTTAGGGCAAATTTTGACTCATTTTGCCCCGCTGGGCTATACTTACGGCCAATTTTCCGAGCGATGTGAAGATGTTCGGCGAAAGGATTACGTTTCAGTGACAATGCCACGGCGAAACTTTTTGAGATGGGGCGGTATCGGCTTGCTGGCCAGTCTGGCCGGGGCGACAACTTGCGCCCCCTCGTTGGCCCAACCGCAGCCGCCCGAAGCAGAGGACATTTTTGTGGCCGGCGTGCAGCACTGCCGCCAACCGAGTGAAGACGATGAACCCCAATCTCTGCTCAACTGCTTTTTACGCCACCTGCCGGAATTGCAGCTTGCGCCCCGGCCTGTTTCGGGCGACTCGCTGGCACAGCGGCTGGAGCTGGCCGCCGCCCTGCGGGTCGAACTGGCCCAATTGCCGGCAGAGGAGGTAATTGGCAAAGCCCTGCCGCTGACGCTGCGGTATCCGGGCTGGCTGGTCGCGGCCATCAGCATCGAGCTGTTTGAGCTGGCTTTGGCTCACAGCCCGCTGCCGGCGTTTGAGCTGAAAGGCTGGGCTTACGAACACGTTGAGCCGCACGTGGCCTCGATTGACCGGGCGCTGGCCCCCCTGTGCCGCTTGATGCGCAGCCCGGAGGCCGCTTTTACCCCGCAGCTAGAGGCCGCCGTTGCGGAGCAGCTTGACACGCTGCGCGGGCGGCTGGTGCTGCTGGGCGATAAATTGCTGGTGGCAATGGCCGAAACCATCCGGCAAACGCTGGCTTTAGGCGACGCGCCGGTTCTGCTGCGGGTGGTGGGGAGCGTGAGCCAACCCGAAGCCGAAGCGTCCCTGCAATATAGCCTGGCGGCAGACTCCCCATTTCCGGGCGATTTGACCTGGCATTTCAGCGGTACGGCTACCGGCTGGGCTAACCCGGAGCGAAAAGAGATTCGGGCCGGCGACAAGGTGGTTGGCGCGCTGTTAACCGCCGGGCTGCTGGGGCGATGTCAATAATCAGGCCATCAGGCCATAGCCGCCATCAATTACAATGGTCTGGCCCACAATCATCTCTGCCGCCTCGGAGCAGAGAAAGGCCACCACGCGAGCCACATCTTCCGGCGTAACCAGCCGGTGAGCAGGCGTGCGCCGGGTGGTCTGCTCAATCACGGCTTGCAGGTCAACCGGAAAGGCGTGGACAGCATCGGTGTGGACCATTCCGGGCGAAACCGCATTGACAATAATGCCTTTGGCCGCCAGCTCAACCGCCAGATAGCGGGTCATCGCTTCGAGCGCGGCTTTTGACAGGCCAATGGCCGCGTAATGGGGCAGTACGCGGGTGCTGCCGGGGCTGCTAATGGTGACAATTCGGCCCCAGCCGGCCTGCTCCATAAGCGGGGCGGCCCGTTTGGCGCAGCGCAAAATGGCCCGCGCATTGACATCCATCGTCCAATCCCAATGCTTGTCCTCTACCTCCAGAATGTCGCGGGGGGTGCCGCTGGCGGCGTTGCCAACCAAAATATCGCAGCGGCCAAACGTCTCCTCAAGCTCATCAAACATTGCCTCAATTTGAGCGGCCTCGGCCAGGTTGGCCCGGATGGCAATTGCTTTGCGTCCCATCTTTTGAACAGCCGCCGTCACCTCATCGGCGGCGCTTTTTTTGCGCAGGTAGTGAACCACAATATCGGCTCCCTGGCGGGCCAATTCCAGGGCAATGGCCCGGCCAATGCCTCGAGACGAACCGGTGACGAGGGCGACTTTGGGGGAAAGGTTCTGTTGGGTCATTTACCCACCAGCGCCCGCGCCATAAAGAACACATTGGCCGGGCGCTCGGCCAGGCGACGCATAAAGTAGGGGTACCAGGCGCGGCCATAGGGCACGTACACCCGCACGCGATAGCCCAGCCCGGCCAGGCGCTGCTGCTCGTCGCGGCGCACGCCCAGCAGCATCTGGATTTCAAATTGATTTTTGTCGATGCCTCTGGCCTGCGCTGCTTGAATGAGCCACGCAATCAGTTGCGGGTCGTGCGACCCCAGCGCCAGAAAAGCGCCGCAGGCTCTGGCTTGCGGGGTTAAAAACATTTCCATCAGCCGGATTGTGGCCTGATTAATCTCTTGCTTGCCCTGGTAGGCAATTTCCGGCGGCTCATCATAAGCCCCTTTGACCAGCCGAATGCTGCCGCCGCGCTCGATGATGCGCTCCACATCGGCGGGGGTGCGGTGCAGGTACGATTGCACCGCCAGCCGCAAACCCTGGCCAAAGGTGTCGAGCAAACGATGATAAATTTCTAAGGTCGCGTCCACATCGGGGCTACCCTCCATATCAATTTCAACGGTGTTGTTGTACTGCCGGGCAACCTGCGCAATATCGGCGATGTTCTCGTAGCAAAAATCTGCGCCAAATTGCAGGCCCACGTGCGAGGGTTTGAGCGACACGTCGGCGTCCAGCCCCTCGGCGTCGATGCGGCGCAGCAGGCCGTGAAAATCTTTGGCGGCCTGAACGGCTTCGGCCTGGGTGGTAACGGCTTCGCCGACCTCGTTGAGGATGGCTTTAAGGCCGTATCCGTTCAGGTCTTTGACCACGGTCACGGCTTCGTCCAGCGTTTCACCGGCCACAAAACGGTAGGCTGCGCGCCGGGCCGGCCCAAAATGGGTTACAAAACGGCGGGCGGTCTCGCTGGTAGAAAGTCGAATAAAGAAATTTCGCAGCATCATTGAGCGTCAGGAGCGGATAATATCCAGCACCTCGTCCCGTTTTTCTTCCATCAGTTCTTTTGAGGTGGCTTCAAGGTTAAGGCGCAGCAGCGGCTCGGTGTTTGAGGGGCGCGCGTTAAAGTGCCAGTCGTCAAATGTTACCGATACCCCATCCAGCCGTTCTATTTTGCCGTGGCTGTATTTGCGGGCCAACTCTTCCATTTTGGCCTGCGGGTCGCCGCTGATGCGGGTGTTAATTTCGCCGGAGATGAAATATTTGGCCTCCAGCGGGGCCAGTAACTGGGAGAGTTTGGCCTTTTTCTTAGAGAGCATCTCCATAATAATCAGCGAAGGGATGATGCCGGAATCGGCAAAAAAGAAGTCCTTAAAATAATAGTGGCCGGTCACTTCGCCGGCAAAGACGGCTTTTTCTTTAGCCATACGGGCTTTGATAAAGGCGTGGCCGACTCGCTCCATCAGCGGGATGCCGCCGGCGGCCCTGATTAAATCCGGCACGGCCCAGGAGCCGCGCACATCGTACAAAATTTTGGCCCCCGGATATTTTTCCAGATAATATTGGCCCATCAGCGCGGTCATAAAATCGCCGGAGACAAATTTGCCCCGGTCGTCGATGGTGAAGAAGCGGTCGCCATCGCCGTCAAAGGCAAAGCCCACGTCGGCTTGCTGGGCCACTACCCGCTGCTCCAGTTCGGCCCTGTTTTCCGGCTGAAGCGGGTCAAGCCCGTGGTTGGGCAGCCGGCCATCCGGGTCAAGATACATACCGGTCAAATCCACCGAGGGCAGCCGCTCGTAAATGCGTTTGAGAATGGGGCCAACCATCCCGTTGCCGGTATCGGCAATAACCTTGAGTGGGGCCAGGGCCTCTACGTCAATCAGCCCCAGCGCCATCTCCACAAAATCGGCGCTCAGCTCTTTTTCTGACATTTTGCCCTGGCGGGTTGGCGTGGCGTAGGAGTCATTTTCAACAATGCGGCGCAGGTCTTGAATGCCCTCATCGCCGCTGAGGAGTTGCGGCATTTTTTTGACCATTTTGAAGCCACTGTACTGGGCCGGGTTGTGCGAGGCCGTAACCATAATGCCGGCGTGGCCCAGGGTGGCGCAGGCGTAGTAATACTGGTCGGTGCTAACCATACCGATGTTGATCACGTCGGCGCCCTGCTTCATCAGGCCGCGGGTCACGGCGTCGAACATTTGCGGGCTGGACAGGCGCATATCGCGGCCCACAATGACGGTATCCACCTGCAAAAAAGTGGCAAATGCCCGGCCAACGGCAAAACCGACTTCTTCGTTCAGGTCATCGGGGAAGATGCCTCTAATATCATACGCCTTGAAAATTCCAGGGTTGACCTTCATCGCTGGATTCCTCCTTGTTATTTAGCTGTGCAGTTAAATGTGTATACAGCGTGGGTTTGGGCTGAAGAACTGCGGCTTTTTGGATGCGCCTCACCATCATAACTCAAACACGAATGGGAGTCAAAAGCCCGCCAGAGCGAGTTTTAAGGCGGGGGCGACTATCAATCTTTTGGGTTATTGCCCCGGCCCAAAGCTGAGGTATAATGAATCCGTAACCTGCAAGTCACCCGGATTTTTCCAAATGACAGCTTTAACCCAGGCTGACAATTCCACACAGCGTTTCAATCGAGTTGGCATGGTGGCCCGGTGGCGGCCGGTTCACCTTGGGCACGCGCCGGTTTTGCGCGCTCTGTGCCGCTGCGCTACCGAAGCGTTGATTGGTATCGGCAGCGCCAATCGTTACAACGCCCGCAACCCCTTCACCCTGGCCGAAACCACCGATATGATTCGGCTGGCCCTGGCCGATTTTGAAAATTACCAGCTCATCCCCATCCCCGACCTTGACGATGGCCCCCGCTGGCGGCAAATGATAACCCGACTGCTTGGCCCGCTTGATGCATTTGTTACGGACAACCCTTATGTAGCCAGCTTAATGAGTCAGGATTACCCCATTCTCAGGCCGGTGGAACTGGTCCAGGATGATGAAAAAATTCCGCTCGATGGTACCATGGTGCGGCGAGAGATGGCCCGTGGCGATGGCTGGCAGGCGCTGGTTCCGCCGGCCATTGCCCAATATATTGTAAAAAATGGGCTTGACGCCCGCTTTCGCCGGGAATTTGGCCTGGAAACGCTGGCCCTGGAGACCATCGTTAGCCATCGAGACCGGGACGAATCGAACGAGTAAGATCAGGCGAATTATCAGACCAACTTAGTGTAATATTGACAAAAAGTGCGTTCCGTGGTATTCTTAGTGTAGTTTTTACACTATATCCACCCTAAGGCTGTCGGCAAATTGCATCGTGGCTCCAACATACAGTTGCGGTGGTCAGTGGTCGGTTGCCGGCAGTCAAAGCTCACAACAGGAGGCATCATGTATTCTTGGGACGAAGACACCAGCGGCTGGTACGGCGCGTCACCATACAGCTACAGCGCCAAAGGCGCAACCAAACGCAAAACTGCCGCCGAACGGGCCAAAGCGCACGGCCCCCGCACCTACAACCGCAAAAGCGGCCCTAATGAAAAAATTATTGACCCGCGCAAGCACATTCGCAGCGAGTCGCCCAACCCGCTGATTGTTGCCGTGGATGTCACCGGCTCGATGGCCAGCTGGCCCTTTGAAATTTTCGACCGCCTGCCCCTGCTTTACAACACCCTGTCGCAATATCGAGAGGATTTGGAAATTTGCTTTGCCGCCATTGGCGATGCCGGCTGCGACCGCTGGCCGCTGCAAGTGACCACCTTTGCCAGCGGGTTTGACCTGGAGCAGCTCCTCGGCTCGCTCTACGGCGAGGGCGGCGGCGGCGACGCCCCCGAAAGCTACGGCCTGTTTGCCCACTGGGTCAACACCCACGTTGAAACGCCCAACGTCTCAGAAACCCCCTTTATGATTGTATTTGGCGACGCGCCCATGCACCCCAAAATTCCCGCCGACCAGATAAGCCATTACCTGGGCGATGGCCACAGAGGGGATATCGACGCGATTAGGGCCTGGCAGCAGGTCTGCCAAAACTGGAATGTCTGGTTTTTGCGACGCCCCACCGGCAAGCCCGGCGACCAGGTAGACCAGCAGTGGGGCCAGGCCATCACCGAACAAAAAATCTTTCACATTGAAGACGAGCAGCGCGCCGTTGATTATGCCATGGGCCTGATTGCCCGCGCCTGGGGCCACTTTGGCGATTTTCAGGACAATATGCGCGCCCGCCAAAGCGAAGACAAAGTTGCCGAAATCAGCCAACCCATCGAAATGAAGTGCCCGCGCTGCGGCGGCCCCATCCCCCTAAACCCGGCCCGGATGTTCAGTTGCGGATACTGCGGCGCCACCCTGAAAATTTAAACAATCCCCGGCGGGACACACCGCAACTCTGTGTAATTTTATTTTCAAGGGACTCTTATGAAAGTTAGCGCTATTGTGACCGCACCGCCATACGCCCCCTTTCTGGATGAGGTAGCCCGGCATCCGCTGGTGTGCGGCCTGCGGCTCAACACGGTAATGCCCCTGCGAGGCGGCCCGGCCGAGGCGCTGGAGCGGCTGCAAGCCCTGGGCCAGCCCCTCTGGGTCGATTTGAAAGGGCGGCAACTGCGAGTTGTTGGCGCGGCCATTCCACCCTACACCGAAGTTCACCTGAGCCACCCAATTCAGGTAGACACGCCGGTTGACGCCTTCTTTGCCGATGGCGCCGAATGCGCGCGGGTCGCCGCCGTTGCAGGCAACCGCCTGATTCTTGAAGATGGCCCGCGCCGGCTCATCGGCCCCGGCGAGTCGGTTAACATTGTCCATCCCTCGTTAAAAATAGAGGGTTTGCTGACCCCCACCGACCGGGCCTATCTGGCGGCTATGAGAGAAGCGGGTCTCACCCGGGTGATGCTCTCTTACGTGGAAAGCCCCGCCGATGTTGACGAGGTCAGGCAACTGCTGCCCAACGCCGAAGTGATGCTCAAGATAGAAACCCAGCGCGGGCTTGATTACGCCCGCCGCCACAAAAACAGCCAGGGGCGGTTGGTAGCCGCGAGGGGTGATTTGTACGTAGAGGTGCCGCGCCCGCATCAAATTGTCAACGCGCTGCGCGATATTATCATTGCCGACCCGCAGGCCGTAGTTGCCAGCCGCCTGTTCGACTCGCTGGCCCGGCATCCCGTGCCCGCCAGCGCCGATATTGGCGACGCCGCCTTTTTGCTGGCGCTGGGCTACCGCACTTTTATGCTGGGCGATGCCGTATGCCTGCAACGCGACCCGGTGCTGGAGGCGCTCAACCTGCTTGAAGCCGTGGCGGGGCAATTCCAATGAAGGTGGCGCTGGCCCAGATTAACCCCTGCGTGGGCGATTTGGAAAACAACGTTGAGCGCTGCTGGCAGGCTATCCAACAGGCCCGCCGCCATCAGGCCGATTTGGTAGTGCTGCCGGAAATGGTCATCCCCGGCTACCCGCCCCGCGATATTTTGTTTGACCCCGGTTTTTGCCAGGCTGTATTTGAAGCCACAGCAGATTTGGCCCGGCGGGCCGCCGGCGGCCCGCCCGTAGTGGTGGGCAGCCTGGCTCCCGCCAACTATTGCCCGCCGCAGCACCCCGGCCTGTACAACGCCGCCCTGCTGTTAACCGGCGGCAAAAGCCAACTGGTAGCGGCCAAACGGCTGCTGCCCGCCTACGATGTTTTTTTTGAGCCGCGCTGGTTTATTCCTGGCCCGCCGCTGCCGCCGGTTGCCATTGCCGGCCGGCGGGTTGGCTTTTTGGTTTGCGAGGATTTATGGGACGAAGGGTACAACCTTCACCCCCCCGCCGAACTGCTGGCCGCCGGGGCCGAGTTGCTGGTCTGCATATCGGCCTCGCCTTACCGCCAACAGGTAATGGCCCGGCGGCTGCGCCACGCCCGCCGCCACAACTGCCCGCTGCTGTATGTCAACCTTTGCGGCGCTACCGATGAGTTAATTTTTGATGGCCGCAGCTTTGCCCTTAACCGGCAGGGAGAGCTAACCGCCCAACTGGCCGCGTTTGAAGAGGCGGTGCAGGTGGTTGACCTGCCGCCGGCGGAGCCGAAAGCGATGACCCCCGAATCGCTGGCGGACGAGGAAGAGCTTTTTCGGGCGCTGGTGCTGGGCGCGCGAGATTTTGCCCGCAAAAACGGGCTGGAGCGCGCCTTCGTGGGGCTATCGGGCGGGGTCGACTCGGCGGTGGTGGCGGTTATTGCTGCCCAGGCGTTAGGGGCCAAACGGGTTACGGGCGTCGCCATTCCCTCTCGCTATAGCGACCCGCGCTCCACTGAATGCGCCCGCCAACTGGCCGGAGCGTTGGGCATTGGCTTTGAGGTGGTCGCCCTGGAGCCGCTGCACGCCGCCGCCGAGTCAACGCTGGGCGACTTGCTGGCCGCCGGAACTACTGCCGAAAATGCGCAGGCCCGGCTGCGGGCAATGATTTTGATGAGTTTTGTCAACCGGTACGGCGGGATGCTGTTGAATACCAGCAACAAAACCGAGCTGGCCCTGGGCTACGCCACGCTCTACGGCGATATGGCCGGCGCTCTGTGTCCCATTGCCGATGTAACCAAACCGCAGGTAGTGGCCCTGGCCCACTGGATTAACGCTACCCAGCAAGTCATCCCCGCTTTTACGCTGGAGCGCCCCCCCTCGGCAGAGTTGCGCCCCAATCAGGTAGACCCGTTTGATTACCCAAAAGTTGCCCCGGCAATGGAACAACTGGTGCGTCAGCACGGCAGCAACCCCGCGCTGCGGCGCTCTGAGCATAAACGGTGGCAAATGGGGGTTGTGCTAAAGGTGAGTGAAAAGGCTTTTGGCACCGGGCGGTTAATGCCCATTACCCGGCGGTAAAGTATCCGGGTTAGCACCCAAATTCTTGTACATTGAGCAAGAAAATTTCTCGCAAAGACGCAAAGGGCGCAAAGTTTTAAATAATTTTTCCTGGCGAGCTTAACGTTCTTGGCGTGAGATAAATTCCCTGTTTGGCCGAAGACGGCTCGTACAAATTAGGCTTTGGGGAAAATCAAAAAAATAAGCGACATGTGGCTACAGCGGATTAAATCGCCATTTTTCAGGGGCATTGGCGCGCCCGATTTGAGCGGGGTTTCGTTGACAAAGGTTCCGTTTAAGCTGCCCATATCATCAATAAACCACTGGCTGCCGCGCCGCATAAGCCGGGCGTGATGGCGAGAAACGCCAACCTGCGCCGCGCCGTAAGGCCCCAAATCGATATCGGCAATAGTATCGCGGTGAGTGCGCCCAATAATTATGGTCTCTTTTTCTGGAAGGTTCAGGGTTGTATTTTTATCGGCGATGAGAATTTTAGCTTCAAACAGCGAGACCGGCGCTTCTGCGCCCGTGGGCAAGGGCAGGTCTGGCGGCGGCGTTGTAAATTGAGGAGAGGCTTGCGTTGTCCCTTTTTTTATATCCGTTCTGAACAGGCGAGTTTGCTGTCTTTCTTTTGAATTGCGGGCCGGCGGGTCGTAAAAAGTTTGCGGCGGGCTTAACGAGGGCGTTATTTCATTGCGCAACGCCGCAATCATTTGCCCCATATCTTTGTAACGCTCTTGAGGCGTTTTTTGCAAGGCGGTGATGATAATTTCTTCAAGCCCGGGAGGGCATTCGGAGTTGAACTCTCGCGGCGAGGGCAGCGGCTCGGAAATTTGCGCCAGAAGCATTTTGTTGGGGTTGGCGTAATTAAAAGGCAGCCGGCCCGTGACCATTTCAAACAAAATTACGCCCAGCGAGTACATATCAGAGCGAAACTCAACCCCTGCGCCGCGCGCCTGCTCCGGGGCAACGTAAGCGGGGGTTCCTATCGACATACCGGCGCGGGTTACTTCTTGTTTAACAGACGGCAATTTAACCAGCCCAAAATCGGCCAGCAGCGGCCAATCGGGTTGGGGCAACAAAATATTAGACGGCTTGACATCCCGGTGAATAATCCCCTGGCCGTGGGCGTGCCACAACGCCTCGGCCACCGGGATAATCAAATTAATCGCTCTGGACCAAAACATTGGCTGGCCCGCAAGCTGGTCGCCAAGGGTTCCCCCCGGAACGTATTCCATTACAATGTAAGGCCAATCCCCCTCTTTGCCATATTCATACACAATCAAAATGTTGCGATGCCGCAACAGGGCAATGGCTTTGGCCTCTCGCTCAAAGCGAATCAGAGCGCTGGATTCCTGGTAATGCAATACCTTAACCGCTACCCAACGTTCTAAAGTGGGTTGGTAGGCTTTAAAGACCGTAGCCATTGAGCCGGAACCGATAATCTCGACCAGTTTATAACCGCCAAGGTAATGGCCAACCAGGTCTGTTGCTGCGGACATATTTCAACTCGTTTGCTGCCTCTAAATAAAAGCCGGTTAAAACATTTTACATCAGCATTTGGGGAAAACACAAGGCGAAAAGTTAGAGATAGCTTTAATATAGCAACATCGCACCGGGGTGTCAAAAAATTTTTCAAGATGACAGTATCAATAGGTCATTGCTTAAATTAAATAGCTCTGTTACAATCTGAACAATTCAGAGGTGTGCAACTTTCTATGGATATGCAAGAGATTCTTAGCAAGGTTATTACCAGCACCAACGAAATTTTCGAAGCCGAAGCGGGATCGGTGGCTCTGGTAGAACCGGGGGGAAAAGAGATTGTCATCAGGGCAGCCGTGGGCGCAGGCGCCGATGCGGTGAGAGGTTTGAGTTTGCCCATCGACAAAGGCGTTATAGGTTGGGTTGCCTCGCATGAAACACCGGCGCTAATCCCCGACGTTACCCAGGATAGCCGTTTTTATCAGGAAATTGATAAAGAAAGCGGCTTTCACACCAAATCTATTATGTGCGTTCCATTGCGGGCCGAGGGGCACACCATTGGCGTCATCGAGTTGATGAATATGCGCCAGGATTATATGAGCGAGACCGGCCTGAAAATTTTAACCGTTATTGCCGACCACGCCGCTCTGGCTATTGAAAATGCGCGTCTCTTAGCCCAAACGCGCCAGCAATCCGAGGAGCAGGCTCTGCTTTTTGAGGCAATGGCCATTGTTACCTCAGACCTGGCGCTCGATACTGTCCTCGATGCGGTGAGCCGCCAGATGGTTGAAGCCCTTAAAGCAGATTTGTGCATCATCTCCCGCTGGGATATCTCTGAAAACAAACTGGAAGTAATGCAATGTTATGCCGGGCCAGGGGTAAAGCGCCCCAACCTTGCGTGTCGAACCTTGACCCCGGCTGAATTTCCCCTCTCTATTTTAAGGTCTAAAAATTCGGTTTATTTAGAAGCCAATTCAGCGCCCATTTCAGAAAAACAGGCAGAATGGCTGGAAAAGCTGGGGGTTCAGGCCCTATTTCTGATGCCCCTCATCTACCGCCGGCAGGTTATTGGCCTGGTTGAAATTGGGCGATTGCAGCCCATCGAGGCCACCAGCCAAAATGAACTGCGCCTGGGCGAAACAATGGCCGCCCAGGCCGCCGTAGCTATTGAACACGCCCGGCTGTATGATGAAATTACCCGCCGTCTGGCCGAAGCCCGCGTGCTGCAAGAGGTAATGGTCGCGGCTGCCTCATCGCTGGATTTTAACCGGGTGCTGACCGGCACCATCGAAGCCCTGCACCGCACCCTGGGCATAGAGCGGCTGGGCTTCTTTTTACCCTCAAAAGATGGCGCCATTATTACCTCTCATCCGGCTACCATTGGCTTTGAAATAAACAATGGCAAACTATACATCCCCGTAGATGGCAGCGCCGTAGGCTGGGTTGTCCGTACCGGCAGGCCGCTGCTCACGCCCAATGTTAAAGAAGCAGAGCACTACTTTGAACTGGCCGCCGATACGCAATCGCAGATGTGCGTGCCGGTGCTGCTTAACAAAAAGGTTGCCGCCGTGCTCAACGCCGAAAGCCCCCGGCTCAACGCCTTTGACCAGGAAGACCTGCGTTTGTTCAGCGCCATTGCCGCTGAACTGGCCGTAGCCCTTGAAAATGCCCAGCTTTATCAAAAAGAACACCGGCTGGCCAGTCAGCAGCAGGCCCTGCTGGATGTATTTGCCGATTTAAGCTCGGAGTTGAAGCCGGAAATTCTGTTTCAGCGGATTATCGAGCGGGCCATCGAGGTTATGCCCAATGCCGATGCCGGCAGCCTGATTGTGCCCAAAGGTGACAAATTTGTTTTTGCCGCCGCCGTTGGCTACGATATGGACGTGTTACAACATTTTGCCATTACCCAAAAAGAGTTTTTAGAACTCCAACCTGTCCCGAAAAAAGTGGAACGCGTTACCAATGAGCAACTTAAAGAAATGGCTCAAAAAGTATTTTCGCTTAATACCGAACAGATTTTCAAGGCAGGGCGCATTGACGAAATCAAATGCAGTTTGCAGGCGCCCTTATACGCCGGCGATGATGTGCTGGGTTCAATTAACATCGACAGTTTAACCAAGGTTGACGCCTTTAGCGAAGAAGATGAGCAAACGCTCCTGTTGTTTGCTAATCAGGCTGCTATCGCCATTCAAAATGCCCGCCTGTTTGAAGAAACTCGCGCCGCCGAAGCCAATTACCGCGATTTGTTTGACAACGCCAATGATTTTATCTTTACCATAGATAGCAACTTTAAAATCAGCAGCGCCAACAAAGTCGTCTTAAAATCAACCGGCTACCAACTTGACGAGATTATTGGTATGCACATTACCCATTTTACGCCCCCTGAACATCGCGCCAGAGCATTTAAATTACTTAAACACCGTTTAGTCTCATCCCAGGCGCCAACTACCATCGAGCTGCCGGTATATGGCAAAAATCAACGAGAAACCATTTTAGAAGTTACCATTCGGGTGCAGCGCGCCGGACGCCGGCCGGTAGGCATCCATTGTATTGCCAGAGACATTACCCACCGGCGCAAACTAGAGCAGCAACTCCGGCAAACCGAAAAACTATCGACTATTGGCAAGCTGGTAGCTGGCGTGGCCCACGAGCTTAACAATCCCCTCACCTCCATTATTGGCTATGCCAGCCTGCTTCAGGAAAGCGACTTGCCCAAAGCCCAGCAAGAAGACCTGAGGGTTATTTTTCGGCAGGCGCAGCGCGCCCGCGTAATTGTTAGAGATTTGCTGACATTTGCCCGCAACATCAACCTGGAAACCGAGCCGGTTGATATTAACGAAACCATCCAGTCGAGCCTGACGTTAATGAAACCTCACCTGCAAAATCAAAACATTCAGGTTACGGCCTCGCTTGATTTTGGCCTGCCCCAAACCGTGGCCGACCCGCACCAACTGGAGCAGGTATTTGTTAACCTTATCACCAACGCGGTTCAGGCTTTGTCAACCTGTCCGTTACCCCGCCGGCTCACCATTGAATCCGGGCAGGCTGAAAATTCAATTTTGCTCAGTTTTGCCGATAACGGGCCGGGAATTCCCAAAAACATTATGCATCGCATTTTTGACCCCTTTTTTAGCACCAAACAGGTAGGCGAGGGAACCGGGTTGGGGCTATCTATTTGCTTTGGCATTATCAGCGAGCATAAAGGGCGTATTTGGGTTGAAAATTCCCCCGAAGGCGGTGCTGTTTTTTACATTGAACTACCGCTCATTGCAGTCAAAGAACCAATAGCGCCTGCGGTCAACTCAAAATCTGCCCGGCCAGGCTTAACCCTGTCGCCGGTCTCGTTAAATATTTTGGCCGTAGACGATGAGCCGCCGTTGCTAAACCTGCTGCGGCGGGTGTTAGAAAAATTCGGTCACACGGTTGAAACCGCTCAAAATGGACAATCAGCCCTGCAAAAACTAAAAAGTCAATCATTTGATTTAGTATTTTGCGATGTATTAATGCCCGACATTCTTGGCCCGGAGCTTTATCAACAAGCCATTCAGCAAATTCCACGGTTAACCAAGAGCTTTATTTTTATCACCGGCAATGTTGTAGATATCGACACCAGAATATTTTTGGAAAAATCTAAATTACCCTGGCTGGCCAAACCCTTTCTCCCCGTAGATATTGAAAGAGTCATTACCCAAACCATTAACCGAGAAAGCATACCCTCCTGAGCGGAAAATAGCGACTGATTATTAGCTCCGTAAAATCTGTGCTACAATTTAGAAAACAATCTAAATGCGGCATACACCCTTAACAACCATGATAACATTTGAGATTGTTCTTATTTCAATCAACCTGCTAATTTTTGCGCTGCTTTTGGTGCTAACCGGCTTCCGGCTTCGCCTAAAAGATACGCTGGTTCTCCATTTAACACTTTATTTGGGGTTGGGCTTTTTCTCAAATCTCTCGCGACTCACCGATTCTCTAAAAATTACGCCGCTGCCCGGCACAACTTATAACCCCTTTACCGAATTAGCCTTGCTGGCCATGGTGCTAACTTTTGGCGCACTCAGCCTGAATTTACTCAATAAAAAACGGTCCGCGTTATTAGGCTATTGGGCAGTAGCGCTGGTTGTTGTGGCTCTCTGGGTAATTTTTGCGCTTGATGTATGGGCGTCAAAAAGTATAGTAATTTTTCCCGGCATTAATAACACGCTAATTATTTCGGCGCTGGGCTGGATAATACCGCTGGTTACGGCTGCCGTTTCTCTGACCACAGAATTCAAAAAAAGACAATCGGCCCAATACCTTAACCGGCTGCGATACTGGTTAATTGCCGCCACGCTGCTGGGCGCAAGCGGACTCATCTTATTTGTTAAACCGGCAATTTTTTACTGGTCTGGCCTGCTGCTGGTTTCGGTGGGGAGCGTTTTAGCCAGCTATATAGTTTTAAGCTATCACGCGCCCGATTTAAACCTGCTGGTGGGTCGGGCCGTGCATTTTGTAAGTTTGACCAGCACCCTGGCCGTTATTTTTTACTTTAGCCTGGCTATAACCGTAATTGTTAGCCGAAGCAGCGCGCTTAACCCCGGTAACGTGTTTCTTTGGGCCGTGTTTCTGGCTGTGACACTGGCTATGGTAGTTCCGCTTTTGTGGCGGCGCGCCGGCCGGTTTCTAAACAAAATCATTTTTGGCAAAGACGACCGCGATGCCAAACAAGTCATAAAACGCTATAGCCAAAGCGTAAGCGGCGCATTAGATATGCAGCGGCTGGGCAACATTGTGCTTAATTTGATGATTGAAACCCTGGGGATTGAACAAGGGATTGTGTTTGTAAATGAACGCGGCAGCAGTAGCGGCGTTTCGTTGCGCCCGTTGGCTTCGGTGGGCGTAGAAGATTTAACCACAGGTCATTTTAGCACTAACAGCGCCTTTGTTGACCATTTTCGCAACGGCCACAAATCGTTGCACCAGTACGATGTTGACGTGCTGCCAGAATTTAGCAGCATTGGCAAAGATGAGCGCAAGTGGTTGGCCGATATGGGGATGGAGCTACACGTACCCATTATGCGTCATCGAGACCTGGTGGGGATGTTAAGTTTTGGGCCTCGCGCCAGCGGCACCGCCTACTATGAAGAAGATATAGATTTAATGGTGGCCCTGGCCGAACAATCGGCCCTGGCGATGGACAGCGCCCAATTATTTGAACAACTGGCGACCGTTCACCGCGAGGTGGGGTTGCTTAGCGAAAGGCTGGAAGGGCTGGACCAGAACAAGAATGACTTTCTCTCGATTGCCTCTCATGAGTTAAGAACACCGTTGACTCACATTCTTGGCTACTCTCGGATGTTGCTTGACCTGACCGAAGATGAGTTAAAAAACCCCGACTACGTTAAAAAGATGACCGAAGGGATTGCCAGGGGCAGCGAGCGAATGAAAGATGTCATCGACGTGATGTTTGACGTGACCGAGGCCGACATTGGCGAAATGAATCTGTTTAAGGGTCCGGTTTCGCTGGTTGAGGTATTAGACCAGGCCACGCGGCCTTTTACGTCGGCGCTGGATGAGCGGCGCATCGCTTTTGCCAAAAACGGTTTTGAAAACCTGCCCATCATCGAAGCCGACGGCACGCGGCTGGTGCAGGCTCTGGAAAACCTGATAAGCAACGCCATCAAATATACCCCGGATGGCGGGCTGGTAAAGGTTGAGGCGCGTACCACAACAATGAATAGCTCAACTCCGGCCATTGAAATTGCGGTCATAGACAAAGGAATTGGCATTGACCCCCAATATCACGAGCGCATTTTTGAAAAAGTGTTCAGAATTGATGACGTCGCCCATCACAGCACGGGCAAAACCAAATTTAAGGGGGCCGGTCCCGGATTGGGCCTGGCCCTGGTAAAAGCCATTGCCGAAGCCCACGGCGGTAAAGTTTGGGTAGAAAGCCCCGGTTACGATGAATTGAATTACCCCGGCAGTAAATTTTATTTTGTCATTCCAATCAGCCCCGCAGAGATGCAGCAGCGCGACACCCGCAAACAATCGCAAATAGAAACCGTTCACTGGCGCAGCAAAGATTTAAAGCCCACCGAAGAAAAATAAGCCCCAATTCAAACGGCAGTAATACAAAAAAACCGCCGGAAGAAAAATCTCTCCGGCGGTTTTGGGTGTCAAATAGCCAAATTAAATTTTTCAATCAACCGTCAATCATATGTAACCGGCCCAATTTTGTTCTCCTCGCCGGCAACGGGCTGGCGGGCAAAGGCAAAGGTGGCGTAAGCGTTGCCATCCATGTAGGTTTTCAGAGTCAGGTCGGTGCCGTCAATCCAAATCCAGTATAGACCCGCAGACAATCCGGCAAAATCGCACGCGCCGGGGCCTTTGGTGCCGGTAAAGCAACTGGCCTTGTAACCGCCGCCCTCGCTCTCGATTTTAACCCACAAGCCCGAAGCCGGGGTTTGAATTAAAATATTCGACCAGGCGCCCAGGTTTTTACCCGGCTCGCTGGGGTTATCCCACGAAGCCAGCACCCAACCATCGGGAGAGGCAAACGTAGGCCCGCTAAAGGCAACCCCTTTACGGAAACCGACCTCAACCCGTTTGCCGGGGTCAACCCGCACCTGCACCTTTTCCGATTGAATTTCAGGGTCGTCAATCCACACATCGTAATCACCGGGCGGAATGTATTTAAAGGCAAAACGGAACCGGTCAATGCCAAATTCCGGCACCAACCCCAGCTCGCCCTTAACTTCATAATCACCGCTTCTCATTCTCACCACTCTATTTTGATCTTTTTCGCCTGTATTCACAATCAGGGTCGTCACGCCGTCGGGGTCATCATACGGCTCGTTAAAGAGCTTGCCCACCCAGCTTTGGCCGCCGTTGACAACTACCTCAATGGGGTGGTCGGCCACCGGCAGCAGAGGCAATGGCGGCGACTCCTGATACTCAGGGGCCGGAGGAATTGGAGCGTCTGCGGATGTTGGCTCGTAATCCTTATCGCTGCCACCGCCGCCGCCATACACCGGCGCAGGAGGCGGCGCTGCCGGGGGCGCATAGTCTGGCTTGTGGCTGTAACCTTGAACCGGCGCAGCAACGGGCGGGGGGGCAGGGTGATAATTGGGGATGTACAAACGCTGACCGGCCCAAATCAGGCCGGCGTTGGTCATATTGTTTGAGTTTACAATGTCCAGATAATTGACGCCATACTGTTGGGCTATCCAGTGCAAAGTTTCTCCATTGCGTACCGTGTGATAGTAAGTACTGGCGGGCATACTATACCCCTGGTGGTAGCTGGCCGGCTGCGGAACGTATCCCTTTTGAGCGCGAGGAGGCAAACAAATTTGTTGCCCAACATAAACCACATTGCTGTTATAAAGATAGTTATGGTTTAGCAATTCTTGCAGCGACACTCCATAACTATAGGCAATACCCGATAAGGTTTCGCCGGCCGAGACTATATGGAAATTGGCGCAACCATAAGCTTTTGGTTCGGGGGCATATCCGCCGGGGCCGCCCAAAACGCCGGGGATAACCAGAGGCTGCCCTACGTATATCAAATCGGGATTGGCCAATCCGTTTATCTGTAAAATTGCGTTGCTGCTAACGCCGTATTGCATCGCAATGCTATACAGAGTTTCGCCAAAGGTTACATAGTGAACGGTTCCGCTCCCTTGTAACCCCGGCGAGGCATTAGCCAGGCCAACGGTAGTCACACTTAACATAACTACCAGTACCATAATGGTTAAAGTTTTTTTCATATTAGCCTCCTGTACCCCAAAATATGGGGGCTGGGGATAATTAACCCACAATATATGGACACAATACGCTATGGTACTATACATAATACTCCAAGACGTAGAATATGTCAAGTGATTTTGAGCTTCCGAATCGGCCCTGAATTTTGGAACCAAGTGGGAGAAATATCCGCAAAGATGCAGGTTCACTGAGGCTGAAATATAGTTTTACACGCGCAACCCTTTACTATATTTTGACCAGTACAAATCCACTGCCCGCTTGATTTCCGCTTTGGCCACCTCGGCCGACTCCCAGCCAACCGGTTTGGTGCGTTTGCCCTCTAAATCTTTGTAGACCTCAAAAAAATGGGCCACTTCTTTTAGAAAGTGCTTTGGAATATCCTTAATATCCTGGTAATCATCAAATATGGGGTCGCGGGCCGGAACTGCCAGCACTTTATCGTCGGCCAACCCCTGGTCGAGCATTTTGAACAACCCAATGGGGCGAGCTTCGATGACGCAGCCGGGAAATGTTGGCTCATTAATCATAACCAATACATCCAGCGGGTCGCCATCATCATAAAAAGTGCGGGGAATCAACCCATAATCGCCCGGATAGTGCAGTGACGAGAATAGCACCCGGTCCAGTTTGATAACGCCAAGTTCCTTGCCATACTCATACTTGTTCCGAGACCCCTTGGGAATCTCGACAATCACATAAATCACTTCCGGCGTGTCCGGCCCCGGGTCTAATTGATGCCACAAATTGTTTGTCATAATGCCCCCTAAAATAGTCAAGATGGCGTAGAATCTAACATAGAAGCATCGGGGCGTCAACATAACACCCGGCACACCCAATTTTGTCACCACATCAGCTTATGCTAAGATGCCAGCAATGACAACTCGGCGACCGATATCTCAATTTTGGCTTATTGGGTTCATCCTGCTGGGCTTTGCCCTGCGATTGTACCGGCTGGGCGACGAAAGCCTGTGGTACGATGAAACCGTCAGCGCTTTTTTGGCCGGCCTGTCCCCCGCACAATTAATTGCCCACACCGCCAGAGATATCCACCCGCCCGGTTATTATTTGCTGCTGCGGTATTGGGCGCAAGCCGCCGGCCACACCGAGTTTGCGCTGGCTTTCTTCTCGGTTATTTTTGGCGTGCTGCTTATCCCTCTTACTTACCTGCTGGGGCGACACGCAGCCAATCGCGCCGTAGCCGCCTGGGCCGCGCTGCTGGTCAGCGTGTCGCCCTACCATATCTGGTACTCGCAAGAGGTGCGGATGTATACCCTGGGCGCGGCGCTGGGCGTAATTGCGGCCTATTGCCTGCTGCGCCAGTTTGCCACCCCCGCCCCCCACCGATACTGGCTGCCGGGCTACATTTTAAGCGCCGCAATTGGGCTGTACGCGCTCTATTACTTTGCCTTTCTGCTGGTGGCACTCAATCTCTTTTTTGTAATTTACGGGCTGCGCCGTCTGGCCGCGCTCAAAAAACTGCTGCTTGCCAACGGGTTGCTAATTGCCGCCTATCTGCCCTGGCTGCCGATTGCCTGGCGGCAAGCCACCGACCCGCCGGTGCCGCCGTGGCGCTCGCCGCCGCAACTCTGGGCCGCCATCATCGAAAGCTGGAGCGCGCTATCGCTGGGCCAGTCCGTTGAACCCGGCGCGGTCTGGCCCGTCCTGCTGGTCACGCTGATACTGCTTATGTTAAGTTTACGCGCCTTCCCAACAAATCCTTCACTGCCTCGCTTTTCCGGCGGCTGGTTTTTGGCAACTTACACCTTTGGGCCGTTACTTATCATCTACCTGCTCTCGCTTATTACGCCGCTGTATCACGTGCGCTACCTGTTTACCTATGCCCCGGCTTTTTATGTGTTAATAGCGGCGGGCATAGTCTATTTGTCTATGCGAATTCACTTCTGGGCGGCTCTCGCCGCAATGGTCGTGATAGTCACCTCCTCTTTCTACTCCCTTTACCAGTTTCATTTTGACCCCCAATACCGCCCCGATAACTTTCGCGCCGCCGTTAGATTTATCGACCAGCGCTGGCAGCCGGGCGATGCTATTTTAATCAACGCCGGCTACGCCTACACCGCCTTTGATTATTACAGTCGCCTGCCCCGGCTTGAGCGCCGGCGGCTTGTCCCCTACCGGCCCCCGCACAGCGACCACCCTCTGCTGTTGCAGGCCGGCGCCGTTGACGGTCAGCCTCAACTGGGTTGGGGCGACCCCCGCGCCGATTTTTACGCCATGAGCGCCGCCGAAACCGTGCAGGCCCTGGAGCAAATCTCTGCCGACTTTCCCCGCCTGTGGCTGCTGCGGGCCTACGATACCGTCACCGACCCGGATGGGCTGATTCGGGCCTGGCTGGCCCGGCGCGCCATTCCGCTGGAAGACCAGCCCTTTTCCGGCTCCAGCAACATCCGGGCGCAGGGTTATTTGCTAACTGTCCCACCGCCGCCAGCAACAAGTCAACCAGTAGCATTTGAGGATGGAATGGCCCTGCTGGGCTGGCAGCTACCCAACCAATGGTGGCAACCCGGCCAGACCATTCATTTGAAATTATGGTGGGCCGCCACCGCTCCGCCGGGGGTTGATTATAAAACATCGCTCAAACTGTGGGCGCCCAACGGCCAACTGGCCGCCCAGGGGCAAGACGAGTGGCCGGTTGGCGCGCTCTACCGGGCCACCGCCTGGCCGTTGAACCAACCGGTTTATCACCCGGTTCAAATTACCATCCCGTCCCAATTATCACCCGGCCAATACTGGCTGAATGCAGAATTGTACCACCCCGAAACTATCCAACCACTGGCCCGTAAAGATACCGGTGAAAACTCCGTTACGCTGGGGCCGGTTAACATCAAAAAATAGCCTGTTGATTACCCTGCAAAATTTTAACCCAAATCATCTTGACACCCGAACATACGTTCTGGTATAATTGACTCATCGAGCAAGCAATATGCGTAAAGGTAACAATTGTGGCTTTCAAAAATTCAGGGGATATCAAACGGGTGATTCAAAGTGTGGCCGGTTTTTTTGCCAGCCCTACCACCATGCCCAATTTAACAGATTATAAAGCGCCGGCCAATGTGCCGGTTTTGCCTACCGGCCTTCGCCCTTTGGATAAGGCGCTGGGCATTGGGGGTTTACCGCTCGGTAAAATCACGGAACTTATCCACCCCGGCTCCACCGCCGCCAACGGCGGGTCAACCTGCCTGGCCGCCCGTATTGCCGCCAAAGCGCAGCGCCAGCAAAAAGAGGTAACAATTATCGACTTGAGTTACAACTTTGACCCCTGGCAGGCCGAACGCTGCGGGTTGGTAGCGCCGCAACTGCTGCTTGTCCGGCCCGACACTTTTTTTGACGCGCTCACCGGGCTGGAAAATGCCGCCCGCCATACTCAACTGGTGATTGTGGCGTTAGGACACATAGCCCAACTACTGCAAAATATCGACGCCGATTTACACAGGGTGCTATTACGGCGATTGCAAAAAATTGCGCGGTCTTCAAACAGCGCCTTTTTAATTATAACGGCTATTCCCCACAACAACCCTTTTGACCCAACCAATTACCCCCCTCAATTTCCTCTGGCCGATTTAGCCGACCTGCGGCTGTGGACTCAGGATGAAGCCTGGAGCCGCAAAGCCGGAATTACCACAGCTTATAAAGCCAATTTAACCGTTATCAAAAATCGGTTGGCCGTGGCCGGTAAAGGCGCCAATATTACCGTCAAACTGGCGGCTTTCTAAAACCCTCTTGCCGTTTGCCTCCATTTCTCTACATGCTATAATACTCATTCTGAAACCAGGAAGGAAGGTAAAGGATTATGGGAATCTCACGCCTCTTGCTTTGGCTTGCGGCGTTTTTTTTGCTTGCCGTCGTCTCCATAAATTGCAGTCTGGCTCAGTCTGTGGCCAATAGGGTTAACTCCAGCCAACTGCTGGCCCGGCTAAGTTCAGAAGATGCCACCCCTACCCGGCCTCGGGCCACCCCGAGGCCCACTTTTACGCCTACGCCCAGCTTTACCGACACGCCCACGCCCAGCCCAACGCCAACCATCACCCCCATTCCCACCGAAACCCCAACCCCGCCGCCTACCCCTACCCCCGCGCCCACCGATACGCCCGTACCAACCAATACGCCCGTACCAACCCAACCCCCACCTCCTCCGCCGCCCACCGATACGCCGGCCCCGGTTCCAACGCCCGCGCCCGACTATCCTTTTAAAATTAGAGAGCAAGGCGACCGAACCTGGCAAAAAACCAATGCCCCTGTTCTATCAAACATTTTTGCCGTAACAGATGGCAACGGCACGCCCATTGGTGGTCTCTTTATTATGGGCGAACATTCATCAGGCAAAACATTCAAATCGCCGGCCACTACCTGGCAATACGATGCCTGCGCCGGCACCGGCGGCTATGGTAAATGTGGCAATGTAAAATTTGAGCCGCCCGGCGGTTTTCAAGATGGCACCTGGAACGTTTATGTTGTGGATGGAGGCGGCGCCCAGCTTTCTGAAAAAGTGCCTCTTTCCTATTCAAGTGACCCAAACCAATGGTATTGGGATTTTATTTGGTGGGCTAGATAAGTCGATCAAATTTATCAAGTGATATCCTGGTATGTGGTCATTTAAAAACGTAAACACTCGCTGTCAATTCAATAAAGATTTTTATCGGCTGTTCAGCCTGCTGCTGGTTGGCCTGGCCTTGAGTTTGGGCTGCTCGGCCGGAAGGTTGCTGGTGCAGGTTCCTACCCCTACACCAACTACATTCAAAACGCCGCGCCCTACCTATACCTTTACCCCTAACTGGACCTCTACCTTTACCCCCAGCCCTACGCCAACAGCTACCCTTACCCCAACGCCTACCGGCACGCCAACCTCAACGCCCACCGAAGCCCCCACCGAGCCGCCAGCCCGGCAACCACAACCGGCGCAACCCGCTGCTCCACCCGCAGAACCAACCGCCACCCCCACTCCCGAAGAGCCAACCGCTACCCCTACCCCGGAATATCCATTTAAGGTTGATTACTACATTCACGATACCGGCGCGCCCGATTTTACTCGCATGACCCTTTGGGTGCGCTCAGATTCCGGGCCAGGCTTCTTTCGCACCCTTAGCGGCTATCAGATGAAGGCCGTAGCCCCCAACGGCACTGTTTATATGAGCGATGTGGGCGGCCCTGGCTTTGGCGATAGCACCGTTAAAGGGGCCGGCGATAACCACAATATGAACGCCAAACTCGAATTTGCGCCTTATGTTCCCGGAACCTATAAAATTACTCTGATGGAAGGCGGCGTGCAGGTATCGCCGGAAATCGAGATAAGTTTAAGCCCAGACCCGCAGCAATACGTTCACTTTGATTTTTACTGGCCCCAGCAACAGCAATAGAACTTGAAAATTAACGCCGTCACGCTATACTGTTTGCTTGGGTCAAATAATCTTAATAACGCAGAGAGACCCGCCGGAGATTAGTATGTCAGAAAAAGCCCAAAACCGCTCGATGTTGATTATTGCGCTGCCAGTGTTGGTGGCAATCGTTTCAATTGGGTGCAACCTGTCTGGCGCTTTGCCAATAGGTAGCAGCCAGGCCGAACCAACGCCCACCCGCACCCCCTTTCCCACCTTTACCCCTACCCCCGCCGACCTGGTTCAGTTAGCGCCAATTAACAACCAGCCAGAAGCCGACCAGCCAGAAGCGCCGGCTCCAGAGCAGCAACCCGCCGAACCGACCGTCGAGCCAACCGCAACCCCCATTCCCCAACCCACCGATACCCCCACCCCCGAAGGGGCCAGCATCAACATTGTTCAAAATATGAATATCCGCAACGGCCCCAGCACAGATTACCCTATTGTTGGCGCCGCGGCCGTTGGCGAGTCCTTTAAAATTTTGGGGCGCAACCAGGATAGCACCTGGTATCAAATTGAATTTTCGGGCAATCTCGGCTGGATTTTTGGGCCGCTGGTAGAGGTGCTTGGCAATACCGATGTTATACCCTTTGCCCAGGCCCCGCCGGCGCCGCCCACCCCCACCCCCGTTCCCACCGAACCGCCGCCACCCCAGGAAGAGGCCCCGCCTCCAGAGCCGGTTAAATCTTACCAGTTTACCCCCGATGGATTCTGGGGGACAGAAAACGCGGGCATTGTTCACTTTAAAGGACGCCTGAGAGATGAAGCCAGAAATCTGGTTAACGGCTACAGCGTGCTCATTGATAACGGCGCGTTCAGAATTATCTCGCACCCGGCCGGCCCCAGCCACCATTACCCGGAAAAAGGGCCGGGCGAGTGGGACATTGTTATCCCTAACCCGGCAGATGGCGTAGGCTGGTGGTGGGTTACAGTTGTAAGATATGACTGCCCCAATTTTGCCCACATGTTCGACGCCCAATGCAAGCAGTACACCAAATTGTCCGAAGACATCAAAATTTTGATGAACTGGCCCGACGAAACCGTGCTCAACGCCGACTGGACCTGCCATTGGGATTGCGATAAAGGGCTGTATTCGGAAGGGTTTCTTCGCAATAATCCCGGCGGATTTCGGATTAACCAGTAGCCCAGCCCGGCGCAAGTTTGAGCTAATTTAAAAATAGCCCGGTCGAACTCTTTTAAAAATGGAATCTATCGCTTGAAGAAAAGAACCGTTATCTTGTGGGGCAGCGCAGCAGCGCTGGTATTATGTTGCCTGGCTGCCGTTGCCATTGGAGCCTGGCAAATTGTTCCGGCGTTGAATAGCTTCTCGCTAGATACAGCCCTTAACAGCTTTGAAACCGCTACGCCAACCCCAATTCCGGTGATAGAGCGCACCCCGCTGGCTACCGCCTCGCCAACAGCCGCCAGACAATCTGCGCCGGCCAGCAACATGCCGGCCAAACCAACCGCCACCCCGGCCCAATCATCCACCGAGCAGGAAGCGGTCAAAGCCAGCCCGCTACAACTTTCCACAGAAGAGATTCTCGTGCAGGCCCTGCTGCCTGAGCGCGACCAGCGGCTGCTGGCAATGCGTCTAAAACATAAGGGGCAGGAAATCCCCAAAACCATTTCCCAAACTGTTGAATTTAAAATAGGCGACTCAGACGCCTTTTGGGTAACTGACAACCAAACCACGCCGCCGCAGCAGTTTCAGGTAACGGCCACCTTACAATACGTTACCGGCCACTCTTACTGGTGGATTGAAGATGGTTTTAAGGTTAACGATGATGCCCTCATGCGCTCTGCCGAACGTTTTGAACACCAAACCTACCCCATTAACCGCGAATTTTTTGGCAGCGAGTGGTCGCCCGGCGTAGATAATGATGTGCGGGTGCATATTTTTATGGGCAACGTGCCGGGCGTGGCCGGTTATTTCTCGGCCTCCAACTCCTACGTTGCCCTGGCCGAACCTTACAGCAACCAGCGCGAGATGTTTTTTATCAACCTCAATGCCATCACCCCCGGCAATGATTATTTTGACGGCGTGCTGGCCCACGAATTTCAGCATATGATTCACTGGTACCAGGACCGCAACGAAGATACCTGGGTAAACGAGGGTCTCAGCGAGCTGGCCACCTTTATCAACGGTTACGGGACCAGCGGCTTTGTGGGCGCGTTTGCCCACGTGCCCGATACCCAACTGACCAGTTGGTCCGACAGCCCCGGCGCATCGCTGGCAAATTATGGCGGCAGCTTTTTATTTGTGGCCTACTTTTTGCAGCGTTACGGCGAAGAGATGATGCAGGCGGTGGTCGCCAACCCCCAAAACGGCATTGCCGGCTTTGACGACACCCTGACCGAGCACCAAGCCCCGGAGCGATTCCACGATATTTTTGCCGACTTTCTGGTGGCTAATTATCTAAACGACTCGTCGGCCGGAGCGGGCCGGTGGGGTTACAAAGATGCCTCGATAACGCCGGTCAAACCTACCGAACGCCACAGCATTTACCCGGTAGAAAAACAAACCACCGTTTACCAATACGGCGGCGACTATATCGAGCTGACCGGCAACGGTAATTTAACCATCGAATTTACCGGCTCGACGCGGGTAAAGGTTGTCAACAACCGGCCCCACAGCGGCAGCCATCAATGGTACAGCCACCGGGGCGACGAAACCAACACCCGGCTAACCCGCGCCTTTGATTTGAGCCAGGTAAGCGCGGCTACCCTGGCCTACTGGACCTGGTACGATATTGAAACCGACTGGGATTATGGCTACGTTGAAATTTCTACCGATGGCGGGGCCAACTGGACAATTTTACAAACGCCCCATAGCGCCACCACCAACCCTTCGGGCAATGCCTACGGGCCGGGTTACACCGGCAAATCGGGCCAGGATGGGCCGGTTTGGATAGAAGAAAAGATTGACCTGTCGGACTACGCCGGGCAAGAAGTATTGATACGGTTTGAATACGTTACCGATGACGCGGTCAATCGCCCCGGCTGGACCATCGACGATATCAGCATCCCCGAAATTGGCTTTTTTGACAACGCCGAAACCGGGCCAAACGGCTGGCAGGCCGAAGGCTTTGTGCGCATCGACAATATTTTGCCCCAGCGTTTTTTGGTGCAACTGCTTGAAATTGGCAGCCAGGTTACAGTGCGCCCCATATCTCTGGATGAAACCAACCACGGCACGTTGACCATCAACGGCTTGGGCACTGCGGTAGAGCAGGCTATTTTAATTGTCAGCGGCCTCACCCCCATCACCACCGAACCGGCCAGCTACGAATATAAGCTGCGCTACGCCAACTAATAATGGCGGCGGAGTGTCAAAGCGCATTTTGACACTCCGGGGTTTTGCTGCTTATGCCCTTTGCGTTGCAATCTTATTGAGACTGTCCTTCTTTTGTTTTGTTTGCCCCGCAACTATATGGCTCCCTGCATTAACATAATATCTGGGTGCGTCCAGAATTTTTGGAAAGCGCAGGGGGGAATTGGGGGGATACCCCCCCGTCCTCCTAAAATGTCGGACACACCCTAATATCTGATTCGCATTGCAGATATATTGATTTTATGTATACTTGAAATCAATATATCAGGGATGCGTCAAGAATTTTAGAAATGCGGATGCAGGAGGAGTCAACATGAAACGTTTTTTTATTGCCCTGGCGGCGACTACATTTTTTCTGATAGGGGTTACGCCTGCCTGGGCCAGCGGCGGACACTACTACATTGTGCAGCCGGGCGACACCCTCTACTCAATTGCCGACAGCCACGGCATTTCTGTTGATGAGCTGGTTGCCGCCAACCGGTTAAACTGGGATACCTGGATTTACGCCGGGCAGGAATTAATGATTCCTGTTTATCTCTCCGCACCTCTACCTATCGAGCCGGTAACGCCGCACCGGTTTCAAACTACTCAACCTAACCAATTTGAGGCCCCGCCAACAGCTTTTCCAACTTATAGCCAACCCCCAACCTGGAGTCCCTGGGCAGGCGCGCCAACTCCGCCACAACCCGCGCCCATTTACGCCAATCAGCAAGTTGATTTTTACGCGCCTCCGCCAGTTATTGAACCGGTCTCTCGCCCCGCGCCGGTTGCCGCCAACAGCGAAAAATGGATTGATGTGGATTTGACCAACCAAAAACTAACCGCCTACGAAGGGCAAACACCCGTATTTACGGCGCCGGTTTCAACCGGAACCTGGCAATACCCCACCGTTGTGGGAACCTACAACATTTACGTAAAATATGAAAAAGCCCGCATGCGCGGCGGTTTTGGGGCCGACGCCTACGACCTGCCCAATGTTCCTTATGTAATGTATTTTCACAAAGGGTATGGCCTGCACGGCACCTACTGGCACAACAACTTTGGCACGCCAATGAGTCACGGTTGCGTAAACCTGTCAATTCCCGATTCAGAGTGGCTGTTTAATTGGGCCTCGGTTGGCACCAAAGTTGTAACCCATTATTGATTTGGGTTTGTTTCACCTTTAACTCATTCAAACTTTGCAGTTATCAAATAGAACATAGCGCCTCATGACTCAATCAAATTATTGTCTAAAATGGCCGCGAGGGGGTATCATGGGCAAACTATTTTAATCAGGAGCTTTCAATGACCCAACAAAAAATAGGCGTTGGCATTATCGGCTGTGGCAATATTGCCAACCGTTATGCCCAAAGCCTGAGCCATTACCCCGAAGTTACGCTGGTTGGCGTGGTTGATATTGACCCGGTTAAAGCCAAAACGCTGGCCGATGAGTTTAACTGCCGGGCCTACCCCTCCATCGAGGCGCTGCTGGCCGACGAGTCAATTGAACTGGCTGTCAATTTGACAGTTCATCACGTCCACAAAGAAATTACCGCCCAATGCCTGCAAGCGGGCAAACATGTCCACAGCGAAAAACCTTTAGCCCTTACCTATCAAGACGCCCAGGAGCTGGTAAACCTGGCCAACCAAAAAGGGTTACGGCTGGGCTGCTCGCCCTTTACCTACATGGGCGAGGCGCAACAAACCGCCTGGAAACTGATTAGAGAAGGGCGGCTGGGCGAAATTCGGGTGGCTTACGCCGAAGTTAACTGGGGCCGCATTGAAAGCTGGCACCCGGCGCCGGTTCCTTTTTATCAGGTAGGCGCGTTGTTTGATGTGGGCGTCTACCCGCTGACCCTGCTGACCGCCATTTTTGGCCCGGCCCGGCGCGTGTCGGCTTACGGGCAGGTGCTTTACCCCAACCGCGTAACCCGGGATGGCAACCCTTTTCACATTGACACGCCCGACTTTGTGGTTGCCTCCATCCAAATGGAAAGCGGTTTGCTGGTTCGGCTAACAACCAACTTTTACGTATCGCGCCGCAGCAGCAAACAAGATGGCATCGAGTTTCATGGCGATTTAGGCTCGTTGTATCTGGCTAGCTGGCACGATTTTAACGTTGCCGTAGAATTTGCCGGGTTCGACCAGCCTTTCAAACCCGTTCCCCTGATTAAAGCGCCCTATCCGGGCGTAGAGTGGGGGCGCAGCGTGCTGGATATGGCCCGCGCTATTCGCCAGAACCGCCCGCACCGGGCTACCGGCGAACACGCCGCTCACGTGGTTGAAATTTTGTGCGCTACCGTCGAGTCAATTGAAAATAACCGGCCGGCTGCCATCCAATCCGGTTTTTCTCTACCCACCCCAATGGAATGGGCGCTTGAGTAAAACTAACTTGTCAGCGGCAACGTTTACCGATATACTACCATCAAAAAACAGGTCACAACGCAACTTTTCAGGGGGAATTGCAACAATGCTGTATGAGTTTGAGGTGGGCGACAGGGTTCGTTGGGTTAGCCACTCCGGGGGCAAGTGGACGGAAAAAGTGGGAGAAATTATAGAGATTGTGCCGCCTCAGCGTGGGGTCATGCTTGATAAATATAAAGGCAAATTCAATCTCGGACCCTTTAGCAAGGGGAATCCCCGGCTACACAAATCTTACGTTATCGCCGTCTCCGCAGACGCGGGTAAGCCCAGGCTCTACTGGCCACGGGCCAACCAGCTAGAACCGCTAGAAAAAACCTAAACCGTTTTAACCTGCGCTTTTTAAATGTCAATAGATTTATGGCTTGCACTGGCCCGGCTGGCAACTATTCTTTTTACCGGCCTTATCGCCTGGATAACCTATCGCAGTTATTTACTGCTGAAAAACTTACAGCCCGATTTCAACCTGCTGCTCTCTTTACCCGAATTAATTGCCCGGATTTTAATGGTAATTATTTGCCTGTTTCTGGCCTGGTTGAGCGGGCTATCTGCCGGTGAATTGGGGCTAACGGTAAAAAATATATGGTGGAGCGTGCCGGTGGGGCTGGCAATTGGTCTTGTAACCCAGTTAAGTGTCTACCTGGTTACCTGGCAACTCATCAAATATTTTGGGCGACATATTTACTCTCCGTGGCTTATCCGCAACATTTTGCCGCGCCATGCCAAAGAATGGCTGCCGGTGGCGCTGGCGTTTATTCCGCCGGTACTAATGGAAGAGCTACTCTTTCGCACCTTGTTGATAGGTTTGTTTCGACCCATCATCCCATTGGCGCTTTTGATTATTATAACCTCGATTATATTTGGCCTTATGCACCAACCCCAGGGCCAGTTAGGCGTAATTGGAGCCGGCGCCATCAATGTATTCTTCTGCCTGATTTTTATCTGGAGCGGCGAACTGCTGGTTACATTTGTGGCCCATTATACCGTCAACATGCTTCAGGTAGTTGTGGCTCATTTTCAACAAGAATTGCTAGAAAACTATTAACAACACACCAACTCAATCGGCTGCATTGACAAAATACCTTTGCAATGATATGCTGTCATTAATTGATTATGACAAGCTAAGGAGAGGGCCGTGGCAACTTATCCCGATGTAATTGGCGAATATATTGATGCACCAGAACGCTTTGCCACCGGAGGGTTACAATATGCCGGCTACTTTGAACCCGGTACCATCTCCGTGGGGCAGGCAGCCAATTTATATCTGCTCCTGCAAAATACGCTTAACGTGCCTATAGAAATTGGCCTGAAAATTGATTTGCCACAATCCGGCGGCTTTTTGCGCTCCAAAAACCCATTACTCCAGGTAGAAGAAGAAGAAATTGAGGTAAAATTGGCCGCCGCCGAAGTCGGACTGCTCACCTGGCCCATTGCCACCACCGACCACGCCGAACCCGGCGAGCTAACCATAGGCGTCGAAGCAAAAGTATCGGCCCAAGGCAAAGGAGAACGAATCAGACCCCCCAAATCAAAAAGCCAGCTAGAATCAAACCTGCTGGACAGCCCGGTAGGTCTAAACTTAATTGGCAGCCTGGGCGCAACCTATGTGGAAAAATCCGTCAAAAAGGGTGTGTTTGGCCTGAAAATTTCCGATAAACCGGCCCCAATCGACCAAAGAGCGCCGGAGATGAAATCGGCCTTTGAAATAATTTGGAAGAAAAAAGAGGCCAAATTTTTTGCCGAAGCAGTTCAAGAAATTCACCTGCGCGAAGTTAAAATAAAAAAAGAGCTAACCGTTGAAGCTCTCTATGTAAATTTATATAGCGAAAGCACGCATCGCTTTGCCGACGTTGGGTTACCCCTTAGAATAGGCGAAGCGATTGTAATGGGGAAAATTTTAACCTATAGCTGCCAATATTTTTTGGCCGACCCGCAACGGCGAAACGGATTGCTGGTGCCCATTTGGGAACACGCCCTTGAAGCCGAAGTTGACACCACCGATAGCCTGGCCCTGATACGCTCCATTGGCTTTCATCACGTGCTCAGACTTTCGGCGGCCATAGGGTTTGGGCTGATTGCTCAGGCCTTTGGCCGCCAGTTCTGGTCAAAAACAGAGCGACAGGCCGTTGCCAGCCACATTGCCGATAGTGTGGATTTGGGCCAGTCGATGGACACAGAATTTCTCTATTTACCGTTGCTGATGGCCGGCACGCAAATTTGCAACAAAGTGCAACTTCAGGGCGAAGATGTGAACCATACCCTGGCTCTGATAGCCAAAGCCCGAGATGCGCGCATTGGCCTATTTTCAGACCAGGATATGGCTCAGGCCGACCAGATATATGACCGAATTCTAAAAAAAATGCTGGGATAACTCAATCTGGTTACTATTTTCCGGCCTTCAGGTCGGCCAGCCTGGCCTCTAACTCGGCTCGACGATTGGCCGCAGCCAGTCGCCCCTCAGACATAATTTCATCAATCCGGGCGCGAAAATTCTGTTGCAGGTCGCTGCCGCTTTGCGGCGTAGTTAGCAACACCGCCACCGCGCCCAGAACCATCCCAATTAAAAAACCTGCTAGAAAACGCATATACATTGAACCTCCTGCCAAAATCAGGGTAAAAGCTCGCTTCTGTGGGCAATTATACCACGCTAAAAATGGGCGTACCAATAATTTATCGGAGCATAAATTAACGCCCTCAAAAAACTGTAAGCAGGACTACGTCACCCCACCATTTTTCTCAACCTCTCCAACAAAAAGATTATCTTGACCGCGCAATTTGGCCTATCCTATAACCCACAGTATAGTGTGTGGAAAAGCGAGTATTATCTGTAGAAAGGATTGTATAATGGCTCAGAACATTCGCTGGATAGATGAGCAGCTCGCTCGCCTGAAAGAAACGGGGCTTTTTGTTAACATCCGCACCATTGACTCGCCGATGGACGCCTGGGTGACAATTGATGGCCGCCACTTGTTAAACTTTTGCGCCAATAACTACCTGGGCCTGGCTAATCACCCCCGCCTCAAAAAAGCGGCGCAGGCAGCCATCGACACCTACGGCATTGGCCCCGGCGCGGTGCGAACCATTGCCGGCACCCTGTCGCTGCACGTTGAGCTAGAACAGCAACTGGCCCGGTTTAAAAAGGCCGAAGCCTGCATTACCTTTCAAAGCGGGTTTATGGCTAACCTGGCGGTGATTCCAGCCCTGGTGGGCCATGATGATGTCATCTTCTCCGACGAACTCAACCACGCCAGCATTATTGACAGCTGCCGCCTGAGCCGCGCGCGGGTGGTGCGTTACGCTCATAATGATGTGGATGACTTGCAGCGCAAAATTGCCGAAACCGCCGAATATGGGCATCGTTTAATTGTAACGGATGGGGTTTTTAGTATGGATGGCGACATTGCCCCCCTGGATGAAATTTGCCAGGTGGCCCAACAGCACGATATTTTGCTAATGGTAGATGACGCCCACGGCGAAGGCGTGCTGGGCCAGGGCGGGCGCGGCATTGTAGACCACTTTGGCCTGCACGGGCAAGTAGATATTGAAGTCGGCACGCTCAGCAAAGCCTTTGGAGTAGTTGGGGGGCTGGTAGCCGGCAAGCAAAGCATTGTGGATTGGCTGCGCCAGCGTGGTCGCCCCTTCCTCTTTTCCAGCGCTATGACCGTTCCCGACGTAGCCGCGTGCATCGAAGCCACCAAAATTTTGCAGGAGTCTACCCAACTGGTGGACAAGTTATGGGCCAACGCCAGACTGTTTCAGCAAGAAATGAAACAACTGGGCTTTGACACCGGCCAGACTCAAACGCCCATTGTGCCGGTAATGCTGGGCGACGCTCCCCTGGCCCAGCAATTTAGCCGCCGCCTGTTTGAAGAAGGTCTATTTGCAATGGCAATTGGCTACCCTACCGTACCGCAAGGCAAAGCCCGCGTCCGGGTTATGAATTCGGCGGCGCACAGCCGGGCAGATTTAGAGCAGGCGCTGGATATTTTTAGCCGCGTGGGCAAAGAATTGGGCATTATTTAACCCAAGCCGCTTTGCGTCCCCCGTTTATTTCGGCTCCGGCGCGTCCGGCTTAGTTATAAGGATGGGCAACATGCGCAAAAAAGTTATCTTCATCACCGGCGCCAGCGGCGAAATCGGCCACGCCCTGGTCAAACAACTGGCCGCAGAGGGCGGCAACCAATTACTAACAATGGACCTGCATCCCCTACCCGATGATATTAAAAAGCTGGCCACCCACATTGAAGGTGATTTACTCAACAACATTCTGCTGGCCCGGCTGGTTAGCGAGTACGAGATTGATGCCATTTACCACCTGGCTGCGCTGCTCTCTAAAAGCAGTGAGTTTACCCCCGAAATGGCCCATAGCGTTAATGTCGAAGGCACGTTGGGCCTGCTCAAGTTAGCCACCGAGCAATCGCAGTGGCGCAACCGGCCCATTCAATTTATCTTTCCCAGTTCTATTGCCGTTTACGGTATGCCGGAAATGGACCGCAGCAAGCGGTTATACCAGCGCGTGCGCGAGTGGGAGTGGAACCAGCCCCGCACTATTTACGGCTGCAACAAACTTTACTGCGAAATGTTAGGCAGCTACTACAGCAAATATTACCGTCAAATGTCTGCCGAACAACCGGTGATGATTGATTTTAGATGTGTCCGTTTTCCCGGGCTGATTAGCGCCTTTACCGTGCCCACCGGCGGCACCAGCGATTACGGGCCGGAGATGCTCCACGCGGCAGCGGCAGGCAAACCCTACCAGTGTTGGGTAAACGAAGAAACAACCGTTCCCTTTATGGTAATGCCCGACGCGGTGCAGGCGCTGTTGCAATTGGGGCAAGCGCCGCGAGAAAAGTTAAGCCGCCTGGTTTATAATATCACCAGCTTTAGCCTATCTGCCGGGGAAATTCGCGACCTGGTGGTTAATGCCTTTCCCGACGCCCAAATTACCTTCAAACCAGACCCCAAACGCCAAACCATTGTCGATACCTGGCCCGCCGATTTAGACGACAGCGCTGCCCGCCGCGATTGGGGCTGGAAACCGCAATATAATGTAGAGCGTTCCTTTCGCGAGTATTTAATTCCAAATATCAAGCAGCGTTATCAATGACAATTCAAGATGTTGCCTTCAGCAAAAACCAATCACGCGCCCGTCAGGCGCTAAATGCTGTCAGGATAGTATACGATTAGTATATTGTCACTATTGATTGAACAGGCAAAAGAGAGTATAATAAGCTATAAGTGAGAAATATCACAAATAGCGTTTCCCTGGTCGATATCAGATTCGCTTTGCTCCTTCAAAATCTAAAAACGTATATCTTACCTGCAATCCAAGGGGTCAGCACCAACAAGCGCTATGTGCGGCATCTGGGGTAACTCTCTCTACAGACTACCTTACCACTGATGCAACAAGTGGTTGGACATTTTACCCGGCTCCTTGACCGAGGCAAAGGTCCATCATCTGTTCAGCCATCAAACTCCCCAGATGTTCCATATATCTGGGGAGTTTTACTTTAATCCGGGTTCGTCCCGCATTGGAGTTTGGTAAAGGAGATTGCTATGAGAAAAATTCTGTTAATCTTAGGACTCGTGCTGTTGCTGCAATTGCTGTGGGTGTCTGCCGGTCAGGCTGCGCCCCCGGCATCAGGTGGCTTCTGGCATCGGGTGCGCTATGGAGAAACCCTTTCCTCCATCGGTTGGCGATATGGGGTAAGTCCGTATGCCATTTGTGCGGCTAACAGGCTTAACAATTGCAACTACATCTGGGCCGGTCAGTCATTGTGGATTCCGGGGCGCGTTACCCCGGCGTCCTACTACCATTACCGCCCCACGTATCACCATTACGGCTATTACCCCAGAACCTACCCTGGATGGTATCGGGTTCCTTATTACTGTGGCCCAACGGGATATCGCTGCTACTAAATCTATGATGTAAGCCGTATTCTTACCAGCCCCTCCAGACCTCAAAGGTTTTTGAAACCTTTGAGGTCTTCATTAAGCCAGAAATAGCCACATCTATACCCAACCGGCGGCAACTGGTTGAAAAAAGGCCATCATTGGTGTAGAATGAGGCGGCTTTGAGGAGTCGTAATTATATGGCAGCCATATTTAAAGATATGTTGGTTTTAATCAAAGGCGCCGGCGACCTGGCCAGCGGTGTGGCTTACCGGCTAAAACGCAGCGGTTTTCCTTTAATTATGACCGAATTGCCGGCCCCGCTGCTGGTTCGCCGCACCGTAGCCTTTGGCGAGGCCGTATACAACGGCGAAAACACGGTTGAGGGCTTTACCTCCCGCCGGGTAAACAGCCCGGATGAGGCCCGCCATCTGGCCGCCACCGAGATTATCCCGGTGCTGGTTGACCCTTTGGGCATCGCCGCGGCTCACTTAAAACCGCAGGTGCTGGTTGATGCCATTATGGCCAAGCGCAACACCGGCACATCTCTTAACGATGCCCCGCTGGTGATTGCGCTGGGGCCGGGCTTTAATGCCGGGCAAGATTGCCACGTGGTCATCGAAACCAATCGCGGCCATCACCTGGGCCGGGTAATTTATCACGGCCCCGCCCAGGCCAACACCGGAACTCCCGGCGTGGTCAAAGGCCAGGCGCTGGAACGGGTGCTGCGCGCCCCGGTTGGCGGCCAGGTTATTGGCCACGCCAACATTGGCGATAAAGTGCGGCAAGGACAATTAATTGCCTCTATAAACGGCCATCACATTATTGCGCCTTTTGATGGGGTGCTGCGCGGTCTGATTCATTCCAGCGTTCAGGCTGCCGCCGGCCTGAAAATTGGCGATGTTGACCCGCGCGGCGCGGTTGACCATTGCTTCACCATCAGCGATAAATCGCTGGCCATTGGCGGCGGCGTACTCGAAGCCATCCTCTCCAGTCCTCTGTTTCAAACCAAAATGATTTCCTGAGGTTTTATACCGTGCAGCTTTCACGCGCTTTACGAATTTCTGCCGGCGATGTGGTGGCGCTGGTAGGGGGCGGCGGCAAAACAACGGCCCTTTTCCGGCTGGCTCAAGAGTTAAGCCAAAAAAAAATGCGGGTGTTAACCACCACCACCACCCGCATTTTCTCCGCCCAAATTCAGCGCGCTCCCGCTCATCTTAAGTTTAACCCGACCCGCCAAACCGTGGCCGACATTCTCCCCCAACTTAACCATCTCATCGACGACCATCAACACGCGCTGCTCATTGGCCAGGCCGACCCCGAAAGCGGCAAAGCCTTTGGCATTCCCCCAGAAGTAATTGACGCGCTGGCAGCCAGCGGCCATTTTGATATCATCCTCAACGAAGCCGACGGCTCGCGCATGCGCCCCTTCAAAGCCCCCGCCGAGCACGAACCGGTGATTCCCGCCAGCACCACGCTGGTTGTGCCTGTGGTGGGTATTGACGCGCTGGGCCAGCCCCTGCACGATGATTATATCCACCGGGCTGAACGGGTCAGCCGGTTGAGCGGCACGCCCTTAAACGCGCCGGTTACGGCCAATACCGTGGCCGCCGTGCTGAGTCACGCCGGCGGCGGGTTAAAAAACGTGCCGGCCCAGGCGCGAGTCATTCCCTTGCTGAACAAGGTGGCAAACTCTGCCGCTCTGGCGCTGGCCCGCTCAATTGCGGCCCAAACCTTGCAAACCGGCCCCCAAATCGAGGCCGTAGCCATTGGCGCGGCGCAAACAAGCAACCCCGTCAGCGAAGTGCAGGGCCGAACGGCTGCGGTACTTCTGGCTGCCGGCAACTCCAGCCGCTTTGGTTCGCCCAAACAACTGGCCCGTTGGGGCGGGCAAACCTTCATCGAGCGCGTGGTCGATGCAGCCTTAAACTCGCAGGCGGAGCCGGTGGTGGTGGTGCTGGGCGCAGAAATTGAGCAAAGCCGGGCCGCGCTGGCGGGTCGCCCGGTAAACATCATCATCAACCCGGATTGGGCCAAAGGGCAAAGCGCCTCGCTGAAGGCGGGGCTGGCTGCGTTGCCGCCTAATATCAGCAGCGTTGTTTTTTTGCTGGTCGACCTGCCCGGCATCACCCCCAATATTATTGACGCCCTGATTGCGCGTCATCGCCAAACGCTGGCCCCGCTGGTATGGCCGGAGTTTGAGGGTAGGCGGGGCAACCCGGTGCTGTTTGACCGCAATTTGTTTGCGGAACTGGCCGCCGTTAGCGGTGATACCGGCGGCAAACCCGTTTTAATGGCCCATCAGGATAATGCCGAGCGCGTTGCTGTAACCGACGAGGCGATAGTGCAAGATATCGACCGGCTCCAGGATTTGGAAAATCTGGGGAAGAAACCCTAAAGGTTTTGAAGACCTTTAGGGTTTGCAATTTTTTGAGAAGATGCACTTTGACAATCTAACCACATCTGCTAAAATCGAGCCTGGCAAGCATATAAACCGGAGCATCAACAAGAATGATGGTTGTTAAGAATTTGTGGCATCGTTTAGATGGCCCTTTGAAAGTAGGCGTTAGTTGCGCCGCGCTGGGCATTGTTTTAACCATAGTTGGAATTTTCAGAGACCCAACCACGCCGGTAACGGCCTGGTCTATTGTGGTGGGCAGCTTAATTGCCGGCGGCGTGTGGGGCCTGGTTAGTTGGGCCATTGCCACCGCCGCCGTAGAAGTAGAAGAAGATGTTCAGGCCACCCAAACTGCTGCGGAGTCTTCAACCGAAAATGGGGTAGAGTCAACCCCGCGTGAACCGGCCAATGACTCGTAGCAGTGTTATTTCAACCGGTCTGGCGGGCCTGTTTGGCGCAATCCTCTTAACCGGCTTCTGCCTGTTTGTGATGATATCCGGCTGGATTCCGCCGCTGGTGGCCCGTCCTTTTTACGTGTGGGGCCTGTTTTTATTCTTACTCTTTTTCTCCGTGGCCGAGATTCCGGTAATGATTTACGGTATGCGCCGGATGGCCGATAGCCCCAACCCCAAGGCCAAAACCCTGGCCTTGCTCACCAATGCCGGGTTCACCTTTTTTGCCGCAGTTTACGCCGCGCCCTTTATTTTACTGGCCGGCAACTCTTCATTTCAATTAATCCTTGGCGCGCTGATGGGCGGCCTTAGTTTGGTGCGCTTTACTACTGCCATATTATTTTTGCCCAATGACCAACAACCAATTCAAACTTAACTCAATCAAAGCCCTGGCCGTTGATATGGATGGCGTTCTGTGGCGGGGCAACACGCCCCTGCCCGGCCTCAATCAATTTTTTGACTTTTTGCAGCAACAGCAATTGCCCTTTGTGCTGGCTACCAATAACGCCAGCAAAACCCCGGCCCAATATCAAAAAAAGCTGGCAAATTTTGGAGTCTCCATTAAACCGGAAAACGTAATGACTTCATCGCTGGCTACGGCTGCCTATCTCAAGCGCCAACTCAAAGCGGGCAGCCGCGTTTACGCCATCGGCGGAGAAGGGTTACACGCCGCCCTGCGCGAGGCCGGCTTCACCCTGGCCAACAACGCCGACCAGCCCGCCGAGGCCGTTGTTGCCGGCATAGATTTTGATTTAACTTACGACAAGTTAAAATACGCCACGCTGCTCATTCAGCGGGGAGCCAGCTTTGTAGGCACCAACGGCGATGTCACCTTTCCCTCGGAAGAAGGGTACTACCCCGGCGCCGGCGCTATTCTGACCGCCCTCGAAGCCGCCACCAAAGTAAAACCAACCATCGTAGGCAAGCCGGAATCGTTGATGTTTGAAATTGCCGTGCAAAAAATGGGCAGCCAGCCCCGGCACACGGCTATGATTGGCGACCGCCTGGAAACCGACATTTTAGGCGGCCAGCGCGCCGGGCTAAAAACCATTCTGGTCACAACCGGGGTAGACAGCCGCGAGTCTATTAAAAAACAGGGGGTTCAACCCGATGTTGTTTTTAACGGCCTGGAAGAGTTAGTAACCGCCTGGCAAAATCAACTTGGCGATTGATTTGACCGGGTCTGTCCCAAATTTTGGGAACAGACTGGGGGGAACGGGGGGTATCCCCCCGGGTTTGTCCCAATTTCCTAAAATTTGGGACGCGCCCATTTGACCCGCAAAAAGGACATGTTATGCCTGGGGTGTTAAATATCGCTCATCGAGGGGCGCGCAGCCTGGCTCCTGAAAATACGCTGCTGGCCGGCCACAAAGGGCTTGAAAGCGGGGCCGATATGTGGGAGATTGACGTGGGGGTTACAGCCGACGGCGAGCTGGTGATTATGCATGACGACACCCTGACCCGCACTACCAACGCCCAGGCAATGTTTCCCCACAGAGCGCCGTGGCAATGCGTCGATTTTACCCTGGCCGAGTTGAAGCAACTGGATGCCGGCTCTTTTTTTGTAGACAATGACCCCTTTGGACAGATTGCCGCCGGCGCTGTCGCTGCACAGGAGCTGGCGGCCATGCGCGGCGCAACCATTCCCACCCTGCAAGAGGCGCTGCTTTTTACCCGCACCCACAACTGGCGGGTCAATATTGAAATTAAAGAGGTTCCGGCTCAAATTGACCCGCAACCCGTGGTCGAAAAAATTATGGCCCTGATTGAGGCGTTGGATATGGTGGGCCAGGTGCTTCTCTCCTCGTTTGTTCACCCTTACCTGCAACAGGCCAAAGCCATCAACCCGGCCATTGCCACCGGCGCTTTGTGTTACCTGCCGGTTGCCGACCCGGTGGGCCTGCTGCAAACCCTCAAGGCCGACGCTTTCCATCCATCCAATCAAATTGTCACCCAGGCCCAGGTAGAGGCCGTTCGCCGGGCCGGATTTGAGGTGAACGTCTGGACGGTCAACGAGTTGTCCGAGATGGCCCGGTTGATAGAATTTGGCGTCAGCGGCCTTTTTACCGACTTCCCCCAGCGACTACGCCAATTGCAAGTTTAACTCAATTCCAGAGCGCCTGCCACAACAATTTGGGGCTTGCGCTTCGCCCCGTCAGCAGGCTGTGCGCCCGAAACAGGCGCATACTGAGCCAAACCCAGCCAACGCTCCAGATTAATAGAATTGTCACTCCGGCAATCCACTCGCCCGGCGGCACATTAGTTACCAGCAACCGAAACGGCATCAGCAAATGAGAGGTTACGGGCAAAAGGGTCAACCCAATGGCAATTGGGCCGTTGGGTTGGGGCAAAATAAACAGCGCCCCGATTAAAGGTGTCAGCGTTAGCAACCGCATGGCGCCCAGCAAGGCCCCGCTTTCTCTAAAATCGGGCCACATGGCGGCAATGGCCATAATTCCGCCACAGTAGGCCAAAAAACCCAGCGCCAAAAAGGGAAGGCCGGCCAGCAAAGGCTCAATCGCCAGGGCCGACGGGCCGGAGCCATCGGGGTTTTGGCCGTAAACCAGCGCGCCGGCCAAAAGGGTCAACCCGGCCTGGGCCAGGGTGAGGGTGGTTAACCCCAATAATTTGCCGCCAATAAATTGCGCCGGCGAGGCGCTGACCACCATCACCTCCAGCACTTTGGCCCGCACCTCTCGCTGCAAGGCCCTGAGCAGCAGATTGCCGCCAATATTGATGACGTACACAAACAGGCCCACTACCAGCCCCGCCGAAATCAATCTGCCGAGGTCAAAATCTGCCGGAACAAAACGGATGGGCGGCGGCGGGGGTCCGTGCCTGACGAGGCGGGCCGGCCTGACAAAACGGGCCGCCAGCGCCGGGCTGGCCAGTTGCTCCAGCAAGTTACTACGCAGCAAAGCCGTAATGGCCGCGTCGGAATCGGCCAGCAGTTGGGGGTCATTGCTAAATTGAGCCACCTGGCCGCTCTGCAAATAGTCCGCAGAAATTACATAAAAACTTTCAATCTGCCCCTGTTCCAGCGCCTGGGCAGCCGCCAGTTCGCTTTCAAAGGCTTTAAAGCCGCCCTGCTCATAATCAGGCACGGAAACAATGATACCGGCGTGGTCTATATAGCCCACAAACCCATCCAGTTCCGGCGAGGGGGCCGTCAGAATGGTTTCAACCGGCGGCAGCGAAACTTCCTGGGCGGCATCGCGCAGCCGGGGGATGGCCCCAACAGCAGCAAAAACCAGCGGCATCACCAGAATGGTAATGTAAAACGTCCACTGACGCAGATGGTAGCCAATTTCTTCGCGGGCAACAATTAGCAATTTAGCGTTCATTATTTGTGACCCGCAGGCAGCAGCGCTTGAATATTTCTGTAGGCGGATTTTAGCCAGTGGCCCAGTTTGATGGGGGTTGCGCCGGCAACCAGATTTGATTTTAACAACTGGCGCAGCCAGAATAGTCCCACCAGGTTTACGCCCCACAATAAAATTAAACTGAGCATAATTTGCCAGGCCGGAACATGGCTGACCACCACGCGAATTAGCAGCACCAGCGGCGAGGTTAGCGGAAAAAGGCTGGCCGCAACGGCCACTGTGGAGTTAGGATTGCGCGGCACAAAGTAGGCCGCGTAAATCAGGCTGATGCCAATAACGGAGTTAACAGTGCTGAACAGCAGGTTGCCCGCGCCGCCGCTAACCCGCAGCAGCCCCATGGCCGCGGCCAGTATCTGATCCATTAAATAGGTAGCCATCAGCACGTTGACCATCAGCCCCAAATGTTCCCAGGATAGCAAAAACGCCAGCAGGTCTACATTGAGCAAAAAACCGACGCCCAGGGCCAGAGCCAGCACCGTGCCGGCCCACATGCCAATTTGGGTCAAGCCGACAGCCAGTAAGCCCAGCAGTTTGCCGGTAACAAATTGAAATGGGGAAACCGAGGTGATTAGAATTTCAAGGGTTCTATCGTGGGCTTCGCCGGCGATGCTGTCGAACATATAGCTGGCGGTAAAGGCGCCGGCCAGTCGCACCAGATAGAGCACCAGATAAACCACAACCGGTTCGATGATATCGGTTCGGGAAAAGCTGCTGGCGGTATCGGTCAGGCCGTGGTGAATAATATTTGGCCCTTCTGCCAGCCGCCGGCCAATATCGGGAGGCATTTTGGCCCGCACCTGGGCGGAAATCCAGCCGGTTATCATCGCGTCAATCTGTTCGGTGGGGGCGGTTTGGTAGGTAATAATCACCTGACCGGTTGCCCAATAGGCGGGGGGTAGATGGTAATAAGCCTGAATGTCGCCCTGGGCCAGAGCGCGGGCGGCTGCCTGGGTGTCGGCAAAAGAAATAATGTCAACCGGCCCGGCGGGGCGGTTTTGGGCCAGGTTTAGCAGGCCCGCCTGGTCAACCAGGCCAACGGGCCGGGGGTCGGTGGGCGGCATAACTATTTGAATGGCAATGGCTAAAAGAATACCCCCAATGATAGGGGTGGTAATTAAAAACAGGGGGAAGCCAAAAGTGAAGATTAAGTAACTTCGGCGGGTGATGTTGCCCCAATACTCGCGCCAAAAAATGTAGAAGATGCGTTTCAAGCTAAAAGACACCCTTAACCAGCAGCAAAAAGCCAAACAGCATCAGGGGGATGCCCACAAACAGGCCAATGATTGTCATGCAGAAAATAACGCCCACGGCGATTAAAAATAAGCCGGCTCCAATTATTATCAACCGTTTAGCGGCCTTAAAGGCAAAGGTTATCAACTGCCAGATTAGGGTAAACGGCCACAGCAGGCAGGGCGGGCTGGAAACAGTACCGGGCATATGGGCTACTCTTCTTCAAATTCGGCCAGCCAATCTCTAATTAAATCGGCGCTGGGGGATTGAATTTCTTCAAAAATAGCCACTGATTGTCGCAAATATTGCCGGGCCAATTCTATTTGCTCCAAATCTCTATAGGCCAGGCCCAGGTTGCCCAGCCAATTACCCTCGCTGCGGCGGTCGCCATTTTTACGGGCCAGGGTGAGGGCCTGCTCGTAAAAATCAATGGCTTGTTTGGGTTGGCCGCCATTGCTGTAGGCCAGGCCCAGGTTGCCCAGCCAGGAGCCTTCGCTGTAAAGCTTTAATTTTCTTGAAGCGGTCAAACCGGCCTGATTGGCAATGACGCGCTCGGTCCAATGGCCCTGCAAATCAAGATAATCCTCAATAGCTGCGGCCAGGCTGTGGGCCGACTCCCAATCTCCCCGGCCAATGCAACTGGTCAATACGGCTATCAGGTGGGGTCGTTCGGCATCCAGCCGGGCGTAGCCATCCAGCCCCAGCAGAATTTGCTCGCCAACCAGGTTGGTGTAGTAGGCCACCAGATGTTGGGTGGCGTCCGGGGGCGGCATTAGTTGCCGGCGGGCGTAGGAAAGAATCAGCGGGTGGCTAATCTGATAACCTCGACCCACCCATTGCAGCAGGCCATAGTTTACCAACTGGTCCAGAGCCAGGCTAATCTCCGGCACAGTTTCGTCGGGGCGCTGCCGGAACAGCTTCTGAACTGTGCCAAACAATCCTCGCTGCGACCGCCGGGAGAGCGCCTCGGCGACGATATCTTGCCCAAAGGGGGCCTGAGCCAGCAAACCAATTACGGCCAGGGCCTGGTAGGCAATGTCTCCTATTTTTGCCAGGCTGCGCTCCAGCAATAGCGGCACGCTTTGCTCGCAGCGCCGGGTTTGGTCTAATTTGGGCAGAGGCGTTTCATTAAGCCAGTCCAAAAAATCTTTAAGGCGCTGTTTGCGGGTTGCCAGATAACGACCCACCAGCCTGACGGATAAAGGCAATTGCCCCACCAGTTGGCAAATCTCTTGGGCGGCGGCTTTATCACTTTTTCTGACCCACCCCCAGGCTTCCAATTCAAGCAGGCTAACGGCCTCGTCCAACGATAGCGGGGCAATTGCTTGTTTTTCTTGCACTGCATCTTGCTCGCGTCGGCTGGTAATAAGAACGCCGCAATCTTCCCGAATAGCTAATAACTCATCCAGATTGTCGGCCTGTTCCGCTCCATCCAGAACCAGCAACACCTGGCGATTTTTCAGCGCGCGCCGCGCCGCCTGCTGCGGGTTGGGGCGAATTTCCTCGCCAAAGGCGCGGGCAATCCGCTCCAGGGCTAACATTACTTGCGGTTGGGTGTAAAAACTGTGGTAGATAATACCGTTGGGGAATTTTTCCGGCGGGGTGGTATCGGGAGCCAGGCTCCACACGGCTTTGGCCGCCAGCGCGCTTTTGCCTACGCCGCCCGGCCCGCACAGGGTAATTACTTTGCCCGGTTGCAGGCTGGATAGAAGTTGCTCCAGTTCCGCTTCGCGGCCTGTAAAATGGTCGGCGCGAGTGGGGCGTTGCAAGGGCAGGTAGGGCGAATCAGCCGGGCCAGCAGCCGGGTCGTCTGTAGTCGATGTTTTTTCATCAACCCGGTTAATTCTATCTAGCAAAGTTTGGGCGGCCAAAAGAGCCTCCGGCAGTTGGTGGGCCTGGGCCGTGATAACCTCCTCTTGCAGCACCTCTTTACGCGCCGCCGAATCTGGCCGCTTTTCAAGCAGTTCCATAGCTTCTAGTAAAGTACTCTCAACACCAAACGTCTGTTTGAGCACCGATTTCAGGGCATTGTAAGCTTCGGTGATGTTACTTTTGCCAAGGTTGGTTGACCCGCTATCGTCATCGGCCAACGCCGTAATAATGGCCATCGTAACAAGGTCCATAAGTCCCCCTTATTTTCAGGTGGTTAAAGTTAAAGCTTACCCTGGTTCAATACAATTGCACCTGGATAAGTGACCGTATATTAAACAATAATACGGCCATAGATTAACCAAATCAAATATACGCCTTACTTCTCTTTTTTCTCTCCATCGCCAGTATAACACAGCCTGTCTAAAACAATCAATCTACCTATTTACCTATTTTGCTTTTGCGCAATTATTAAAGCAGGATTGCCTGATTCAATTTTCTATCATAAACTATATATGTAAAGTTAGTCGGTTGCTGACATATATTAAGTCAACTCGGTAAAGGAGGCCAATCCGGTGAAACGACTTATCATTTTTTTAGCCGTTATTGTTGCCACGTTGGCTACAGGCAACTTGCGCCCCACCTTGGCCGGCGACCAGGGGCCAGACCAACCGGAACAACGCCCCGCCAGAAGCCGCATAGACAATGGTTTTTATGAGGAATCGCCACCGCCCGGTAGTTGCTGCCGCCCGCCCGCGCCGCCCTGCTGCCCGCCACCGCCGCCCTGCTGCCCCTCGCCTCCGGCGCATTATTACCGCCCCCATTACTACTATCCCTACCACGGTTATTATTTTTATTACCAGCACCCTCATCCGGTCTATTACACCCAACCCAAATCTTACCTGCCGCCGCACTACAACTATTACAATTATGGATATCGCGGCTTCATATACGCGCCTAATCGCTGGTAAGGTTCAACAATTGCGCCAGGATGAAAGCTTTAATAAAAACAAAAAAGGGCTTTCGCCCTCTTTTATTGCTTTGACAAATTCTTGTCGCATTGGCAAATTGCGCTAATGCTTAACGTCCAGCTCCTTGGCCCGAACTGACTCAGATAAGGCTTCATCTATTTTGCGCCGCGCTTTGCCGGCGCCAATGTCGGTTACCAGGGCAATTTCTGTGGTAAGCATTTCCCGGCCCTGAGACAACATCTGGCTATCCCAGCTACTCAAGCCTTGACTCTTTTGCCGCCAGGTAAGTTCGCGTACGGCCTCGGCTACTTTTACCGGACGCCCCGATTGCAGCAAATCTTCTAAAATTTTTCGACGCTGTTTGTGATGGTCCGGCAGCGAGTAAGGGAGAGCTTGCAGTGTGTCGAAGACGTCATTCACCTTGGATTCCGACATTGTTTTGCGCAATTTTAAATCGTCGGTTTTGCGGACAGGCACGTGCGAGGTTAATCGCTTGGTAAGGTACTCAATCACATAATACCGGTTGAACCCATCAACCAAATCCATCTTCTTTACATCAACAATTTTTCCAATCCCGTGGTGGGGGTGCACAACATTTTGACCAACATCTAGTTGTAAAATAATTGACCTCCTTTGCAACTTGAGTAATTGACCTGATTATAAGAAATATAATTTACCTTAGTTATTGTACCATAAACACTAACTTAAGTCAAAAAAATCACAAACCCTCTCTTGAAATCCATCCTCTTTGCAGCTAATTTCTCGTCAGGGCGCGTTAACCATCACCCAACTTGCTTTGGGCAATCTTCAACCCGGAGCCAGAGCTTACATCGAGGTGTTGGTATTTGAAGTGACCCTACAATTTCAACCAATCAAACAACCCGCTCCCCCACTGTACCAAAGGACAGGTAAATAGCCTGTCCTTTTTTATTGGCCCAAATTGACCCATAGAGCGATGTAAACAGGCCCATTGAATGTTACACTGATGACAAGTTTGATGAATAACCGGAGAGAACAATGCATATCCCTTTTGTTGATAGTTACCTTTCACTCATTCGCCACAACAAGAACTTTCGTTATTTGTGGTTAAGTCAAATTATCAGCCAGCTTGGCGACTGGTTCAATCTAATCGCCTCGGCCACATTGATAGCCCACCTGACCAGCTCCGGGCTGGCGATTGGGGCGCTTTTTCTGGCCCGCTTGCTGCCGCCTTTTGTCCTCGGCCCGCTGGCCGGAGTTATTGCCGACCGCTTTGACCGCCGCAAAATTCTGATTGCCAGCGATTTATTGCGGATGGTGGTTGTACTGGGCTTTTTGTTTGTCCGCACCGAGCAACACGTATGGTTGATTTACGGCCTCACCATTTTGCAACTCAGTATCAGCGCCTTTTTTGAACCGGCCCGGGCGGCCATCCTGCCCGGCCTTGTCGGTCGAAAAGAACTGGTTACGGCCAACGCTCTGGCCAGCGTTACCTGGAGCACCATGCTGGCTTTGGGCGCGGCCCTGGGCGGCCTGGCCACCGCCTGGTTTGGCGTTACCGTGGCCTTTATCATCGACGCGGCTACCTTTGCCGTTTCCGCCTGGTTTGTCAGCCTGGTTACATTATCAGCGCCGGCGGCCCCGGAAACCAACGCCGAGGTTGAATTGGGCTGGCAGGGGTTTGTATCGGGCCTGCGCTACCTGCAACACCATCCGGCGGTGTTAATGGTGGCTCTGCTCAAAGGTTCGGCGGCGCTGGCCTTTGGCGGAATGGCCGTGCTGGAAGTCACCTTTGCCGAAGAGATTTTCCCTATTGGCGGCGATGGCTCCGGCACACTGGGACTCATCTACTTTGTATCGGGCGTGGGCACGGGCGTGGCCCCGCTGCTGGCCCGGCGCATTACCGGCGACGACATCACCGCCATGCACTGGACCATTCTGTTTGCCTACGCCGCGGCCTTTGTGGGCTATTTACTGATGGGCTGGGCCTTCACCCTGGCGGTTTTCCTGGTTGCCACACTCATCCGCAGCAGCGGCGGCGGCACCAACTGGGTTTACTCATCATCGCTGCTGCAATTGATGGTTCCCGACCGGTATTTGGGGCGTGTATTTGCCTTTGACATTGCCATTATGACGCTGGCCTCGGCCATGTCAACCCTGTGGGTGGGCTGGGCCAGAGACAGCCTGGGCTTAAGCCCGCATCAAATTGTGTTAGCTCTGGCTATTGTGCCGCTAATGACCATCATTGGCTGGACAATTTATCTGAACACCCGTTTCAAACGGCAGGCAGTTCTACCGGCGTAACAAGGAGGCAAATTATGTGGAAACAGGCTCAGGCCATTACCGCCGCCAGAAATTTGTACCGCTGGGCCTATCAGCGGGGGCGCCGGGCCAAAATCAAGGCCTGGCTGACTCGTCGCCCGCACCGCCTTTACCCAATGGAAACTATCCACCAAAGTTGCGTTACCGGCCGGCGCCGCCGGGTCGGCATCCAGATGGTGCCCCTCGGCCAGATTCGCGGCAGCGACAGCCGGGTGCGGGATTTTGATATCGACTTCTACCCGCTGCAAGCCCACGACGAGGAGCGCTGGGCCGGCGTGGCCGCCGCCCTCAATACCGGCCACCGGCTGCCGCCGGTCAAATTAATTCAGGTTGAAAACACCTATTTTGTGCAAGACGGCCACCACCGCATCTCTATTGCGCGGGCGCAGGGCCGCCAAACCATCGAGGCGGAAGTCATCCATCTGGAAGTGGGCGAGCGCCTGCCGGGGGTTGACCGCCCGCCGCACGCTCGCTGTGAAAATGGCTGTTAAATAGGGGGTCCCCAAACTTTTAGGAGCTTATTTTATGAGTCAAAAAACAACACGCACCGCTTTAATCACCGGAGCCTCTCGCGGCCTGGGGCTGGCCCTGGCCCGCAGTTTGGCTCAAAAAGGCTGGCAGCTTATTATCAACGCCCGCAGCGCCGAAGCCCTGGAGCTGGCCTGGACAGAACTTTCTCGCCACACCGAGGTTTGCGCCCTGCCCGGCGATGTGACCGACCCGCGCCACCGGCAGGCCCTGGCCAGCACCGCCCGCAAAATGGGCGGCCTGAACGCCGTAGTCAACAACGCCAGCATTCTTGGCCCCAGCCCCCAGCCCAAACTGCTCGACTACCCGCTGGACACGCTGGAATGGGTTTATCAGGTTAATGTGCTGGCCCCGCTGGCCCTGCTGCAAGCCGTTCGGGCAGAGTTAAAACCTGACGCCCGCATTATCAACGTTACCAGCGATGCCGGCGTTGAAGCCTACTCCGGCTGGGGCGGCTACGGCTCCAGCAAGGCCGCGCTGGAGCAGCTTTCGGCTATTCTGGCCGAGGAGAACCCGCAGTGGCGCGTCTATTGGGTTGACCCCGGCGATATGCGCACCCAAATGCACCAGGCCGCCTTTCCCGGCGAGGATATCAGCGACCGCGCGCTGCCGGAGGTCAGTGTACCCGGCTTTGTTGAGTTGCTTGAAGGCGACCTGCCTGGCGGACGCTACCAGGCTCGCGAACTGATAAAAGAAGTGATTGCCTGAGTTGGCGAGCCGCCCAATTTTTGACACGCAAGGAACCCAACCATGAAAACCGCACCCAATTTGGAATTTTCAGTCGCAATAGACCGGCCCGCGCTAACTGCGCTACCCCATCTGCCACAAGGCAATAAAACAGCGCCATCAGAGACGGGTCGCCGCCTGAATTTTACGCTTCCCGCCCGGCTGGAAGCCGCCGAGCCGCCGGAGGCGCGCGGCCTGGCCCGCGATGAAGTTCGGCTGATGGTTTCTCATTACAACAGCAACCACGTAATCCACGCCCAATTCCGCCAACTGCCTGAGTTTCTGGAGTCGGGCGATTTGCTGGTCATCAACACCAGCGGCACGCTCAAGGCCGCCCTCAACGTCACTCGCGCCGGCGGCGCGCCGCTGGAACTGCACCTGTCAACCCAGTTGCCGGCCAATTTGTGGGTGGTGGAACTGCGCCAGCCGGAGGGAACAACCACCCGGCCATTCTCCAAAGGTGTGGCCGGAGAGAAATTGTCGCTGCCGGAGGACGCCTCCGTAACGCTACTCACGCCCTATCTGTCTCATCAGCGGGACACAACAGGCGCACCGGTGCGGCTGTGGGTGGCCGAGCTGCGCCTGCCCCGGCACCGCTCGCTGCACGACTACCTGAACCAACACGGCTTTCCCATTCGCTACGGCTATGTTAAAGATGCCTGGCCCGGCAGTTACTACCAGACGGTTTACGCCACCGAACCGGGCAGCGCCGAGATGCCATCGGCCGGGCGGCCATTTACAACCGAATTGCTAACCCAACTGGCGGCCCGCGGCGTGCAGGTGGCCCCCTTGATTTTGCACACCGGCGTGGCCAGCCTGGAAAAACACGAACCGCCCTACGAGGAATTTTACCGCGTTCCGGCCAGCACCGCCCGGCAGGTCAACCACGCCAGAGCCGCCGGCCAGCGGGTTATTGCCGTAGGCACTACCGTAGTCCGCGCTCTGGAAACTGTTACCGATGCCGAGGGCGTCGCCCACCCCGGCCAGGGCTGGACCAACCTGGTTATCACCCCGGAGCGAGGGCTGCGGGCCGTAAACGGCCTGCTAACCGGCCTGCACGAGCCGGAAGCCAGCCACCTGGCCATGCTGCAAGCCCTGGCCGGGCTGGAGCATCTGCAAATTACCTACGCCCAGGCGCTTGAGCGGGGCTATCTGTGGCACGAGTTTGGCGATTCGCATTTGATGTTGCCGTAATCAATCTATACCAAATTGCCTATAGCTTTTGCCGGGCTGGGGCTGTATCATGCAGGTATACAGCATCGTTACCTCTTGGGCCAGAAAAACACTCTCGGAAAATAGATTACACCCTGTATTAGAACTCGCTGCGTACTACGTAGCGTTGTTGTCTATTCCGTTAAGCAGAGCCGCCGGCATGACCCAAATCATTGCCATCAACAATCAAAAAGGGGGGGTAGCCAAAACCACCACTTGCCTGTCGCTGGGAGCCTGCCTGGCAGAGATGGGCTATAGCACCCTGCTGATTGATTTAGACCCCCAGGCCCACTTAACCCTGTCTTTGGGGTTTCAGCCGGAAACCCTGTGCCGAACCGTGGGCGACGCTCTGCTGGCCAACACCACCCTGCTGGGGGCCAGTCGAGAAAGCCCCATTTTTGACCTGGATATTGTGCCGGCCAATCAGGAACTGGCCCTGATTGAAAAACTTCTCTACGGCCAAAAAAGATACGAATACCACTTAAAGCATCGCCTGGAGGCAATGGGCGCCAATTATTACGAATTTATTTTAATTGACTGCTCGCCGTCGCTGGGTGTCCTCACCCTGAACGCCCTCACCGCCGCCAATCTGTTGATTATCCCCGTTCAATGCGAGTATTACGCGGCCCGCTCGCTCAAACGGATTATCGGGTTATCAAAATTGGTGCAGGCCAAAACCAATCCGGGGCTAACTTACCATCTGCTGGTGACCATGTACGACCAGCGCAACAAAATATGCCAGCTCATTCTTGACCAGATGCAGCAAGAGCTAAAACACTTGCTGTATAACACCATCATCGAAGTGGATACCAAACTGCGCGAAAGCCCGGCCTTTGGCCAGCCGATTACCCAATACGCGCCCAATACCCGCGGCGCGCAACAGTATCGAGCCTTAGCCAGGGAGCTAACCAATGGCCGATGAGCTTGAGTTGAAACAACAGATTGACAGCCTGTTTGTAGATTTGAGGGCACTGACAAAAATAAACTCGCCCGACCGGCTGGCTCAAGAACCTGATGCTCACGATTACATTCTTCAGCTTTTGGGGCTGTTTTCGGAGCCGGGCTGGCCGGTCCAAACCGAAACCGGGTTGCCGGCGGCCGGTCAGGATGATGTTGTCACCCTGCTAACATCCCGGAATCCCACCGAACGCAGCCGGGCCGTGCAAAATTTGACCCAACTTCAGAGCGAATGGGCCATTGACCCCCTGCTCTACGCCGCCGCCGATACCGATGAAAATGTGGCGCGTCAGGCGTTAGAGGGGTTGTTGTGGTTGGGCAAGGCGGTCAATGAGCGGCTGCTGGCGCTGGCGGAGCAACCCGAAAACCCGTTGCACAAGGGCGGTACGCTTTACCTGTCGTACTTAGTGGGCCAGCCATTTGTTCACGTTCCAACCGGCGCGTTTTTGATGGGCAGCGACCCCGCCACAGACCCGCTGGCCGAAGAAAATGAGCAGCCCCAACACCAACTGCGGCTGCCGGGCTACTGGATTTCTCGCTATCCGGTTACGGCCCAACAGTATCAAGATTTTTTGCGCGAGAGTAGCTACCGCCCCCGCCACAATGGGCGAACTTACGGCGAGCCTGACTACCCGGCCGTTGACATTACCTGGTTCGACGCCCTGGCTTATTGCGATTGGCTCACCCGGCGCAGCGGATTGCCGGTTAGCCTGCCCAGCGAGGCCGAGTGGGAAAAGGCCGCCCGGGGCCTCGATGGGCGGCGATATCCTTGGGGCAGCCAGCCGCCTACCGAAGATTTGTGCAGCCTGACCCATTCAACGCCGGTGGGCCAATACTCGCCGCAGGGAGACAGCCCCTTTGGCTGCGCCGATATGGTGGGCAATGTGTGGGAATGGACCCGCAGCGCCTACGAGATTTATCCGTATGACCCGGCTGATGGCCGCGAGTCGTTAACCGGCGAGGAAGCCAGGGTGGTCAAAGGGCTAACGTTTAACAACGCCGAAAGGTATACCCGCTGCGCCTATCGCTACCGGCTCAAGCCGATTTTGCACCTGCAGGTGCTGGGTTTTAGAGTGGTGGTTGCTCCCCGACCGCAACCTATTTAAACCACGCTCCGCCATTAACCTCAGTAACTTCTCCGGTGATGAAGCCGCCCAAATCCGACACCAGATACAGCACCGCGCCGGCCACTTATTTAGAAGCGTCTATCTCCGCAACAACTAAAATATCCGTTTTCATTAAACGCAGGCTGGTAAATGGCCTTCCCTAATCCATCGTGTTACAATGCTGAAGATTGGAGGATTTTGCCGTGAATATCGCGCTTATTGGCCCATCTGGGGTAGGAAAAGGGACTTATGCCGGCACGCTGGTCGAAAAATTCAACCTGACTCATCTGGTTACGGGTGAGTTGCTGCGGCAGAATTTGCAAAATCGAACCGCGGTGGGCTTTTTGGCCAAACGCTACTTATCCAAGGGAGAGTTGGTGCCGGATGAAGTTGTGGACGCCATGGTGGCCGAATGGTTGTGGCACGCCAATTTAGAAGCAGGGGTTTTGTTTGACGGTTTCCCACGCACCATCTATCAGGCCCACTTTCTGGATGAACTTTTTGCAGAATTGGGTCGCCAACTCGATACGGTCATTTACTTGAGGATTTCTGATGAGGCGGTCAAGCAGCGCATCGCGGGCCGGGTTATCTGCAAAAATTGCCAGGCGCCCTACCATCTGACCTTCAACCCGCCAGCCCAGGCCGGTATTTGTGATGTGTGCGGCGGCCAACTGTATCAACGGCCCGATGACATCCCGGAAATGGTCCGGGTTCGGTTGAGAGCTTTTCGGCAGGCCATCGGGCCGGTTCTGGATTATTATCACCAAAGCGAGCGGTTAATCATTGTCGATGGCGAAGGCGAGCTTGACCAGATTTTACAGGCGATTGTTCAGGCTTTGACCCTCCAGCAGCAGCCGGGGAGTCGCGCCGCGACCGAAGAGAAGGCAGAGCAAATCAAGTCGATATCAACCGTGGCGCAAGCTCTTAGCCCGGAACAAACAGTTAGCCAAAGCTTCGACCTGGTGCTGGTGGGCGGCCCCGGCTCAGGCAAAGGAACCCAGGCCGAACAGCTCAAAACTCACCTTAAACTGCCTCACATTGCCAGCGGAGATTTGTTCCGAGAAAACCTAAAGAACGGGACAGATTTGGGCAAACTGGCTAAAACCTATATGGATCGCGGTGATTTAGTGCCCGATGATGTCACCGAGGCCATGGTAGAAGAGCGAGTCTCGCGGCCCGATACCGCCAAAGGCTTTATCCTGGATGGCTTCCCCCGAACCCTGGCCCAGTCCCAGGCCCTGACCGAAATATTAAACCACATGCGGCGGCAATTAACCGCCGTGCTCTACATCAGGGTGTCCGACGAGGAGATTGTCCGCCGTCTCTCCGGGCGATTAATCTGCCGCAATTGCCAATCGCCCTATCATTTGGATTTCAAGCCCCCGGCTCAAACGGGTATCTGCGATAGCTGCGGGGGCGAACTTTACCAGCGTGATGATGATAATCCCAAAACCGTCCGCGCTCGCCTTAAAACGTTTCGCGCCCAAACCACCCCTATCATTGACTATTACAAAGAAATGGGCATTTTGGTTGAGATTGACGGGCAGGGTGATGTTGCAGAGGTTACGGACAGAACCCTGGCCGCGGTCCAGCGCATCGCGCCGCATTAATTACCCAGGGCGTTCAAGGATAGACAATGCAGATTCTCCCCAACATTTATTTACTCGATGGCTTTGCCTATGCCCAACACGCCAATTTTTACCTGGTTCACAGCAGCCGGGGCAATATCGTCATCGATGCCGGCACCGTTGCAGCCGACCTGGAGCGGGCCGAACAACGGCTTGAGCCGTGGAGCATCTCCCTAAAAAATGTTGACACCCTGCTCCTGACTCACAGCCATTACGACCATGTTGGCAATGCCGCCGCGCTGCGGCAGCGAGGGGCCACGGTCATTGCCGGGCCGGGCGATGCCGAAGGCGTAGAACTGGCCGATTGGCGAACCGCGCCTTACGCCGCCGGTTTTCAGGTTCCGGCCTGCCAAGTTGACCGCATCGTTCACAATGGAGATATCATCGAAACCTGCGGATTTCAGTTTGAGGCAATTCACGCCCCCGGACACACCAACGGTTCGGTTATCTACCAACTCCGGCACTCCGGTAAAATCATCTGGTTTGTGGGGGATGTTTTGATGTGCCAGAACACAAACTTTGAGCCGGAACTGGGCTGGCAAGGCGGCGAGGATTTCAACAAAGCAATCTACCTGCAAACGCTCCGGCGGCTGGCAACAATGCCGGTCGATTGCATTCTGGCCGGTCACTATTTCCCCTATTTACAGGGTGGGCAACGGCTGGTGGGGCGAGCCTACGTCAAAGCGCTGGTCGAATGGCGTTGAGAGCATTACGCCCGACGCCTGACACTTGACACGCTTATCCCACTCACTCTATAATCACGCTTTATTTGATAAAGCGGTATCAAGGGCAGGCAATGCTCAACCAATACCTCCTCTCAAATCGAAAAATGTTGTGGCCGTGGCTGGCCGTAGCCGCTGTGCTCCTGGTCGCCATATTTCAATTGCGCTACCAGGGGCGTTTGTGGTACTGCTCTTGCGGCCAGATAAAAATATGGGCCGGCAACGTTTGGAGCGCAGACAACTCGCAGCATTTGCTCGACCCGTATACTTTCACCCACCTGCTGCACGGGGTGGTCTTTTTTTGGGCGCTGGCCTGGCTTGCGCCCCGGCTGCCGCTAATGTGGCGCTTCTGGCTGGCCATCGCCGTTGAGTCGCTGTGGGAGGTGGTCGAAAACTCCCAGGCCATCATCGACCGCTACCGCGAAGCCACTGCCGCCCTGGGCTACGAAGGCGACACCATTATCAACTCGGTTGGCGATATTTTAATCTGCGCCTTTGGTTTTTGGCTGGCCTACCGGCTCGGCTTCCGCCGCTCGCTGCTGCTGTTTGTTGTCACCGAACTAATTCTGCTGTTCTGGATTAGAGACAGCCTGACCTTAAACGTCATTATGCTCATCTACCCCATCGAGGCCATCCGCTTGTGGCAGATAGGTTTGTAAATGATTTATCTAAAACAACAACGCCCCTTAAACCTGGCAATAATTCTTTTGCTGGCGCTGCTGCTGGCCGCCGCCGGATTAAGTTTCCTGTGGCTGGGTTCCGGCTCGGCCAACCCCTCGCCGGTTGCTGATGGCTTTCAATCGGTTGGGCCGGCGGGGCGCACCCTGCAAGCCGCCGATGGCGCCCAAATTACTTTTTTACCGGCTGCGGTCATCGGCTCGGCCTGGTTAAAACTGGATGTTGTGCCCAACAGCCAGCCTTTGCCAGAGTCAAACGATAACGGCCTGCGGGCCGCCGCCAGCGATATCCCCCCCAACCTCAGCCTCAAAAGCGCCTTCTACTACCTGCAACATCAGGGAGACCTGCCCACCCGGCTTCAACTGGTCGTCCCCATCCCCAACAGTGGGCCGTCGCCCCATTTGCTAGACCTGTACGCCTGGAACGGGCAGAGTTGGGAGTGGCTGCCTCATCACAAAAACCTGAGCCAAAATGTTATCGAAGCCGAACTGGATTTTCTGCCCCGCTCGGTGGCGGTCATGCAGGCGGATAGCATTGACCCGCTGGTTTCAATTGACTATTTGCCCCAGGCCACTCTCCCCGCCAAAATAAGCCCCCGGCTCGAGCTAAATTTGCCGGGGCTTGTCATCAACAGCAACGGCCAGCTTACCGGAAATTTGGATAACCTGCCCCAAACCGAAGCGGCCATCATCCCCACCCTGCATAACCGGGATGCAGCCGCCATCAACCAACTGCTGGCCAGGGCCAACAGCCGCCAGCAGCACATCGAGGCCATTGTTGACCTGCTGCAAAACAAGGCTTATCAGGGGGTCAACCTGGATTATCAGGGCATCGACCCCGCCCTGCGCCGCCATTTTATCGCGTTTCTTACCGACCTGCGGGCCGCGATGCCCCCGGACAAACGGCTCTCCGTGCGGGTCGAACTGCCCCGGCCTACCTCAACCGGCTGGGATACCGGCGCGTACGATTGGCCGGCAATTGGGCGCGTGGCTGACCAGATAAAGTTACCTGCCCTGCCCGGCCCCCAGGCTTACGCGCCCGGCGGCTCGATGGAAGCGCTGCTCGCCTGGGCTGTCAGCCAGGTTGACCGCCACAAAGCGCAACTCATTTTCAACGCCGGCAGCATCGAACAGATTGGCGAAACGGTTAGATATATCAGCACCGGCCAGGCGCTGGAGCAAATTGGCGGCGTCGCCGCGCTCAATGCCCCGGAAGTGCTGAACCCCGGCCAGCCGGTAGATTTCACCCTGGCCGGCCTGCCGGCCTCAACCGGCATTCGCGTGGATGGCAGCGGCACCTACTGGTTTGGCTATCTGGATGCCGACAACCGGCACCACACCATCTATTTTGCCAACCCGGCCCGTTTGGGCTACACGCTGCGCCTGGCCGCGCAATACAACCTGGGCGGGGTTGCCATTTACAACCCCGATAGCGAGACGCCCGCAACATGGGTGTGGGACGGCTTGCAAACGCTGTTTGACGCCAATACCGCTCTCGCCGTTGATAGCGAGTACTCTGTAGCCTGGCGGGTGCAAACCCAAAACGGCCAGCTTGTCGCCGAGCAAACCGTAAATTTGCGCAACCCCAACTACCGCTGGAGCGCGCCGGCAGAAGGCGGCGCTTTTGAAATCGCGGCGCTGATTTCCGCAAACCAAAACCCGACGCCGCGCTCGCAGGGGTCTATTGCGGTGCTGGTTGCCACGCCAACGCCCTCGCCCACGCCGACCCCCCGGCCCAGCCCCACCCCCAGCCCCACGCGCACGCCCACCCCGCAGCCCACAGCGGTTCCCCGGCCCGCGCCCTCCGCCCAACCGCAACAAACCGGGCCGGTTCCGCCCTCGGCGCCGCCGGTTAATGTGGCCTTTGGTTACGGTATTCAGGCCGACCCGCGCGGCAACACCGCCGGCAATATCGAAAATATTAGACGGCTGGGCTTTGGCTGGGTAAAGTTTCAGATGGCCTGGAAAGATGTCGAATCCCAGCGCGGCGATTACTCCTGGGCAATGTGGGACCAGCTTATCGACGCCTACCACGTCAACGGCATCCAGATATTGTTGAGCATCCCCAAAGCGCCGGATTGGGCGCGTCCGCCCGATGACGACAAAAGCGTAGAAGGCCCACCCCAGGACCCCAACCTTTACGCCGAGTTTGTGGCTAACGTAGCCGGCCGGTACCGGGGCAAGGTGCAGGCCATTGAAATCTGGAACGAGCAAAATCTCTGGTACGAGGCCGGCGGGTTGGGGCGCATCAACGCAGCCAACTACGTTCAGCTTTTGCAACTATCCTACGCCGCTATCAAGTCGGTCAACCCCGATATGATTGTGGTTAGCGGCGCGTTGACCCCCGCGGGCAATGTGGGCGAGGCCGCCGTAGATGATATCGAGTATCTCAGCCAGATGTATGCCAACGGAGCCAAAGGCTTTTTCGACGCCCTGGGCGCGCACCCCAGCGGCTACAACTGCCCGGCCCTGGCCGACTGGCGCACCGTGTCCGACTCGACCGCGTTGAGTTTTCGGGGGCCGTTTGAGAATCGCCACCATAGCTGGTGTTTCAGAGGCACAATGGAAGGCTACCGCGAGGTGATGGTTGCCAATGGCGATGGCGGCAAAGCCATCATCCCCACCGAGTTTGGCTGGGCCGTGTCCGGCAACCCCAAGCCGGGTTACGAGTATGCCCGCGATAACACCCCCGAAGAGCAGGCCCAATGGATTGTGGAAGCCTACCAGTTGGCTAAGGATTGGGGTTGGGTTGGCCCGATGTTTTTGTGGAATCTGGATTACGGCGTCACCGCCGAAGGCTCGGAACTGGCCGCTTTTGGTATTCTCAATACCCCCGCCTTTGAGGCGCTGGCCAATATGCCCAAGTAGAATCACCCGTCACTTGCCTTTGAATACCGGCTTGCGCTTCTCTTTGAAGGCTTGCACCCCTTCGGCAAAATCCTGGCTGGCGGCGGCCCGGCTTTGCAGGCGAGCCTCAAACGCAATCGCCTCGGATAATGCGCTGGTGGCGGCGTAGTTCATGGCCCGTTTGGTCAACCCAATGGCAAAGATGGCTCGCTGCGCCAGATGCCCGGCCCAGGCTTGCGCCTCGGCGGCCAGCAAGTCATCGGCCACTACCCGGTTGGCCAGCCCCAACTCCAGGCAGCGCCGCGCCGGAATGCGTTCCCCTTCGATGGCAATTTCAAAAGCCCGGCTGTAGCCCACCAGCCGTACTAAAAACCAGGTCGAGCCGGCATCGGGCACCAGGCCGATGTTGCTAAAGGCTTGCAGCAGGCTGGCGCTTTCGGCCATAATCCGCAAATCGCAGGCCAGGGCCAGCGAGGCCCCAGCCCCGGCGGCCACCCCGTTAATGGCCCCAATCACCGGCTTTTCAGTGGCCCGCACCAACTCGATGAGCGGTTTGTAGTGGCCCAGCAGATGCTCGCCAATATCGTAATTCGCCGCTCCGCCAAAGGCGCTCACATCCTGGCCGGCGCAAAAACCCTTGCCCGCGCCGGTCAGCACAATCACCCGCGCCGACTCGTCAACTTTAGCCCGCGTAAAGGCGTCGGCCAATTCTGCCAGCATGTCATCGGTCAAGGCGTTCAATCGCTCCGGGCGGTTCAGGGTGATAGTGGCAATATGCTGCCCGGTTTGGTAAAGAATGGTTTGGTAAGCTGACACGATTCTCTCCTTGCACATATTTTAAATTTGACCCATTCGGATATTAGCATAAGATAACAGCAAATTCCAACAGACTTGAGGTTTGTCAATGGCGCCAACATCCAAGTTAATGACCCTGGCCGAAGCCATTGCCCAATTTGTGCCCGATGGCAGTTCCATTGCGCTGGGCACGGCCCAGGAAACAGTGATCCCCTTTGTCGCCGGCCACGAGCTAATCCGGCAGCGGCGGCGCAACCTGACTCTGATTGGCCCCATTTCCGATATCCTGTTCGACCAGCTTATCGGCGCGGGCTGCGTTGCCAAAATTCGGGCGGCCTGGGTGGGCAACGTCATCACCGGCTCCGGCTATAATTTTCGCCGGGCGGTAGAGCAGGGCGAATTGGAGATGGAGGACCACTCTAACCTGACCATCTCGATGGCCCTGCGCGCCGGGGCGATGGGCGTCCCCTTTATGCCGGCCCGCACCGCCCTGGGCAGCGATTTGTTCAAAACCAATTCCAGCCTGAAAACTATCACCTGCCCCTTTACCGGCGACACGCTGACCGCCGTGGCCGCCATCAACCCGGATGTCACCATTTTGCACGCGCAGCGGGCCGACGAATACGGCAACGCCCACCTGTGGGGCAACCTGGGCATTACTCGCGAAGCCTGCCTGGCCAGCCGCCGCATTGTTATCACCGCCGAAGAAATTGTTGACCCCCAGGTTATCAACAGCGATCCCAATCGAGTTGTCACGCCTGGCTTTCGGGTGAGCGCGGTGGCTCATGCGCCCTGGGGCGGGCATCCATCGCCGGTGCCGGGCTACTACAACCGCGACCATCAGGCTTTTCTCGACTACCGCGAGTCGAGCCAAACGCCGGAAGATTTTGCTCAATGGCAGGCTCGCTGGGTAGATGGCGTCTCCAGCAGCGATGATTATCTGAAGCTGGTGGGCAATGAACGATTGGCTGAATTGCGGCTAAAACAACACGTCCTGGCAGAGCCGGCGGATTATGGTTATTGAGTTTCAGGTTTCAGGCTTTTTGCTTATTAGATGAAGATAATCTTCGGCGGTCGTCCGTCATATTTTCAGAGGAGTGTGACAGTTCCTGACGCCTTCGGCAGCAACGCGAATGAAAATCAGAAACACAGAGAACGCAAAGGTGACACAGAGCGACACAAAGTTTTTTAATATTTCTCTGTGCGGCTTTGTGAGGTCTCCGTGTAACTCTGCGTAATCTTATTTTCAGGAGACAAACAATGAGCCATCTGCCAGCCTCCAAAATTAAGAGTCAAAAATCCAAAATCGGTTACACCTTATCCCAACTGATGGTTACTGCCGCCGCCCGCGAGATTACCGACGGCGAAGTGGTGTTTGTGGGGATGCGTCTGCCGCTGCTGGGCTTTTTGCTGGCCAAAAGCACCCACGCGCCCAACGTTGTGGGCGTGTACGAGTTGGGCGTCATTCGCGACTCGGTGGCCCCGGAGCCAATTTTAACGATGGGCGACCTGCCCAACCTGTACCGCGCTCAATGGCTGGCCGATACCGCCGACCTGATGGGGTTGCTGCAACAGGGCTATGTGGATGTCAGCTTTATTGGCGGGGCGCAGGTTGACCGCTTTGGCAATTTGAACACCACCTACATTGGCGGCCCGGAGCAACCCGAAACCAGATTGCCCGGCAGCGGCGGCGCGTGCGATTTGGCCAGCCTGGCCAAACGCCACATCATCATTATGGCTCACCAAAAACGGCGCTTTGTGCCCAGGGTCGATTACATCACCTCAGCCGGCTACGGCGAAGGCGGCGACTGGCGGCGGCGGGTCGGCCTGCCGCGCGGCGGCCCCTCAACGGTTATCACCACCCTGGGCCTGCTGCGGTTTGACCCGCACAGCAAAGAAATGGTGCTGGCGGCCACCCATCCGGGCTCGTCGGTGGAGCAGGTCAAACAGAACACCGGCTGGCCGCTAAAGGTTGCCCCGGATGTGACCGTAACACCCGAACCCACCGCCGCCGAGTTGGAAATGTTGCAACAGTTTGACCCGCAGGGATTTTGGACCGGGGAATAAAAGAAGGTTAAATTTTGGTGTTGTTTAACAGAATAATGTGGGTTATAATACACATAAAAATCCACATCGGTTGGGGCAAGTATGAAAACCATTCAAATGACAATTGATGAACCTTTATTAACCAGGGTTGATGAGACAATTAAAAATCTCAATATGACCCGTTCAGCATTTATTAGAGAAGCCCTGGAAATGGCTTTGCGATACCATCAAATTTTAGAAATGGAGAAAAGACATGCTGAAGGCTATGCCCGGCGCCCAATTGAACCGGGCGAGTTTGATATTTGGACAGATGAACAAACTTGGGTTGATGTATGAAGCGAGGCGAAGTTCGGTGGTACACGTTTCAAACCCCCGATAAACGACGTCCTGTATTAATTCTAACTCGAAACTCAGCCATCAGCTTTTTGAGCGCATTAACCATTGCCCCAATTACTTCCACAATTAGAGATATTCCCACCGAGGTATATTTGAGTCAGGCCGATGGTATGTTTACCGAGTGCGTGGTCAATCTGGATAACCTTCAAACCATACCCAAGGCTAAAATCGGCCAGTTGATTACCACCCTCTCTACCGAGCGAATGGCAGAAGTAAAACGCGCCATCAGTTTTGCTCTGGGCTTCGACTCACCCTTCAATTTTTAGAAACCTAAGGAGAAGAATTGAACTCTGAGAAAAAATTCAAATTTTATACCCCACTCAAAGTCCGTTATGAAGATACCGACCAGCAGGGGCACGTTTACTTTGGCAAATATTACGCCTATTTTGACGAGGGCATGGAGGCATATCTGGCCGCCATTGGCTACAATCTTAACCAACTGCTGGCCGACCAGACCGACGTTGTTTACGCCGAGTCTCACTGCGCCTACAAATCCTCGGCCAAATGGCCTGAGGTTCTGCACGTCTACACCCGTATTGGCCACGTTGGGCGGCGCAGCCTGCGCTTTGAATTTGAAATTTGGGGAGATGAAGGCGCCCGGCTGGTGGCGACCGGCTACATTGCGGCGGTAACGGTCAACCACCAAACCTTCAAACCCCAGCCCGTACCCGACGGTCTGCGCCAGGCCGTTGAGGCTTATGAAGGGAAATTACCGGCATCCGAGGCAACCTAGATAATCAATGAACTATCGCACCCAGGATTTGATTTTCACCCTCTACGGTGACTATATCCTCCCCCGGGGCGGCGAGGCCTGGATTGGGCATCTCATCACGTTGATGACCAGTTTTGATACCAGCGCCCAGGCCGTCCGCTCCACGCTGTCTCGAATGGCCCGCAAAGGCTGGCTACGCACCCGGCGCGAGGGTCGCCACAGCTTTTACACCATTACCCCCAAAGCCGAAAAGCTGCTGCAAGAAGGCGCCACACGCATCTACCAGCCCCGGCAAGACCCCTGGGACGGGCGCTGGTTTGTGCTGCATTACTCCATCCCCGAAAGAAAGCGGCACCGGCGGCACCGGTTGAGGCAGCGGCTCACCTGGCTGGGCTTTGGCCGGCTGGGGCCGGGTGTCTGGATATCGCCGCGCGACCTGCGGCAGGAAGTAACCGAAGTGACCGAGGCGCTCAAACTGACAAACCAGGTCTATCTGTTTGCCGGAGAGTATTTTGGCCCGCCCCATGAGCAAGAAATTGTCAATCAATGCTGGGGGCTGGGCGAGCTAAACCGGGCCTACCGCGCCTTTATCGACCGCCACAAGCCGGGCTGGGAGCAGTTTATGGCCCAGTCCAATAATGGCGACATCAACGCCCACGCCGCCTTTGTGCAGCGATTTCTGCTGGTCCACGAGTATCGCTCTTTTCCTTATGTTGACCCCAACCTGCCGCCCCAATTTCTGCCCGGCGACTGGCTGGGCAACGAGGCGATTCAGCTTTTTCAGGCTTATGCCGCGCTGCTGGCCCCCAAAGCCAACCAGTATGTTGATGACATTCTGGCCACCGAGCCGGGCGAATAGTGACAAATGTCACCCCAAAATAGTGACATTTGTCACTGGTCATTTACTATTTTTTTTGACAAAATGAGCCTATCTTCGCTTTCCCTGTCTCAGTTCTATTTTTTTACAGTAATATATGTCACTTATATGACGATAAATAAATTTTCGACATATTAACCATCCGGGAGGTAAGTTAATGCGCTATTTTCAATCGAAACCGGCTGAAGGCTTTGAGTTCAAAGAAATTATCTACGAAAAAGGCGACTGGGTGGCTCGAATTACCATCAACCGGCCCTACAACTACAACGCCTACAGCACCCTGGCACTGGAAGAACTGGCCGCCGCCTTTCGGGATGCCAGCTTTGATGACCGGGTGGCGGTGATTGTCTTTACCGGCGCGGGCCAGACCGCCTTTTGCACCGGCGGCGACGTGAAAGAGTATGAAGCCAGCTACACCCAGGTTCCCCGCGATTACTGGAAATATATGGGGCTGTTCAAAGCCTACATTGAAAGCATTGTCAACAGCGGCAAGCCGGTGATTGCCCGGCTCAACGGCATGGCCGTGGGCGGCGGCAACGAGAGCCAACTGGCCTGCGACCTGTCGGTGATAGCCGAGCACGCCTTTATTGCTCAGGTAGGCACCAACGTGGGCAGCGTGGCTTGCGGCGGGTCAACTCAGTGGCTGCCCATTACCGTGGGCGACCGCCGGGCGCGGGAGATTTTGATGCTCAACGAGCGTATTCCCGCTTATCAGGCCCTGGAATGGGGGCTGGTCAACCGGGTGGCTCCGTCTGTTACAAAAGATGGAGAATTTATCGAGCGGGCCACGCCGGAGCAAATCAAAAAGGCGCAAAAAGAAGAAGCCGGTTACGCCATCAATTTGAGCAAACTGGACGAGGCCGTGGACGAGTTGGTGCAAAAGCTCATCCGCAAGTTCCCGGAGTGTACTCGCTATACAAAGCAAAACGTGAATTTTTGGAAAGACCTGGCCTGGCACCAGACCATCGGCCACGCCCGCGATTGGCTGTCGATTCACTACTCCTCCTGGGAGCCGCTGGAAGGGATGCAAGCCTTTGTAGAAAAGCGCCCCGCCGACTATCTCAAACTGCGCGAGCTGGCCGCCGCCGGCAAGTCGAGCGAGTTTAAATGGGGGCCGTATGCCCAAAGCTGCCCCGCCTGCGGCGCAACCGGCCTGCCCGCCGAGTTCAAATTCTGCGGGGTGTGCGGGGATTCGTTGAAAAGCGCAAACGGAGCCGGAACAACCACCGATGAAACAGCTTACGTGAAACGTGATGCGTGATAGGTGAACTGTACGTATCGCCGGTTTGCTTAATTGGCAATTTAGAAAGGAAGGCAATATGAGTCCACAAATATTTCCCGAATGGCGCGACAAACCGCTGGCCGAAATTTTGTACGAGTGCCGCGAGTTGCTGGAGGACATCGAATTTCCAACTGCGCGGCGCTGGCGCGAGGCCGGGGGCAAGATTGTGGGCCATTTTCAGGTTTACTTTCCCGAAGAGATTGTTCACGCCGCCGGGATGTTGCCCTTCAAAATGCGCGGCGCGCCAATAGAAGCGGTTCAGGCCGACTCGCGTTTTGGCTCCTATCTTTGCTCCATTCTCAAAACCTCGCTGGAGATGGCGTTGAGCCACCGGGTTGAACTGGATATGTTTGTCACTCACCCCATCTGCGATGCGGCCCGCAACCTGGCCGGAGTCTTTGGCCGCAATTTCGACTACCCCTGCCAGATACTTTATTTGCCGCAAAACGCCAACTCCGGCCACGCTGCCCAATATCTGGCCGGCGAGTACGACCGCCTCAAGCGGGAGGTCGAAAAAATTGCCGGGCGCCAGGTAACAGACGACGACCTGCGCCGGTCGATACAGCTTTTCAACCAGAACCGCGCCCTGCTGCGAGAACTGTACGCCATCAAACGGGAGTGCCCCTGGCTGGTTTCGGCGGATGAGGCTTACGTGCTGGTGGCTATCGGCGGGTTGATTCCCCGCGAGGAGCACAACGACCTGCTGCAAACCGTGCTGCCGCTCATCCGGCAGCGAGATATCAAGCCGCAGGATAAAATCCGGGTGGTTTACGAGGGCGGCTTTTGCGAGCAGCCGCCGCTGGACCTGATCCGCACCATTGGCCGCTCTTGCTACGTGGTAGATGATGACTTGCTGATAGGGCTGCGCTGGATTTTGGATGACGTGCCCACCGGGGGCGACCCCCTGCTCAATCTGGCTATAGCCTACCTGGAAAATTCATCCTACAGCCCGGTACAGCACGACCTGCGCAAACCCAAGGAAAAAATGCTGATGCAGCGCATCAAAAACGCCGGGGCCGAAGCGACCATCATCACTGCGGCCAAAATGTGCGAGCCGGGCCTGGAGGAGCAGGTAGCCTACACCCGCACGCTGGACAAAGCCAACATCCCCTACTTTGTCAGCGAGTTTGAGGAAAATATGACCAGTTTCGACCACCTGGAAATTCAGTTGGAAACCTTTGTCGAAACCCTGCTGTTTGAGTGAAAAGGAGGCAAAACGAATGAGCGACAAGCAAACGGACGGCACAATTGTTGGACGCGGCAACAAAGATGGCGCGCAGCTATTCAGACAGTGGTTTACCGGCCTGTCGCAAATTGCGGAGCAAGGCGAAGGCAGCGCCTATGTGTTTGTGATGGGCAGCCTGGCCGAAGTGCTGCGAGTGTTTGACCTGCCGATTGTCTTTCCCGAAATCAACTCGCTGCAAACGGCGGTGCGGCGCGTGGCCCACGAGTATCTGAACGAGGCCGAAGATTACGGCTACTCGCCCGATATTTGCGGCTACGTTAAAGCCGATGTAGCCACCCAACTGCGCGGCGGCCAGCATCCAATGGGGCGCATCCCCAAACCGACCATTGCCGTTTACACCAACGCCTGCAACACCTACATCAAATGGGCCGAAATTTGGGAGCGAATGTACCACATCCCCATTTTTACGCTGGACGTGCCCGGCACCCGCGCCCAGGGCGCCCAGACCTGGCGAGGCAGCCCCGATTTTGAAAACGATCGCCGCTACGTCGAGGCTCAATTGAAAGAATTGATTGCCCTGCTGGAAGAAGTGACCGCCAAAAGTTTTGATATCGACAAGCTGCGCCAGATTTTGGACTACGCCAACATGATGAGCCGCAGCTGGAAGCGCGTGCTGGAGCTAAACCGGAGCACCCCCTCGCTCTTTAACGCCGTTACCGATGGCACCATCTACCTGGGCGTCTCCAACGGCTTCCGGGGCACCGCCGAAGGCGCCCGCTACTTTGAAGAGCTGGTAGAGGAAATGGAGTACAAAGCCACCCACGGCATCGGCACGCTCACCGACGAGCAGTACCGGCTGCTCTTTGTCGGCGTGCCCTGTTACCCCATCTTCCGCCGCTTTACCGAAATGTTTACCGAATGGGGCGGCACCTTTGTCAACTCCACCTATCTCTGGTTTGCCTCCGGCGGCACCAACCTGGGTTTTGAGTACGACCTGAACCACCCGCTGGAAAGCCTGGCCGAAGGCATCCTCATCAGCGTGCGCGACGCCATGGACAGTATGTTCTTTCAGGACACAATTCTGATGGATATGGTTGACACCTACCGGGCCGATGGCGTGGTTTACCACCCCATCAAAAGTTGCCGCACCGTCTCCACCGGCCTGGCCGATAACCGCCGCTCGCTGATGAGCGCCCGCGACGTGCCTAGCCTGTTCATCGAGTCTGATATGATGGACCGCCGGGTCGTGTCCGAAGCGCAGCTCAAAAACCGGATCGACGCCTTTTTCGAGGGGCTGGCCTCGCGCAAGGCGCAAGCCGCAATCAGTCAATTTTAGATTTAGATTTTGGATTTCCGATTGCGGCCCTCACCGGGCTGATAATCCAAAATCATAAATCCAAAATCCAAAATTGAAACCAGGAGGTTTTAACGATGGCCTACGCAGCCGGCGTGGATGTAGGGTCCACCCAAACCAAAGCAGTCATCATTAACGAGAAACGAGAGATTGTTAGCCGCGCCCTGACCGATACCGGAGCCAACGTTATTCTGGCCGCCGAAAACGCCTTTCAACAGGCGCTCAACAACGGCGATATCCGCGAAGAGGAAGTGGAATATGTCATCGGTACGGGCTACGGGCGTTACAAAGTAACCTTTGGCAACACCCAGGTTACAGAAATTAGCTGCCACGGGCGCGGCGCGGTTCACATGTTCCCCAACACCCGCACCGTGGTAGATATGGGCGGGCAGGATACCAAGGCCATCCGCGTGTCGGCCACCGGCGAAATTCTTGATTTTTGCATGAACGACAAGTGCGCCGCCGGCACGGGCCGCTTTTTGGGGGCAGCCTCCAGCGCGCTGGAAATTCCGCTGGACGAGCTTGGCCCCACCTCGCTGCGCGGCGAGCGCCCGGTCAAAATCAGCACTACCTGCACCGTCTTTGCCGAATCCGAGGTGCTATCCTGGCTGGGCAAAGGCAAAAAAATTGAGGATATTTTGTTTGGGGTGCACAAATCCATCGCCGCCCGCTCCATTGGGCTGCTGCGGCGGGTCGGCATTGAAGATGAAGTGACGTTTACCGGCGGCGTGGCCCGCAATGCGGCTATGGTCGACGCGCTGAGGCAGGGCCTGGGGATGAAGGTGAACGTCAGCGAGGAGTCGCACTTTATGGGCGCGCTGGGCGCGGCCCTGTTTGCGCTGGACCACATTCTGTCCAGCCGGGTTCCCAAAAAGGAGGCACTATTATGATTTACACCGCAGGCATTGATATTGGTTCGACTTACACCAAGGCCCTGATTTTAAACGAAAACAACCAGATTGTGGGTACGGCTATGGAGCGCACCGGCTTTAAGCTGGCCGAAATCTCGGAGCGCACCTTTGAGCGGGCGCTGGCCGAAGCCGGGTTATCCAAAAATGAGGTGGGGTATGTTGTAGCCACCGGCTTTGGCCGTCATCAGGTGCAAATCAGCAACGTGCAGGTGACAGACCTGACCGCTGCCGCCAAGGGCGTCTCTCTATTTTTTCCCAATACCCGCACCATTCTGGATGTGGGCGGCCAAACCATGAAGGCCAGCCGGCTGGATGAGGCGGCCAAGGTCAAATCTTTTCGACTCAACGACAAGTGCGCTGCCGGAACCGGCGCGTTTCTGGAAAAAACGGCCCGCTATATGGGCTACACCACCGAAGAAATTGGCCCGCTGGTGGCAACCTCCAAAGACTCGGTGCCCATTTCTGGCGTGTGTGCCGTCTTTGCCGAGTCGGAAGTGATTAACCACCTGTCAGAAGGAATGAGTCCCGCCGATATCATGTACGGGGCTATTGTCTCGCTGGTGGGGCGCTCGGTGCAGTTGATGAAGCGGGTGCGTATGGAGCCGGAATTTACGCTCATCGGCGGGATTCTGCGCTTCCAAAAAATGGTCGATGTGGTTCGCGAAGAATTGCAAACCGAAGTCAATGTGCCCCAGGGCGAACTGGTGCAGTTTATGGGCGCGCTGGGCGCGGCCATGCTGGGCCACCAGCGTCTGCAAAAATTAAACGATGAGGGGCGGCTGCCGGTAGCCGCCTGACCACCGGAGCGCAGCAGCATGGCCAAAGACAACCCGCAGCAACCCAACGCTCAAAAACTAGGCGCGATTGTGCAGCAGGAAGCCCACCGGATGCTATCGGAGGCGCAGCTTGCGCCCAACCCCCAATTGATTGCCGCCGGCTGGGAGCGGCGATTCATTGGCGATGCGCGTCAAATAAAAGAAGCTACGGAACTCTACGAGCAGTTGGGCTTTGAAGTGCTGACCGAACCGGTTGAGGCCGACGAGTTTGACGACGATTGCGGCGATTGTCAACTGTTGGCTATGCTGAAGTTTCAAACCATTTACACCAGAAAGGGAGCAAAACCGATGCCCAAAGACCCCTTTGCCGTTTTTGTTGAAGAGCACAACCACGGCCTGGCCGCGCTGGAAAAAATGGAGCAGGGGGCCGACAGTCTGCGCCGGAGCGGTTACTCGGCCGAGGCGCTGCGGCTCATCCGCGAGGCCAACGAGTTTATCAAAACCGAAGTTAAAGCCCACAACCAGAAAGAGGAAGACGCGCTGTTTCCGGTGCTTGGCCCCTACATGCCCTCGCCCAGCATTATCGACGTAATTGTCGAAGAGCACCGCGAGTTGTGGGACAAAGAGGAAGACCTGCAAAGCCTGCTTGGTTCGCTGTTGGGCGACCACGAGGAGCTTTGGGCCGAGGAAGACCGGCTGGAGGCGCTGCTCAACAGCCCCAACGCCCCCGACAACGCCGGCGCCATTGCCGAGTCGGCCTACAACATCATTTACATGCTGCGCGACCACATTGACAAGGAAAACCAGATACTCTTTCCCTCGGCCCAATCTATTTTGAGCCAGGAAGAAGTGGCCAAGGTGGCAGAAAAAATGGGGCTATAGCATGCCCTCAAGAATAATTTTTCAAATTGACAACCACACTGCCCGGCTCATTCTCAATAGTCCGCCGCTCAACATCCTCAATCTTGAAATAATGGCCGAGATAGCCGCAGCGTTGGAAAGCCTGCAAGAGCAACCCAATGTGCGGGTGCTGGTTATCGAGGCCGTAGAAGGCAGCAAAGCCTTTTCCGCCGGCGTGGATGTGGCCGACCACACCGCCGACAAAGTACGCGAGATGATTGCCCGGTTTCATCACATCTTCCGGCTGCTGGCCGGGTTGAATATTCCCACGCTGGCCGTAGTCAACGGGGCGGCGCTGGGCGGCGGCTGCGAGCTGGCTATTTTTTGCGATATGATTGTGGCTTCGGAGCGGGCCAAGTTTGGGCAACCGGAAATCAAGGTGGGCGTCTTTCCGCCGATTGCGGCGGTTGTGCTGCCGCGACTCATCCCCGCGCGCGCCGCGCTGGAGTTGCTGTTGACCGGTGAAACCATCGCTGCCGCCGAGGCGCACCGGCTGGGACTGGTCAACCGGCTTGCGCCGCCCCAAGAACTGGCCGCCGCTGCTGCCGAGCTGACCGGCAAGCTGGCCGGACAGAGCGGCGCCATTTTACGCTATACCCGCCGCGCTACCCGGATTGGTGAAGGCGTGTCGTTTGAACAGGCCTTGCGCCAGGTGGAACATCTCTATCTTGAAGAGATGATGCAGGCTCACGATGCCCACGAGGGGCTGGCCGCTTTTATGGAAAAACGCCCCCCGCTATGGCAAGACAAATAGATTTTGGATTGAAGAAGCAGTAATTAATCTAAACTGAGGAGGGAAATCACCCATGAAGGCAGCAATGTTTCATGGTCCCGGCCAGCCGTTTAAAATTGAAGATGTACCCACGCCCCAACCGGGGCCGGACCAGGTATTGGTTAAAGTGGCCGCCTGCGGGGTGTGTCACACCGACCTGCATTACACCGACCACAATGTGCCTACCTTCAAAAAACCGCCGCTCATTTTGGGGCACGAGGCCTCCGGCATTGTCGCCGGAGTGGGGGCAGGGGTGACTCGCTGGCAAGCAGGCGACCGGGTGCTGCTGCCGGCGGTGTATGGCTGCGGCGTGTGCGATGCCTGCCGCCGGGGTCGGGAGAATATTTGCGACCAGATGGTGATGTTTGGCAACAATATCGACGGCGCGTTTGCCGAGTACATTGCCGTAAGCCAGCATACGCTTTTTGCCCTGCCTTCGGAGCTGCCCCTGATTGAAAGCAGCATTATTGCCGATGCCATCACTACGCCCTACCAGGCCGTGATCAATCGGGGGCGGGTGAAGCCGGGCGATGCGGTGGTGGTGTTTGGCTGCGGCGGTATCGGGCTTAACGTGGTGCAAATGGCCGCCGCCGCCGGAGCGCAGGTGATTGCGGTTGATATTGTTGACGAAAAGCTGGAATGGGCCAAAAAACTGGGCGCGGCAGCCGTTATCAACTCAAGCCAGGTGGAGCGCGTCGACAAGGAAATCCGCAAGCTTACGGGCGGCGGGGCTGATGTCTCCTTTGAAGCCATTGGCCTGCCGGCCACGCAGGAAGCGGCCTTTGCCGGCACGCGCAACGGCGGGCGGCTGGTGCTGGTGGGTTACAGCGCCAAACCAATGACGCTGAACAGCGGGCGAACCATGTACCGGGAGATGGAAATTGTTGGCTCGCTGGGCTGCCCGGCCTCGGAATACCCCAAAGTAATTGAGTTGGCCCGCAGCGGCAAAATCAAGGTAAAGGAGTTGGTCACCGCCCGCTTTCAGCTTGAGCAGATTAATCAGGCCTTTGACACCCTGCGTCAGGGCCGGGGCATCCGCTCGGTGGTGGTGATGGGTTGAAAAAACGGCCAGATTCTATGTAATTTGACTCCTTAATTGATAGGTGTTACAATCGCCTCATCGTTCGTTACCCAAAACGATGTACATTCTATAATACCCTCTAGTGGTTCTGCTAGCCCCCAGTTAGCGTAGAAATTGGCAATGGAGGCGATGGATACAATAACTGCAACATCCTTTAGGGGCATTTTTGGGGAAACGCCAGGTGTGATTCTGGTTGTTTCCATTTTCCCAATTTTCTCCTGTAAAATCCGCCGGTTTTGTAAAATGCGTACAGGGGAGGATAGTGGGGAAAACCTCTGGTTGGCGGCCCCAACTCTCCGCGCCGCCGGCGGCCCCTTAAACCATCTGCCTTACTCTCATAATTTGCGCTGTGTTTGCAATATATGATTATCTATAAGCAATACACGCAAGAAGATTTAGATAAACAGTATAATAATCGGGCCGCTGTTCCCGATTTTGCCCAAATTGTTGCGCAATGGCAGCAGCAAAGCCAGGCAGTCAGGCAAAAAAGCGCGATTATCGCAAACCTGCCATACGGCAACCACCAACGCGAACAGCTTGACATTTTCCCGGCCGGCCAAAGCGACGCCCCGGTACAGGTGTTTTTTCACGGCGGATACTGGCAGGCCATGGACAAGTCCGTTTTTCATTTTATTGCCGAAAGCTTTGTGAGCCAGGGTATTACCACCGTACTGGTTAACTACCCGCTGATGCCCCAGGTAACAATGACCCAACTGGTCGATGCTTGCCGCCGGGCTATGGCCTGGTTGTACCGCCATTTAGCAGATTACGATGCCAATCCTGATAAAATCTACATATCCGGCCACTCGGCGGGGGGACACATTGTGGCGATGTTAATAACCACTCACTGGCCGCAGCTCGATGAGTCCCTGCCCAATCAATTGATCAAAGGCGGCTGCGCCATCAGCGGCCTGTTTAACCTTGAACCGATTCGGCTGTGTTACCTAAATGATGTTTTGGCAATGGACCAGGCAATGGCTCGTCAAAACAGCCCTGTATTTCTCTTGCCCGCCGGCCATAGCCCGTTGATTGTGACGGTTGGCGGGCTGGAGTCTAACGAATATCACGCCCAAAGTCAGGAGCTTGTTGACGCCTGGCAAAAACACCCGTTGCCAATCACCCACCTGCCGGTTCCCAACGCCAATCATTTCTCCATTCTTGACCACCTGACCGGCCAAACCAAATTACTGCGCCAAACTATTTTAAAACAAATGCAATTAACCGGCCGGTCAAATGCCAGTGTTTATCAAGTTTAAGGGGGTGATTTTTACTAACACAAAATTTAACTCAATAGCAGCCCAATAGATCATCGCAACAAACTGTTTATTATCAATAGACTCAAGGAGGAGGAATATGTCTTCAAAGAAGAATTTTTACTTTATCACCCGTCGTGATTTTTTAAAGACGGCCGGAGTTATTGGGGCCGGCCTGGCCGTTTCACCCCTGCTGAGTGGGTGTGGCGTTGGCGGGGCCGCTTCGGGGCCAATTAAAATTGGAGTGCTACTCCCCTACTCTGATATTTATGCCGTGCTGGGCGAAAGCATCACCGAGGCGATGAGAATGTACTTTGAAGGGGTCAACAACGAGGCCGGGGGCCGCCAGCTTGAAATCATCACCGAAGATACCGAAATTAAGCCCGATGTGGCCCAGCAAAAAGCCCGCAAGTTAATTGAGCAGGACGGCGTCGATTTTGTCACCGGCGTGGTAAGCTCTGGCGTGCTGGTTGGCGTGCGCGACTACTTTGCCGAAACCAAAAAGCTGCTGCTCTGCTCTAACGCCGGGGCCAATGAACTGAGCCGCAGCCTGAAAACGCCCTACGTCTGGCGCACCTCGTTTACCAACTGGATGGCTCCCTGGAGTATCGGTGGTTGGGCCGCCGAAAATGTGGGCACAAAAGCCATTATCAGCGTGCCCGATTACGCTGCCGGGGCCAACAACGTGACCGCCTTTACCGATAGCTACGTAGCTGCCGGCGGCGAGGTTCTAAAAACCCAACTAACCCCCTTCCCCAATATGGGCGACCCGGCCCCCTTTATGGCCGAACTGGCCGACGCCGGGGCCGACCTGGTTTACTCTTTTTACAGCGGCGGCGCGGCTGTTACTTTTGTTAAAGCCTACAGCGATTTTGGCCTGTCGGGCCAGCTTCCGCTGCTGTGCGCCGGTTTTATGGTTGAGCAAGATGTACTGCCGGCCCAGGGCGATGCCGCGCTGGGCGTGCGCAGCACCTTGCACTGGGCCTTGCCATTAGACAGCGCAGAGAATGAAGCCTTCAAAAACGCCTACAAAGAGCGGACAGGTCAGGAAGCCAACGTGTTTGCCGTGCAAGGGTACGACACGGCCCGGGTGATTGTTGAAATGCTCAACCAGGTTGAGGGCGACACCAGTAACGTGGATAATATGATTGGCACCCTGAGCGGCATTAGCTTTAACAGTCCGCGCGGCCCCTTTGCCCTGGATGAAAAATCTCAGGCCCCGCGTCAAAAAATGTATCTGCGCGAAGTTCAAAATGTGGGTGGAACCATTCAGAACTCCGTTATAGCCGACCTGGGCGAAATTGTAGACCCCGGCGACGACTCAAAAGGGTAAGTAAGTTCGTCTATAGAAACAAAATATTTATTAACCGGGATATTTGAGTCTTGTAATTGGTAATTAGTAATTGGGTATAGGCATTATCAATTACTAATTACCAATTACTACTTACCCCGGTTGTGTTAAAGTAACCGCCTATGGAAAATTTTATCATCCAGTTTCTCAACGGTCTGGTTTCGAGTATGCTGTTGTTTATTATGGCCGCCGGTCTCTCGCTGATTTTTGGGCAAATGAACGTCATCAATTTAACCCACGGCGCTTTCTATTTGTTGGGCGGCTACATTGGCCTGAGCGCCGTGCGCCAGTTAGATAACTTCTGGCTGGCGCTGGTTATTGCGCCGCTGCTGGTCGGCGGTTTGGGCGTGTTTATTGAATATTTCTTTTTGCGCCGTCTGTATGGCGGCCATCGCCATTTGGACCAGGTACTATTTACCTTTGGGCTGGCGCTCATCGCCTCGGATTTGATTCAGTGGAATTGGGGCGCGTATGTCGAGTCGGTTTCGCCGCCGCCGCTGCTGGCCGGACAAATTCCCGTATTCGCCCTGAGTTTTCCTATATACCGGTTGTCGCTTATTGCCTTTGGGCTGGCGCTGGCGGCGCTGCTGTGGCTGTTTTTAGAGCGAACCCGTTTGGGCGCTATTGTGCGGGCCGGCGTGTCCGACGCGCAAATGGTCAGCGGCCTGGGCATTAATATTCATCTGGTGTTTGCCGGCGTGTTTGCCCTGGGCACGGCCCTGGCCGCGCTGGCCGGCGTGGTAGGTGCGCCCGTGCGAACGCTCTACCCCGGCCTTGATTTTGAAATTCTCATCCTCACCCTGGTGGTGGTTGTTGTCGGCGGCCTGGGTTCGCTCAAGGGGGCATTTTGGGGGGCGGTGCTCATTGGTATGGCCGATACTTTTGGCAAGGCGTTCATCCCCGAGTTTTCGCTGTTTCTTATTTTTGCGGTTATGGCTGTGGTATTATTACTGCGCCCTTCGGGGTTGTTTGGAATAAAAGGTTTATAACATGGC
>CAZAPG010000002.1:0-323061 GCA_964486935.1 uncultured Caldilineaceae bacterium | reverse complement strand
TCACGCACCCCAGCGCGTCGCTACAGCCGGAGACGGCTTCTTCGACCGCTTCCTGAACCTGTTCGGCGGCTTCCTGGGCCTGTTCCTGGGCCTGTTCGGCGGCCTGTTCGGCTTGCTGGGCCGCCTCTTCTACCTGTTCCTGGGCCTGTTCGGCAGATGGCGCCTGGCCTCCGCAGGCCGCTACCAGCAGGGCCAAAACAGCCAACAGGGTGAATAGCAGAACCGGAGTTTTCTTCTCTATTTTGAAAGACATCCTTTCTCCTCCATTTTTTAATTTCACTCTATATAAAAATTATCACAGAACCATTGCTCTAATTTGCCGGTATGTCACCTCCTTTTGTTGATAGATAGATTTCGCGGAGAGTCATTCACCACGCACTACGTAATGGATTTGGTATTGTGTGTTCTGTTGTAATTCAAGATGTCTAACTATTTTTCGAGAAATCTCATCAAAACAATCCGCAAAAAATAATTCCTTATTCTGCTAAAAGCAGGCGGTCATCGGCCAACTCCTGGCGGCGCACTTCGGCAAACATCTCCAGCAGTTTCGGCACGGTCAGGCTTTTACGCTCCTCACCGGAAAAGTCGAACAGAATCTGGCCTTCGTGCATCATAATCGTTCGCGTGCCCATTTCAAGGGCCTGCCGCATATTGTGCGTTACCATAATGGTGGTCAGGTGGGTTTCGCCAACAATCCGGTTGGTAATATCTACAATTTTGTGGGCGGTGGCCGGGTCCAGGGCGGCAGTATGCTCATCGAGCAGCAATATTTTGGGCCGCGCCAGCGTAGCCATTAGCAGCGTTAGCGTTTGGCGCTGCCCCCCGGATAGCAGGCTGACCCGCGTATCCAGCCGATTCTCCAGACCCAACCCAAAATGAGAGAGCGACTCTTTAAACTGGCCGCGCCGCTCCGGGGTAACGCCCAGGCGCAAGCCACGGCGATGGCCTCGTTTGGCGGCCAGGGTTAAATTTTGCTCAATGGTCATCGAGGCGGCGGTGCCCATTAGCGGGTCTTGAAAGACGCGCCCAACTAAAGTTGCCCGGCGATATTCGGGCCAATCGGTTACATCCTGCCCGTCAATCACTATCTGCCCGCTGGTGCAGGCATACACCCCGGCAATAACATTAAGCAATGTAGATTTGCCCGCCCCGTTTGAGCCGATGACAGAGACAAATTCACCGGCTGGCAGGTGCAGGTTGATATTATTCAGGGCATGAACCTCGTTAATATCACCGGGGTTAAAAACCATTTCCAGGCCAGAAATTTTGAGCATTGTTAACCAAACTTTCTCTTTTTGCGGCGCCGGCGTTGAATTTGAGGAATGGCCAGCGCAATCAGCACCAGCAGCGCCGTGGCTAACTTAACGTCTGTGGCCTCCAGTTTAAAGCTTTCGCCAGTACCGGGCAGCGGCATCTCGATGATGAGCGCCAAAGCTATGGCTACGCGATAAACAATCATCCCAACCACAACCGCCGTAGTAGCCCAGGCCACCGATGTGGGCCGAAACAGAGTTTCGCCAATAATAACCGCAGCCAGCCCGGCAATAATCAAACCGGCCCCGGAGTTCACGTCGGCAAACCCCTGATACATAGCCAGCAATGCCCCGGATAAGCCCACCAATCCATTAGAAATGGCCAGCCCCAAAATTTTCATCCGGTCGGTGTTAACGCCCAGCGCTCGAATCATTTGGGGATTATCGCCGGTGGCCCGGAGCGACAATCCCTGCTCGGTATGCAAAAACCAATCCAGGGCCACCTTCAGTAAAACAACAATCACAATAAACACCAAAATTGCCATAACATTGGCGTGGATACGCAGCCAGGTTCTATCCCACTGCTCTATAAAAAGCTCTCTAAAAAAAGGTCTAAAAGGGGTAAAAATGGTATTTGCCTCTAGCAGAGGGATATTAGCCTGACCCATAATGCGCAAATTTACCGTAAACAGGCCGGTTAATACTAAAATTGAAGCCAGCAGGCCATTAATGCCCAGCCGGGTATGAATTAAACCCGTAGCAACGCCGGCCAGCGCGCCCAAGGCAAATGCTACCGGCAGCGACAAATAGGCGCTACCACCCCCAACAATCATTGCCGCCGCAACTGATGCGCCCAAAGGAAAACTGCCATCAATGGTTAAATCCGGAAAATTGAGAATACGGAAAGTCAGGTAGACCCCCATCGCCACGGCTCCAAAGCCAAGCCCTTGCGCCAGCGCCCCCAGCCACACATTCCACGAGGTTTCGGTGAGCCAAAAAATCAGTTGCTCCCAAAAAACAAAAGCCAACACAAATACCGTTACAGCAATACCCCAGGGCAAATAACGCCGCCAGGGGCTTACTGTAATTTTAGTTGACTCCTGCGCAACAACACTGCTGCCAGTATCGGTATCCCCGGTTTGCACTATTTTTCCATTCCTCGGATTTTTGTGAGGGATTTATGTGAAGAAAGGTTTGCTCACTATTATACCGGAGACCACTGTTTCACCAAACAAGGTCACTGGTTCAGCGCGCCATCATATTTTGGTCGGGTAGACAGCCCGGCCAAAATATCAGGATATACAAATTTTTTGACAAACAACAAAATTGAGATATACTACAATTCATCTCACTTTTTTGTTGGTTCGTTAAAAAAGTGAGACATATTTTAGATAGATTTTTTGTATCAGTCAAGTTTTCACCAATCCCATTTCCACCAAATCAATAATTCAGGAGCATGCCAAGTCGCACGCATTGACCGCCCTTTGAGCACGCAGTTTTTAATCTTTACCCTGTTTGGGGATTATGTGCTGCCGCGCGGCGGTTCAATTTGGACAGCCGATTTGCTTTACCTGATGAAGTTGCTGGGCGTGAGCGAACGGGCCAGCCGCTCTACGCTTTCCAGAATGGTTCGCAAAGGCTGGCTGGCGTCCTTCAAAAGCGGACGCCACAGCCGGTACCAGTTGACAACCCGCGGGCGTGTGCTGTTGCAGCAAGGGGAACAGCGTATTTTTGAACAACCCTTTACCCATTGGGATGGTCTGTGGCATCTGATTATCTATTCATTACCCGAAAGTAACCGCAAATTGCGGCAGACGCTGCGCCAGCAACTTATCTGGTTTGGGTTTGGCCGGCTGGCGCCGGGTACGTGGGTATCGCCTCATAATCGCCAGGCCGAGTTGGAGACCGTTTTTCAAGAGTTAATGGTTACAGATTACGTAGATATGTTTGCCAGCAAATATCTGGGGGGGTCATCGGCCCAAGAACTGGTGCAGCGCTGCTGGAACCTGCCCCAACTGGAAGCCGAATATCGCGCCTTTGTGGCCCGTTACCAGCCTGAATACGAAGATTGCGCTCAATCACTGGCCCAGTTCAAGGAGTCGCCAGAGAGCTGTTTTGTGCGCCGCTTCTGGTTGACCCACAATTTTCAACCCTTTCCCCGTAAAGACCCTAACCTGCCCACGGTTCTGTTACCTGCCAACTGGATTGGTTTTACCGCCCGGCAACTTTTCGATGATTATCGCCGGCTGCTGAAGACATACTCCAACAAATTTGTTGACGCGATGGTTAATGGAAACGGCCCAGGTTAGATGAAGATTAACTGTTTAGTTCAACAATCAGAAACACGAGGGTTCACTGAGATGACGCAGAGGGTCACAAAGAGTTGTTTTTTTTGTAGCCCTGCGCCTTTTCAGGGATTCTCGATGTTAGCTGACCTAAGGAGCAAAAATGAGCAAAGCGCGTGGACTTACCTTTGACGAATTTGAGATAGGGACCAAATACATTTCTCAAGGCCGCACTGTTACAGAAGCCGATGTCGTTACCTTTGCCGGACTCTCCGGCGATTTCAACCCCCTGCACATCGACGCCGAATTTGGCAAAACTACCCCCTTTGGGCAGCGCATTGCCCATGGGATGCTGGTGGCAGCCATGTCTACCGGCATGGCCCAGTGGATTGGCCTGTTTGAAGGAACTATTATTGCATTAATGGAACAGGTAATTCGCTACAAGGGCGCGGTAAAATTTGGCGATACCATCCATCTGGAACTGGAAGTGCTGGAAATGAAAGAAACCTCCAAACCCGACCGGGGCGTGGTTCGTTTTGCGGCGCGGGTGCGCAATCAGCAGGGCGAAGTAGTGGTAGATGCCGAGTGGGTCACGTTAATGAAACGGGGTAGGGAGTAAGGGGTATACCTAAAAAATAAGGAAGGCCGGAAAATGTTACTACAGGATAAAATCGCTTTAGTGACCGGCGCGGGCAGCGGCATTGGCCGGGCTACTGCGCTGCGCTTTGCCCGCGAGGGCGCCAAACTGGTCATTTCAGACTTGAATGAAGAGAGCTTGGCCGCTACCGCCCAACAAATTACTGCCCTGGGAGGGCAGGTGGTGCAAATAGCAGGCAACGTATCACACCGGGCCGAGGCGCAACACATGGTCAACACCGCTCTCAAAGAGTTTGACCGGCTGGATATTCTTATCAACAACGCCGGCATCGCCCGCGATGGCCTGACCACCCGCCTGAAGGATAACGATGTAAAATTAATGTCTGATGAGCAGTGGAACGCTGTAATGGATGTCAACCTGAAAGGCACCTGGCTATGCGCCCAACTGGCCGCCGTGCCAATGATTAAACAAAAATCGGGCCGAATTGTCAATACAGCCTCGGTGGCGGCGTTGGGCAATATAGGGCAGGCCAACTATGCAGCTTCAAAAGCCGGGGTAATTGGGCTAACCAAAACCCTGGCCCTGGAGTGGGCGCGCTACGGCATTGCTGTCAATGCAGTGGCTCCCGGCGCGGTTAAAACGGGCATGACTGCCGCTATCCCAGAAAAAATAATGGATGCCCTGCTGCAAAAAATTCCGTATGGCCGCCTGGCCGAGCCGGACGAGGTGGCCGCGGTGCATCTGTTTTTAGCCAGCGACCTGGCCTCGTACCTGACCGGCCAGGTGATTTTTGTAGATGGCGGACTGACGGTAGGTCCATAGGAGGTTTCAGGACTAATGGGACTTAATAACGCATACATTCCCTATGGGGGTTACTGGTGTACCCCTTTTGTAAAATGGCAGGGTAACTTTGCCAGCCTGCATTCGGTCAAATTTGCCGCCGAAATTACCCGGCGCGCCCTGGCCGAGCGCGACATATCGCCCGGCGTATTCACCCACCTGTTTTTAGGGATGACGGTGCCGGCTGCCAACTCTTTTTACGGCGCGCCGTGGCTGGCCGGCCTGATTGGGGCCGAGGGCATCACCGGCCCCGTATTTTCGCAAGCCTGCGCCACTTCGGCCAGAGTGATTGGCAGCGCCGCTTTTGAGCTGGAGACCGCCGCCGCAGAAGAGCCGGTAATTTTGTGCCTCGCCACCGACCGTACCTCCAACGGGCCGCACCTGGTTTACCCCAACCCGCTTGCCCCCGGCGGTCGCGCCGATAGTGAAGATTGGGTTTGGGACAATTTTAATTTGGACCCGTTTGCCCAAAACAGCATGCTCCAAACCGCCGAGAATGTGGCCAAACAGTACAATATCTCCACTACCCAACAACACGAGGTAGTGCTGATACGCCACGCCCAGTACCAACAGGCGCTGGCCAATGATGCCGCTTTTCACAAACGGTATATGGTTACGCCGGTAGAGGTCAACCCCGGCGGGCGCAAAGTGCTGGCCACCGTCACCGGCGACGAAGGTGTCTTTCCCACTACCGCCGACGGGCTGGCCAAACTCAAGCCGGTTATGCCCAACGGAACCGTAACCTTTGGCGGTCAAACCTACCCCGCCGACGGCAACGCCGGCTTAATTGTAACCACCCGCCAACAGGCGCAGACATTGAGCCGCAACCCCGCTATCGAAATTCAGTTGCTGGCCTTTGCCCAGGGGCGCGCCGAAAAAGGCCAAATGCCCAAAGCCAACGCGCCAGCGGTGCGCCGGGTGTTGGCCCGGGCCGGGTTGTCCATAAATGACATACAGGCCATCAAAACCCATAACCCCTTTGCCGTAAATGATGTATTTCTGAGCCAGGAATTTGGCATTTCGCCGGAAGGGATGAATAATTACGGCTGTTCGCTCATCTGGGGACACCCCCAGGGGCCAACCGGTATGCGGCTAATCATTGAACTGATTGAAGAGCTGGTTTTGCTGGGCGGCGGGTACGGCCTGTTCACCGGCTGCGCCGCCGGCGATACGGCCGCGGCTGTGGTGTTGAAAGTGAGTGAGGCGTCGTAGGCCGGATATTCTGATTTTTAGTGTACCCGCACAGCCCAAAGGAGGTCAAAGATGACAGACATGCAGTGGGTTAAAGCCGACGTTCAAATTACTGAGCGCGATGATGGCGCGCTGATTTTATCCAACAAAATTCCTCTGGCCCCTTATCCGGCCAATCTCTGCGCCTGGCTGCGAGAAAATGCCAAAAAATTTCCCCAGAAAAACTTTCTGATGGAGCGCGACGAGCAGGGTGAATGGCACGGCCTGACCTATGCCCAAACGCTGGCGCGAGTCAACCGCTTGAGCAATGGCCTGGTAGCCATGGGCCTGGATGCCGCCCGCCCTATCGCTATCCTCTCTGAAAACAGCATTAATATGGCCATCATCCAACTGGCGGCTATGCAGGTTGGCCTGCCGGTGGTGCCCATCAGCTACGCCTACTCGGTGCGCTCGCAAACCGGCGCGCACATCAAGCATATTTTGGATGTCACCAACTCGGCGCTGCTGGTTATGTCTAACGCCGACGTGCATATGGCCAAAATCAACCAGTGGGATGTGGGCGACCTGCAACTGTTTGCCTGGCACAACAGCGAATCTCACGCCAACGCGCGCCCCTTTGATGAACTGTTTGATGATGCCTCCAGCCTATCTGCTGCGGCCCAGGCCCGCTTTGACGCCGTTACCCCCGGCACGCTGGCCAAAATTCAATTCACCTCCGGCTCTACTAACCTGCCTAAAGGCGTCGAGGTGACTCACCAGATGATGGTGACTAACCAGGTGGGCATTGCCCAGATGTGGCCCTTTTTAACCAGTGAAGAAGTTATTGTTGACTGGCTGCCCTGGAACCACACCTTTGGCGGCAATTTTGTGTTCAATATGATGCTGATGCACGGCGGCACTTTTTACATTGACCACGGCAACCCCACCCCGATGGGGATGACCACCATGATTAGAAACATTAAAGATGTGTCGCCCACGCTTTATTTTGGCGTGCCGCGCAGCTACACCGCGCTCTACAGCGCCATGCAGGAAGATGAGGAGTTGAAGCAGTCTTTTTTCAAAAATCTAAAATTTATCTTCACTGCCGCTGCCGCGTTGGACCAGGCCACTTACGAGGCGATGAAAAAAATGTGCGCCAGGGTTCGCGGCCAGGCTGTACCCTTCTTTTCTGCCTGGGGCTGCACCGAAACCGCGCCCGACGCCACCCTGGTATATTGGGAAACGGATGACGCCCGCGTGATTGGCCTGCCCATTCCGGGAGTCGATATTAAACTCGCGCCCGACCCATCCGGCAAGCGGGAACTGCGAGTTAAAGGTCCCAACATAACCCGGGGCTACTACAACAACCCCGAAGCCACCACCGCCGCTTTTGACGCAGAAGGTTATTACAAAACCCAGGACGCCGGCAAATTTCTGAATCCGGATGACCCGTCGAAAGGGCTAATTTTTGACGGGCGCGTTTCTGAGGACTTTAAGCTGACCAGCGGGGTGTGGGTACACAATGCCAGCCTGCGCGGCAGCGTCAATAATTTGGGCCAGCCATTTATGCTGGAGGTCGTGGTTGCCGCGCCCAACAAAGAATATTTAACGGCCATGGTCTTTCCCAACCTGCCGGTGCTGCGCGGACGCTTCAAAGAGGCCAGCCAGCAATATCCCGACGACGCCGAATTTTTGCGCAGCAGGCCGGTAACAGACTTTTTCAAAGAGGTGTTCAAAAAGCACAATGCCGCCGCGCGCGGCAGCAGCAGCCGTTTTGAACGCTTCACCCTGTTACTTGAACCGCCCCGAATTGACCAAAACGAAACCACCGATAAGGGTTACATCAACCAGAGCGCCGTCCTTAACCACCGGGCCGAAATTGTGGAAAAACTTTATGCCGACCCGCCGCCGGATGAAGTTGTGGTTATAAGCAGTTAAACATCGCACCCCAAAACACAAACCCCGGCTAAATTACGCGCCGGGGTTTGTTTATGCCCAAACAGGTCTCAACAGCTCAGGGCGACACAACAGGCGAGGGTTTGGAGTCGATTAAATCAAGCTCAATGCCCAAAAAAGCGGCGGCTTCTTGCAACTCTTTGGTAACTAATATCTCTATCCCTTTGCCTTCCATCAGGGTTTGGTACATGCGGCTCATTGCGTACCCCAGCGGTAAGCGGCTGTACATCACTAATTTTACCCCCACGTGATTATGCAAATAAGATACGCGGTAATCGCGCAGCGCACTCAACCCTTTATAATCCAGTTCAAATTTTTCCGCCCCGGAAAAATCGCAAAATCGGTCGGCCTTGTATCCCCAGGGGCACTCTTTTAATTTTTTATAGTAATTCAAAACCATATTCGCATCTATTGTGCCCTGCGCTCGCCAAATAATTAGTTTATTCTGCTCAATAAATTCCATCATGTCATCAATGGCCATATAGCCTCACCCGGCTTGATAATTGATAAATTCTACCCAAACCCGCCTCAATCACAAAATGGGAGGTCAAACAAACTGACCTCCCACAGTTGAGGGTAAATATAGGCAGGGTAAAATTAGCCCAGCCGCTTCACCACCACCGATTTGGTGGCCATGTAATGGTCAATAGCCTCGATGCCGTGCTCTTGCCCCACGCCGCTCTGTTTGAAGCCGCCAAAAGGCAGTTCATCGTATATTTTGGTCACGCTGTTTATCCAGGTGTAGCCGGCCTCCAGCTTTTCGGCGGCATAGGTGGCCTTATCTAAATCGCGCGTCCAGATGGATGACCCCAACCCGAAAATTGAACTGTTGGCCCAGGCCACCGCCTCTTCAATATCGTTGACCCGCACAATCGGCACCGCTGGGCCAAACACCTCTTCGGTCAAGACCCGCGCTTGCGGAGCAACATTAGCCAGCACGGTCGGCAGATAAAAGTTACCGTTTTCATATTTTGTACCTTCGGGCCGGCGACCGCCGGTCAACACCTCGGCTCCTCGCTCGATGGCGTCCTGTACCTGCTCCTCCACCTCGGCCCGTTGGCCGGGGGTATGCAGCGGCCCCAAACGCACGCCCTCTTCGGTGCCGGGGCCAACCGTCAGCCGGTTGACTTTGCCAACCAGCTTCTCGGTAAATTCATCGGCCACGGAGTCGAACACAAAAATTCGCTTAATGGCCAGGCAAGCCTGCCCGCAGTTGAAAAAGCGCCCCACCGAGGCCGCGCTAACAGCCTGGTCAATATCCGCATCATCACACACAATAATGGGGTCAGAACCGCCCAACTCCAGCGTAACCCGTTTGATGGTTTTGGCCGCGCTTTCCATTACCCGGCGGCCTACCTCGGTGGAGCCGGTAAAGCCAATTTTAGCCACGTCGGGGTGTTCGATCAGCGCCTGGCCAACGACGCTGCCCTGGCCGGTAACAGCGTTGAGCACGCCGCCCGGCAGGCCAGCCTGGGTTAAAATTTCAATCACGCGCAGGTCGGTTAGCGGGGTGGTTTCGGCAGGTTTGACAACCATCGTGTTGCCGGCTACCAGGGCCGGGCCAACCTTGTTGCCCATCAACGATACCGGAAAGTTCCACGGCACAATGGCGGCGCACACGCCATAAGGCCGCTTGATGATGAGTCCGTGCGCCTTTTCATCCAGATTGGGCACGTAGCCGCCGCGCAAATTTTTGGCCAGCCCGGCGTAATGCTCAATGGTGTGGGCAAAGCGAAAAATCTCCATACGCGCCTCGGCCAGGGGTTTGCCCTGTTCGCTGGTCAGCAGGGACGCCAGTTCGTCAACATTTTTTCGAATGGCCTGGACTCCTTTGTACAAAATAGCGCCGCGTTTGGCGGCGGGGGTTTCCCACCAGCCGGGGAAGGCATCTTTGGCCGCCTGAACCGCGTCACTCGCATCCTCAACCGTACCGCGCGGAACCTCGTCTACTACCTGGCCGGTAGCAGGGTTGATAACTTCATGGTGGGCACTGCCACCGGGCTTTACGTACTCGCCAGCAATAAAATGGGTTGCCATTGGTTACTCCTTGTAGATATTGAGATAACGGTACGCCCCAGACTACGCGCCACTTACTACGTTCCATGTAACGTGGTGCGTAGTACGTGGAACGTAAAAAACTTCTTCGTTACTTCTGCGTCAACCCTAACCGTTTATAATTATTCGCCATCTGTTGATAATCTGCCGACGCGCCCAGCACATGGCTGCGGGCTGTCTCGGACATTTGGCCTTTAACCGCGGCGGGGACGCCGGCGGCCAGCGTGTCGGGCGGAATTTCCTGACCCTCGCGCACCACGCTGCCGGCGGCTACCAGCGCCCGTTCGCCCACGGTCGCTCCATCCAGCACGGTGGCGTTCATCCCGATGAGCGCGCCTGATTTAATATGACACCCTTCCAGCACCACGCAATGGCCCACGGTGACATCGGCTTCAACAATGGTGGGGTTGCGCGGATTGGTATGGATAACCGAGTTATCCTGAATGCTGGCTCGCGGTCCGATGATAATTTGACCTTCATCGCCGCGCAGCACCGCGCCAAACCAGACGTTGGCTTTTTCTTTGATAATGACATTGCCGATGATAGTGGCGTTAGGCGCAATAAAGGCATCTTCAGCTATTTGAGGTTGTTTGCCATTGTAGTTGATAATCAATGTTCGTCCTCGATCAGGTTAGGGTAAAAGTGCAGCTATTCCAACGATAATTTGATACACTCCAAAAATCAGCAAAGCTACCGCCGACAGCCCGCTAAAGAATTTATTGAGCCGGGGGTTTAGACGGCCAGCCGTGGCAAAGATAATAATCAGCGCCGCCAGTCCGCACACAAAGGTGAGGTAAAAACCGGCAATAAAACCGGCCCCCACCGCCACCGATTGGTGCCGCCAGGCATCCAGCACAATGGGGCCGGCCACCACCGTCCACAAAATATAAGGGTTCGGGTTGAGCACATTGATGCCAAGCGCCTTGAAAAAACTCTGGCGGGTCGCATGCTCCGGGGCTTTCAGGGCCGGGCTATCGGCTTTTAGCAGCCTGAAAAGTCGGCTGGCCAGATATAGGATAAAAAAACCGCCCAAAACCCGCAGCGTATTTAGGAACCAGTTTGGGGTTTGGGTAAGCAACAGCAGTACCAAAACAGCAATTGGCCCATCGGTAACAATGGGCACCAGAGCCGCCGGAAGCGTCCGTTTCCAGCCATTTTGCAGCGCCTCTGAAATCAAAAATATTTTCAAAGGGCTGGGAACTACGGTTGTGGGCAGGGCCAACGCAACGCCTTGCAAGAAATACAAAAACAAGACAAATCAGCTCCCCCGAAAATCGGGCTTTCGCTTTTCACGAAAGGCGCGCAAACCTTCCCGATGGTCTTCGGTTTTAATGAGGATACTTTGAGCCAGGCTCTCTAATAACAGCGCCGAGGTTTTATCGGTTTCGGTCGCGGTCATCAACAGCCGTTTCACCAACCCCAGCGATTGGGGCGCGCGCCGCAGCAGTTTTTCGGCCAGCGCCCGCGCTTCGGCCAGCAGCGAGTCAGCCGGCACAACCCGGTTGACCAGTCCCAGCGCCTGCGCCTGTTGCGCGTCGATAAAATCGCCCATAAAAATTAGCTCTTTGGCTTTGGCCAGGCCGACCAGCCTGACCAGCCGCACCGTGCCCCCGTGGCCGGGAATCAGGTTGAGAAAATTCTCCCGAAAGCCAAAGCTGGCCCGGTCGGAAGCCAGCCGCAAATCGCACGACATCGCCAGTTGCAGGCCGGCTCCGGTGGCCACGCCATTGAGCGCGGCAATGACCGGTTTCTCCAAATCTTCCAGCAGGTTGAAGAAGTCGGTCAGCAGGTGGCCGTGTACGCGGAACTCTGGCGTCAGCCACTCCTGCTCAAAGTGGGCAATGTCGCCGCCGGCAGAAAAGGCCTCGTCGCCCGCGCCGGTAAAAATAACCACTTTGATGCGGCGGTCGGTCGACAACAATTCGCCCAGCGCTTTAAAGTCGTGGCGCATTGGCATATTGATGGCATTGCGGGCCTCGGGCCGGTTGAGGGTGATGGTGGCGATGCCGTCATCGGACAGGTTGTAGAGTAAGTGTGTAAATTCCATTGTGGATTTTGGGTTTTTGATTTTGGATTGTCATCATCGTAAATCCTCCTCTTGCCATTTGCACCACTCGAACACGCTGTGGCAGTGGTGACAGTAATATTGGCTGACCAGCAGGAATTGCCCAAACAGCGCCATAAATTCAGTGTTCTCCGAGCCGCAAAAGGCGCAGGGCGGATGGTCGGGCAGTTCAGGCGGTTTGACGTTGAGCAATTGCTTCAGTTTTTTCATAAGCGTGCCTGAATGAAATTACTAACAAGAATCAGTTGAACCGCCGGGTTTTTGGGTCCCATCGATCCCAGGGCAACTCGGCGGTTAATACCCACCGGTTGGTCTTGGCGTTGTAGGTAAAGGGCAGGTTGTAGTTCAACTCTTTCAAGAGCGGCCCCACCCGGCTCAGAAATTTCTGTTGCAGGGTGTCCACATCATCATTGATGAAGCCCTCATCAATGGCCAGTTGCTGGTACTTTTCGCCGGGCTGCCCCAACCAGCAGACAACTTCGGGCCAGATACGCTGCAAACTGGTCTCCATTTCCCGGCGGGCCGGCGTACCTTCTTTGGACAAACTGCGCAGCCAGGTTGCGCCATACATGGCGTGGAATTTTTCTTCTTGCAGAATTTTATCGGCGCGTTGCTTGAGCGGCTCAAAGACAGAGTCTCGGGCCGCTTCAAACACCACCGACAGGGCCTGGTCAAAGAGAAAAACCGCCACCACAAAATCGGTCCAGTGGGCAAAGGGTTTATCCAAAAAGGCAATGTTAATCAGGTCGTCGCGGTCTTGTTCGGTTTTCAGCACGGGCGGCGCGTCGGGAAAGGTGCGGAACAGCGGGTAGATGCTGCGGGCGTGGCCCAACTCATCCTGAGTCATAGCTGCGGCGGCTACGGCGGCTTCCAGCAGCGGCGCGCTGTTGACCCACTCGGCGTAGCGCCGGCCCAACACATATTTGTTATCCGCCAGTTGCAGTAGCAGGTTCAACAAAATATTCTGCATTTGGGGCGAAAATTCGGTGGGGTCCGAGGTAGAGAATTTAACCGGAATATCTTCCATTTGAAAATGGTCGCTCACTGTTTAACCTCCTCGTACTCGGAAAAGACCGTAATCACTTTTTGGTGGGGCACGGCCAGCATTTCAATCCACTCGCTGTCCGGGCCAAATGTTTCCAGGCTAATTCTGGACACGTCAGCCGGGTTATCAACCTCTATCGAGCCGATATATTCCAGAAAATCCGGATGCGTTTTGCGGGCAAAAACATCGTAGGTTGTGGGCATGATTGTCTCCAACCAGAACTGATAAAATATATTGAGTGCCGGCGTGAACACAGTTTGCCTGTTACGTAAAAACAGTAAACGGAATACGCGCTACGTCACTTCGTTTTAATCACCGTTACCATCTCCCGGCGCGGAATGACCACCATTTCCGTCCAGGGGAACTCGTCGTACATTTTGTAGGCGTACACCCTGGCTCCGTCCGGGTCGGAGGCCATCACGTTGCCGCAGTGGCGCAGCGGCTCTTCGGGCTTTACTTTGGCAAAGACTTCATAAATTTCGATATCATCCAGCAATTTGGCCATCAGACCGTTACTCCCGTCAGCAGCATAATTTCGCGTCCGCGCTCCGTCAGGCGCGCCTTGGTCCACACCGGCGACCAGGCCACTTCGATATCCACTTCAGCCACGTCCGGCTCCCGCAGCAACCGGGCGCGGACATCTTCCATAATCATATCCATACAGGGGCAGCCCATGGCGGTAAAGGTCATTTTGACTTTCACCGCGCGACCTTCTTTCTGCACGTCGAACACCAGCCCCATATCGACAATGCTCATAGGAAATTCCGGGTCCTCCACATCGTGCAGAGCCGTCCACAGGCGCTCGATGATTTCATCTTTGGCGGCGGCCTCAACCACAGCGGCCATCAGACCACCTCCAGCATTTTTTCAAGCTCCTTGTGGCCGTATTGGATGCGCTCCACAAACTCGACATTGGCCGGACCGCGAGATTTCCAGCGCTTCATAACGTCATCCCAGCCAATTTCGCCTTCTTCCATCAGCCAACGTTTTTGATCTTCATCAAACTGGCAGGGGAAGGGGTAATCAAGCTCATAATACCCTCCCCTTTCCCCTCCTTCGGGGAGGGAGGAGGGGGGGCGCCAGTGAACCGGCAATTTCAGGCCGACTTCCTGGCAGAAGGGCACGCCGGTGCTCATCCAAATCTGGCGCAGCGTGTCGTTTGAGCTGCCTTTGATGCCGTACGAAAGCTGCTCTTTGTGTTTTTTCTTGTCGTCGGGCAGGCCAAACCACTCCATCACCATCGGAAACATCCAGTCGATGGCCCGCTGCACTTCCTCACGCCCCGACTCGCTCTGGCAGATTTTGCGCATCCAGGTTTCGCCGTGGCGCAGGTGGAAATTTTCTTCCCGGTCAACCTTCAGCAGGCCGCGCTTCCAGGGGCCAAAGGTGGTGTGTTTGTAAATATCGCCTAGCAGCACGTAACCGGCCCGGTCGTACAGGGCATTGGCGCAGACCAGTTCGACCCAGCTATCCAGCGGCACGTCAAAGGCGTAGGGATGTTTGAACTCGTGCGGTTTGCGCCCGTAGAGCAGCTCTTCTTTATCAAAGCCCAAATCTTCCAGCAGGCGGTAGGCGATGTTGGCGTGGCCCAACTCATCCTGGACAATGGCCATTGCCGAAACAAAGGCGTTGATGGTGGGCGCGTGCTGGGCGGCGCGGGTGTAACTGGGCGCGCTCATCAGCTCCGTATCCGCCGAAACGGTCAGAATGCGCTTCAGCCCCATCACATATTCTTCCGACATCTGGTCGGGCGTTTCCAGCAGGTTGCCGGAGTCCAGTCGCGCCCGCAGTTCCTCTTCTGTTGCAAAGTGCATTTTGCCGTTGCTTTGCATTTTGGCTCACTCCTTTTCCGGGTTAGTAAATGGTAATTAGTAAATTGTAAAAACTCTAATTACCAATTACCTTCCCTTAAACTCCGCTTTTCGTTTTTCAACAAAGGCCGACAGGCCCTCGCGGGCGTCTTCGCTGGCAAACAGGTTGGCGATGAGGTCGCGCTCCAGGGCCAGGCCGTCGGCCAGCGGCATGTCGATGCCTTCATGAACGCAGCGTTTGATATATCCCAAAGCCAGCGTTGGGCCATTGGCCAGCCTGAGCGCGTATTTTTTGGCCTCATCCAGCAGCGAGCCAGCCGGGTAAATTTTGTTGACGACTCCCAACGCTAGCGCCTCTTGGGAGTCAAAGGCGCGGCCTTCGAGCATCAATTCCAGGGCCTTGTTGGCCCCAATCAGCCGGGGCAGGCGCTGCGTGCCGCCGTTGCCCGGCAGCAAGCCCAGAGTGGACTCCGGCAGAGCCATCATAAATTTGCCATCGCCGGCAAAGCGCAAATCGCAGGCCAGCGCAATCTCCAGACCGCCGCCCATGGCGTGCCCGTTAATCACCGCGATAAAAATTTTGGGAATTCTGGCAATTTTGGCCAGCGCCTCGTGGGCAAACGCGACCATTTCGGTGTTGGCTTCTGGCGTATTGGCCAGAAAGGCTTTAATATCGGCCCCGCCGCAGAAAAACTTCTCCAAGGCGCTAACCACCAGCACGGCTTTAATATCGTTATCGGCGGCTGCGGCGTCGATGGCCGCGTTCAGGTCTTGCATAAATTTGATTTCGTAGCTGTTGGCCGGCGGGCGGTTTAGCGTAATCAGGCCCAGCGGCGCTTCTTTTTGCAGGGTTACGTAGGTGTCGCTCATCATTACCTCCCGGTTGAGATTTCCATACCAATTTTCTTCTGTGGACGAATGACGCCGTCAGGCTCAATCATCCAATCCACCAAAAACCACGCTCTTTGGCTCAAGGTAATAGTCCAGTGCTTCGGGGCCGTGCTCGCGGCCAATGCCGCTGGCCTTGACGCCGCCAAATGGCATTTCGTCGTAGCCGTAGTGAATCTGGTTGACCCACAACATCCCGCTCTCCACCTCGCGGGCGGCTTTGTTAGCCCATTTCATATTGTTGGTCCAGATTGACGCGCCCAATCCCCACTGGCTGGCGTTGGCTTTGGCAATGGCTTCATCCAAATCTGACACCTTGAACACGGGCAGCACCGGCCCAAAGACCTCTTCTGTAACCAGCCGGCTGTTGTCCGCTACGTTGACCGCCACCGCAGGATTGTAGAAATAGCCTTTGTCGAAACCTGGCCCGTCGGGAATATCGCCGCCGACCAGCACTTCCGCGCCCTTTTTCACCGCATCGGCCAACTGCTCCTGCACCTCAACGCGCTGGCTTTCGGTGTGCAGCGGTCCAATGCGAATGTTGGGTTTTTCCGCCTTTTTCAGCCCATCGCCCGGCTCGTACCGTTTAACCTTGTCAACCAGGGCGTCCACAAACTCGTCGTAAATTTCCGCAAACAGATACAGCCGCTTGACTGCCAGACAGGCTTGCCCGGCATTCCAGAAGCGGCCAATCATTGCCCCGTTGACCGCTTTTTTCATATCGGCGTCGGGGCAAACAATCATCGGGTCAGAGCCGCCCAATTCCAGGGTGATGCGCTTGAATTTTGGCCCGGCGACTTGCATCACCCGCTCGCCGGTTTGAGAGCTGCCAGTTAGCGCGACTCGCCGCACATCGGGGTGACTAATCAACTCGTTGCCCAGCGTGCCGCCCGGCCCGGTAACGCATTGCAGCACCCCCGGCGGCAGTCCGGCTTCGTTCAACAGACCAATAATTTTGAGGGTGGTCAACGGCGTGGTGCTGGCGGGTTTGATAATAATGGGGCAACCCGCTGCCAGCGCAGGGCCAACTTTGGTGCCCATCAACGTAATCGGAAAATTCCACGGCACAATTCCCACCGATACGCCCACCGGAAAGGGCATAATCACGCCGTAGCTTTTGGGATTCATCGCCGGCGGCAGCGGGGCCACCGCGCCCCGAATTTTACTGGCCAAATCGGCGTAAAACTCCATCCCGTGCAAAAAATGGTGCAGTTCGCCGCCCGCTTCAAACAGCGGCTTGCCCTGCTCTTTGGTGAGCAGTTGGGTCAATTCCGGCAAATTTTCCTTTACTTTGGAAATCCCAGCCCGCAGCAGTTCGGCGCGTTTGTCCGGGGCGGTATTGGCCCACTCACCAAAAGCCGCTTTGGCCGCGCCAATCGCTGCGCGAGCATCGCCGGCATCGCCCAACGGTATCGTATCGACCACCTGGCCGTTGGCCGGATTTTTTACCTCATAAGTTTTGCCGCTCAGGGCGTCAACCCATTCACCTTTTATGTACATTTGAACCATAGCCTTAACTCCTCATTTCGATTTTGGATTTTCGATTTACGATTTTAGATTAACTCTGTTCGACTGCGCCGTTGAAAAACAGGTCCAGCACGTAATCGGCCAGACACTCATCGCCGCCCAGCACGCTTTGAGCGTGGCGAGTCAACACCACCTCAACCATAGCCACGTACTGCCAGGATAGCAGCCGGGAGTCGCTTTGCGCCAATTCACCATCGCGGATACCATCAGCAATAATGGCTTCAACCTGCTCTGGCAAGGCCGACTGGTAAGCCCGGATTAACCGGTCGCGCAGCGGGTCTTTGAAAATATTAATATCCCGGCGCACCAGACGCATCATTTCCCGTTGTTCGGGGGGCAGGTTCAGAAAGGTCAGGGTCAGTTGCCGCAAGCGGCCACGGCAGGAACTGCTGTTTTCAACTGCCCGATGCAGCAATACCCGTTTCTCATCCAGGTCGGCCAGCATCATGGCCTGGTACAACTCTTCTTTGCTGGCAAAGTGATGGTAGAGTGCGCCTTTAGTCACCTGGGCCGCGCCGGCAATACCCGACATGGTAACGTCAGCATAATTTTTGCTAACAAATAGCCGTCGAGCGGCCTCTAAAATATTGGCAATGGTGGTGGATGATTTGGCGTACATGGGGTAAAACCGACCGGTTGGTATGTTTTGAATATACCATGCCAACTCCGCCTGAGTCAAAAATTCATATATTCTGCAATCTAAGTTTCAAAGTAATGGAAGCGCCGGGCCTTCAACTCAAAGCGGGGCAGCGTACCGCGAGAAACGGCGCTGACTTTAGGCCGCAGCCCCAGCGCCGCATTGATGGTTTGGGCTACTGCCGCCGGAATAGCCTCAGAATCCGCCCCTTCAACCAGTTCCACCTCAATCAATAACTCATCCATTTCACCCCGCTTGCCCACAGTCACCCTAAATTCGTCCACCTGTTGGTGGGAACGCATCAGGTTTTCAATGGCGCTGGGGTACACATTCACTCCTCTGATGGTCAGCATATCATCCACCCGGCCAATCACCCCGCCCTCAAGGCGCATAAAAGTTCGACCGCACTCACATTTATCGGTGTTGAGAATCACGGCATCGCCGGTACGGTAGCGAATCACCGGAAAACCCCAGCGGCTCAAATTAGTAATAACCAGCTCGCCTTTTTGGCCCGGCAGCGCCGGCTGTCCGTTTTGAGGGTCGAGCGCTTCGGCAATAAACTCGGTTTCAATCACGTGGATGCCGTTGGGTTGGGCCTGACACTCAAAGCTGTGCGCCCCCACTTCTGACGCGCCGGCATGGTCGTAACATTTGGCCGACCAGCCGCTTTCGATGCGCCGCTTGGTGGCAGGCACGTTGGCCCCCGGCTCGCCGGCGTGGATGGTCGCCCGAATTTTAAATTTGCTCATATCAATGCTATTTTCGCGGGCCACTTCCAGCAGGTGCAAAGCGTAAGTGGGCGTGCAGCACAAAACCGTGCTGTTGGTTTCAATCATCAACTGCAAGCGATCCAGCGAGGAGCGCCCTCCGCCGGGAATCAGCATCGCGCTGATGTGGCGCGCACCCTCTACCGCTGCCCAAAAACCGATAAACGGTCCGAAGGAGAAGGCAAAGAAAATTCTGTCCTCGGCGGTGACGCCGGCGCCGGCAAAGACATGCCCCCAGCAGCGCCCCCACCAATCCCAGCTTTCGGCTGTATCAAACACGTGCAGCGGCTGGCCGGTGGTGCCGGAGGTGCGGTGAAAGCGGGTGTAAGCCGTCAGCGGGTAGGTCAGGTTGCTGCCGGCAAAGCCATCTTCAAGCTGACTTTTCGATAATTCGGTTTTGAAGGTAAAGGGAAGCTGGTGCAGGTCATCCAGCGATTTGAGGTCGCCCGGCTCAAAGCCGGCCTCTTTAAATTTGGCGGTATAAAAGCGGTTCTTGCCGTAAATTTCGGCCAGCATCGCCTGCAATTTTTGCAGTTGCAATTGAGCCAGTTGCTCGCGGGGCATCGTTTCGGTGGATTGGTCAAAGTAGAGCATCACTGCAAATCATCTCCGGCTAATAAGTTGGTAATTGTTACCTGAAATGTTATACCACTATTATCTTTACTGAAAGTGAGAAACCATCAATGACTTCTTTACTGCCAGAACTTGCCTCGCGGGTGAAAATTTTTATGACCAACAGGGCGCAGCAAGCGAAGTTTTATTGAGCTACGAGCTGTTTTTGGAGATTCTTTCTTATCTTCCCGAAGAAAGCCAGGCTTATTTTTGGACCGACGCGTGGCAATCCAGGGAGCAAGCTGCTGATCAGGCAAATGCTGAAGGGCATTTTAAAACTTTTTCGTCTGTTGAGGAAATGATAGATTTTCTGGACGCTCAATGACGCAATTTCGCCCACTTGAAACGTTTTGGAAAAGTTATGCAGCTTTACCTACTTCTATCTATTACCCATATCTTTCGCACCCGGCGTTCGCCCCGAATTGAAATTCAGGGCTAATAGCTCAAGTACGCTGAAGCGCACTATTTTGTCCGCTACAAGGTTGTTTTGAGTCGGCTTTGAGCCGACTTGAGTTACCAGCCTGCGAATTTATTCGTAGGCAAGTTGGCTTGTGGGTAATAGATAGCCCCTAATACACTTGTTTCAATCCCGCCAACTCTTTCAGCGCCCGCCTCACGTACACCCGCGCCATCTGCTTGCGGTAAGGATGGCCCATATCGGTATTGTCAAGCGGTTTGGCCGGTCTAAAAGCCGCGTTCGCCGCCTCGTCAATCAGCTCTTCCGTAATTTTCTGGCCGACCAGCATCTCTTCGGCCTCGATTGCTTTGATGGGATAGCTGGCGACCGCGCCCAGCACCAGGTTGGCCTCGGTGCAGGTTCCATCTTCCGCCTGCCGGATGGCCGCGGCCACACCCAAAATTGGAAAGTCGAACGAACCCCGCCGCCGCAGTTTGTGATAGGCCATTTTGACGCCCTCCGCAGGGGGGATGTCAATATCCACCAGAATTTCGTTGGGCGCTTTGCTCAGATACTCGATGCCGTCGTTGTTGTTGTAAAGAGCCTGTACCGGGATGCGCCGCTCGCCCATTGGCCCCACCAGCCGCACCGATGCGCCCAGGGCAATCATCACCGGCGCCGTGTCCGATGAACTGACGGCCCAACAGCGCGGGCTGCCCGGCGCAACCCAGCAAGTCTCGCCATCCTTTTTCATACAATAATTTATCGACCTGCGCCACGGCTCGGTCTGGTTGTAGTAAGTGCAGCGGGTGTCAACGCACAAATTGCCGCCGATAGTGCCCATATTGCGCAACTGCGGCGTCGAGACCAGCCCAGCGGCAACGGCCAGCGCCGGATAGCGTTTGACAATCTCCGCGTGGCTGCTGATTTGGGTCAGCGTTAACCCAGCCCCCAGCGTTACGCCATTTTGGATTGCGGTTTTGCCATTTTGTTCCCCAATCTCCACTGTCTGTAATTCTTTGATATTGCGCAGACCCACCAGCTTTTTTGGCTCAAAGATGCGGCGCTTCATACCGGGGAACACATCCGTGCCGCCGGCCACCAGCATCGCGCCCCAGCCGTCGCGGGTCATCATCTCAACCGCCTCGTCCACGGTGCGAGGGGCCAGGTATTCAAAGGGAGGTAGTCTTAACATCGATTCACTCCAAATATTATCCGGGTAACAGGTTAGCAGTAATTAGTAAATAGTAATTAGCCCGTTAATTACCAATTACTATTTACTAATTACCCCCATTCCACCCAATCATCGCTTCCTCATCCGCCGGGACTCCCCACTGCGATTCCACCTTCACCGGCGCCGGGTATTCAATTTCCGGCACGCCGGCGGGTCCGGTGCGCGGTTCGTTGCCGCGTTCCTTCTGCCGCAGGGCGTTGAATATTTTTTCCGGGTGGATGGGCACTTCATCAATGCGGACGCCCACGGCATCGTAAATAGCGTTGGCCACGGCCGGAATGACCGGCAGCAGCGGCCCCTGTCCGGCCTCTTTCGCGCCGTAAGGTCCGTTGGGGTCGTTGGTCTCAATTAAAACAGTCTCTATATCAGGCACTTCCAAAAAAGTGGGGCTTTTGTAATCCAGCATCGAGGGGATTTTGTGCAGCCCCCGCCGGAAAATCTGCTCTTCCATCATTACCTCGCCCAGCCCCATATACACGCTGCCCTCAACCTGGCCCTCAACCAGCAGCGGGTTGAGCGCCCGGCCCACATCGTGGGCAATCCAGATTTTTTCAACCCTGTACTCGGCGCTGTCCGGGTCAACATCTACCAGCGCCACGCAAGCCGAGTAGGTGTAAGCCGGCGTGGGGCCAACGCCCGCGCCCTTGTAGCGCCCGCCCCGGCGCGGCGGGGTGTAACTGCCCACCGCCCCCAGGGTGCCGTGCCTGGCCTCGGCAATTTTGGCCAGCTCCGGGAAGGTAAGGCGGCGCGACTCGTCATCCAGGCAGTAAATCAGGTTGTCGCGCATCTCCAGGCTTTCGGGCGGCACCTTCAACTCATCGGCGGCGGTTTCCAGCAAAATTTTGCGTAGCTTGCGCGAGGCTTCGATGGCGGCGTTGCCGGTCATCAGCGTGACGCGGCTGGAGTAGCTGCCCAAATCAACCGGGGTCAGGCTGGTATCGGCGGACACAATATCAATGTCATCCAAGGTGACGCCCAGCTCTTCGGCCACAATGTAGGCCAGAATCGAGTCTGACCCCTGCCCGATATCCGTGCTGCCGCAGAAAACGGTCACGCCGCCGCCCCGGTCAATTTTAAGCTGCACGCCGGAGTGCGGCATTTTGTTCCAGTAGATGGGCAGGCCCGCGCCGGTAATATAGGCCCCGCAGCCCAGGCCGATACCCTGGCCATAGGGCAGCTTGCCATACTTTTGCCGAAAGCCGGAGCGTTCAGCCACGGCCTCCAGGCACTCTTTCAGGCCAATGGTGGTAACGGTCAGGTGGTTGGCGGTTTTGGTAAAGGGTTGGGCCAGATGCCTCAGCCGAAAGTCCAGCGGGTTGACTCTCAGCCGCTCGGCCACTTTGTCCAGGTGAACCTCGATAGCAAAGCGAGGCTGCGGCGTGCCGTGGCCTCGTTTGGGGCCGCAAGCCGGCTTGTTAGTGAAAACCCGCGCCCCCTGAAAGCGATAAGCCGGCACGTTGTAAGTGACCGTTTGCAGCGCGCCGGTGTAGTAGGTGCTGGCCACCCCGTAGCTGCCAAAGCCGCCGCCATCCAGAAAGGATTTGAAGTGCATGGCCGTGATGGAGCCATCATTTTTGAAGCCGGTTTTCACCTGCATCAGCACGGGATGGCGGCCCCGGTGGGCGTAAAAGACTTCCTCGCGGGTCAGCACAATTTTTACGGGGCGTCCGGTTATCATTGACAATTTGGCCACGACCATCTCGTGGTTAAAGGGGTCGGTTTTGCCGCCGAAGCCGCCGCCCGTAGGCGGGGCAATTACCCGGATGCGGCTGGGCGGCAGGTCGAACACTTTGGCCATAGCTTTGTGAACATAGTGCGGCGTTTGGGTAGAGGTCCAGATAGTCAGCTTGCCGTTAGGTTCATAGTGGGCCACGGCGGCGTGCTCTTCCATGGGCAGGTGGGTGTTGCCCTCATAAAAAAAGGAGTCCTCTTGAATAAAATCGGCCTCGGCCAGGCCGGCGTCCACCTCGCCAAATTCCAGGCTGACCAGCTTGTGAATGTTGCCGTGGTCGGCGTAATCGTGAATGGGTTCATCTTTAGGCGGCCGCAGGCCCTCTTCGATGCTCATCACCGGTTCCAGTACCTCGTACTCCACGTGAATGTGGCTGAGCGCGGCCTCGGCGGTTTCCTCATCAACAGCGGCCACTGCCGCCACCGGGTCGCCCACGTAGCGCACCTTGTCCACCGCCAGCGATTCTTCATCTTCGCTGACCGGCAGAATGCCGTATTTGGTGGGCAGGTCACGGCCAATCATAACGGCTTTCACGCCCGGCAGCGCCTCGGCTTCCGTAATGTCGATAAATTTAATGCGGGCGTGGGGGTGAATGCTGCGCAGCATTTTGCAGTGCAGCATCCGGGGCAGCGCCACATCACCGGCGTAAACCGTCTGACCGGTGACTTTTTTCATCACATCAACCTTGCGGTTGGATTTGCCGATGACGTTGAATTTTTGGGGCATTGGAAGTCTCCATTTACGACTTACGATTTTAGATTTACGATTATGCAGTAAGATTTAATCGTAAATCCAAAATCTAAAATGCTTTTGCTGCTACTTGCTCAATGGCCTCAATAATCTTGGTGTAACCCGTGCAGCGGCATAAATTCCCGGCCAGGGTTTCTCTAATTTGGTGGCGGGTAGGGTGGGGATTTTCCTGGAGCATTGCTTTGGCGGTCAGCAGCATTCCGGGGATGCAGAAACCGCACTGGGCCGCGCCCAAATCGGCAAAGGCTGCTTGCAGCGGGTGTAATTGGCCATCTTCGGCCAACCCCTCGATGGTGGTAATTTCCTGTCCCTGCACCTCGATAGGCAGGGTGAGGCAGGAGAGCGCGGGTTGACCGTTAATTAAAACGGCGCAGGCGCCGCACTCGCCCAACTCGCAGCCGTGTTTGGTGCCGGTCAGGGCTAAATCTTCGCGCACTACTTCCAGCAGGGTTTTGTGAACAGAGGCGTAAACTTCGTGAAGTTCGCCGTTAATGTGGAGTTGAAGGAGGGTCTTCATTGAAATATCCTCCCGGTAATGAAGAATTAAAATCAGGTCGTTCTATATAAAGTACGATGTTCTTTATACGTGATAAATTATATGGGGTGTAAGGCAGTTTGTCAAATTACGAGTTATTTGGATTTTCAAATAATAGAGGCAAGTTGGTACTCAGTTTACCATTAAACCCAATCGCGGTAAAGCAGCGGGTACTCGCTGCCATAAGGCAAACAAGAATGTTTGAAAAATATCGGATTAAGCATATACTAAGGGGGTCAGTTATACGCTTCTTCTTTCCAGCCGTCACATTTTTTCATCAACAACAACGTTGGAGTTGTTCAGTTCAACAGAGCGGGGAGTTCCGATGAAATTAACCTTCTACGGAGCCAGAGGCTCTTACCCCATTGCCCGGCCCGACCAGGTGCGCTACGGCGGCAATACCACCTGCCTGCATTTTCAAACCCGCAGCGGACAGCACCTGATTCTGGACGGCGGCTCCGGCATCCGGCGGCTGGGCGCAGATTTGATGCAGCAAGAATTTGCCGAGGGCCGGGGCGAGGCTTTTATTCTGGTTGGCCATACCCACTGGGACCATATTTTGGGGCTGCCTTTTTTCAGCCCCTTCTATCTGCCCGGCAACCGCTTTGTCGTCGTTTCGGCGGGGCAGGCCGGCGCGCACATCCGCGATATTTTATCGGGTCAGCAAGACGACCTGAATTTTCCGGTCCCCTTTGAACAACTCAAGGCCCACCGCGAATATCAAACCATCAAACCGGGAGATGAATTCACCCTGGGCGAATATCGCATTGAAACCGTGCAGCTCAACCACCCCGGCATTACCGTCGGCTACCGCATCGAGGCCGATGGCGGCTGCGTGGTTGTGTTTACCGACAACGCCCGCATTCGCCAGATTCGGCTGGGCGTGGGCATGGGCGGGCCGCAGCCAGACAGCGGCTTCACCCGCGACTTTTTGCAGCAGTTGGCCCACTGCGCCCGCCAGGCCGATATCCTGGTACACGACACCCACCACCTGGAGCACGAAATTATTGGCCAATATTATTTTGGACATTCAACAGTGGAAGACGCCCTGGAAATTGCCCGCCTGGCCGGCGCAAAACAGTTGATGCTGTTTCATCACGCGCCGGAACACTCCGATGCGGTTATTGACGACAAGCTGGTTCTGGCCCAGGATTTAACCCGCAACGATTCGCTGGCCATTGCCGCCGCTGCCGAGGGATTAACGCTGGAGGTGGGTCAATGATACGGGTTAGATTTTGGGGAACGCGAGGCTCGATTGCCGCGCCCGGCCCCGCCACGCGCTATTATGGCGGCGATACCGCCTGCGTAGAATTGATTGGTTTTGAAAACAGCCGCCCGGGGGCAGCCTTGCAACCCAACAACCCCCACCTGCTGCTGGATGGCGGCACCGGCCTGGCCGCATTGCAACACACTCTGATGGGCCGGGCCTGGGGCAAAGGTCAGGGCGACTTGCAGTTTTTGCTCAGTCACTATCACTGGGACCATTTAATCGGCTTGCCCTTTTTTGCGCCGATGTTTGTCAAAGGCAACCAGATTACATTTTACGGCGACTCCCTGTCGGACCTGCAAGAAAGCATCGAGCGCCTCTTTACCTCCGTCTACTCGCCGCTGGAGGGGGTGCAAAATGTAGCCGCCGCGCTGCATTATCGCCAGGTGAACCCTGCCGGAATGGAGATTGCCGGCTTTCTGGTGCAGACCGCAGAAAACCGTCATCCCGGCGGGGCGCTTAGTTTCAGGATTCAGTACGGCCCGCGCGTGGTCGTCTACTCCACCGACCACGAAGCAGGCGACCCGGAAGTCGACTCTCGCCTGGTAGAGTTTGCCCGTGGGGCGCACTTGTGGATTCTTGACGCCCACTTTACCGCCCAGGAACGCCGGTATCATCACAACTGGGGCCACAGCAGTCACCTGGAGGCGGTTGAGCTGGCCCGGCAAGCCGGGGTAGAAATGGTAGCCCTGTTTCACCACAACCCCGACCACGACGACCAGACTTTGGACCGCAAAGCGCGTGAAGCTGCCGAAATCGCTGCCGGTTCACAACTGCAAATTTTAATGGCCCGCGACGGCATGGTGGTAGATATTGGTTAGTCGCCGCTCAATCCACAATGAGCGCGCCGTGGGCCGGCTCCATCCGCGCGGAAAAGTGGCGCAGCACCGGCGGCGACTCCACAATGCGGACTCCCCGAATGCGCTCGCGTAACTGGTAGCTGTAAGTTAGCACCTCGGCTACGTAATCAATGTGGCTCTGGGTGTAAACCCGCCGGGGAAAGGCCAGCCGGACTAGCTCGTTGGCGGCGGGCTTTTCGCTGCCGTCCGGCTGGTGGCCAAACATCACCGACCCAATCTCTACCGAACGAATGCCGCCTTCCAGATATAGCACCAGCGATAGCGCCCAGGCCGGATATTCCGATTGAGGAATGTGGGGCAGCATGGCTCTGGCATCAATGTAAATGGCGTGGCCGCCCGGCGGCTGCACCAGCGGAATCCCCTGGCGGCATAAAATTTCGCTCAGGTATTCTACCGAGCGAATGCGATAGTGCAGGTAATCCTCGCGCAACACTTCGTGCAGCCCAACCGCAATGGCCTCCAAATCGTAACCGGCCAGGCCGCCGTAAGTGGGAAAGCCCTCGGTTAAAATGAGCATATTTTTGCACTTTTGGGCCAGCGCGTCATCATTTAATGCCAGAAAACCGCCAATGTTGGCCAGGCCATCTTTTTTGGCGCTCATGGTGCAGCCATCCGCGTAGCTGAACATCTCTTGCGCAATTTCCAGGGGCGATTTGTCGGCATAGCCCTCCTCGCGCATTTTGATGAACCAGGCATTCTCGGCAAAGCGGCAGGCATCCAAAAAGAGGGGGATGCCGTGGCGGTGGCAAATCTCGCGGGCGGCGCGGATATTGGCCATGCTGACCGGCTGGCCGCCGCCGGAGTTGTTGGTGACGGTAATCATCACCAGCGGCGTCTTGCCGGGGTTGTCGGTCAGCACTTTTTCCAACGCCTCCAGATCAATATTCCCTTTGAAGGGATGGTACAGCTGCGGGTGTCTGGCTTCGGGAATGGGGATATCCAGGGCGGTCGCGCCCCGGTACTCGGTGTTGGCGCGGGTGGTATCAAAGTGGGTATTATTGGGCACAATGTCGCCCGGCTTGAGCGTCGAGCCAAACAAAATGCGCTCGGCGGCCCGGCCCTGGTGGGTGGGGATAACGTGCTTTAGCCCGGTGATGGTGTAGACCGAGGCGGCAAAATGGTAGAAGGAGCGCGCCCCGGCGTAGGACTCATCGCCGTGCATCATCCCGGCCCACTGCGCCGAGGACATGGCCCCGGTGCCGGAGTCGGTCAGCAGGTCAATCAAGACATCCTCGGCCCGAAGCAGAAACAGGTTGTAGCCGGCCTCTTTTAATTTAGCCTCGCGCTCGGCCCGGGTTGTCTGCCGGATTGGCTCGACAGACTTGATACGAAACGGTTCGATAATGGTCTGAAACTCCATTGTTACCTCTCTATATTGATTTTTGAAATGGGAGTAGTTGGGGCCGGCGGCCCCGATTGTATTAACTGTAAGGGGATTAATTGCTGGGGGGAAGTGACGTTTATCCTTTTTGTGGGGGATAAATGTCACCAATATTTAAACCTGCCGCACCAAATCGGCAATTCACTCATCCGTCTGGTGCAGGTTGATTTCCTTGCCCCAGCCCGATTTCTTGGTTGAATCCGGGAATGGTGGTAGACTCGGCTCAACATTATCCAACGGAGCATAACTGCCGATGAAATTTGATACCACCCTGCTGGCCGCCGATTTGAGCGAGATTCCGCAGTTGACCCGCCAGGCCGAGGCCCTTGGTTTCGACGGAATTTGGGTTTCGGAGACGGCCCACGATGCCTTTTTGCCGCTGGCGCTGGTCGCCGAGCATAGCCAGCGGGTCACGCTGGGCACCAGCATTGCCGTGGCTTTTCCGCGCAGCCCGGCCATTCTGGCCCATATCGCCTGGGATTTGGCCAAATATTCGCGGGGCAGGCTGGTGGTCGGGTTAGGGACACAGGTGAAGGGGCATAACGAACGCAGATTGGGCGTACAATGGGAGCGACCTGTTGCCAAACTGCGCGAGGTCATTTTAGCGATGCGGGCCTTTTGGGATTGCTGGCAAAACGGCACCAGGCTCAATTTTCGGGGCGAGTTTTTCAAGCTGACCCTGATGACCCCGTTTTTCAACCCCGGCCCGCACAACTGGCCGGACATCCCGATTTATATCTCGGCTATCAACCAGAATATGCTGCAACTGGCCGGGGAGTTGTGCCAGGGGGTGCATCTTCATCCACTGCACACCGCCCGCTATATCAGGGATTATGCCCTGCCCCATCTTGAAACAGGGCTGCAAAAAAGTGGACGGCAACGGGCAGATATCGAATTATCCACCACCGCCTTCGTGGTGCCAACGGATGATGCCGAAAAAGCCAAAGCGTATGAAGCCGGGGCGCGGCAGCAAATTTCATTTTATGCCAGTACCCCCTCTTACCGGGTAATCATGGAACTTCACGGTTGGAGCGACGTTGCCGGGCAGTTGAGCCACCTGGCGGCCCGGGGCCAGTGGGCCGAGATGCCCCACCTTATCACCGACGAAATGATGGCTGAGTTTGTGGTGAGCGGTACCTGGGCCGAGCTGCCGGGCAAAATCAAGGCCAAGTATGCCGGCGGCCTGCTCGACCGGGTTAGCTACTACTTTCCCTTTGCGCCCGGCGAAAACGACGAAGGCTGGCGAGCTACCCTTGCCGGATTTCGGTAAGGTAGAGGCGTTGCCTCGCCGCTTTTATTCAAATAGCTCGCTTACCAGACAGCTAAATCCGGGCGTCACCTGGCCGCCTTCCAGATTTTGGGCGGCGGTGAGCACCCGCGCCTCGGCCAGAGAGCGGTACTCGGTGACGGTTTGGGTGTTGGGATAAACCACCCACACCAGCCGGCAGCCGGCTTGCAGCCAGTCGGTTACTTTATCCTGCACCTCTACGGCGGTATCACCCGGAGAAACAACTTCCACCACCAAATCTGGGACGATGGCCCAAAAACCTTCCGGCTCACCCTCGGCGGGAATGCGCTCCTGAGCGATAAAAGCGACGTCGGCGGCGCGGACGGTATCGGGGTTTTCACGGAGTTTGAAGCCGGTTTCGGCGGCGTAAACCGCGCCCAGTTTGTGCTGCCGAATATGATTGGTCAACAAAAAAGCAATCTGATTGGCAACTCGTCCATGTCGTGAACTGGCTGGACACATTTCCCGCAATTCTCCTTTCACCAATTCGTAGCGATGTTTGCCGCGAGGCAATCGCAATAACTCCTCGGCGGTTGTTATTGTCGTTCCTTCAGCCGTTTTGGTTGTCATTACCGGCGATTCCATCATTGTCACCTCCATTTGCGCCCGTGGCTCAAAGTCACGCGCCCAGCTTTTCAGAAATTTCCTGCCCGGCCTCAACCACCCAGGGAGTGAACTCGGCGATTTTTTCGGGGGTCAATCGAGAGTTAAAGTTAACCAGCGTTATTACCGCCATTACCTCCCGGCCGTGCCGATTGCTACCGGCGGTCGTAACCGGCGCAGGTCCAAAAATTGGGGCCGAGATAGCGCCAACGTCCAGCAAATATTCCTGGTTATCATCCACCGCGTAGCCCTGTTGCCGCACCCGGTTTAGGGCAGCGCGGTACTCATTGGGGTTGGTAATCGAGGCGGGGGTAAAGGCGTGCAGCCCCGGCTGTTTCAACAGTTTATTGACCATCTCATCGGGCATGAAGGCCAGAAAGGCTTTGCCAAATGAGCCGGCGCAAAAGGGGAGCTGCATCCCAATTGAGGCGGCTACCCGCACGTCGGCCAGGGGTTCATCTTTATCAATAATCGTAATCGTGGCATTATTGAACGTTCCCAGCAGAATAGTAGCGCCGGTCTGTTCCATCAGCCGGCGCAGGTACGGACGAGCCACGGCCCGCATATCAATTTGGCTGCGAACCAGTCCCCCCAACTCGGCCAGGGCCGGCCCTAGCCGGTAACGGCGGGTGGACTCATTCTGGATTAAAAAGTTGTGGTGAACCAGGGTGTTAAGAATATTGTGAGCCGTACTTTTATTGAGGTCCAGCAGGCGGCTGATTTCCGAAACGCCATACTCTCGTTGATTGCCATCTTTGAATAGATAAAGCACCCGAATGGCCCGGTCAATGGCAGGAACCAGTGAGACCATAGCCGCACCCCCATTGTACTTTATACAGAATGTCGTTTATTATAGGCGATTGGATTATAGTGGAGTTTGCAGAAGATGTAAAGGGCAAGGGCAATTGGCAACTGACCCGCCGGCCAATTACCAATTGCCAATTGTTATCACCTACCGCCCGCCGTTAACTTCCAGCACGTGGCCGGTAACGTAGTTAGCCAGCGGCGAGCACAAAAAAAGAATCGCGCCGGCGGCCTCTTCGGGCGTGCCGGGCCGCCCCAGCGCAATCACCTGCTTGCGAGCCTCCAGCCCGGTTTGGGGAATGCCCAATTCCACTTTCTGGCCGGCTACCTCAATGGTCTCGCCCTGCGCTTTGTCGGCCGTCAGGCGGGTTTCGATCCAGCCAAAGGCTACCACATTGGCGCAAATGTTAAAGCGGCCCCACTCTCTGGCAATCACCCGCGTCATACCAATTACGCCGGCCTTGCCCGCCGCGTAATTCACCTGGCCCACGTTGCCGTAGGTAGCGGCAATTGAGCTGACATTCACAATTTTGCGCGCCTCGGCCTGCCCGCGCTGCTCAATTTCGGCTTTGGCCCGCTCACGCATAACGCCGGCGGCGGCCCGCACCATTCGGAACGGGGCCGTCAAGTGGACCTGCAAAATGGCGTCCCACTGCCGGTCATCCATTTTGTGAATCATCCCATCCCAGGTAAAGCCGGCATCGTTGATCAGAATGTCCAGCCCGCCAAAAGCATCGACCGCCTTTTGGACAATGGCTTCGGAAAATTTGGGGTCGGTCACATCGCCAGTGAATACAGCCGCTTCGCCGCCGGCAGCCCGAATGGCCTGAGCGGTTTCCTGCGCCGGCCCCTCGTCCAGGTCGCTGACAACTATTTTTGCGCCGTGCTCGGCCAGCAGTTTGGCCGTGGCCGAGCCAATCCCCCGGCCACTGCCGGTAATGATGGCCACCTTGCCGTCAATTAAACCCATTGCAACTCTCCTTGGTTGGATTAGTTTTGGTAATTTTCTCAACCCCGCCGGGGCAGGGCTACCTCAAAGCTGCCCCGCACTTTTTCCTCGCCGTGCTGGTCGGCGGCAGATACCTCGCAGCGCGCCCAAAACTCGCCGTCCACTTCCACTTTTTCGACAACCTTGCCCGTCACGGTAATAATTTGCCCGGGCCGGGTTACGCTCACAAAGCGCACTCCAAACCGCCGCAGCGGGGCGACCCCCACCCAGTCGCTAATGGCTCGACCCACCAGCCCCATCACCAGCATCCCGTGGGCAATCACCCCGCCCAGCCCGGCCTGTTCGGCCACGTGATGCACAGTATGGATGGGGTTAAAATCGCCCGATGCGCCGGCATAGCGCACCAACTGCGTTTCGGTAATCGGTTCGGTAGTCAGCGCGGGAATTTCATCGCCGACCTTCAGGTCGTCAAAATAAACGGTCATTTTCAGTTCCTCAACACAATCGTGGTGCGTCCCACCACAACCAGCTCGCCGCGTTGATTGTGGTAATCGGTTTGCAGTTTCACAATATCCAAATTGCTGCCGCGCCCCTTTTTTTCCTCAATGCTGACCACCTGCGTCTGGCCGGTAATCACATCGCCGGGCCGAATGAGGCCGTGGTACTCAAACTCCTCCTCGCCGTGCAGCAGCCTGAGCGCATCCCCGCCGATGGTCTTGATGTGGGGCGAACTGCCGCCCTCGCCCCACATTTTGAACAGCGTGGCAAACGTCGGCGGAGCCACAATGCCGGGCAGTCCGGCGGCTCTGGCCGCCTCGTCATCGTCATAAATCGGGTTGTCATCGCCCAGAGCCTGGGCCAACTCCCGGATTTTACTTTTGTCTACCTCAAAGGTGAAGGGGGCAAACGGCTTGCCAATGTAGCTTTTGTCCAGCGGCACGGTTGACTCTCCCAAAATGAAATTTTAGCGCAAAGATAAGGGGATTGCTTACAGCCCCCAATTTAACACCGAGTCCACAGCTTGTCAACCGCTGCGCCAGGCCGACAGCCACTGCCGCAACTGCCGCCCGCCATCTTTGGGCGACTGGCAACTGTTGTGCCAGGCCAAAAAGGATTCGCCGGTGTCGGCAATCAGCAATAGGCCGGTTAGCGCCCTGGCCCGCTTCAGGGCGACCAGCGCTTGCGCCGGAGTCTGCGCAATGGGACCGCCCACATTCAGCGAGGTATTGACCGACACCTCAACCCCAATCCGCCGGCCCAAAGCCTTGAGATAGGCGTGGCTAAACGGGTCAATTTCCGGGCGAACAATTTGCAGCCGGCCCGTGCCATCTTTGTGGATAACAGCCGGGATGACCCGGCGCGCCTGGGGTTTGGCGCGGGCGGTCAGCGCCATGTAATTGTAGGCGTTGTAATCAGCCGGGGCCGCGCCGGGCGATAGCTCAAACCAGCGGTGGGCGGCCTGAAGGGTTAGCATGGGGGCCAGCGGGCGAAACGGCTCTCTGAATTTGACCCGCTCATTCAGGTGGCGCAGCGTGTCGGCGCGGCAGGGGTTGGCCAGAATTGAGCGATGCCCCAGCGCGCGCGGCCCGGTTTCGGCCACGCCCTGAAACAGGCCGACGATGCCGTTTTGGGCAACGAGCCAGGCCAGCAAATCGGCCACCTCCGGCGCGGAGATGCCGTCCAGCGGCTCGCAGGCAATCTCCGGCTCGGCGTGCAGCGCCGCCAAAATTGCCGCGCGGGTGGGCGGCCGGCCGCAGTAAAAGGCGTGCGCCAGCGGCGGGCCGGGCTGCGCCCCGGCGGTCAGCGCAAAGTGAAAGGCCGCCCCGGCCGGGGCGCCGGCATCGCCGGCAACGGGCGGCGCCCACAGGTGCAGTCGCGTTGCCGGCCGGTTGAGGGCGCGCCGGTAGTAGGACTCGTCAAACTGCTCCAGCAGACGCATATTGGCCAGGCAATTGAGCGCCGTGCCGCCGGCAAAGACCAGTTGATGGCTGCCGGTCGCCCGGATAAAATGGTCGATGAGGTGAAAGAGCGCATCTTCAAGCAGCAGTTGGACGGCGGCGGCCTTGTCCAGCCGCTCGCGGGTGGCGGGGGTCAGATGGCGGGCGTCATCCAGTTTGAGCAGCCGGTCCGGGTTCCACATCTGGGCGGGCAAAATGGGCGGGCCAAGAATTTGGGTCAGCGCGGGGGTGTAGGGTTTGGCGTAGCCGCCGCGATGCCAGTTGGCCAGGGCGCGATTGAGAAAAATTTGCCCGTTTGGGTCAAAGTAGAGCAACTGGCGCAGAGGCCGGTAGTAGGGGTTGGTCAGGCGGCTGCCATCGCCCCAGGCCGAAGCGCCCATGTAGCGCCCTTCGCTGCTAAGGGGCGTCCAGCCGCCCTGGGTGGCGCTGAGCATGGTATATAACGTGCCCAGCGAGTCGAACATGCTGCGGTTGTTGTAGACTAACCTCAGCCGCCCGGCCCGGGCCAAATAGAGCGAGATAGCGCCGTCGTCGCCGCTGCCATCAACAATGGCGACCATCACCGGCGTGTCGCTGCGGGCAAAGGGAGAAACCGCCCAGGCAAAGCAGGCGTGGTTATCGTGATGGCGCAGGTTGATGAGGGGCAGCGCCCGGCCCAGCCCCAACTGTTGCCCCAATCGACGCGGGGCGCTGAACGCCTCAAAAATCACGCGGTAATCGGTCAGAAAAGTTTCGCGGGGCTGGGGTTTGGCCAGGTACAGCGAGCCGGGCAGCTCCTCGGCCAGCAGGCGGACACTGTTGGCGACGAGGGCCACGTAATCCCAACCGGCCAGGCCGGCGTGAATGTCGGCCGGCGAGAGGCCCAGCGCGTCAAGCTGGCAGCGCAGCTCGTCAACGCTCAGGGCGGGATAGTCGGCATAATGTTTGATGCCGGTGAAACGCTCCTCTTCGTTGTTGCGCAGCAGCCGGATGCCGCCGGCGCGGGTCACTTCTACCAGCGCCGCGCCGGCGTTGTGCCCGCCCGGCCCCAGGCCCAGCAGGTAAACCGGCTCACCGCGGGCCAGCTTATGCCGCATCGACTCGCGGCGCTCGCGGGCAAGGGGGCTATTGGCGGCGTAGAGATGGCGAGCTGTAGCCATCGCCCGCACCAGCGGCAGCGACAGCCGGTAGCCAAGTTCGCCCAGCCAAGGATGGGCCGGGCCATAGACGCCAAATTGTTGAGCCACGTTTTTTTCCTTTTGCGCGCCAGATGAATGGACTGAAGGTGTCTCACGGCCCAAGGGCCGGAGCAAGCCGGAGGCGCTCGCCCACCGCCGGCGGGGTTATCGGCTCAAAGTGCCCGTTTTGCCAGAGCAGCCAGCGCAGCGAACCGGCCTCAAGCGGCGTGTCGAACATAAAATTTACCTCGGCGGGGCGGCCATCGGCGGTGAGTTGGGTAACCTGGGCAGTGATGCCCGGCAGCACGACCTGCTGGCCCAGGGCCAGGTCGTGGCTGCGGCCTCTGAAAACGGCCTCAAGCCCCAGTACATAGCCGCCGGTTGGCCGCACGGCCAGCGAGCGCGCATCCAGCCGCCGCAGTTCAACCGGATACAGCGAGGCCGACAGCAGCCGCACGCGGGCGGGCGCCGGCTGATGATTACGCCGCCGCACAAAAGGCAGCAGCGCGCTGTAAAACGAACTGGGCGCGTTAACAATGACCAGCGTTTGCCGGGCCAGAGATGGGTCGGAGGTTAGCTGGCTGGCCGCCGGTTCAACCCGGCTGAAGAGCAGCGTGCCCAGCGCGTTGAGCGGCAGCAGCAGCGGAGCCAGAACGAGATGGAAAATGAGCAGCAGCCCGGTGACGGCGCGGTTGAAACGACTTTTTGACTCCCATGGCCGGGTGACAACCTGGGCCACCAGCCCCATCGCGCCCAGCCCGGCAAAAAAAAGCAGCCGGTTGGCCGGGGGCGCGCCGCAGGCCGGCAGCAGCGAGAGCAACATTCCGGCGGCAAAAAAACGGGCCAGCGGGTCGCGCCGCAACGACCACACGGCCGGCCCGATGATGGTCATCCCTGCGACGGCCAGCCACCAGTAAACGGTGGAAAACGGCGGGTACAAAAAATTGTATATCTCGGCCGGCAGAGGCGTCAGTTGACCCGCCAGCAGCAGCGGGCCGCGCTCCAGCGCCACCTGAAGGTAATAAAGGGGGTTTTGCAGGGGGTCGGCGTAGGCGCTGCCCCAGACGCCGTAGCCCAATCCGCGATAGACCAGCCGCCACAGCAGCAGCGCAAAAAAGGCCGGCAGCAGCGCCGGCCAGCGCCGCCGGGAGGCGTCGAGAAACAGGGCATAGGCCAGCAGATACCCGGCGGTGGCCGCCGCAGCCTCGGCGGAAAGCAGGCCCAGGGCCAGTAGCGGCGGAGCCAGCCACAGGCCGGGCCGCCAACCGGCGCGCCGCCAGCGATGGTAGGCCAGCAGCGTCAGCACCCCAAAGAGGGCCGACATGATGGCGTTGCGGTTGGCAATCCAGCCGGCGGGAAAGCCGTGAGCCTCGTCAACGGCGTAGAGCAAGGCGGCCAGCCCGGCGGCCAGGAGGGGAGTCTGGCGGGTGATGGATATCTCCCCAAACAGGTGGCGATACAGGCTGGTGGTCGCAAAAATTAACGCGCCAAACCAGAGCAGGTTGTGCAGATGCATCAGCCAGGGCAGGCCGGGCCACAGTTGGTAATCGAGCCAGTGGGTGAGCGCGGCTAGCGGTCGCCAAAACGCCAGATAGCTTTGGGGTAGCGTCCACCAGGGCAAGATGCCCAGCTCCATCCAGCCGGTGGTGGTCGCCGGGTCGTTATACCAAAACAAGAACAGCCGCATCAGCACCGCAGCCAGGTTGCCCTGCAAAATAAGTTGCTCGTGCAGATAGTCATCCAGTTGCAGCCCAACCGCCAGCGAGGGGGCGGTCAAGGCGACGGCCAGCGCAGCCAGCAGCCAGGGTAACTTCTTGTGAACCAGAAGCGCAGAAAGGGTACGCCGCATAGCGGCATAGTATAGTCACATCTCTGAAAACTGCACATATTGGCGATAAATTGTCTCTGCCATTGAGTTCGTGGTAAAATCACAAGCACTAAACCCTCAAGGAGTTTGATTTGCTATGGCAGAAACCAAAGAATTAGTCAAACAAGATGTCTCGCGGGACGAGTTGAAAAAGTATGTTGAAGACCTGGACGGCATTGCCATCATTCGCGGCAGTAAAGACCAAATTCGCGGCTGGAACGGCATCAAGTACCGGGCCGGGCTGTCATCAAAAAATACCAACGCCAAAGAGCTATCAATGAACGTGGCTACCATTCCGCCGGGCGGGGTGGCCTACGCCCACATTCACGACGGGTTTGAAGTGATGCTGTTTATTTTGCAGGGGCGCGTGCGCCACGAGTACGGCCCCGGCCTGCGCAAAGTGGTCGAGAACGAAGCGGGCGACTTTATTTTTATCGAGCCGGGCGTGCCGCACGAGGTTTTCAACATGAGCGATACCGACCCGGTGGTGGCCGTGGTGGCGCGCTCCGCCGCCGATGAGTGGGAAAAAATCATCCCCTACGACCGCAACAGCGAGTAATTGCAGCCCGCCCGCCAGTCTGCGCCTTAAGCGTCATCCAGATGTTGCTGAATGATTTCAACCGCTCGCGCCACCCCATCCTCGGCGCGGACGAGCCGGCCTAGCCGGGCTGCTCTGGCTGAAATTTCTGGCGCGCGCAGCGCAGTTTCTATGGCCCCGGCCAGTCGCTGCGCGGTCAGATGGTGGCGCAAAATGGGGGGTGGGCCGACCCCCAGCGCGGCCACCCGCCGCCCCCAAAAAGGCTGCTCGGCAAAAAAGGGCACCACCACCGAAGGCACGCCGGCCCGCAGCGCCGCCGCCGTGCTGCCCGCCCCGCCGTGATGCACCAGCAGCGACACTCGCGGCAGCAGCCAGGCAAACGGCACAAAATCGGTTACAAAAATATCATCGTTGCCGGCAGGGGCGGCGCTCAAACCACCCCAGGCCGTGATCAAAATGGCGCGCTGCCGGGCGCGCCGCAAAGCCTGCTGCACCAGCCCAGTTAGCAGCTCTGGCCGGCGGGTCGACATGCTGCCAAAGCTGACGCACACCGGCGGCGGGCCGGCCTGCAAAAAGTCGACCAGCAGGGGCGGCGGCTGCCAATCGACCGGGGGATTCAAAAACCAGTAGCCGGTGACGCGCTGCCAGTCCGGCCAATCGGCGGGTGTGGGGATGACGTGGCGGCTGTATCCGTGCAGCACCGGCAATTGCTGTTGCCGGTAATGGGGATACGGGCCGCGCCACGATAGCGGCGGCAACCCCAGTTCGACCTGCCGCCAGTGGTTGACTGGCCGGCGCAACACACGCCAGACAAGCTGCTGCACCAGCCAGTGCGTTAGCAGGTTGTAGACCCCCGCAGCCCACGAGTCTGCCCCTAACCAGAGCGGAGCCGGCGGCAAATTTGGATGGGCAAACTGGCGCGTTGGGGTAAGCAGGGGCATCAACACCGCCTGAAAACAGGGAATCCCCAACACGCGCCGGATATGGTCGGTGGGGATGGCAACGGCGACCGAAGCAAAAATGACTGCATCGGCCCGCTGGCAGGCCCGCCACGAGTCGCGCAGAATTTGGCGGCATAGCGGCTGCGCCAACCGGTTAAGATGCCACAACCCCTTGAATATGTTTCGACCCGACTCCAGCACCGCCCGCCCCTCGACGCTTTGCAGCAACGATTTGACGCTGGCCCCCAGCGGCCAAAAATGGAGGCCGTGGCGGGTTGCCAGCAATTCATAATCGGTGGTAGTGGCGATGGTAACGGTGTGTCCGGCCTGTTGCAGGCCCCGCCCCAAGGCCACCAGCGGTTCGACATCGCCATAAGTTCCAATAACAACTATAACTACACGCAAACACCACGCTCCAATCGACCAACCGTTTATTGACAAATCCCCCGGCCGGTGCAAAACTATGAGCAGCATATTCTTGCGGCAGACCAACCGAAGCTGCGCGGCTGCAACGGGTGATGAAAAAGATGGGGGGACATCCCCCTACCCAAAAGGCGGGCACAGGCAAGCCCCCCGGCCTGCGGCGCTATCTTCGAAGGAGGGTCATTATTTTGGCGAAAGCAAATAACCAGGGATTTATTGAAAAAGTAACCTGTGCTGTAGAAAATAATAACTCGCTGCTGTGTGTTGGCCTAGACCCCGACCCCCAAAATTACCCGGCCCAATTCCCCGCCACTATCGACACCGAGGCTCTGGTAAACTGGGGCCAAAACATCATCACCCAAACCGCCGATCTGGTTTGCTGCTACAAACCCAACTTCGCCTTTTACGAGCAGTTTGGCCCCGCCGGTCTGGAGGCCCTGCGCCAGACCATCGCGCTGGTGCCCAACAATATCCCGGTGCTGCTCGATGCCAAACGGGGCGATATCGGCAGCACTGCCGCCGCTTATGCCCGCGCCGCCTTTGAAGTGTGGGGCGCCGACGCCATCACCATCAGCCCCTATTTGGGGCTGGATAGCATCACGCCCTTTTTGGCCTACCCCGGCAAAATGGTCTTTGTACTGTGCTACACCTCTAACCCGTCGGCCAAAGAGATTCAGGAATTTGGCCACGACAAACGCCTGTTTGAACATATTGTGCGCCAGGCTCAAAATTGGGGTAGCGTGCGGCAAATTGGCTTTGTGGTTGGCGCCACCCAGCCGGATGCCCTGACCCGCGTGCGCAGCCTGATGCTGGGCCATCCCTACTGGATACTGGCCCCCGGCATTGGCGCGCAGGGCGGCGATTTGGAAAAAACGCTGTCGGCGGGGCTGGATAACAGCAGCAGTGGCCTGATTGTGCCGGTCTCGCGCGGTATCATTTACGATAAAACCCCCCGCGCCAAGGCGCTGGCCATGCGCGGTCAAATCAATCAGGTGCGGCAGCGAGTCAAACTCTCTCAAGGCATCACCCTGCTGCAAAACGAAATTATTCAGCAGCTTTATGAAATCGGCTGCATTCAATTTGGTCAATTTACGCTGGCGTCGGGGCAACAGTCGCCCATTTATATTGATTTAAGACGTATCAGCGCCAGCTCGCTGCTGCTTAAAATGGTGGCCCTGGCCTATGCCGACCTGCTGGCCCCGCTGACCTTTGACCACGTGGCCGCCGTACCCTACGCCGCGCTAACGCTGGGCACAGCGGCCGCGCTAACCACCAACAGTTCGCTCATTTACCCCCGCAAAGAGGCCAAAACCCACGGCACCGGCAACGCCATCGAGGGCGTTTTTGACCAGGGAGATCGGGCGGTTATTATTGAAGATTTGGTGACGACTGCCGGCAGCGTGCTCAAAGCCATCGAGGTGCTGGAAGCCGCCGGGCTGGTTATTGATGACGTAGTGGTGCTGATTGACCGGGAACAGGGCGGGCGCGAAACTCTGGCCGAGCGCGGCTACCGGCTGCACGCGGCCTTGCGTATCTCTGAAATTTTAGACGTTTTGTACGAGTCGGGCCAAATTCATACCGACCAGTACGACACCGTTAAAAAATATTTAAAAGCAACAACCGTCGCCGGATGATGTCAAATCGCCCCAAACTTGCCTGCGATTTTCTGCATTTTCAGCTCAACACGCCGCTGGTGCTGGCCTCTGGCATTATTGGCACCAGCGACACGCTGATGGTGCGGGCTGCCAAAAATGGCGCGGGGATGATTACGGCCAAAAGTTGCGGTCCCGCGCCCCGCGCCGGACACGCCAACCCGGTCGCCTTTGATTTTGGCGGCGGGCTGATTAACGCCATCGGCCTGACCAACCCCGGCGCTCAGGCCGAAGCCCGGCTGCTGGCCCAAACCCGCCCCCAGTTGCAGGCGCTCAACGTGCCGCTCATCGCCAGCATTTTTGGCGGCACCGTTAGCGAGTTTGCCCAGGCGGCCCAAACCGTGGCTGCTGCCGGGCCGGATTTGATTGAGGTGAACATCTCTTGCCCCAACGTGGGCGATGAGTTTGGAGCGCCCTTTGCCGGCTCCAGCGACAGCGCCGCCGCCGTTACTCAGGCGGTTAAGCAGGCGGTCGCCACCTGCCCTGTTGCCATCAAACTGGCCCCAAACGTGCCGGATATCGCCCGCATTGCCGCCGCCGTGGTTGAAGCCGGGGCGGATGCCATCACCGCTATCAACACCATGCCCGGTATGCTCATCGACCCGGCATCGGGCCGGCCGCTGCTGAGTAACCGGGTGGGGGGCATCTCCGGCCCGGCGCTCAAACCTGTGGCTCTGCGCTGCGTGTATGAGATTGCCCAGGCTGTGCGGGTGCCTATTATCGGCACGGGGGGCGTCTCTACCGGCCAGGATGCCGCCGAAATGCTGATGGCCGGGGCCAGCGTGGTCGGCGTGGGGTCGGCGGTGTACTACCGGGGCGTGCCGGCCTTGCAGGAGATTGGGCAGGAGCTGGTCAGTTTTATGGAACAGCACCACCTGCCCAACATTCAGGCGCTGCGCGGCAAAAGTCACCACCTGGCCGGCGGTGAGTAATTTGTTATGCAGACCACTTTACCCCGCCCGTTGAAAATTGTGCAAATAAAAAAGGAAAACGCCGCCACCAAAACCTTTGTGCTGGATGGCGCGCTGGCGGCCCAGCCGGGCCAGTTTGTGATGGCCTGGCTGCCCGGTTTAGAGGACAAACCCTTTAGCCTGGCTAATGCCAACCCCCTCAGCCTGACCGTTGCCGCCGTCGGTCCTTTTAGCCAAGCGCTGCACCAACTGCACCCGGGCGACTCGATTTGGGTGCGGGGGCCGCTGGGACGTGGCTATCAACTGCCCGACCGGCCCGGCAGCCATTTGTTACTGGTGGGAGGTGGTTACGGCGTAGCGCCGCTGCTCTTTTTGACCCGCCGGGCGCTGGCGCAAGGGCAGCGGGTGTGGATGGTGATTGGGGCGCGGAGCAAAGCGCAGCTTTTGCTGACCCGCGATTTTGAGGCGTTGCAGGTACCGCTGCGGCTCACCACCGAGGATGGCTCTGCCGGGCAGCGCGGCCTGGTAACTGAGGCGATTGCCGGCCTGCTGGCCGACCCATCAACCAGGCCGCAGGCGGTGTATAGCTGCGGCCCTGTCGGAATGTTGCAGGCGGTGGCGGCTCAATGCGCCGCCGCAGATATTCCGGTGCAGGTGGCCTGGGAAGCGCACATGCGTTGCGGCATCGGCTTGTGCGGCAGTTGCGAGGTAGGCCAGGGCTGGCTGACCTGCCTGGATGGCCCCGTGTTTCCGTTTGACCCCCTCAAAACCGCCCCTCTGCCCGACCCGGCTTAAAACCCCTATTTGTTGTTACACAGAGATACGCGAAGAAATCACAGAGGCACACTGAGAAAAAATAATAAATCTCTGCGAGTCTCTGTGAAATCTCGGCGACTCTCCGGGTTGCTGTTTGTTTGCGGCCTGTCCGCATTAGGGGCACTGCACAAAGCCCTGCGCCCACAAACAGCCGCCGCAGGTGGGGAAATCGTTGCCGGTGCAATCTTCGTAAGTAGCCGGAAAACGCTCGCAGCCGCCGCAGGTAGAGCAGGGCGAAAACGGAAAGCGACGCAGCTTGGCCCGAAATTCGGTAAATTCCGGGGACTCCCAAATTTGGTCAAACGGTTGATTATTGATATTGCCCAGGGCGTAGCGGGTCACATTTTTCCGCCGGCCCAGCAGGTACATCGGGTGGTCGTGCAGCAGAGGCAGGCAGGGGCTAACTTCGCCATCCCAGCGAATAGCGGCGTACCCGGCCTGGGCAAAGCGGCAGTAATCATTCCGGGCGCTCAGGCTCACGTCGAGCAGGTTGAGGCTGACGGTTGAGTCGAACACCTGGCTAACCGGGGCCAGGGTGTCGGTGTTGAGGTCAAACTTGGGCAGGCTCATATTGGGCACCCAGCGCGAGGGCCGGTAAGCCGCCGACCGCAGCGACCGCTCATAGAGGATTTCGCGCTCCATTTCCGGCAGGTGGGGCACAACATTGGAAATCAGAATTTCGCCGGCGCCGATGTAGGTGGCCAGCCAGGGCAGTTTGGGCAGTTCGGCCACGTTGCTTTTCATGGCCACAAAAGCAATGCCCACGCGGGGCGGGCCGTGTCGCCCTTTTAGCCGCAGCTTGAGCCGGCGCAGGTAACGCAAATTTTCTATGACCTGCTTGAAGCTGCTTTTAACCCGGATATCCTCGTATTGTTCCGGCGTGGCGCTGTCGATGGACACGACCAGCCGGTCCAGTTCCAGGTCAATCAGGCAGCGGGCTGTTTTTTGATTCAGCAGCGTGCCGTTGGTGGTCATCTCTACCGGCGCGCCGGTGGCCTTGGCCCGGCGCACAATTTCCAAAAAATCCGGGTGAGACATCGGCTCGCCGTAGCCGCTCAAATGGATGGTGGGCGGCGCGGCAAGCTGGCTAATTTGCTCCATCAAGTTGCTAAACAGGGCCAGGGGCATATGGCCAATGGGTTCGCGCCAACTGCGGCGAACGCACATCTGGCAATCCAGATTGCAGGCCGTGGTAATTTCAACGTAAAGCTTGGTTAAGGGGTCGTGCTGCATGGCGGCCTCCTTGAGGTTTTGCGATTGGTTAGAGGTTCATAAATCCCCTTATTATGGTAACGCCAAATGTTAATCGCCCATAGTGCCTGATGTCACGGCTTTTGGCGACAAATATCACCCGGTCGGCTGTTGTCGCCTTATCAGGCTCGCCCCAGCACCGCTGCCAGCAGCGCCATCCGAATGTACATGCCGTTTTTTACCTGGCGAAAGTAGGCGGCGCGGGGGTCGCTATCAACAGCGTAGTGAATCTCGCCCACGCGGGGCAGCGGGTGCATAACCACCATGTTGGTTTTGGCCTGGGCCATCAATTCCGGCGTAATTTCGTAGTGGTCTTTCACCTCTTCGTATTGGGCCAAATCGGTGAAGCGCTCTTTTTGTACGCGGGTTACGTACAGCACGTCGGCATTTTTAATCACGTCGGCTACGTCGTGAGTTTCGCGCACGTTGAGGCCGGCGTCGATGACCTGATTCATCAGCGTCATGGGCAGGCGCAAAATCTCCGGCGAGACAAAGCGCAGGCTGACATCATACTGCATGAGCAATTGCGTAAGCGAGTGGACGGTGCGGCCGTAGCGCAGGTCTCCCACCATCGCAATTTTCAGGCCGTCAATCCGGCCCAACTCCTCTTTGATGGTGAACAAATCGAGCAGGGCCTGGGTGGGGTGTTCGCCGGGGCCATCGCCGGCGTTGATAACCGGCACGCGGGCGTAATCGGCGGCGGTTTGGGCCGCGCCCAGCTCGGGGTGACGCAGTACAATCACGTCGGCGTACTGCTCCAGGGTACGCACGGTGTCGGCCAGGGTTTCGCCCTTGCTCACCGAGCTAAACTGCACCCCCTGGGTAATGGGGATAATGCCGCCCCCCAGCCGCTCCATGGCGGCAATAAACGAGGCGCTGGTGCGGGTACTGGGTTCGTAAAAGAGACAGGCCAGCACCCGCCCCTTGAGCAAATTGGTTGCGCCAACCCGCTCGACCATTTCTCGCATTTGGCGGGCGCGGGCAAAAATATAGTCGAGCCTGGCTGTATCAAATTGCGAGACCGAAATAATATCCTGGCCGGTTAGCCCGTTGCCAATGGGGGGCGCCTGCGCCAACTCGTCAAAATTAAACAGCCGGGGAAGTTCTTTTTCAATGAACATTTTGCCTCCTCTAAATTTTAGGGTCAATACTTTCGACTATTTTTCCACTGCCGGGCCGGGCCACAACCCGCCCGTTGGCAAACGCATCTGCGCCGCGCAGCACCACCCGCCGCACCCGGCCCGTAACCTGCATGCCAAAAAAAGGACTCCAGCCGCATTTGGTCTGGAGTCCGCTGTTGGAGAGGGTGTACCGGGCCTGGGGGTCTACCTCAACCCGGGTGTCCGGCTGCGAGGGTAAGTTGAAAATGCGCCGGGGGTTGGTTGACATCAACTCAATCAACCGCTCGATGGTCAGCCGCTTCTCGGCCACGGCGGTTAGCATGAGCGGCAGCGATGTTTCCAGCCCCGGCACGCCCGGCGGCGGGTTGGGCGACTCCTTTTCGGCCAGGGTATGAGGGGCGTGGTCGGTGGCAATACAGTCGATGGTGGCAGATAGGTGCTGCCAGAGCGCGTCAACATCTGTTTGGCTGGCCAGCCGGGGGCGCATGTCGGCCAGCGGCCCCAGCCGGTGGGTGTCGGCCTGAGTTAAAAAGAGATGGTGGGGCGTTACCTCGCAGGTTACGGGCAGGCCTTGTTTTTTGGCGGCGGCAATCAGTTCAATCTCGTCCCGGCGGCTGATGTGGCAAAAATGGACCGGTCGCCGGTAGGCGGCGGCCAGCCCCAGACCAATTGCCACGTTGGGGCCTTCGGCGTGCATGGCAATGAGCCGGGCGCGAGGCCATGTTTGAAAGCAGGCCAGCAGAGTGGGCAGGTCTTCTACCCGCAGGGGGCCAAAGGTGTCGTTGAGGTAAATTTTCAGAGCTACGCTTAGCGGAGCGAGTTGGGGCAGTAGCCCAATTTGCTCAGGGCTGGCCCCGGCAAAAAGCCCAACATCGCAAACAATGGCGCGTTGGGCTTTTTGGCGAGTCTGGGCCAGGGTGGTTGGGGTGGTTAACGGCGGGCTGGTGTTGGGCATGGCCAGAGTGGTGGTGATGCCTCCGGCCAGGGCCGCCGCCGTGCCGGTGAAAAAATCCTCCTTGTGTTCGCCGCCGGGCACGCGCAGATGGGTATGAACGTCGGTTAAACCGGGCAGGGTTATAATTGACATGCAACCTCATTTCAATATTTTTGTGACTGTTGGCCGACACAAAAAAAGAGGCCCGATTCTAACAAGAATCAGGCCCCGGATTTTGCCAACCATTTGGTTTTTAAGGGTAGTGGTAACAGCATATTCTGCCCCGGACAATCTGCTTTATTCCGGGAGGGTATGGTAGCATAAATCAAGAGTGGAGGCAAATCTTGATTGCCACACCGGGTTTGGTTATACTACACGCCACGTTGCAAACGAAGAACCTTTATTTTTGGGGGCAACTCATGGCCGACGCGCAAAAAATACAGGCTTATTACGAAGGGCTGGTTGAACCGATTTACCGCTCGGTGTTTGGGGCGGCGCTGCACCTGGCAATGTTTGAGGCTGAGGAGGAGTCGCGCCGAATAGCCCAGTTACGCACCAAAGGCTTTCTGGCAGACCGGCTGCCAGAGCTATCCGCCGGGATCACCGTGGTTGACCTGGGCAGTGGCTACGGCGATACGGCCCGTTATCTGGCCCAGCATTTTGGCTGCCGGGTGGTGGGAGTCAACCTGGTGCATAGCCAGAATGTGCGCTCGCTCTCGTTTAGCCAGGAGGCCGGCCTGGGCCGCAGAATTTTTGCGGTTGAGGCCGATTTTGTCCGCGTGCCGCTGGCATCCAACTGTACCACTGTGGTCTGGAGTCAGGAAGCGCTGCTGCACGCCCCCAATCGAAGCCAGGTGATTTCAGAAGCCGCCCGGTTACTACAACCCGGCGGCACCTTTATTTTTACCGACCTGCTGCAAACCGGCCCGATGCAGCCGGAAGAAGCCCAACGCATTTACGAGCGGGTCAACATCGACTCGCTGGAAACGTTTGACAGCTACCGGCAACATTTGCAAGCGGCCAGGTTATTGGTCACAGAAGTGGTCGATTTATCGCGCTATGTGGCCCGCTCTTACGCCAACCACATTGAAGAAATGCAGCAGGCCAGAGCCACCCTGGATGAAGCAGTTGGCGCGGAATATGTCGCTTACACCATTGAAGCGATGGGGCGCTGGGTGATAGCCGCCAAACAGGGTAAACTGGGTTGGGGCTTGTTTGTGGCTCGCAAAATGGTGCCGGCATAAAACCGTTTGCAGATTGCATCCCTACTTGTTTATGCTATAATCCGGCCCATTATCAACCCAGGCTAAAGGTGTCATTATTTCAACCTGCTTGCTTCGCCTTCGGTTACTTCCGGCCCCGGATGTCAACGCATCACGGGGCGTCTTCATTTTTTTCAACCACAACAGGCGCCTAAGGAGTTCATATCTAACCGCTGCCTGCTGCCCAAATGATGAAGATATTTTTACCGGCCGCCGGCGATCTTATTTTCAGAAAAACGCCTCATGACAACTTCAACCCTAACCAAAACAGCGTCAGCGCAACGCTTTACCGAGGCGATGGTTATGTTTGTGGCGGTGCTGGGCACCGGCATGGTTTATCTGGACCAAACCGCGGTGAATGTGGCGCTGCCTAAAATTCAGGTGGCGTTGCAGGCCAGCATCGGCGGGTTGCAGTGGATTGTGGATATTTACATTCTTACCCTGGCTACGTTACTGCTCATTGGCGGGTCGCTGAGCGACCGCTTTGGCCGGGTGCGCATCCTCTTGATTGGGATGGTTGTTTTCGTCATCGCCTCGATTGCCTGCGGGGCGGCCCAATCGCTCTGGTTTTTGGTGGCGGCGCGGGCGGTACAGGGCATTGGCGGGGCGCTGCTGGTTCCGGCCGGGCTGGCGCTGATTAACGCCACGGCTCGCCCGGAGCGGCGCGGGCAACTGATTGGCAATTGGGCCATGTTCGCTTCGATGGTGGTGGCGGTTGGCCCGTTGCTGGGCGGCTGGCTGGTTGACTACGTATCGTGGCGGGCCGTTTTTTACATCAACGTGCCCATTGGCATTGCCGGCTGCTTTGTGGCGCTGCGCTACGTGCCAGAAAGCCGCAACGAGGCGGCCGTAAAGTCGCTGGATTGGCCTGGCACGCTTGCCATGATGCTGGGGCTGGGTACGCTGCTGTTTGGACTAATCGAAGGGCAACACTATGGCTGGAGTAGCCCTATGATTATCGGCGCTTTGCTGGCGGGTGTGGCGGGAATTGTTGGCTTTGTGGTCATCGAGGCCCGCAGCGCCGCGCCGATGATTCCGCTGCACCTGTTTGGCAATGCCAATTTTAGCGGCATCAATCTGGCGACTCTTATCCAGTGGATGGCCTTAACCGGCGTGCTTTTCTTTTTGACCTTAAATTTGCAGCAAATACAGGGTTATTCGGCTTTTGCCGCCGGGCTGGCTTTTTTGCCCATCAGCGCCTTGATTATTTTGCTCTCGAATCCCGCCGGCAAGCTCACCGACCGGATTGGCCCCCGCCCGCTGCTGGTGATTGGCTCGCTAATTATCGGCAGCAGTTTTGTGCTGTTTGCCCAGGCCGGCATCGAAGCGAGTTACTGGCCGGTTCTGTTTCCGGCCACGCTGTTGTTTGGCCTGGGCATGGGGCTGATAATCACGCCGCTGACCACGGTTGCAATGGGCGCGCTGCCAAATCAACACTCCGGGCTGGCTTCGGGGGTCAACAACACCGCTTCGCGGCTGGCTTTTATGCTGGGCATTGCCATTATGGGCACAATTATGGCCATCAGGTTTGAGCCGGCCCTGGCCCGGCACACTGCCCGGCTGCCGCTGGAGCCATCCGCCCGCGCCCAACTGCTGGCCGAGGCTCGTAACCTGGGCGCAACCACACCGCCGGCCAATCTTTCGGCCCAATTGGAACAAGCCACCCAACAGGCTATTCGGCTGGCCTTTGTAGATAGCTTTCGGTTGGTGATGTATGTTTGTGCGGCCATTACGCTGGCCAGTTTGGGAGTCATTCTGGCCTTCATTCGGTTTCAACCGGCCAATCATCAAAATCAGCGTTCTATTAAGTCAAGCGCATAACTTTGTAACAATGTCAAAATCTCAATAGCGCCGGAGGGTCAATGAAGATTCAAGCTGCTGTGTTTTACAAACCCGATGTTCCCTTTGAGATTGAAACGCTCGACCTGGAAGCGCCCCGCGCCGGCGAAGTGCTGGTGCGAGTTGCCGCTGCCGGCGTGTGCCACAGCGACTGGCACCTGATGACCGGGGCCACGGTTCACGCTGTGCCGGTGGTTCCCGGCCACGAAGGCGCGGGCATTGTGGAGGCCGTTGGCGAAGGCGTCACCGCCATTCAACCCGGCGACCACGTGGCCCTTAACTGGGCGCCCAACTGCGGCGCCTGCTTTTACTGCCTGCACGACAGGCCCAGCCTGTGCGCTACCTATGTTGGCCCTATCTGGGCCGGCACCATGCTCGATGGCGCCACCCGCCTGTCAAAAGCCGGCCAGCCGGTCTACCACTTTAGCGCCACGGCCTGCTTTGCCACTTATACGGTGGTGCCGTGGCAGTGCTGCGTGCCGCTAAACAAAGAGGTGCCGCTAACCGTTGCCGCGCTCATTGGCTGCGCCGTAACCACCGGCGTGGGCGCAGTGTTGAATACCGCCAAAGTAAAACCCGGCAGCAGCGTGGCCGTATTTGGCGCGGGGGGCGTTGGTCTGAGCATTATTATGGGGGCCAAACTGGCCGGGGCCGGCCCCATTATCGCCGTTGACCGCAGCGAAGCCAAAGGCGATATTGCCCACGCCTTTGGCGCAACCGATATTCTCATTGCCCGGCCCGACACCAACGACGCTATCCGCAGCCTGACCGGCGGGCGCGGCGCCGACTACGTTTTTGAGGCCATCGGCCTGCCGGCGGTGCAGGAGCAGTGCCTGGATGCGGCCAGGCCCGGCGGCACGGTGGTACTGGTCGGGGTGTCGCCCATGGGCAGCAACACCAACCTGCCCGGCGCAATTTTGACACGCCAGGAAAAAACTGTCACCGGCTCTTACTACGGCAGCGCCCACACCGCCCGCGATTTTCCCTTGCTGGCCGAGCTGTATCTGCGCGGCCAGTTAGACCTTGACCGCCTTGTTTCCAAAACATACTCTCTTGAGCAGATTAATCAAGCCTATGCCGACATGCTCGGCGGCGAAATTGCCCGTGGGGTGATTGTGTTCTAGCAAAGGTAATTGGGATGGGAGAATATTTACCAATTACTAATTACCAATAACCATCTGACACTTTGATATATGGCACTTTTATTTTAAGGAGGCAACAGCATGGCAACTTACCAAATTATCTATTGGCGAGATATTCCGGCGCAGGTAAAAGTGAAGGGCAGCGGCAGGCCAATTTCTCGCCAATTGGCAGAACGGTTTGAAAAAGCCATCGACCGGGCCGCTATGTACGCCGGGGCCATCAACAGCGATGAGTACCTGGCCGAGTGGCGCAAAGGCCATTGGCAAGAGCGAGACGGCGAACCGGAGAGCCTGCTCGACACCCTGGTCACAGAAATTGAAACCGATTACCCCGAAGAGCGGTTACGAGAACTGGCCCGCAACGGCGGCTACGAAAAATAGACATACCGGCGTTTTATCCACCAAAACCATCACAAAAGATACCTCACTTTATCTGAACTCAAATTATAATAGCGGTTATTGACCATTTCCCACGGAGTTACCATCCGGCCAGGGCCGCATCCCACATTGGAATAACGTTATCTTTTTAAAAGGAGTATCACCTAATGGGCTTACCCAATAAAGTTGAATATCTTATTATTGGCGCAGGGGTTCACGGGCTGTCAACCGCTTACCATCTAGGCAAATATCTCAAGGCCGGCGGCAAAGGCTCCGGCCAGGATATTCTGGTTATCGAGAAAAGCGCTATCGCCGCCGGGGCGTCGGGCGTGGCCTGCGGCAACGTGCGCTGCAACTACTACCAGGAGCCGATGACCAAACTGATGATGCACTGCATGGACATTTGGGAGTCTGACCCGGATTACTACGCCTACAACTCGGTGGGCTACCTGACCGCCTCGTTTGAGCCAATGCGCGAGGGGTTGGAAGCGGTTCACGAGCGCCACAAAAAACTGGGCTACCCCTCCACCCTGGTTACGGGTGAGAAGGAAGTCAAAAAATATATGCAAAATATCTTTTGGGACTGGCAGGCCGAGAAGCTGACGGCAGTATTGCACGAGCATCGCGGCGGCCACGCCTGGAGCCGGCAAGCCATTCACGGCCTGGCCATCAAAGCCGAGCAGGAGGATGCCCAACTTATCACCGGTATTGCCGTAACCGGCTTTCAACTGGGCAGCGACGGCAGCGTTAAAGTGGTCGAAACCGATGCGGGCAATATCCAGGTGGGCCACGTGATTGTGGCCGTCGGCCCGTGGATTAAAAAGCTGTGGGCTATGCTCGACCTGCCCAATGAGGTGCCCCATCCCCGCAACCCGGCTGAAACCACCGAACTATGGCGCTTTCTGGCCCTGCAAGAAGGCGAGATTGAGGTCAATCCCTTCATCCACATTACCAACGATGGCCAACGCCCGCCGCTGGTCCACGTTGACAGCGACGTGCCGCTCTACAGCGAAGATGGCCGGCTGGTGTGGGACCAACCCTGGGGCATCTACTTTAAGCGCGATAAGCACGCCGTGCAGGGCGGGGCCGTGCCGCTTGATGTGGGTGATGAGTGTCATATTGACCCCTACGGCACGCGCAGCCCCCACTATTGCGTGGATGATAATTTTTACGACCTGTGGGTGGCCTCGCTGGCCCACTGTATGAAGCGGTACGAGGGCACGCGCCAGTTTGCCTCGCACAAACCATCAGGCGGGGTGGGCTGCTTCTCCGCCGATAACTTCCCCATTTTTGATTTTATGCGACCCAACGTTTACGTTATAGCCGACTCTAACCACGGCTTCAAAATGATTGGCGTGGGCGAGCAGGTCGCCCGTATTCTTACCGGCGAGCGCAGCGAACTGCTGGCCCCCTTCACTTTTGACCGCTTTGCCGAAAACCGCGCCCTGCCCAAATCCAACGCGCCCTTCCCGTGGATGTAAGGAGAACCATCTTGTCCAATACCAATGCAGATATCATTATCATCGGCGGCGGGCTGTACGGCAGCAGCATTGCCTACAATCTGGCCCATCAGGGCGCAAAAAACGTGGTGGTGCTGGAGCGCAAAGCCATCTGCTCCGGCGGCACGGCCAAATCCTGCGCCATTGTGCGCACTCACTACTCCATTAAAGCCAATTTGATTCACGCCGTTGAAAGCCTCAAAATTTTTGCCAACTTTAACGATATCATCGGCGGCGAGTGCGGCTGGCATCGCACCGGCTACGTTATTTTGGGGCCAGAAGAACACCGCCAGCCAATGCTGGATGTCTTCAAAGCTCAAAATGAGCACGGCGTTGACACCCAAATCCTGTCTGCCGCCGAACTCAAAGAAATTCATCCCCTGCTGCAAGTTGAAGATGTGGGCGTCATCGGTTACGATACGTTGACCGGCTATTGCGACCCCCACCTGACCACCACCGCTTACGCCCAACGCGCCAGAGAGTTGGGCGTCAAATTTTTCACCGACACCCCCGTCACCGGCTTCAAACTGAACGGCCCGGCCAAAATCATCCAAACCCCCGGCGGCAATTTTGAAGCCCCCACGGTTATTCTGGCCGCCGGGCCGTGGACCAATCAAATTGGGCAAATGATAGGCCTGACCTTCCCCTACCAGGTCAGCCGTCACAAGGTCATTACCCTCAAAATCAGCCGGCCCTACCAGGCCGACTGGCCCATTGTTAAAGACCTGACCACCCCCGACAAAATCTATTTTCGGCCCGAAACCGGCGGCGTGGTGCTGGTCGGCACCGGCGACCACGGCGACCCGATTGAAGATGCCGACACGCTAACCGACCATGTGGAGCTGGGGCATATCAACCGCATCGACGCGCTCATCTCCCACCGGATGCCGGCTTTTGAAGAGGCCGCCTGCACCGCCGGCTGGACCGGCCCCTACGACATCACCCCCGATTGGAACCCGGTTGTGGGGCCGGCCCCGGAAGTTGAAGGGCTGTACGTGGCCACAGGTTTTAGCGGCCACGGTTTCAAACTCGCTCCAACCATTAGCGAGTCGCTGGCTCAAACCGTGTTGGGCCTTGAGCCGCGCCTGCCAATTGATATCTATGATGTGACACGCTTTGACCGGGGAAAGGCGCTGCATGGTGCTTACGGCATTGGCTCGATTTCGTGAGGCCGTTCATATCGAGGCAGGTTTCAAAAAAACCAACGTCTGGTTTGGCTGGACCATGGCCCTGGGGTCTACCCTGGCCTTTAGCATTGCCCCGCCGGTAGCCAAAGCCGCCATTTCCGCGGGGTTTGACTCGACCTCTTTGCTAACGGCCCGGCTCATTATCTCTACCCTGCTCATCGGCGGCTCTGCTATTTTGACCACCCCCGGCCGGCTCGCCGTTGACCGGCGGGGGATATTTATTTGCGGCCTGGCCGGCCTGTCAAACGGCATCGGCATGCTGACTTTTTTCTGGGCGTTAGACCGGCTGCCGGCCTCCATCACCTCGATGCTTTTTTCGGTCAGCCCCCTGGCGGTGCTGGCCATGCTGGCCCTGCGCGGCGAAAGGTTTACCTATCGCCACTATATCCGGTTGGCGCTGGGCTTGGGCGGGGTCTACCTGCTGATTGGGTCGGGCGATGCGTCAGCCGCCAGCATAGACTGGCTGGGCATGCTGCTGGTGATGATTACCATCGCTTCGTTTGCCATCCACCTTAGCCTGATTCAATGGTTTTTGCAGGGCTACGACGCCCAAACCGTCACCCTGTACGTGGTTGCCACCATGACCGTGGTGGCCATTATTTTTTGGTTGGGGCAGGGCGCCGAGTGGCACAATCCCGGCTGGTCGGGCTGGCTGGCGGTGCTGGTGCTGGCCCTGGTTAGCACCCACCTGGCCCGGCTGGGGCTATTTGCCGCCGTGCGCAGCCTGGGCAGCGGCCAGATGGCCCTGATGCTGCCGCTGGAAACGCTGCTATCGGTGCTGTGGTCGATGCTGTTTCTGCACGAGCGGTTGAGCCTGTGGCAGTGGCTGGGCGGCCTGCTGATTTTGCTCAGTGCGGCGCTGGCCATCAAGCGGCTCAGGTTGGCCCGCCGGCGGCCTCGCTGGCGGGTCTGGTGGCGGCCATAAAGTAAATCCCCCAATGGAGCGGCAAAATGATTATTTACGTTGACCTGGAACACGACCGGCTACAACAAAAACCTAAAAAATGGCGCAAGTCGCTGGCGCGCCGTTTAACGCACAAATATCGTCTGGAAGAAATTTCCGGCGACCTGTGCCTGATTGTGCGCTATCACAAAGTTAGCCCGGCCCTGGTGCGCGAGTTGAGCGCTCGCGCCGTGGTCGTCAGTGGCTGCTACACCGACTACATCCACTACAGCGACGAGAGCCTGGCCGGGTTACGGGCCATCTACCGCCAGGCTGCCTGGCCCGTATTGGGTTTTTGCGCCGGTTGCCAGCTAATGGCCCAGGCTTACGGCGCAGAGCTTGGCCCAATGGGTCAACTACCACCCCACACCCCCGACCCCCACCCCGAACTCTTCAAACCGGGCATGCAAAAAGAGCGGGGCTTCATGCCGGTTGACATCCACACTCCACACCCCCTCTTTGACGGCCTGGGCCGGCAGCCTGTTGTTTTTCAATCCCATTATTGGGAAGTCAAATCTGTGCCGGACGGTTTTAACCCTCTGGCCCAAAGCGAACTATGCGAAGTTCAGGCCCTGGCCCATACGCAACTGCCGCTGTTTGGCCTTCAATTTCACCCGGAGGAGTACGACGACAACCACCCGGCCGGCCGCAGAATAATTGAGAATTTTTTCAAGATAATAGCAAATCAGGCGATGGGAAACCGGCCATAGTGCACCTCCCCATCCCCTCATCGCCAATCTCTTGATATGGAGAGCGACCATGCCGCGAGAAAATCGCCGCCGCCGGCGCGAGGAGCGCGCCCAACCCCCACTCAACCCCCTGCCGCCCGGCCTGGAGGGCGGGCGTTACCGGCCACTGGAGCCGGAAGACGTGCAGCGCATCCACAACGCCGCCCTGACCGTGCTGGAACGCACCGGCGTGGAAATTGTCGAGTCAGAGTGTCGCCATATATTTGAGCAGGCCGGGGCCAAAGTTGACCCGGCCCGCAATCGCGTTTTCATTCCCCGCAAGCTGGTGGCGGCCAGCCTGAAAAGCATCAACCAAAATGTGGTTCTTTACAGCCGCAACGGAAATTTTAACCTGCACCTGCATGGCAAACGAGTCCATCTGGGCACCGGCGGCGCAGCCGTGCAGGTGCTTGACCTGAACGGCCACCTGCGCGAGTCGCAATTGCGCGATTTGTACGACATCGGGCGGCTGGTGGAAACGCTGGACAACATTCACTTTTACCTGCGCCCGGTAGTGGCGCGTGATGTGTCCAACGATGATATTGACATCAACACCTTTTACGCCTGCCTGACCGCCACCCACAAGCACGTGATGGGCGGCTGCTACTTTCCCCAAAAAGTGGCCGATATCAAAAAAATGGCGGTCGTCATTGCCGGCAGTGAGGCCGAATTTCTGGCCCGCCCTTTCCTGTCGTTCAACCTGGGCTACATGGTCAGCCCGCTGCGCTTTGCCCCGGAAACCACCGAAACGCTGACCGCCGCCGTGCGGGCCGGCATTCCGGTTTCGCTGGTGGCCGCACCGCTGTCCGGCGCAACGGCCCCGGCCTCGCTGGTGGGTACGCTGGTACAGGTCGCCGCCGAGGAACTGGCCGGCCTCGCCTACGTGCAGCTACTGCGTCCGGGCCACCCTATCCTGATGGGTGGGATGCCCCTGGTAACGGACCTGCGCACCGGCAGTATGCTGGGCGGCTGCGCCGAACTGGCCCTGATGAACGCGGCCAGCGCCCAAATGTGCCATTTTTACGGCCTGCCGGTTTACAACTCATGCGGCATCACCGATAGTAAAATTCCTGATATCCAGGCCGGTTTTGAAAAGGGATTGACCACGGCTGTAACCGCATTGGCCGGGGCGCAATACAACCACCACGCCGCCGGAATGCTGGAGTCGCTGCTGGCGGTGGCCTACGAGCAGTACATCATTGATGACGACATCAACGGCCAGGTAATGCGGCTGGTGCGCGGCCTGGAAGTTACGGAGGAGTCGCTCTCAATAGATGTGATTGATGACGTTTGCAACGGCGAGGGCCATTTTTTGGGACACCCCCAAACGCTGGCGTTGATGAACAGCGAGTACCACTACCCCCACACCGCCGACCGCGCCACCCGCGCCGATTGGGAGGCGGCCGGGGGGCTGGACATGCGCGAGCGGGCGCGTCAACAGGCGCAGCAGACTCTCAAAAGTTTTTTCCCGGAAATTGTGCCGGAGGAGGTTGACCGGCGGCTGCGCAACGAATTTAATATTTTACTGCCACCGCAAGTGATGCGGCCCGGAGGCTACCCGTAAAAATGACTTTATTACAAATAACCGTAGGCAACTTAAAATTTACAGCCCGCCTGGAAGAAAAAAATGCGCCGGCTACCTGCGCCGCCTTCACAAAACTGCTGCCTTTTCGCAACAAAATCATCCAGGCCCGCTGGAGCGGCGAGGCCGCCTGGATTCCGCTGGGCGATTTTGAAATTGGCGTTGGCTTTGAAAACCACACCTCCCATCCCTCGCGGGGCGATATTTTACTGTACCCCGGCGGCTACAGCGAAACCGAAATCCTCTTTCCCTACGGCAGCGCCCTGTTTGCCAGCAAAATGGGCCAATTGGCCGGCAATCACTTTTTAACCATCATCAGCGGGCAAGAACATTTGCCAGAATTGGGCCGGCTGGTATTATGGGAAGGCGCACAGGATATTGTATTTGAACTGCTGGACAAAGAATAATGACCCCCACCATCGACGCTATTGACATTCATCACTACCGGCTGCCGCTCGACCCGCCCTTTCGGGCCTCGTGGGACCCGCAGCCGCGCCGCAGTCACACCAGCACTATAGTGCGCGTCCGTGCCGGAGACTACGAAGGCGTAGGCTCCGGCGATGCGATGTTGGGCTTTGCCGGGCACGAGTCGCTTTTTATTGGCCGCGACCCGTTTGAGATTGAGCGCCACGTGCAATTGCTGGATAATCTGCAATTTCACTATGGCCGCATGTGGCCGCTGGAAGTGGCCCTGTGGGATTTGATGGGCAAAATTAGCGGGCAGCCGTTATGGAAATTGCTGGGCGGGCGCAGCGGGCGCATCCGGCCCTACGCCTCTACCGGCGAACGGCTGCCGGCTGACGAGCGGGCCGAGTCGGCCAAAAAACTGAAGGCTCAGGGTTTCCCTGCCCTCAAGTTGCGCTTTCACGCCGCCGACCCGCGCCACGATATTGCCATTGCCCGCGCCGTTCGGGGTGCAGTGGGAGCGGAGATGGAAATTCTGGTGGACGCCAACCAGGGCTGGCAAATGCCCTGGGATACCTCGGCGCCGTGGGATTTTAAGACCGCGCTGTGGGTGGCCGACGCCCTGGCCGAGTTGGGCGTCTACTGGCTGGAGGAGCCGCTGCCCCGGCACAATTATCGTGGCCTGGCCGACCTGCGGCGGCGGGCGCGGCTGCGCATTGCCGGCGGCGAAGGCAACCGCGAATTCAGCGAACTGCGCCAGTACCTGCGCCACGGCTCGCTGGATGTGTACCAGGCCGACGTGGTCTGGAGCACCGGCATTTTGCGAGCGCGCCAGCTTGCCGCCGAAGTGCAGGCGGCCGGGGCCATCTACTCGCCGCACACCTGGGGCGACGGGCTGGTGCTGCTGGCCAATTTGCACATCTCGGCGGCGGTCTCTACCGCCCCCTTTATTGAGTTTGCCTTTGACCCGCCCACCTGGACGCCCGAACGTCGCGATTTTATTTTACCCTGGCCCATTTTGCCCAATGCCGATGGCCTCATCACCCTGCCCGATGCGCCCGGCCTGGGCGTCAACATAAACTGGCCGGCGCTGGAGCCGCTGCGGGTAACCGTTGGCACAATGGAGGCGTAAGTAAACCAACCCCGTGGTCTTGATTAGCCCGTATTTTTCAATCCGGCGGCAATGCCATTAATTGTCAGAAAAATACAGCGCAGCACGCTCTCGGCTTCGGGGGTGTCAGAATTGGGCATGGCCCGGAGTTGGCGCAACAAACTCACCTGAATGTAGTTGAGCGGGTCAACATAGGGGTTGCGCAGTTTGATGGAGCGCTGCAACACCGGCTCATTATCAAGAAGTTCTTGCTGATTGGTGATTTGCAAAATTGCCTGGCGAGTGCGATAAAATTCGGCTTCAATATCGCTAAAAATCAAATTGCGGATTTGCTCATCCTCTACCAGACCGGCATAGAGCCGGGCAATGCCCATATCGGCCTTGCCCATAGCCATTTGCGCATTATCAATAGCATTTTTGAAAAAAGGCCACTGCTGATACATCTCTTGCAGCAAGTCGTAAGCGCCTTGATTTTGGGCAAAACTTTCCAGGGCGCTCCCCAGGCCATACCAGCCCGGCAGCACGTGGCGAGATTGCATCCAGCTAAAGCCCCAGGGGATGGCCCGCAGCGAGGCGATTTCATCGCTGTTGGTGCGGCGGGCCGGTCTGGAGCCAACCCGAAGCTGGTTAATTTCTTTGATGGGCGTGGCCTGCTGCCAGTAGGTCATCAGCGCGGGCGTGTCATAAACCAGTTGGCGGTAGGCCCGGTAACTGCTGGCCGAAAGTTCGTCCATTGCGGCCCGCCATTCGTCCTGCGGGTCGCGCCGGGTTTGATACTCCGGGGTACTGGCAATCAGCACGGCATTAATAATCTGCTCCAGATGACGCCGGGCAATGGCGGCGTGGCCGTAGTGCTCGTCAATTACCTCGCCCTGTTCGGTAATGCGAATCGGCCCCTCGGTAGCGCCACGCGGCAGCGCCAAAATGGCGCGATTGGCCGGGCCGCCGCCACGGGCAATGGTTCCACCGCGCCCGTGAAAAAGGGTCAACTGAACATCGTGCGCGCGACAGCAGGCGGCCAGCGCTTGCTGGGCCAGGTAAAGCTCCCATTTGGCCGCAATATAGCCCGCATCTTTATTGCTATCGGAATAGCCAATCATTACAGTTTGGCGGTTGCCCAGGCGGCGCAGGTGCCGGCTGTAGCCGGGGTGCGTAAACAGGGCGGTCATAGTAGCCGGCGCGGCGTGCAAATCTTCGCGGGTTTCAAACAGGGGAACAATGGCTATTCCTTCCTGGCCGTTGTTGTCGCCGGGCCGCAAACACAAACCGGCCCACCGGGCCAGCAGCAGCACCGTCAAAATATCCTCCGGCCCGTGAGTCATACTGACAATATAGGGGCCAAGCACCTCCGGGCCGTAGTTATCGACCACCTGCCTGAGTAACCGGAACAGGTTCAGCGTTTCTTCGGTTTCGGGCGACAAGTTGGTCAGGTGAGACAGGTCGGGCGGCCATTCCAGCAGCAGCCGGGATAGGAGGGTGACACGGCTGGCCGAGTCTAGCCGGGCGTAATGGTTGATGTAGCCTAATCGCTGCAACAGTTCGTCCAGCACGGTTGTGTTGTATTCGCTGTACTGCCGAATATCGAGGCGAGCGGTGTGCAGGCCAAAGGTTTGCACCTGCTGGTAAAATTGTTGCAAATCGGCATTGGCAATGACATGCAGGTTGCTGCCGCGCAGGCTGGCGTCCATCAAACTCAACGGCCTGAGCAAATCTTCTCGATGGCGCAGGCGGGGCGGCGGCCCCTGCACCCGGCCCAGCAAGCGGGCCGCGGTTTCTTCGCCGGTGGTCTGAATTAAATCGTCGCTGAGTTGGGCCGAAAGTAAGCGGTACAGTTCCGAGGGGTATCGCTGGTAGAGGTAGGCCATGTGGTCCGACATTTGCTCGCGGGGAATTGCGTCGAGCATTGCCTTGATTTCCGGGCTGATATCTGCCAGCCGGTCTGAGACGCTGATTGAGCGACTCAGGGCCTGGGCCACCTGCTGGTGATGCTGGGCCGCCAGCCGGCGATGAAAAGAGAGCGCCAGGGCAGTGGTTTCGGTGGTGACGTTGGGGTTGCCGTCCCGGTCGCCGCCAATCCAGGAGCCAAAGGTGAGAAAAGCGGTTGGCGGCTGCAAGCCGGGGTAAAATTGGGCCAGGGCGCGATTTAGCGATTGGTACACCTGCGGCACTACGTTCCACAGGGTTGTGTCAAAGTAATAGAGGCCGGAACGCACCTCGTCGTTAACCGTAGGTCTGAGGGTGCGGCTGCGCTGCGTAACCCACAGGGCGGTCACTTCGGCCTTGATTTTGGCGACGGCGGCTTCGTACTCGGCAGGCAGCAGGTCGCGCACTTCCGTATCGTACAGAATTTGGGCGATGCGGCGTAGTTTGGAAACAACCGTCCGGCGGCGGGCTTCGGTGGGGTGGGCGGTAAAGACCATTTCAATACGTAGCGACTCTAACAGGCGTTTCACCCGCTGCTCGTCCACGCCCATTTCGCGCAGGGTGGCCAGGGCCGCGGCAATGGATTCTTTCAGGGGGTTGGGGTGCGCCTGCGCTTCTCGCTCGCGCAATACCCGCACCCGGTGATGTTCTTCGGCCAGGTTGATGAGTTCAAAATAAATGGTAAAGGCTCTGGCCACAAATTCTTTAGCGGCCACCGGCAACAAGTCGACCAGCCGGGTTAATTCGTCTTTGCGGGCCGGGTCGCTTTCGGCGCGAGATTGTTTGGCCAGGCGTCGAATTTTTTCTTCCAGTTCAAAAATATCCGGGCCGGCCTGTTCTCGAATCACCTCGCCCAAAATATTGCCCAGCAAATGAATGTCTTTGCTAATGGTGGCTTGCGTATCGGTTGGTTGATTCATTGGCGCTCTTTCAATTGCGGTAACGCAGCGAAACCTCGTACATGGCCAGCACGTTTTCAACCGGCGTATCGGGCTGAATGTGGTGCGAGCTGGCCAGAATATAGCCGCCGCCCTGGCCTAACACCTGCACCCGCTCTTTGACCTCTTGCCTTACATCCTTAGTGGTACCGCGCGGCAGGGTTTTGATAATGTCGATGCCGCCGTGAAAACTGAGCCGGTCGCCAAATTCCTGCTTTAGCCGCAGCGACTCCATATTTTTGGCGTCGGGTTGAATGGGGTTGAGCAGGTCGATGCCCAACTCAATCAATTCCGGGATGAGGGGATAGATGGCCCCATCGCAGTGGTACATGACCCGCTTGCCGTAAGATTTAGCCAGTTCGATGAGCTTAAGGTGGCACGGTTTGACCAGCTTCTCGTACATATCGGGCGAGATCATCAGCGAGTTTTGGGTGGCTACGTCATCGTAAAAATAGACCATATCCAGCCGGTCGCCCGCCAAATTGAGCACCCGGCGGGTGTTTTCCAGATGAATTTCGGTCAGCCGGTCCATAATGTATTTGGGAATTTCCGGGGTCAAGGCCAAATCCATTAAAAACTCCTGCATGCCGCGCAGTTGCCAGGCGCTCTCAAACACCGAGCCAATCCGGTAGCGGATATTGTACTCCTGGTGGCTATCAAGCCACCGGATGGCCTGGGGCAGCGGGCTAAAATCCCACCAGTCCGGCTCCGGCCAGGGATGATGTTTCAACTCTTCCACCGAGGTGGCGCTCTGCAAGGCCCAGCCGGCAGCCTCCTCGTACGCGCCGGTGGCGTGGTGCACAATGTTGATGGGCCTCCCCCAAATATCGTACAGGGCGCCATTGGGCAACTGCTGCCGCCACATGCGGTTGGGCGTAGAGCGGGTCAGCACGTCCCACCACTCTACCTTTGCGCCGGGGTACAGAATAGAATCGGGCGGGCTGCAAAACTGGTCATAAGAAAAGAGGCGGCAGTCAATTTCAAAATGGCGCAAAATGGCCTCCCAGGTGGGGTCCACATAATCAGACTGGCCCACGCCCAATGGGTCGGGCTGCAAATGCTCAACCAGTTTGTGCCACACTTCGGGCGTAGCCAAAAAGTCAACCGGCACCCGGTCCGGCTCTTGATGGTCCAGCGCCATATTGACGCGCTGGCGAGGAGTCAGGGTAGTTTCGGACATTTCTTTTTCCTCAAAACGATAATTTTAACCGCTGGCAACAAGACGTAAAAGTAGTATAATAGGCCCACACGCATCTTACAACCGACGCCGCCTGACTGCAATTTTGCAAAGGAGATTTTATTGACCTTAAAGTCATCCCCCCGCCCGCATAGTCTTGCGCTTTACAAAAACCGCCCGGCCCTGGTCAAGCAGGTGGGCGACAAGCTGGAAATTGAGCTTGAAGATGGCAACGCGCTCAAGGTTCGGCCCAAAGATATCACCCTGCTGCACCCCGGCCCGCTCAACCGTTTAAGCGACCTCCAGCCCCGGCAGGGAGAAGTGACAATGGCCTGGGAGCTGCTGGCCGGGAGCCAAACCAGTTTGGCCGAGCTGGCCGAACTGATTTACGAGGAGTTCACCCCCGTTACTGCCTGGGCTGCCTGGCAGTTGGTAGACGACGGCCTCTATTTCAAAGGGACGCCCGAAGAAGTTACCGCCTGCACCGCCGCTGAAGTAGCCCAAACCCGGGCCGCCAGAGCCGCCAAAGCCGCCGAAGAGCAAGCCTGGAGCGAATTTTTAGAGCGCGCCCGCACCGGCCAGATAGAAGCCGCCGATGAACCGTTTTTGCGCGAGGTAGAAGATTTGGCCCTGGAGCGACGCGATAAAAGCCGCGTGCTGCGCGAGTTGGGCCGCGCCGAAAGCCGGGAAAATGCTCACGCCCTGCTGCTGGAGTTGGGTTACTGGCCGCCTACCTTCAACCCTTACCCGATTCGCCTGAGTGTCCCTACCGGCGCGCCAGAGCTTGACTTGCCCGGCCTGCCCGACGAGTTGCGGCTGGACCTGACTCACCTGCCCGCTTTTGCCATCGACGACGAGGGCAGCAGCGACCCCGACGACGCCCTCAGCCTGGACGGCCACCGCCTGTGGGTGCATATTGCCGATGTGGCCGCGCTCATTCAACCCGGCAGCCCGGCCGATATCGAAGCGCGCGGCCGGGGGGCCAACCTTTACCTGCCGGAAGGCACCGCGCCCATGCTGCCCCACCGCGCCACCCAAATGCTGGCGCTCGGCCTGACCAATACCTCGCCCGCGCTCTCGTTTGGGCTGGATTTAAATGATGACGTCGAAGTAATCAATCTTGAAATTGCGCTCAGTTGGGTACGGGTCCAGCGGCTGAGTTATGAAGACGTTGAAACCCGGCTGGCTGAATCGCCTTTTGCCGACCTGTACCGCCTGGCCCAAAAATTTCAACAGCGGCGCGAGGCCAACGGCGCGGCCTTGATTGAACTACCGGAAGTGAAGGTGCGCGTGGTTGATGATGAAATCATTATCCGCCCATTGCCCCCGCTAAAAAGCCGCAACCTGGTGCGCGAGGCAATGCTGATGGCCGGCCAGGTTATTGCCAACTACGCTGTCCGTCACAACATTCCCTTTACCTTCACCAGCCAGGAGCCGCCGGATGAGAATGACTTTCCCGACACGATGGCCGGAATGTTTGCCCGCCGCAAAACGTTTAAACGCAGCCAGGTAAGCAGCGTGCCCACGCCCCACGCCGGGCTGGGGCTTGATATTTACACCCAGGCCACCAGCCCCCTGCGGCGCTACGCCGATTTGGTGGCTCACCAGCAGCTCCGGGCGCACCTGCGAGGGCAAGGTGTATTAAGCGCCGCCGAAGTGCTGGAGCGCGTTGGCGCCGCCGAAGCCGTATCCGGCAGCGCGCGCCAGGCCGAGCGGCTATCCAATAAACATTGGACGCTGGTCTATTTAATGCGCCACCCTAACTGGCGCGGCCAGGGGGTGCTGGTGGATAAACGCAACCTGCGCGGAACGGTGCTGATTCCTGACCTGGACCTGGAGACCCGGCTGCATTTGCGCGAGGATTTGCCCCTCGACAGCGTCATTTCGCTGGCGCTCAAGCAGGTGCAATTGCCGGAACTGGAGGCTTATTTTCAGGTGGCCGGGCGGGTAAATGTCATAAAAAACTTGTGACATTTGTCACTATCAAACCAAAATTGATTTTGGTATATTATAGCCAGAAACGAGATGGCGGGGCCAACACAATAACACACAAAGTTGGGTTGTGCAGAGGGTTCCAGAGCGAACCCGCCGCCCACAAAAATTATCTATAAGAGACCCCTTGCCTCCTCTCTTAAACAAAGCCCTTCTCCCCGAAGGGCTTTGTTATTTTATTTCACTTCAGGTATTGCAACAGCCGGCGCACCCCCAGCGGAATCAAATCGCCGGCCACGCCGGAGCCTTTCACGTCCATCCCCACCAAAAAACAATTTTTAATGGGCGTAACCGGGTCCAGCCGATTGTCGCCGGTTTGCCCAAAAGTCTGGCCGCTTTCGGTGCCGGGCCAGGCGCCGGTAAAGAACATTGGCACGCGCCATTCCACCAGCCGGTCAAAATCAGGGAACAGGTCGCGCAGGTCGGCCAGGGCCAGTTCCAACTCGGCGGCGCGGTCATCGCTGTAGGTGGGGAAAAAGGCATCGAACAGATGTAGCCCGTTTTTCGACACGCCGGGGTCCAGCACCGTAGGCGAGAAGATACCCACCACCCGGCGGCAGTTGGGCGTCATGGTAATAGGGGCGTCGGAGAACAGCGGCTGGCGGGTAGCGCAAAAGAGCGCTGCGCACTCTACCCCCTTCAGCCCGGCCAATCGCTCCAGGTAGGCCGGCGGCAAATTGTCGCCCCCGGCCAGTTTGACAAACGCGCCCGGCCCGCCGTTGTGCAGCACCACCCGGCTGCGGGCCGTCCGGCCATCTTCCAGTTTGACCCCCACCGCTGCGCCGCCTTCTATCAGAATTTGGGCTACCGGCGAGCGCACAAACAGCTCTCCGCCGGCCTGCCGTAACGCTCTGGTCAGCGCCCTGATAATGGCCCGCACCCCGCCCACGGGCATGGCAAATTCCCGCCCCGCCTCCCGGCCATCCAGCGTAATCTGAATGTACTCGCTGGCCGGCATGGCCCGGCTATTCAGGCCCGAAGCCGTAGCGGCGATAGCGTTCACAGCGGCCAGCAGGTCGGGGTCATCGCTAAACTCGGCCATATAATCGGCGGCGGAGACATTATTTAAGGAGTGGTAATTGGTAATTTGTAATTGGTAATTGGCCGTTTGCTCCAGCAACTGCCGGCCGGTGATAACGGCTTTGAGCCAGGCTTTGCGGGCCTGGGGCGTCAGCATGTCAAACAGGCTGTGGTAATAGCGGCCATCGGGAAAGCGAAGGGTATATTGCTCGGTCAGGCCAACATCCGCCAGCGACACATAGGGCAGGTCAATCCCCATCTCGGCCAGAAAGCGGCCAATATGGCTGTTGGGGCCAAGGTTGGTCCACGCGCCGGTGGTGACTGCCGCGCCCTTGTAGTCGATTTCGGTGTAGCGCCCGCCGGGGAAGCCCAGTTTTTCAAAGACAGCCACGCGCTGCCCGGCTTTGGCCAGCGCCGCGCCCGCCATCAACCCCCCGATGCCGCTGCCAATGATAACCGCATCGTATTCGGCTTTGATTCGGGGGGTGTAGGGCTTTGGCGGCACCTCCGGCACAAAGCAATCGCTGGGGCAGGCGTAAAGGCACAGGTTACAATCGGTGCAATTTTGGGGGATGACTTCGGCCCAGCCGTTACTTTTGAGCGCGTCGTAGGGGCAAACCAGCACGCAGTAACCACAGCCGGTGCATTTTTCTTGAATTAGTTGCATTTTACCATTCCTGTTTAAAGGCTCTGGCTACTGCCGCCGCGCGAGAGTTTACATTTAATTTGGTAAAGATACTCTGCGCGTGCTTTTTAATGGTATTGACGCTCACCACCAGTTCTGCGGCAATTTGGTGGTTGGTTTTGCCTTCGCTCATCAGCCGCAGCACCTGCCACTCGCGCTCGCTCAGGGTTTGCATGCCATCGGGGGGAAGGGCCTCTTGTTTTACAACCCGGATAAACTCGCGGCGGTCAAAATCATCTTTGCGGAAGAAGTGGACGGCGTCCAGTTCGGCCAGGGTTTCAATCGCCAGCTCCAGGGTGGCGTAGCCGGTAATCACAATGGCCGGCAGCCGGGTTGGCATTTTGGCAATGTGGCGCAGCACTTCTACCCCGCCGCGATGCAAATGGTCGTCAAAAGAGAGCGAAATATCCACAATAGCCAGGGCGAAGGGTTGTTTGCGCAAGGCGGCTACGGCTTCATTGTAAGTAGAAATTATAGTGGGGCAAAAACCGGCATCGCCGGCAATTTCGGCCAGCAATTTCTGCCAATCCGGCGCATCTTCTACTACTAAAATAAATTGCTCCGGCACTAGCGCCCCCTCTCGGCCGGGAGCCAGACCGTAAAGGTACTGCCCCGCCCCGGCTCAGTCTGCACCGCCACCCGGCCCCCAAAACGCTCAACAAAGGTTTTAACCCACCACAGCCCAAAGCCCAAACGATGGCCGGCGGCGGCAAATTCAAAAATGCGGGGCTGCTTGTCGGGCGGAATGCCTGGCCCGGTATCGGCCACGGTAAAGGCCACTTCATCGCCGCGCCAATCACCGTCAATAGATATTTCTCCCCGCGGCCCCATTGCCTTGAGCGCATTATCAAACAGGTTGTAAAAAACCATCTCAAGTTGACGCTCGCCGGCCAGCACGCGGGGCAGGCGGCGCAGGTCGCCCATTTTAATTTGAACGGCGGCGGCGGGCGCGGCCCGCTCCAGGGCGCGCTCTACGCAGGGTAGCGCCTCAACCGGCTGGGGTTTGGCCGGCTGCAAATGGGCCATCGAATCGCGCACAATGGCCATGGCCTGGCGGGCGCTCCGGGCAATTTCTTGCAGGTTTTCGGCCAGGTAGGGCCAGCTTTCAAGCGCTCCGGCGCATTTATCTTCGATGCCCTGCACCCGCACCGAAATGGCCCCGAACTTGTTGTTCAATTGGTGCAGCAAATTGGCCCCAACATCGCCTACGGCGGCAAAGGTTTCAGCGATGGCTCGCTGCTCCTGCGTTTTTTTGAGTTGCTCCAACTGCTCGGCGTCGTGGATGGCTACGGCGGCGTGGTTGGCCAGACAGGTCAGCAATTTTTTGTCCCAGTCCGAAAAATCGCGCAACTGGGTGGCGTACAGGCTAAAACTGCCTACCGGCCGGTCATCATTATTGGGCGCCAGCAGGGGCACAACAATGGCCGAGACCCAACCTTTTTCAACAGCCAGTTGGGTGTTTTGAAAATCGGGGTGAATCCGCACATCATCAATGGGAATGGGCTGGCGCAGTTTAATGGCCTTGCCGGTAAAACTCCGGCTCAACGGCAGCCTGTCCTCGCGGTGTTGGGCTTCGGTGGATTGGCGCAGCACCAGCGTGTCGGCCCCAACCACCTGCCAGATGTAACCTGCCGATACGTTAATCAACTCGCAGGCCCGCTCAAGAATGTGTTTGAGCAGGTCATCCACGGGCGCGGTTAGCAACATTTGCGCCACCTCCTGGATGGTGTCCAGCAGCCGAATCTCCTGGATGGCGATGACGGCCTGGGTAGCCAGCGCCTCCAGCAAAAATTGATCCTCTTCGGAAAAGGCGTCGGGCTGGGGGCTTTCTATATTAAGGACGCCCTCTAACCCGCCACCCGCGCCGACGAGCGGCACGGCCAGTTCGGAGCGCATTTCGCGGTCGAGCGGCAGGGGTTGGTAGATGGCCTGCCACTGCGGGTTCTGCAAATTGCCAATCCGCAGCGATTGCCGCCGCGCCGCCACCCAGCCGACAATGCTCTGTTCGTTAACGGGCAACGGCGGCTCGTCGGCGGGGCGGGCTTTGCTGCCGGCCAGCGCTTTAGTAACCAGCAACTTTTGTTTTTTGTCGTACAACTCAAAGCTGCCGTACTGGGCGGCGGTCAAATCCAGCCCAATGGAGAGAATTTCCTGCAATGTCTCTTCCAGATTGGTGCGGCTGCTAATCAACTCCGAGGCCCGGCGCAGCTTGTCGTTCTCGCGCACTTTGCGGGCCAGGGCGCGGGTCAGCCCGCCCACCTGCCGCCCGTGATAGATGGCCACGGCCGCCAGTTGCACAAAATTATCCAGAATGAGCAGTTCAATTTCATTAAAACGACGCGCATCGCAGCGGTAAACGTACAGCACGCCGACCACCTCTTGATTGACAATGAGCGGGCAGCAAACCAGCGAGCGCGCCCCGGCCTCTTGCTTGAGCGGGTGGATATCGGGCGCGCCGCTTTGGTAAGAGAGGATGCGGCGGCGCAGGCGCGCGGCCTCGCGCCCCAGGCCGCCGGGCCGGGGAAAGTCGTCAAACGAGGCCCCGTCCGGTTCGCCGGCAGAAACGCGAGAGTTGACATCAAACTCCTGCCGAACCTCGTCGTAAATCCAGATAACCGCCGAGGCCGCGGCTTCTGCCCGCGCCTCGGGCGGCGTTGACGAGGCGGTTCCGGCGGCCACAGCCTGGACGGCCCCCCTGGCAATCAGGGTGAGGGTGGCGTTCAAATCGACCCCCATGCCCAGCCGGTTGATGCTGGCGCTGATTTTGTTGAGGGTGGACAATATCGCAATAAGTTCCGCGCCGGGCGCGGCAAGCGTTGGTTCCACGGTTGGTGTCCTGTATAGAAATATCTGAACGCCCTTATTTTACCAACACTTTGCTACGAATGCGAAATGTGACATTTCCGTAGGGTCTGTCCCAAATTTTGGGAGCAGATTGGGGGGCGCGGGGGGTATCCCCCCGAATCCCCCCTGGTTTGTCCCCAATTTTCTAAAATTTGGGACGCACCCATTTCCGTAAAATCATTTTCTTTATAGGCTGAAGTGTGGTATCATCCGTTGTTGACGTGATATTTGGCAAGCCACAAGTAATCTGAACCATAACGGCGTGGTGCGTGGAACGTGGGCGCAAAAAAACTGCGAGTCACTTTCCTCGCACCACGTTTCACATTGCAAGGCCGGCCAAAGCGTCGCCGATTATTTGATAAAAACCAATTTTACCAGGAAGGAGTTTTTACCCAATGAGCAAAATAGCCGAATGTCCCGAATGCGCTGCCGATGTTGTTTTGGCAGACGATGTGATGGAGGGCGAAATTGTGCAGTGCGCCGACTGCGGCGTAGAGCTGGAAGTTACCAGCATAGACCCACCCACGATTGACCTGGCCCCGGAAGAAGAGGAGGATTGGGGCGAATAAGCGAGCCGGCGAATAGGCAAGGTGGATAGTTACCTTATTCGCACATTCGTTCATTCCCTGCTGGAGTCAAAGATGAAAATTGCAGTCTTACTATCCCGGGTTCGGGTTGAAGAAAAATTACTGATGCAGGCTTTTGAAAAGCGCGGTCAGGACGTGAATATTGTCGATGACCGCGAAGTTATTTTTGACCTGCACCAAGATGGCTGGAAGCGTTACGATGTGGTCGTTGAACGCTGCATTAATCACTCGCGCGCCCTGTACGCCCTGCGTATTCTCAACGATTGGGGTATCCCCACTGTCAATAGTTACCCGGTCGCGCTGATTTGCGGCAACAAGCTGGAAACTACCTCGGCGCTGATTAGAGATGGCGTGCCTTCGCCGCGCTGCAAAATTGCCTTCACTCCGGAATCGGCGCTACAGGCCATTGAGGAGATGGGCTACCCGGTGGTGCTCAAGCCGGCTATCGGCTCGTGGGGCCGCCTGATTTCTAAAGTGAACGACCGCGAGGCCGCCGAAACCATTTTAGAGCACAAGCAAATTTTGGGCACTTACAATCACTCCATCTTTTACATTCAGGAGTATATCGACAAGCCGGCCCGCGACATCCGCAGTTTTGTGGTTGGCGATGAAACCATCGGCGCAATTTACCGCTACAGCGAGCACTGGATTACCAACACCGCGCGCGGCGGCAAGGCTGTCAACTGCCCGGTAACGCCCCAAATTAATGAGCTATCGCTGGCGGCGGCCAAAGCCGTGGGCGGCGGGGTGGTAGCCGTTGATATTCTGGAAACAAAAGAGGGCCAGCTGATGGTCAATGAAGTTAACTATACAATGGAGTTTCGCAACAGCATCGACACCACCGGCGTCAACATTCCCGATGTGGTGGTTGATTACATTATCAAAGTGGGCCGGGGCGAAATGTAAATCATCGACGAACGACCGGAGACGAATAAAACAACTTTCGTCATTGGTCCGTTCAAAGGTCTAGTAAATGGCACAATTAAACAACAAGGTAGACGTATCCATTGTGGGGGGCAGCGGCTACGTGGGCGGAGAACTGCTGCGGCTGCTGCTCTTTCACCCGCAGGTGGACGTCAAACAGATTACCAGCGCCAGCCAGACGGGCAAGTTTGCCCACTCGGCTCACCCCAACCTGCGTGGGGTTACAGATTTACAGTTTTCCCATCCCGACACGCTGGAGGCGTGCGACTTGCTGTTTTTGGCCCAACCGCACGGCTACGCCGCCAAACATATCGAGCAATTTGCCGGGCTGGCCGGGCGCATCATCGACACCTCGGCTGATTTTCGGCTGCAAAACACCGATGCCTACGCGCAATGGTACGGCGAGGCGCACCCGGCCCCGGAGTGGCTGCAAAAGTTTGTGTATGGCCTGCCGGAACGGTATCGAGAGGAATTGGCCGGGGCCAGCTACGCCAGCGGTGTAGGCTGTAACGCCACCGTCACCAATCTGGCGCTGCTGCCGCTGGCCCGGGCCGGCCTGCTGGCCGGGGGTAAAGTGATTGCCGATGTCAAAGTCGGCTCATCCGAGGGCGGGGCGCGGCCCAACGAAGGCTCGCACCACCCGGAGCGCAGCGGCGCGGTGCGCTCGTTTCGACCCACCGGCCACCGCCATCAGGCCGAAGTGCAACAGGTGGCGGGCGATAACTTTGAACTGTACATGTCCGTCACCTCGGTGGAGCTGGTGCGGGGCGCGTTGGTTACGGCTCACTGCCTGTTGAATGAGGCGCTGGAAGAAAAGGATTTGTGGAAAATCTATCGCCAGGCGTACAAGTCAGAACCCTTTATCCGGCTGGTCAAGCAGAAAAGTGGCATCTTCCGTTACCCGGAACCCAAGCTGCTGGCCGGCTCTAACTACTGCGATGTTGGCTTTGAGGTTGAAGAAGGCAGCCAGCGCGTGGTCATCATTGCGGCGCTGGACAACTTGATGAAGGGCGCGGCCGGCAGCGCTGTGCAAACAATGAATGTGATGCTGGGCTGGCCGGAAACAACCGGGCTTGAGTTTCCGGGGCTGCATCCTGTTTGATTTTGTTGGGCTATATGGCTGAAAAAAAACGCGCGCCCCGTAACAAAACCATTACCCTGACGCCAACCGAAAAGTTACAATACGGGGCAAAATTGGTTCAATTAAACGCTCCGGCGACGGTGCAGGATATTCTAAACAAAACCATTCACCAAAATCTGCTGGATGTTTTGGCTTACCTGCCCCAACAATTTGTTGACCTGCTATTCATTGACCCTCCTTACAACCTTAATAAATCCTTCAACCGGCGCAGCTTTAGCCGGATGCCGCTGGACGAGTACGAAGCCTGGCTGGACTCGTGGCTTGGGCCGCTGGTCAGCACCCTCAAACCCACCGCTTCGGTTTATATCTGCGGCGACTGGCAGTCGGCGGCGGCCATTCAGCGGATAGCGCAGAACTATTTTGTGGTCCGCAATCGCATCACCTGGGAGCGGGAGAAGGGGCGCGGGGCCAAAACCAATTGGAAAAACGCCTCTGAGGATATCTGGTTTTGTACCGTATCGGACGATTACACCTTCAACCTGGCAGCGGTCAAGTTGAAACGGCGGGTGATTGCCCCCTACACAGAAAATGGCGCCCCCAAAGATTGGCAACAAACTCGGCGCGGGCGTTTTCGGCTGACGCATCCCGGCAACCTGTGGACCGATTTGACCGTGCCATTCTGGTCGATGCCGGAAAACACCGACCATCCCACCCAAAAGCCGGAAAAGCTGCTGGCCAAAATCATCCTGGCCAGTTCCAACCCCGGCGATGTGGTGCTCGACCCGTTTTTGGGGTCGGGCACAACTTCGGTGGCGGCTAAAAAGTTGGGACGGCAGTATGTCGGCATTGAAATTGACGACGCTTACTGCTGCCTGGCCGAAAAACGTCTGGCCCTGGCAGATACCGACCAGCGCATTCAGGGATATGAAGCGGGCGTTTTTTGGGAACGAAACAGTAAAATTTAATATTGCTCTATAAACCTTCTTTTTCATTCAAGAGGCTAACAAACATGACCGAGTTTATCGAATTTACTCGCAACTATAGCGATTTGAGCACTCATCGCGGCTTTCAGTGGGAGTTTTTTTGCGAGCGATGCGGTAATGGCTATCGCTCAAAATTTCAAACTTCCGCCACCGGCCTCATTTCCGAGGCGATGGATACGGCCGGCGGTTTTTTTGGGGGTGTTCTTGGCAACCTGGCAAACGTTAGCGAGCGAGTTCACTCTGCCGCCTGGGAACAGGCGCACGACCACGCCTTTAAGGAAGCTGTGGATGAGGTAATCGAGCATTTTGTTCAATGCCCGCACTGCAACGGTTGGATTTGCCGCAAGCGCTGCTGGAACGAAAGTCGCGGGATGTGCTTTAACTGCGCCCCCGATGCGGCCGTTGAAGCAGCGCAGGCACAATCGCAGACCATTGCGGACCAGGCCCGGCAGCAAGTATCGGAGCGCCAGTATAATGTGGACCAATACACCAAAGGCGATGACCGCCGGGCCGGTTGTCCCAATTGTGGGGCCAGCCTGAAACCCAATGCCAAATTTTGCAGCGAGTGCGGCACAGCCATCAAAACGCAAAAGTTTTGTACTGAGTGCGGTACCCAATTGGAAAGTAACGCTAAATTTTGCCCGGATTGTGGGGCCAAACAGTAAGGGAAAAGGATGATCGTTTTAAAAATTGGCGGCAGCCAAGGCATCAATTACGATTACATTGCCGATGATATTGCTGAACTGGTAAAAGCCGGCCAGCGGTTAATTGTTGTGCACGGCGGCTCGGCGCTCACCAATAAAGTGGCAGAGCAGTTGGGACACCCGCCGCAGTTTGTCACTTCTGTGAGCGGCTTTACCTCTCGCCGCACCGATAGGCGCACCCTGGAGATTTTTGAAATGGTCTACTGTGGCCAGATGAACAAAGGGCTGGTGGAGAAGCTGCAAATGCGCGGAGTCAACGCCGTTGGCCTGAGCGGCCTTGATGGCCGCCTGTGGGAAGGGCCGCGCAAAGACGCCATCAAAGTGATCCAAAACGGGCGCAAAATGGTTATTCGGGACGACTACACCGGCAAGGTGGAAAAAGTCAACACGGCCCTGTTGCAAACGCTGCTCGACGCGGGCGCGCTGCCGGTGCTGACTCCGCCGGCCAGCAGCTATGAGGGCGAAGCTATCAACGTGGATGGCGACCGCGCCGCCGCCGCCACCGCCGCCGCTTTTCAGGCCGAGGCGCTGATTATTCTCAGCAACGTGCCGGGGCTGCTGGCCAACTTCCCCGACGAGTCGAGCCTGATTAAACACATCCCCAAAGCCAAAATTGACTCATTTATGAGCGTGGCCGAAGACCGGATGAAAAAGAAAGTGATGGGTGCGCAAGAAGCCCTGGCCCAGGGCATTGGCCGGGTGGTGTTTGCCGATGGCCGGGTAGCGCAGCCGGTGCGGCGGGCAATTGCCGGCCAGGGGACGGTGATTGGGGAATGATGAACTACAACGACATCCAGCAACTCGAATCCGCCTACACCTCCGGCGGCGTGGGGCGACGGCCCGTAGCCATTGTGCGGGCCAAAGGCGCCCGGCTGTGGGACAGCGAGGGCCACGAATATATTGACTGCGCCGGGGCGCAGGGCTGGGCCAACGTGGGCCACAGCCACCCCGTAGTAATTCAGGCCATCAAACAGCAGCTTGATACTTACGTCGCCGGGCAGGAATCCAGTTATAATGACCAGCGCGCCCTGTGGCTGCGCGATATGGCCGGGGTTTTCAAGGACAGTCTGGGCTGGCCGGGCTGCCACATTCACCCCTCCAACTCCGGCACTGAGGCCATTGAGAGCGCGCTGAAATTTGCCCGCTACCAGACCGGCCGGCCCGGCATTGTGGCCGCCATGCGCGGCTTTCACGGGCGCACGATGGGCGCGTTAAGCGCCACCTGGAATAAAAAATATCGGGAGCCGTTTGAGCCGCTGCTGCCGGAAATTACCCACGTACCCTACGACAACATCGAGGCGATGGACCAGGCCATTGGCGACAAGACCGCCGCCGTACTGGTCGAAATTGTGCAAGGCGAAGGCGGCGTTTATCCCGGCTCAACAGAGTTTTTTCAGGCCCTGCGCCGTTTCTGCACCGAGCGCGGCGCGCTGCTGATTGTTGACGAGATTCAAACCGGCGTGGGCCGCACCGGGCGCTGGCTGGCCTGCGAGCATCACGGGCTGTCGCCGGATGTGGTGGCGCTGGGCAAATCCATTGGCGGCGGCCTGCCAATGGGGGTCACGGCCTGGCGGTCAGAATTGGGCCAGTTTCAAGCGGGCTTGCACGGCAGCACCTTTGGCGGCAATCCGCTGGCCTGCGCCGCCAGCCGGGCCGTCATCGAGGTGATGGCCGAAGAACAACTACCGCAGCGGGCCGATAAGCTGGGCGCGTGGCTGCACCGAGAACTCGCGGCGCTAAACGCCCGGCAAATCAGAGAGGTGCGCGGCCTGGGGTTGATGATTGGCGTGGAACTACGGAGTAAAGTGACCCCTGTGCTGCAAACGTTGATGGAGCGCGGCGTGTGGGCGCTGCCCGCCGGGCTGAATGTGCTGCGCCTGCTGCCGCCGCTGGTGATTGAGCAGGATGATTTGGAGCAGGTGGTTAAGGTCATTGGAGAGGTATTAGCGTAAGTTATGGCGACTATTCGCCCGGTACTTTAACTTCAACACCGGGGAGACGAATAAAATGTTTACGATCAAAAGTGTAAACTGTTGTCAATCCTTCGGCCAGCAGCCAGGCGCCGTTGTAAGCGTCAATATAATCAATATTTTGGGCGGCATACCAGTCGATGGCTTGCAAAATCAAATTATCATCCGCAACCTGCAAGCCGGGGGTATTCAAAATAGCAAGCACTTTTTCTTGAATATCACTTTTGGTCAGGCCATAAAATGACTCCAAGGTCCAGACAATCTCGGCAATGACGAGGCTGTTTGTTACCAGGGTTACTTCTCCGCCGGCAGCCTGTTTCATTAGCAGTTCTACCGCATCGGCCTGGTGAGCAATATCATTAGTCAGATAGCGCAAAAACAGATTTGTATCAACAAAAAACTGTTCAGGTTTCATCCGCCACTGCCTTTTTAGCGTGAGCCTGTAACACCTGGCGGCGAATAGCTACAAAATCCTGGGGACCAGACACGGGAATGCTTCCCCGTAAATCAAGCAGGGTTCGAGTGAGAGGTTGTAGCACAATCTCGTCACCCCGTTGAACAAAAGCAACCCGGTCTCCCTCTTGCAGTTTAAGCCAACGCCGAATGCCGGTAGGAATTGTAATTTGTCCTCTACGTCCAACTTTACTTGTATTCATCAATTAATATCCTGGTTGACAGTCATTAATCACTATTACAATCAAATGCAATTATGCCTGCCAATCATAGTATTGTCAATTAATTGGAATTATCTTACGAGTCAAATTCCTGTCCGGCGAGCAAGAAACTTTTGCTACGGGCGCGAAGAGCACGAACCCTTTGGCAAGCTCAGGCAAGGAGATTATCTATGAGCCAATCCATCATTCAAGTTGACGCCTTTACCGCCGAGCCGTTTCGGGGCAACCCGGCGGCAGTTTGCCTGCTGGCCGAACCGGCAGACGAGGCCTGGATGCAAAACGTAGCCGCCGAAATGAACCTGTCTGAAACTGCATTTTTGCACCCCCAAAGTGACGGGTACAAATTGCGCTGGTTCACCCCCGCCACCGAGGTGGATTTGTGCGGACACGCCACGCTGGCCAGCGCCCACGTGTTGTGGGAAACGGAGCGACTATCGCCCGCTGATACGGCCCGCTTTTATACCCGCAGCGGGCTGCTGACCGCCAAACGAAGCGGCGAATGGATTGAAATGGACTTTCCCGCCGAACCTGCCGCCGGCGTCACGCCTCCGCCCAATCTGGTCAAGGCGCTGGGGATTCCTCCGGTTCGCGTCTCAAAAAACAGATTTGACTATCTGGTAGAAATCGACTCAGAGGAGGCGGTTGGGAACCTGAGGCCAGATTTGAACCTGCTGAACAGCGTCGATTGCCGGGGGGTGATTGTCACCAGCCGGGCCAGCACGCCGGGGTATGATTTTGTCTCTCGCTTTTTTGCGCCGCAGGTTGGCATTGCGGAGGACCCTGTTACCGGCTCGGCGCACTGCTGTTTGGGGCCGTATTGGCAAACCCGTCTGAACAAGCGCGAATTTGCGGCCTATCAGGCTTCGGCGCGGGGCGGGGTGGTGCGAGTGCAGGTCAACGGCGAGCGGGTGTTGCTGGCGGGTCAGGCTGTAACCGTGCTGCGAGGCGAACTGGTATGAAGCCAACCCAGGCCGCGGCCATCGACCTGCTGGCCCAGCTTGTCTCCATCCCCTCCCCCTCGCTGGGCGAAGCCGAAGCCTCAACCTGCCTGGCCGGCTGGATGAGCCGGCACGGGCTGGCCGCCCACGTTGATGAGGTTGGCAATGCAGTGGGCGTCAACGGCAGCGGTCAAAAAGAAATTCTGCTGCTGGGCCACATTGACACCTTTCCCGGCGAAGTGCCGGTTCGGCGCGAGGGGGATATTTTGTACGGGCGCGGCGCGGTGGATGCCAAAGGGCCGCTGTGTACGTTTGCCGCTGCTGCGGCTCAGGTTGATGTGCCGGCAGGCTGGCGCGTCACTGTGGTTGGCGCGGTTGAGGAGGAGTACGCCACCAGCCGGGGAGCGCGGCATATTTTGGCGCAACGACTCTCCGGTGAACAGCAGGGGAGAGATTTCACCCCTACCCCCCTGCCCCCCTGCCCCCCTGCATTTTGTATCATCGGCGAGCCAAGCAACTGGGACCGCATTACTTTGGGCTACAAGGGGCGGCTGCTGCTGGACGTGCTGCTGCACGTGCCCTTCAGTCACTCCGCCGGGGAGGGGCGGCTGCCGGCGGAACAGGCCGTTGACCTGTGGCGGCAGGTGGAACAGTTTTGCGCCGGTCTGAATCAAGAGCGTGGAGCGGAGTCGGCTTTTGCCCGGCTGGAGCCATCGCTGCGACATATTGCCAGCCGGGATGAGGGCGCGTTCGGGCTGGTCGAATTGAATATGGGCTTTCGGCTGCCGTTGGGCCTTTCTCCGGCGGAACTGGAGTCGCAGCTCAGGCAATTGCTCGACGCCCTGCCCCCGGACACCACCGCAGAAGTCAATTTTTCCGGCGGCGAACTGGCTTACAAGGCCGACAAATCCAACCGGCTGGTACGGGCCTTTCTTGCCGCCGTGCGGGAGGCCGGAGGAACGCCGCGTTTTGTGGTCAAAACCGGCACGGCGGATATGAACGTGGTCGGCCCGCACTGGCCGGATACGCCCATTGTGGCCTACGGCCCCGGCGACAGCAGCCTGGACCACACTCCCAACGAGCACATTAATTTGAAGGAGTATTTGCGGGCTATCGAGGTGCTGCGAGGAGTTTTGGAAAGGCTGGTCGGCGGAGATTAGGCATGGGAACTATTCTCCCGGCCTGTGCGTCATAATAACAAATTCTTGCACCGGCCGGCCGCCAATGAGATGCTCCTGAATAATCCGCTCCAGCACGGCCGGGGTGCAGGAGTGATACCAGACGCCTTCGGGGTAAACTACAGCAATGGGGCCGCCATCGCAGATGCGCAGGCAGTTGGCTTTGGTGCGATACACGCCGCCGCTGCCGGTTAATTGTAGTTCGTCCAGGCGTCGCTTCAGATAATCCCAGGACTCCAGACTGGCGGCCTTATCGCAACATTTGGGTTTGGTCTGGTCGCAGCACAAAAAAATATGTCGCTGTATTTTGTCGACGCCCAGCGACAGCGCAATTTTTTTCAGCGGGTCGCTCATATCTGGCTCCGGTTGGGTGGGGATTTACAAACGGCCCTACTTTAGCACGGTCAACCGTTAAAAGCAACAATGGCAGATAAGAAACCCCAAAAAGCCACCCCCCAGAAACCCGCTTCACCTGTTAATCAGCCAAGAATCAGGTGCAGTAATTGTCATAAAATGGTATACTTTACTATAAAAGACTGTCCCTGGTGTGGCGCTTCACTGGCCTTTGGATTAACGGATGAGGAACCACCGGATGTTTCAGCAGATTGACTCACCGGCCTTTCCGCCGATTATATTTAACCGGCGCAGGGTGTCCATTAAAGATTTACAACAAACCGGCCTGCCGTTGGAAGAGACCACTTACCTGGCCATTGGCGGCGGCATTGGCAGCTTTACCTGGGTTGACCATCTTGTCATTCACGGAGTTGACCCGGCCCAAATTGTAGCCATCGGCTTTGAGGCCAAACCCTACGCCCGCTGCCGCCGCCTGTGCCGCAACTCCCAAATTCCCGACCACGAACGGCTGCGCAGCGACTCCGGCGGAACGCCCGATAACATTTGGGGCTGGCCGGGCTACGCCGTGCGCGAAATCTGGCGCGAACTCAGGCAGGGCCATTGGCGGCAGGCGGCCCGCCCGGCCTGGCAAATTTTTGCCGAACCGGTGCTGGCCGAACCGTTTACCCCCAAAGCCGGCGATGTGTTTACCTCAATTGACCGCGAAGCCCGGCGCATTGGCTGGGATAGAATCTGGCGCTTTGGCCGGGTGCGGGCCATCCGGCTGACGGACGACGGGCGGTATGTGGTGGCTTACTCGCAAACCACGGCGCGCAAGCGGCGGCCCCGGCTGATGGTCGCCAAATATCTTCACCTGGCGGTGGGCTATCCCCGATTGCGCTTTTTGCCCGACCTGCAACGCTACCGCCAGCAAACCGGCGACTGCTACCGCTTTGTCAACGCCTATGAGCAGCACGACCACCTGTACACGTATTTGCGGCGGCGCGGCGGCACGGTACTGTTGCGCGGGCGCGGCATTGTCGCCTCGCGCATTCTGCAACGGCTGCACGAAGAGCGCGGCCACAACCCCACCATCAACATTTTGCACCTGATGCAAAACCCCAAACCGGAGGGGCCAAGTTATGGGCACACCCGGCGGCAAACTCGCAACCATTTTGACCACCAACATTTCAACTTTCCCAAATCCGCTTTTGGCGGCCACCTTCGCTTTGAAATGGAGCGAGCCGGCGACCGGCAGCGGGGCAACCTCATTGACCTGTGGGGCGGCACGACCACGGCCAAACGGCAGCATTGGGAAGAGATTATCGAGGCCGGCCTGAACGAAGGCTGGTATCAAATTCGCTTTGGCGAGCTGGCGCGAGTGGAGCGACACAACGGCAAATTAGCCGCCGTTATTCGCGGCGATTGCGCTTTACAGGAAAAAACCCTGCTGCTGGCAGATTTTATCATCGACGCCACCGGCCTGGATGCCGCCCCGGAACTCAACCCGTTATTGCAAGACCTGCTGCAAATCTACCAACTGCCCAAAAACAGCAAGGGCCAGCTCAAAGTGTCTGACCGGTTTGAAATTACCGGGCTGCGCAACGGCGGCGGGCGGGTTTACGCCGCCGGCATCACCACCCTGGGCGGACCCTTTGCCCCGGTGGATAGCTTTACCGGGCTGCAATTTGCCGCGCAAGAATCGCTGGATGATTTGATTCTGCTGGGCGCGCCGGGCCTGCGCCGGCTCAACCCGCTGCGTTCGTGTGGTCAATGGCTGCGCTGGGCTGCGGGAGTCAAACCATGACGCCAACGCTGCTGGGCCGCTGGCAAACCCGGCTGTTGCTGCTGAGTACCGTGGGCGTGCTGATTACGCTTTTTTTTGGCTATCTCTTTAGCAATTTTGTGACCCCTTTGGCCCTGCTGGGCTACGTATTGCTGCTTGGCTGTGTATGGGACATCCTTTACAACGCCTTGCAATCGCTGCGCTGGGACCGCGACTGGCCGCCCCTTTTTTTTGTAGCCGCCGGAATTGTTGAAGGATTGTTTTTGTGGGGTCTTATCCAATTTATTTCTCTGCCGGGCGTATCCCCGAACCTGTCGTTTGGTCAATTTGCCGCCCACTACGGCGCGGTTTTTATTTTCACCCTGTCAATCATGCTCGGCCCGTTGAAAGTTGTCTTTTTGAAATGGCGCTTTCGCGGCGGGCAGATTGTTTAATTCCCCCTTTACGCGTGGCAGTATCAATAGTACAATACCCGTCGCACCACTTTTGAAAAATTTGGCTAATAAAGGAGTTTGCAATGAAAGCACTTTTAGACAAATTACACCTCAAAGAGGTTAACCCCGGCGCCTGCGCCGGCCCCGACGGCTGGCTGGAAGACCCCCAGGGCGAAAAACTGATTTCCATCAACCCCACCACCAACGAGCCAATCGGCAGCGTAATTCAGGCCACTGCTGCCACTTACAACCGGGTGGTCGAAGCGGCCCAAAAATCGTTTCAAAGCTGGCGGATGACTCCCGCACCCCAGCGCGGCCTGCTCATCCGCGATCTGGCCGAAGCGCTACGCGAGTATAAAGAGCCGCTGGGCGAGATGGTCACGCTGGAAATGGGCAAAATAAAAGTGGAAGGCATGGGCGAAGTGCAGGAGATGATTGACATTTGCGATTTTGCCGTGGGCCTCTCGCGCCAGTTGTACGGGCTGACCATGCATTCGGAGCGGCCCGGCCACCGTATGTACGAGCAGTGGCATCCGCTGGGGCCAATCGGCATTATCACCGCCTTTAACTTTCCGGTGGCCGTCTGGTCGTGGAATGCGGCCATTGCCGCCGTTTGCGGCGACACGATGGTCTGGAAACCCTCGCCCGCCACACCGCTGACGACCCTGGCCGTGCAGCACATCTGCAACCGCGTCTGCGCCGACCACGGCGTCACCGGTTTGTTCAACGTGGTCATCGGCGGCAATCAGGAAATCGGCGAGCGGCTGATTAATGACGCACGCCTGCCGCTGATTAGCTTCACCGGCTCCATTAAAACCGGGCGACACGTGGCGCAGGCCGTGGCCGGTCGCCTGGGCAAAACCATTTTGGAACTGGGCGGCAACAACGCCATTATTGTGACCGAAGACGCCAACCTTGATTTGGCCGTGAGGGGCATTGTCTTTGGCTCTGTCGGTACGGCCGGGCAGCGCTGCACCACCACCCGGCGCATCATCATGCACAAATCCATTGCCGCCGAATTGACCGGGCGATTGGTGAACGCCTACCAGCAGGTTCCTATTGGCGACCCGCTGGATGCCGGTACATTAATGGGGCCGCTGGTCAGCGAGCAGGCGGTTGAAAATATGATGGCTGCCCTGGAAACAGCCCAGGCGCAGGGCGGCACAATTTTGGTAGGCGGCCAACGACTGCCGGAAAAAGGCGCTAATTTTGTAGAACCGACCATTGTCAAAATGCCGGAACAAACTCCCCTCGTCTGCGATGAAACCTTTGCCCCGATTCTGTATCTGCTGGAGTACGAAACATTGCAGGAGGCTATTGCCATCCACAACGGCGTGCCGCAGGGACTATCCAGCGCCATTTTCACCACCAACCTGCTCAAGGCCGAGCAATTTCTCTCGGCGGCAGGTTCTGACTGCGGCATTGCCAATGTCAATATCGGCACCAGCGGCGCGGAAATCGGCGGCGCTTTTGGCGGCGAAAAGGATACCGGCGGCGGCCGCGAGTCCGGCTCTGACGCCTGGAAGGCTTACATGCGCCGCCAAACCAACACCATCAACTGGTCTACCCAACTGCCGCTGGCGCAGGGCATTGAGTTTGGATAAGTCAACCTGTAACTTCTCCATAATTCGGGGTAAAGTAGGACAAACTTAAGTTTGTCCCACAAACACCCCTACTTTTTGAGAAGATAAGTCAACCTTAAAAAAAACTGAAAAAGGATTGACATTTCCCTTAAAGTTGTGCTATTCTAGCGAAGTACCTCAGCAGTAAACCTCACGAAAGGAGTGCAGACAATGCTACAAATCACCACCACTTTCACCCCTTATCTCCACATTTCCGGCGGAGATTTTCGCTTGCCTAATCGTAGTGCGTCTGCTGACTCCAGGTGACGTTTTAACCTAAAACCACCCAGCCGCAGGCACTACTGTCTGCGGCTTTTTATTTGTCCGACTCTTCTTGAATCGTTTCAGCGCCGCAGACTCGCAATCTGCGGCGTTTTGTTTTGTCAGCCTGAAATCAGGAGTAACTCAAGCGTGATACCTAAAAAATGGTTATGCTCATTAGGGAACTCCTGGCGTAAGCCAAATAGAAACTTGAAATCGAAAAGGAGGGGGCTTGTATGGTAACTTTTAATTATTCAATCAATAGGTGTTGGTCAACCTGCCCAAAAGAACAGGGTACCTTCCTGAACCTGAGGTCAATGGAAGACTGCTCTTTTGTTTAATGGTTGCGCGCTCTTTTTGCGCTAAACTCAAGTAAAGATGATTTAGATGAAAAAGGAAAGAGTCCGTCATGTTTACGCCAGATACTTGCTTATTGGTAATGCGGGAAAAACACCGGGACCAATTGAAAAATTTAGAACGACATCAACTACTTCAAGCCGCCGAGCTTCAACCAAAACCTGCTGCGTCGCACTATCGCACAGTTGTGTGCTGGCTGGGAAAGCAAATGGTTAAGTGGGGGTCAAAATTAGAAAATTTCGACAAGCGACCGGCCTCGGATGCGGTGTAGAACGCGGTGCGTGTTGGGCACTTAACAACACGCACCCTCATTTCATTTTTGATAATTTTAGAGGTTTTCATGATGCAACATATATCCCAAACTTTAGATTTAAGGCAAACAGTTTCCAATAATCGCTTGTGGGGGTTATGGGGCCTGATGCGGGGCTTCCGGGCTATGTATGTGGCCGCTATTGCCAGCATGGCCATTGCTACGGCAGCCAAAACCGTATCCTATATGTTACTGCAATATTTTGTTGATAACACCCTGGTTCAAAATCAGGAGTCTGTTCCGCTATACGCCGTCGCATTGGGGTTTGTGGGGCTGGCCATTGTGCAGGGTGGATTTACCTTTGCCAGCGGCAAACTGGCCGCCCACTCGGCCGAGGGAGCTATTTTGCGGTTACGCAATTACCTGTTTGACCATATTCAGCGGCTGAGTTTTGCCTACCACGACCGAACCCAAACCGGCGAATTGGTGCAGCGCTGTAGCTCCGATGTGGATACGATTCGCCGCTTTTTTGCCGAGCAGGCCATTGGCGTAGGCCGCATTGCGCTGCTGTTTATCATCAATCTGGCCGCAATTTTGGCGCTCAACCTTAAATTGGGGCTACTGTCAATTATCTCGATGCCGGTGGTGTTGACCATTTCAATGCTCTTTTTCAAGAAAATACACGCCGCTTATGAGTCACACCAGGACCAGGAAGGGCATCTATCATCCACGCTGCAAGAAAATTTGAGCGGGGTGCGGGTGGTCAAGGCGTTTGCCCGGCAGCAATTTGAAATCGACAAATTTGAAGAGGTCAACTACGAGCAATACCGGCGCGGCCGGCGGCTGGTCAAAATGCACTCGCTTTACTGGCCCATCGTTGAAACCATCTCCGGGGCGCAAATGCTGTTTGTGTTCTTTATGGGCGCCATTATGACCATGAACGGCGAGATTACCATCGGCACCTACCTGGCCGTGGTGGGGCTGGTTATCTGGGTTATCTGGCCCATGCAAAATCTGGGCCGTTTGATTGTGCAAACCTCGATGGGGCTGGTCTCGTACACCCGCGTTACTGAAATTATGAACGAGGAACGCGAAGAGTTGGACAGCGGAACTTACAAACCCAACCAGCCTTTGCGCGGCCAAATCGAGTTTCGTGATGTTTCATTTGGTTATGATGACAGCGCCTCGGTACTGCGCCACATCTCATTCAAGGTGGAACCGGGGCAAACCGTGGCCCTGTTGGGGCCGACCGGTTCCGGCAAAAGCAGCCTGGTCAACCTGTTGCCCCGTTTTTACGACTACAGCGGCAGCATTTTGCTGGATGGGCGGGAGCTGCGCGACTACGCCAGGCGCGAACTGCGCCAATATATTGGCATTGTTGAGCAAGAGCCGTTTCTGTTCTCTCGCTCAATCCGCGAGAACATTGCCTATGGCGTCAACCGGACAGTAACCAATGCGGAAATTGAAAACGCTGCGCAGGCTGCCGCCATTCACGATGTTATCATGTCTTTCCCAGAGGGTTACGACACCATTGTTGGCGAAAAGGGCGTCACCTTATCGGGCGGCCAGAAGCAGCGCGTTACCATTGCCCGCACCCTGTTAAAAGACCCGCGCATTCTCATTTTTGATGACGCGGTTTCGGCGGTTGATACAGAGACCGAGGCTCACATTCACGCCGCGCTGGAGCGGCTGCGCCAGCATCGCACTACCTTTATCATTGCCCACCGGATTCAAACCGTTATGAAGGCCGATAAAATTCTGGTGCTGGATAAAGGCCGCATCATTCAGCAGGGCACGCACCGCGAGTTGCTGGGGCGCGAGGGCATTTATCGCCAGATTTACAATTTGCAGGCCAGAGTAGAAGATGATGTTGTAGAGGCCAACGGCAAGGCGAAACAGCCATCTTCAGGGCCGATCAGAGCGTAAAAAATTCCATTTTTGGAGCTTACCATGACCGAAAATTATTTTGAAGAAGAAGAATTTACCACCCAATTCAACGGCCAAACCCTGAAACGGATTGCGTTACAGGCCAAACCATACAAGCTTTGGGTGGCCGGTTTTTTGCTGTGCGTGGGCATTGTCTCTTTTCAGGACTCGTTGTTTACCTACATCAGCAAACTCATCATCGACGAGGGCATCATCCCCGGCAACCGGGCGCGGCTGGTTCAACTTTTCACCATCTACGGCAGCCTGATTTTGGTGCAGGCGGCGTCGGTGTTTGGCTTCATCTTTTTGGCCGGCATTCTGGGCGAGCGCATCCGGTACGATTTGCGCCGCAAAACATTCAATCACCTGCAAGCTCTGTCACTTTCTTACTACAGCAAAACGCCGGTGGGCTGGATTATGTCGCGGGTAACATCAGACTCCAGTCGTATCTCGGAACTGATTACCTGGGGTATGATTGATACTACCTGGGGGTTGTTGAATCTGTTTACCGCGCTCATTTTCATGTTCTTCATCAACTGGAAACTGGCCCTGTTGATGTTGTTTGTGATGCCCACCATTGTTATTGTGGCCTCGCTGTTTAAGCGCAAAATTCTGGTTGAGTTTCGGCGCGCCCGCAAGCTCAACTCAAAGCTGACCGGCGTTTACAACGAGAACATCACCGGCGTGCGCGTGGTCAAAGCCCTGACCCGCGAAGAGAAAAATCTGGAAGAGTTTGATGAGAAAGCCACGGCGCTGTATCAGGCCGCTTACCGGGCGGCCTGGTTGTCGGCCCTGTTTTTGCCAATTGTGCAGTTAATTGGGGCGGTGGCGCTGGGGGGCATCATCTGGTATGGCGGCTGGCAAATTCAGGTGGGCACGATGACCGTTGGCAGCTTGCAAGCCTTTATGTCGTACCTTACTTTCATGCTCTTTCCCATTCAGGAGTTGGCCAGAGTGTACGCCGAGATGCAGAACTCGGTAGCCTCGGCCGAACGGGTTTTCTCGCTGATTGACGCCGACCCGGAGATTGTCGACCGGTCCGAGGCCATCGACCCCGGCAGCATCAAGGGCGATATCGAGTTTCAGCATGTCGACTTTTATTATGAAAAGGAAAAGCCGGTGCTGACCGATTTCAACCTGCGCGTCAAACAGGGCGAAACCATTGCCCTGGTGGGGCCAACCGGCGGCGGCAAGTCGACCATTGTCAACCTGATTTGCCGCTTTTACGAGCCAAAGGCCGGCAAAATTCTCATCGGCGGGATGGACTACACCGGCTTTACCCTGCAAGGCATTCAATCTCGCATTGGGGTGGTGCTGCAAACGCCGCATCTGTTTTCCGGCTCTATCCGCCAGAACATTCGCTATGGCCGGCTGGATGCCACCGACGAGGAAATTGAACATGCGGCCAAACTGGCCCACGCCCACGAATTTATTGTTGAAATGCCCAAGGGGTACGATGAAGAGGTGGGCGAGGGCGGCGGCCTGCTCTCAACCGGGCAAAAGCAGCTCATCAGCCTGGCCCGGGCCGTGCTGGCCAACCCCGAAATTTTTGTAATGGACGAGGCCACCAGCTCGGTTGACACGCTGACCGAGGCGCTGATTCAGCAGGGGATGGAAAGTTTAATGGCCGGTCGAACCAGCTTTATCATTGCCCACCGGCTGTCTACTATCAAAAAGGCCGACCGCATTTTGGTGATTGAGGCGGGCCGGGTGATTGAAGCAGGCACCCACGAGGAGTTGATTCGGCAGCGAGGGCACTACTACTCGCTGTACACCAAGCAGTTCCATCAAGCCGCCCAGCAGGAAATCGACCGGGCGTTTGAACGGGTGGCGGTTGTGTAACCCACCTTTGAAAACGGGTGTGCTTTGAATGAGTTGAAAGCGCCGCAGGCCGAGGGGCTTGGGGCGACCGAAGGAAGGCTCTCCCAACTCTCCCCTCTCCAACTGAGATGAAACACACCCTTTGAAAATAGAATTGCCGGAGTCAAAGAAAATATTTTTTGACTCCGGTTTTTATTTGCCCATCGTTGTATAAAAACGGCGGGCATTTTTCATTCCACTTCAAATTCGGCCAACTCGGCAAAATCCCCGCCTCCTTCAACAATTAAACGCTGGCCGGTTTCAAAATCATAAAAGCCGGTAATCAGCCGGTAGTGGCCGGGCGAGAGTCCGCCTTGGGGCAGGGGCAGCTCGAATGTATCGGCAATCACCTCGCCGGGCGACCAGTAGTTGGTGGGGTAGAGTCCGCCAAAAGGTTGGCTGTCCCACCCGCCGACAACGTCACCCTGCTGGTTGAGTAGTTGCAGAAATACGGTATAGGGCCGGTCGGTGGGGCGGAGCGCTTGCCAGTGGAAAGTTACAGGGAGATTAGAGATTAGCAATTGGTTATTAGTAATTGCCGGTAGCGTGACGCCAAGGAGTTGGATAGCATTGCCAAAGGTGGCCGAGAGAGGCGCTGCCGGAATACGCGGGTCTGTGCCGTCTTTGGTCACGTAAAAGAGGCCCAGGTGCGTTTGGTCCGCCTCAAATTCGCTATTTGGACAAGCGCTATTGGCACATTCGCCTGCTTGCAACGGCAAACGCTGGCCGGTATTCGGGTCAAAAAACCCCACCCGCACCAGATAGGGGCCGGGCGGCGAGTCTGGCCCCAGCCAGAGCGTGTGCTGGGTGGGCAAAATACCGTTGGGCCGCCAGCGGTACATATCCTCCCGAAAGCCGTCCTCCTCCAACTGGTTAACCGGATTGCCTGCGCCATCGACCAGTTGCAAAAAGAGGTTGTCGTCAAAGGTAAAATCGGTCAGGCTGCGCCAGTAAAAATTGAGGGTGATGGGCCGGCCCGGCATCGCCAGTTGAGGCGTCACATCGTAGCCGGTCAACTCAACCAGATTGGCCCAGTTCAGGTGGATAGCGCGCAGAGGCGTGGAGTTGAACAAAGCGGTAAGTGGCAAATGATGATTAGTAACCGGGGCAAAGTAGGCAATTTCTCGCCCCAGTTTATCCTGCCAGGGTGTGAGTTGGGGGCGAGTTGCCGCCAGTAATTTATCCAGCGATTCCTGCTCATGGCTACGCGGCGGGCGAGAAACGTAAATCTGCCCCTGACCGGCCTGGTTGCGGGTCAGCAGCGCCAGCGCCGGAGAGTAAGGGATATTGCCGACATACAGCAACTGAAATTTGTCGGGCACAATTAACATGGTGGTGGGGCGCTGCATGGCGGGTTGACCCGTCACTTCGGCAAAATTGTTCCACAGCAGAAAGCGCGTCACCGGATGCGCGTACACGTGAAAGGGAATGATGACATCCTGGCTGCGGGTCAAGGTCATCAAATCGCGGGTTAAATCGACCAGCGGGCCGTTGAACTCTTTGTAAACTTCGGGGTGGTTGGCCCAGCGCCAGAAATAGTCAACCGTATTAATGAGTCCGTTAAGGCTGATGAAAAACGTGAGGGCGAAGGGGAAAATGAAGCGCGTATTGCGTATTGCGTGTTGCGTAAAAAGGGTAAATTGATACAGGCCAACGGTAACGATAAAATAATAAAATGGCAACTGGCCGATGGGCCGCAGGGAGTGAACCGGCGGCGAGGCCAGCAGCGCCGGCAGCCACATAATTGCCAGCCCCAACAGAATAAGCTGCGTTTCGGCGCGGCGCAGGCGGGCCGGTCGCAACAGCCAGATTAGCCCCAGCCAAAAAAATGGAATCTCCAGCCAGCCCAGCATCGCCCGGCCCGGCAGATGATGGCGATACAGCTCGTGGCCCGCGCCCAAAAAGAAGCTGAGGCTCTGCAAGGCGTGGACAGCGATTTCACGGGGAGTATCAGGCACAAAGACAACATCCTCGGTGCGGGATGAAAAAGCCTGCGGATTATTGAAATAAAAGAGACCCAGCGGGAGAAAGATTAGCAGGGCCATAACTGCCGTAACCATTAGACCTAACCAAAGTTTTTTGATAAGCGCCCAACGTGGCGCGTAGTGCGTGGTGCGTAGTGTTGAAAGTGTCAGCAGCAAGGCGAGGCTCCCAAAAATGAGCGGAGCCAATCGCGCCGGCAGATAGGTGTACTGAAGCAGCCCCAAAAATAATCCGGCCAGAGCGAAATTCAGGTTTCGGGTTTCAAGATGCTCTTTAAGCCCTCCGCTCCTCTGCTCCTTCGCTCCCCTGCTCCTCCGCTCCCCTGCTTCCCTGACACCCTCCCAGCCCCGCCAAAAAAAGTAGAGGCTGACCATCAACAGCAGGGGCAACAGCACCGGCCTGAAACCGACCCGGCTGTTGAGCAGATGCCACCACGAGACCGCCACCCAGCCGGCGGCAGCCAGGGCAAACCAGCGGCGGCTGCGGCTGTCTACCAACGGCTTCGACAGCGCCAGCGCAAATCGGTACACCACCGGGATGGTCAGCACGCCGGCCAGGCTGCCCACCAGCCGCGCGGCAAACATACTGTTGCCCAGCCCCCAAATTGAAAGCGACAACAGCCAGTGTAGCAGCGCCTCTCGGCCGTTGTTGCCCACCACAAAGGGCTGGTACCGGCCCGTTTCTAGCATCCAAATGGCGTCAAGGGCGTTGTAGGCTTCATCGTACCACAGGCCGGGCGGCAAATAGGGTAGTTGCCACACCCGCACAAAAAAGGCCGATAGAATTATCAGTAACAGGGCCACTCGATGTCTGGTCACGGCAGGTTAATTCTTTCTAAAAGCAGTTCGTTATTGGGATTTCCGGCCACCGGCAGACGCTCGCCGGTAGCAAAATTGTACAGGCCCACAACCGGCGCGTAATTACCGGGCGGCACATTAGCCAGGGGCAGCATAATTTCATCGACAATCACCTCGCCGGCATCCCACAAACTGGTGGGGTAGCGACCCGCCGCCGGCGGCTGGTCTTTTTGAGCGACATTCTGATTGGCGGCATCGCGCAGGTGAAAAAAGGTGGTGTAATCGACGGGCAGGGGAGCGTTGGCTTGCCAATATAACCTCAATTTTAGATTTTGGATTTTAGATTTTAGATTTTCGAGAAGTTCCCCTCGCTCGTCAGTAAGGGTGTACCCCAACAGAGTGATTTCACCGGCGGGGCCAAAAGGCCGATTCAGTTTTATTTGCGGGTCGGGGTTGTCTGTCACTGCCTCTGGCGGCGGGCCGCCCACTTTGATGGGGCCAAGCCGCAGGCTGTTTTGGCCGGTCGGTTGGCCGTTGGCGCCCACCAGCGGCAGCGAGAGCGGTCCGGTTTCGGTTCGCCTGTACCACCCCAAATCCAGGGTGTAAACGCCCGGCGGCGCGTCGGGGTCAACCGGCACGCCAAAAGAGTCGGTAATCACCTCGCCGGGAGTCCACAGCAGGGTGCTGTAACCATCCTGCGCCCGGCGGTCGTAACCGCCCCAGCGCCGTTGATTGTCATCCAGCAGATTGTCAAAAATGTGGTAATCCTGGCCCATGTAAGTGAGCGCCTGCCAATAGAGCGTCAGCGGCAACCGCTGCCCCGGCTCGATGCGACGGGCCGGCAGCTCGTATCCCAAAAGCTGCAACTCGTTATTAAAATTGACCGTTAACGGTTGGGGGATTTCCGGCGGGGTAAAGTAGCGCAACGGCAGGTCGGTGGTCAGTGTGTGGCAGGTCTGTTTGCCAACCGCCAATTGGTATTTATTTGCCCAGTCCGGCCCAACGATAAACACGTGAAACTCTCCCGCCGAAATAAAGGGCGACTCCTGGGGCCGGCCGGCCCCGGCAGATAGCGGCAGCAGGCGGGGAGGCTCCGGGGCAATCACCGTCAACGAGGCTCGCTGCCGGTAGGGTTGAATCAGCGGGCCGCCGCGATTGGCCTGTCCCCCAAACCAGAGGGCGCAGGAGCCGGCCTGATTGAACCCGGCAGGCAATGACACCCGCCCCAGCGCCAGTGAGTTGCCCAGGGGCTGGCCCTGCCGGTTGAGCAGGCGCAATACCAGCCGGTAGTCGCCGCCGGTTACATTGACCAGCGGCAAGGCGTGGGTGTCGCGCACCACATCGCCCGGCTCCCAACTGCGGGTGGGCAGGCGTCCCTGCACCGGATGGCCCAGCGCGTAAGCGGCAACCTGGCCCGACCCGGTTTGCAGCGACAGTTCAACCAGATAATCCTGACTCATTAGGGCCTGCGCCTGCCACCACAATTCTACCGGCAGCGAGGCCGCGCCCGGCGTGGGCTGCCAGTTGACGCCCAGCAATTGCAACCCCGGAGCCGGCGTGTCGCCTGCCGAAGCGGGCGTTATTTTTTCAAAGGCGGGCGCTGTTTCTGACCACAGCGGCAGCGGCGGCGGATAAACCAGCGCCGACCAGCCAACCTGTCCGGCGGCGCTCCACACCAGCAGCAAGGCAACCAGCAGTTGCCCAATTTTTCTGTGCCAGGTATCCCAACCCCAGACCAGCAACAGCGGAATGGCCGAAGCCGCCGGAAAGAGAATGTGCCGGCCCTGCACCGCCTCCAGCGGGTCAAACGAAATTAGCAGGCGCGTCAAAACAAGGGGCGTAATTAGCAGCGCGTGAAACAGCAACAGCGCCAGCCAGATACGGTCAGGTTGCTCTGCGCTGCGCCACACCCGCCACAGACCCGCCGCGCCCGGCAGCGCAGCCAGCCCAAACAGGCCGGTTAGCCACGGCGCCCAGGGCGGAAAACGCTCGGCCACCAGCGCCGACCAAAACGAAGCAGCCATCACGCCGGCCAGATGGGGATAGTTTCGCTCGCGGGGCGGAGGCGGCGCGTCAACGCTGAGCGACTGTTCGCCAAACAGGTAGGCCGACACGCTGATAGCGGTGCTATCGTTGCCGCCGCGCACCAGCAGCGGCTCCAGAATTCCAACCACCGGCCCCCTGGTTTCGATGGTATTGAAATGAAAGGCAATCCAGCCAAACCACCAGCTTGTGGCCAGCAACAGCATCAGGCCGGCTATGATGAGGCGGGGAAGGAGTTGGTTGAATAGTAGTGCGTAGTGCGTGGAACGTGGAACTCGAAACCTGCCTGTCCTCGCCAGGGGAAAACCTGAAACCCTGCCGTAAGCCAGTACCGCCGCCAATACAATCTCCAGCGGCAGCAGCACCGAGGTATATTTGGTGGTCACTGCCAGCCCGCCCAACAGGCCCAGAAGCAGCCACCAGCGCCAGGAGTGCGGTTGCTTGATGGCCTGAATTGCGACCAGCAGAAACAGGGCCGTAAATACCGCGCCCAGACCGTCGTAAGTCATCACTGAATTGTGGAAGATGAAGGAGGGCATAAAAGCCAGCAGCGCCGCCGCAACCAGCGCCCGCCGGTATTTGCCGGGGAATAAAACCAGGCCGGTAAGGTAAGTGAGGGTAATTACCAGCGCGCCCAAAAAAATGGATAGCGCCCGGCCAATATGCCACAACAGCACCTCGCCCCGGTAGGGAGGCAGTTCGTAACCGTTGTGCACCAGAAAGGGGTAAGGCCCCACAAAATTATCGGCCAGTTGGCGGCGCGGCTGCCCGTTGACCGGGCGCAGCAGGCGCACCGGCTCCGGGTTGACCACCGCGTTTACCCCGGCCACCAGCAGATGATAAAGCGGCGGGTCGTCGGATTTGGTGCCGGCCTCATCCTTGTTCTCGCGCTCGGCCAGGTTGACCGGCAGGCGTCCGTGGTCGGCAATGAAGCGAGCGTACAGAAAATGCGCCCATTCATCGTTGCCAATGCTTAACGGCGCTATGCGGCTGTGGGCGATTGCCAGCACCGAATAAATGAACAAAATGAGCAGCAAAGGAGCGTGAAGCGTGAGGCGCGAGGCGTGATACATGCTCATTCGTCCTTCGTCCTTTGTCCTTCGTCGTTTGGCGGTTCTTCCAGTTGCAGCGGTTGAAGGGCAATTTCGTTGGCCGGGTTGCCGGGCACAGGCAACCGCTCGCCGGTAGCAAAGTTGTACAGGCCCACAACCGGCGCATATTCGCCCGGCGGCACATCGGCCAGGGGCAGTATAATTTCATCCACTATCACCTCGCCGGAACTCCACAGGCTGGTGGGGTAACGACCCGCCGCCGGCGGCTGGTCTTTTTGGGCGATATTTTGGTTGGCGGCGTCTCGCAGGTGGAAAAAGGTGGTGTAATCGACGGGCAGGGGGGCGTTGGCTTGCCAATACAATCTGAGTTTCAAGTTTACGGTGTCGGGTTTCGGGTTTTGTATATCGTAGCCCAGTAAGGTGATTTCACCGGCGGGGCCGAGCGGCTGGTTGAGCCGAATTTGCGGGTTTGGGTGGTGGGTGACGACATCCCGCGGCGGCCCCCCAATTTTGAGAGGGCCGATGACAACGGCGGTATCACCGGTGGGGTTGCCCCGGTGAAACAGGGGCAGGTATTGAGGCCGGCCATCAACCAGATAATATTGGCCCACATGCAGGTAGTAGACGCCGGGCGGCGCGTTGGGCCGGATGGGCAGGCTAAAAGAGTCGACCACTACCTCGCCGTTGGCCCACAGCAGCGGGCTGTAAAAACCGGCGGGGTAGCGGTCAATGCTGCCGTAAGGCTGCCGCGCTTCATTGAGCAGCACGGCAAAGGTGAGGGCATCGGGCAGCAGCGGGGCCAGGCTTTGCCAGGCCAGAGTAACGGGCAGGCTATCGCCGGGGTTCAATTGACGCGCCGGCAGGCGGTAGCCAATCAATTGAAGCTGGTGGTTGAAATTGGCCTCAACCCGCACAAAATCCGGCTGCGAGGCCAGCCCGGCGGGCAGGTCGAACTGCCTTTCCTGGTTGGCAACGGTCAATAGCGGTTGGGTTTGTGTGGGGCCGGCTTCGCTCTTTAGCCCCAGCCGATACGCGCCGCTGGGCCAATCTGGTTCAACGATGAAGATGGCGGTGGCATCGCTGCCGGCGGCAGGGGGGCGGGGAATGTTATCCGGGCCAATCAGCAACCACTCTCGATTTTGGATTGCAGGCGAATTGGTAACACTCCAGGAAAGCGGGATGGTTTGGCGGGGGCGGAGCGGGGCGTTGTCAAGCCACAGGCGATATTCAATTTTACTCTCCGGGTTTTGGCCGGCAAGGGTTGACGCGCCGGCAATGGGTTGGGCGGCCCCCAGCGTAAACTGAATAATTTGCAGCGGCCCGGCGGTAAGCGGCGTGTTTTGCGCCTGATGCAGCCAGTCAATCTGGATGTCGTAAATATTGGCGGGGACGGCGGCCAGCGGCAGAGGCAGGGTGTCGCGCACCACATCGCCGGTATCCCAGGCGCGGGTGGGGTAGCGCCCATCGAGCGGGTGACTGAGCCAGGTAAAATGAACCTGGCCGGTTTCCGCATTAACCAATTGCACGCGGGTGCGGTAATTTTCGTCAACAGGTTGCCGGGACTTCCAGTACAGGGTCAGGTTGATGATAGCCAGGTCGGGGTCGGGTTGAAAGTCGTACCCCAAAAACTGGATCGACTCGGTGAAGTTGTGTTTGAGCGGCTGCGGTATCGAAGCCGGGTTGAAGGTGGTGGTCTGCACGGGCAGGGGGTCGGGATAGGTTTGGCGCATGTAGTTGAATTGGAAGACTGCCCAGACAAGGAGCAGGATAGGGGGAAGAACGTAGAACGTGTTGCGTGTTGCGTGTTGCATGTTGCGTGGGACGTGGGAAATGAATTGCCCCCAGCCCAGCATCAGCAAAATGGGGATGCTCTGGGCAGCCGGGTAGAGAATGTGTCGCCCCTGGCCGGTTTCCAGCACGTTGAAGGTGAGGAAAAAACGCAGCGCCGGAAAGGGGATGAGCAGGGCGACGATTAGCGCCAGCACGCCTGCGATTGCCCGGCGGTGGGGGCCGGCCTGTTTGTAAAACTGCCACAGCCCCCCAAGCGCCGGCAGGCAAAAGAGCAGAACCAGGCCATAGGCCCACGGAAAGAGCGGGTCGAATTCTAACACGGGTACGCCCCAAAATGTCTGGAACAGGTAGGCAAGCCATTGCCAAAAGGCGCCGCCGGAGACGGCTTCGGGGCGTAGAGCGCCGGTAAAATTTTGCCCGCCTAAAAAATCGAAGACGCGGCGCATGCTCACATCCGGGCCGGTGGCCAGAACAGCGTTGAGAACGCCGATGATGAGGCCATCTTGTTTAATAGTATTGAAATGGTAAACAATCCAGCCAAACCACCAGCCAGAGCCGAGCAGCGCCAGCAGCCAGCAAAGCGCCAGCCGCCCTACGGCTTGCGGCCAGCGCCATCCGGCCCGGCGCATTCGCTGCCAGATAACCGGGATGACCGCCAACGGCAGCAGGGCGGTGCTGTACTTGGTGGCTATCGACAGGCCCAGCAGCAGGCCCAACACAGCGTACACCCACCGGCTATCCAGGCCGCGCAGCGCCCGCAACAGCAGCCAGATAAATATGGCCGAAAGCAGAACGAACAGGCTGTCGTCGCCGAGCATGGCCGAGGTAAAGAGGAAGCGCGGGGTGAAAGCCAGCAGGGCAGTGGCGGCGGTGGCGAAGAGAGCCGGGGTGACGAGGGGCCGGGGTGACGAGGAGGCGGGATGCTTATCATCTCCCCGGCGCAATTCCAAGGCAGTGAGGTAGACAAAAACCAGAGCAGTTGCAGAAAACAAAATGGAAATAAAGCGCCCAATGTGCCAGGCTAAAATACCATCTTGCCAGGGCCAGTTGGCGTCTTCGGTGTAGATGATAAGGCGGGGGTAAAAAATTTCGCCCACCAGCCGGCGGCGGGGCGATTCGCCCACGTCTTTCAACCGGGGTTGGGTGGTATCGAGCGGGCTGACAACCGCGCCAACCAGCAGGTGGTACAACGGCGGCCAGTCGCTGCGATACCAGGCCTGCTGGCGCTCGGCAAAGGTGGCGGGCAGGCGTCCATTTTGGGCAATAAAAGCGAGGTAGCGGTAGTGGGCCAGCTCATCTTCGCCCTGGGTAATGGGTACAATAATACTGTGCGCCGCGCTGAGTGCAAGGAACAGAACCAACACCAACCCCAGCCCGGCGTGAGAAAACCAGCTATGTTGTTTTGGTGGGTAGAAATGAGGCCGTTTGCCCATAGGGAAACTATTTTAGTGACAATGAGGCGTTTGGGCTAATTTGGCGGGGAGGGGATTAGCGGGAGTTCAATGCTATCAGGGCCGACTCTTCGTCATCGTAGATGGCAAAAAAGTCGGTGGTGCCGGAGAGTTCAATGACCCGGTAAACGTTTTCGGGGACGCCCACCAGAGCCAGGCTCATAACCGTGCGCCGGGCATCGACCAGGGCGCGAATGCCGGCCATTTGCAGGTCTTTCAATTTGGAGAGGTTCAAGACCACTTTATCGGTTTGGTGCGTTTGCAGGCTATGCGACAAATGTTTTCTAAAACGCTGGGTGGCCTGCCCGCCAAACTTGCCGGAAAGCGATATGAAAACAACGCCGCTGTCTAGCCGGTCTTCAATATGAAAATCCGAAGTAACAGACATGTTCTCGATATCCAGTTCCAGCCCTTCTCTGGCAATTATCACTTCCAAAGAGCTACCCTGGCGTTCAAGATATTCTTCGGTTTCGCGGAGAATTTGGGTGATTTCCGCATCGGTTGAGGCGGGGTCGTGGTGAAAGAGGAGCAGGCGTTTAACATTGGCTTCGGTGGCTATATCCGCGCCAATCAGGGCAGAACTGTGGCCCCAATCTTCTTTAACAAAAGACTCCCGCACCGAGAACATCGCATCAAAAATAAGCGCGTCGGCATTGGCGTAAAAATTACGGTATTTGAGGGTGTCGGTGTTATCAAGGCTCTGGTATTCGCCATCGGTTGCCAAAATTGCAACGGCGTTGTCGGCCTCTATCCGGTAGGCGTAGGCTTTGCCGGGATGCTTTAAATCAATATTACTGATAATGGCATTGGCAACTTTTATTTGCTCGCCTTCGCGCAATTGATGAAAGTTGATGGTCGCGCCAATCTGCTCAAACTGTAAGGGAAAAAAAGCCGCCTCCATTTGGCGGGTTAAGGCCTGGGGAACATGCTGGTGAACGTGGTAAACATCAAACACATTTCCGGCTACGTGAATTGGCTTAAAAAATGGCAGCCCCTGAATGTGGTCCCAATGGGTGTGGGTAAAAAACATATAAGCGTGACCCTTACCCTGGCGAAATCCGGCGTTTTGAACCCATTCGTCGCTGCCAGACATCAGATAATCGCCCAACTCTCTAATGCCGGAACCGGCATCAAAAATAATCAACACATCGCCAAGACGAATGGTAACACAGGTGGTATTGCCGCCGATAGTGCTGCCGTCGAGGGCCAGTGCCTCAACAAAATTCTCCAACGCCGACATACTGGCCAGGTCAATTTTTTGGTCGCCTGCTCTTTTCAGGGCTGATAGTATCTTTTCTTGTACTCTATCGGGGTTAATGGGCGCCGGAATAGAGCCTCGAGTTCCCCAAAACCTCAGCAGCATTTGTTACCCCTTGATTTAATGATTGACCTACGCAAATGGCCGCCCCCATAGAATAATTGTATCGACTTCACCCGTGAGCGCAAGCCGATTGCCGGCAAGCATAGCGTAAAAAGTCTGCAAATTTTAAATTACCTTAACATGTTAAATTCAGGATGACAATAGTCTAACTGTCCTGTCGATATCAGCCCGTGTGCGGCGCGCCTAACCCAACTTCAATCGTCAGCCATCAGGTGTGGTATTCGGCGTTGATTTCAACGTATTTGTAAGAGAAGTCGCACGTCCAAACGGTGGCCTGAGCCTGCCCCACCCCCAGGTCGGCCACCAGCGTTACTTCGCCGGCCCCGGATAGCCAGCGGCTGGCCGCTTCTGCATCAAAATCCAGCGGTTCGCCCTGTTTTACCAGTTGAAAATCGCCCAGCCGCAAATTAACCTGGGTTGGGTCAACCTGCGCGCCGCTGCGGCCAATAGCGGCCAGGGCGCGGCCCCAGTTTGGGTCGTTGCCAAAGAGAGCGGTTTTCATCAAGGGAGAGGTGGCTACAGTTTTAGCCGCGGCTTCGGCTTCGGCTTCGGTGGCGGCTCCGCGCACGGTTATTTCAACCAGCTTGGTTGCGCCTTCGCCATCGCGGGCAACCGCTCTGGCCAGCTGCGTGCAGAGTTGGGTCAGCCCGGCCACAAATGCCTCAAACGACGGCTGTTCCGGCCCGGCCAAAGGCGCATGGCCGGCCCGGCCAGAGGCCAAAATTACCACGGTATCGTTGGTGCTGGTATCGCCATCAACAGTTACGCGGTTAAAAGAGAGATTCACCGCCCTGGTTAACGCCGCCTGCAACAGTTTTGGTTCAATCACGGCATCGGTCACAATAACCGACAGCATGGTTGCCATATTGGGGTGAATCATCCCGCTGCCCTTGGCCATGCCCCCAATGTTCACCGGTTTGCCGTCGATGACAACCTGCGCAAAACTTTCCTTGGGTACCAGGTCGGTGGTCATAATGGCGCGGGCTGCGTCAACGCCCTGCTCGCCGGCAGCGCCCTTAATGGCTCTGGCGGCCATTTTGATGCCGGCTTCAATTTTAGCCATCGGCATTTTATGACCAATCACGCCGGTGCTCATTACAAAAACAGAGTCTTCGGCCAGCCCGCAGGCTGCTTCGGCAAGCCGGGCCATTTGTTGGGCGTCGCGCAAACCCTGTTGACCCGTAACCGCGTTGGCATTGCCGGCGTTGATGACCACGCCTTGCAGCCTGCCGCCGCTGCGCTCTAGCAGGGCCATATCATACAAAACCGGTGCGGCCTTAATGGTATTGACCGTAAAAACCGCCGCCGCGCTGCAAGGCCGGTCGCTCAATACCAGGGCCAGGTCGGGCCGGCCAGACTCTTTCAGGCCGCAGGCCACGCCTACCGCCCTAAAGCCGGCCACGCGGGTAAGGGGAGATAATTCTGTCATTTTCTATCTTTTATCCTGTAGACGAATTTTAGACCGGACCAGATATCATCAACGGCGCAAACTTTTACATCAACCAGCCCATGCTGCAAGCCAATTTTACGCACCACGTTTTCATCCAAATCTGTTTTTATTTTTGAGGCTTTTTTGGGCCACGAGACCCACAGCATTCCATCAAAGGCCAGCGCCTGCTTGAGCGCCGGAATTTGCCGCTCGAGTTCGGCCCGTTGTTGGGCAAAAAAGTGAATAAAATCCAGCGGTCCGGCCGGCCGGTCGACTTCAATGACGCCGGCAGGCAGTTGGCCCAGCGTGTCGAAATAATCTGCGGGCGGGTTGACGATATGCAGCCTGATGCCCGCCTTTATGCCCAATTTTTTTATCAGCGGGGTTTTTGAATATCCGGCCATTGGGTGGATTGGCAGCCTGACGCGCCAGAGAGATTTAACCAGGCGAGGTCTGGTTAGTAACCCTATTTTACCCAACACCCCAAGCGATGCAACTTTACCGGAGCAATTGCGCTGTGAAGCTTTGCCCAGCCTGCTCCAGGTTGCCGGTCAGGGCAAAAGTGAGGCTGCGCACGCGAATGCCCCGGATAGCAGCATCAAAAGGCTGGGCCAAATCTGCCGGATAAATTAAAATTGCTTCGGAACAGCCCTGGGTGTGGGCATAGCTAATCATTTGTTGCACATCTTCCGCCGAGGGTTTGTCGGGCGTTTTGTATTTGGTATCGAGCACGTAATGGGGACGCCCGCTCCCGGCGCTGCTTAACACCAGGTCAATAACAAAATGCAGCGATTGCGAACGGCCTAAATGAACCCGCTCCTGGGCTGTCACCCTAAGCCCGCCGGGGGGGTGCGCCTTGAGCCACTCGGCCACAAATAATTCAAACAGGCGGGCCATATCCACCAAAAAGGGGAGCATCTGCCGGTTGCCGGGCTGGTGTCCCGGCCCGCTGTGCTCTAAAAAAAAGCGGCTCAAGGCGTGCATGGGGCGGTAATCATCGTTGAGCCGGTTGTATTGGCGGCCCACACAGGCTTGCGCGCTGTAAGGCTGTAACTGCGCCTCGCCCTGAAGCGCGCGATATGCCCGGCGCACCGCCGGCAGTACCCGCTCTGAACACAACCCGCTGCGGGCAATCAGAAAGAGGGTCCAGGCCAAAATTTGGTTTTCCGCCACGTCGGCGGTGTGCTCCTGAAAGCGGCAGCGCAGCCCAACCTGCCCCGGCGAGCGCGCGACGTGCTGCGTGTCAAGCCGGCCCCGCAGGTAGGGCAACCGCCCGGTGTGCGGTACGTAGGCCCGGTAAAGTCCGCGGCGTCCCCGCTGTAGCACCTGTTTGGCTAAAATGTGGGCCAGCCGTTCATAAAATTCTGCCAGCGATTGGCAATCCACCAGCCCGTCCAGCCAATAAAAGCTGCGCAGGTTGTAGGCATATTCCAACATTCTGAACAGATTTTCCAGCGCCACTTTGGGCCGCAGGGCAAATTGAAATTCCGAACTCAGCGGGATGTGTCCCACCCAGCCTTGCGGCATTAATCGCCATCGCCCGCCGGTTTTGGGCGAGGGGAATTCTACCGCAACCTGGTTGCCGTACTGCCGCCACAACGCCTCGCCAATTTCAGCGGGAATTGCGGGCGAGTCAAACCAGGCCGGCTCGTATTCGGTTAATTGGATGGGTTCTACGTTCACGCCGGTAAAATCTCCGCTTTGACTCGTTCCCAGCGAAAATCGTTGACCTCTTCGCGCCGGTCAAAAAAGTACTCTTCCAGATACGGCTCAATCTCCAGCCGCCAGATATCTTCAACATGGTCGGCCAGATGCTCATCCATAAAAAAGGTGATGCCCAGGCGGTAATCATCCTCGATGCGCTGGTTGAGCCGCTCTAAAACGTTAATCAGTCCCTCAACCGGAAAGCCGGTTTTCTGGTGGTAGCGGCGCAGCGCGTCAAAGTTGGGCCGCAGGGCAATAAAGGCAAAGCGCCGCCGCAGGGCGTGGTCAACCAGGGCAATCGAGCGGTCCGCCGTGTTCATGGTACCGATGAGCCGCACATTGGCCGGAATTTTTAATTGACCGCCCCCGGCCAGCGGAATCGCCCGGTCGCGGTACTCCAGCAAATACATCAACTCGCCAAATACGCGGGAGAGGTTGGCCCGGTTGATTTCGTCGATAATCAGCACGCAGGTATCGCGGCGATGCTGGGTCTGGCGGCAAAATTCTAAAAAGCGGCCCGGCGCCACCGGATAGCTCAAGCGGTCGCCCTCGCTCCGGGGCCGGATGCCCTGGATAAAATCCTCGTAGGCGTAGGCCGGGTGAAACTGAACCAGTTCTGTGAAACCGTCGCCCCCGCCCACAAGATGGGCCGCCAGCTTTTCGGCCACAAAGGTTTTGCCCGTGCCCGGCGGCCCGTACAGAATAGCCTGCCCCTTTCGCTTGATGGCCCGCACCCAGCGGGAGAGGGTTTCTTCATCAAGGCCAGTATCCGCGGCCAGTTGGGAGAGGGGGTAGGGGGCAGCCAGTTCCTGTTGAGTTGTTGATTGTTTCATGTCAATTGCTCCACTCTCCCCCACCCCATACTCAACCCCCTCTTCGGCCAGTTCGTAATCAAAGGCGGTGTAGTGACGCTCGTAGCGCAGTTCCGGCTCATCGAGGCCGCCGGCCAAGAGCAGCGCCCGGCGGTGGGGGTCAAAAAAGGCTTCGACCAGTTCGGGGTTGTGCTGCTTCCAGTGGGGCGAGCGTTTCCAGGCGGCAAATTTATCGGCAATAAAATCGAGCGTGGTTTCAAAGGCGTGTTGCAAGTGGCTGGTCAACGGCCTGATGGCTTCCAGAGGCAACTGGTAGCTGCGCACTTCCGGCTCGCCCTCTTTGCGGTCTGAGGCAAACGAGACAAAACGCTCATCCCAGGAAACCAGATGGGCCAGCAGGGCTATTTCCATGCGGATGGAGGTGTGGCCCGGCCCGTTAAAACCCAGCACCAGCCAGTTGCCAAAGTTGAGATGCAGAAAGGGTCGCCCGGCGCGGGTCGAGACCGTGACCGCCATACGGGGGTCATACGGCCCGGAGATACGCAGGCGGCGGCTGGCTTCGCGCAGCAGGTCAAAAGCCCACTCGGCCTCGGCCCGGTCCGCAAAAATTTTTGAGAAGGGTTCGGCCAGCGCAGGTTGGTTGTTCTGCTCCTGGCGACTATTTTGGGCCACCTTCAGTTACCTCAAAAGTTGCGTATTGCGTGTTGCATAAAGTTGGCGGGATACGCGCCACGCCATACGAGTTTTCTTTTATCTTAAACTATTGCCGCCCAAATCTCAAACGCAGCACCGTGGTTACATAATTGACTCCCCTTGTCAGGTAGCCCCACACGCTGGTGGCGGTTTTGCTTTCGCCGGCTTCGCGGGGCACGCACAGGTAGGGCAGCTCGCGGATGGCGTAGCCGGCGCGGTGGGCGCGATAGAGCAGGTCGATACAATATTCGCCGTAGTCGCCGCGCAGGTCGATTTTATCAAAAATCTGGCGGCGGGCCAGAATAAAGCCGCTGGTGTAATCTTTTATAGACCAGACCAGCACCAGCCCGGCCCACAGATTGATGATGCGCGAGAAAAGCCGCCCGGTCAAGGAGTGGGCCACATCGCCGCCGCCGGGCACGTAGCGCGAACCGACGGCCATATCGGCCCCACCGGCCAGGGCTGCGGCCAGTTGCGGCCAATCTTCGGGGGGCATGCTCAGGTCGCAATCCATCCAGCCGACCCACCGGCCGCGCGCCTCGCGGATACCGCGCTGAATGGCGCTGGTCAGCCCGCTTTCGCCGGTGCGATGAATCAGCCGCACCCGCGGGTCGGCCTGCGCTCTTTGGGCTACCAGCCGCCAGGTGCCATCAGGCGAGTTGTCATCAACCACTACCACTTCCACGCCGCCGGGGGTGTGGCCCAGCGCGGCCAGGGTGCGGTCAATCAACGGCCCAATGTTGCCGGCCTCATTGAAGGTGGGCAAAACAATGGATATTTGGGGCGTTGAGGTTTGTTGGCTCATTGTATTTTTGGTATAGTCCGGTGGTTGATAATGTCATTTCACTTTAAACGTTTCCTATGAGTCAGTTCTGGCGTCTTCTCAATAAAACAGATGGCGGACTCCTGATAGCGGCGGCGCTGGCGCTGTTTGCCATTCAGCCGCTGCTGCAACCGGGCCTGCCCACCTCGGCGGATTTGACCATTCACCTGTACCGCGCTCTGGAATTTGAGCGAGCCTGGGCGCCAGGGGTAATTGTGCCGCGCTGGGCGCCCGATTTGGCTTACGGCTATGGCTATCCGCTGTTTGTGTTTGCGCCGCCGCTGCCCTATCTGCTGGCAATGGTTTTTGACCCGCCCGGCGTTACTCTTGAAACAGCGTTTAAGGCTTTGATTATCTTCACAATTCTGCTTTACGCAATTGGCATGTACCTGTTTGCCCGCGAGGTGTGGGGCAGCGCCGCCGGAATGGCGGCTTCGGCGGCTTACACCTTTGCCCCCTTTGCCCTGCGCGAGGCGCTGCTGGAAGGCGGCAACATCCCCCAACTGCTGGCCATTGGACTGTTCCCCTGGCCGTTGTGGGCCGCCACCCGCGCCGCCCGCAGCGGGGCCTGGGGCTGGACCGTGTGGGCCGGCATCTTTTACGCGGCCATTATGCTGAGCCATCTGTTTCAGGCGTTTGTCTTTGCCCCGGTGCTGGCCGCCTACACGCTGCTACTCGTCTTTTTTAATTTATGGGGTAAAAGCCAAAAAGCAAATACGTTCTCCTCTCTCCTCCCCCTGTTCGCCTTGCCCCTTGGCCTGCTGCTCTCCGCTTTTTTCTGGCTGCCGGCCTTCATCGAGCGACACTTCACCCGCGCCCAGGCCGATATCTACCTGGAGAAAAGCCCCTTTTTCATCCGTTACCCCCACTGGAGCGAACTCTTTGCCTGGATTGCGCCCCTCGACACCCGCGCCGCCAACCCCTATACGCCGCTCACGCTGGGCGTGGTGACGCTCATCCTGGCCGGTTTGGGGTTGTTGGTCGTTGGTTATTTGTCACGTTTCGCGGTCCTTCGACCTTCGTCATTCCTCGAAACTCAAAACGCCGCAGGTAGAAGTCAAAATTTACCAATAACCGCTTACCACTTACCACTTACCATCCTCTTCTTCGCCGCCCTGGCCGCCGGGGCCGCCTTCATGTCAATACCTGCCTCGCGGTCCGTGTGGGAAGTTGTGTCCATTTTGCAGGTAGCCGAGTTTCCGTGGCGCATGTTGGGGCTGGCCAATTTGGGGCTGGCCCTTCTGTCCGGCGGCGCAATATTGTGGCTACCCCACAGGCTGCAACTTCCGGCAGCGGGGGTGTGCATTGGCGCGTTGCTGCTGGGGGTCGCCCCCTATCTGTACCCGGTGATTCCCTTTAGCCAACACGGCCAGCCCACCCTGGCCGACCAGATTCGCTACGAGCGCAGTTCCCAATCCATCGGCACTACCACCCTGGGCGAGTACCTGCCCCAAACGGTGGCTGCGCCGCCCACCACCTCGCCCCTGGTTGACGCCTACCAGGCCGGCCAAATTCCCGACCGGCTGGACCGCGCCAGCCTGCCCGCCGGGGCTACGGCCACGCTGCTGGAACAAAACGCGGCGACGCATCGCTACCAGATCAACAGCCCGGCCGCATTCACCCTGCGGCTGCACCATTTTTACTACCCCGGCTGGCGCGCCCAAATTGATGGCCGCCCGGTTGAGCTGCTCACCGAAGCCGAAACCGGCCTGATGCTCATCAACATCCCGGCGGGCGAGCACACCCTCACCGTTCACTTCGGCGAAATTCCCATCCGGGTCATCGCCCTCAGCCTGACCGGGTTGACGCTGGTTGCGCTGGTCGCTGCTCAAATTCTTCGCAGGCGGCAAGCCGCGGCCGGTAGACATTCCCTAACCGCCATCAATCAGAAATTACCGCTTACTAATTACCAATTACCAATTACCAACCCCATCACTCTGACCACTCTCGCCCTGATTACCTTAGCCGCGCTCTGGCTCAAGCCGCTGCTGCGCCCCGTGTTCACCATCGAATCGCCGCGCCAGCGCGTGTTGCCGGCCCAGCAGCAGGTTGACATCCGGTTTAGCAACGGCATTCAACTGGCCGGTTATACCCTGAGCCGGCGCGTGGTTGAGCCGGGCGGCTTTGTGCGGGTCACGCTTTACTGGCAAACCAGCGCCGCGCCGCACCGGGTCAATTTGCAGCCGTTTGTGCATCTGGACCGGCTGGACACCCTGACCACCGTAGCCGGCGCCACCAACTACACCCCCGGCGATGCAACCACCGAAACCAACCTGCCTACCTTTCACTGGGACAACTATCGCTACATCCGCGACGAGCACGACCTGATGATTCCGCCCGGCACGCCGCCCCTGGCCTATGCCGTGCGCGTCGGCCTGATTGACCCGGACCAGGGCGGCCAACTGGTGCCCCTGGCCGACGGCAGCGGCGACACGGCCTGGCTTGACCGGCTCAACGTGTCGCCCGGCCAGCCGCCGGAGCCGCCGGCCCGGCCGCTAAATGTGTCATTCGGCCTCGATGGGGATGCTATTCAACTGACCGGTTTTGAGTTGACTGGCCAAACCCCGCAGCAGCTTGAATTTACGCTCGGCTGGCGCAGCCGGCAACCGCCGGCGCGCGATTATACGGTGTTTGCCCAACTGCTTGACGCCAACGGCCAACTGGTTGCCAGTTTTGACCGCCCGCCGCTGGATGGCGCTTATCCCACCTCAACCTGGCTGCCCCGGCAGCATATTTTAGACTCCCGGACCCTGCCGCTGGAGGGCGTTGCGCCCGGCAGCTACACCCTGATTGCCGGCCTTTACGACTCATCGACCGGCCGGCGGATGGTTACAGCCGAGGGAGTCGATTTTGTGAAGCTGGCAGAAATTACTATCAAAGAGTCTGCTCCATAGACATGGGACGTATTGCCTAACACGGCACACTTCGCGCCGCAACCAATAGATTAAAACACAAAGTTCACAAAGAACGCACAAAGAACTCAAAGATAACGTGCCCTTTGGGTAAAAACCTTTGCGAACTTTGTGTCTACTTTGCGTCCTTTGTGTTAAAAATTTTTGCGGGTGACGCAAGTTTGCAGCCCCAGCAACGTATGGCGTAACTACACGGAACACTCGACACGAACCGTCAATTATGATCCAACAATTAAAAAGCCTTCAACATCAAATTGACTACGGCCTGCTCGCAGCCCTGATTATCCCCATTTTTGCGGTGATGCCGCTGCTGCTGTATTCGGGGCTGCCCAACACCGCCGATGGTCCGGCTCACCTGATGCGGCAGGTCGAACTGAATCAGGCCTGGAGCCAGGGCGATTATTACATCCGTTGGGGCGCAGATTTGGCCCTGGGCCACGGAATGCCCATTTTTCATTACACCCCGCCGTTGCTGTATCAGGCCACGCAGGTTATTCATCTATCCGGCCTGCCGCTGGACGCCTCGCTCAAGGTGGTAATTGGGCTGGGTTTTCTGCTTTACAGCGGGGGGATGTATCTGTTTGCCCGGCGCATTTTTGGAGCCTACCCGGCCTTGCTGGCCGCAGCGATTCACGTTTACGCGCCCTATCGGCTACGCGAAGGGTACATCCAGGGTAGTTACGGACAATTCATCGCCCTGGCGTTTTATCCGGTGGTGTTGTGGGCCTTTTACGGCCTGGTCACAGACGGTCGCCGCCGCTATTTGCTGGCCGCGGCGCTCTCGCTGGCGGCGCTGCTGCTCAGTCACAACATCAGCGCCTTGCACTTTGCGCCGCTGCTGGCGGCCTATTTGTTGCTGCTAATTGTAACTGATTACGCCGGCAAAAAAGGGGAAGGGCCGCGCAGCGAGACGAAAGACGAAGAACCACGAAGCAGGGCAAACGACCACCAAGCGGGACGAATGACCGCAAGGCCAGACGAAGCAAACCCTGATACTAAGCACTACGCGCCACGCACCACCCACCACGTACCACGTTCCCCCCTGTGGCGAGTCACCCTGGCCGGACTCCTCGGCCTGGCCCTGTCTGCCATCTACTGGCTGCCCGCCCTGGCCGAGCGCGATGCCGTGCAGTTTGAAAAAATCACCCAGGGCTTTTTTGATTTTCGGCACAACTTCCTCACCCGGGCCGAACTGGTCGCCCTGCCCCTGCCGCTTGACCTGGCGGCCATCAACCCGGAATTTCCGTTGAGCCTTGGCCCGGCCCAACTCGTCGCCGCCGCAGCCGGGGTAGTGGCTATCTTAGTGGCTCTTTTCAAGACGTTCGCAAACAAAGGACAAAGGCCAGACCCCTCCCCCCTTCTCCACTCCCTCTTTTTTGCCATCTTCTTTCTCATCTTCGCCTTTCTGACCCTGCCCGCCTCCCAACCGGTCTGGGAAGCTATCCCGCTCATCGAACTAACCGAGTTCCCCTGGCGAATGCTCGGCCCGGCCATCTTTTGCGCCAGTATCCTGGCCGCCGCTGCCTTATCAATTATCAATGAACAATTACCAATTACTAATTTCCAATCTCCACTCTCCAATCTGTTAATAATTAACTGCGCCTTACTAATTGTCGTTTTCCTCAATGCCTACTACCTGTACCCCTCCCAATTCATCCCGTGGGGAACGCCCACCCCCGCCGATGTGTTTGCCTACGAAGTTACCACCGGAGCCATCGGCACCAACAGCGCCGCCGAAATGCTGCCGCGCCAGGTGCAGCAGCCTCCCCAGCCCGATGCCCTTTGGCCCGACTACCAGGCCGGTCGCCCACCCCAAAAACTGGACCCGGCCAGCCTGCCCCCCGGCGCAACCGCCCAAACCACGCTTCGCCGCGCCGGGCGCATCGTGTTGCAGGTCGACACGCCCCAACCGTTCACCGCCACCCTGCGGGCGCTTTACTGGCCCGGCTGGCGGGTTTATCTTAACGAGCAACTTGCGCCTTTCACAGTGACCCCCAAGACCGGCCTGATTCAAACCGAGATTCCCGCCGGTCGCCACACGCTTACCCTGCAACTGGAGTCCACCCCCATCCGCACTGTGGGCAAGTGGCTGACCATTTGCGCCGCCGGGGTATTAACCTTGCTGACCGTTTTGCCCCCGCTGCAAAAAGCAACCGCCTCCCTCAAAACCCAAAACCCGCCTGTCCCCGCCAGGGGGAAACCCGCAATCGCAACACCTCACCCCTCATCGCTTACTGCCCGCGCTTTTCTGGCTATCGCGGTCGTTCTCAGCGCCGCCTACCTGCTCTCGCGCCCGCTGACGCCGCTGTTCACCCTGCAATCCAACCCCGACCATCCCCAACCGGCCGGCCGAATTTTGCGGGTCGATTTTGGCGACCAGCTTCGGCTGGTGGGAGTCGATACGCTGCCCCAGGTAGTCCAGCTACCCGAAGCCGGAACAACCACCCTTGAGGCCGTGCTCTACTGGCGCGCCCTGCAAAATTTGGATACCAGCTACGCCGTGTTTCTGCACCTGGACGCGCCCAACGGCCAAACCCTGGCCACCGTCGATGAAATCAACCCGGAAAATATTCCCACCCATAGCTGGCCGCCCGGCCTGTACCTGCGCAATCCGCTGCGGCTCACCCTGCCCGCCGATTTGCCGCCCATTCGCTACAACCTGACTACCGGGGTCTACCAGCCGCAAACCGGGCAACGCCTGCCTGTCGCCAGCGGCCAGGGCGATGCCTTCTCGCTGGGCGCAATCTGGCTGGAGCCGCCGCCGGAGGAAACTCCGCCCGCCATCGCCGGTTTTGGCCCGCACATCAGCCTGCACGGAGCGCGCCTGAGCGGCAGCACGCTGACCCTGCTGTGGCAAACAAATGAGTCAATTGAACAAAATTACAGCATCTTTGTGCATTTACTCGACAGCCAGGGCAACCTGCTGGCCCAGGCCGACGGCCCGCCCTATAACGGCCTCTATCCGCTGCCCGACTGGCGGCCCGGCCAGCTCATCCGCGATACCCGCCTGCTTAATTTGAGCAGTCACCCCGCTACCATCGCCATCGGCGTTTACGACCCCGCCACCGGCCAACGCCTGCCCGCGCTGGACGCCCAGGGCCAGCCGCTGCCCAACCACAGCCTGTCCGTCCCGGTGACGCCGTGACCAAAAAATCTCCAATCGCCATTTTTTCTCTGTACAGCCTGCTGACCCTCATCCTCACCCACCCGCTTGTTTTCAACCTGACTAATGCCGTGCCCAATGATATTGGCGACCCGCTGCTCAACACCTGGATTCTGGCCTGGGTTAGCCACGCCCTGCTCACCAACCCGCTCAACCTGTTCAACGCCAACATCTTTTATCCCCTGCCCGGCGCCCTGGCCTACTCCGAGCATCTGTTTAGCACTGCCCTGCTGGCCCTGCCCTTCCAGCTTGCCACCGCCGAACCGATTGCCGCTTACAACCTTAGCCTGCTGTTGACTTTTCCCCTGGCCGCTTTTGGCATGTACCTGCTGGCCCTCCGCTGGACTGGGCAGCGCGACGCCGCCTTTATCGCCGGTCTCATCTTTGCTTTTGCCCCCTACCGTTTTGCCGCCATTGCCCACCTGCAACTGCTCACCTTTCAATGGCTGCCCTTTGCCCTCCTCTTTCTCGATTTTATGCTTACGCCCCATCCTTCGCGCTTCGCTCATCGCTCATCACTCCGGCACATCCTGGCCTTAATCCTGTTTCTGTTACTGCAAATTCTGGCCTCCTGGTATCTGGCCGTCTACACCGCCCTCATTTTGGGAGTCTACCTGCTGCCGGCGCAACGCCTCACCCGGCCCGCTGTGGCGCGAGTCGCCCTGGCCGCCGTTGTTGTCCTGTTTCTGACGCTGCCGTTTGCCCTGCCCTACCTGCCCCTGCTCAACGATTTACGCGCCGCCCGCCCGCTGTCGCTGGCGCTGTCGCTGGCCGCCGCCCCCACCGATTATCTGGCTGCCGCCCCCTTCAACCGGATTTTTGGCCCGCTCACCGAACCCCTCCGCGCCCGCCCCGGCTTCACCGAGGAAAATACGTTGTTTGCAGGGCTGGTAGCGCCCGTATTGGCTGCGCTCACCATTCTATTTTTGCTATCCAGGTACGTAGTGCCTACTGCGTATTCCGTAAACTCCAGCAAAGAGTCCAAACGCCGTATCGCCGCTCATCACTCATCACTCATCCTCCTCCTCTCCCTCGCCCTCACCTTTGCCCTGCCCTACACCGTTGTTGCCACACTGTTTCCGCCCTCCACCATCATTCGAGTGCCCGCCCGCTGGATTATCCCCGCCCTGTTTGCGCTGGCTGTCTTGTCCGCCTTCGGCTTTTCCATCATAAATGCAAAAATCATCAATCGCTATTCACAATTTGTCACTCGTCATTCCATATTCGTCATCTGCTTGGCTATCGTCCTTCTCGAAACCTTCTCCGCCCCAATTCCTCTGGCCCCGGTGGAAAACCGGACTCAACTTAACCCGGCCTACCATTGGTTAGCCAACCAACCCGCCAATTTCGCGCTCATTGAACTGCCATTGCACAGCGCGCCGACCCCGGAATTTCCCGAAGTCAAACGGTTGTACGCCAGCACGCTGGGCTGGTGGCCGCTGGTCAACGGCTACTCCGGCTACACCCCACCCCGCCAGATGGCCCTGGCCCAAAATATCGCCAACTTTCCCAACCCGCAATCCATTCAGGCTCTCCAAAATCTGGCCGCAACCATCCAAAACCCGAAACTATATTTACTCGTCCACCCCGGCGAAGCCCCCTTCGACCGCAGCCAATGGGAAACCATCGACCGCTGGCGCGCCGAGCGCAACCCCGGCCTCACCCCCCTGGGCCAGTTTGAAGGCGATTATCTGTACCGGGTCATGCCCGCCACCGCCGACCGCTTCCCTACCGACCCCGTCGCCACCTTTGGCCCCAACCAATCCATTCAACTCCTTGCAACCAATTACCAATCACCCATTACTAATTACCCACCGCCCAACCCGCACCTGACCCTCTACTGGCAATCCACCGCCCCCCTGCCCATCGACTACACCGTTTTCATCCACCTGCGCGCCACCGACGGCTTTGTCCGCAGCCAGGCCGACAGCCCGCCGGTGAGCAACCACTACCCCGCCAGCCGCTGGCAGCCCGGCGAAATCATTCAGGATATCCACCCCCTGCCCCACGATGATTTTAGCCAGGTTGACCATCTGGCCGTCGGCCTCTACAATCCCGCCACCGGCCAGCGCCTGCCCGCCTTCGATTCCGCCGGCAACCGCCTGCCCGATGACGCCTTGATTATTCCCCTTCAGCCGTAGCCTGAAACCCCATTTCTTAAAAAACTTAAAATACCCCAAATTAATTGTCAGACCCCCTTGCCAAACCCTATATATTGTGATAAACTGCGTAACAACACAATATATGGTACACATTAAATAATTGACTACTATATCTAGGGGGGCTACAATGTTTAAGAAATCCACTGCCAACGTTCGGGAACACTCGGAAGAGCGCGAATGGCTGCTCAACCTGGGCCAGGGGAATCTCATCGCCGGGGTGCAAAACCTGCTGCAACAAATGGCCGAAGAACAGGCGGAAAGCAACTACCGCAAAGGCAAACGCAACAAATTTGCCAGTTGGCGCGACTACTAAATCAACACACAACAATATTGTGGGGAACTGCCTCGCCTTAGCCCAACAAGGGGAACGGTTGGGAGCCGATGCTACCGCGAAGCCCAGGCATCGCCCCAGGCAGGCAGCAAAAACCCTTCGGAAGTAAAATCCGAGGGGTTTTTTCTTGCTCAAAAGGACAGACCCTATGAAAGCCAACTTTCACAAATACCAGGCCCTCGGCAACGATATGATGGTCATCGACCCGGCGGAGTTTGATTATCCGCTGACGCCCGCCACAGCGCGACTCATCTGCCACCGTCATTTTGGGCTGGGTGCGGACGGTGTTTGCTATGGTCCATTGCCGGAGGCGGGCCACCCGCGCGCGCTGCGCTTTTTCAACCCCGACGGCAGCCAGGCCGAAAAAAGCGGCAATGGCCTGCGGGTTTTTGCCCGCTATTTGTGGGACCGGGGCTATGTGTCGAGCCGAAATTTTGACATCTGGATGAACGGCGAAACCGCGACCGTGGAAATCAGGGATGACCTGGCCCGCACCATGGCGATGACTATTGGGCGACTTTCATTTTTCAGCGCCGACATTCCCGTGAGCGGTCCCGTGCGCGAGGTGGTTGCGGAAAAAATGTCCTTTGGCAGCAATGAATATAGCGTGACCGTCGTGAGCGTGGGCAATCCTCACTGCGTTATTTTTGTGGATGAGTTATCGCCGGAATTGGCGCGCCGGCTGGGGCCGTTGATTGAAATCGCGCCCCAATTCCCGCGGCGTACCAACGCGCAGTTGGCGCGGGCGCTGGACCAACACACCATTCAGCTTGAAATCTGGGAGCGGGGCGCGGGCTACACCCTGGCCTCCGGCACGTCGGCCAGCGCGGCAGCCGGGGCAGCCATAAAAACCGGACGCTGCCGCAGCCCGGTGCAGGTGCAGATGCCCGGCGGGACGGCGCATGTCGCCATTGATGACAACTGGCAGGTGACGCTCACCGGCAGCGTAGAGGCCGTTGGCCACGGCGAATTTGCGCCGGATTTGACGGAAAAATTTCAGAGGTAAATTTCTCTAATTCAGTGAGCCTGGCCATTGGCGGGCTGCACGTGAATCACTCGCTGCGGGAAGGGGATTTCGATATCGGCCTGGTTGAGGGCCTTGTAGATGGCGGTGTTCATTTTATCAATGACCCGCCGGGTTTCAACGTAGTGTTCAATCCAGCAGCGCACCCGAAACAGCAGCCCCGAATCCTGAAATTCCAGAAAAAGGGCCTCGATGGGTTTATTTTTCATCACCCACTCCTCGCGGCGAATGGCCTCAATCAACACCTGCCGCACATGTTCAATATCCGACCCGTAAGCCACGCCCACGTGCGTTTGAACCCGGTACTGGCTGCTGGGGATGGAGTGGTTGACGACCCGATTTTTACCGATTAAGGCGTTGGGTACCGATACCTGGCGGTTGTCGCGGGTTAAAATGCGGGTGCTGTGCAGGCTGATATCCTGCACGTCGCCCCAGGTGCCCAGCTCTTCCAGTTCAATCCGGTCGCCAATGCGAAACGGGCGGTCGATTAAAATAATGAAGCCGCTAATCATATTGCCCAGCACCTCTTGCGCGGCCAGCGCGATGGCAATGCTGCCCACGCCCAGCGTGGCGATAAAGGCGCTGATATCCACGTTGAAGCGGGCCAGCAGCACCACCAGAGCAATCAGAGCCAAAAAGGCCACAATGAGCCGCCTGAAAAAGGGCAAAATATGGTCATCAAAAGTGGTTTCGGTGCGGCTGGCTATCTCATCGCCATACCAGTCCAGCAAGCCGGTGATGAGGCGGTAGGCCGCAATGAATCCTAAAATCAAATAGGCCACAAAAAAAATGGTCGATAAAAACCGGCTGTTGGGGTTAATCATAAAATCGGCCTGCTGCAAGGCCAGCCACAAACCAATCAGCAATACAAAATTAACCAGCGGCCCTTTCAGAGCGGCCAGGATAGCGTCGTCCAGGCCGTTCTGGCTGCGTTTGACTGCGTGGCGAATCCAGTTATTCAGCAGTTTGGTAAGCAGCCAGGCCGCAACCGCCGCCCCCAACAAAATTATCAAAAAGAGACTCAGTTTATAGATGATTTCCAGTTCAAATATCGGCATCGCTTCTCTCCTCCTTTTCGTTTATTTCTTTTGCGACATCCAGGCCAGCGCCGTTGCCACCAGCGAGGCCGCGCCGATGGGCAGCGCATCCTCGTCAAGGCGAAAATCGGGGGTGTGAACAAAGTAGCGCTGCTCCCAGGCGGGGTTATGCACCCCCAGCCGTAAAAAGCTGCCGGGCGCCTGGCGGGTCATAAAGCTGAAATCCTCGGCGGCCATTACTTTGGGCGCTTCAAAAACATTTTCCGCGCCCAGCAAATCCCGAGTAGCGGCAAACATTATCTCGGCTGCTTCCGGGGTGTTGGCCAGGGGCGGGTAGCCGGTCAAAACATCCAGCTCAAAACGCCCGCCCAGCGGCTCGATAATGCTGCACGCCCGGCGCAGTTCGCGGTGCAGCAGGTCGCGGCTTTCATCGGTAAAGGCGCGGATGGTGCCGGTCATCGTCACCGTATCGGCAATGATGTTATCTTTGGTACCGCCCTGAATGGTGCCAATAGTGATAACTCCTTCGTCAATGGGGTTGAGGCGGCGGCTGACCACCTGATGAATGGCCTGAATTACGTGCGCCGACAGGGCAATGGTGTCGATGGCCTGCTGGGGCCGGGCGGCGTGGCCGGCTTTGCCGCGCAACACAATGGTAAACATATCGGCGCTGGCCATCATGGGGCCGGGCCGGGTGGCTACCTGGCCCACATTCAGGGTGGTATCGACATGCAGGCCAAACACGGCCGCCAGCCCGTCGAGCGCGCCTTCCTCCACCATCCGCATCCCGCCGGATTTTCCCTCGTCGTCCTGCCCCTCTTCGCTGGGTTGAAAGAGCAGCCGGACTGTACCCGGTAGCCGGCCCTGGTCGGCCATTTCCTTTAAAATAACGGCTGCGCCCAGCAGGATGGCTGTGTGGGCGTCGTGGCCGCAGGCGTGCATCAGGCCGGGCCGGGTGCTGTCAAAATCGGTACCGTTTTGTTCGGTAATGGGCAACGCGTCCATATCGGCCCGCAGGCCCACCACCGGCCCCGACCCGCCTTTGATGGTTCCCACCACCCCGGTTTTAGCTACCTCTGTTTCCGTTTCGATGCCCAAATCAAACAGCGTGGAGTTGACCAGGCCCGCCGTGCGGGTCTCTTCAAAACCCGGCTCCGGGTGGCGATGAATCTGCCGCCGCCAGGCCCGGATGCGCTCGTGGATGGCTTTGGCTTTCTGTAAAATTTGGCTGTTGGTTACGGGTTGAGTGGTTGTCATAAAACACATCCTTTCTGGTTATTGATGAATAGCCGGGGATTACCTGCTGTAGATTGTACTGATGACTACCCTGGTTTATAATTTGAGAAGGGCAGTTCAATTATAACCTTTATATTAGATGGTTGGCTATTTTGAAAGTCAGCCTGTAGATTGCGCCCATCTGCCAAACTCAGGGAGAAGATAATGCACCCGATGGTCATTGCCATAAAGGGGGATTTGGAAAAACTGGCCGACCCGGCCAAAGCAGCGGAGATGCAGGCTTATATGAAAACCGGGCAGCCATTTTACGGGGTTCAGGCCGGCCCGCGCCGCAAGTCGTTTAAAGCCGCCGCCAGAAATTTCAAAAAGATTACCTGGCCGGAGTACGAGCAAATTATTTTTGAGCTGTGGCGCGGCCACACCCGCGAAGAGATGTACCAGGCCCTGGAAGTGGCCGAGCATTACAAAGTTTATCACAATCTGCAATCCTGGCCTATTTACCATAAACTGGCCCACACAGCCACCCACTGGGACACGCTCGACTGGATTGCCGGCAAGCTGGTCAGCCCGCTGGTGTTAAAGCATCGGGAACTGGAGCAGGAACTGGTCAAATGGTCCAAATCTGCCAATTTTTGGGTGCGACGCGCCAGCCTGCTGGCCCATTTGCGCCACAAACAACAAACCAACACCCGCCTGCTGGCCGATACAATTTTAGCCCTGGCTCACGAGCAGGAGTTCTTTATCAGAAAAGCCATTGGCTGGATTTTGCGAGACTACTCGTACGCCAACCCGGAGTGGGTGCAAAATTTTGTGGCGCAACATCAGGATAAACTATCCGGCCTGAGCCGGCGCGAGGCGCTCAAGCAGATTGAACGCACCACAGGAGTAAAAGTTTGATTGAACAACTAGGCCGCTATGAAATTATTGAAGAGATTGGGCGCGGCGGTTTTGCTATCGTATATCGCGGGCGCGATACCGAACTGGACCGGCTGGTGGCCCTTAAAGAGTTACGGCCCACGCTGCTGCAAGATAAAAGCTGGATCAGACGCTTTCGGCGCGAGGCCAGAACGATTGCCCGGCTGGACCACCCCGCCATTGTGCCCATTTATGATGTGTACGAGGCCAATGACCGGCTGTTTATTGTGATGCGGCTGGTCGAAGGCGCCAGCCTGGAAGACGTGCTGACAACACGAGGCGCGTTGCCCTGGACAGAGGCGCTGGAAATTTTCACCACTATCGCCGGCGGATTGGAGCACGCCCACGCCCAGGGTATTCTGCACCGCGATTTGAAGCCCGCCAATATTTTAATGGACCAAAATCGAGGCCCCCTGCTGAGCGATTTTGGGCTGGCCAAACTGGCGGGTGAAGCCAGTATGGCTACCACGGCCGGGGGCGGTGTGGTCGGCACGCCCCACTACATTGCGCCGGAAGTGTGGGAGGGTAAAGGCACCTCGGAGCAATCTGATATTTACGCGCTGGGCTGCATTTTGTTTGAAATGCTCACCGGCGAAAAGGTATTCAAGGGCGACACGCCGCCCGCCGTGATGATGGCCCACTTCAAACCGCCGGTTCTGCCCCGCGCCTGGCCCAATCATGTCCCTCCCGGCATTGAGGCGGTGTTAAAAACCGCGCTGGCCCAAAAACCGGCGGAACGATATAAAACTGTCCCCGTAATGGCAGCGGCGCTGACCACGTTGCCGGGGGCTGCGCCTGCCGATGTTTTTCCGCCGGTTGAGGCGGAGAGACCGCCTGCCCCTGCCCCGCAAAGCGAGCCGTTGGTACAGCAGCAGCCCCCGCCAATGGTTGAGCCGCCGCCAATCGAGCCAGAATTACCTGCATCAGCGGCTGCGCCTGCCCCCCAAACCTACCAGCCCGGGCCAGACCGCGGCCAACGACGAGGCTGGGGTGGTTGTCTTATGATTAGCGGCATTGTGGCTATTGGCTTGATGATAGTGGTTGTGTTGGGGGCCGGCACGCTCTGTTCGGCGGTGGGCACTACTGTTGAAAACGTTTTTGCCACGGTCGAAATCGGCCCCAGGGCTACCCGAGAAATTCGGGCGCCGCTGCCGGATACCAGCAACCCGGTGACGGTCGGGCTAAATTTTAGATATGGCCAGCTAAACATTAAACCGGGGGCAAAAGAGGCCCTGATTGAAGGCGTGGCCGCCTACAACGTTGAGGCGCTTGAGCCGCAGGTCGAGATAAATGACGACGAGGTTACGCTGCGGGCCAGAGAAGATATTGGCCTGGCCGGACTCACGACCAGCAACATCCAGAACGAGTGGAATTTGAGCCTGGCCAACAGGCCCATAAATTTAACCATTGATGCCACCGGAGCCGGGGCAGAGGTTGAGTTGGGCGGGCTATCGGTGGTTGATTTAACAGTGAACCAGGGCGCGGCCAATTTTAATTTATCCTTCTCTGAGCCTAATCAGGTAGATATGGACCGACTGCAATTTGCGGGTGGGGCCTCAAATGCCACGCTAACCGGGCTATCCAATGCCCGGGCCAGGGATATTGACTTTCAGGGCGGCGCGGGCAATTACATCCTGGATTTTTCCGGCGACATGCGGGAAAGTTTTGAGGTAAAAATTGAGGCCGGCCTTGGCGCAATCACCCTGATTGTGCCGGAAGATACCGCCGCCGAGGTTGTATTTGAGGGCAAAATGGCCAACATCAACGCCTCTGGCGCCTGGCAACAGGTGGGCGATAATTACGTACTGGCCGGCTCCGGCCCCGATGCGCCTAAAATTTCAATTGACATCAATATGGGGCCGGGCAGCGTGGAATTGCGCAATCCATGAGCCTGCCACCATCAGGTTTGGTGGAATTTCCACCCCAAACTATAATGAAACAATATGAACCAACAAGCCAGCACCCTAAACCAGGCCTTGCTTGGGGCAATGGACGCCTTTGCCCACCAGAGTTGTTTTCAAATTAAGCTGGGCCAAAAATATCAATCCATCTCTTACCGGCAGCTACAGAACCTGACCTTTGAAATTGCCCGGTTTTTCAACGCCAACGGCATCATCAACGGTGAGCGGGTGGTGATTGCCGCCGATAATTCTCTGGAGTGGATGGCTACCTACCTGGCCTGTCTCTTTTCGGGCGGCGTGGCCGTGCCGCTGCATGTCACGCTGGCGCCCAATACCCTGCAATTTGTATTACAGGATACCGGCGCCCGGCTGGCGCTGCTGCAAGAGCCGGAACACCTGCGCCACGTTTCAAACAATCAAAAAAACCTGCCAAATTTAAAACATATCTTAACAATTAGCAAAACAGACCCACTGCCAAATGTCACCCCGCTTGGAGAAATTGTGAGCGACGCCCCCCTGGTCGGCCAGGCAGAAACTGTGATTCGCACTTTGGCCCAAAATATCAGCCCGCAGACGCTGGCCTCTATCTGGTACGTGCCCGGCGAAAGCGGCTTACCCAAAGGCGCAGTATTTGAGCAGGGTCAACATGCAACCACCCTACAGCATATGGCCCAATGGCTCACCTTTGATGATGATGAACTGGCCCTAACTATCCGCCCCTGGAGCGAGCCGGTCAGCCTGCTGGTAAGCTGGCGCTATCTGTTGGCCGGCGTGGCCAACGTGTTGGCCCAAAATGAAGAGAGCGTAATTGAAAATATGCAGCAAACCAGCCCCACGCTCATGCTGTCGGTGCCTTACGGCTCGGAGTTATTTTACGAAGAATACATGGCTCGACTGGCCCGGCAGCCGGAAACAAGCCAGGAGATTTTTCGGTGGGCGCTGGCCAAGGGCAAAGAGTACCGGGCTGCCGGAGAAAACGCCCCGGCTCAATTGCGCCAGGAATACGCCCGGGCCGATATGACCTTTTTCAGCCAGATTCGCGGCGAAATGGGCGGGCGAATGCGGCGCTCGTACTCTACCAGCGCCACCCTGTCTCAGGATGTAGCCGAATTTTACCAGGCCATCGGCCTGATGATGCTCAATGTTTACAGCCTGGTTGAGGCCGGCGGCTTCCCGGCTGTCAGCCGTCCCGATGATTACCGGCCCGGCTCGTGCGGGCGGGTAGCGCCGGGGTTTCAAATTCGGCTGGCCGAAGATGGCGAAATTTTGATTAAAGGCAATATGGTTATGCGCCGCTACTGGCAGCGGCCCAACGAAACCAAACAGGCATTTGATGACGAGGGGTGGCTGCGCAGCGGCGATATCGGCGTATTAGATGACGATGGCTATCTCTACATTACCGAGCGCAAGTGGCACGTCATTGTTACCTCGCGGGGGCGTAAAATCTTCCCCACTGCCATCGAAAGTATGCTCACCAACAGCCCCTTTATCGCCCAGGCGGCCATTATTGGCGAAGACAAACCCTACCTGTCGGCCATGATTGCCCCCAATTTGGTGGCGCTGGCCGAGCACTTCAAAAACGTAACCGACGAGAAAGGCAACCCCATTGCCACCACCACCCACCCCAAAGTGCGCGCCCTGCTGGATGAGGTTATCAACGACATCAACCAGCAACTGGATCGTTTGGAGCGAGTGTTGGAATACAGCCTGCTAGACCAGCCATTGAGCCAGGAAACCGGCGAGCTAACCGCCTCGATGAAGATTAGCCGCCATGTGGTGGCCCAGCGCCACGCCGAAATCATCGAGGCCATGTACCCGACTACCCACCAGCTCGAGGCCGAAGATGTCTCCGAGGTCCACATCGAACCCGAACGACTGCGGGAATTGCTGGAGAAAGAAAGCATCCTCGACGCCTGGATGGCCGATGCCGGTATTGAGTTTTTATTTGAACTGGCCCGCAAAAAACAAATCGACGCGCCCTCGATGGTGCATATTTGCGATACCGCCGCCATGATTGCCCAAATGGAAAACGAAGAGCGCCCCCTCTCTACCGCCCTCATTGTGGGCGACCCGGTGCGTATTGCCCGCGTACTGCCCCCCAGCCAGATTCAACTGCTGCACTCCGACCATATCCGCCGCATGCGCAACAATCTTGTCACCCTGGCCAAAATGGTCGATGGGCTGGTGCTGGGCTACGTGGTCGATAAACACGGCTACGTGCGCGGCATCCACAAGCTCAACATCGAGCTGGAAAAACCAGCCAGCTTTTTGTTGGGGCCGCAGTTTCGTCACCACGCCGCCATCTCTCGCCATTGTGATGCGCTGGTTTTTTATGTGCCCGCCGGCGGGCGGCAGGTGCGCATTTTTGCCAACGGCCAACTGGTGGGCCGCTATTCCAACGGCGACTGGTCGCCGGAAAGTATGCCGCGAGTAGACGAGATTATCGACGCGCTGGCCCAGAACAAAAACTACAGTTTGCCGCTGGTGCGGCGCGTATTGCGCTGCGCTTTTCAAATGTCAGAAAGAAACCTGGGCGCCATTTTTATTATTGGCAATGCCGATGACGTGTTTGAGCATTCCGACGCCTCGGAAATTAGCCACTTTGCCCTAATGCTCAGCGCCCCCCTGGACCAGCTTAACGACGACGAACTGATTAATTTTGCCCAACAAGATGGGGCCACCGTTATCGACATAGCCGGCCAGTTTAGAGGCTGCATGGTGCTGCTGCGGCCCGACGCCGACACCCAGGCCGAAATTGGGCCGGGCAAGGGCGCTCGCCACAGCAGCGCCGCCAAAATGAGCGCCGAAGCCCAATGCCTGGCCATCACCGTTTCCCACGATGGCCCCATTACCGTGTACGATAGCGGGCAAAGAATCCTGTCGTTGTAAACGCCTTGCCGCAGCCAACCACTAATGCCGCGCAGAAAGGTCAACCAATGTCCAAAGAACAATCTCCACCCAAATTAGCCAAAACCCTCGAAGCCCACCGGGGTGAGCGACACCTCATCGTCATTCAAGATTTTCCCGACCCCGACGCCATCTCTTCGGCCTATGCCCACCAGCTCATTAGCGCCGAATTTGAAATTGAAACCGATATCATTTACAGCGGTACCATCAGCCACCAGCAAAACATAGCCCTGGTGCGTTTGCTGCGGTTAGAGCTTACCCACTTTGACAGCTCGCTAGAGCTGACCGGATATAACGGCGCGGTATTTGTTGACACCCAGGGCACCACCTCCGAGGGAATTGCGCAGGCGCTCGAAGCTGCCGGCATCCCGCCCCTGATTATTGTGGACCACCACGAAAAGCAAGAGCGGCTCAAGCCGCAATTCGCCGATATTCGCCACACCGGCGCTGCCGCCACCATCTACACCCAATACCTTGAGCAGGGCCTGATTAAACTGGACGCCTCGCGCCCGGAGCACAAAAAGCTGGCGACCGCCCTGTGGCACGGCATTATGACCGATACCAACGCCTTTTTACAGGCCAATCCCGAAGATTTTTACGCCGTGGCCTATCTAAGCCAATACCGCGATGCCGACCTGCTGGGCCAGGTAATCAGCCAATCGCGCTCAAAGCAGGTTATGGAAATTATCCGCCGCTCGCTGGGCAACCGTGTTACCGCCGAAAGCTACTCCATCGCCGGTATCGGCTATCTGCGCGCCGAAGACCGCGACGCCATCCCCCAGGCCGCCGACTTTCTGCTGACCGAAGAGAACATCCACACCGCCATTGTGTATGGCATTGTCACCAGCGACGACCAGGGCGAGTCGCTCATCGGCTCGTTACGCACCTCCAAACTCACCCTCGACCCCGACAGTTTTCTTAAAGAGGCGCTGGGCAAAAGCGACAGCGGACTCTATTTTGGCGGCGGCAAAACCCTGGCCGGCGGCTTTGAAATACCCCTTGGTTTTCTGTCAGATGAAACCAGCGAGGAGTATTTGCAGCTCAAATGGCAGGTTTACGACATGCAGGTCAAACAAAAACTGTACGCCAAAATTGGCATCAAGCCCGACCAGTGAGGGCGAGCCGCAGGCAAGTCCATTAAGGTTGCCAATTCTTGCCGAGATAGGTAAAGTATTAAACATGAGGGAATCTATCAACCAATGCCACAATATGATGTAATCACCCTGGGGGAAACGATGATTCGCTTGACCCCGCCCAATCTCAAACGCATTGAACAAACAACCACCTTTGATATTGAAATTGGGGGCAGCGAGTCGAACATGGCCGTGGGGCTGGCCCGCCTGGGGCTAAAGGTGCTGTGGCTTTCTCGCCTGACCAACAACGCGCTGGGCCGGCTGCTGGCGCAGACCATTGGCCGCTACGGGGTTGACACTTCGCGGGTTATCTGGACCGATGAAGACCGGGTCGGCCTCTATTTTTTAGAAGAAGGCAAGCCGCCGCGCAGCAGCCGGCTTATTTACGACCGCAGGGACTCGGCGCTCAGCCGTATCAAACCCTCCGATTTGCCGGTCAATCTATTCAGGCCCGAGACAGCCCGGCTGCTACATTTAACCGGCATCACACTCGCTCTCAGCCAGAACGCCGCCACAACCGCCCGGCGCGCCCTCAATTTAGCCAAAGAAGCGGGCTGGCTGGTCAGTTTTGATTTGAATTACCGCCGCCAGCTTTGGACAGCCGAAGCAGCCCTGGCCGGCTGCGCCCCTTTTATGCAGGCCGCCGATATTCTGCTGGCCCCGCTGAACGATGTTTGTATCTTATTTGGTCTGGCCGCAGAAACTACCTTGCCCGAACAGGCGCTGAACCTGCTTGCGGAACGCTTTCCGCAGGCTACCATTGTGCTGACTATGGGCGAAGCCGGCGCTCTGGGCCGCCAACCTGGCTACGAGCCGGTTCACCAGCCTGTCTTCCCCGCCAAAGAGGTGGGCCGGCTGGGCGGCGGCGACGCCTTTGCCGCCGGTTTTCTGTATGGCTACCTGACCGCCGCCAATACTGCTGACCAACTGCTGCCGGCGCTGCGTTGGGGTGCGGCCACTGCCGCCCTTAAGTACACCATCCCCGGCGATATTCCCGTAATTGAACGCGCAGAGGTTGAACTGCTGGTCAATCAGGGCAGCGCCGGTTCAAAATTAAACCGTTAGCCTAGTTTCTGGAGTTGGGCAATGGCAGAACCACCCTCCAATCCATACATTATCGACGCGCCGGTTGGCGGCGAGCAGGGCTTTGCTGGCCGGACAGAAATTTTTGAAACGGTTGAGCGCACCCTGCGCGACCCCGAACACAACTCGGTTATTCTGTACGGCCAGCGCTGCATTGGCAAAACATCGCTGCTGCTGCAACTGGAACGCCGCCTGCCCGACCCGCCCTTTCTGACTATTTACTACGACCTGGCCGATAAGGCGCTCGTCCCCATTAGCCAGGTATTGTACGAACTGGCCGTACTGACCGCCAATAAAGCCAATATCACCCCGCCGCCGCCCGAACTGTTTCAAAATAACCCCGCCGCCTTTGACCGGGATTTTCTCCCGGCGCTCTATCAGGCGCTGGGCAATGAGCGCCGCCCCGTTTACCTGCTGGACGAATTCAACCCGGTTGACACGCCGGAGCGGGAACTATTGGAAACCACCGCCGTCCGCAGCATCGACGAATATTTGTACAGACTCATCACCACCCAAATTTACGCCGATTTTGTATTTGCCGCCGGGCGGCGTATGCCGGAAATCTCGCTGGTGGAATACTCCAGCTTCAAGGCCGACCTGACTCATTTTGTTTCCGTTTTGCCGCGAGAGCAGGCTTACGTCCTCATTAAACAAGAGGGCGTAGCCGGCGCCCCCAAATATGACGATTTGGCCGTAGAGCGAATTTTAGATATTACCCGGGGACACCCTTCGCTAACCCAGGTGGTTTGCCACCATCTCTACCAGCGCGCCAGCCAGCGCCAGCCCCAAAATCCGCGCATCAGCGCCGCCGATGTCGAGGCAATCATTCCGCTGGTGATAGAGCGCGACGAGCAGGTGCTGCCCGCCATCTGGGGCAGCATTCCCCCGGCAGAACGCATCACCCTGGCCGCCATTGCCGGCCAAATTCAGCGCGAAGGCCAGTTTGTATCCCAGGCAGAGCTGGACCAATCGCTGCGGCAGGCAGACATTCCGCCCGACGCGCCGGGGTTGAGCCAGTCGCCGCAAAATCTAACGGCCTGGCAAATGGTGGAGCAAAACGAAAAAGGCTACAGCCTTTACGTTAAATTAATGCAGTGGTGGGTCGCCAGAAAAAAACCGCTGGCGCAGGTCAGGCAGCAGGAACTGCCGCGCCTTGTGCCGGCGCAGCCCCAATTGAATGGAGACAAACCCAAACCCAAAAAAGAACGCCGCCGCCTGTGGCTGGCCCTGATACTGGCCGCCATTCTGCTGCCGCTGCTTTGTTTGTGGTTACTGTGGCAGTATGGCGCGGTTGGCCCCAATCGGGCCGGCACAGCAACCGGCGTGGCCCAACTGGCCGCCACCCGCATTGCCGCCACGGTGAATGCCGTGGCCTCGGCTACAGCGGTAGCAGAGGCCGCCCAAACATCTGCGCCCGAAGCAACCGCTTCGTCGCCTCCGGCTCAAAACGGGGGAACGGCTATCGGCCCGGCAGAGGCCACGGCCACCGCCGCCGCGCAGCAACCGACACCGGCGCAAGAATCGCCAACGCCCGCCCCAACCAGCCAGCTTTCCGGTCAAATTCGGGTGGTCGGGCCAGATTCGGTGCAGCCGGTGCTGCAAGCCCTGGCCGACTCCTTTACCGCCAGCCATCCGGGGGTTGAAATTGAGATTGAAACCGGCAACTCCCAGGCCGGCCTCGAAGCCGTACAGCAGGGCAGCGCCGACCTCAGCATTATCTCGCGCCAGCTAACCGAGGCGGAGGTGGCCCAACTGGGCGTTACCCAACTGCGCCCGCTGGCCCAAACCGATGTCATCGCCATTATCGGCCACACCCTGACGCCGGTTGATAACCTGACCAGCGCCCAGGTTCAGAGCATTTTTACCGGCCAGGTTACCAACTGGAATGAAATCAGCGATGTTGATGCCCCGATTGTGGTTGTCAGCCCCGATACCAACGCTGAAACCCGCGCAGTATTTGAGCAAATTCTGCTGGGCGGGTCGGCCCCTGTTTCGCCCACCACAGAACTGGCATCGCACCAGGCGGTCCGCAACCAGGTGGCCACGCAGCCTTATGCCATTGGCTACATCCCGCTGAGTTTGGCCGGCATTGCCCCGGAGCTTTCGCCCGATTCGCAAAGTTGGGCCGTGCTGGATGCGGGTCTGCTGGAAATAAAAATTATCTCGCTCGATGGGGTTGAGCCAAACCGGCAAAACGCCGCCAGCGGAGCCTATCCGCTGGTCAGGCCGCTCAACCTGCTAACCAAAGAGTCGCCCGGCGAGCCGGTGCAAAGCTGGCTTGAATTTATTGCCGGCCCGCAAGGCCAGCAAATTATTGAACAGGCAGGGCAACCATCGTCGCCGTAGCGGAACCGGGCCGCAGATTAATTGTTTGGGGCGCGGGCGAGTTGGGCAGCCGGGTGGCTCAACTGTGGCTGCAAGCGGGCGGCGCGGCGGTTGGGCTAACCCAAAGTCAGGCTCGACACGCCGGCCTGCAACAACTGGGCGTTACGCCCCGCCTGGGCAACCCGGTAGCGTTGTTAACCGCTAACGACGCGCTGTTGCTGTCGCTGCCGGGACACGCCGCCCAACTCCAGGCCATCAAGTTGCTGGTCAAACGCCAGACTCCCCCGCCCCAACGAGTCGTGCTGATTAGCACCGTTGGTTACTATGGCCCAAATGCCGCCGGAACCATCACCGAAGAGACGCCCCCCGGCCAGGACGCCCGCTCGGCCAGCATTGCCGCCACGGAACGGGCATTTAGCCAGTGGGCCGGCCGCCGCGGGGTGGCGCTGCGGCTGGGCGGCCTGTACAACGCCCGCCGAGGGCCGCTGCCGGCCCTGGCCCGGCGCGGCGCGCCCAAACTGCGCCCGCCCAACAAAACCCTGGCCCTGATTCATTATGATGACGCTGCCGCCGCCGTTGTGGCCGCTTTGCAACATCCGGCCCCGGCGCCGGTTTACCTGGCTGTCACGCCGCCCTGCCCCAGCCGGGAAGAGTTTTATCGGCTGGCGTGTCAAAAACTGAACCTGCCCGACCCGCAATTTGCCGAACCGCTGGCAACGCCTCCGGCTGAGTATGATATCCGGCTGCTGCGCCGGGACCTGCTGCCCACGCCGGCCTATCCCAATTGGCGCGCCGCGCTGGAGCCGGAAGTGAGGAGTGACCGCGAAGCGTGACAAATGACTCGTAATTCTATGCTCAAACTGGCTTATTTCATTTCGCCGCACGGATACGGCCACGCGGCCCGCGCATCGGCGGTAATGGCCGCCATACGCAAACTGGAGCCGGGCTGCCGGTTTGAAATTTTCACCCAGGTACCGGCCTGGTTTTTTGAGCAATCGCTGGGGCTGCCCTTTGGCTATCACCCTTTGCTCACCGATATTGGGCTGGCGCAAAAAAACTCGCTGGAAGAGGACCTGCCCGCAACTATTGAAGCCCTCAACCGCTTTTTACCTTTTGGCTCGCGCCAGATTGAGGACCTGGCCCAACAAATCAACCGGCTGGGATGTCAATTAATTTTGTGCGATATTGCGCCTATGGGAATTGCCGTGGCCCGCGCTGCCGGAGTTCCATCGGTGTTAATTGAAAATTTTACCTGGGATTGGATTTACGCCGGTTATGTCGATTACAGCCGGCGGTTGCAGCCCCACATTGATTATTTGCGGGGCATGTTTGAGTCCGCTGATTATCATATTCAAATGGAGCCGGTCTGCGCGCCGCAGCAGGTCAACCTGACCACCCCGCCGGTCAGCCGAAAAATCAGGTCTACTCCGGCGCAGCTTCGGCGGCAGTTGGGCATCCCCGGCCAGGCCAAAATGGTGATGATGACCATGGGCGGGATGAGTTGGGATTACTCTTTCTTGAATGGCCTTGACAATCGGGAAGAGATTTATCTGGTGGCCGCCGGCAACAGCCACCAGACCGAACGGCGAGACCGGCTGATTTTACTGGCGCGCAAGACCGATATTTTTCACCCCGACTTGGTGAATGCCTGCAATGCCGTAATTGGCAAAACCGGCTACAGCACGCTGGCCGAGGTTTATCAGGCCGGAGTGCCATTTGGCTACGTTTCCCGCCCTATGTTCCGCGAGTCGGCGGTGATAGAGAAATACATTGAGTCTGACATGCAGGGCCTGCCCATTTCCGGGGCGCAACTGCGCGATGGCCGCTGGGTTTTGCGACTGGCGGAACTGTTACAGTTACCTCGCCTTAACCACAATGGCCACAACGGCGCAGAGCAGATTGCCCGATTTGTGAGTAATCTAATCAGGTGAGCGCGGTATCCAAAATTACGTCAAAGCTTTCCAGTTTGGCGCGTCCTTTGAACGCCTGGTGGGGCAGCGTGCCCGATTTGGCGTGTCCTTTTTGAAAGGCATCGCTGTTGACCCACGCCTCAAAATCGGCTTTGCTTTGCCAAAAGGTCATCACAATATAGGGGTCTTCCGGGTTGTCCGGGCGCAATACCTGGTTGCGCACAAAGCCCTTCATTTTATCCACTTCGCCGGCGCGATTTCTAAAGCGCTCCTCAAACTGCTCCGCATAATCAGGGTTTACGGGGATTCGGTTCATTACTACGTACATGGCATCTCTCCTGTTGGTAGTAACCCATATTCTACCGGAACGCCGGCAAAACATCAACCGCAAGACCAGCCCAACAAATTACAATTTATGACACATGACACTTTTTTTAGTGACGTTTGGCGCTATAAAATGTGCCGTACTTGTTATATGCTAAATTGATGCGACCCTAAAAACCCGACAAAGGAGTCTTTTTATGAATATTACCAAAGAACTGGCCCTCCGCTACCACGAGGAAGGGCGTCCCGGCAAAATAGAAGTCAGCCTGACCAAACCGGCCAGCAGCCAGCTTGACCTCTCGCTGGCCTACACCCCCGGCGTGGCTGTGCCGGTGCTGGAAATTGCCGAAAAACCTGATACCGCCTATCGCTACACGGCCAAGGGAAACCTGGTGGCCGTTATCTCAAACGGAACGGCAATTCTGGGCCTGGGCAATCGCGGCCCGCTGGCCTCAAAACCGGTGATGGAAGGCAAGGGCGTGCTGTTCAAACGCTTTGCCGATATTGACGTGTTTGATATTGAAGTTGATAGCGTTGACCCGGAAGAAATAATCAATGTAGTTCGCGCCATTGCCCCCACTTTTGGCGGCATTAATCTGGAAGATATCAAAGCCCCGGAATGTTTTGAAATTGAAGAACGGCTCAAAGAAATGCTCGACATTCCGGTATTTCATGATGACCAGCACGGCACGGCCATCATCTCCACCGCCGGGCTAATCAACGCGCTGGAAATTGTGGGCAAACAGATTGCCGGCGCGCAAATTGTTATCAACGGGGCCGGCGCGTCGGCCATTGCCTGCGCCGAGATGTTTATTTTGGCCGGCGCGCAGCGAGAAAACATTACCCTGGTCGACTCAAAAGGGGTTATCTACGCCGGACGCGAAGCCGGAATGAATCAATACAAGGCCCGCTTTGCCAAACAAACCGACGCCCGCACCCTGACCGAGGCTATGCGCGGAGCCGATGTCTTTGTCGGTCTATCCGTGGCCGATACCGTTTCTCAAGAAATGGTGCGTGGAATGGCCGCCCAACCAATTATTTTTGCAATGGCCAACCCCGACCCGGAAATAAAATACGAGCTGGCCAAAGAAGCCCGGCCCGATGCGATTGTGGCAACCGGTCGCAGCGATTATCCCAATCAGGTTAACAACGTGTTGGGCTTTCCCTTTATTTTTCGCGGCGCGCTCGATGTGCAGGCCCGCCAGATTAACGACGAGATGAAACTGGCCGCTGCCCATGCCCTGGCCAAACTGGCCCACGAGGATGTGCCCGACTCGGTGCTGAAGGCGTACAATTTGCCATCGCTCAAATTTGGGGTAGATTACATTATCCCCAAACCGTTTGACCCGCGCGTGCTGCTGTGGGTAGCCCCGGCCGTAGCCGAGGCCGCCATTAAAAGCGGCGTGGCGCGCCGCCAGGTAAACGTGCAACAATATCGGGATCAGTTGGAAGCCCGGCTGGGCAAAGGCTGGGCCTTGATGCGCCAGATTATCAACAAAGCCCGGCACAACCCCAAGCGCGTTGTTTTTGGCGAGGGCGAGGAGCCGAAAATCATTCGGGCCGCCGCCATTGTGCAGGAAGAAGGCATCGGCCAGCCAATTTTACTGGGCCGCCCGGAAGTTGTTCAACAGCAGATTACTGAACTGGGGCTTGACTTTCGGCCCACCGTCATCGAACCTCAAACCAGCGCCAGCTTTGAGGCTTACAGCCAAACCCTTTACCAACTGCGCCAGCGCAAAGGAGTCAGTTTATCACGAGCGCGCTCTTACATGCGGCGGCGCAGCTCCTTTGGCCCAATGATGGTGCGTCGTGGCGACGCCGATGCTTACGTGTCGGGCTTAACCCACAACTACCCGGAAATCATTCGCCCGGCGCTGCAAATTGTGGGGGTAAACCCCAATGTACATAAAGTTGCCGGCATGTACATTTTAATTGTGCGCGACAGGGTTTACTTTTTTGTGGACACCACGGTCAATATTGACCCCTCTGCCGAGGATTTGGCCGAAATTGCCATTTTAGCCGCCGACGAGGTGTATCAATTTGATATTGAGCCAAGAGTGGCTATGCTCAGTTTTTCTAATTTTGGCAGCACCCGGCATCCATTTACGGATAAAGTGCGGCGGGCCGTTGAAATTTTGCACCAGCGCCGGCCCGATTTGAACGTGGATGGCGAAATGATGGCCGATACCGCCGTTGTGCCCGGCATCATTGATGAGCAATACCCCTTTAGCCGCGTACGCGACGCCAATGTGCTGGTTTTCCCCAACCTGGAGTCGGCTAACATTGCTTATAAACTCATGCAGCGGCTGGGCGGGGTAGAAACAATTGGGCCAATTTTGTTGGGAATGAACAAATCGGTTCACGTGTTGCAAAATGGCGAAGAGGTGCGGGGCATTGTAAATATTGCCGCGCTGGCCGTAATCGACGCGCAGAAGCGCGCCTGACCGATAAGAGGTCAATAAGTTCTAATAATTAAGGAAAGGTGTAAAACAATGGATAAACAAACGTTGATTGATCACTTAAACGAGGACCTGGCCGGAGAGTTGGGGGCTATTATTCAATACCTCACTTATGCGGCCAAAGCTACCGGGCCGTATCGCCCTCAACTGGCCCAATTCTTTTTAGCCGAAGTGGCCGACGAACAAATGCACGCCCAGTTTCTGGCCAACAAAATTGTAGCCCTGGGCGGCGAGCCGACCACCAAACCGCGTCCGGTACCCCCGGCCAAAACAAACCGCCAAATGTTAGAAGCGGTGCTGGCCGCCGAAAAACAGGCCGGCCAGGATTACACCCGGCGGGCCGTTGAGGCTGAAGAATATGGCGATAAGGGCCTGGTGGTTCAACTGGAGGATATGGTGCGCGACGAAACCGGCCACTCGGAAGAAACAGAGCGAATTTTGCGAGACTGGCCGCTGTAACCCTGTTGCCCCACCCAAACAGTAAGCCGGTAAAGAATAGCCTGGTTTCGGCCACGCATTCTTTACCGGCTTTTTTTATGAATGCCGCTGGTTCAAAGTTTTTGATAAAGGCGGTGTTGGGCAATATACTCAATCACGTTATCCGGCGTCTGGTAGCGAATAGATTGCCCGGCCCGAAGGCGTTCTCTAATTTGGCTGCCGGCAAAGCCAACCTCCGGAATTTCCACCCAATCCAGGCGGTTGCCCAAACCGGGGATGATGGTTTCAAGCCGGCTCAGGTCGGGCCGGTAGCCGGGCCGGTGGGCCACCGCCAGCCGGCAAAGTTGAATTAACCGCTCAGGGTTGCGCCACTCCGGCAAATCGGCCAGCGAGTCGCTGCCGATGATAAAAAAGCACTTATCGGCAGACACCCCATATTGGCTGCGAATGAGTGGCACGGTCTCGACGGTGTAATTGGGGCCGGAGCGTTCCAAATCAACAGGGCACAGTTCAAAATAACGGTTATTGCTGATAGCCAGGTTAACCATCAGGCGTCGATGTTGGGCAACGGTTATTTTAAACCCTTGTTTGTGGGGCGGGTCGCCGGCAGGCAAAAAGAGAACCTGCGCCAGCTTCAGCGTTTCGCGGGCCAATTCTGCGGTGAGCAGGTGTCCATAGTGGATGGGGTCAAACGTTCCGCCAAGTATTCCGAGTCTCATATTCTAAATTGAGCTACCAGAGCCATTCCAGTTCAACATCGTGCAGATAAACCGTGTCGCCCGGCTCAACGCCGGCCTCGCGCAGGGCCTGGTTGACCCCCATTCTTTCTAAAATTTGGTGAGCGCGCATGGCGGCTTCCTCAACATCCCAGTAGGTTTGACGGGCAAGTTGTTGAATTTTGGCGCCGGTTACTTGCCAGCCGGCGCCGTCGGGAAGTTTTTCTATTTCAAAAAAGCCGGCGTCGTCTGCCAGGGTAAAGGTGGGCACTTCTTCTTCCGCGAGCGGTTCCGGCGGCAACTGGTCCAGCGCTTCAAATACTTTGGCAATCAGGTTTTTAACGCCCTGCTGCGTAACCGCCGAGATTTGATAGGCGGGCAATTCCATTGCTTCGACGCGCGCTTTGATGGCGGGCCAATGATCCTGAGCCTGGGGCAGGTCTATTTTGTTGAGCACGACAAGTTGCGGCTTTTGGGCCAGTTTTTGGCTAAAGAGAGACAGTTCCTGGTTAATTTGGTCAAAGTCAGACAGCGGGTTGGGCGATGCGCCGTTGAGCAGGTGAATCAGCAGGCGACAGCGCTCGATGTGTCGCAAAAACTGGTAGCCCAAGCCGGCCCCTTCGTGCGCGCCTTCGATGAGGCCGGGGATATCGGCCATAACCAGGTCGCGGTGGTCCAGCGTAACCACCCCCAGGTTGGGCTGAAGGGTGGTAAAGGGGTAATCGGCAATTTTGGGCCGGGCGGCGCTCACCACAGACAAAAAGGTGCTTTTGCCGGCATTGGGCACGCCTACCAGCCCCACGTCGGCAATGAGTTTTAACTCCAGCGTTACCCAGCGCTCCTCGCCGGGCAATCCCTTTTCGGCAATTTTGGGGGCCTGGTTGGTTGAACTTTTAAAGGAGGTGTTACCCCGCCCGCCGCGACCGCCACGAGCAATTACGGCGCGCTGCTCCGGCTCAACCAGGTCGGCCAGCAGGTAGCCTGTTTCGGCATCTCTAACCACGGTGCCGGGCGGTACAGAAACGATGGTGTCATTGCCGTCGGCGCCGGTTTGGTTTTTGCCGCCGCCGTGGCCGCCGCGTTCGGCTTTGAAGTGGCTACGGTTTTTGAAGTGAATAAGGGTGTTGAGTTGGGGGTCAACCTCAAAAATCACATCGCCGCCTTTGCCGCCGGTTCCTCCAGCCGGGCCGCCACGCGGCACAAATTTTTCCCGGCGAAAGGCCACGGCCCCATCGCCGCCATCTCCGCCTTTTACATAAATTTTGGCTTCGTCAAATAACATTTGTAATAAACCTTATAGCTGATAATATCAAGAATATTATCAATATTATGCATAGCCTTGGCAAATTTTACCCGCCGACTGCCGGCAATGTTGGCTTTTGAGCCGCTCAGGAATACGATATTGGTTGACTCGCAATAAAAAGAGTCTGCCCGCTTAGGCCGGGCAGACTCTTTTGGATTATTTACGAGAACCAAATTGCTTTAGCTGGCTTTCACTGTAATTCGTTTGGCTTGAGCCTGGGCGGTTTTGGGCATGGTAATGGTCAGCACCCCGTTCTTAAACTTTGCGTCAACCTTGTTGGCGTCAACTTCGCCGGGCAGGGTAACGCTGCGGCTAAACGAGCCGTAGGAGCGCTCGATGCGGTGGTAATTTTCGCCCTTTTGCTCTTTCTCGGCCTTTTTCTCGCCGCTAATGGTCAGAATATTGTGCGCCAGCGAAACGTCGATATCTTTCTCGTCCAGGCCGGGTAATTCAGCCGTTACTTTGATTTCGGCGTCGGTTTCGCTCACGTCAACCGTTGGCATAAAGGCCCCAAAAGAGCGGTCGCCATCAAATCGGCTCAAACCAAAGTTGCCAAATTCGTTAAAGAAGTCATCAAACATTCGGTCTATATTGCGTTGTAAACTGTAAAAAGGCGCTAAAGCTCTGGTAGCCATTGCATCATACCTCCTTGCTACAGGTTTGTACAATCACCAAATTTCACCCTTTATAGTAGTAGACCAGTGTTAGAAAAATGTTTGATAAATATTAAAGCAGTGTTAGAGTTGCAAAATTGGTAACTTCTCAATTTTGCGGGGTAAAGACCTCAGAGGTTTTAAGAACCTCTGAGGTCTGGCAGGTTGCTCCCCGAATTATTGAGATGATACCAAAATTGATCCCCAAGGCGATTAATCTTTTAGAAGTAACTACTGATAATTTCCAGCACCTGCTGGATGTCTTCCGGGTTGCCGGATTGAACGCGGGTGGCGCTGGCGCGGGCAATACTGTTGAGGGCGTTGATGTCGGCGTCGCCGCCGTAGGCTACGGGCACCACAATAACCGGGTTGCGGTCTTGCCGGCTGGCCGAAATCTGCTCAACCACCGCCTGCAGGGCGGTAAGGCTGCTGGTATCCTGGCCGTCGCTCAACACCACAATCGACTGAATCCGGTCATCATTATCGCCCCGGCTCAGTTGGAGCAGTTCAATGGATTGCAAAATGGCGTCATAGAGCGAGGTGTCTCCTCCGGCTTCCAGATTGCTAATCTGGTCACGAACTTTAACCTGCCCCCCTTCAAATGAAACCATCGCCTCGACCGTATTTTTGGTGCTGGCATCCAGATAGAGCATCTGGCCGGTTTCAAAGTCGTACACTTTCGGCTCGCTATCAAACGTTACCAGGCCCACCCGGTTTTGCGCGGGCATGTTATCTAAAAAGGCAATGGCCGCAGTTTTGGCCTGATTCATCTTGTCCCCCTCCATCGAGCCGGAGGTATCAATGACCAGCAACACGTCGGCCTGCTTTTTGACAAATTGCCAGCTCGACTGCACCGCCGCCACCACCTCCGGGTCGGGCACTTCCAAAATGGTGCGCGGCTGGTTGGGGTCTACCCCCAACTCCGGGGCGACGGGATAGCCCACCGGCACATTCGGGTTGACCGGTCGAAAACCGCTTTCCAGCACCTTGCGCTGCACCTCTTCGCTGCGAATATATTCGGTGAAGACGCGGGCCGCTTCTTGCTGCTCGTCCGTTACCCAATCGGTTTGGGGAATGGCAAACGGGTGCTCGTGCCAGAAGGTGCCTTCTTTAGGATAGAGCGCCACCAGTTTTTCCGGCGGCTGGTACTGCGTTTTACCCTGATTGATAAAGATTAAATCGTTCTCTTCCAGCGCCACAAAATCCAGGTAGTTTGGCCCCTGGGCAATATACTCCTTGAACTCGGTGGTTCTGGACGAGTAGTGGCGGATTAACTCCTCGATATCTCGCACGCCCTGCTGCACGCCGGGGTCGTTCACTTCGGCCAGGGTCAGGCGGCGCAGGTCGGGGTTATTGCTGTTATACTTGGCGCTGGCGTAGAATTCGGCAATCAGGGTTGAGAGGGCGGTGGAGCTGACAAACGGGTCGGTGTGGCCGTAATACACCGTCGTCCGGTCGCCAGGGATGTTGTAATCGGCCCAGCCGTTGGGCGAGTTGAGCACCGCCAGCAACTCTTCCCAGCCAATCTCTTGCTGGCCGCTTTTTTCCTGAATGGCGTTGAGCCGGCTTTCCCAAATAGCCATCACCACCGGAGCCAGGGCTGTGGGCGGGCTGTCGGCCAGGTCAAACACCTGCCGTCCGGTCTGGTAGTTAACCAGCGCCAGCCAGTGGCTTACCGAGGGCGAGAAAATGGTGGGCCGGGCTACATTTACATTGTTGGGCGCTATCAGCGCGTTGATAATGCCCTGGGCCACCGTACCCGACGACCCCGGCCCGCCCTTAACGCAAATAGGGCGCTCCCCTTCAGCCAGCGGTTCGCCGGTTAACGGATTACGCCCTTCAATATAGGCCTGATTAAAACGGTTGATGGCATCGTACATGTCGCCAGCCAGATAAAGTTGCGACTCCGGCGCGTAGATAATTTCAATTTCAACGGCATTGCCGGCGCACTGCACTCCCTCTTCGCCGCCAGTCAGGGTGATGCCGCCGCTGTCGCCACTGCCTCCAATACCGGCGCAGGCCAGCGCAAACAGCAGGGGGACCAGAATTAGTAATGATTTTTTTGACATATGACTCCTCCGGGTTGATTATTCGCAAACGGTAACTGATTGCGAAAGGTTATATCTTTCAATACTCCAACAACTGTATCACGCCTGCCTGAAATATATCTTAACGATAGACCCACTGCCGCTTAATTGTCCATCAATGGCCGCCATTAAACAGGTTGTTGACGCCTAACGCAACTCCCGATTGGCCCAATCTGACAGGCGTTGTACCGCCGCGCCGTCAACCTGCACATCGCTTTGAACAGCCCCGGCAGGCTCAAGATAAACCTCAACCAGGGTATTTTGCTGATTGGCCGCCAGTAAAAAATTGCGAAAGGCGCGGGCCGCCTCTTGAGCCTGGGGCGGGCTGGCGTTAAAAATGGCAAAGGGGTAATCCAGCGAGACATTGGGTTGGGTGGGGGTCAGCGTAAAATCGCTGCGGCCATCCAGCCTGGCTCGCCGCCAGGAAGCCGCCGATAAAATTCCAACATCCCCGGCAGATACGCCCTTGGTGGCAAAATCGGTGGCCGGGGTAGCCGGAATAACCGTGTTGCGGTTGCCAAACGTTTCGGTTAGCCAGGCGTTGGCCGCGCTGACATCATTGGGGGTCAACTGGCCGGTTCCCTGGTGGCCCGCCGCCGCCGATATGAGCGCGGCCATCCCTTCGGCAGAGTTTTGAGGCGAGGCGATGACCAGCTTGATGCCATTGGGGCTGGTAGCCTGGGCGTAAATGGCATCCCACGACAGGCCGCCGCCAAACGGCTCCAGCTTGCTGGTAAACGCGCCCCAGGCCAGCCCGATGCTGGCCACCGATTGGGCATCGTCAAAGGCCAAACCCCTGGCGCGAGCCGCCTCAATTACAAACTGGGCCTCGGCCAGCCAGGCCGCCGGCGGTTGAATTTGAGGATTGGTGGGTTGAAATTGACTCTCTGGAATCAGGTTGCCGGCAGTTGTTACCTTCACTCTGATATTGGGATTGGCCTGAGTAAAGTTGCGGGCCTCGCTTTCTACCCAGGGTCTTATCGACGGCGCAACAACTACTTCAATATCCACCTGGCCTGGCCCAACAGCCTGGCTGAGGGTGTCGGGCAAAAAAATTCTGACCAGCAACATGCCAAATACCGCCAAAATTGCCGCGCCAATAATGGTAAAAAACAGGCCCTTGTTTGGTTGCATCCTAAACCCCTTAATGTTTGCTTTAGTGACTCAGGTTAAATTTGACCCAACGCCACCCCAATTATAGCATATCTCAAACAGAGTGGCATGAGTAGCCGCGAAATATCAAAAGTCGTTTCTTACGCATCTAATAATTGACCCCACCATCCTGCCCGACTAAAATAAAGAAGGATAAGGGAGGAATGATTATGCTCATAAAAAACGGTACAGTTATAACTTTTGATGGCGATAACCGCGTTATCCCTTTTGGCGCGGTTTACTACCAGGGCGATACCATTGTTGAGGTAGGCCGCACCGCCGATTTGGAAAGCAAATATCCCGACGCCGGCGCGCTGGATGCCGGCGGTAAAATTATTATGCCGGGGATGATTTGCGCCCACACTCATTTTTATGGCGCGTTTGCCAGGGGAATGGCTATTCCGGGCGAGCCGCCGGAAAATTTTATGCAAATTTTAGAGCGGTTGTGGTGGAAAATTGACCGGGCGCTCACCCTGGAAGATAGCAAATACAGCACGCTGGTTTCGCTGGTAGATGCCATTCGCCACGGCGCCACCACGCTCATTGACCACCACGCCAGCCCCAACCACATCGACGGCTCGCTTGACGCGCTGGCCGAGGCCGCCTCCGAATCCGGGCTGCGGGTGGCCCTCTGTTACGAAGTAACCGACCGCAACGGGCCAGACGGAGCCGCCGCCGGCATTGCCGAAAACGTGCGCTTCATCAAGCGGTTGCGCGACCGGCCCAACCCCAAACTGGGCGCGTCGTTTGGTCTGCACGCCTCGTTTACGGTGAGCGATGCCACCCTGGAAGCCTGCGTAGATGCCGCGGCCGGGCTGGACACCGGCTTTCATATCCACGTGGCCGAGGATAAGGCCGATGAAGCCGACAGTTTAAAAAAGTACAATCTGCGCGTGGCCGAGCGTCTGGAGAAAAAAGAAATCTTGGGTCCAAAAACCCTGGTGGCCCACGCCATTCATGTTGACGCTTACGAGATGGACGCCTTTCGCGCTACCAAAACTAAAATCAGCCACCAGCCGCGCAGCAATATGAACAACGCCGTAGGCGTGGCCGAAGTGGAAAAAATGCTCGATAAAGGCATCACCGTAGGGCTGGGCAACGACGGTTTTTACAACAATATGTTCACCGAAATTCACACCGCCTATCTGCTGCACAAGGTTAGCAAAAACGACCCGCGCGTAATGCCCGGCGACAGATTGATAAATATGGCCTTTAAAAACAATGCCGCCATTGCCGCCATCTTCTTTCCCAAACCGGCGGGCGCGCTAACCGCCGGCGCATTCGCCGATATCATTCTGCTGGATTACGCGCCCTTTACGCCCCTAACCGACGGCAATTACCCCTGGCACATTATTTTTGGCATGGATGGCAGCCACGTAACCCACACCATTTGTGGCGGGCAAATGCTTATGCAAGACCGGCAGGTGCTAACGCTCAATGAAAACGCCATTGCCCAAAAAGCCGCGCAGCTATCATCGGCGGTGTGGAAGCGCGTTTGGGATATGCAGTAATTCTGTGCTGCGTGAAAGTTTTCAAACTAATCATCACGCGCCGCACTTCACGCACAAAATAATATGACAACTATAATCATTGTAACAGCTATTGTTGCCCTGTTGGTGTTTTTCAACGCCCTGTACGTAGCTGCCGAATTTGCCACCGTTAGTTCTCGCCGTACCCGCATTATCCAATTGGCCGAAGACGGCAACCGGCTGGCCAGAGCGTTGCGTCCAATTGTTGAAGATACCAAAGCGCTGGACACATACGTGGCCGCCTGCCAGGTGGGTATCACCCTCTCGTCGCTAATTTTGGGCGCGTATGGACAGCGCACCATCGCGGTGGCTCTGGCCCCCCTGTTGGAAACGTGGGGCAACCTGGCCCAGCCGGCCGCCCTCTCTATTTCGGTTACATTTGTGCTGGTGCTGCTGACCACCCTGCAAGTGATTTTGGGCGAGCTATTTCCCAAATCGGTCGCCATTCTCTACCCGGAAAAACTAGCGCTGGCAACCCTTGTGCCAATGAAATGGAGCCTGATTATTTTCAGGCCCTTTATCTGGCTGCTCAACGGTAGCGGTAATCTGGTTCTAAAACTTCTAAAAATAGACCACGCCCACGGGCACGCTCACCTGCACTCTCCCCAGGAAATTGAACTTTTGGTCAGCGAGAGCCACGAAGGTGGCCTGCTGCACGAACATGAGCAGCAACTTCTGCGCAACGCCTTTCGGCTGCGAGAACTGGTGGCGCGCCAGGTGATGGTTCCCCGCACTCGCCTGATGGCCGGTTCTATCAACAGCACCGTTGACGATTTGATAGACATTGCCTGCCAGGCCGGCTTCTCGCGTATCCCCCTGTATGATTCCGGTATTGATGATATTGTTGGCTTTGTTCACATTAAAGACCTGTTTCGCCTGCGACTGCAAAACCAGCAAAAGCCCAAAGAGGCGCTGCGCGAGATTATCTACGTGCCGGAAACCCTGCCCATTGTAGAAGTCTGGCTGCGGCTTAACAACAACCGGCAATATATTGCCATTGTTTTTGACGAGTATGGCGGCGTGGCCGGGTTAATTACCTTTGAAGATTTGATTGAGGAAATCTTTGGCGAATTTCAAGACGAGTTTGATGACGAACTGCCCCTGATATCTTCCGACAAAGATGGCCGCATTCACCTGCGAGGCGACCTGCTGGTAACGGATGTCAATGAATACCTTGCGCTTGACCTGCCCGATGATGAGGCCGATACGCTGGGCGGGTTGGTCTTTAGCAAATCGGGCCGGTTGCCAACCGTGGGCGACGAGGTAATTGTCGACACATCTAACATTACCGTCAGGGTAGAGGCTATGGAAGAGCGCAGCATTACCGAAGTTTCGCTGTTGCTGCCCACAGGCGTTGTGCCCCACGTAACCGAGTGGGAGGGACTTGAAAGTGATTAAACTTATCTTGCTGCTGGCAAGTTTACCCGTACCGCTGGCAATAGCCGGAGCGGTTGTTACCGAACAAGATTTACCGGGGCCGGGCAGCCTGATTGTGCCAACTATTGTTATTATTTTGTTAGTGCTCCTAAACGGGCTGTTTGTAATGGCCGAGTTTGCCATTATTGGCGTCCGCCCCTCGCAAATGGAGCAAATGGCCAACCAGGGCAACCGGCTGGCCCAGGGCGTTCTGACTACTTTACGCTCAACCGATAAACAAAACCATTATATTGCCACCGCGCAGCTTGGCATTACCGTTGCCTCGCTGGGGTTGGGCATGTACGGCGAGCCGCAAATTGCCCATTTTATTGAACCATACCTGGCCTGGCTATTGGGGTTTGACCCGCACGACACCCTGATCATCACCATCGGCTGGCTGGCGGGGGTCAGCCTGCTAACTTATTTACACGTGGTATTTGGCGAGATGGTCCCCAAATCACTGGCCCTGACTGCGCCAGACAGGGCTGTGCTGGCTATCTCGCGTCCAATGCACTTAATCCAAACCCTGTTATCTGGGCCGGTAAAAATTCTTAATGGCGTTGGTAATCTACTGCTTACCCTGTTGCGTATTCCGCCTATCGAGGGCCAGGCCCGGCTCCACTCCCCCGAAGAGCTGGAGATGATTATATCAGACAGTGTTGAAGGTGGCCTGCTAAACGAAGACGAGCAGGAGATTATTCACAAAATTCTGGATTTCAGAAGCCGGCAGGTCCACCAGGTTATGACCCCTCGCCCCAAAATAGAGGCCGTACCCCACAACATCCCCCTGCCAGATTTGCTCAACCAGATTGCCGCCAGCAATCACAGCCGTTTTCCTGTTTACGAAGGCAGCCTGGATAACATCATCGGCGTGATTCACATTAAAGACCTGGTGCGCCACCAAATCCGGCTGCGGGGCAATTTCGATATCCGGCTGCTGCTTCGCTCTATCCCCGTAGTGCCAGAGCATTACCCCGCCGACAAACTACTGGTCACCTTTAAATACCAGCGCATTCATATGGCTATTGTGCTGGATGAGTACGGCGGCACCGCCGGCATTGTCACCCTGGAAGATTTGGTTGAAGAAGTAGTTGGCGAAGTGCGCGACGAGTTTGACCTGGAATTAGAACCCCTGGTGCCACTTGGCCCCGGCGTGTTAGAAGTTGCCGGCAACCTCCTGCTTGACGAATTGCAGGAGCGCGTCGATTTGGGCGCAGAAGAAGATTTGCCCGATGTGGAAACCGTCAGCGGCTTTATTATGGCCGAACTTGGCCGCGTACCCCAGGTTGGCGATAAATTCACCTATCTTGATCATATCCGCTTTACCGTCTTGGCGGTTGACGGCCTGACCGTTGCCCGCGCTCGCGTTGAATACCCCCAAACAACAGCAGAGCCAAAACCTGACCAGGCTTAAAAACCGAACCTAACTTTGGTTAGGTGCAAACTTTACCCCCAACTGGTATACTTATCATAATGATAATTTCCACAACTCGTTTGCTGCGGCAGGCGGGTCTGTTTACGTTGAAAGGAACCACCAATGAAAGACGATAAATTTTTAATTGGCATTGTAGCAGGCATTGTGCTGCTGGTGGTTGTGGCGGTAACGATGGTGCTGCTGCGTTCGCCCAACCAGGAAGAATATATGGCTGACGACACCCCGGCCGGAGTGGTTCACAACTACTTTCTGGCCATTCAGCGCAAAGATTATGAAAAGGCGTATGGCTATCTATCAGACGACCTTGAGGCCAAACCGAATTTGGACCAATTTATCCGCGAAGTGGGCGGATTAACCCAAAATCAAGAGTCATCCCTGAGCATCGGCGAAACCCGCATGGGCGATGTTCACACCCAGGTGGATGTTACTATTACCACCTACCGGCCCGGCAGCCTGTTTGATAGCAGCACCTACACCAGCAAAGATACCGCTTTTTTGCGCGCCGCCGGCGATGGCAGCGTCTGGAAATTAACCGGATTCCCCTACCCCTATTGGGGCTATGGCTGGGATGAAGCCGACCGCTAGGAGGGCAACATGTTAACCGTGCGACGTATCTATTTGTATCTTGTATCGGCCATCAGTTTGGTGGCAGTGAGTTGGGCCGTTATTGGCCTGGTCCGCCTGATTTTAAGCGAAGGCATTGGCCGCGGGCAGATAACCGGGCTGGCCTCGCTGCTGGCGGTTATAATTGTGGGCCTGCCCATCTATCTGTTTCACTGGCTAATGGCCCAGCGCCTGGCCGCTCACAACCGGGAAGAGCAAGAATCTTTCATCCGGCAAATCTACTTTTACCTGATTATGGCCGCCGGAGCCGCGCCCATTGCCGCCAACATTTACCGGCTGGTGGATAATGGTTTGGTGGCGCTGGTCGGCGGCATCCGCCCCAATTATTACCCCTACGACCTGACCACAGCCGAACATGTGGCCGCCCTGCTAATTTGGGCAGTGGTCTGGGTTTACCACTGGCGGCTGGCCCGGCCCCTGTCCGACCGGCAAAACCCGTCAACCCTGGTCCTTAATCTGAGCATTCGCCGCCTTTATTTGCTGGCTTTTGCCCTGGCCGGGCTGGTCGCGCTTACCTGGGGAGTCATCGGCCTGCTGCAAACCCTCATGCAATCGGCCACGCTGGTGATTTGGCAAACCCCGGTAGCCAACTACAGCGCCCAATTGCTTATTGGCCTGGCTTTGTGGGGCGGCCATTGGCTCATCTTGCAGCAAGAGTTCTTCAGCGGCCACCCCGTCGAAGAGCGTTCGACGCTCCGCAAAGTGTATTTGTACCTGGCCGTTTTTGCCTACTCGGTAATGGCCCTGAGCAGCGGCGCGCTTTTGCTTAAACGCTTTATCGAACTGGCCCTGGGCGCGCCGCCCTCGCCGGAGCCGCTGTTGAGCCAGTTGAGCCTGGTTGCCCCAATGCTGCTGGTTGGCGCTCTGTTTTGGGCCTATCACTGGCGCGTTTTGCGCCGCGATGCCGGGCAAGCCCCGGAAGTTCCCCGGCAGGCCGCGGTGCGCCGAATTTATGCCTATCTGGTTGCTGCTCTGGGCCTGATAGCTTTGCTGGGCGGCGTGGTGGGGCTGCTAACCCAATTAATCGACCTGCTGACCTTGCCCGCCATGGTTGGCCTGAACTTTTACCGCGAACAGGTGGCCCTTTACGCTGCCATGACGGTGGTCGGCGCGCCGGTTTGGCTGCTGCCCTGGCGGTCAATGCAAAAACTGGCCGCTACCGATGTGCAGGCCGCCGGCCTCGATGAGCGACGTTCAACCGTGCGTAAAATCTACCTCTACTTTTTTGTGTTCATCGCTTCGCTGGCCGTCTTTGGCAGCATCGGCTGGTTTGTTTATCACATTTTAACTGCCCTGCTGGGAGCCGATTTGCCGGACGATTTTTTAACCCTGGTGCTGAACGCGCTGGTTATTGGCCTGGTGGCAGCCGGCGTGTGGCTGTACCACTGGGCAGCCATTCGGCGGGATAGCCGGCTTGAGCAGCAAACCGAAGCCAAACGCCTGGCCAATATCTCGGTGGTGGTTATTGATGGCGGCGAGGGCCAACTGGGGCGGCAACTGGTCAGCCGCTTTCGGCAGGAGCTGCCCGATGTTCGGCTGACGCCGTTGGGCCTTACCGCCCAGGCCGAGGCCGCAATGGACGGCCAGCCGTTTTCGGCGGCGGCGCTCAATTCTGCCAATTTCATCATTGGCTCGTGGCAATCGCTCAACAGCGGCCAGGTTGCAGCCGCCGCAGCAACGGCAACCGCTACCAAAATAGTAGCGCCTCTGGCCGAATCGAGCTGGCATTGGACCGGCGTTAGCAACCAGTCTGCCGACTATCACGCCCGGCAGGCCGTGCAGGGCGTCAAACAAGCCCTTGATGGCGAGGAGATTCGCCTGGGCCGCGAGTTTGACGCCGGAACGATTATTGCCATTGTCGTGGGGGTTGTCCTGTTTTTGTGCGTTGGCAGCGGCTTATTAACAATCATTTTTGGATAGCCCGGCAGGCGAAAATTTAATGACACCGGCCAAATTTTTAATCTCCCAATAATCTCTTCACCGTAACTTAATGTTGTTATAGCAGACTCTAAAAAGAGACCCGCTTCAATTTTTGAACCTCGCTCTGCAAGATTACCCCAGACACAAACCAGCCAATATCTATAACAGCAACGTGGGGGATTGCCGATGAAAGTTATCGCCAGGGCAACCGTAATTGCCGGCCCGGTTTTGTTTGGGCTGGTCTGGCTGTTGTTAATGATTGCGCCGCTGCAAGCCAAAACCATTATCAACCCACCGCCGCCTGAGCCGGAGAGGCCGGCCCGTCCCGCCGCCACCGGTATCGACATTACAGTTGATGAGATTATCGCCGCCGGTTTTTCCTTTCCGGTGCAGGTAACGCACGCCGGCGACGGGTCGGGCCGGCTGTTTGTGGTGGAGCAGACCGGCCGCATCAAAATCATCAAAAATGGCAGCGTGTTGAGCGCGCCCTTTTTAGACATATCCGGCCTGATAAGCTGCTGCGGCGAGCGCGGCCTGCTGGGGCTGGCTTTTCATCCTGACTACTCTGCCAACGGCTATTTTTACCTCAACTACACCCGCAGCGGCGATGGCGCAACGGTGATTGCCCGCTACAGCGTGTCGGGCGGCAACCCGGATGTAGCCAACCCGGCCAGCGCCCAAACCATTTTGATCATCAGCCAGCCCTACAGCAACCACAACGGCGGCCAGTTGTTTTTCAGCCCGGTCGATGGCTACCTGTACATTGCCACCGGCGATGGCGGCAGCGGCGGCGACCCCCAAAACTACGCCCAGAATACCGGCTCGCTATTGGGCAAAATGCTGCGGCTGGATGTCGATAGCGCCTTCCCCTACGCCATTCCGCCCGATAATCCTTTTGTTGGCCCCGGCAACCCCCTGGATGAAATTTGGGCGCTGGGGTTGCGTAACCCCTGGCGCTTCAGCTTTGACCGGGCCACCGGCGACCTGTACATTGGCGATGTGGGCCAAAACCAGTGGGAAGAAATTGATTTTCAGGCCAACGGCAACGGCGGCCTTAACTTTGGCTGGCGCTGCCGCGAGGGAGCGCATAATTTTAATTTTAGCGGCAATTGCGCCTCTCTCACCCTTACCGACCCGATTGCCGAGTACAATCACACTTTGGGTAACGCCGTAACCGGCGGCTTTGTTTACCGGGGGGCGCTGTACCCGGCGCTGGCGGGCCACTACTTTTACGCCGATTACGGGTCGGGCCGCATCTGGAGCAAGCAGATTACCGGGCCGGGCGCGTGGGCGCCATCGGAACAGGAGCTGGATACCAACTTTCTCATCAGCGCCTTTGGCGAGGATGAAGCCGGCGAGCTGTATGTGGTCGAGTGGGGCAGCAACGGCAAAATCCGGCGGCTGGCCGAGGTTATGAGAGCCAGCCCCAACCTGTTAATCTATTTACCCATCATTACAAAATAAGTGGCAAGCTTCTGCCTAATTGATTATAATTAGGGCAGGAGATTCTGCCCGTGCCAAATACAAATGCTGACGCCGTGAAACGCTGCCCCTTTTGCGATGAAGAGATTCGGGTGAAGGCGGTTATCTGCAAGCACTGCCGCCAGTGGATGCCCGGCTATACCTACGAGTCGGCCATTAGAGATTTGGTTATTCAAAAACAGGTCACAGAGCGGGATGTCGCTTCTATAGAAGAAGATATGAAAAGCCGCGAGGGCCAGCTTAAACTGGTGTTGGCCTGGGCCGGTAGCGATAAAACGATTTCGTTTAAGGGGTTCGATTTATCGGCGCAGAATTTGCAGGGAGTGGATTTGAGCGGGGCTGATTTGCGCGAGGCCGACCTGCGCGAGGCCGATTTGAGCCACGCCAATTTAGCCGAAGCCAATCTAACCAGAGCCAACCTCTTTAGGGCCACACTGCGCGGCGCTAATCTGCGCAAAGCCAAAATTATCGACGCCTACATGCGAGAAGTGGTGCTGGAGCAGGCCGATTTAAGCGGCAGTAGCTTGCAGGGGTCTAATCTGCGGGGCGCTTTTATGGACCATGCCAAAATGTACCGGGTGGATTTGGAGCGGGTTAATCTTAAAACGGTTGACTTGCGCTATGCCGACCTGCGGGAGTCGTACCTGAGACAAACAAGCCTGGAGGGGGCCAAACTGGAAGGTATTAATTTAACCGGCGCGCTGCTCATTGGCGCCAACTTTACCGCCGCCGAGATTGAGGCTTACGAATACAAAAAGGCCGGCGTAATTGAAAACATCATTTTACCTAACGGGCAGGTGTACAATCAACCTCAATAAAATGAATTTTGAAGCTCAAAACTCAAAACCTAAAACGCTTTTTATTGCCTGCGGGGCGCTGGCCAAAGAAACCAGAGAAATTATCGACAAACACGGCTGGCAGGTAGAGCTAAAGGCGCTGCCGGCCCTGCATCATATGACACCGTTAAAAATTACGCAAGATTTGGATGCGATGCTGGCCGAGATTCGCCATCAATTTGAGCGGGTAATTGTGGTTTACGGCGAGTGCGGCGCTACCGGCATCGACGAGGTGCTGGCCAAACACAATGTGGTGCGGGTTAGCGGGCCGCACTGCTACGAGATGTACGCCGGAGCCGTCCAGTTTGCCCAATTGATGGCTGACGAGCCGGGCACTTTCTTTTTAACCGACTGGCTGCTGCGGGCCTATGAAAAGGCCGTTTTGCGGGGGTTGGGCCTTGACAGGCATCCAGAGCTGGCCCCGCTCTATTTTGGAAATTATCAGAAACTGGTCTATTTGAGCCAGGCCCCTTCTGAAAAGTTGCTGCAAAAAGCCCGCGCCGTAGCCGACTCGATGGGTTGGGAATTTGAGCATCGCCAGGTGGGTTACGGCGAGTTGGAAACCCGGCTGGTTGAGCTAATGGTTGGGCAAGAATCGCCGCCCCTTTAACCGGCAACTCGGCGGCCACAGGAACATTAATTTTTCAACACCAGCGGCAAATAGACGTTGCTCATCGCTGGCCCCCCGCCAGCCGGTTTAATTAATATGACCAGCCCTTGATTGGCCTGCCCCTGATTATCTTCGCTCACATAAATCCAGCCGTTTGAGTCTATCGCTACATCCTCGATGTTGAAAAAGCCGGCGCAAAACGGCGTGTGGCTTCCATCTGAGTTGACAGTGCTCAAGCGTCCGTTGCTGCTGCCCACATCCTCTTCGGCCACGTACAGCGGAAAATCGCCCCCATTTGAAAAACGTACCCCTTCCGGCGTAAGCAGCGCATTATCGGCCAACGCTGTGGCGCTTGGCGAGGCCGGATTAACAGTGTAGATGCTGTCGCGGGAGTCTGCCGTGTAATTAATACCAAAATAAGTTCCGCTAGTGGTTTGGCCGGATAGCTCGTTAGCCACATAAAGCAGATTAGTGGAACCAAATTCAATGCCAGAATAACTCCAAAATGTAGCATCTACCGATGAAGGCGGAAACCCGCCATTGGGCGTAAAAACAGCGGTTGTGGTTAAAATTCTGGTAGCCACACCGCCAGGCAGAGATATGGCCGTTACATAAGTACTATAATCACTGAGCGTATTGCTGGAATTATTGGCTGCATACTCCAGGTTCGACTCGGTGATGTACAAAATCCCGTTGGCGCTGCCATCATCTACCCACACAATTCCTTCCGGCGCGTCTCGCCCTGTCACCACCGTGCTGGAAGTCACCCCACCGGCAGCCAGTTTGACCACCCGTCCATTTTTAATATCTTCTACCACGTATAGATTGCCGCTGCTGTCGAAGGCAATGCCTTCAGGGTTAGAGAGGCCGGTAATCACCGGAGTAATTACGCCATTTGAACCAATCCGGCCAACACGTCCGGGGTTTTCTTCCGCCACATACAGGTTGCCGGCAGGGCTAAAAGCCAACCCGTCCGGCGAGGTTAAATTTTCGGCGTAAATGGTAGCCGAGTAGCCGGTTGAACACTGAACCCGCGTTAGCTCATCGCCTACGGCGCTGGTTGTCAGGGTGATGCTGGCGGTAGGCATCCGGTCAAACTCAATAGGTTCGACCACTTCGGCATGTGCTATCTTCGGTTCAATCAAGCTCATTGCCAAGAAAAAAAACAAAATAGCTGCCAGTACAGGCACAGCAGCCCAATACAGGTTTGGGGTTGAATTATGTGGTTGCCTCATTTGGGGAAAATACTCTCTGGGTTGATTATCTGAACAGAAAAAAAGCTGGGGTAGAGTGTAGCGCAAAATAATAGGATTTAGCTGTGAGGCAGGTTAGGAAAATGTTAGAACTCTGGATTCTGTTGACATTTGACCGAATAGGTCACATTTTTAGTGATAACTCCCTGTATCGCTGGCGGCAAGAATTTCGACGAGATGGCAAGCAGGCTTATCCTGGTAAAGGGCGCTTGAAAGCTGATGATGTATTACCTCGACCAGGATATCATCACAGACCAACCCCTGCCCGGCATTCAACCCAAACCCGAAATTACGCCGGCCAAAAATGATCTCATCCTCAAGAACAGTTACGAGCATACTCAGGTTGACATCCGGTCCTTGTTACTGCCCCAGGCTCCCGGCAGGCTCAAGAAGCTGCGGGTCAAGCGACGGCGCATTCGCAACCATTTTCAAGGGGCAGATCACTTGGAACAGGTCGCTGTCACCGTGAGCTGGCTGGCGCGGGGTAATCACACCTTGATTGGTATCCGGGTTCGCATTGCTTCCAATGTCGGTCTCAAGGCACTCGACGCCAGCGAGAGTTACCTGCTTGAGACCATCGCTCCCGAACAGCGGGGATTGGTCTCTATCTGTCACGCCCTGGTACTGCTTATTCAATTGATGCTGCATCCGGTCAAAACCGTGATTTACTATGATGCTCACCACATTGACAACCCGCTGGTTCCGGCCTCAAGTAAGGGGGGAGAGCATTACCAGACTTTTTTCAACGTGCTGCTCGCCTGTTTTGAAGACCTGGAATTCGTGCCGGCCCCCAGGGGCAAATAGGTGGAAACCTAAGAAACTGTTTTAAAAGGTCATTTAGGGCCAAGCCTACATAACATCAACCGGGGCATCGGGATGTTGATAACGGCTTCGCTACTTTAAGGTAGCCGCTCGTCGAGAGTTGGGCTTATGAACTCGGGAGCGGCCATAATATGTAATGTCTAACAATGCGCACGGTCCGGCGAAATTAACCAATAAGCCCCACCGGGACTCGGTGGGGCTTCAATAGTGGCCGGGAAACGGCCAGAATATTTAGAATATAGGACAAATTTCATCTGATAAGATAAAATCTGCCCCGTTTTGATAAAGTGGGCGCGACTGGACTCGAACCAGTGACCTCACGGATGTGAACCGTGCGCTCTAACCAACTGAGCTACGCACCCGAATTGCCTGAAATTATAACACTGCTTGCCCAATTAGGCAAGATTTTTTCACCTAATCTTGTTCATCCAGATTAAAAAGCGTGGCAGCCTTGACAACCTCCCCGGCCTGCCGGGGGTCTACAAACAGCAGAGAGTCTAGTTGCACTGCTGTGGCCCCGGCTTTGAGAAATTGGTGGATATCTTCCACGGTGTGAACACCGCCAACAGCTACCACAGGTAATTCGAAATCAGCCAAATGCTGAAGTTCGTGCAAAACCATGCTGTGCAACATTGGGCCATATAACTGACCCGTTACCCACTGTCCACCGGCAGCAACCGCCGTACCCAATGGCGCCCCCCCCACCACCAGCGCGTCGGCGTAATTATCAACAGCCGTCTGAGCCAGTTCATAAGAAGCGCCCGCCGGTAATTTGACCAGCAGCGGCAGCTCGCAGCCGGCCTGTATCGCCCCAATCCAGCCAGATATATCTTCGGGCAAGGCCCATTGAGGCGTTCCCAGTTCAATGGCAACAACAACTCCGGCGCTGGTTAAGGCGCGGGTGGTGCGGGTAAGGTTGTCCGGTTCGTCGGCCGGCAGGTGGGCAATTACCGGCACGCCCAGCCGGGACCAAACCCGGCGATACCGGTCGAGCACCTTTTTGACGCCCGGATTTTGCTGGCCGGTATCAAGAATAAATCCGGCTCGAGTTTCGGCTACCCTTGGTTGGGGCGCGCCGCGCTGCGGTTTCAGGGTAATGGGCCGGGTAACTACCGCGCCAAATACCGATAAATCAATCAGGTGTTGGTAGGCGTCGCCATACCCGCAAAAGCCGGCAGCAATCATAACCGGGCCGGATAAGTTCAAACCGGTTTTATGACGCGGCGCTAATTCAATCATCACGACTCTCCAATGGATAGCCCGGCCAGGTCAAACACCGGCCCGTCAGTGCAGGCCAGGCTAATCCCCTGCCCGGTTGAAACAGCGCAGCCAAAACAGGCGCCCACTCCGCAAATGAGCGGCAAATGGGTAAGCAGTCCATATGAAAGGCCGAATGGCAACCCAAAGCGGATATCTGCAACTTGCTTTTTCAACACTTTGTATAAGTTTATTGACCCCACGGCGCAAACCATATCGGCCCACTGCAAATAACGGGGCAGCAAATCGGTAATGACTCCCCGGTAGCCTAACGAACCATCCAAAGTGGCTGCCTGAAACTCAACCGCAGGAGGCAGGGTAGCCACCGGATAGATTGCGTTGGCTCTGATGCCCTCCAACGCCAGCGTTACCGACCAGCCGGCGGCAATCGCCTGTTCCATTTGGCCTAACAGGGGGGAAATCATCTGGTTATCGCTAACCAGCAGCAGGTTGCCCGCACCCGTTAACCTCTCAAAACCAACCCCCAGTGGGCCGATGAAATCCAGCCTGTCGCCGGTTTGCCGGGCCAGCAGCCACGACAGGCCGGGGTCGGTTGCGGGCCGCAGCAACAGGCTCAGGCGCGTATCATCAATGGGTTGGGGAAAGATAGCCCGGCGCAAATAACAGGTAAATCTATCGCCGCAGCGCAGCAGAAAAAATTGCCCCGGCTGTGTAGGCAACAGCGGGTCGGGAGTCTCAAAAACTAACTGCCACCAGGCCGGGGCGATTGTTTCTTTTTGAACCAGGGCGGCCTCAAATTGACGCATCAGAGTTGGCGGATAATTTCCGGCAGGGCCGCTAAACTATCGGCGGCGGCGGTGGGTTGGATATGGCGATGCTCATTGTTGGATGAAGCTTCATCCATTGTTACCAAAATGCTGCCCATGTTGGCGTGGTGCGCGCCCAAAATATCGGCTTTGAGCGTGTCGCCCACCACCACAATTTCATGGGGCGCAAGAGCCCAGCGTTGGGCAATTAATAAAAAGCCGTCGGGTTTGGGCTTGCGCCAGCCGCACCCGGCCGAGCTGAACGTGGGCGACAGCCAGGGCCTAAATTTATTGCGGTTGACCAGCCGCTGAATCAACGGGTCATCCGTGGCGTTTGAATATAACCCCAGCCGGTAGCCCTGGGCATGAAGCGTTTTGACCGTATCAACGGCATCGGCAAAGGGCCGGCTGGCGGCTTCTTCCGGTTCAAAGAATATTTTAATGGCCGCATCGAGGGCGGTTTCAGCCCTGGCCGGGGCCTCAATTTGGCGCAGGGCCTGGCGCAGCGTGTCCTGGGCTAACACCTCGGTGTTGGATTGGCTGGCCCGCTCCAGGTCGGCGGCGCGCCGGGCTAAAAAAGCGTCAACCAGGGCCTGGGTGTCCAGCTTGATGCGCCTTTTTTTCACGTACCAGTCGGCCATGGCCTCGGCCCCTTCCCGGTGAATCTCTTCCCAAGCTCTGGTAACGCGGATAAGCGTGCCGCCAAGGTCAAAAATTATTCCTTTTATCAATCGCCTCGCTCTCTTTCCGATTGGATTAAGCCTCTTCAAAATCAAATCACGATTATAACATAAAAAAAGCAAACAACAATCTGTCATGGCAATTTGGGTGCGTCCCAAATTTCAGGAAATTGGGGACAAATCGGGGGGATACCCCCCGCACCCCTCCGTCTGTTCCCAAAATTTGGGACAGGCCCGGCAATTTGCGGTTTAGCCGGAACAGAAGTACCATGTTGAGCAGAAAGGATAAACGATGGCAGATTTACGCACAAGACTCGCCCAACCGGGCATCATTATTATGGATGGCGCAACCGGCACGCAACTGCAAAAGTTGGGGTTGCCGGCCGGCATGGCCCCGGAATTGTGGAACCTGAAAAACCCCGAAGCCGTGAAAAAGCACTATCGGGCCTATGTTGAGGCCGGCTCCGAAGCCATTTTGACCAACACCTTTGGCGGCACGCGCCCCCGCATGGATATGGAGCAAAGCGGTCACTTAACCCACCAGGCCAATGTTGCGGCTGCCCGGCTGGCCCGCGAAGTGGCCGGCGATTCGGCGCTGGTGCTGGGGTCGATGGGACCGACCGGCCTGCTGATGGAACCGATGGGCGAACTGACCTACGAAAAGGCTGTAGATTATTTTGCCGAGCAGGCCGCGGCCCTGGCCGAAGGCGGCGTTGACGGCATCCATATAGAAACCATGAGCGACCTGGCCGAGGCCAAAGCCGCTATCGCCGGGGCGCAGCGGGCCACCTGCCTGCCCGTTACCGTAACCATGAGCTTTGACATGCACGGGCGCACCATGATGGGCGTTCGGCCAGAGCAGGCGGTTAAAGAATTGTGGGCCATGGACGTGCTGGCTGTGGGCGTTAACTGCGGCCGCACGCTCGAGGAAAATCTGGTAGCGGTTACGGCTATGCGAACAGTCGCGCCCGATGTAACCCTCATCGCCAAACCCAACGCCGGCCTGCCCCGCATGGAAGATACCATTGAGGCGGTTTATGATGTAACGCCCCAAATTATGGCCCAATACGCGCTAAAATTTGCCGACCAGCATGTCAAAATGCTGGGCGGCTGCTGCGGCAGCAACCCCAGCCACATCACCGCCGTAAAAATTGCGCTGCAAAACTACACCCCCCCACCCCTGGCAACGGTTCTGGCCAATAATTTGGCTGTGGCTGCCGGTGGCGCTCAACAAAACGGCCTGCGCAGCCGGCGGAGTAGCCGCCGCAGAGAAAGCGTCAGAAGTTAAAGGCTGGCCCCCCAATCTGCTCAACTTACATAAAAAGCCCACTCATCGCCAGTGGGCTTTGTTTATCCCTTTTATTGATTTATGCTCAAATCAGAGTTGATTCGCCCCCGTATCAAAATACAAAATGATGAAATCACAACCCGCCCCATCGAGGCCAACTATCACTATTTAACCCTGGCCAACCAGCTCATCGCCCTCTTCAAAAAACACGCCGGCCACACCCGCGGGCAACTGGTCGAAGCCCTGCGCGATTTTGAAGGGGACAGCCTCGATTACCCGGTTATCCGGGGGCTGGCCGCCGTGCTTGAGGCTCGCTGCACGTTTGAAAGCAACCCACCAGTTGAACCGGCGCAGTTGCGGGCCGCCCTATTTGAAAAAGGACCGGTCACCCAGCAGCGCGACCTGTTCAGCCAGACTACCCGCCGGCAGGCAGTCGCCGAAATTGCGGCCCGGTTTAGCCTGTCCGAACCGCAGGTGGAAACCGCCCTGTTTGCCGACCTGGCCGAGGAGCAAATTCTGCTGGATAGCGGCGACCCCCTGACCCCCGCCGAGTTGATTGCCCGCTACAACCTGGAGCTGGCTCGCGGCCTGCTCTACTGGGCGCGAGAAATGCGGCTGGAAGTGGGTGACAGCTACAAAGATATCTTCAAATACATCAAACTGTTCAAGTTGATGTACGCCGTTAGCCAGGCCGATAGCGGCTACCGGGTAACGCTGTACGGGCCAATTTCGCCGTTTGTTAAGTCAACCATTCGCTACGGGGTGCAATTTGCCAAATTCTTGCCTGCCCTGCTGCTCTGCAACCGCTGGCGCATGGAGGCCGACATTCAACCGCCCAAAAATCCCGGCCACGAGCCGCTAACCTACCGGCTCGATGACCGGAGCCAACTGCGTACCCATTTTAAGGCCTCGGGGTTGTTCGACAGCCGGCTCGAGGCAGATTTTGCCGCCGAGTTTGAAGAAAAATATGGCGGAGCCAAACGCAAGTGGGAGTTAAAACGAGAAGACGAATTGATTGTGCTGGGCGATTCGGTGATGATTCCCGATTTTTCGCTAACCCACCGGCAGGATGGCCGGCGGGCGCTGCTGGAAATTGTCGGCTACTGGCATCCCAACTATCTGAAGCGCAAGCTGGAAAAAGTGCGCCAGGCCGGGCGACACGACCTGATTTTGCTGGTTTATGAAAGCGCCAACGTAGCCGAAGGCGTCTTTGAAGCTGCCTCGGCCGGAGAGGTGCTAACCTTTGCCCGCAAGCCGGTGCTCAAAGAGGTGCTGGCCGCGGCAGAACGCTGCGCCGCGCCAGCAGAGCCGCCAACAGCTGAGTAAGGGTGATATTAGCGCAACTGCACCCAGCTTTGCCCCACCTGTTCAAACCGGCGGCGCAGTTCATCAACAATGTTTTGGTTGATGGGCAGTTGGGTATTGAACCACTCGATGTTGGCCCGCATATGCTCCGGGTTGCGAGTCCCCACAATAACCGTATCCACTTCATTATGGGCCAGGGTAAAGCCCAGCGCCAGCACAATGCCGTTCTCCGGCCCGTTAGGCAGCGCCCCCAGCGCCCGCATTGCCTGCGCTCGTTCAAAATATTGCGACGCATAGGCGCTGGGACTTTTATTAACGCCCCAAACTCCGTTGGCAATCGGTCGTTTGGCAATAATGCCCATCCCTTTCTCTCTGGCCGGCGGAAACAGGTAGGCGCGCGCCCGCTGGTCAACCAGATTGAAGCTGGTTTGCAGCGTGTCGAACAGGCCGCTATCTACCGCCCAGCGCGCCGCCTCGTTATCGCCGCTGTAGCCGATGTAACGGGTTTTGCCCGCCTGCCGCGCCGCTTGCAGGGCTTCTATTACTTCGCCCTGCTCCAACTCCTCTACCCCGCACGAATGAAGCTGAACCAAATCCAGGTAGTCGGTTTTTAATTGTTTCAAACTGTGGTCGATGCTGTCGGTAATGGTTTGAGCCGTCCAGTCGGCGCCGGTGCGGTGGCCGCAACATTTGGTGGCCAGCACGTACTCTTGCCGGCGATGGGCAATGGTGCGGCCAATCAACGCTTCGCTATTGTTGTAGCAGGCGCTGGTATCTAAAAAATTAAGACCCGCATCCAGCGCCCGGTTGAGCACGGCTCCGGCGGTTGACTCTTCCGCCAGCGACAGGTTGCCCAATTCCGACAGGCCCACCCCCAGCCGGCTAATTTTCAGGCCGGTCTGGCCCAGCGTTCTATATTCCATCATCATCTCCTAAGGCCGGGCCTGCCAGATAACCTTGCCGATAAAAAACGGCCCCAAACTTTCCAGATATTGCGAGGTTTGCTTGGTTTTACGCATGGCCTGCACCACCGCCGAGCAGGGATAAAGTTCGTGGCCCAGCACGGCAATCACAAAATCGTTATCGTTTTTATCCAGGCCGTGGCAGGCCAGCCGAATATCGGTGGCGTAGCCGGCCCGCCCAAAAGTAAAACTGATGCCGCCGTGCTCGCGCAGCACAATTTGCTGCTCTTTTTCCGGCAGCAGTTCAAAGCCTTTAATCCGGCGCAGCGGATACCAGACGGCCCAGCGCCACTCCGGCTCTAGCACTTTGCGGCGGGGCCGGGTAATGAGCGTTTCCTCCAAATCCGACTCGTAGCCCAGAGAGTAGGTGCGGCCCAGCATGGTAAATTCCGGCTTGGGGGTCAACCCGGTAAAGGGCGGTTGGGTGAGCGTTTGCCGCCAGGTGGTTACAAAAAAATCGGCGTCCTCACTCATCGCCAGCAGGCCGACGCCCCACGGGTCGTTGATATCGGCATACAGCGCGGCTTCAATGCCGCTGGCTTCAAGGCTCTCGATGAGCGGCCCTACGTTTTGGCAGTTGCCGTAGGCCAAAAACTGCATAAACAGCCGCCGGTCCAGCGAGATGGGCTGGCCGTCTTTATCGGCGCCTTTTTCACTCAGGTCGAGTATGGAATTTTCTTTGCTCACAGTTGCGCTCCTGGTTATCATCAGAGTTTTCAGCGTGTCAGTATAGCACAAGCCGGGCGTGGATACAACGCCCGGCCAGCAAACAAGATGGATTAGCCGCCCTATGTTTACCCTCTGTAGAGCGCCGCGCCATTACCAACGCCAAAAAAGCCCGCACCTACTATAAAAGAGTGAACCAGCGCCTCGCCCATCAGCCGGGGCGCTGACCCTCGCTGCTGTTTGAGGGCCAGCGTCATCAGGCTGATTAAGCCAACCAGTTGGCCGCTTCTGGAAAGCCACGCCTGCGCCTGCTGCGCCAGGGTTGGGCTGCCACTTTTTTGCGCCATTGACCGGCAGTAACGCTGCAAATGCGTTGCCACTACTTTGGCATCTGCGCCCACCCCGCGCAAGGTGGCCGAGGCAACGCTGCGCTGCCGGGGCAGGCCCACAAAGTAAAGGCCCGGCACGGTTGCGCTTACGCCATTGCGCTGCAATACCCGGCCCGCCCGGTCTAACGCGCCCAGCCGGGTTAAATATGGCAGGTGCGGCCGGTAGCCGGTGGCAAAAATAACCGCATCGACTTTTTCATGGCGGCCATCACGCCAAATGACCCCATCTTCGGTAAAAGATTGAATGAGGGGTCTGCGGTCGGGCCGGCCGGCGGCAATCATCGCCCGAAATTTGCCGGCATCGTACACCGGCATACTTTTCTCGTTTAACCATTGTGTCTCATCCAGGCCGGTCAACCGCAGCCAGAAGTGAACATCCTGCCCCAGCAGGCGCTGCGGCAAATAGCGCAGCGGCTGGCGAGTCGCCAGCGTAACCTGCGCCACCCGCGCCAATTCTACCCCAATTTGCACCGCTCCGTTAGCGCCGCCCACAATCACCACCCGCCGGCCACGAAATGGCTCCGGGTTGCGGTAGCCGGCCATGTGCAGCATCTGCCCGCGATACCGGTTTTGGCCCGGCAGGTCTGGTATATAGGGATTCCCAAAAAAGCCGGTGGCGGCCACCACCGCGCGGGCCAGATAGTAGCCTGCGCCGGCAGTTGTCACCCTAAAGAGTTTGCCCACCCGCACCACGTTTGAAACCCACGCGCCGGTGATAACCGGCAAACTGAAATGGGCGGCATAGTAGCGCAAATAGGCCACCACTTCGTCTCGCGTGGGGTAGTGTTGGGGGTGGCCGGGAAAAGGCAGGCCGGGCAACGATGAATAACGCGCCGATGAGTTGAGCAACAGGCTATCATAGTAGCGGGGCCAGGAGCCTGCCGGTTCATTGCCCGCTTCCAGTATTGCAAACTTGAGTCCGGCCTGCTGCAAATAGTAGCCGGTGGTTAACCCGGCCTGACCTGCGCCAATGATGATAGTATCGTAAATTGTATTCATCCTGCCTCCTAAAAAAAAGGCCCTTTCCGATATCAAGATTGTCTTCTGAGATGGCCTGATTTATAATGCTGTTTACAATTTGTCTCCAGCTTATCAGTCAATCGTGATAGAATCGTTACCAAAAGCGTTAAAATTCTCACCCAGCCGCTAACTCCGCGCCAAAAAGCCGGTAACAAGCCCGCTTTGGCTTCAAACGCAACCGGGTAAAATTTTTGTAAAAAGGCCGCAATTTTTACTAACATCATGTCTGACCAGACTCAAACCCCCGCCGCTTACTTTCTGGGCGGAACCATTGTGTTAGATAACGTACCCCAAACCGCCGCCCCGCCCGATTGCTTTGAATGGCTTAACGGCAAATGGCGCTGCCCGGCAGTCCACTACCGCACTGCGCGAGACTGGCTCTACCGGCAGGGCATCCGCAACAACATCCCCCGCTGGCGCGACCTGTCGCTGACCCTCCTGGATGAGCGCGACCCCCACGCCTACCAAACAGAGGCCCTGCAAGCCTGGCTCAAGGCCAACCGCTGGGGCAGCGTGGTGCTGCCCACCGGCGCAGGCAAAACCTTTGTGGCCCTGCGCGCCATCGCCGGGTGCGCGGTCAGCACGCTGGTGGTTGTCCCCACCCTTGATTTGCTGCACCAATGGTATGCCCGCCTGGAAAATGCCTTTGCCGCCGCCATCGGGGTGTGGTACGGCCAGGAAAAGCGGCTGGAACCCATCACCATCACCACCTACCCCAGCGCCTGGGCGCAGGCCGAGGAGTTGGGCAACCAGTTCAAATTGCTGGTGTTTGATGAGATTCACCACCTGCCCGCCCCCTCGTGGCACGAGATTGCCCTGATGTGCGCCGCGCCGTACCGGCTGGGGCTGACTGCCACTTACCCGGACACAAATTTCGACACGTCACCCCGCCCGTCGCGCGCCTCGCAACTCACCCTTTACGATGCTTCGCTTGCGAACCCGGCAGCGCTGCTCGACCAACTGGTTGGCCCGGTTGTCTATTACAAAAAAATTGACGATCTGACCGGCCAGCAGTTGGCCGAATACCGCACCGAGCGCATCCGGGTTGATTTGACCCCGGAAGAACGCGACGCTTACGACGCCGCCTACGCCGCCTACACCGGCTACGTGCGCGAAGCCCGCCTGCGCGAGAGTTACGGCCCTCACTGGTGGGACGAATTTACCCGCCGCAGCGCCTACGAAGTTCGGGCGCGCCGGGCCAAGGTGGCCGAACTCAAACTCAAGGAGATTGTCCACCAGGCGCACGGCAAATTAGATGCGCTGGACCGATTGCTGCGCGAACACCGCGACCGGCAAATGCTCATCTTTACGGCCCACAACCGCTTTGCCTATCAAATATCGCGGCGGCACCTGATTCCGGTCATCACCCACCAAACCAACGCCGCCGAGCGCAAAGCCGCCTTAGACAGCTTCAAAAACGGAACCTACCGGGCTATTGTCACCTCAAAAGTGCTGAATGAGGGCGTCGATGTGCCGGAGGCTAAAATTGCCGTGGTGCTGGGCGGCAGCGCCAGCGCCCGCGAGTATGTGCAGCGGCTGGGCCGGGTGCTGCGTAAACGGGGCAACGCCCAGGCCATTTTGTACGAGGTCATCGCCCGTAAAACTGTGGACGAACGCATTGCTCAACAACGCCGGAGGTCATCATGAATGCCGAATTGTGGTACAACATCGCCAATCTAATTCCTATGCCCTGGTGGCTGCTTATGATTTTTGCGCCCAAAGCCGCCCTCACCCGGCGGCTCACCCAAAATTATGCTATTTTTTTAGTGCTGGCCGGATTGTATGTTACTTTTTTGCTGTTGGGGATGAGCCAGCTACCGCCATCGTCGGCGTTTGATTTTGGCTTTGACCAGCTTCGACAATCGCTCAACCAATCGGAGTTGCTGTTTGTGGGGGCCTGGCTTCACTATCTGGCGTTTGATTTGTTTGTCGGCTTTTGGATTTACAAAGAGGGGTTGCGGCTGAAGATTCCGGCGTGGCAAACCGGCATCTGCCTGTTTTTTACTTTAATGACCGGGCCGCTGGGGCTGGGCCTGTTTCTTGTTAGGCGGCAATTTGCCTTGCCCAAAGGGACCGCCTTACTGGGCGAAAGTTAGCCAAAAAGCTGTTGTCACCGGCCGGTCGCCATGCTATATTTAACCACAAGAAAAAATTCATCCCCGCAGGAGGCGATAATGAAAGTATCAGGTTCAAAATTTATCCTTGCCTGCCTTGTTTCGGCCATTGTGGTGGCCGGTTGCTCGTTAAACCTGTCTCCCGCAGAGTCGCCCGCCGAGTCCGAAGCGGAGGCAGTTCACCAGGAGCTTCAACCCCACCCCGATTTATCCCCGGTTGAAGTGGTCAGAATTCAGGTGGAGGCGCTGCAAAACAATGATGACGAAGACTCAGGCATTGAAATCACCTTCCGGTTTGCCTCGCCAGATAATAAGCGAGTGACCGGCCCGTTGACCCGCTTTATTCAACTGGTCAAAAACCCCACCTACCGGCCTATGCTCAACCACAAACTGGCCGAATACGGCCCAATGAGAATTGAAGGAGATACGGCTTCGCAGCGCGTCACCATTATTGACCCGAACGGCAACGCCACGGTTTACCTGTTCACTTTATCCAAACAAACGGAGCCGCCCTGCGCGGGTTGCTGGATGACCGACAGCGTGACGGCGGTGCCGGTCAGACAGCAGGATTTACAGGGCGCTTGAGCCAGAGCCAGCCCTCACAGGAGTGCAACCTTGAATTTGACCATTGACCGCGATTATTTAGTGAAAACGCTCACCGACCTGATTGCCATCAACTCCATCAATTTATCGCTGCTGCCAACGGGGCGCGGCGAGGCCGAAATTGCGGCCTACATCGGCCAATCGCTGCGGAGGCTGGGGCTGGAGGTAGCCCTGCACGACGCCGACCACAGCCGGGTGAGCGCCGTGGGTATCCTCAAAGGCAGCGGCGGCGGGCGCTCGCTAATGTTAAATGGACACATCGACACCGTTGGCGTTGAGGGAATGGACAACCCTTTTACCGCCGAGATAAAGGATGGCAGGGTGTATGGCCGGGGCGCGTATGATATGAAGGGCAGCGTGGCCGCCTGTCTGGCCGCCGTCAAATCGCTGGTGGATGCCGGCGCGCAGCCCGGCGGCGATGTGCTGCTGGCCGCCGTGGCCGATGAAGAGTACGCCAGCCTGGGCACCGCCGATATCATCAAACGTTATCAGGTGGATGGGGCGATTGTGACCGAACCGACCCAGATGAACATATGCCGGGCGCACAAGGGCTTTGTCTGGCTGGAGGTGGAAACCCTGGGGCGGGCGGCGCACGGCAGCCGCTTTGATGAAGGCATCGACGCCAATATGCGGATGGGCCGTTTTCTGGCCCAATTGGACAGGCTGGAGCAACACCTGCGGCAGCGAGACGGCCACCCGCTGGTCGGCCCGCCCTCGCTGCACGCGGCTATGCTTAATGGCGGTACGGAATTGAGCGTCTACGCGGCTAACTGCCGCCTAAAAATTGAGCGCCGCACCATCCCCGGCGAAACCGAGGCCCAGATGATGGGCGAGATACAGGCCATTATTGACTCGCTGGCCGCCGCCGACCCCACCTTCAAGGCACAGGTAACATCGCTTTTTGTGCGCAATCCTTTTGAAGTTTCCGCGGAGGCGGGCATAGTGCAGGCAGTTGACCGGGCCGCAGCCGCCGTGCTGGGGCGTCAACCGGCCCACACCGGCGAAACCTACTGGGCCGACGCCGCCCTGCTGGCCGAGGCCGGCGTGGAAACGGTGATGATTGGCCCCATCGGCGGGGGGGCGCACGCCAAAGTAGAGTGGGTAGATTTGCAATCGCTGGTGGACCTGGCCCAAATTCTGGCCCAAACTGCGCTTGATTACTGCCGGTCTTCATAGCCTATATCTTGTTACCGGGCCACCAGCATCTCCGCAACCACCGGCCGGTGGTCCGAGCCGTGGGCCTGTTGAACAACATAACTTTTGAGCGGAGTAAAGTGGCGGCTGGCAAAAATGTGGTCAATTTTAACCGCCGGCTGCATCGCCAGCAAGATTTTATACTGCCAGGGCAAATGTTGATAATCAATGCGGGCTTTGGCAAAATCGGGAAAGGTGAAACCAAACCCCTGCCCGGACGCCCAGTGGGTATCGGTTAAATGGTCGGCTATCAAGCGGTAGTTTTCTGTATGGGCGGTGGCGTTGAAGTCGCCCAGCACCAACACCGGCCTCTCTTCCCCGGCCACATCCCCGGCAACCGCCGCCAGTAAACTTCGCTGCGATTCCCAGCCGCCCAGCACCGCCGGGTTGGGATGCACATTCCAAATGACCACCTGGCCGGCCGGCGTGTCGGCCAAAACGTGCTGGGCGCGTTCGGTACCGGCGGGTTTGGGTAACGCCGTGAGCGGGTAACGGCTGGCAACCACCATTGGCAAACCCCAGGATTTATCAACCAGATAATAGGGATAGGTTGCCTGCAACTCCGCTTGCAGCGCGGGCGACAGGGCATTGGTCATTTCCTGAAAGGCAATAATATCGGGCTGCTCGGATTGGACAAACCCGGCAATGCCCGAAGCATCGCGGTTGTTCAGGTTTACGTTGAAAGTTATCACTTTAAGCCTGCTGCTATTGGCATGAGCGTACACGGTTGTTTGGCGCGGCGCCAGCAGCGGCCAGTAAGAGGCCGCAAAACCGAAAATTAACAGGGCTGCCCATTGCGCCAGCCGGCGCCGCCGCGCCAGCAAGGCCATAGCCAGAGCAGGAAAAAGAGCCATAAACAGCCAGGGGGCAAAATAACTGCCCAGCCGTACCGGGGTCCAGCGGTCGCCGGGGAAAAAACGCAACACCAGCCAGGCGACCACCACGGCCACCAGCAGATGCGCCCCGGCCAGGCTCAGACGCCCGCTGAATTTTGTCATCGTTTTGATAAGTTGTCGAAATTGAGCGATACTCATTGTTGTTCTCCAGAAAATGGTAATAGTAGCGCGCCAAAGTGTATTCTGACACGCCGGCCTGCCCCTACCCCACATAAAAACCTTCGCGGCCCAGCGATACCGGCGGCGCCGCTTCGATAATCAGGGGAAAGGAGGCGTCCTCGCGGGGTGCGGCCAACTTCCGGGGCGGCGCAATTTCCAGCAAATCCATCAAAATTAGCAGCGATTGCCCGCAAGCGCCGGGAATGTACTTCATTACCTGGTCCATTTTTTTGACGATTTGCTCATGGCTGATGCTGCCAAAGGCGCCGCCGGCGTTGACCAGCTCTAAAAATTGTTTGAGGGTGGCGGCATCTACCCTGGGAATATTATTAATGGCAAACAGCACGACGGCTTCCAGATGCAACTTTTTTATTTCAGCGGTTTGATGATTGTGCGTCATAATTACTCCCTCCGTTAGCGACCAGCGCGAAATTTGGTACAATAGAAATAATTATCTGCATTGTACTCAAGCCATACTCCCAAAAGTTGTCAGCCACGCTCCGATTTTTCACTCCGACAATTCGGAGGAGATGATTACGATAATGTCTAAAACTCCAGAAAGATTTGCCCAATTGCTTACCCAGGCTGTGCGACGCATTACCCTGCGGGAAAACAGCAAAATTCAAATTGTGCAGGATGAGTTGGGCTACGCCCTGGGCCGCGATGCCGGCGGGTCGCCCATTGAATATTGGCGCAAAGGGCACGTGCCCTCGCAACTGGATGAGCTGGAAAATCTGGCCCGCGAGCTGGTGCAACGGGGCGGCCTGACCAGTCAAAAAGAGCTTGAGCAATTTTTGCGCTTTGCCGACCACCCCAACCCGGCTCCTGTAGTGAGCGAAATGTTACCGGCCATGCAGCACGGCGCGTTTACAGACTCAGATTTCATTAATCACCAGGCCCCTCCCCTGGAGGAGCACCCCGCCTTTATTGCCGGCCCGCCCATTACCCACCCCCGCCATTTTTTTGGCCGAGAGCGAGAAGTCAAGCGCCTGTTCAATCTGCTCAAGCGGCGACCACTACAAAATGCGGCTATCATCGGCCCCCGGCGCAGCGGCAAAACCTCGCTGCTGCACTATTTAAAGAGCGTCAATATCACCCCACCGGGCCAGCTTCGGGCTACCCAAACCAACACCTGGCTGCCCGCGCCAGAGCAGTACCAGTGGGTTTTGGTTGACTTTCAGGACTCGCGCCTGGGCAGCCGGGAGCGCCTGCTCCATTACCTGCTCAACCAACTGGGCTTGCCCACCCCCACCCCGTGCGATTTGGATAATTTTTTAGACGTGGTCAGCCGAAACCTGAACCGGCCCACCATTATCTTATTTGATGAAATTGGCGTAGCCCTGCAACGTTACGCCGAGCTTGACGATTCCTTTTGGGAGGGGCTGCGGGCGCTGGCAACCAATCAGGTGGCCGGCAACCTGGCCTTTGTGCTGGCCGCGCAAGAGCCGCCCGACCAACTGGCCCACCACAATGATTACGGCTCGCCCTTTTTCAACATCTTCGGCTATACGGCCCTGCTCGGCCCGCTGCAAGAGTCTGAAGCGCGCGAACTCGTCGCCAGCTCGCCCATCGCCTTCCCCTCTGAAGATGTTGAGTGGATTCTGGAGCAAAGCCAGCACTGGCCCATTTTGCTGCAAATTCTCTGCCGCGAGCGACTACTGACCCTCGAAGAAGGCGAAGCCGGCCCGGCCTGGCGAGAAGATGGCCTGGCGCAGATAGAGCCATTTCGGCACCTACTGGAGTAAGGTTTTGAAACCCGAAACCACCTTCACCCACGCCCCGCCCCTACATCCCAACCTGCTGTTGGGCACGCTGCAACTACTCTTCTGGCTGCTGATTCACCCGTCGGCCTGGCGCAATCACATTGCCCGGATTGACCCGCAGCTACACTCCGATTTTTATCTGGCCGAGCTACACCAGGAACAATGGCATAACCCGGAACTGCGCCGGCTGTTGATAAAAGGTTACGTGGTCTGGCCTTTGCTGGTGGGCGTGCTGGTTTGGCTAACCGGCATTGCCCAAAACAGCCAGGTATTTGGCCGGACGCCGGGCATCATCGGCGGGGTTTCATTTGCCGTCGCCATTAGCGTGGCCCTGGGCATTGCCGGGGGCATGGTGGTCAGCGTGGCCGCCGGTATTGTCAGCGGTATTGTGGGCAGCCTGGCCTTTAGCCTGGCCAGCATCTGGCCCGATGGCATTATCCGCACCGCCGCGCTGGTTGTGGCCGCCGGCTTTGCGCTGGGCGTGGCCGGCAGCGCCGCCTTTGGCGCGGCCAGCGCCATCCCCGGCAGCCGGGCCGGACACCGCCCCGCCTACTCGGTGGCCCGCCAAATGGTCGGCATTATCATTGGCATCTTGATTGGGGTAGTCGGCACGGTGGTCGCCAGCAGTCTGGCCATCAGCGTAGCCAGCAACCTGGATTTTGAAACCGCGCGCGACCTGGTGTTTGGCGTGGCCGGCGGCGGCGCAGTCAACGTGGCGCGGGGGGTCGCCTTTGGCGCAGCCAGCGGGGTGGCAGTCGGCGTGGCCGTGGGGCGTCGCACCAACCGCCGCCGCGAACTGATGTACGGCATTACCTTTGGCGTGGCCGTGGGCCTGGCCCGTATTCTGGCGGTTGACGTGCTGCCCGAAGTAACCGGCATTGTCAACGCAGCCCTGCTCACCGCCCTGTTTGCCCTCTCTTACGTGCTGGCCGAGCGCATTGCCGGGCCGTGGGCCGGCGCGGTAGCCGGGGCGCTGGCCAGCGGCAGCGTCCTGTTTCTCAGCATCATCGGCAATTATGGCCGCTGGCCCATCTTGCCCATCGGAGTGCTGTTTATTATTGCCGGGCTGGCCCTGGAGTGGTGGCTACCCATTGCCCTGTACCCTGTTACCGCCATGTGGCACATTCTGCTCTACCGGGCCGACCGCAACAACCCGCAGCGCATCGAGCAGGGCCGCAGCTACCTGCGCTGGCACGCCGCCTTTTGGGAAGAGTACCAGCGTTTTGCCTACTTTGGCCTGATTGACCACCTGCTGCTTATCTTCAAACACAACCCCGCCAACGGGCAGGCCGCGCTGGACTTTTTGAGCGCCGGCCCGCACCGGCAGGCGGCTCAGGTAGCCCAAATTGAACTGGACGCCCGCACGCTGGAACAGTGCAACGATGTGTCCGCCATCAGCCAGATTCACCGCCAACTGGCCGCCGGCGAACTGGCCGGGCCGGCCAGCGCCCTGTTGCGCAGCTTCAGCCGCCTCAGCCAGGATGTCGAATCGGCGCTGCGGCAGGAGAGCGCCTACAACCAGCGGCTGGCCCTCAGCGCGGTAGAGGAGCGACTGGACGGCTTGCTGCGCGAGCTGACCCGCAGCAGCGAACCCTACGCCGAGCGTTTTCGCCCGGTGACAACCCAGTGGCGCAAAATTGTGTCGGAGCATTTGCGGGCGCTGGCCGCCACGGTCGAGGCCCGCCAGGAAATCGACAGCCCCTACATCATCGGCGTGCCCCTCACCGAGCACCAAGAAATTTTTACCGGCCGCACCGACATCACCGCCCGCATCGAGCAGCTTTTGCAAGACCAGCGCCGCCCGCCCCTGCTGCTGTACGGCCAGCGGCGCATGGGCAAAACCTCGCTGCTCAATAATTTGGGGCGGCTTTTGCCCACCACCATTGTGCCGCTGTTTGTTGACCTGCAAGGCGCGTCGCGGGCCAAAGACCACGCCGGGCTGCTCTACAACATCGCCCGCGATATGGCTAAATCCGCTGGCCAGCGCCGCAATCTGGAGTTGCCACCGCTGTCGCACGAGTCGTTAATGGTAGACCCTTTTACCCGCTTTGACGAATGGCTGGACAAAATTGAGCAAACCCTGGCCGCCCACCACCTGCACACCTTTTTGCTGGCCCTGGACGAGTTTGAAACCCTTGACAGCGCCATTACCAAAGGCCGCTACGACGAAGAGGACGTGCTGGGTATGCTGCGACACCTTATTCAGCACCGGCCCCAATTTAAGGTGCTGCTGGCCGGCTCGCACCACATCAGCGAGTTTCAACGCTGGGCCAGCTACCTCATCAACGTGCAGGTGGTCCACCTTAGCTATTTGCAAGAAACCGAAGCCCGGCAACTCATCGAGCGCCCGGTTCAGGAATTTACCCTGCGTTACCGGCCCGAAGCCAGCCAGCGCGTGCTGACCCTGACTCGCGGCCACCCTTTTTTGGTGCAGCTTTTATGCGCCGAAATTGTGGCCCTCAAAAACGAGCAAGCGCCGGCAGCGCGTCGCCTGGCCTCGCTGGAGGATGTGGAGGCCGCCGTGCCACAGGCGCTGACCAGCGGTAGCTTCTTTTTTGCCGACATCCAGCGTAATCAGGTAGATGAGACCGGGCTGGCCCTGCTCACCGCCCTGGCCGCGCAGGGCGAAGGCGTGGTTACCGGCCAGTCTGCCCTGGCCCGGCAGGCCCGCCTGGCCGAAAGCGAGTTGACCCGGCAGGCGCTGGACCACCTCTGCCGGCGCGAACTGATTGAAACCATTGACGGCGGGTATTGTTTTCAGGTAGAGTTAATCCGGCGCTGGTTTGCGCAGGACTCGTAGTGCGTAGTATGTACGTGGAAAGCCGGTTAATACGCACCACGCACTACGCAATACGAAATACGTTTTACCAAAAGGAGATTGATTTATGACCCAAACAGCCGATGTTGTCATCTGCGGAGCCGGGATTGCCGGCGTGGCCGCGGCGTATCACCTGACCGCGCGGCAGGGCGTCAAAAATGTTGTTTTAATTGACGAGCGCCCGCCGCTGTCGCTCACCAGCGACAAATCTACCGAGTGCTACCGCAACTGGTGGCCCGGCCCCGGCGACGAGATGGTGCGCTTTATGAACCGCAGCATCGACATTTTGGAAGAACTGGCCCGCGAAAGCGGCAACCGATTTAATCTGAACCGGCGCGGCTATCTGTACGCCACGGCCAACCCGGCCAATATTGATAAATTCAAACGGGCAGCTCAGGAGTCCTCCGGCCTGGGGGCGGGGCCGGTGCGCTATCATCCCGGCCCGTCGGAATACCAACCTGCCCCCGCCGAAGGTTTTGAAAACCAGCCCACCGGCGCAGATTTGATAACCGACCCGACCCTCATCCGGCGGCACTTCCCCTATCTGTCGGAGCAGACGGTGGCGCTGCTGCATCCCCGGCGCTGCGGCTGGTTTAGCGCCCAGCAGTTAGGCATGTACATGCTGGAACAGGCGCAATCGCGCGGCGCAAAATTAATCAATGGCCGGGTTGAAGGAGTCGAGCTAACCGGCAACCGGGTGCAGGCTGTAAAATTTAGCGGCAGCGACGGCTCGGCCCGCATTGCTGCCGGTAATTTTGTTATCGCTGCCGGGCCGTTTGTCAAACCGGTGGCCCAAATGATTGGCGTGGAGCTACCCACCTACTCCGAACTGCACGTCAAAGTGGCTTATAGCGACCATCTTGGCGTTTTTCCGCGCCAGGCGCCGCTGCTCATCTGGATTGACCCGGTGAAACTACCCTGGGATGAAGACGAGCGCGAGTTTCTGGCCGAGTCCGAAGAAACAAGCTGGCTGCTGGATGAATTTCCGGCCGGCGTTCACGGTCGCCCGGAAGGCGGGGCCGACAGCCCCATCATTCTGCTGCTGTGGACCTACGACATGGAGCCGGCGCCAGAAAAATTTCCGCTCACGTTTGACCCCCACTACCCGGAAATTGTGCTGCGCGGCATGTCGGCTATTGTGCCCGGCCTGTCGGCCTATTTTGGACGCGCCCCCAAACCGGTTGTGGATGGCGGCTACTATACCAAAACCAAAGAGAACCGCCCCTTGATTTGCCCGCTGCCGGTTGAGGGGGCCTACCTCATCGGGGCGCTATCTGGCTTTGGGCAGATGGCCTCTTGCGCTGCCGGAGAACTGCTGGCCGCGCACCTGGCCGGCAACCGGCTACCGGATTACGAATGGGCCTTTCGGCTGGAGCGGTACGACGCCCCCAAATATCAAAAAATGCTGGCCCAATGGGGCGAGTCGGGGCAGTTGTAATTACCATTTACCCATTTGCCGCAACAATGACCACAAACCTTTCCCCCAAATTTACGCGCCGCTACTGGCTGCGGCTGGCTCTTTTCACCATTGCCGTCATTTTGGTATTGGGGGGTGCGGGTCTGGCTTACCTGCTCAAACGCCAGGTTGAGGTGCTGGTCATCCCCGCGCGCAAGCTCCCTCCATTTACCCCCGCTGTGGCCAACCTGCCCTACCGGGATATCACCCTGACCACGGCAGACGGATTGAAAATTGCCGGCTGGTACATCCCCGGCTCGCGGCCCGAGGCAATTATTGTGGTGCACGGTATCAACGCCAACCGGGCGGCGATGTTGCCCACGGCCTCGCTGCTGGCCGAGGCCGGTTATCCCCTGCTGCTCATCGACCTGCGCGGCCACGGCCAGAGCGAGGGTAAACTTGTCACTTACGGCTACCGGGAGGCGCTGGACGTGCAGGCAGCCGCAGATTTTTTGGACGCGCTGCCGGAGGTCGAAAGAATTGGGGTAGTCGGCAGCTCGCTGGGCGGGGCGGCGGTGGCTCGCGCGGCGGCGGCTGACCCGCGCCTGGAAGCGGTGGTCATTCAAATCAGCTACAGCAGCCTGACCGATGCGGTTGAGGATGCCTTTGAGGAGTTGACCATTTTCCCCAAATGGCCCTTTGCCCCGCTGGTGGTGGCGCTGGCCGAGCGGCGAACCGGGGTTGAAATTGGGCAGGTCGACTCGGCCCGTGATTTGGCGACGATTGCGCCCCGGCCCCTGCTCATCATCCACACCACCGATGATCATCTTTTTCCGCTGCGCCACGCTCAAAAAATGTACGCCGCCGCCGGAGAACCCAAAGAATTGTGGATTATTGAAAATTTCGGTCACGGCGACCCGGCCCTGGCTCGTGAAGCCGAGTACCGGGCGCGGGTGGTCGGCTTTTTTGAAAGGGCTTTTGGTCCGTAATGGTCCCTTTGAAATTGCCAAAAATGGCCCTTGCGCCGGCCTGCGCTTTTTAATAAGATTAGGACTGTTTGGTAATTGGCCGCCAGACAGAAAGGAAGGCATCAATGCCCGATTCATCAACTTTAGCCGTGTTTGTCATTGCGGCCCTGGTACTGCTGGTGACGCCCGGCCCGGCAGTGTTGTACATTGTCGCCCGCAGCATCGACCAGGGGCGCTGGGCCGGCATTGTCTCGACTTTGGGCATTGCCGGAGGCTCTTTGTTTCACGTGGCCGCCGCCGCGCTGGGGGTGTCGGCCTTGCTGATGTCATCGGCGCTGGCGTTTGATGCGGTTAAATATTTGGGGGCGGCCTATCTCATCTATCTGGGCGCGCGCCGGCTGCTCACCCCCGAAGAAATCTTGCCGCCTGAGTTGGCTGAACAACGGCGACTATCAAAAATTTTTTACCAGGGCGTGGTGGTCAACCTGCTCAACCCCAAAACCGCCCTCTTTTTCTTTGCCTTTTTGCCCCAGTTTGTGGATGTCAACCGGGGCGGCGTGGTGGGGCAAATTTTGTTTTTAGGCGCGTTGTTTGTGATAATGGGCGTTTGCAGCGACGGCCTGTATGCGCTGCTGGCCGGCGCTATGGGCCACTGGCTGCGGGGCAGCCTTCACTTTTTGAAAGCGCAGCGATATGTGGCCGGCAGCGTTTTTATTTTTCTGGGGTTGACCGCCGCCTTCTCCGGCTCCGGCAAAAAATAACCTCTAATTAGGCCAGGCAACCAGCGGCAGGCCGGTTTCGGCCTCGATAGCCAGCAGGCGGTTGTATTTGGCCAGCCGCTCCGATTGGGTAATCGAGCCAACTTTTATCTGGTCGCCGCGCCAGCCCACGGCCAAATCGGCCAGCCAGTTATCTTCGGTTTCGCCGCTGCGGGCGCTGACAGTTACCTGCCAGCCGGCAGCGCGGGCCAGGCGGCAGGCTTCGGCGGCTTCAGACAGGGTGCCAATCTGGTTGACTTTTAGCAGCAGCGCATCCGCCGCCCCGGCCTCGATGGCCCGGCGGATGCGGCCCGGATTGGTGCAGAGCAAATCGTCGCCCAGCACCAGCGACCGCCCCGCGACTCTGGCTTTAAAATCTGGCCAGTGCGACCAGTCATCCTCGGCCAGGCCGTCCTCGATGCTCACAATTGGATATTGTTGCAGCCACCCCAGCAAATGGTCAATCATGGCCGGGCTGTCGAGCGTCCAATTCTTGCCAAGTTGGTAACGGCCCGCCTGATAAAAATGGCTGGAGGCCACATCCACGGCCAGAGTCACATCTCGGCCCGGAGCCAGCCCGGCGGCCTCAATCGACTCAATCGCATCGGCCAGCATCGCTTCGGCGCTGGCAAAGGCCGGGGCCAGCCCCCCTTCGTCGGCGGTGAGCGCCCGCATGCCATATTTGCGGTAGGTCAGCTCGGCGGCGGCCTGATAAACGGCGGCGGTCATGGCCAGCGCCTCATCCATTGTTTGGACCGAGGCCGGCACAACCAGCACATCTTGAATGGCAACCTGCGCGCCGGCGTGCTTGCCGCCGCTAAACAGGTTGATGGTTGGCCGGGGCAGGGTTTGCAGCGGCAAATTCAGCAGGTCGGCAAAATATTGATACAGCGGCTGGCCGCGTTCGGCGGCAACGGCCCTGGCAAAAGCCAGCGATACCGCCAGCAGCGCGTTGGCTCCCAGGCGCGACTTGTCGGGCGAGCCGTCCAGTTCAACCATCGCCCGGTCAAGCTGGCGCTGCTCAAAATTACGGTTTTGCAGGGCCTGCTGCAACTCTCCCTTGATATTGCCAACCGCCCGGCGGCAGCCCAACCCGCGATAGCGCCGCGAGTCGCCGTCGCGCAGTTCGTGGGCTTCAGCCGCGCCGGTAGAGGCCCCGGATGGCACCGAAACGGTTCCGGCAGCGCCGCCGACCAGCCGGCAGGTAGCCTGCACGGTTGGCCGTCCCCGGCTGTCGAGGATTTCCAGGGCATCTAACTGGTTAATGATAGGCATAATTTATAACCTTTCGACAAATTGGGTAATCAGGTCTGAAATGGCGGCGGGCGGCTGTTCCATTAATGCGACCATAACCCGCTGCTGCCGGGCGCGGGCGGGCGGGTCAAAATACTCCAGGGGAGAGCGACCAGCCACGCGAGCCAGCAGGCAGCCCAGGGTGTGCCGCGCCGCCCTCGGCTCCAGCGCGCCGGCCCAGGCTACCGGCCCCAGCGTTTGCAGGTAAACCTGCCAGTAGTGGCGGGCTGCATTGGCAAATTGCCGGCGCAGGTGCGACAGGTGGTGCGCCTTGCTGAGTAAATGGGTCATCGAAAAGCCCAGGTCAAAGGCCGGGTCGCCAAAGTGAATCACCTCGTGGTCCAGCAGCATTAACCGCCCCTGGTACACCAGAATATTTTTGGGGCTGTAATCGCCGTGAACCAGGGTTAGCCGCGTGTTCCGGGTCTCGTCAATTAACTGCTGTAAAAAACCGGCGGCGGCGGGTACTTGCGTGGCCGTGTAACCGTAGTACGGCTCCAGCCGCAGCGACTCAAAAAAGGAGCGCTCTTCGAACACGGCGGCTACTTCGCCCCGGCGGAGATAAGCGTTGCGGTGAATTGTTGCCAGCAGCCGGCCAAACTGGGCTACGTGTTCATTTTCCAGTTGACCCGCCAGCAGCAGTTGCTTCCAGTTGTGGTGGGGCTGGGGCACGGCAGTCATCGCCAGCAGATGGTGTTGAAAATCCTCAAAAACAAAGGCCGGCAGCGCGCCGGGCGGGGCCAGTTGGGTAAGCCAGCGCAGGCCCAACGCCTCGCGGTGTACCCGCTCCGGGCTGCTGAACCAATCGACCGGCACGCGCAGCCTGGCCAGCGCCTGTTTCAACACCCACGCCTCGCCGTTGGAGCGGCTGACCAGCACCGTTCGGTTTGAGACGCCGCCGGCCAGGTTTTGAAAAACGGGTTGCTCGGCTGGTTCAATCTGGCCGGTATCGGCAAGGTAGGCAAGCAATTGGTCGTGCTGTTCAATATCAAGCGTTTCAATCATTGGCGTCATCCCGAATTGAAATTAAGGCCCTATTAAAACACATTTTTGCCGCATACTCAAACTAAAAACATCATTGACAAGGACATGTTGTATCCCTTATAATCGTTTCCATCATTAATCATACCAAGGGAGTGTGATAGTCCCTTTAAGACGGCAACGAGAAATGAAAACCTGGGGAGTCAAAGTGCACTTTGACACTCCACTTTGACACTCCGCTATTCTTATTTTCAGAGGAGAAAAGACCCGTGTTAAAAACAACTCAATCCAAATTTATTCTTATAGTAGCAGCCATTATATTGCCTATGTTGGCCTGCTCGCTGGGGGCCAGCCATCTTGATAAGGCGCGTGATGCCGTGGCCGAAGGCGATATAACCAAGGCATTTGAAGAGTACAAACTGGCTTTAGAAGAAGATGGGCTGAGCGCCGAAGACCGTTTTGCGGCCCTATCGGAACGGGGTGACCTGTACCACGACCAGCAGGATTATGAGTCGGCCCTAGCCGATTACGAGGCGGCAGTGGCCGTAAAAAAGGATGATGGCAGCCCGGCCGGCGACCTGAATGTTGTTTACAAAAAGCAGGTAGATACACTTCTTGAGCGGGCCGACCAGAGTCGTCAGGCCCAAAAGTGGGAGGAGGCTCTGGCCGATTACGACGCGGCGCTCGCGGTGGTTGAGGCGCAGGGCAACGCCGCCGGTAATGCGGAGGCTATCTACACAGAGCGGGCCGAAACCCATATCGCCATCAAAGATTGGGCCGCGGCCGTAGCCGACCTGGACCAGGTGTTAACCGCCAACGACAAAAATTACGAAGCTCTGGCCCGGCGCGGCTACGCCCATTTGCAACTCCGCAACTTTGAAGAGGCTATTGCCGATTTGAAAGCCAGCCTGCAAGGTAACGTAGATGCCGCCAGCGCCGACCTGGACAGCCGGCGCAATCTGGTAAGCGCCTATTATGATTTGGGCCAGGCCATGCTTGATTTGGGCGAGTATGACGAAGCCTTAAAAAATTATAACGAGGCCCTGACTCTGGCCGACGATAAAAACGACCAGGCCGAAATTTTGGCCGCGCGCGGATTTGTCTACTCTGAAACCGGGCAACACGAAGAAGCGCTGGCCGATTTGAACGAGGCGCTATCGTTAGACCCCAATATGGCCCTGGCGTATGCCTATCGCTCTTACGTGTACAGCGACCAGCAGCAATATGAAGCGGCCATTGCCGACGCCTCAAAGGCGGTTGAATTGGGCGGCGATTTGAGCGACTCCCGCCGGGCCACCATTATCCACGCCCGCGCCCTGGCTTATTATTACACTGAGCAGTATGAGCAGGCCATCGCCGACGCCACCGAATCGATTCGACTGGCCGGGGAAGATAATCCCGCCACGGCTCGCACTTACAACATTCGCAGCCGGGCCAATCGACTGTTGGGCAATTATCAAGAAGCCATTGCCGATGCGACCCAGGCCATTGAATTGGGCGCCACCGACGTGGTTGCTCTCAGCAACTTTTATCGCAGCCGGGCGCTGGCCTACTATTATGTGGGCGAAAGCGCCGCTGCCCTGGCCGATTTGGAAGCGGCCATCTCGATTGATGGCAACAACCCCAGCGCCAGCGACTACGACCTGATTGGTCGTATTCAATATGAGCAGGGCAATTTTGAAGACGCTCTGCAAAGCTATCAGCAAGCTGTGGCGTTAAACCCGCAAGACCCGTGGCTTTATAATGGGTTGGGCGACACCTATTACGAGCTTGAAGATTTAGCCAGCGCCGAAGAAGCCTACCGGCAGGCCGTTCAGTTAGGCTCGGACCAGGCGCTGTTTCACGAGAATTTGGGCTTTATTTTGCGCGTCAGCGAACAATACGAAGCGGCCATAGAAAGCTATACAACCGCGCTAAGTATTGACGACCAGCGACCCTTCTCTTATTTGGGCCGGGGGTTGGCTCACTATTATCTGCGTCAAGACCCGGAAGCAATTGTTGACCTTGAAAACGCGCTCACCTTTGATTTAGAGCCTGATGTGGTGGCTTTTATCGAAGAGCGATTAGGGGAAATGAGATAAACATACCCAACCCCCCGCTGCTGGTTGGCAGCGGGGGGTTTTTTAGTACTAATGTAAACAAAGGCTGATGAATAACCGTTGGCCTGCCCTCAACCCGCCTTACAGTCTTAACTATATTCTGAGGCGCGATTTGCCGGTTGAAACAGTGGGCAGGCCAACAAATTATTACTTATTCTTAATTTCCTGAACTTCTTTGCGAATTTCCTGTGCTTTGTTTCTCAACTCGAGCAAACCCTTGCGCACCCGTGTACCGGCGGCCTTGTTGCCATCATCGTAGAACTTGCTGAAATCATTCTTTAATGAGGCCAACAGGTTTTCCAATTCTTCATAGCGACTCATAATAAACATCTCCTTCTAAATATAATTTTATTTTGCGCGCATCTGTTACGCGCAGATTTTGAGAGAGGATATTATAAACCAAATAGTTAAATGCGCTAATGCGCCAGGGTGTTATGTTGAAATCGTTCAGTTGTAGCAGCCAGCGCAACTTGCCCCGTTTTGGGTTTATCAACCTCAAACGCCCAAATTATCCCGAATGCGTTGCAAAATCTCCGGCTTAATGGTAAATTGACAATTTGACTCAATATCCATCAGGCAATCCGGCAGCAACAGCATGCAGAAAAATCTTATCATTCGTGGCGCCCGCGAGCATAACCTGAAAAATATTAACGTAGAAATTCCACGCGACAGGCTGGTGGTCATTACCGGCCTGTCGGGCAGCGGCAAAAGCAGCCTGGCCTTTGATACCATCTACGCCGAAGGCCAGCGCCGCTACGTTGAAAGTCTATCGGCCTACGCCCGCCAGTTTTTGGGCCAGATGGACAAACCCGATGTGGACCAGATTGAGGGCCTCAGCCCGGCCATCTCCATCGACCAGAAAGGGGCCAGCCACAACCCCCGCTCCACCGTCGGCACCGTCACCGAAATTTACGACTACCTGCGGCTACTGTACGCCCGCATCGGCGCGCCCCACTGCCACAACTGCGGGCGAGAAGTCAACGTGCAAACCAGCCAGCAAATCGTCGATGCTATTTCGGGCAAACCCGATGGCAGCCGCATTATGATTTTGGCCCCGCTGGTGCGCGACCGCAAAGGCGAACACAAAGCCGTATTCGAGGACATTCGCAAGGCCGGCTTTGTGCGGGTGCGGGTAGATGGCCAAATCCGCGACCTGGACGAGGATATTAGCCTGGAACAATACAAACTGCACACCATCGAGGCCGTGGTAGACCGGCTGATTATTCGCCACCAGCAGGGCGAAGATAGCGCCCGGCTGGCCGACTCGGTGGAAACCGCCCTCAAACTGGGCAACGGCGTTATGGTTGTGCAAGATGTTACCGACCCCGAAAAACCGTGGGACAAGCTCTTTAGCGAGCATTTTGCCTGCCTGCATTGCGGCACCAACCTGCCCGAAATTGAACCGCGCACCTTTAGCTTTAACAGCCCGCACGGGGCCTGCCCTGCCTGCGATGGCCTGGGCGCGCGCTCAGAGTTTGACCCCGACCTGGTGCTGCACCCGGACAGAACGCTGGCTACCGGCGCTATTCGCCCCTGGGCCAGGCTGAGCCAGAGCAACCAAAACGGTTACTATGCCCAACTCATCGCTGCTGTGGCCCAAAATTACAATTTACCGCTCGACACGCCGGTCTCTGACCTGACTTCCAAACAGCGAGACATTATTTTGTACGGCGGCAAACCCGGCGAAAAAATCAAACTGAGCTACCAAAACGCCGAAGGCGAACTGCGCAGCTACAGCACCGCTTTTGAAGGCGTCATCCCCAATTTGCAGCGCCGCTTCAAAGATACCAGCAATGCCGATGTTTACGGCGACCTGGAAAAATACATGTCAACCCGCACCTGCCCGGCCTGTGGCGGGCACCGGCTGCGCCCCGAAGCCCTGGCCGTAACCATTGCCGGGCTGGGTATTCACCAGGTGAGCGATATGCCCGTTACCGACGCGCTGGTCTGGTTTAAGGCGCTGCAAAACAACCAGCTCGACGCCCCGGCCAGCGCCCGGCTAACCGAACGCCAGCAAATGATTGCTACGCCCATTTTAAAAGAGATTATCGCCCGGCTGCAATTTATGCAAGATGTAGGGCTGGACTACCTCACCCTCAGCCGGTCGGCCACTACCCTGTCTGGCGGCGAGGCCCAGCGCATTCGGCTGGCAACCCAAATTGGCTCTCAGTTGATGGGCTGCCTTTACATTTTAGATGAGCCGAGCATCGGCCTGCACCAGCGCGATAACGCCCGGTTGATTCGCACCCTGGAAGGGCTGCGCGATTTAGGCAACACCGTGCTGGTGGTAGAGCACGATGAAGACACCATGCGCAGCGCCGATTGGATTATCGACATGGGGCCGGGCGCGGGCAAACACGGCGGCGAGGTAGTCTGGTCTGCCGACCGGGATAGTTTTCTGGCTCACAGCAACTCGCTGACCGCCCAATATCTGCGCGGCGATAAGCGCATCCCTACCCCCTCCCAGCGACGCCCCGGTAACGGCAAAGAAATTGTGGTGCGCGGGGCCAGAGAGAACAACCTTAAAAATATCGACATTAGCTTTCCGCTGGGCAAATTTATTTGCGTTACCGGCGTTAGCGGCAGCGGTAAAAGCAGTCTTGTTATTGAAATTCTGCACAAAAAGCTGGACCAGTTGCTCTACCAGGCCACCTCCAAACCGGGCCTGCATGAGCGCATCGAGGGGGTTGAGCAGATTGACAAGGTGATTGATATTGACCAACAGCCCATTGGCCGCACGCCGCGCAGTAACCCGGCCACCTACACCGGCCTGTTCAGCCCGTTAAGAGAGCTGTTTGCCAGCCTGCCAGAGAGCAAACTGCGCGGCTACAAGGCCGGACGCTTCAGCTTTAACGTCAAGGGGGGGCGCTGCGAGGCTTGCCAGGGCGACGGCATCATCAAAATTGAAATGCAGTTTCTGCCCGATATCTACGTGCCCTGCGAGGTGTGCCACGGCAAACGCTACAACCGGGAAACGTTGCAAATTAAATACAAGGGTAAATCTATTGCCGACGTGCTGGCGATGACGGTAGATGAGGGGCTGGAATTTTTCTCTAACATCCCGGCTATCCGCAACAAGTTAGAGACACTGCACGCCGTGGGGGTGGGGTATGTTACCCTGGGCCAGCCGGCCACCACCCTCTCCGGCGGTGAGGCCCAGCGCATCAAGCTGTCCAAAGAACTGAGCCGGCGCGCTACGGGCAAAACCCTCTACATATTAGATGAGCCGACCACCGGCCTGCACTTTGCCGATATCGAGCGGCTGCTGGCCGTGCTCAACCGGCTGGTCAATGGCGGCAACACCGTGGTTGTAATTGAACACAATCTGGACGTTATCAAATGCGCCGATTGGATTATCGACATTGGGCCGGAGGGCGGCCACGCCGGGGGCAAGGTAGTGGCGGCCGGCACGCCAGAGCAGGTAGCCAACAACCCCGATAGTTACACCGGCCGGTGGCTGCAACGCGCGCTGGCTACTGCCGTTCCACAAAGCGCCGCGTAACCATTTTCCGATAGGTAAAATTTAAATACAATGCCGGCCCGGCAAAGAACAGCCGGCTTAACAGGCCGCGCCAACCGGGGTAATGCTCGTACTCAATGCGCTCATGCACGCGGGTTTGCGCTTCGCCTTCGGCGCTAAAGGTGTGGGTGTGCGCCCAATGTTTGAGCGGACCGGTTTGTTGGGTATCGGTAAAGCCACGCAGCGGGTCTACATTAGAATGAACCGCTATCCAATGAAAAGGCAGCGGACCAAACCAGAGGGTAAAATCCGCAATCGACCCTTCGCCCAACGGTTCAAATTTATGCAGTTGCACAAAAACCGGTGGAGGGGTCAGCCGCTTGAGCACGCGAGTATCGTGATGAAACCCGGCCACGGCTGCCAGCGGCGCATTAACCGTAAAGCTGTAATCAAAAACGGGCATAAAGGCGTCCTCGCTTGAACGTTATTGCAACTTTATACCCTACCTTTATGAAATCCCGATGAAAACTCAATGGGTCTGTCCCAAATTTTGGGAACAGACTGGGGGTACGGGGGGTATCCCCCCTGCCCAAGATGCCCCAAATTCCTAAAATTTGGGACGCACCAAAACTCAATTTGCTAATTGACAAAATTATGGCTTGAGAGTATTATCAAATTTGTCATACAACCATACAACCTTACCTTATTTTAAATGCTCAAACGCACCCCATCACTAACCGAACAGGTAAAAAGCCACCTCAAGCAGCGGATTCTTAATGAAGAATTTGAGGAAGGGCGGATTCCGTCCGAAACGGACCTGGCCAGCGAGTTGGGCGTCAGCCGCACCACCATTCGCGATGCCCTCAGCCGGCTGGAGTTGGAAGGGGCCATCTTTCGCAAACAAGGCGCCGGCACCTTCATTAACGAAGCCGGTCTACAACTCAAAACACGGCTGGAAGAGATTTGGGGCTACGAGGCCATGCTGCACGACCACGGCTATACCCCCTCAACCCGCATTATAAGCATTGAGGAACAGGTGGCCGATTTAGAAACCGCCGGCAGCCTCAATTTGAGGGCAACGGATACGGTTTTGATTGTTAAAAAACTATTTCTGGCCGACGGGCAGCCGGTTATCTTCACTATCAACCACATTCCCACCCCAATCATCACTACTGCCTATTCCGAGGACATTTTTCACCAACCAGTCTTTAAATTTCTTATGACCTGCTGCCAGCAACAACTCAGCTATTACCTGAGCGAGATTGTGCCCTTGAGCGCGCCAGACTGGCTAACCGGCTTGTTCAACCTGCCCCGGCCCCACACCGCTCTCATCTCGTTTGACGAGATTGGCTACAACCAGGAAAACCTCCCCATTCTCAAAGCCCGTTCATTTTTTAGAGACGACCTGCTCAGGCTGCGCCTCATTCGCCGGCAGGCTTAAGTTGTATGTCCCATTAAAACCATAAATTCATTCATTACAAACCAAATTTGGATAACTACAAAGGAGTTTTAAACAATGCAAAGCAACTTACGCGGCAAAGATATGATTACCACCCAGGAGTGGACCAAAGACGAAATCGACACTATCCTCGACGTTGCCCTTGACCTCAAACGCGCCCGCGCCACCGGACGCGACCACGCCCTGTTGCGCGATAAAGTTCTGGCGATGCTCTTCTTCTTCACATCTACCCGCACCCGCTCCAGCTTTGAGGCCGGCATGGCCCAACTTGGCGGCCACGCTGCCTTCATCGACAGCGACACCACCCAAATTAGCCACGGCGACACCGCCAAGGAAATCGGCGAAATTTATGGCCGCTACTACGACGGCATCGCCATTCGCCAGTGCGACTGGAACTTTGGCAACCAGTACATCCGCGAGGTGGCCCAGGCCAGCCGGGTGCCGGTGCTCAATATGCAGTGCGATGTCTACCACCCCTTCCAGATTTTGGCCGACCTGCTGACCATTATCGAGAAAAAAGGCGACCCCCGAGGCCAGACCATCGCGGTTAGCTATGCCTACGCCAGCAGCTACCAGAAACCTTTGAGCGTGCCCCAAAGCCTGATTTTGCTGATGAGCCGGTACGGGATGAATGTGCGGCTGGTGCATCCGCCGGAGTTCAAACTGATGCCGGAGATAGTGCAGCAGGCGGCTGACAATGCCCGCCAGAGCGGTGGCAGTTTTGAGGTGATGGACGATATGGATGCGGGCTTCAAGGGAGCAGACATTGTGTATCCCAAGAGTTGGGGCTGCTGGGTAACAACGGAAGACGAGGCAGAGAGCGTGGAGATTGGCAAAAAGTACAGCGACTGGATTACCGATGAGCGGCGGATGGGGTTAGCCAAACGCGATGCGATTTATATGCACTGTCTGCCGGCAGACCGGAACATCGAAGTGACGGACGGGGTGATTGATGGGCCGCAGTCGGTGGTGTATGATGAGGCGGAGAACCGGCTGCACGTGCAAAAAGCGGTCATGGCTCTGACGATGAGTTAGATAGGTTTCGGGTTACTAATTACTGACGACTGACCACTGAATTCTTAAAGGAGTATATAATGACCGGCAAAGTTGCTGTAATTGCCATTGGCGGCAATTCCCTCATAAAAGATAAAGCGCACCAAACCGTTCCTGACCAGTATGAAGCGGCCCGCGAAACTTGCAGCCATATTGCCAGCCTCATCAAAAATGGCTGGAATGTGGTGATTGGCCACGGCAACGGGCCGCAGGTGGGCTTTATTCTGCGCCGTTCAGAGTTAGCCGCTCACGAACTGCACGAAGTGCCCCTTGATGTCTGCGGCGCCGATAGCCAGGGCGCTATCGGCTACGCGCTGCAACAAAACCTGCACAACCATTTTCAGCGGCTGGGCATTAACAGACACGTTGCCACAGTTGTCACCCAGGTAGAAGTTGACTCCAACGACCCGGCCTTTCAAAACCCCAGCAAGCCTATCGGCTCATTTATGGATGAAGAGCAGGCCGAACGCCGCCGCGCCGAAGGCTGGAATGTAGTTGAAGATGCCGGGCGCGGCTGGCGGCGCGTGGTGCCCTCGCCCATGCCGGTTCGCATTGTTGAAGAGCAGGTCATCAAACAGTTGATTGCCGCCGGGGTGGTGGTAATCGCCGTTGGCGGCGGGGGCATCCCCGTGGTGGCCACCGCCCAAGGCAACCTGCAAGGTATTGCCGCCGTTATTGATAAAGATTACGCCGCCTCGCTGCTGGCTACCCTCATCAAGGCCGACCTGTTTATTATCAGCACTGGCGTTGAAAAAGTGGCGCTCAACTTTGGCAAACCCAATGAGCAATGGCTGGACCACATTACCCTGGCTCAAGCCAAACAATATCTGGCCGAAGGCTCGCATTTTGCCAAAGGCAGCATGGCCCCTAAAATTCAGGCCGTGGTCAATTTTTTAGAAAATGGCGGCCGGGAAGCTATAATTACCAACCCGGAGAACATTGAGCGAGCCGTGGCCGGAGAAACCGGCACGCAGATTACTCTTTAAAAAATCTCATGGAACACGTTCTAAACCTCAAATGCCTCATCTGCGGCAAAGTATACTTGCCCAATGAAATTGACTACGTTTGCCCCGACCACGGCAACGAAGGCATTGTTGACATTCAGTACGATTACGACCTAATTGGGCGTCGCCTCAGCCAGGGCGATTTGATGCACTCCACCAACCACACCATCTGGCGCTACAAAGCGTTGCTGCCGGTTGACCCCCAGGCCAAAACCCCACCGCTCACCGTGGGCTGGACCCCCCTGTACCGCGCCACCCGCCTGGCCGACGAGTTGGGCCTGCAACATCTGTGGGTTAAAGATGATGGACGCCTGCCCACCGCCAGCTTCAAAGACCGGGCCAGCGCCCTTGCCATTGTGAAGGCCCAGGAAAAACAGGCCGGTATGATTGCCGTGGCCAGCACCGGCAACGCCGCCGCCGCCCTGAGCGGCCTGTGCGCCAGCGTCAACCAGCCCAACATCATCTTTGTGCCGGAAAGCGCGCCCCAGGCCAAAATCACCCAACTGCTGGTTTTCGGCTCCACGGTGATGCTGGTCAAAGGGACTTACGACGACGCCTTTGAGCTGTGCATGCAGGCCGTGGCCGAGTACGGCTGGTACAACCGCAATACCGGCTACAACCCCTACATGACCGAAGGCAAAAAAACTGTCAGCTTTGAAATTTGCGAGCAGCTAGGCTGGCAGGCCCCGGACCGCATTTTTGTGAGCGTTGGCGATGGCTGCATCATCGGCGGAGTGCACAAAGGGTTAAAGGATTTGCTGGCCCTGGGCTGGATTAGCCACATGCCCAAACTGATGGGCGTGCAGGCCCAGGGCAGCGCCTACATGTATCAGGCCTGGCAAAACAACGAGGACGTACTCACCAAACCGCCCATCAAGGCCCAAACCATAGCCGACAGCATCAGCGCCGGCCTGCCCCGCGACCGCCTCAAGGCGCTCAACGCCGTCAAAGAAACCGGCGGCGCTTTCATCGCCGTGAGCGACGAGGAGATTCTGGCGGCCATTCCGGCCCTGGCCCGGGGCTGCGGCGTTTTTGCCGAACCCGCCGGGGCTGCCGCTTTTGCCGGCCTGCTCAAAGCCATCGAGCAAGGGCAGGTTTCTCCCCACGAGCGGATTGTGGTCATCAACACCGGCAACGGCCTGAAAGATGTGGCCAGCGCCATCAAAGCCACAGAACAGGTGGGGACTCGCCCCCAACGGGTCGCGCCGAATATTGAGGCGCTAAAGGAAGTGATAAGCAAGATGTAGAACGCGGTGCGTGATACGTTAAATATTGATAACTACGCACTACGCTCATTTATAATAGAAGTTACGCAGTTGGCAAAAAGCAGACCCTAAAGGTTTTAGAAAGTATGGTTTTGATAAGATTTAGCTCAGGTTTAGGCAGAATTTTGGCCGAAATTTGTGCTTTGAAACCTTTAGGGTCTTGAAGTGCGTAAGTCCTATATAAATTCAAATCAAGGAATAAACAATGATTGATTTAACCATTCAGCAAGACTCCCTGGAACGCGCCGTGCAGCGCGCGCGCGAGCGAAACATCATTATCCCCACCTTTAAGCAGCAGCGAGAACCCGGCCAGATTCCCCCGGCCATTGTGTCAAAATTAAAACGTGTGGGGCTGTGGGATATCAACCCGCTCAATCTGTTCCGCATTACCTGGCACAACCAGCCGGTACCCAGCGGCGGCGGCTTTGGCCCGGTTCCCTATCTGGAATTTCCCAAAGAATTGACCGGCGTGGAGGCCCGCATTGTGGCTCCGGTGGGCAAATGGTTTCCAACCGGCGCGCACAAGGTGGGCGCGGCGTTTGGCTGCCTGGCGCCCCGGCTGGTCACAGGTCAATTTGACCCGACCCGCCAGAAGGCGGTCTGGCCCTCGACCGGCAACTACTGCCGGGGCGGCGCGTACGACTCCTCGCTGCTGGCCTGCGAGTCGATTGCTATTTTGCCGGAGGGCATGAGCCAAGAGCGCTTTGAGTGGCTGCAATCTGTGGCCGGCGAAATTATCAAAACCCCCGGCAGCGAGAGCAACGTTAAAGAAATTTTTGACAAGTGCTGGGAGTTGCGCCAATCTGGCCAGGATTTGGTCATCTTCAACCAGTTTGACGAGTTTGGCAACTACCTGTGGCACTACCAGATTACCGGGCCGGCCATGCTAGAGGTGCTGGAGCAGGTGATGGGGCCTCACGATAATTACCGGGGGTTGGTGTCGGCCACCGGCTCTGCCGGAACCATTGCCAGCGGAGATTTTTTGAAAGAGCATTTCCCCACCAGCAAAATTGCCGCCAGCGAGGCCACCCAGTGCCCCACCCTGCTGCTGAACGGCTTTGGCGAGCATCGCATCGAGGGCATTGGCGACAAGCACGTGCCCTGGATTCACAACGTCAAAAACACCGACCTGGTGATTGCCGTTGACGACGAAGCGCCCATCAGCCTGATTCGGTTGTTTAATGAGCCGGCAGGGCAAAACTATTTAGCCAAACAAGGAGTGTCGCCACAGTTAATCGAGACGCTGCCCTGGTTGGGCATCTCTTGCGTGGGCAACCTGATTGCGGCCATCAAGTTTGCCAAATATTATGAGCTTGGCCCCCAAGATGTGGTAATGACCGTGCTGACCGACTCGATGGAGATGTACCAGAGCCGCCTGCGAGAACTTAACGAAGAGCGCGGCCAGTTTACCGAGCTGGATGCCGCCGCCGCGTACCATCGCTACCTGCTGGGCACAACCATCGACTATATGCAAGAGCTAACCTACTACGACCGCAAGCGGGTTCACAACCTGAAGTATTACACCTGGGTAGAGCAACAGGGCAAAACCTATCAGGAAATTCAGGCCCAATGGTACGACTCCACCTACTGGAGCAGCATCCCCGGCGCGGTTGAAGAGATTGACGCCCTGATTGAAGAATTCAACCAGAAAACCGGCCTGCTGAAAAATATATAACCGCCCGGCAAAAATAAGCAGACAACCATTTAACGGAACACGCGGCGTACTGCGTGTTCCGTTTTTTTTGCCGGAGAGTCCCCAAACCTTAAAATATACTACTACATATTGTGGTAAACCTGAGTTTTAGATACAATATGTAGTATTGAACTTCCTGTCAGGAGGGGTAGCATGGACATACTGATTACATCGCTGGGGCCGGCTTTTGCGGCAGGGTTAGCCATTCAGCAACTCATAGAAATAGCCGACCGTTTTATCGAGCAGGTGTTAAAATTTGTCGGTCCGTCGCTGGGTATAGATATTGATAAAAAGTTGGTTCTGGGGCTAATTTCATTTGTGGCCGCCCTCTTTTTAACCGTGGGAGCCGGCCTGCGCGTGCTGCAACCGCTGGGCGTGCAACAGGGCGATATTGCCGACGTGCTTGTAACGGCCCTCATTATCAGCGCCGGCACCGAAAGTTTCAACTCGATTATAAAATTTCTGGGTTATGTTAAAGAAGACCGCAAAGTGACCGCCGCCGAGAAAAAACAAAATTTGCCCGAAGATAAAACCGACCCTACCCGGCTATGATTAAAAATAATAGCGTGGTTCATTAGCTGGAAAAGTAACTTTTTTGACAGGATGCCAACATCCTGCTTTAATGCGTTTGCCAAAAAAGGGGGGGCTGTCCCAAATTTTGGGAACAGACCGGGGGGCGCGGGGGGTATCCCCCCGAGTCCCCCTGCCGAAGATGTCCCCAATTTCCTAAAATTTAGGACGCACCCAAAAAAGGGTAAGAAGCATTGATGCAGGAAATGGCAACTCAACTGACCATTCGGCTATTTGGCACGCCAGAAGTAGAAGCTAACCAGGCCCCGCTCAACTTAAATAACCAAAAGGCGCGAACGTTACTATTTTATCTGGCTGCTACCCAACAGCCCCATACGCGCAACCACCTGGCCACGCTACTGTGGAGCGAGTTCCCCGCCAGCAACGCCCGGCGTTCGCTTCGGGCCGCGCTTTTTCAACTCCGCCAGGCCCTGAAAGCCGCCAACATCAACCGGGTTTTAATTGCCGAGGGCAACCAGTTGCGCCTTCGCCCGGCCAATATCAAGTGCGATATGCATCACTTTTATCGCCTGGTAGAGCAGGGCAGCGAGCAAGCCCTCACCAGGGCCATTGCCCTTTACCGTGGCCCGCTGCTAGAAGGCTTTACCCTGCCCGACACCCCGCTGTTTGACGAGTGGGTCAGGCTGGAAGACGAACGGTTAACTCAGGCTTACCTCAATGCCCTCGAACGGCTGGCAAGCCAGGCTGAAACGCGGCAAAACCGGGATAAGGCCATTGGTTACTTGCAGCGCCTGGTTCAAACCGACCCTCTGGTTGAGGACGCTCAACAGCGGCTGATAGAATTATATCTGCAAACCGGAGCAGCCAGCCAGGCATTGCGCCAGTACCAGCAGTTTGAAGCCAAATTGCAGCAAACGCTTGGCCTTGGCCCCGCCCCCAAAACACGCGCCCTGTATCAAGAGGCGCTCCGATTGCAGCAGCATACTTTCTCGCCAGCCGAGAAAACTTTGCGCCCGGCTCTGAAAAACAGACCGGCCCAGCCGGCTTTGCCTTTTGTTGGACGCAACAGCCTGCTCACCCAACTCTTAGCCATCAGTCAAAAAGCCGAAACCGGCCAAGGGATTACTGTTCTTTTACAAGGCGAAGGGGGCATCGGCAAAACCCGGTTGTTGAACGAATTTTTAACCAGGCTCTTAAACCAGCCGATGCCGTGGCTGGCGCTGCAAGGCGCTTGCTCTCCCTTTGACGATTTAATCTCTTACGGCCCTTTTCTTGAAGCCTTTCAAAACACAACGCTGGGCGCGTTTACCGACTTGCTGCTCGAACCTCAAACAGATACGCCCGACGCCAGGGGGCAGTTTGCCCACCGGGTTCTGCAAACCCTGCGCCAACTCAGCCATAACAGCCCGGTTGTGCTGGCCATAGACGATTTGCAATGGGCCAACAGTTCAACCCTTAACCTGTTTGGCCTGCTGGCCACTCGCCTTCACCATTTGCCTATGATCCTGATTGGCACAACCCAACGGGTCGAGGCGATTCCCGCTTTGCAGCGATTGGTCACTATGGAGCGGCGTCGGGGCCAGCTACAGTTATTGCCGCTCACCCCGCTGGCCCAGGATGCCATCACCGAACTGCTTCAAGGCTTAAATATTAACCCAACTTCTCCCCTTTCTTTTGCCGAATGGCTGCAAGAACGCTCCGGGGGGAATCCCTTTATTTTAGAAGAAATTGTGGCGCAACTGCGCGCCGATTCCATTCTTGTTCAGGCCGGCAATAGCTGGCGACTCGATGCCGGGCGCTGGCTCCGCTGGCGCACAACCTTCACTCTGCCCGAAACCACGCACGATCTGGTCTCCTGGCGGTTAAGAAACCTCTCCCCAGAGGCGCGCCACCTGCTGGATGTTCTGGCTGTAGCCGGTCAGCCCCTGCCCTTTGCCCTGTTAACCGACTTTCCGGGCATCCCAAACGGCCAGCTTTTGCCCATTATTGATGACCTGCTGGCCCGGCGGCTGGCAGTTGAAAACAGCGACGAAATGTTTGCCTTGCCCCATCACCTGCTCAGAGAAACCATTTTGCACCAGCTCAGCCACGTTCGCCGCCGGATGATTCACCGCCAACTGGCTAACAAGCTAAAAGATTGCCCCGCGCTTCAGGCCAACACCCCCCTGTGGGAGATTGCCCGTCACGCCGTCGCCGGAGAAGATATTGAACTGGCCCGGCGCTATGGCCTGCAAATTCTATCCAGGCTGCCTCAAGACTCCATCGGCGCAGTAACCGTAGACTTTCTGCATCATTTGTATGACCTCCTGACTCCGTCCGCCTCGCCCGATGAAATACTGGGCCTGACCCGCGCCATCGGAGATGTGTATCAATCGCTGGGGCAGTTGCAACAGGCAACCTACTGGCAACAGCAATACCTTGACCTGGCCCTCAAAACCGGCGATCCGGCTGACCAGGCCACAGCCTACTTTGAAAGAGGCGAACTGGCCCTGGTTAGCAACGATTACGCGGCTGCCACACAAGCCGCCGAAGCCGGTTTGTCAGCCTGCCTTCCCCTCTCAGAGTCTAATCCCAATTGGGCCAAACTTTCGGGGCGCGGCCACCGGCTGTTGGGCGCGGCCTTAGCTATGGAGGGCAGTGACCTGCCCGCTGCCGAAAATCATTTGCAACAGGCCATTGCCGCCCACCGGCAAACCGATAGCCCACGCGATTTGTGCGCCAGCCTGTTTGAACTTGGCAACATCGCCGCGCAACGGGGCGAATTGCTGCGGGCGCTGGAATTTTACGAAGAAGCCGTCCATGTGGCCGAAGCGAGTCAAATTCATTACATTCACGCTTTAGCCCAAAACAACTTTGCCTATCATAGTCTGCTGCTGGGCTGGCTCAAAGCCGCCCAACGAGCGCTGCTGCGCGGCCAAAAATTGGCCGAAGACCACCAACTGCTGGGCGCTCTGTTGCACCTGTACAGCACCCAGGGCGAGATTCATCTTTACCTGGGTGAGTGGGAGGCGGCCAACCAGGTGTTTCAAAGGGGCTTTGCCCTGGCCGAAGAGTTGGGCAACCCGGAGCGGCAGGCCGGCTACCGGGCCGGCCTGGCCCTGGCGGCCCGCGGCCAGCACAACCTGACCGCCGCAACCGCCCTGCTGGAAGAGGCGCTGCTGCTGATTAGCGGCCGGGGTTACTGGCACTTGCGCGCGCGCCTTTTAATCTGGCTGGCTGAAACTCTGCTGCTGACCGGACGTATTTCCGAGGCTTCGTTGCGCTTGAACGTCGCTTTAGAAACAGCCCACAGCCAGGGCCGGATGCTTTTGCTTTTGCAGGCCCAGCGTTTACATGCCCGCCTGCTGGCCGCCGGCGGCGATTGGCCAACAGCCGAAGCCTGCTTTGCTAAAATTATGGCGCAGGCCACAAAGCTTGACCTTCCACTTGAAATTGCCCGCACCCAGGCGGCCTGGGGTGAAGCAATTCTGCGTTACGCCCCATCTGCCGGTCAGGGCCAACCCCTGCTGGCCCAGGCTGGCCGGGTTCTGGCCGACCACCATGCCCGGGCCGAACTTGACGCCCTGCAACTGGCTCAATAATTCCCCAATAACGCTCCAAATAACGCTTTTGTAACGCCCCGTTTTTATAATTTTGCCCTAAATATAAATCACATTTCAAAGGAGAATAAACCATGGCAATCAACCCAATGGCTTACAGCAGCAAAGATGTGGTGCTGGATGTGGTGCGCGCGGAGCGAGACAAATTTTACAAGGTAATTGACAACCCGGCTAACTGGAATGTTGACACCCGCTGCGAAGGCTGGCAGATGCGCGACCTGGTAGGCCACATGATTGACGTGACCGAAAGCTATCTCAACCGCTGGGAGATGGCTAATAAAGGTGAACTGCCTCAAGGCCGGGGCTGGCTGGTCATGGCCGAAGATTTGAACAAGGGCGCCCTCTCCTTCCGCAGCCTCTCGCGCGATGAAGCGATAGCGCGCCTCAAATCGGCCTCTGACCAGCTGATGGCAATTTTTGATAAGCTGACAGAGGATGAGTGGAACAACTTTATGGTCGCTCATGTTTTCTCAGGCCCAACCCCGGCCTTCTGTTACCCCGCCTTTCAAATTATGGATTACGGCGTTCACACCTGGGACATGCACTGGGGCCTGGGCAATAAAGACGCCAAACTCAATGAGCGAACCGCCGGGGTGCTGATTCCTTATATGTTCATCATCTGGCAATATTCGGTTGACCAGGAGGCGGCCAAAGGCGTTGATATCAGCTATGGCATTAAAGTTGATGGCGAATGGGGCGGTCAATGGAAGGCCGCGGTTAAAGATGGTCAATTTAGCTATGAAGCCGCCGACGACCTGAGCGGCTTGCCGGCGCTCTTTCATTTTAAGCACCCCTCCGATATGGTGTTGACCACCTACCAGCGCATCGAGGGCGGCGAAACAAAGGGCGACCCCGAGGTAATCAAAAAAGCGCGAAGCGTCTTCTTCCACATTTAGGCTAGCGGGAACCTTTGGCGCAAGATTGGCCCAACTCTGTACAGTCAAGCTAATCTTGCGCCTGATTGACAAAGGAGTGGCCGAGCGCATGCCGCCCTGGACCGTTGAGTATGGCACCCTGTGGGCCTTACAGACAGATAACAGCCTGCCGCCGCTTTACCCGGCGCGCGTTGAGATTGACTTCACAGAGTTAGGCCCAAACGAAGTTGGCGGCCTGGCAAGTGCCATGAATTTGCCCTCTCCGAAACCGATTGAGCAGCGTCTTCAGGGCAACCGCCGCTGTTTTATTGCCAGAGTCAATGGCCAAATTGCCAGTTATGGCTGGGTAACGCGCGGCGTTGAGCGCGTTGGCGAGTTAGAGCGACAATTTAATTTGGGCAATGATGAAGCCTATATTTGGGATTGCGCCACGGTTCCGGCCTGGCGCAGGCAAGGGTGCTACAGCGCCCTTTTGAACCACATCATTTACCGCCTTCACGACGAAGGAGTCGCCCGCCTTTGGATTGGCGCCTCGCGCCAAAACCAGCCCTCAATTCAGGGCATTGCCAACGCCGGATTCAACCAGATTGTGGATGTCACCTATCACCGTTTTTTTCGCCTGACCGTACTCTGGTTTCGAGAGGCTCCCACCGCCCCGCCGGCGCTGGTTTCGGCGGCTTACTGCATTCTGCTCAACCGGCACGAACGACGTTTCGGCCCATTGGCTATAGGTTACAAACAATGACAAATTTTAGTTATACTACCGCCGCCCAGCAGGTTATATTTGGGGCGGGCGCGTTGGCCCAATTGAGCCACGCCGTCGAGGACTTTGGCTGGCAGCGGCTGATGCTCTGTACCATTCCCCGTTTTCAAAAGTCGGGCCTGGTTGCCCGGTTGGAGCGTATTTTGGGCCGGCGGCTGGTAGCTGGCTACGCCCTGGTGCAGCCCCACGTGCCGCAAGCGCAGGTTGATGACGCCCTGGCCCTGGCAATTGAGCACAACATCGACGCGGTGATTGGCCTGGGCGGAGGCAGCCCCATTGGTATGGCCAAAGCCGTCAGCCTGGCGTTAGAAGCCCACCGAACCGGGCAACCTGCCCGCGCCCATTTCCCCACCGACCAGCCGTTGGTTCCGGTTATTGCCATTCCCACCACCTACGCCGGCTCAGAGTTGACGCCCATTTACGGCGTCACCCAGGTTATCGACGGGCAAAGCCGCAAAGTAACCGTTACCGACGCCAAAGTTACCCCCAAATTGACCCTCTACGACCCGGAGCTAACCCTGGCCCTACCCCCGCAATTAACCGCCTCTAGCGGCATTAACGCCCTGGCCCACTGCATCGAAGCCGTCTACTCCATCACCCGCAACCCGCTCTCAACCGCCGCCGCTTTACAGGGGGTCAGCTATATTACCCGGTCGCTGCCGGGCGCGGTGGCTCACGGCGACAACATCAACACCCGCACCGAGCTGCTGCTGGGCGCTTATCTGGCCGCAACCGCCATTTCAACGGCCAAAATTGGCCTGCATCACGGCCTGTGCCACGTGCTGGGCGGCACGGCGGGCGTGCCTCACGGTATAGCCAACAGCATTATTTTGCCCCACGCCATGCGTTTTAACGCCGATGCAACCACGTCGGAGCTGGCCGCCGTAGCGCGGGCAATGGGCCTGACCGGCGAAAACGAGCCGGAACTGGCCGAGCAGGCCGCCCAAACCGTTTACCAGTTGATTACCTGCATCGGATTGCCGCAGCGGCTGCGCGACGCCGGCGTGGCCGAAACCGACCTGCCCCGGCTGGCCCGGTTGGCCCTCAAGAGCCAGGCCGTGCAAAACAACCCCAAACCCATTACCAACGCCGGCCAAACCGAGTCGGTTCTTCGAGCGGCATGGTAATCTGCAAAAATCGGCGTGACAGGTTCTGGAGCATAGCAAAGAGAAATGAAGTTGTGGAGTATCAAAGTGTACTTTGACACTCCAAGAGCTATTTTCAGGAGAAAGACATGCAAAAAATTCAAACGCAAGGCGTTCATCATATCACCATTGTTGGGGCCGCCCGGCAAATCTCAATTGACTTTTGGGAAGGCGTGTTGGGCATGCCCTTTGTTTTTGAGCAGCCCAACCTCGATAATGCCGATGAAAGCCACCTCTATTTTGACCCCGGCGATGGCCGCCTGATTACGGTTTTTACCAACGAGTCGCGCCAGGTTGACCCCACCCCCAACCCGGAAGGCATCGGCAACATCCATCATCTGGCATTTAGCGTTTCGCGGGCAACCTTTACCCAGGCCGCCAAACGGCTCGATGAACGAGGCATCAAACATACCGGCCAGATTGACCGCGGCATTTTCCACTCAATTTATTTCCGCGACCCGCTGGGGCAGCGAATTGAACTGGCCTGCTACAAATTTGAGCCGCCCGTTGGCGTTACCCACGCCCAGGTTTTGTTTGAGGCCCACAAATTACGCGTCGCCGCAGGGGCATACAATATTCTGGATTCTCACCTGGCCGATGCCATCGAGTTGTTGACCCGGCGCGCCCAGGGTTCGCTCTCTCACGACCGCGAGCCAAAGCACGCTTACCCGCAACCGGTCGCCGGCCCGTAAGCAACCCAACCAATTTTGGATTTGGGATTTACGATTATATGCTGGCAGCCAAAAACGCTAAGGAACAATTTTATGGAATTTGCCAATAAGATTACCGGCGCCCGCTTTATTGCCGAAACGCTCAAAGGGTATGGCGTAACCCACGTTTTTTACATGGACGCCATTTTGCGAAAGACTATGGTCGAGCTGGAAGATGTGGGCATCCGCTGGGTCATCACCCATTCAGAAAAAGCCGCTGCTTATATGGCCGACGGCTACGCCCGCGTGTCTCACAAACCTGGGGTTTGTATGGCCCAATCGGTGGGAGCGGCCAATCTGGCCGCCGGATTACAGGATGCTTACCTGGGGCGCTCGCCGGTAATTGCCTTGACCGGCAAAAAACCGCCCCTGTTTCAATATCGCAATGCTTACCAGGAAATAGCCCACGCCCCCCTGTTTGCGCCCGTTACCAAATACAGCGCCGATGTTGTTGCCCCGGTTCAGTTGCCCTATTTGCTGCGCCAGGCTTTTCGCGAGGCAACCTCCAACACGCCGCGGCCGGTTCACCTGGATTTGCTGGGCCACAATGGACGCGCCCTGGAAGCGGCTGAAGAGGCGCTGCCGGTGGTCATCGAGAGGGCGTTTACCCGCTACCCGGCCTTTCGGCCCGAGCCGGAAGATGCAGCCATTGAACAGGCCGCCCGCGCCATTGCCGCCGCCAAACGGCCCGTGATTGTGGCCGGCGGCGGTGTGCGAATTTCTTCAGCCGCTGCCGAAGTGGTGATCCTGGCCGAAAAATTATCCATCCCGGTGGCTACCTCGGTGAACGGCAAGGGCACAATTCTGGAAAATCACCCGCTTAGCGTAGGCGTGGTCGGGTCGTATTCGGTGCGCTGCGCCAACCAGGTTGTCGCCGAGGCCGACCTGGTCATCTATATCGGCAGCAACACCGGCGACCAGGTGACTCATAACTGGCGAGTTCCGGCCGTGGGAACCCCGGTGGTGCAGATTGACATTGACCCGACCGAAGTTGGGCGCAGTTATGCCGGCGCTATTGGCGTGGTTGGAGATGCGCAGAAGGCCGTCGCCAAACTTGTCGCTGCGTTTGACAAACCACGCGCCAACAAGCCGTGGCTCCGGCGCGTTCAGAGCCTGGTGCGCGACTGGCGCAATGAAATTGAACCTCTACGCCAATCAGATGCCGTGCCCATTCGCCCGGAGCGGCTTTGCAAAGAAGTAAACCAGGCGCTGCCGGAGCATGGCGTTTTGGTAGCCGATACCGGCTATTCTGCCATTTGGACGGCGACGATGATTTACTGGAACCATCCCGGCCAGATTTATCTGAGAGCAGCCGGCTCGCTGGGTTGGGCTTTTCCGGCGGCCCTTGGCGCAAAGTGCGCCGTGCCGGAACGGCCGGTCATCTGTTTTACCGGCGATGGCGGCTTCTGGTATCACCTGAGCGAGCTGGAAACGGCGCGGCGTAACAACATCAACACTGTCACCATCATCAACAATAACAGCGGTTTGGCGCAGGGGATACCGGATATCCACAAAATTTACGGCGATAGACCCGGCAAGCCCGAAGAGCTTTATCGCTTTGAGCCGGTCAATTTTGCCCGGATAGCTCAGGAAATGGGCTGCCTGGGGCTGCGCGTCGAGCAGCCGGACGAGATTGGCCCGGCCATTCGGCAGGCTCTGGCCGCCGGCAAACCGGCTGTGGTAGAGGTTATTACCGGCCTGGAATATCACGCCGCCAACCCCTGGACGCCGGACGGTTGAGGCGGAAGGGCACAACCCGCAACGTTGATTTTGCCGCGGGTCGGGCGACAACTACGATTTTATCATTATAACAACGCACCGGAGAGGCTGTTATGCAACCCAACACCAACCGAATCTTAACCACCCACGCCGGCAGTCTGCCGCGGCCAAAATCTTTGATTGCCCTGCACACCGCCAAATATAGCGGCAAGCCGGTTGAAGAAACAGAACTGGCGCAGGCGATTGAGCAGGCAACGCGAGCTATCATCGCCCGGCAGATTGAGGCCGGAGTTGATATTATCAATAACGGCGAGTTGGGCCGGGAAAGTTTTTTTACCTACGTGCAACATCGCATGACCGGCTTTGGCGGAACCGGCAGCCGGCCCATCATGGCCGACCTGACCCGTTACCCCGGCAGTTTGGAGCGCCGCCGCCAGGCCATGAGCACGGATGAACGGGTTGACCTGCTGAAAGCGCCCAAGGCAATTGGCCAGGTGAGCTACGTGAATCCCGAGCCGATTGAGCAGGAATGTCGCCAGCTTCAACGCCTGCTTGCTGAAACGGCAGGCGGGTTCAGCCGGGCCTTTGTCTCCGCGCCCTCTCCGGGCATTATTGCCGCCGCTATGCAGAATGAATACTACGATAATCTTGAAACATATATCAATGCCGTGGCCGAAGCCCTGCGCACCGAATACGCGGCTATTGCCGCCGCCGGCTTCATCTTACAGATTGACGCGCCGGACCTGGCCCTGGAGCGACACACCCTGTTTCAGGATAAACCGCTGGAGGATTTTCTTGAATTTGTGCGAATGGTGGTGGCTGCTATCAACAAATCGCTGGCCGGCATCCCCCGCGAGCAAGTCCGGCTGCATGTCTGCTGGGGCAATTATGAGGGGCCGCACGATTGTGACGTTCCGCTGGAAGATATCTGGCCGGATGTTTCGCAAATCAAGGCCGGAGCGGTGATGCTCTCGATGGCCAATCCCCGCCACGCTCATGAATATCGCCTGTTTGAAGACCCCGCCTTTCTTGGCGACCGGCTGCTCGTTACCGGCGTTATCGACACCACGACCAACTACATAGAGCATCCAAAAACGGTGGCCGACCGGATTGAGCGGGTTGCCAAAGCCGTGGGCGACCCCCGGCGAATTATGGCCGGCACCGATTGCGGCTTCGAGACGGCAGCCGGCTCTAAAATGGTCATCGAAGAGGTGGTCTGGGCCAAGCTGCGCTCTCTGGCCGAGGGGGCGGCCATTGCCTCAAAAAGGTTGCTGGGCCAGGCGGCCAATTAACTTTTCGACTCTTCGCCATCAATTTCAATCTGCTCCAGAGCCGGCCACAGGGGCAACCCCAACAGGCGGCGGTGAAGGTAACGCCCCAAAATTTTGGCGGTGGCAATCAATGGGGTCACAATAATAACGCCCAACAGGCCGCCGTAAGCCAAACCGGCAATCAGCCCCACAAAAACAACCCCCGGATGGAGTTGCAAGCTCTCGCCAAAAAAGTAGGGGCGCACCACTACGTTATCAATATTTTGCACGATGATATAAACTACTATCAACGCCAGCGCCAGGCCAATGGGCGACAGCGGCAACAGTTGAATCCGGTAGAGCCAGACTACAGATAGAATGCCGCCGCCCAGTAAAAAGAAGAAAATAGCAAAAATAATCAGTTGCGCCCGTAAAAACAAACGCCAGACTTCGTCAATTTCGGTCAGCAGCAGGTTGGCTTCGGGCTGGTAAACCTGGGGCAGCAGCCCAACCAGCCAGGGCTTGAGCCGGTAGCCATCAACCAGAAAGTAGTAGAGGCTGACAACAATGGTTAATCCCCACAATAAATTGGTGCTGACCCCCAGCAAAGCAGCCAGAACGCCGCCCGGAACTTCTGACAGGGCGTTACCCGCATTTTGAATAGCCACATCCAACAAAGCCAGCGGCTGAAACCGAAAACCAAACACCGCGATAGGCCGGGTAAACCATTGATTCAGTTCGGCAATGGCGGCCAGAAAATCATCCTCAAAACGGTCGTATTGGCTAAAGGCAAAGGTGCTTAACAGCGCCGGCAGGCCAATAAACAGCAAGAGCAGCAGCCCGTAAACCAGCCGCGCCGCCCACAGCCGGTCAAGACGGGTGCGGCGGGTCATGTATTCAACCAGCGGGTACAGCAAATAAGCTATCAGGGCTGCCGCCAGCAGCGATTGTACCAGCGGGTTGATAGCAATCAGCAGCCAGACAAGCCCAATGGCTCCGGCAACAATTATCAGAATCCGCGTTACCCGTGACCAGGGTTTGATAATAAGTCGATCAGGTTTCATTATCAGGCAGCAAACATTTTGATATTTTTAGAAGTGACGCAGGCAGAATTTTGGCCGAAATTTGCGCTTTGAACCCGTTAGGGTCTTGAAGTGCGTAAATCCTAATTTTGTAACAAACAGAGTCTAGCGCAAAGCCGGCAGAGCGCAAAGCGGAACGGGCTATTTTGGCAAAAGGTGAGTGGCCGTCGCCCGGCCAACCAAAGCTGACATAGGGTTGTCACCAAGAGGGTGTAAATTACTACATTAACCTGAAAGGGCTTTTTTTATAACTGAGGAATTTTCAGTATGAAGGCCAACGGCAAACTGGCTCCCAAAGTGTTCAAGCTTGCCAAAAAGCGGATAAGGGCCGGTGAAGTGGTCAACCTTTCTAAAAAACACGGCTTCAAACCCAGCAGCACCCGCAAATATTATCCGGGCCGGCACAAGCTGCAAATTCAATTTAACGGCCACATCTTTGCCCAGACAGATTTTCAACTGCGTTTGTAATCGTCCTGGTTGATGATAGCATCATCGGGCTGATAATGCGGCCCAAAGCGGATTTCCTGAAGGATTTGTTTGACCACGCTCGTTACGGCATCTGCTACCTCTGCCGAAACGCCGACACCCTGGCTAAAATCCTTACCTTCAACGCCATAAAAAAGCAGGCGCGATGGCAGCCGCTTCAGGGCGCGGGCCAATTCAATGGCCTGGGCCACGCCAAGGGTGTGGGTTGAGCAATGCAAAATTTCGGGGGGGATAATTTGAGCCAGGGCATCAAAATGATGCAGCGTACCGGGTGCGGCCCCCGAGGCCACGGCGTCTACCAGAATCACCCGGTCGAAACCCTCCCAAGCTTCTATTAAGGCTGTGCCCTCTCCATCCGCTTCTTTAATAACCAGCCTCGGGGGCCGCACCCCTTTTAATTTTTGGGCCACAGCCAGACCTGCCGCATCATCGCGCCGGTATAAGTTTCCTATGCCAATAACCAGCGTTACTAATGAAGGCTCGTCTTCCGGGTGAGCGATATATCTAGACATCATTACTGCTCAGTACGTCACCATACAAAATATTGTTCTTTTAGCTTTTAGCAAGGAAAACGGAGCAATGAGTGGGGACATCTCCCCCCAGCCTACGGCGTTTTCCTTAGCAAGCGCGCTCAATACGCAGCTTTAAAAAGTGAGTGGCGCAGGAAATGCAGGGATCGTAGTTACGGATAGCCTGCTCGCACTGCCAGGTCAGCTCATCCTGGGGCAGCTCGATGCGCGGCGGCACAAAATGCCACAAGTCATTTTCAATCACTTTTTGATTTTGCGAGGTCGGCGGCACAATTTTGGCCTCCTGAATCAGCCCCTGCTCATCGAGCCGGTAGCGGTGGTAAAGAATCCCGCGCGGCGCTTCGGTGCAGCCGTAGCCAACGCCGGCCCGGGGTTGGACCGCCACAGCCGGCTGGTCGGGCATTTCAAGATTTTCCAGAAGGCGCAGCGCCTCGTCGCAGGCGTAGAGGGTTTCCACGGCCCGCACAATAATGCTTTTGAACGGGTTTTGACAGACCGGCCCCAACCCGGCCTCTTGCGCGGCCTGTTGGGCCAACGGAGTCAGTTTATCAAAATTAAGGCTGTAGCGAGCCATCGGCCCCACAAAATAGGAGTCCCGCTCTCGCAACACCGAGTGCAGAGCCATCGAGTGGGCCACATGTTGCTCCGTAAAGTAGTTTTCGTAGTCAGAAATGTCAATATCCAGCCCCCTGTTTGAAACCAGCCGGCCTTCATTAAAGGGGTATTCTTGCGGGTGGCGTAACGCCACAAACTCGTAATCCTGTTCAAAATCGGGAAAGGACAGGGTGGCCGTCCAGCGCACGGCTTTTAGCGCAACCTCGCGCGCCCATTTGAGCTTTTCAATGAGCGGCGCAAATTCCTGTGGGGTGGGGATGCGGTAAAAACCGCCCACTCGCACATTGATAGGGTGAATTTCTCGACCGCCCAGCAACGTGACCAGGTCGTTGCCGGTTTTTTTCAGTTTGAGGGCTTCTTGCACAATTTCCGGGTGGTCTTTGGCCATTTGCACGGCATCTTCGTAGCCCAAAAAATCCGGGGCGTGCAGCATAAAAACGTGCAGGGCGTGGCTTTCAATCCACTCGCCGCAGTAAATGAGCCGGCGCAAAGCCCGAATTGGGCCGGTGACGGTGACGCCAAAGGCATTTTCCATGGCGTGGACGGCGCTCATCTGGTAGGCAATGGGACAAATGCCGCAGATGCGGGCAGTAATATCCGGGGCTTCGCCAAATTTTCGGCCTCGCATAAAGGCTTCAAAAAAACGGGGCGGCTCAAAAATTTTCAGTTTGACATCGTCCACCTTACCATTTTTGACTTTAAGGTAGAGCGAACCTTCGCCTTCCACGCGGGCCAGGTAGTCAACCTTAATGGTTTTAGTTTGTTGCTTGTGCATGGGCTTCACTCTCCTTGCGAAATGCTTCGGCGTAGGCGTTAAATCCGCGGAATGCCCGAACCATATCTTCATTGGTCAGGTTAAGGTGGGCCTGCCACCACTGGCTCAGAACCGCCGGGGTGGGGGTCTCCATTGGCCCAAAGCAGCCATAACAGCCGCGCCGGTAGGCCGGGCAGATAGCCCCGCAACCTGCCTGAGTTACCGGCCCCAGGCAGGGCGTGCCGTGGGCCACGGCCACGCAAACAGAGTGGCGGCGCTTGCACTCAACACACACGCTGTAGGTGGGGATATTGGGTTTGCGGTTGTTGAGCAGGGCGCTAAGGACCTCTAGCAGTTGGTATTTGTTGATGGGGCAGCCGCGCAGTTCAAAATCAACAAAAATATGGTCGGCGATGGGCGTTGATAAGGCCAGGGCGTCGATGTATTCCGGGCTGGCGTAGACCATCGAGACATAATCTTGCACGTTGGCAAAATTACGCAGGGCCTGAATACCGCCGGCGGTAGCGCAGGCGCCAATAGCCACCAGGTATTTTGACATGCGTCGAACCTCGCGAATTCGCTCGGCATCGTGGGGGGTGGTAATAGAGCCTTCTACCAGCGAGAGGTCATACGGCCCTTTTGCCACTGCCCGCGAGGCTTCAGGAAAATTGGCAATTTCCACTTCGCCAACTACGGCCAGCAATTCGTCTTCGCAATCAAGCAGGCTGAGCTGGCAGCCATCGCACGAGGCAAATTTCCACACGGCCAATTTGGGTTTTCGTTTTGAGGCCATTGTTAAATCTCCCACTTGCCAATAAACGGCTGAACTTTATCGTAGCGAAACACCGGGCCATCTTTGCAAATAAAGGTGGGGCCAAACTGGCAGTGGCCGCAAAAGCCGGTGGCGCACTTCATATTGCGCTCCATTGAAATAAAGATTTGCTCATTGGGCACGCCCCGTTTTTGCAGGGCCTGCACCGTAAAGCGCATCATCACTTCGGGGCCGCAAACCAGGGCCACTGTTTCAGCGGGTAAAAAGGGCGCTCTGGGGATAAGGTTGGTGACAACGCCAACGTTGCCGCGCCAGTTGCCCGTGGCCCGGTCTACGGTTACGTAAACATCCAGGTCAAAGCGCGCCCGCCACTGGGCCAGTTCGGGCCGGTATAGCATGTCCTCCTGGGTGCGAGCGCCATAAAGCAGCACAATTTTGCCAAACCTGTCGCGCTGTTCAAAAAGCTGGTAGAGCGCGGGTCGCAAAGGGGCCAGGCCAATGCCGCCGGCCACAATCACCACGTCGCTCCCAATAGCTTCTTCAACAGGCCAATGGCTGCCAAAGGGGCCGCGCACGCCCAAACCATCGCCCTCGCGCAGGTGGCTCATGGCACCGGTAACGGCGCCAACGGCGCGGGTGGTGTGAACCAGCATTTCGGCGTGAGACGGGTCGCCGCTAATTGAGATAGGAATCTCGCCCACGCCAAAAACATAGAGCATATTAAACTGGCCCGCACTAAATTTAAGGCTGCCGTTGCCCTCTACCGGCTCTAACTCAAGGGTAAAGGTGTCGTCATTTTCTTTGATGCGCCGCTCGATGCGATAGCGCCGGGGGAGCATGGGGTCTGTGTTGTATTGGGCCATGTTAACTCACCTCAGGCGCGGACGTTGTAAACATCAAGAATTTGCAGGCGGGTTGCTTGCAGGCGCTGGTTGATGATGTGGGCAAAGCGCTGCATCAATTCATACCCCAAATCGTGGTCCTGGTCGCATTTGGTGCGCAGACAGGCGCCATCAAAGGCCAGGGCGCGAACCAGCGTCAGCGCGCGGGCATCAAAATGCCAGCGATAGGGGGGGAAGAGCCACGACCAGCCAATCACTTCATCTTCGCCAATTGTCTGCAAACTCGCGGGGCCTTGTCCCGGCACAAACACATCCATCGATACGTTGCCATGACGGACAAGATAAAAATAGTTGGCTTCTTCACCTTCGTGAAAAATGAACTCGCCGGCGTCAAAACGCACATTTTTGGCGCAGCCGGCAATAAATTCCAGATAGCGCGGCTCCAGCCCCTCAAAAAATGGATGCTGTTTAATAACACTTTCAAGCGTCTTCATCGTTATCCTCCTTTAGTGTTCGACCCGCTGCCACGTCAACCTGGCGAATGGTGCGAACCTCTTCAGTTATGTCAATGCCCACCGGGCACCAGGTAATGCAGCGACCACAGCCCACACAGCCCAGCGAGCCAAATTGGTCAACCCAGGTAGCCAGTTTATGGCTTAACCATTGGCGATAGCGCGCTTTGGCCGAGGCGCGCACGCTGCCGCCGTACACATAAGAAAAGGCGGTAGTAAAGCAAGAATCCCACTTGCGCCAGCGTTCGGCCTGCCGGCCGGTCAGGTCGGTAACATCTTCTACAGTGGTGCAAAAGCAGGTGGGGCAAACCATAGTGCAGTTGGCGCAGGTCAGGCAGCGGTTGGCTACTTCATCCCAGTAGGGGTGGTCCAGGTTGCGGTAGAACAGCGCCTTGATGTCGGTGGTATCCAAAGTTCTACCCATTTGTGAAGCGGCCTGCTCGCTCACCTGCTGGGCCAGTTGCAGGTCGGCGGGCGAGGCTTGCTGGCAGGGTAACTGGCCGATAACGGCTGCGCCCTTTTCGGTGCCAACCTCTACCACAAAAAAGTGGCGCTTATCTTGAAGAATCTCTGTCAGGGCCAGGTCAAACCCCTGGTCAACTTTTGGGCCGGCGTCCATTGAGGCGCAGAAGCAGGTATTTCCGGCCTGACCGCAATTAACCGCCACAATAAAAGCCTGCTCGCGTCGCAGGCGGTAGGTGGGGTCCAGAAAATCTCCTTGTAAAAAGACCTTATCTTGAATGGCGATGGCACGCAGTTCGCAGGCCCGCACGCCGATAAAGGCATATTTGGGGCCGTTTTGGGGTTCTTCGATAATTTCAAAACTACCGTTTATACGTTTGGCTTGCCACAGTCGCCTGGCGGGAGGGTGTAGAAACTGCTTCCACGACCTGGGGCCAACCGTATAGCCAAACAAGGCAGCATCATTACGTTGTTTTAAGCGATATATCCCCCTTTCTTGCTCATCGGCCCAGCCAATGGGCAAATCAGTTTCATCGGTTAATGTGTCGTAAACAATAGCACCTTCACGAATGGTAGGCCCAACAAGCTGGTAGCCCTGCCGGCTCAACCCATTCAGCAGGCGGTTAAAGTGCTCGCGCTCAACGGTGAACGTCTCGCCGATTGTTGGAGCCTGTGTCTCTATAACAGGTGGCGCTTGTATTTCCATTATTTTGACACCTCATACCCAAATATTTGGTTTATTTAATATGTAAACGGCCAGAAAATAAAGGTGGATTTTCCCCCATCCAGCATACTTCACAAACCCGGACATCATTAGTGAAAAATGTCACAAAAAAAGTGGATAAATGTCATATTGTGGTGACAATTGTCCTGATAATTTGTGACACATGACACTATCGACTACAGGTATCATCCGGTACTCTTTTGTTGGGAGGAATTTAATTTTTGTACCCAACCGGAGTCTTTACCGCCTATAAAGACTCCTCAATAATAGACCTGTACAAGGAGGTCAGGTGGAGGCAATATTCCGTTTACTGGACAATACGGCGGATGGCGCCTTTGCAATTGATGAAAACCAGCGCATTTGCTACTGGAATCAGGCGGCGCAGGCAATTTTGGGCTACAGCCCAGAAGAGGTTATGGGCCAGCCCTGCTACAAAATTCTGCGCGGCTGCGATGACAAAGGGGGCGTGATTTGCCATCAGCGCTGCGATGTGTCGGTGAATGCATTGGCGGGGCAGATGGTGGTTAATTACAATCTTGCCACGCGCTCCAAATCTGGCGAAATGCGCTGGATTAATGTCAGCATCCTCACGTTGGCCAATATTTCGGCCCAGGGTTCCTCATTGGTTGTACACCTTTTCCGCGATGCCACCCAGGCCAAGCAAAATGAGCAGTTTATTCACCAAATGTTTGACACGGTAGAAAAGTGGCATAAAGTTGCCAGCCTGCCGCCTTCACCCAACTCAACCCGGCCATTAGTAGAAGCCCTGACCCAACGAGAAGAAGAAGTGCTGATTTTGCTAACGCAAGGGTTGAGCACCTCCCAAATTGCGCGCTCGCTATCTATCAGTTCCGCCACAGTGCGCAATCATATCCAGAATATTTTGCACAAATTGAATGTTCACAGCCGCATCGAGGCGGTGGCCTATGCGTTTGAGCGCGGCCTGGTTGCCAGGGAATAGTGCAAATGCACTAGAAAAATAGTCCACCTGCATCTTTTTGGCCGGGATAAACTGCGATATAGTGAAGCTGTAAACGCCCAAAACGTCAAAAACGCTCAAAACGTTCAAAATGCGCATATGGTACCCGATTAGCTGGGCGTATGCGTTTTTTTGTTTGGCAATGTTTCAAGGGAGACTGACCGCAGCGGCGCTGCCGCACCGGGTGATGAAAAAAGTAGGGGGGACACCCCCCAAGCCCCCCGGCCTGCGGCGCTATTTTCAGAGGAGGTAACATTCAGCCGCTGATTGCACCTCAAAGGATGAAAATTTACATACTACGTACAACGCCCCACGCAACGTGGAACGCAGAACGCGGAACGTGATTAGAACGTACCATTATGTTAATCGAGTAACTATTCACCGGGGAGCAAGGTGTATGAAAAAAATCCCAGATTCCGGTCATCGACTTCTGACGCGGGCAGAGGTTGCCGAAATGTTTCAGGTATCTCCCAGCACCGTTACCCGCTGGGCCGAGGCCGGCAAACTGCCGGTGGTTAAAACGCTGGGGGGGCATCGCCGTTACGATGCCGAGGTGATTTTGGAATTAACCCGGCATTTTACCGCCGAGTCATTTCAACAAGCAGATATAACTATTAATGAGGAGCCAATTATGGAAAAAATAGCAATCGATGTACCGGCTATGTATGGCGACCATCACGTGCTTGAGGTGCGGGGCATTCTGCTGGCCGCTGCCGGCGTAAAAGAGGTGTACGCCAGCAGTTGCTTTCGCAGCGTGGAGGTCAGCTTTGACCCCGGCCAGACAAACGCTGATGAGATTACCCATCTTCTTGACGAAGCCGGCTACCTGGAACCGCTGCACGTACCTGCTGAAAGCGGGGTGGCTGTTACCGAAGAAAACGGCCAGAAAGCCTTTTTCCGCCACACCACGGCCTTTGAGCAGGCTAAACAGGTGGTCAGCTTTGCCCAAAACGTTGCATACACCGAACGGGTTTTGTGGCCTTGTCCCGGTGTCGGTGTTTTGAGAGGACTGGATTTGGAGCAGGAGGTATCCAATGGCTAAACAACCCAAAACCCCCGAAGAACGCACCATTGACCCCGCCGCCCAGCAGATGCTCTACTGGGCCGATGAATTAGGCATCGGCACCGCCTTTCACCGGGCCGAAAATATGGTTCCCTGCAACATTGGCGGGGCCGGCATGTGCTGCAAATTGTGCGGCATGGGGCCATGTCGATTGACCAAAGATGGGCAGACCGGCGTCTGCGGCGCAACTATTGATACCATTCAGGCCCGCAATCTAATCAGGGCTATAGCCGCCGGTTCCGCCGCCCACTCCGACCACGGGCGCGATATGGCCTTTACCCTAAAAGCTGTGGCCAACGGCCAGACCGAAGGCTACTATATCCGCGATGTGGCCAAGTTGAGAACCGTGGCCGCCAAGTACAACATCCCAATTGAAGGGCGCGCGCCCGAAGAGATTGCCAATGAACTGGCCGACCTGTATATTGCCCAGTTTGGGCAACAAAAAGGCAAAGTTGCGCCCGCCGTTCGCGCCCCAGAAAAACGACAAAAGCTGTGGGAAGAGCAAGGGGTGATGCCTCGCGGCGTTGACCGGGAAGTGGTTGAGGCCCTGCACCGCACCCACATTGGCGACGACCAGGACCCGGAGCACATTCTCAGCCACGCCATCCGCACTGCGCTGGCCGACGGTTGGGGCGGCAGCCTCATCGCCACCGACGTGTCGGATATTTTGTTTGGCACGCCGGCCCCGGTGCTGGGGCAGGCCAACCTGGGCGTTCTCAAAGAAGATATGGTTAACGTGGTGGTTCACGGCCACGAACCCACCCTCAGCGAGATGATTGTGGCTGCTGCGCAAGACCCGGAAATCATCGAGTACGCCAAAGCTGCGGGCGCCAACGGCATCAACCTGGCCGGCATCTGCTGCACCGCCAACGAAATTTTGATGCGGCAGGGCATCCCCGCCGCCGGCAACTTTCTGCACCAGGAGCTATCCATTTTAACCGGCGCAGTTGAGGCGATGGTGGTCGATGTGCAGTGCATTATGCAGGCGCTGGTCGGCCTGGCCCAAAATTTCCACACCAAAATTATTACGACCTCCCCCAAAGTCAAAATTAAAGGCGCTACCCATATTCAGTTTGATGAACACCGGGCGCTGACCATTGCCAAAGATATCCTCAAACACGCCATTGATAACTACAAAAATCGGGGCAAGACCAACATCCCCAATGTAAAAGAGGACCTGGTGCCCGGCTTCTCCCACGAATACATCAACTACATGCTGGGTGGAACCTACCGCGCCTCCTTCCGCCCGTTAAATGACGCCATCATCTCCGGGCGTATTCGCGGGGTGGCGGCCATTGTTGGCTGCAACAACCCCCGCAGCAAGCAGGATTATCTGCACACCCACGTTACCCAGGAGCTGCTCAAGCAGGACGTGTTGATTGTCGAAACCGGCTGCGGCGCAATTGCCGCCGCCAAGCTGGGCCTGCTGCTGGGCGAGGCCGGGCTGGACAAGGTTGGTCCCGGCCTGCGCGAGGTGTGCGAGACCGTAGGCATTCCGCCGGTGCTGCATATGGGTTCCTGCGTCGATAACACCCGCATTTTGACCGTGCTTACCCAAATGGTTGAAGAAGGCGGTCTGGGCGACGACATTGACCAGATTCCGGCGGTTGGCCTGGCCCCCGAATGGATGAGCGAAAAGGCGCTCTCCATTGGCACTTACTGCGTGGCCTCCGGCGCGTATGTGATTTTTGGCGGCACGTCGCCCATCAGCGGCATGCCAGAGCGGGTCAGCGATAGCGATTTGGTGGCTAAATACATTAGCCAGGGCTGGGAAGAGATTTACGGCGGCAAGCTGGAATTCATTGCCGACCCGGATGAGATGATTCGCCGCACGCTGGAGCATATCGACAAAAAGCGAGCCACGCTTAAGCTGCCCGCCTACGAACCCGCTCGCTTTGGCAACAGTGGCGACGCCCGTGTACTTGAACTGGAAACGCTCCCGCTGGCCGAACGACAGGCCGCGTTATACGGATTTTAATTTTATTACGCAATACGTACTACGCAATACGTAGTCAACAACTCATAGTCCGTATTGCGTATTACGTAGCGTATTAAGGAGGTTCACTTTATGTCCCGATATATTGCAACCCGCGCAATCAGAGGCGCAAACGCCCTGACCACCGAAGCTGAATTGATGTTGAAAAAGGCGCTGCGAGAAAAAGGGCCAGACACGCCGGTGGCCTTTCCCAACACCGCCTACTACCTGCCTTTAATTTATGGGATGACCGGCATCCAGGTTAAAACGCTTGGCCAACTGGCCCAGGTGCTGGAACACGCCCGCGCCCTGCTGCACCCGTTGCCTTCAGAAAGGCATTGGACGCCCTACCTGGGCGAAACGCTGGACAGCGGTATGGCCACGCTGCTGGCCGCCGAAGTTATTGAGGCCGTGCGCTTTGTGTATGGCCTGCAGCCGGAGTTGATGGCCGGCCTGCGCCTGACCGGCGGCACCGCCTTCACCAGCCCCGATAACGGCAAAGGCGGCTCCGACGGCGATGGGCTGGACGGCCACCTCAACGGCCCCATTGACGATATTCAACTGCGTTCGTGGGGTATTCAGTTGGTGGATGGCCGGATGCCCGGTTTTGCGGCCATTGTGGGCGCAGCCAAATCAAACGAGGTGGCGGTCAAAATGGTCCGCGAGCTGCAACGCCGCAACATTCTCACGTTTCTCAGCGGCAACGTCAACGGGCGCTCCATTATCCACCAGTTGCAGGAAGAGGGTGTCGAAATGGGCTACGATACCTACATTGTGCCTTTTGGCACCGATACCATCAGCGCAATTTACGCCCTGGGCTTTGCCGTCCGCTCCGCGCTGACTTTTGGCGGGATGAAGGGCGGCCAGGCCCGCGATATTCTGCTGTACAACAAAGAGCGGGTCTTTGCCTTTGTGCTGGCCCTTGGCGAGGTAGACGACCTGAAATACGCCGCCGCTGCCGGGGCCATCAACTTTGGTTTTCCGGTTATTGCCGACACGGTCATCCCCCAAATTTTGCCCACCGGCGTTACCACCTACGAGCACGTTCTCTCGCTGCCGTGGAACGAAATTGCCGGCCAGGATGATATGGAAAAGGCCGAAACCCTGGTGCAAAAATGTATCGAGGTGCGGGGGGTCAAAGTAAAAGTGGCTGACGTGCCCGTGCCCGTACCCTACGGCTCCGCCTTTGAGGGCGAAGTTGTCCGCAAGGCCGATATGCGGGTTGAGTTCGGCGGCAAATACTCACGCGCCTTTGAGTACCTGCGTATGGTCGATATGGACGAAGTGCAGGATGGCAAAATCGAGGTCATTGGCCCCGGCTTTGACAACCTTGAGGTTGGCAAGGCAATGGACTTGGGCATTCTGATTGAGGTAGCCGGACGCAAAATGCAGTTGGATTTTGAGCCGGTGCTGGAGCGGCAGGTCCACTACTTTGTCAACGGGGCTTCGGGCGTGCAGCACATTGGCCAGCGTGATATTGCCTGGATTCGCATCAGCAAATCGGCGGCGGATAAGGGCTTCAACCTGCGCCACTTTGGCGACATTCTGCACGCCCGCTTTCACGCCGAGTTTGGCAGTATTGTGGATAAAGTACAGGTCAAAATTATCACCGACCCGGCCCTGCATGCCGAATGGCTGGATAAAGCTCGCAAAGCGTACGACTTCCGCAACAAGCGGCTGGCCGACCTGACCGACGAGAGCGTGGATGAGTTTTACTCCTGTACCCTGTGCCAGAGCTTTGCGCCCAATCACGTTTGCGTGGTCACGCCGCAGCGGGTAGGGCTGTGCGGGGCCTACAACTGGCTCGACTGCAAGGCCAGCTTTGAAATCAACCCCACCGGCCCCAACCAGCCCATCCGTAAAGGCCGCGCGCTAGATACGGTAAAAGGCTACTGGACCGGCCCCAACGAGTTTGCCGAGCAAGCCTCGCATGGCACGGTGCAGGAAGTGACCATGTACTCCATTATGGAAAACCCAATGACTGCCTGCGGCTGCTTTGAGTGCATTGTGATGGTCATTCCCGAAGCCAACGGGGTCATGGTGGTCTCCCGCGAGGATACCAGCATGACCCCCGCCGGCATGACCTTTAGCACTCTGGCCGGGTTAGCCGGCGGCGGCCAGCAGACGCCGGGCGTGATGGGCGTTGGCAAATACTACCTCACCAGCCCCAAGTTTATCTCCGCCGATGGCGGCTTCAAGCGCGTGGTCTGGATGAGCAGCTTTTTGAAAAAGAGCATGGCCGAGGAGTTTCAGGCCGTGGCCGAGCGGGAAGGCGACCCCGACCTGCTGGGCAAAATTGCCGATGAAACTATTTGCACCGAGGTAGACCAACTGCTGGTCTATCTGGAAGAAATCGGCCATCCGGCCATGATGATGGACCCGATGTTTTAGACCCGTACTGCGTAGTACGTAGTGCGTATTGAATTGACCTACGGAACACGCCCTACGTACTACGCCCGGTTGATAATTATGATGACAACTAACACCGCCATCCCCAAAACCCAGCCCCTTGTCCGAGACCTGATGCGTATCGGCGTTGCCACCTGTCCGGCAGACACGCCGGTAACAGAAGCCGCGCGCATTTTGCTTGAAAATGGGCTGGAGGCGCTGGTGGTGCTGGATGAAAATGGACATGCTGCCGGCCTGTTTGGGCGGCGCGAGGCGGTGGTCGCCTTCGGGCTATCCGAAATTGGGAGAGAGGGGATTGAGTTGCAGACGGTTGCCGACGCGCTGCGGCCCGACATTCCGGAAATTCCGCCCGACATTCCGGCCACCGCCGCCGCCCAATTAATGCTCGACCAGGGCGTCCGCGAGTTGTACTTGCTGCACCACGATGGCGGCATCAGTTGGCCGGCGGCAGTACTGCGTTTTGAGGATATTTTATCCTACCTGGCTGCCAAAGAAGAAGGGGACTCGCCGGCAGTGGGAGCCAGGGCTGTGCGGAAATCGCCGATAGAGTTGTTTAAAGAAAGATACGGATTAGAAAAAAGTAGGAGCAGTTAAAGCAATGCCTTTTACAGTAGATGAGTTTTTCAACGTTTTCACCCAATACAACAGCGCAATCTGGCCGATGCAGGTTGTACTCAACTTGCTGGGCCTGATTGCCGTATTTCTGGCCCTCCGGCCCACAAAATACGGCAATAGAACCATCGCTTCCATTCTGGCTTTTTTGTGGTTGTGGACCGGCGCCGTTTACCACCTGACCTTTTTCACAACAATCAATCAACCGGCTTACGTTTTTGGCGCGGTTGTTATTTTACAAGGTGTACTGTTTTTTGTTACCGGCGTTCTGTACCAAAAGCTTTCTTTTCAACCGCAGCTTAACACCTATTCGGTGGTGGGGGGATTTTTCATCCTTTACGGATTGCTCATTTATCCCCTGTTGGGCTACTTTTTGGGACACGTTTACCCTCACTCACCCACCTTTGGCGCGCCCTGCCCCACCACTATCTTTACCCTGGGCCTGCTTTTGTGGACCGATAGAAAGTTTCCCAAATATCTACTGGTCATTCCGGTTATCTGGTCCATAATCGGCTTCTTTGCCGCGCTCAACTGGGGAGTGCTAGAAGACATCATGCTGCTCATCACCGGTGTGGTGGTTGCCAGCATGTTGATTTATCGGGACAAATTTGCCAGACCATCGTCTCTCTATTCTTCTGCCAGAGGCTAATTTCGTCCTTGCACCTTTTATTACAAAATACGGAATACGCGTCACGTACTACGCATTATGCCGTGTGGCTCGTGGGGTGTGATACGTAAGGTAAAAGCGTCTACAATCACTTATTTACAAACTAGGAGGCTGTCAATGCCAACCCTCGAAATTCCAAAAGAGAAATGGAGTGGAAAAGTCCGCGAGATTACCCTGGGCGCAACGGCTGCCGAGGGCGGCACTCGCGCCAAAACCGTTACAATTGGCGGGGAAACCACGCTGCCCTTCCTCAGCTTTGAAGGAGAGATTCCCCATCCCCCCGTCATCGCTGTTGAAATTCAAGACCGCCGCCCGGCAGACTGGTCGCCCCTACTGCTGGAGGCCTGGGGCGAGGCGGTTGACGATGTGACCGCCTGGGCCAAAGCCGCCGAGGCCGCCGGGGCCGACCTGATTCTGTTAAAATTTGGCCTCGGCGAGGGGTTGACCGCCGATTATGCGCGTCAAACCCTGGGCAAAGTATTGCAAGCCACCGGCCTGCCGTTGCTAGTGTTTGGGCCGGGGCAAGCCGACCTGGACAACGAATTGCTGGTTGCCGTGGCCGAGGCGGGCAAAGGCGAGCGGCTGGTGCTGGGCGTCTGCGAAGATAAAAACTACCGCACCATTGTGGCTGCCGCTCTGGGTAACGGCCACCTGGTAAACGCCCGCTGCCCAATGGATGTCAACCTATCAAAACAGCTCAACATTCTCATCAGCGATATGGGCCTGCCGCTGGAGCGGATTGTGATGGACCCAACTACCGGCGCGCTGGGCTACGGCATCGAGTATGGCTACAGCGTGATGGAACGGCTGCGGCTGGCCGCCCTGCAAGGCGATAGCATGACCCAGCAGCCCATGCTGGTGACACCCGGCGAGGAGGCCTGGCGCACCAAAGAAGCCCGCACCAACGAGGGCGTCCCCGAAGCGTGGGGCAACTGGGCCGAGCGGGCCGCCAATTGGGAAACGCTGACCGCCGGCGCCCTGCTGGAATCCGGGGCCGATGTGGTTGTGCTGCGCCACCCGGAATCGGTTAACCGTATCCGGGCGATGATTAATGCGTTAATAAATTGAACGTGTCGCGTGTTGCGTATTCCATTTTTGTAATTTGCGCAACGCGCAATACGAGCCGAAAACCGAAACGTCTATTAGCTTTTTAACTAACACCCGGAGGTAAACAATGGCTCTATCCGGCATTCAAATTTACAAACTACTCCCGGCCAGCAGCAAAAACCCGGAAGTTAAAACTCACGCCAACTGCAAAGAGTGCGGCTTTCCCACCTGCCTGGCTTTTGCCATGAAGCTGGGCCAAAAACAGGCTGAACTCTCCCAATGCCCTTACGTGGAAGAGGAAGCCAAAACCCAACTCGAAGCCTCGGCTGCCCCGCCTATTCGCCTGATTACGCTCTCGGCCAATGGGCGCAAGCTGGAAGTGGGCAACGAAACCGTGCTCTTTCGCCACGAAAAGACCTTCTTCCACCAGCCCGGCCTCTTTGTGCGGGTCAAAGACAGCCAGCCTAACGCGCTGGAAGTAGCCAGGGCCGTAACCGAATACGCGGTGGATTATGTCGGCATTGACCTGACCCTGGACGGCCTGGCCGTGCAAGCCGACGGCGGCGATTTTGCCGCTACGGTAACGGCGGTCAAAGAGGCATCCAATCTGCCCTTGATTTTACTGGCCGAGGAGCCGGCCACAGCCGAAGCCGGCCTGAAAGCTGCCGTGGGGGCCGAGTCGCTATTGTGGGCGGCCACCCCCGAAAACTGGGAGGCGATGGCCAAACTGGCAATGCAGTACAAGGTTGCGCTGGCGGTGCGGGTTGCCGATGGCGATTTGAACGCGCTGGCCGACCTGGCCGAAAAAGTAAGGGAGGCTGGCGTGGAAGATATTGTGCTCGACCCCGGCGCGCGCGACTACAAAAGCGGCTTGACCGCTTTTACCCAACTGCGGCGGCTGGCGCTCAAAAAGAACGAGCGCAGCGTGGGTTATCCGCTGCTTGGCTTTGCCGGAGATGACCCCCTGCTGGCCGGCCAGCAAATTGCCAAATACGCCGGCTTTGTTGTGCTCGACACCTTTAGCCCCGGCACGGTCTATCCGCTGCTGGTGCTGCGGGCCAACATCTTTACCGACCCGCAAAAACCAATTCAGGTGCAGCCCGGCATTTACGAAATCAACAGCCCCAAACCGGCCGACCCGCTGATGGTGACTACCAACTTCTCCATTACCTACTTTGCCGTAGCCAACGAGGTTGAAAGTAGCGGCCTGCCCGGCTGGCTGCTGGTGGCCGATGCCGAAGGCATGAGCGTGCTGACCGCCTGGGCCGCCGGCAAATTTGATGCCGAACGTATTGCCAAAAGCGTCAAAGAAAATGGCCTGGGCGATAAATTAAGCCACAAGCGGCTGATTATCCCTGGCCACGTAGCCGTGTTGATGGGCGAATTGGAGGAGGAGTTGCCCGGTTGGGAAATCAACGTTGGGCCGCGCGAAGCGGTGGATTTGCCCAACTATCTGAAGATGCAATGGGGGTGAAATGATTTTAGATTTTAGATTTTGGATTTTGGATTGTTAAGTAAGGACAGAAGTGATGCCCCTAATTGAAAATCGTAAATCGAAAATCCAAAATGGACATACTATTCGTTTTGAACCGGCACAAATCACAATAGCGGCGCCCACCGGCGCGTTACTTTCGGATATCATGCGCGAGGCCGGGCTGGAGGTGAATATGCCCTGCGGCGGGCAGGGACGCTGCGGGCGGTGCGCGGTCATAGCTCAAAACGGCGCCGGAATCCGCCGCCGTTCCACGGTGCGCCTTAGCGCCGATGATTTGGCCGCCGGTTACGCGCTGGCCTGCCAGGCCGTGGTCGAGGGCGATGCGGTTATCACCATTCCGCCGCAAGAAAAAATAGAGCGGCGGCTGGTTACGGACAAAACCGCTGCCAAAGTCTCGCTGCCTTTTGTTTACAATCCCGCCCAAGACCAATCGCTGCGCCTCTTTTTGCTTGAACTGGAGCCGCCCAGCATGGCCGACCAGACCGACGACTGGTTCCGGCTGAAACGGGCGCTGGCAACCACTTATGGCATCTCCGACGTCACCACCGATTTATCTACCCTGCGCCGGTTGGCAACCATTCTGCGAGAGCAGGATTGGCGGGTGAATGCCGTTATTGAACTGGATACCTGGGACCAGCCGAACGGCCCCGCCCGGCTGGTAGACCTGTTGCCGGCGGGTCGCCCCTCCTCAGCCCCCCCCAGTGGGGGGTTGTGGGGCGCAGCGGTGGATATTGGCACCACCACCGTCAGCCTCTATCTGGTAGACCTGCTGACCGGCGAGGTAGCCACCAAAGCCGCCGAATATAACGGCCAGATTAAACGAGGCGAGGATGTCATCTCGCGGATTATCTTTGCCAGCAAAAACAATGGCGGCCTGCAAGAACTGCAAAACTTGGTCGTCAACACCATCAACGAGTTGCTGGAGCGGGCCACCCGGCGCATCAAAATAGCCCCGGCCAATATCTACAAAATGAGCGTAGCCGGCAACAGTACTATGATGCACCTGTTTTTGGGCATTCCCCCGGCCTCTATCCGGCTGGAGCCGTTTGTCACGGCCATCAACCAGCCGTTGCCGGTGCGCGCCGCCGAGTTGGGCTTGAATATTTACCCCCAGGCCAGTGTAGACTGCCTGCCCGGCGTGGCCAGCTACGTGGGAGCCGATATTTCAGCCGGGGTGGTCGGCTCGCAAATGTGCAGCCGCCAGCAGATAACGCTTTTTCTGGATGTGGGCACCAACGGCGAGATGGTGTTGGGCGATTGCGACTGGTTAATTAGCTGCGCCTGTTCGGCCGGGCCGGCCTTTGAAGGGGCCGGGGTGCAGGATGGCATGCGAGCCACCACCGGCGCCATTGAAGAAGTTTGGGTTAACAGCGACACTTTTGAACCGACTTACCGGGTTATCCCCAACCCCAAACTGGAGTTTGAAGGCCGCCCTACCCCACCGCGCGGCATTTGCGGGTCGGGCCTTATCTCGTTGCTGGCGGAGATGTTCATTACCGGCGTCATCGACAAACGGGGCAATTTGAACTTTGGTTTGAACACGCAGCGCATCCGGCAGGGTGAGCACGGCCCTGAGTACGTTATTGCCTGGGCCGGTGAAACCGGGCACGGGCGCGATATCGCCATCACTAAAGTGGATATCGACAACCTGATGCGGGCCAAGGGCGCTATCTACGCCGGCTTTAGCGTGCTGGCCCAAAGCGTGGGCGTTGAGCTGGAACTGGTTGAGCACCTGTTAATTGGCGGCGCGTTTGGGCAATATATCAATGTGGAAAAGGCTGTGCAGATTGGCCTGCTGCCCGATTTGCCCTGGGAAAAATTTCAATTTTTAGGCAACACCTCGCTGCACGGGGCGTTGCTGGCCCTGCTCAACCGCAACTATCGCCATCAAATTACCGAAGTCGCGGCCAAAATGACCTATCTGGAGCTATCGGCAGACAACACCTTTTACGAAGCCTTTACTTCGGCCCTGTTTCTGCCCCACACCGATTTGAGCCGCTTTCCATCTGTCTATAAGAATTGGAGTTAAGCGCTATGACCACCACCATCGCCGTCGCCGGAAAAGGCGGCACCGGAAAAACAACCGTTTGCGGCATGATTATTCGCTATCTCACCCGTCATGGCCTTGGCCCGGTGCTGGCCATCGACGCCGACCCCAGCAGCAACCTGAATCTGGTGTTGGGCCTGCCGCTGGACAACGAGGAGACTGTGGGCCACATCCGCGAGGATATGCTGGCCCAGGTGCAGCACGATAGCGCCGCCGGCGTGATGTCGGGCGGGCTGGTCAGCGGGATGACCAAACCCGATTATTTTGATTACCACATCCGCTCCATTATTGTGGAGGGCGATAATGTGGACCTGCTGGCTATGGGCCGGCCCGAAGGCCCCGGCTGCTACTGCCCGGCCAACAACGCCATGCGGCTGGTGATTGACCGCCTGAGCGACCGCTACCCCTTTGTGGTTATGGACAATGAGGCCGGGCTGGAGCATTTGAGCCGGCGCACCACCCGCAATGTAGACCACTTGCTCATTGTCTCTGACGCCGGCCAGCGGGGGCTGGTAGCCGCCCGGCGCGTGGCCGAACTGGTCGCAGAGTTGAATATCAATGTTAAACAAACCCACCTGGTGCTGAACCGGTTGCCCGGCCCCCAAATTCCGCCGCCGCTCAAAAATTTTATCGACACCATAGAAGTGCCGCTGCTGGGCGTCATCCCCGAAGACCAGACTCTGCGCGAGTTTGAGTTTGGCGGGCGGCCCCTGGTTGAACTGGGCGATGAGTCGCCGGTATACCGGGCGGTGGCCGCAATGATGGACGAAGTAGTAGGAGTGGGGGTAAAAATGTAGCAAGTGGTAGGCGTCACGTAGTGCGACAAAAAACAAACAATTGCCTTCCGAAAGGAGTATCTCAATGCAAATCATCGGTGAAAATATCCACATTATTTCAGCTAAAGTGAAAGAGGCCATCGCTGAACGCAATATAAAGTTTTTTCAGGATTTGGCTATACAGCAGGTTGAGGCCGGGGCTAATATGCTGGACCTGAACATTGGCCCGCAAAAAAAGGCCGGGCACGAGATTATGCCCTGGCTGGTTAAAGGGGTACAGGAGGTGGTTAACGTGCCGCTCTCGCTGGATACCACCAATTTGTGCGCCATCGAAGAGGGCCTCAAAGTTGCCCGGAATCAGTGCGTCATCAACTCGGTTTCGGCGGAAGAGGAGCGGCTGGAGAGCGTGCCGCTGCTGGCCAAAAAATACAACGCCAAACTGATTGCCCTGACCATGGGCAAGGGCGGCATCCCGGTTAGCGCCGAAGAGCGAGTCAACATTGCCCTGGAGCAGCTTATTCCCAGGGCTATGGAGCTTGATATTCCAATGGAAGACCTGTTGGTTGACCCGCTGGTGCTGACCGTGAGCGGCTGCCAGGAATATTGCCCCGAGTGTGTGGAAGCCGTTCGCATCCTCAAAGTGGCCGGCGACCCGCCCCCTATGACCAACGTCGGGTTGAGCAACGTTTCCAACGCCGTACCCCGCGAGATGCGCCCGCTCATCAACCGCACCTATCTGGTTATGTTGATGGCCGCCGGGGTTGATTACATTATTGCCGACCCGCTGGATGAGGATTTGAAAGCCTTTATCCGCATCGTTACCAGGCGAGACGACAGCACCGGCGTTGGCCGCCTGATTTTGAAGCTGTTTGATAAAACGGTAGCTATGGAGAAACTGGCCGCCGAGGATGTCGAGATGACCGACGCCGAGCAGGCTGCCATCTTCAAAACGGCCCAAATTTTATACAACGATATTATTTACACCGACTCGTATCTGCGAGTCTGACTGAGCCAGCCACATAGGAGTGCAGGATGTTAAAAACAAAAGAATCTGGTGAAGTTCAAAGGTTGCTAAGTAGAGCCGAGAAGCCATCCAGCGAGGCGATGGCGCTACACCCCTTTTACCGGGGCAAAATTGAAACCACGCTTAAATGCTGCGTGCGCAGCATTGATGATTTTGCCATTTGGTACACCCCCGGCGTGGCTGCGCCCTGTAAAGATATTGCCGCCCACCCCGACCGGGTTTACGACCACACCAACAAATGGAATACCGTTGCCGTTATTAGCGATGGCACCCGCGTGCTGGGCCTGGGCGATATTGGCCCCAAAGCGGCTATGCCGGTAATGGAAGGCAAGGTGCTGCTGTACAAATATCTGGGCGGGGTGGATGGTCACCCCATCTGCCTGGACACCAAAGACCCCGACAAATTTATAGAAACTGTGCTGCTGCTGCAACCCTCGTTTGGCGGCATCAACCTTGAGGATATTGCCCAGCCTAAATGTTTCCGTATTTTGGACACGCTGCGCCGGGAGGCTGAAATTCCAGTGTGGCACGATGACCAGCAGGGCACGGCCACCGTTACCCTGGCCGGGCTGATGAACGCGCTCAAGGTGATTGGCAAAAAGAAAGAAGAGGTGCGGGTGGTGTTTGTGGGCAGCGGGGCCAGCAATGTGGCCTGCTCGCGGCTGGCCTTTGGCTGGGGAGTCGACCCGGCCAAAGCCATGATGGTTGACAGCAAAGGTATTTTGGGCAAGCATCGAGAAGATTTATACGTGCGCCGCCACGAGTTTGTAGACAAATGGCGGCTATGCCAGATTACCAACAAAGAAGGCCGTATGGGCAACATTGCCGACGCCATGCGCGGCGCGGATGTGGTTATTGCCCTCTCTCAACCCGGCCCCGGAACCATTCTGCCGGAGTGGGTGCAAAAAATGGCTAACGATGCCATAGTGTTTGCCTGCGCCAACCCCGTGCCGGAAATCTGGCCCTGGGAAGCCAGAGAGGCGGGCGCGGCTATTGTGGCTACCGGTCGCTCCGACTTTCCTAACCAGGTTAACAACTCGCTGGGCTTTCCGGGTATCTTTCGCGGCGCGCTCGATGTGCGGGCCAGCACCATCACCGATGAAATGTGCTACGCCGCCGCCGAAGCCCTGGCCAATCAGGTGGGCAACAAACTTGGCCCCGACCACATTTTGCCCACTATGGACGACTGGAAAGTGTTTGCTTACGAGGCCGCTGCCGTGGGCCGCAAGGCTATTGAGCAAGAGGTGGCGCGGCTGGAAATGTCCTACGATGAACTGTTTGACCACGCCCTCAAAATGATTAAACGCTCGCACGATTTGAGCCGGATGATGATGGCCGAGGAGTTCGTTCCTAGATGTCCGGTGGAGTAGGTTTGCAGGGGAATAGTAATAGGAGGAAACCATGTACGACCTGATTATTGTTGGCGGCGGGCCGGCGGGGTTAACGGCGGCCGTGTACGCCATTCGCAAGCGGCTAAACGTGCTGCTGGTCAGCACCGATTTGGGGGGCAAAACTAATTATCATATGTCGCTGCCGTGGATAGAAACTCACCAGATAATCCGCGGCGTTGACATTGTTGACAAATTTCGACGCGAACTTCAGTACCTGGACTTTGCCCACCGGCTCGAAACAGTCAAAAGCATTACTAAAGCCGAGGCAATTTTTACCGTGACCCTGGTTGACGGCAGCCAGCTAGAAGCCAAAAGCGTGCTGCTGGCTAGCGGCTCGCGGGTAAAGTACCTGGATGTGCCCGGCGAACGAGATTATATTGGCCGGGGCGTCACCTACTCGGCCATCAGCTATGCCCCGTTATTTGTGGGCAAACGCACCACCGTTATTGGCGATGGCAACCTGGCCCTGCGTGCTGTGGGCGAGTTGGCCCAGGTAGCGGCAACCGTCCATTTGATTGCCCCCACCCACGGCAGGCTGGACACCCAAATGGCCAAAAAACTGATGGCCGACAAAATGAAGGTGGTGGTTCTGGAGGGTCACAAGGTCAAATCCATCCAGGGCAATGGCTACGCCGACCGCCTGATTTTGGAATCCCCAACCGGCCAGGAAACTGAACTCAAAACCGATGGCATCTTTATCGAACTGGGCCTGCTGCCCAACTCCAAACTGGTAGCAGAGCTGGTTGACCTGGATGACCAGGACCGGGTAATTGTTGACACCCGCAACCGCACCAACTGCCTGGGCCTGTTTGCCGCCGGAGATGTAACCAACGCCTACGCCGAACAGGTGCTGATTGCCGTGGGCGAAGGGACCAAAGCCGCGCTGAGCGCGTATGAGTACCTGTTACAAATGTTTTAAAGGACGCCCAATGAATACCCTGATTGAAGATTTTCTGGCCCAAAAACGCATTGCCGTCGCCGGCGTGTCGCGCAGCGAGCAAGGCGCGCCGGCCAACCTGATTTATCGCAAACTCAAAGAGGCCGGCTATCGGGTTTTTGCGGTTAACCCCAACGCCGCCACCGTTGAAGATGACCCCTGCTACGCCAGCCTGAAAGCCATTCCCGAGCCGGTCGATGGGGTGGTCATCTCTACCCGCCCGGAAGCCGGCGAAGAAATTGTGCGCCAGTGCGCCGAGTTGGGCATCTCAAGAGTCTGGATGCACCGCTCATTTGGGCAAGGCAGCGTTTCAGACGCGGCGGTAGATTTTTGCCATAAGCACAACATCGCGGTTATTCCCGGCGGCTGCCCAATGATGTTCTGCCCGCCGGTAGATTTTGGGCACAAATGCATCCGCTGGTTCTTAAAAATGACCGGCGGTTTGCCAGGCCGGTAGCAGATTGCGGGTTTCGGATTGCAAAGCAATGCCTGATTACCGACCACTGCCTGCCGGTTACTGATAACTGTCAACCAATCACTGTACTCAATGAGGAGGACAAACATGCCTTTATTTTCACCGCGACGCTACCAACCGCCGTTTTATCCGGCCCGCCATGACGAGTCCTGGCCGGTGCGGCTGTTCACCACCTTTGAGCGAAAGGTCAAAGGCTGGCTGTTTGGCTGCCGGATGTGCGGCAATTGTATTTTGCAGGAAACCGCCTTTGTTTGCCCTATGACCTGCCCCAAAGGGCTGCGTAACGGGTTGTGCGGCGGCGCTTCACCCGACCACTGCGAAGTTGACCCCTCGCGGCCCTGCACCTGGTATGTTATTTACGAGCGAGCCGAGCGCATGGGCCGGCTGGACAAACTACTGGAAATCAACGCCCCGCTCGATGGCGCGCGGGTAGGCCGCGAAACCTGGCTGGACATGGTCAAATTCTGGCGCAAGCGGCAACAGGGGCCGCATCCCCTGCACATTATCTCTAACCGCAAAAAGTTTGCCCAGGAATGGAACCAGTTCTTTTACGACCTGCGCCAGCCCAACTGGTGGCAGGGCGACGCGCTCTACCATCCGCCGGCCTACCGGCAGCCCATCTCGCTGCTGGAAGCCAACCTGCGCACCGGCTACTTTGTTACCACCGCCGAAATTGCGCCGCCGCTGGGCGCGTCAACCGACGTGATTCTCAAAAAGGCCGGCTGGCTCAAGGGCTACGTGGCTGCCGCCAACTTTACCGACAACGCCTCGGCCTCGGCCCGCATGAGCAGCCTGGCCTCCAGCAAAATCTGCCTGGATGCCGGGCTGGAACCGGTGATGCAGCTTCAGGCCCGCGACCGCAGCCGGGTTGTCATCGAGTCGGACGCGATGGGCGCCGCCGGGCTAGACATTCGCAACATTTTGTGCCTTAGCGGCGACCATCACAGTTTTGGGCCGGGGCCTATTGCCAAACCCGACCAGTTTGATATGGATGCCGTACAGGTGCTGTGGATGCTGCGCCGTATGCGCGATGAAGGCGTTTACCTTGACGGTCGAAATATCAAGCAGCCGCCCCAGTTCTTTTTGGGAGCGGCAGCCTCGCCCTTTGGCGCGCCGCCCAAATACGAGGCCATTCGGGCCGAGAAAAAAATCAACGCCGGGGCGCAGTTCATCCAAACCCAACCCATTTTTGATTATGAGCGCTTCACCGGCTGGTTGGAGGCGCTGGACAAGCGCAACCTGCTGGACAAAGTCTATATTCTGGCCGGACTCATCCCGCTCAAGAGCGCCCGCGCCGCCCATTTTATGGCCGAAGAGGTGCCGGGCGTGGTCATTCCGCCGGAACTGGTCAAACGGATGGATGAAGCCGGCGACAAAGAAGGTCAGCAAGAAGAGGGCGTGGCCATTGCCCTGGAAATTATCAACAAACTCAAGGCGACCCCCGGCCTGAACGGGATGCACATTATGGCTGTTCACTGGGAAGAGATTGTGCCCCGCCTGATTGATGAGGCGGGCGTACCCAAGCCGGCCATTCAGGCCTGGCCGCAGGTAGAAGATTGGTTTGACCTGGGTGAAGAAGAAGCTGACGCCGCCGCCCAACCCATTTAAGCGAGAAACCTATGACCCGCATCATCATTTTTAGCGATTTGCATGCCAACTGGGAGGCGCTGCTGGCCCTGCAACAGGCCGAACCGCAGCCCGACGCCATCATCTGCCTGGGCGATATTGTGGGTTATGGCCCCGACCCCAAACGATGCCTGGATTCGGTTAGGGCCAATGCCGCCCACATTATTGGAGGCCAGCACGACTTTGCCGTGGGCAGCGGCGCCATAAACGTTAAGGATGAGTTACTGGAGTCAAGCTGGCGACATGCCCGTTCGGTGCTGCCGGCCAATGATTGGAAATTTTTAGCCACCCTGCCGGCAGAACTGACCGTAACCCTGGCCGGGGTTCGCTTTCATTTGGTTCGGCTGGGGCCGGACAATTTGGATACCGAAACCGACATGCTCATCACCATGTCTCAGGCGCAACTTCGAGAGCGGTTCGGGCACATCGAGGCCGATTTCATATTGCTGGGCGGGCCGCACATTCCGGCCATGCGCCAGCTAGACGGGCGGCTGTTTGTTTGCCCCGGCAGTTTGGGGTTGCCCCGCTACGGCGTGCCAGACCCTACCTTTGCCGCCTGGCACAATGGCCGTATGCAAATTCATCACCTGCACTACCACCCCGAAACCACCCTGCGCAAGCTATCGCTGTTGCCGTTAGACCCGGATTTCGTCGGCCAATTACAAATGGTGTTGCAAAGCGGCGGGGTAGAAAAGCAGCGCGTATGATTATCATCAGCCCGATTGCCAGCAAAACAACGCTCCACGTAGATAGCAACCATTGCCGCGTGTGCCAACGCTGCCTGGCCCAACGGGTTTGCAACGTCAAAGCCATCATCCGCATCGACCGGGATGAGCCGCCCTTTATCGACGTGCACCGCTGCCACGGCTGCAAGCTGTGCGTCATCGAGTGCCCGTTTGAGGCTATTGTTAATTAAACAGAGTTGCAAAAAGGACGCTTCCCATGCGTATTCTGGCCATTATCACCGGAGATTACGGGCAAAGGCACGTTGATAACGTGCGCGCCCACGCCCCCGGCAACTGGTTCATTGAAGTTTGGCCGGCGCCCACCCGGCTGCCCCTCATTATTGATTACCCGGAAGATTACGCGCCCAACACGCTGCCTCCGGCAGACCTGATTCTCTCCCTGGCGGAACATCGCGGGGTGGCAGAACTGCTGCCGGAGGTTGTCAAAATTACCGGAGCCAAAGCCGTGATTGCCGCCATCGACAACGAAGCCTGGCTGCCGCGCGGCCTGGCTCGCCAGTTGCGGGGCTGGCTGCAAGACATGGGGGTTGCCTGCGTTACGCCCAAACCGCTGTGCTCCCTTACCGAAACCCATTACAACATCACCCGCCGCCAGCAGGTTGCCTATGATAACCCGCTAATTGCCGGTTTTGCCCGGCGTTTTGGCCGGCCCCAATTGGTGCTCAATATCGACTCGCAAAGCCGGAAAATCACCTCGGCCACGGTTCAGCGCGATTCGGTGTGCGGCTGCGCTCGCTTTGTAGCTAACCGGTTAATAGGCGTTTCCGTAGACGAAGCCGAAGAGAAGGCCGGGCTGTTGCATCATCACTACCCCTGTCTGGCCAGCATGGGCATTGATGTAGATTATGGTGATACGCTCATGCACGTGTCGGGTAATTTGATTAAAGACAATGTTGGCGAGCAGGTCAAGCCTTTCAAGCGATTTCTCAAACCGGGTCAGCGCAGCGATTGATTCCCCACTAACCTCGCCAAACGTGACATTCACCCCATTTAATTGTGACAAATGACACTGTTTTTGCGCCGGGTAATCATTTATACTCTACCCTGGAGGACATGGGGGTTGTTCCCTGCCGGTTAATTGAGCATCAGGAGCAACAAAATGTCCCTGTTTTTGCAACTTACAATGGCGCTGGTTATTCTCATTACTGCTGCCAAGCTGGGCGGTTATTTTAGCCTGAAAATAGGGCAGCCCTCGGTGTTGGGAGAGCTGGTGGCCGGGCTTGTTTTAGGGCCTTCGTTGTTGAACTTTCTCTACTGGCCTGTTTTTGATAACAGCCTTCAACTAGAAGAAATAATTGCCTGCATCGCCGAGTTGGGCGTGCTGCTGCTCATGTTTATTGCCGGCCTGGATTTGCACATTTCTGAGTTGACCAGCGCCGGTAAAGTAGCCGTTTTGGCCGGCACATTGGGGGTCATCTTTCCGGTGGTTATGGGCTATAGCCTGGGGTTGGCCTTTTCTATGGCGATGCTGCCGGCTATTTTCATCGGTTTGATTCTGGCCGCAACCAGCGTGAGCATTTCGGCCCAAACGCTCATGGAGTTAAAAGTGCTGCGCAGCCGGGTGGGCGTCACCCTGTTGGGGGCAGCCGTGTTTGACGACATTTTGGTGGTGCTGGGGTTATCGGTATTGGTAGCTGTAACCAGCCAGGGGGCCGGCAGCGGCCTGGCCAGCGTAGGGATTATTACGTTGCAGATGGTCTCATATCTGCTGATAGCCTCGGCGCTGGGCTTGTGGTTATTGCCCCGGTTAAGCCACATTGTTGACCGCTTGCCCATTAGCCAGGGGTTAATTGCCTTTACCTTTGTCACCATGCTGCTGTATGCCTGGGCCTCTGAGATATGGGGCAATATGGCCGCCATTACCGGCGCGTTTTTAGCCGGATTGCTGTTTACCCGCAGCGCACTCAAAGAACGCATCCAATCGGGTAGCGCTACCATAGCCTACGGCATATTTGTGCCCATATTTTTTACCCATGTCGGGCTGTCGGCCAATGCCCATGAGTTGCTTGGCAAAAATATATGGCTGGCGCTGGCCATGATTGGGGTTGCGGTGGTCAGCAAAGTAATGGGGGCCGGTTTGGGAGCGCGGCTGGCCGGGTTCACCACCAGAGAGGCCATCCAGCTTGGCGCCGGCATGATGTCGCGGGGAGAGGTGGGGTTGATTGTGGCTACGCTGGGTGTTACCCAGGTCATTATCAGCGCGCAGGTCTTTTCGGCGGTGGTGGGGGTGGTTATTATTACTACCTTGCTAACGCCGCCGGTGCTGCGAGCCTTATTTGCTCATAAACCTGTCTCCTCGTTGCAGGTTACTTCAGCCACCAAACCATAGGAGGGCGAAATGGCATACCTGGTTGTTTTGGTGCTCGATGACCCGGACCTTTGCACAGATGTTTTAGACGCCTGGGAGTCGACCGGAATTAATGGCGTTACCATCCTTGAAAGCAGCGGCATAGGCCGCGTTCGGCGGGCCGGCCTGCGCGATGATTTGCCGCTTATGCCCAGCTTGCACGACCTGCTGCGCGGCGAGGCCAGCTATCACCGCACCATTTTTTCGGCGGTAGAAAATCAACAACAGATTGACGCGCTGATTGCGGCCACGCAAGCCGTAGTTGGCGATTTGAGCCAGCCCAATACCGGCCTGTTATTTGTAGTGCCGCTGGCGCAAGTAATTGGGTTGCAAAAAACAAAAGCGACAAACGCGCAACGTCAACCATTACCAACACATCACTAAAAGGATACTCCCATGCCAAAAATAGCCATTTCCGGCAAAGGCGGCGTTGGAAAAACCACATTGGCCGCCTTGCTGGCCCATATTTACGCCCAGGCCAACCGGCCGGTTATTGCCATTGATGCCGACCCGGCGGCCAGCCTGGCCTATGCGCTGGGTATGCCGGCAGACCTGTCGGCTCAGGTAACGCCCATAGCCCAAATGGACGAGCTGATTTACGAGCGAACCGGGGCCAAACCGGGCGCCACCGGCGGATTTTTCACCCTCAACCCCCGCGTTGACGATATCCCCGACCGCTTTAGCGTGCTTTATCGCGGCATTCGCCTGCTGCAACTGGGCACTATCAGCCAGGGCGGCAGCGGCTGCATTTGCCCCGAAAGCACCATTCTTAAGGCGCTGGTAACGCACCTGATTTTGTATCGCGATGAAGTGATGATTTTGGATATGGAGGCCGGGGTTGAGCATTTGGGCCGGGCCACGGCCGGAGCGGTGGACGCTTTTATTATTGTGGTAGAGCCGGGCCAGCGCAGCCTGAGCACGGCGCAAACCATCCGGCAGTTGGCTAAAGATATTGGCGTTTCCAGATGTTATGTGGTGGGCAACAAGGTTCGCCGCCAGGCTGACCGCGACTTCATCCAAAACAATTTGCCCGCCGACCTGTCGCCCATTGGTTTTCTGTCGGCCAATCCCCGCGCCGTGGAAGCCGATATGCGCGGCCAGGCTATTTTCGACGCCGTGCCGGAATTGGTTGAGGAGGCGCGTCAGGTTGCGGCTGTTTTTGATAAGGCAACTTCGTAACCATCGGTTAAATTGGTGAATATTGTCATCAGTATCAAAGACAATTGTCACTACCTCTTACCCTGGCCTTTGGTTATACTAAAATTACTCAACAGCGAAAGACCTTTAGGGTTTCCAACATCGCTTTATCTGGCCAGATTTTGGGTATTGATTGTAATTTCTGGCGAAGATTACCTGATAAAATCCTAAAGGTCTGGGTAGGCAACAACTTGGATTAAAATTAGAGACCTTATCTGTCAGCAGGCCGAATCGGAGAGATGCAATGAACCAGCAGCAGGCGACAAATACTTCCCCGGTGCTGCAAGTTATTAATCAAAAAGAGCTGGAACTAAGGCGCGCCGTGGAAAAAGCCCGGCAGCAGGCCGACGCCCTGATTTTGGCTGCGCGAGAAGAAGCCAAACAAAACCGCGCTCAAGCTGAACAGGCCGCCCGCGCCGAGGCTGAAGCTCTGTACCAGCGCGGCCTGGAAGAAGCCCGGCAAGAAGCCAAATTGTTGTTAGAAACCGCTAATCAAGAAGCCGCAACCCTGCGCCGCCAAACAAGCGTCAGGTTAAATTCAGCCGCCCGACAGATTGTCGCCCTGGTGCTGGCCCAACCGGCTCATAAGGCCGAGTGGAACATTGAGCCTGCAAAGGTATTGATGAACAGAGAGTAATGCACCATGCTTCTCTCGATGGCAAGGGTTCAGGTTATTGGCGTCAAACGCTGCTTACCGGCCACCGTGCTGATCTTGCAACGGCTGGGCGCGGTTCAAATTGACCAGTGGCGTCAGGCGCGCGCGCTTACCCAGCGGCGATTGGATTATGATGAGGCCGCCATCCATCTGCGAGAGCGATTGGCTTATCTGGCAACGCAGGTTGAGGCCGTTTTGGCCGCCCTTCCCCCGCTGGAATTGGCATTTCCCTCCGACTATGAAACTTGTCATGAAAAATCTCTCGACTGGCTGCTTGACACCATAGTAGCCGACCTGTCAACCCTGCAACCGCAAGTGCAGGCATTGACCGCCCAACGCGCCCAACTGCAAGAGCAGCTTGGCTCCTTACCCCGTTATGAAGCCACCCTAAAACAGTTGCTGCCGCTAGTTCCCGCCGTGGTTGAACTGGAGCAATACACGGTTACGGCCATCTGGCTGGAGCGCCGTCACAGGGTAGCTCTCGAAGTAATTGCCCAACAGTTGCATGAACTCACCGAAGGATTATGCGAGGTTGTTTCCCGCGAAATTGACCACGACATCCTGGCCGCCATTCTTGTCTTTCCTAAAATGCAGGCGATAGCGGTCAACAAATTGTTGGGCCAGGAGAATATCTCTCAGGTGCGGCTGCCCACCGAATTTGCCGGACAGCCGCTGGAAAGAGCCTTGGCCGAAATTCGACAGCGACTCCAACAAATTCCTCACCAGTTAGCCAATATTGAAGACGAGCAGGCCAATCTGGCCCGGCAGTGGCGGCCACGGCTGCTGGTGTGGCGGGCGCTCCTGCGCGACCATCTGGCCCAAATAGACGTGTGCGCCAATTTTGGCCAAACCGATTACACCTTTGTGATTGAAGGCTGGATTCCCAAACATCGCTTGGCCGAGCTGGAGTCTACCCTGGCCCGGCAGGTTGGCAACGAAGTGATTGTCACCGAATTACCCGTTGGCCCCGACGACCGGGCGCAAATGCCGGTGGTCTTTGACAACCCCAATTTTGCCCGCCCTTTTGAACCGCTGGTGGGGCTGTTGGCTCTGCCTAAACAGGGCAGTTTTGACCCAACCCCTTTGATGGCCGTTTTTATGCCTGTTTTTTTTGGCTTGATTTTGGGCGACGTGGCCTATGGCGCAATTTTGCTGCTTATTATGCTGGCAGTGCGCCGCCGGTTTAAGGCCAGGGCTATGCTGCGCAGCCTAGCCGAGGCGCTGATTATTGGCTCTGTTTGGAGTATTGGGTTTGGCTTTCTCTTTGGCGAATTTTTTGGTGATTTAGGCGAAATGATTGGGCTGCACCCGCTCTGGTTTGACCGTGGCCGCGATGTGCAATCGCTGCTTTTGCTGGCAGTGGGCATTGGCGCGGGCCATGTTGTGCTGGGCATTGGCCTTGGGGTTTGGCAGGCCGCGCAGCACCGCAATCGTCACTTATTGGTTGAAAAAGCGGCCATGCTGGTCTCGCTGGCGGCGCTTTTTTTGCTGGCGGCCACCCTTGCCAAATATCTGCCCAACTCGCTGCTGACTCCGGCCATTGCGCTGCTTATAGTTGGGCTGGCCATGCTTATCTACAGCATGGGCGGGTTGGGGTTGCTGCTTGGCCCGCTGGAGTTACTGGGTACGGTGGGCAACATTTTATCATATTTGCGTATTGCCGCTATCGGGTTGTCATCGGTGTATCTGGCTCAGGTAGCTAATGAGCTGGCCGGCGTATTTGGCAACCTGTTTGTGGGGTTAATTATTGCCACTCTCTTTCACGCCCTGAATATTGCCCTGGGCGCGTTTAGCCCCACCATCCAATCGCTGCGGCTGCATTACGTAGAATTTTTCAGCAAGTTTTATGAGGGCGGCGGGCAACCCTTTCAACCATTTGCCCGCTCGATTGACCAATGATTAAGGAGTCTGCCAAATGGAACTGGGATTAATTGCTATTGGCGCAGGTTTGGCCGTGGGGCTGGCGGCGCTGGGAACCGGCTACGCCCAGGCTAACATCGGTTCGGCCGGGGCCGGCGCTATCGCCGAAAAGCCGGAACTGGTAGGCAACATCATTCTGTTAGTTGCCATTCCAGAAACCATTATTATTTTGGGCTTTGCCGTAGCCGCAATGATTATTTTGCTGCTATAAACATCTGCCGGTATACCCCGATGGCTTTAGAAAACATTCTACAGGCGCTAGAGGCCGAAGCTGCCAAAAAGATAGCCGCCATCAAAGGCGAAGCCCTGGCCGAAGTAGAGAAAATACAATCGCAGGCCCGGGCCGAAGCTGCGGCCATCCGCCGGCAGCAGTTAGAAGCTGCCCGTGTTCGGCTGCAAACCGAGCAGGCCAGAATTCTAAATTTAGCCCGGCAAAAAGCCTTGCAGCGAGTTTTGGGTACCCGTGAAGAGCTTATCAGAGCGGCGTTGGACCAGGCCGCCAGAGAACTGGCAGCGCTCTCTGATACGGAAGAGTATGTGCTGGTGCTGCAACAGTTGCTCGAAGAGTCTCTTGAAACGCTTGGCGGGGCCGGGCCATTTAAGTTGTGGGTTCAAAGGCAAGATGTGGAATTACTGGAGCAAATTATCGCCAAAATGGATGTACCGGCCACGGTAGAGGCCAACCTGACCGGCGAAGGCCAATGGGACGCGGAGCTTGGCGGACTCATTACCGCCACCCCGGATGGGCGTATTCGCTTAATCAACACTCTGGAGACCCGTTTGCAGCGGGTCGCTACCCTCTACCGCGCCCAAATTGCCCAGATGGTCCTTAACCACATTGAACAGGAATGACACGTGCCCACAGGTTACGGTTACGGCAATGCCCGGCTGCGAGCGATGCGCAGCCGTTTATTAACCCAAACAGATTACGATGACCTGCTGGCCAGAGCCGGCCTCGAGGAACTTATTACGGCGCTCACCGAGACGCCCTACAAAGAAGATGTCGAAATGGCGCTGGTGCGGCTTGATGGAGTGAGTTGCGTGTTTGAGGCGCTCCGGGCCAATTTAACCCGAACATTGCGGCAGGTCAAAAACTTTTTTGAAGGGCCGCCCCAAATACTGGTCGATTTACTGCTCCGCCGCTGGGACCGGCACAACCTGCTGACTATTTTACGCGGCCAGAGCCAGCACGCATCAGCCGAGGAGGTTTTGTTGGCGTTAGCGCCGGTGGGCCAACTTGATAGCGTTTCGCTACGCGAATTGGCCCGGCAGCCCGACCTGCGCGCTGCCCTGGATTTGATGACCACCTGGCGGCTGCCATACGCGCACGCGCTGCGGCAGGTTCGGGCGCGAACCGGCGCTACACCCGATTTGGACCAGCTTGAACTGGCGCTCAATCGCTTTCACTACGCCTCGCTCTTTGAAACGTTGGGGGCAGGCAACGGCAACCACGCCATTGTGAGAGATTACTTACAAAGCGAGGTTGACCTGATTAATATTCGGACAGCTTTACGCCTGGTCCGTTCGCCGGAGCTGGCGCATCTGGTTTTACAGCGATATCACCTGGCCAGCCTGCGCCCGCTGCTCATTGAGCCGGGCGGCAAAATCTCCCCCAATCAATTAGTCCAACTGATAGCAGGCGCCAACGGGCCGGAGGCAATTGTACAGGGGTTGGCCGGCACGCGCTACGGCCCGGCCCTGCAAGCCGGCTGGCAGCGTTACCAGGCCGAAAAAGATGGCCTGCCCCCGCTGGAACGGGCGCTGGAGCGCTGGCAGGTAGAGTACGCCACAAAAATGCTCACCGGCAACCCGCTAGGCATTGCCGTCCCCGTCGGCTATCTGAGCAGCAAAGAAACAGAAGTAGCCAACCTGCGGTTGATTGCTCAGGCGGTTGCCCTTGATATGAACCGCGAGCGCGTTTGGCAGCAGTTGATTATGGTGACATAAAACAGTGGGACGCTTAATGGTTATTACCACGCCCAATTTAGCGCCCGGCTTTCAACTGGCCGGGGTAGAGACCTTTGCCGTGGACAGCGTTGAGCAAGGGGAAAAAATTCTGCGCCAGCTTCTATCAGGCAACGAAGCCAGCCTGATTGTGGTGCGGCGCGGTTTGCTACAGGCAATGTCGCCGGCATTGCGGCGTCAAATTGAAAGCAGCTACCGCCCGGTGGTTATGGACATACCCGGCAGTATGCCCACGCCCGCGCATGGCGAACGCCGCCGCCAGATTTCCGAACTTATTCGGCGGGCTATTGGATTTCAAATTACTTTTGGCGGTGAGCCGCCTCAAAGCAGCGAAGATTAGCAGCGCAGGTGATTTGCATGTTGATTGAGCAGCAGGAATTGAGCCTGAAAACCGGAACGCTGATTCGGATTGCCGGCCCTGTGGTTGTAGCCCAGGGTCTTGGCGAGGCCAGCATGTACGATGTAGTGCATGTCGGCCACATGCGCCTGGTGGGCGAAATCATTCGCCTGGCCGGCGACCTGGCTACTATTCAGGTATACGAAGATACCGGCGGGTTGCGGGTAGGAGAGCCGGTGGTTAGCAGCGGCGCGCCTTTTGAAGTTGAATTGGGGCCGGGGTTACTGGGCGCTATTTTTGATGGCGTGCAGCGCCCTTTGCCGGTTCTGCGCGCAGAGCAGGGTGATTTTATTGCCCGTGGCGGCACAGCCCCGGCGCTGAACCGGCAAAAACTGTGGAATTTTGAACCGCGCCTCCGAGTGGGTGAGCGAGTGGTGGGCGGTACTCTGCTGGGCGTGGTGCAAGAAACGCCCCACCTGGAGCACCGGGTGCTGGTTCCCCCCAACGTGCGAGGGGTTATTGATGAAATTCGGGCGGGTCAATTTACGGTTGAACAAACTGTGGCTATTGTAAGCCCGGAACAGCGGATTTTGCCGCTGTTTGATAACTCCAATGGAAAATCTTCAACCGGAACTATCCGTTACGACGCCTCAGATAGTCTGGTAGAATTGACCATGATGCAGCGCTGGCCCTCGCGCCAGCCGCGCCCTTACGTTCACAAACTCGACCCGGTAGAGGCGCTGATTACCGGCCAGCGAATTGTTGACGCCTTCTTTCCTATTCCCAAAGGCGGCGCGGCTATTATTCCCGGCGGATTTGGCACCGGCAAAACCGTTTTACAGCAAACCTTTGCCAAGTGGGCCGATGCCGACATTATTGTTTACGTTGGCTGCGGCGAGCGGGGCAACGAGATGACCGAGGTATTAGATGAATTTCCGCAACTGGACGACCCCTATACCGGCGGCGCGTTAATAGACAGAACCGTACTGATAGCCAACACCTCTAATATGCCGGTGGCCGCCCGCGAGGCCAGCATCTACACCGGCGTAACCATTGCCGAATATTTTCGCGATATGGGCTACGACGTGGCCCTGATGGCCGATTCCACCTCCCGTTGGGGCGAGGCCCTGCGCGAGGTATCGGGCCGGCTGGAAGAGATGCCCGGTGAGGGGGGGTATCCGGCCTATCTACTCAGCCGGCTGGCCGAATTTTACGAGCGGGGCGGGCGCGTTTCTTGCGTAGAAGTTGGCAACCGCGTCGGTTCGCTAACGCTGATTGGGGCCGTCTCGCCGCCGGGGGGTGATTTTTCCGAGCCGATGACTCAAAACTCGCTGCGCGTCACCGGCGCTTTTTGGGGGCTTGATACCGACCTGGCCCGCCGCCGCCATTTTCCGGCCATCAATTGGACCAGCAGTTACTCGCTGTACAAACTGGACGACTGGTTTAACCAGAGTGTGGCTGAAGATTGGACAACGCTGGCCCGGCGGGCGCGGGCCTTACTGCAACGCGAGGGGGAGTTGCAGGAAATTGTTCAACTGGTTGGCAGCGACGCCCTGGCCGAAAATGAAAAGGGCGAGCTGGCCATTGGGCAGGCGCTGCGAGAGGATTTTTTGCAGCAATTTGCCTTTGGCAATGATGCCTTCTGCCCACCCCCAAAAACCTACTGGATGCTTAAAGTTATCCTGATTTTTTATGATGATATGTCCGAGGCGCTAAAACGGGCTGTGCCGCTGGAGAAGGCGCTGTCGCCCGATTTACTCAATCGTATTGCCCGGATACGCGATTGGCCGGCAGACCAGGCCGCCGCCGAGGCCCAGACGCTGATTGAACAGATTAAAACAACTTTTGCTGAAATGTAGGGCGAGTCTCGTGTCAACGACAACCGACAATCTACCCCTATACGCCATCGACTACCGCACGCTCTCTTACGTGTCAGGCCCGTTGATATTTGTCGAAAATGTTCACAACATCGGCTATAATGAAATTGTTGAACTGCGTGGGCCAGATGGTCAAATGCGGCAGGGGCAGGTACTGGAGATAAACCGGGGCCGGGCCGTAGTGCAGGTCTTTGTTGGCACTCGCGGCCTGGATTTGAAGCGCACCGAAGCCCGCTTTACCGGCGAAGTAGCCCGGCTCAGCGTGTCGCTGGAAATGCTGGGCCGGATGTTCAACGGCTCCGGCGTTCCGATTGATGGCGGCCCGCCGATTGTGCCCGAATTGCGGCTTGATATTAACGGCCAGCCTATCAACCCCTGGGCCAGAGACCACCCCTCGGAATTTATCCAGACCGGCATCTCGGTAATTGATGGCCTGAATACGCTGGTGCGCGGCCAAAAACTACCCATCTTTTCCGGTTTTGGTTTGCCCGGTAGCGGGCTGGCTGCCCAAATTGCCGCCCAGGCCGAGGTGCGGGGCAGCGGCGAGGAGTTTGCCGTAATTTTTGCCGCCATCGGCATCCCTCACCATGAAGCCGCAATTTTTCGGCGCAGCTTTGAGTCCAGCGGCGCGCTGGAGCGCACTATCCTGTTTATGAATCTGGCCGACGACCCTACCATCGAACGCATTATTACCCCGCGTGTGGCGCTGACCGCCGCCGAATATCTGGCTTTTCAGCACAACCGGCATGTACTGGTCATCATTACCGATCTAACCAACTACGCCGAGGCGCTGCGCGAGGTTTCCGCGGCGCGTGAGGAAGTGCCGGGCCGGCGCGGCTACCCCGGCTACTTTTACACAGATTTGGCCTCTCTTTACGAGCGGGCCGGACGCATCAAAGGCAAAACAGGTTCCATCACCCAACTGCTTATTTTGACCATGCCCGATGACGATATCACCCATCCCATCCCCGACCTGACCGGCTATATTACCGAAGGCCAAATCGTTCTCTCGCGCGACCTGCATCGCAAAGGAGTCTACCCCCCCATTGACCCGCTGCCAAGCCTGTCGCGCTTGATGAATACGGGAATTGGGCCGGGCAAAACCCGGGAGGACCATCGCCAGTTGGCCGACCAGCTTTACGCGCTCTACGCCACGGGCCGCGATTTGCGGCGGCTGGTGGCTATTGTAGGCGAAGCCGCCCTGTCGGACAAGGACCGGCGTTCGCTGGCTTTTGCCGAGCAGTTTGAGCAGCAGTTTATTCATCAGGGCCAGGCAAACCGCTCGCTGGAAGAAACGCTGGCGCAGGCGTGGCACCTGCTGGGCCGGCTACCTCCAGAAGAACTCAAGCGCATCAACACCGAGTTCATAAAAAAGTACCAGCCGCAGGAAAATAAAGATGGAACAGGTTAAAACCACCCGGGCCGAATTACTGGCCAAAAATAAACAAATTGCGCTGGCCCACCAGGGACGCGATTTGCTAAAAGAAAAGCGCAATGCCTTGTTGCAGCAGTTGATGCAAACCGCCGAACAGGTGATGCGCAGCAGCGATGAATTGGAGCACACCGTTGGCGAGGCCAGCGCCGTGCTGGCCCTGGCCGAGGCGCTCGATGGGCCGGAGGGGGTCAAATCGGCGGCGATTGCAGCCCGCGGCCAGATAACGCTGGAGGTTGGCGGGGCAAACATAATGGGCGTGCCGGTGCCGATGATTGAGCAAAAACGTATCGCCAGAGGGCCGCTCGACAGGGGATACAGCCTGACCACGGTTTCCACGCGCATTGAGGCCGCCGCCGAAGCCTTTGAGTCGCTGCTGGATTTGATAATTGAGCTGGCCGAAAGCGAAATGCGGCTGCGACGGCTGGCCGAAGAAGTAGGACGCACCACCCGGCGGGTCAATGCCCTGGAAAATGTGCTGATACCCCGGCTTGTCCACCAGCGCAATTATATCGAGATGATGCTGGATGAACACGAACGGGAAGATTTGTTTCGGCTTAAACGAGTCAAGGTGAAGCTAAAAAGGCCATCAAAGCTTGATGACTGATTGCCGGCTACCATTTTGGAATTTGGCCGGATGACGTTATCATGAATAATCAGTTTGCGGGCAATGGTAAACTTAGAACAAGAAAGTGTGACAGCTCCTTTGCCTGCGGCGGCAACGAGGAGTGAAAAACTGAAGTTTCACCTGCGCTGCGCGCAGGCGCAAGTGTTCACTCCGCTACAACTCTACCAACTTTATTTACGAAGGAGAAATTTATGTGCCTGGGCATACCCGGACAAATTGTAGAATTTGTAGACGAAACCAACCAGCTTGCCAAAGTTGATATTAACGGCGTGCGGCGCAACGTAAACGTGGGGCTGGTGCTGCCGGATGGATTGAAAACCGGCGATTGGGTGCTGATTCATGTTGGTTTTGCCTTAAGCATTATTGATGAGCAAGAGGCCGAACAAACGCTCCGCCTGTTAAAAGAGATGGGCGAAGCCTACCACGACGAAATGGAAATGCTGGCCGCCAGCCAGATTGAATGAAAGGAATAAAGCCTTAACCGATGAAATTTATTGACGAATTCCGCAACAGCGACCTGGCCCAAAAGCTGGTCACTGAAATCAACGCCCTGAGCCAGGCGCGTCCGGTTAAAATTATGGAGATATGCGGGGGTCACACCCACACCATTTACAAACACGGCCTGGAAGACATTTTGTCCGACAACATCGACCTGGTTCACGGCCCCGGCTGCCCGGTCTGCGTGATTCCGATGGGCCGCCTGGACGATGCCATAACCATTGCCCGCCGCGAGAACGTAATTTTTACCACCTTTGGCGACATGATGCGCGTGCCCGGCTCTGAGGGCAGCCTGCTCGAGGCCAAAGCCGCCGGCGCGGATATTCGCTTTGTTTACTCCCCGCTCGACGCCCTGAAAATAGCCAGAGACAACCCCAACCGCGAGGTTGTCTTTTTTGCCGTCGGTTTTGAAACCACCACTCCGTCCACCGCCATCACCCTGCTGCGGGCCAAAGCCGAGGGGCTGAAAAACTTCTCTGTCTTCTGCAATCACGTCATGGTCATTCCAGCCATCAAGGCCATTCTCAATAGCCCCGACCTGCGGCTGGATGCCTTTATTGGGCCGGGACACGTCAGCGCCATTATTGGCGCCCGCGTTTTTGACTTTGTCGCCACGAAGTACGGCAAGTCTCTGGTGGTCTCCGGCTTTGAACCGCTCGACATTCTGCAATCCATCTACATGATTTTGCAGCACCTGGTCGCAGGTCGGCCCAAAGTTGCCAACCAGTACAGCCGCGTGGTTAAAGCCGAGGGCAACCAGAGAGCCTTGGAACTTATTGAGCAGACAATGGAGCTGCGCCCCTTTTTTGAATGGCGCGGGCTGGGTTTTATCGACCACAGCGCCCTCAAGCTGCGCCCCGAATTTGCCGATTTTGACGCCGAACTGCGATTTGACATGCCCGGCCTGCGCGTGGCCGACCCCAAAGTGTGCCAGTGCGGCGAAGTGCTCAGAGGCGCGCTCAAACCCTGGGAATGCCGCGTGTTTGGTACGGCCTGCACCCCGGAAACGCCCATCGGCACCTGCATGGTCTCTTCCGAAGGGGCCTGCGCCGCCTACTATAACTATGGCCGCTTCTCGATGGCCGCCCGCCGCCGCCAGGTGATGGCCGGGCAAGATATTGGAGCCTGATAGTGACATTTAAACCGCAAACCCTCGACGAAGCCCTGAAAAAAATAGAAAAAGCCAGCCAGGTGCGGCGCGGCAAATTTTACCTGCGCGATGAAACCATCACCCTGAGCCACGGCAGCGGCGGCAAGGCTACCCATAACCTGATTGAAGGCATTATGGGGACCATCTTCTCCAATCCCCTGCTCGACCGGATGGACGACTCGGCTGAATTGCCGCTGCAAAGCGCCGATGCCCGGCTGGCCTTCACCACCGATTCCTACGTGGTCAGCCCCATCTTTTTCCCCGGCGGCAACATTGGCGAGCTGGCCGTCAACGGCACGGTCAACGACCTGGCCGTATCGGGCGCAACGCCGCAGTGGTTGTCGGTAGGGTTAATTTTAGAAGAGGGGTTGCCCATTGCCGATTTGCGGCGCATCATCCAGTCGATGCAAGCCGCCGCCGAGCAGGCCGGCGTGCAGATTGTTACCGGCGATACCAAAGTTGTCAACCAGGGGCAGGCCGATAAAATTTTCATCAACACCGCCGGAGTGGGCGTCTTTCGCCGGGCGGCCAACATTTCATCGTTAAACGCCCGGCCGGGCGACAAAATTTTGCTCAGCGGCCCGGTGGGCGACCACGGCATTGCCATTATGCTGGCCCGTGAGGCGCTGGAGCTTGAGGCCGATATCAGCAGCGATACGGCTCCGCTCAACGGGTTGATTGACCGGCTCTTTGAGGCCACCGGCGCCGTCCGCTGCCTGAAAGACCCCACCCGGGGCGGGTTAGCCACGGCGCTCAACGAGATTGCCCTCAACTCTAACGTGGGCCTGGCCATAAACGAGGCGCATATTCCGGTGCGGCCGGCTGTAGCCGGCGCGTGTGAAATTTTGGGCCTCGACCCGCTGACCATTGCCAACGAAGGTAAACTGCTGGCCATCGTCGCCCCAAAAGCAGCCGACGCAGCCCTGGCCGCGCTGCGGTCGCACCCCCTGGGCGCCGAAGCCTGCCTTATCGGCGAGGTGCTGGCCGAGCCGCCCGGCCTGGTTTTTATGCGCACCGGCCTTGGCGGAACGCGGGTGCTCGACATGCTGGTTGGCGACCCTCTGCCCAGAATCTGTTAAACGCAACGGGTAGCCCACGCATCAAAAATCCCCATCATCAATACCTTATCAGGCAACTTCTCGTTTTTTGAGCAGGAAAATTTGTTACACGGAGACTCACAAAGAAGACACTGAGATTCACCGAGAAAAAATTTAAGAATCTCCGTGTATCTCTGCGAGACCTCGGCGCACCTCTGTGTTCCTGTTTGGTTGCGGCTTGTTTGGGTTAAGAAGATACTCATTAACCAACAATTTATTGCGTAAACAGCCCTCGGCTGCATGTAGCCGGGGGCTGTTTGATTTTAAAGCCTGGCCAGGTTAAAGGCTGTGGAACGCTTTTTGGAGCGCTTACCGGTAACACTTCTGGTACGGTGGAGGGTTATAGTGAAACCAGTAAATTGTTGTACCCATCTGCATAATTTCAAGATTAAGTTCTTGCCAACGAGGTAACAAAATGAAAGTCATTAATTCAAAACAGCTAAAAAATAAATTAGACCACGGCGACAATGTCAAATTGGTTATGACCATGAACCAGTGGGCTTATGACCGGATGCATATTCCCGGCTCACTGCATTTTGACAATATCCGTGAGGCAATGGCGCACTTAAACCCCAATGACGAGATTGTACTCTACTGCTCAACAAAACTATGCCACTACAGCATCGACGCTTACCTGATACTTGAACAGTATGGTTTCAAAAAACTGTATCGCTACCCCGGCGGGCTGGAAGAGTGGCTAGACGCCCACTACCCGCTGGAAGGCAGCCTGGCGTAAGTGAGCAACAGGAGCAAAATCAGATGAAGCACAAATTTTATATTCAAAGCAACCAACAAACAACACCCAACCTTGGTCAGGCCATTGTCATTGGCAGCAGCATGACCGGGTTAATTGCGGCTCGCGTTCTAACCGACTACTTTGCCCAGGTGACTATAATTGACCGCGACCGCCTGCCCGATACTGCCGAATTTCGCCCGGGGGTGCCCCAGGCGTATCACGCCCACACCCTGCCATTGCGGGGCCAGCAACTTTTGGAAAAACAGTTTCCCGGCCTGAGCGATGAGTTATTGGCCAATGGAGCCATTGCCGTTGCCGGCGGCGCCGAGATGGCCTTTTTTATCGCCGGCGGCTGGCACACGCTAAAAGACCCCGCCGGCGTGGTTTCAATGACATGCAGCCGGCCGCTGCTGGAAACAACCATTTACCGGCGGCTGGCCAGTCACCCGAAAGTGCGCATCATTCAGGGCCACCAGGTGCAGGGTCTGCTGGTCGACCCGCATTACCGGCGGGTAACAGGCGCGCGTTTGCGCAGCCGGCACGGGCAATACCCGGTTGAAAAAGAGCTGGCCGCCAGCCTGGTGGTAGATGCCAGCGGGCGCAACTCGCAAGCGCCCCGGTGGCTGGCCGAGTTGGGTTACACCCCACCCCGGGAGTCGGTGGTTAATGCTTTTGCCGGGTATGCCAGCCGCATCTACCGCCGGCCGGCTGAATTTAGCGAGTCGTGGAAAACGCTGTATATCCGCCCCACTGCGCCTAAAAGCACGCGCGGCGGGGCCATCATTCCCATCGAAGGCAATCGCTGGTACGTTACGCTCATCGGTATGGCCGGCGATTACCCGCCCCACGATGAAGTCGGATTTCTGGATTATGCCCGCAATTTGCCAACGCCAGAACTGTACCAGGCCATTAAACAGGCCGAGCCTTTAACCAGAGTGTACGGCTACCAGGGCGTTGAAAACCGCATGCGCCATTACGAGTCGCTGCCGCGTTATCTGGAAGGGTTTTTGGTGTGCGGCGATGCGGCTTATGCTCTGAACCCGGTGTATGCCCAGGGCATGACCGCCAGCGCCATGAGCGGCGTGGCGCTGGAAAATAGTCTGCGGAGCCACCTGCTTAACCGGCAAGGGGCAAACCAGATTACCGGCCTGGCCCAAATGTTTCAAAAACAACTGAGCATGATCGAGGCCGATTTGTGGCAAACCATTACGGCTCAAGACCGGCGCTGGCCATCTGTAACCGTTGCCGAACGACAACCATCAGTTGACGCCAGCGTTCGGAAACAGTCGCGCCGCCCGGCGAGGAGTCAAACGGCGATGCGATTATTGCAGGCGGCCTAGCCCTGTTACCAAAACAGACCGGATGAGTTTTTAGGATATGGAGGATGATTATGGATACGGAACTGGTTTCACTCACAGCAGGCCTCATCTCCAGCGTCATGTTTGCCGGCAGCCACATACCGATGCTGCTAAAAGCCTACAAAACCAAAGATTTACACTCGTACAGCTCGCTGAATATTATTCTGGTAAACATCGGCAACCTGATTTACTGGCCCTACATTATGCAACTGCCCTTTGGCCCAATCTGGCTGCTGCACGCCTTTTACACCCTATCCAGCGCGCTGTTGCTAATTTTGTACTGCTGGACCCATTTCAAAGGGCACAGTTACGGAATTGACTTGAAAAAATGTTCACACTCATAGAAAGGAAGCAAGTATGAATGCAGACGACGTGTTAAGATACGGACACCAAACTGTGACCCAAACCCTCGACAGGCTGCCGCCGGAAGCGTGGGACACGCCGGGCGTGTGCGGGGTGTGGTCGGTAAAAGAAATCATCGCCCACCTGGCCTCGTTTGAGCAATTGTTGGTTGATGTGTTGAATTCACTGCTGGGCGACAAACCCACCCCCACGCTGGACTCATTTCGCCGGGATTATATCCGGTTTAACGATGTCGAGGTGGAAGCGCGCCGGGATAAAACCGCCGGCCAGGTTTGGGCCGAGTATGAACAGGCGCACGCCCAAACTCTGGCCCTGATTAACCAGATTCCGGTTGAAACCCGCCGCCAGAACAATATTTTACCCTGGTACGGCGCCGGCTACGACCTGGAAGATTTTATCACCTACAGTTCTTACGGCCACAAACGGGAGCACAGCGCCCAAATTGCAGTGTTTATTGACAAATTGACAAACTAATAAAATTTTTTTGGAGGCAAATAAAAAATGAATCCCATTATAAATTACGAATTAGGCAAAGCGCAACATCGAGAATATGAAGCAAAATTTGAGCAATACTGGCGCAACGAAGTAGATCAACCAGACCAGCCCAAAACACACCGGTTTGCGTGGGGGCTGGGGAGCCTGGCCCTTGGCGTTTTTGTAATTATTCAAGCGATTTTAAGTTAATTGGGCTTACCCAAACAAAAAAGGAGACTTTCAATAATGGCTAACAAATTAGTGCAACGATACAACCACATCAGTCAGGAAATCAAACGGATTCAGGTTTTGGCAACCACCGGACAGGCAGACGCCGGCGCTTTTAAACACCGGCTTGCCCTATTGCAAGCAGAACAGGCTGACTTAAAAAACGTGCTTCACCTGATGGCAATCTCTCACATTCGAGATGAAGCCTGGCGAGCCTTGGCCCACTAGAAAAAATCAATTTCATGAGGGCCTGCCCCAAAATTTGGGGCAGGCCCCCTCAGGAGGCAACCATGCTAGAAAACCTTAAACTACTGTGCGTTCTGGCTCACCCGGATGATGAGTCTTTGGGTACAGGCGGCATCCTGGCTAAATACGCTGCCGCAGGCGTAGAAACTTATCTGATTACGGCGACTCGCGGCGAGCGGGGCTGGTTTGGCCGGCCCGATGATTACCCCGGCCCCACCGCATTAGGCCAGATTCGTGAGGCCGAGTTGTACGCCGCCGCCGATGTTCTGGGCTTAAAGGAGGTTATTTTTTTAGACTACCTGGACGGCGAACTGGACCAGGCCAACCCGGCCGAAGCCACCAACAAAATAGCTGCCCATATCCGCCGCATTCGCCCGCAGGTAGTCGTTACCTTTGACCCTAACGGAGCATACGGCCACCCCGACCACATCGCCATTTCGCAATTGACCACCGCGGCTATTGTGGCGGCGGCAACTCAAAACAGCAACGTCCGTGGCGCGGGTATGTCTCATCAGGTGTCAAAACTTTACTACCGCAGCTTTCGCGCCGCAGAAGTAATGGCCTACGAGGCCGCTTTTGGAGACCTGGTCATGAAAATTGATGGCATGGAGCGACGCCCCATTGCCTGGCCAGAATGGGCCATTACCACCTATATCGACACTTCGGCCTATTGGCCCCGCGTGTGGCAGGCCATCGAGCAGCACCAATCGCAACTGCCCGGTTATGAATCCTTGAAGGCGCTGCCCAATGAGTACCACCAAAACTTGTGGGGCATGCAAACTTTTTACCGCGCCTTCAGCCTGGTCAATGGCGGTCGCGCCGTGGAGGATGATCTGTTTGCCGGCCTGCGCGAATCGCTTCAGGCAGAACGCCTGTACTGGACGCTGTTAGCGGCCCACAGCACTGTGTAAAAAATGAAACGGGTTAACGCTGACCCAAACGCCCTGTGTCGTCATTGCACACAGGGCGTTTTTTATTGTTTGCGTTGCCCTTCATACGACCCGCTCAATTGGCACAATATTGGGACGCCGGGGGACACATTTTGCCTACGGCGCGGATTAGCGCAGATTTTTCTAAATTTTAATCTGCAAATATCTGCGTTATTAGTGTCGTCAGCGTTCCATTAGGTTAAGCGCGTAATTTGTCACGGCGTCAAAAAATTGAACGCAACACGGGTTAAAAATCAGGTAATTGAATTTGTGGAACGGTTTGTGGAGCGCTCTCCGGCAACGTTTGTGGTGCGGACAGCAGCTATAGTAAAGGTACAAAATAAATTTGCAGTACCGCAATCAAGAAAGGAACGACCTATGTTGAACAATTCGATAACCATGTATGAGGTTGCGTTGGAGCAACACCGGGACAGATTGAAAGAGGCCGAATATCGACGGCTTTACCACCAGGCGCGCAAAAATCGCGCTATCCAGATTCAAAAAATCGCGGCGCGGCTGTGGCTAAATATTAGAGATTGGTTCGCCCACGCTCAAACAAAACCCATTACTCCGGCAATGAGCAAACGCTAATACAAACATCAGCTACAAAACCGGGGCCTTACGCCAGGTTAATTATTAATGGGTGTAAGGCCCCGCAACTTCAGGAGGAAAAAATATGAAATTCAAGGTTTTTGTTTTGTTAGTAGTGTTAGCCCTGCTTTGGGGACCGGCCTTTCTGTTTATGAAGGTTGCCGTGCATGAGGTTCCGCCGATTACCATGGTTACTGTTCGGGTGGGCCTGGCCGCCCTTATTCTGTACGCCATTTTGCGTTTCCGGGGGTACAAATTGCCTGCATTTGGCTCAATCTGGAAGCATTTTACCGTTGTTGGGCTGCTTTATAACGCCACGCCCTATGTATTGCTTACCTGGGGAGAGCAATATATCGACAGCGCTATCGCCGCCATTTTGATTGGCACAACCCCACTTTTTACAATGGTATTTGCCCATCTGTTCACCACCAACGAGCACTTTACGCCCACCAAAGTAACCGGGGTAACGTTGGGCTTTGGCGGTTTAATCATCCTGGTAATCCCCGAACTGATAACCGGCGTTCAGGCTACTACGTGGGGCCTGCTGGCCGGCGTTATTGCCGCAGCCAGTTATGGCGGCGCTATTGTATACGCCCAAAAAACGCTGCGCGGCCAGCCTCCGCTGGTTGGCCCAACCGCCCAACTGATAACCGCCACTATCTTTCTGCTGCCGCTGTCGCTGGTTTTTGAGCGCCCGTACGCGCTGCCCATTCCTTCGTGGCCGGCGGCAAGTTCGGTGTTGATGCTGGCCGTTTTTAGCACCGCCCTGGCCTTTTTCGTCTACTATCGAGCGATGGAGATTACCAACGCCACCACCTTATCAATGATAGCCTATCTGATTCCAATTGTAGCCACCGTTTTAGGGGTAGTTGTGCTGGCCGAGCGCCCCGGCTGGAATGCCTACCTTGGCTGCGGATTGATTCTTTTGGGTGTTGTGGTTGTCAATGGTCTGATTGAGTTGAAAGGCCGGCGCAGCCTGAGACACGCAATTGCCAAATTATAATCAAAATAACAACCGTTCTCATCAAAGGAGTTACGCCATGAATACATCACTCTCTATTGAACAATTTACTCAAACCTGGCTGGGGCGACAACCCTGGCTGGCCAAACAGTCCCGGCAGCTCGCTTTTCGCCGGGCCGTCTCTCAAGCCTATGCAACTTTTAGCCAGAACTATCCAGACTGGGTCGATTATCTCTTTGACAAGCATTTTCTAACCCATCGGGCGGCCCCGCTACTGGCCCGCCGCCTGCAAGGCTATCCGCTTCCCCAACCTGCTGAATTAGCCCAGGTATGGGCCGACCAGTTCTTCTGGGAAGAAGAGTCGCTAAAACAAAAGCACATAGCCGCCCTAATGCCCGCCGCCGCCAGTTTTTTGCGGCTGCTGGAATCTGAACAGCGATAAAAATGTCCAAACACACCATTCAGCTTGCAAACGGAATAAAAATAACAATCCGGCCAATCCGCCCGCAAGACCAGGCGGCCATTATAGAAATGCACCAGCGCCTGTCGCCAGATAGCCTCTATTATCGCTATCTGCGGCCCCATCGCCCCACGCCCGAAGAGATTATGCAACTTTGCCAACTCGCTTCGGGCCAGGGCGTCGCCTTTGTGGCCAGCTTAAAGGACTCCCCCCAAAAGATTATCGGCCTTGGCTACTATGTTATCCTTAACAACGCCCCCTACTCTGGCGTGGCCGAACCGGCCATTCTGGTTGAGGACGAGTTTCAAGGCCAGGGCGTGGGCCGGGCCATATTTGACCATCTGACCCGGCACGCGCTGGCCCGCCAGATTCAAACCTTCGACCTGGAAATCCATCCGGCCAACTATCGAATGTTGCAACTGGTTTACCGGAGCGGCTTCTTTTTTCAGGAAAGGCTGGGGTACGGCGCGCGCCAGGTAAAGCTACGGCTCGAACCGGCCTCGGCTGGCCGGCCTTAGAGCGCCGCCGCTTTTAGTCGCTGCAAACGTCGCCGGGCAAAATAGGTCCCGCTACAGAACAGCAGAGTGAGAAAACTATGTTTCAAATCATCAGTCTACTTATCGCCGGTATCTGCTTAACCAAAGCCGTTATTGCTTTGCTTAAGGGCCACCAATTCTATCTTTACCACTTTGATTGCCGCGCTGGGGCTGCTTAATTTCAGCCGGTGGTCAACCCATCGTCAAAAAGTGGAGGCTGCCATCAAAACCCAATCCCCCCAGCGAAAGGCGGTAGACGCAGTTATTTTGCTGCTGGGGCTGGGCTTTGCCGGGCTGGCCTGGTTTGTTTACTAAAAACTTTGGAATAAAACCTGTTTTCAAGAAAGGACTTTAAAATGGCTCATATATTAGTAACCGGCGCGCGTGGGATATTGGGGCAGGCCCTGCTCCCGCAATTGATTGGAGCAGGCCACCGGGTACGAGGAACAAGTCGTCATCCGGTTGGGCCGGAACATGGACCCATCGAATGGGCACAAGTCGATTTAGAAACAGGGCAAGGTCTGGCAGAAGCCGTAACCGGCGTCGAGGTTATTATTCACGCGGCCAGCAGCCTTCAGCAAACCCGGTTGATTGATGTTGAGGGCACGCAGCGACTCCTTGAACAGGCTCAGGCGGCCGGTGTGTCTCACTTTATTTACGTTTCCATTGTTGGCGTCGACAAGATACCGCTGGGGTATTATCAACACAAGCTGGCTGCCGAGCAGGTGGTGGCGCAGGGCGGCGTCCCCTGGTCAATTTTGCGGGCCACCCAGTTTCATACCCTTGTTGATTTCTTTTTGAGTAAATTAACCCCTCTACCGGTTGCCCTTTTGCCCACCGATTTCCAGTTTCAGGCGATTGACCCCGGCAGTGTGGCCCGGCGGCTGGTTGAAGTTGTCGAGGCAGGGCCGGGCGGGCGTTTGCCCGATATCGGCGGGCCGGAAGTTCTGCGGTTGGGAGAGATGGCACGTACCTGGCTAGACGCCCGTGGTCAACGCCGTTTGCTGGTTCGGTTGCCCCTGCCGGGCAAAATTGCCGCCGGATATCGCCAGGGCTTAAATACCGCGCCACAAGGGCGATATGGTCAAATCACCTGGGCGAAGTGGGTCGATAATCAATACAGATAGGTGCATGTTTACAATGAAAAGAGTATTAATTGCGGAGCAACCGGCTATTTGGGAAAATACGTTGTCAAAGCGTTTAAGCAACAAGGCTATTGGGTTCGCGCGCTGAGTAAAAACCCAAAGAAGCTGGACTCTCTCGGCAGCTATATTGATGAAGTTGTTGCCGTTGAGGTTACTAACCCTGACACGCTAAATGGCGTTTGTAATAACATATATGACCGTTCTGGCCAGAGATATGATCGGTGAGCCTTACGGTAGTTATCATTTGAAGGACTTCTTTATGGAGAAAACAGCAGCAGATTTCTGACATATTTACGCGAAGCCCGATTGCGCTTATCAAAAGAACATTATATCATTACCCTCGTAGTCCAGTTTCCCCACCATTAATCCAGACCTTAATTTCACAGGATTCTGCAAGGGCCATGAACTTTCAGGATGCTCCCGCCACCTTTGTTGTTCCTCATTGGACGCCAGATTTTCGGCGGACTCAACCTCATTTGGAGGCAACACTAAACGGCATCTTTCAGCAGACAGACAGCAATTGGCGGACCGTACTTATTGACGATGCCTCGCCCGACCCCGAAGCCAAAGCCTATTTGCGGCAGCTTCAAAGCCAGAATCCCGACCAGGTTTATGTCATCTTCAAAGAAACCAATGAGGGGGCAGGTGCGTGTCGCAACCTGGGTATCCAATGGGTGTATGGGCAAAAGTCGCCTTTTGTGCTGTTTAACGACGCGGATGACCTGTCTTATCCAGGGCGGCTTGAAAAGGTTCGCCGGGTTTTTGTCGAGCAGCCCGCAACCGGGGTGGTCTATTCAACCTTCCGGGTTATTGACCAGGAGGGGCAGGTTGTTCCGCCGGAAGAGATGACCGCTTCGGTGGCCGAGGTTTTGGAAGAGCATCGCCATAACCCGCCGCAGGGAGACAATGCCTGGATTAGAATTGGAACCGAAACCGGCTACATCAACCACACCTCATCAACCGCCGTTAGAACAGATCTGGCCCTCCGTTTTCCATTTCCGGCCGAACGCGTTTCCGAAGATGCCCATACCTGGTTCCGTTACTCTGCCGGTGGAGGGCCGTTTGTCTACATTGATGAGCCGCTATCCGCCTATCGAACCACGCGAGACAAAGCCGGGTCAACCTCGCGCTCTCGAGAAGGCGGCAAAGTTGGGTTCTATACTGCCAAGGCCAGGGTTGACACCGCCGGGTTTCAGGAAGCCTTGCAGATAGCCGTCGCCAGTAAAAAGATTCACCCAAACCAAAAAGACGACTTGCTGATTAAATTCTATCTGAGATTGGGTTTGACCTTAGCCAGAGAAGGGCTGGCTCACTTAGCCGCCGGCCAGGTTCGGGCGGCGATGGCAATTTCAGCCATCCGAACCGCGCAACTAATTGATGAATTGGGGTATGCCGGCCAGCCCTGGGCGCAAGTGTCCTTGTAAAGCGGAATTATTTTAACCCGAACCTGAGGTTAGCAGTTCGACAACTTCCCCCGCTGTAGTTTGCCAATCGAGAGTCTGGGGCGGCTCAGGCGGTATCTTGATAGCCAGGCTGGTGAGAAGGCCACGCGCTTTTTCTTTTGTCTCATGAGTACTGGCTTTGTGCCGGCTGGCCAGGGAAAGTAGCTTGGCGATCTGTTGGCCGCTACCGTTTTTGTCCAACATTCCGGCCACGCCCACAAATATATCCAGAGCAAAAGGGGCCAGTTTATGCTTAATTGATAGCCGGAGCGCTTGCGCCAGATAGCCCCTGGCCTCTGCAAAGCGACCGTCATTGGCGGCAAGCATCACGCAGCCCAATTGACTTAACACCCAGGCGTTGTAAGGCTCGTGCCCAATTTCTGCCCACAACTCCAACGCTTGCCGCAAAAATTGTTCGGCCCGCTGATACTCTCGCCGATGATACGCCAGACAGCCCAAATCGCCCCAACAGCGAGCCGTGTAGTAACGATTGTTGAGGCTCTGGGCCGCGTCCAGGCACTGGGTCAAGGCTTGTTCTGCGCCCCCAAAATCGCCGGTGACGCGCAAGGCGGTCCCCAGGTCGTCGAGCGTGGCGGCTGATTCCCACCGGCTTCCAATTTCATCGGTGATGGCTATACTTTTGCTTAGGGTTTGGATGGCCTGTTCATATTTACCTTCGGCCACTTCCAGCTTGCCAAGTTCCCGCAGGGCGTAGGCCAGGCCAATCTGATCGTCAAATTCCTGGCTGAGTGCCGCAGCCTTATCCAGAAGCTGCCCGGTTTGGGCATAGTCCCCAAACCAGAAGGTCAAAATTGCCAGGTTACGGTTGACCAACAGGCAACTGCGGCGGTCATTAATCTCTCTGCCAATGGCCAGGCTATCGCGCAGCAGCGGCTCCGACTCTGCCAGCAATCCTCTGGCGGTTAAACTGTTGCCCAAAATAAACAAATTTTTAGCGACCCCCCAGCGATTGCCAATGCTTTTAAAAAGGTCCAAACTTTCATGGGCAACCGGTTCAGCCTCCGCATTTTTTCCCTGCAAAAAAAGATTCCAGCCCAACCACATCAACCCAAACGCCCTTTTTGACAAATGATGGGGCTGCTCCTGGAGTCCATCTAACAGTGAAAGTCCCTGCTCTAACAAGGCTTGCCCGCCCTGCAAGTTACCCCGGTGCGTGCGAAACATTCCCTGCCCAACCAACAGAAATCCCTGTAAAATTGCTTGCTCCTGGGAAATCGTCGTATCAGCGGTAAAGGCCTGGGCCGCCTGACGAAAAGCGGCTTCGCCCTCATCCAGCGCGCCCCGTATCTCACAATACAAATAGAAACACTCGGCGGCTTGCTCAAGCGCTGCCGAGTCTCGATGCTCGATAGCCCTGTGCCAGGCGGCGCGCACATTGTCGATATCGGCCGAAATTGCCTCCAGGGTCTCTTTCTGGTGGCTGCCTTTCAGGGCTTCGGTTTTTTGACGGAGAAAGGCTGTATAGTAGTGGTAATGTTGATTTAACGCCTGGCTGTACTCAGCCGGGTTGGCCTGCAACTGTTCCTGGGCAAACTGTCGAATCAACTCGTGCATTTCAAAACGTCCATTGGGGGCGCGTCGCAATAAAGCCTTATCCACCAACGATAACAACAGTGGCAACGTGGCCCCAGTCACCGCCTCGGCTGCCTCACGCAGACAGCCGCCCTGAAAGACCGATAATTTGCTCAACACGGCCTGTTCTTCCGGCAACAGCCGCTCCCAGGTTTGCTCAAAAACGGCTCTCAAGCTGCGGTGCCGGTCTGACACGTTATGCAGCGAGGTTGTTAAAAAATCCAGGTTACGCTCAATTTCTGCCGCAATTTCTTGACAGGTCATCAGCCGAACCCACGGCGCGGCCAACTCTAACCCCAGGGGCGTGCCGTCAACCAATTGGCAGATACGCCTCAGGGCCGGCATATCCTTTGCCGAGATAGTAAAGTCAGCCTTGGTGCGGCGGGCGCGTTGGATGAATAACTGGACAGCGCCATATTGTTCAAATATTGACAATTCTTCCTGGATTTCCTCTTGAACCCCCTGGGAGAACGCCAGCCCCCAAATTTGGTAAACCCATTCTTCTTGCAAGTGTAGCCGCTCCCGCGAGGTCAACAACAGTTTCACCTGGGGGGCGGTGTTCAGGATATCCGACAGCACCTCCACGCCGTCTAACAAATGTTCAATGTTATCAACCAGCAAAAGCAACTGTTTTTCTTGCAGATAATTTAGAAGCTGGCTCTTGGGAGGAGTAGCGCCGGTAAAGGTAAAGTTAAGGGCGCCGGCAATGGCCGGCACAATAAATTCGGCTTTACTGACGGAAGCCAGGGAGACAAAGCAAATGCCGTGAGGAAAAGCCTCACGCGTTTGCCGGGCAAATTCCAGGGCCAGACACGTCTTGCCGATGCCGCCAGGCCCCACCAGGGTCAACAGCCGGCACTGAGGTTCATCAACCAAAAGCTGTTTGATTTTGTCCAGCTCCATTTCCCGGCCCACAAACGGGGTGAGTTGGGGCGGAAGGTTGTCACACGGGGCGGCAACTTCTCCCTGCCCCACTTTCAAAGCTTCGTATCGCCTGGATGTGGCCGGGGCTGATGCCTGTCCACTTCCCATAAAAGGCTTCAACATCCGTTTGGCTTTGATTGCCTCATAAAGCGTAGTCGTTTCTTCTTCCGGCGGCAAACCCAACTCCGCTTCCAGCAGGGCAACATATTCCTCGTACTGCCGCAGCGCCGCCGATGGCTGGCCCGCCTGGCCGTAAAGTTGAATCAACTGCCGCTGGGCCGGCTCATGCAGCGGGTCCAAGGCCACCCGGCGCCGGGCATGGGGAATGGCAGCCTCATACTGTTCCTGACCGCTCAGGCCATGTACCAATCGCTCCAGCACTGTAGCCAAATCCTGGCGGAGACTCTCAGCCTCAAAAAATTGCCAATCATCAAATTCAGGACAATCACGCAGGGTAAAACCGGCCAAAAACTCGTTGGCGTAGAGTGCGGTTGCTTCCTGCAACAGTGGCACGCAGGCCGAACAGACCACCTCCGGCGGGTGGTCGTGCTGCTGACACTGAGCCAGCAGCTTTTGAAAGTGGGGAACATCGGCCCAGAAGCCGCGTTTCAACTCAACCGTTTCGCGGTCGGTTTCAAGCCAGCCGCCAGCCAGGCTGGTGTTCAGTACAGCCAGGTCTCGCCGCAGATAGGCGCGAGCGCGGCTTTGGGAGTGGTCGGGGTAAAAGAGAGTTGCCAGAGTATCGCGGCTGTGGGGTTGACTGCTAACCGCCAAATAGACCAGCATCGCCAGCGCTTTACGCCGTTTGATGTCAACCGGTTTTGCATCCAGTTCCACACGGGGAGGGCCAAGCAGGAATATTTTCAACGCCACTATAACCACCTCTCATCACGTTTCATTATACCAGCAACAAAAAAACAACAACAAATTTATTAATGGAGCGTTTTGTGGAGCGCTTTTGGGCCATATTCCGGGTGCGTTTGGTGAGTATAGTGGGGAAAACTCATTCAATCATCAAACCCATCTCAAGGAGCAAACAATGAATATCGTCAATAAAGCTGTCAATAATCCTGTGCTGTTAGCCAAGAGTATCTTCTTTACGTTTTACGCCGCCGCCTCGGTGTTGTTACCCTTTTTGGCTTTGTATTTTGAGCAGCGCGGACTTTCGGGCACGCAAATAGGTCTGTTGGCGGCTATTCCGCCGGTCATGACCATGATTGGCGCATCGGCCTGGAGCGGGCTGGCCGACGCTACCCGGCGGCACAAGCTGGTCTTTCTGCTGGTTATTGTGGGGGCCGCCGTCTCAACCATCATTATTCCTTTGGCCGATGATTTTGTGGGCCTCTCTCTGATTATTGCCCTGCAAAGTTTCTGCTTTATGCCGCTCATCCCCCTGCTGGATAACACCGCCCTTGAAGTATTGGACAAGCAGTCTGACCGGTACGGCCAAATCCGGCTGTGGGGTTCCATTGGCTGGGGCATTGGCGCGCCATTGATAGGCCCCCTGGTAGAACGCTTTGGCCTGCACTGGAGTTTTTACGGCCACGCCGTTTTACTGTTGGTTGGCTTGCTCATTGCTGTCCGCTTGCCTGTTGCCAAACAAAGCGGCGACGGCAATTTTGTTACAGGTCTCAAACGCCTGCTGCAAGATATCCGCTGGCCCTTATTTTTGCTGATTATTTTTGTGGCCGGTTTTGGCGATGCGATTGCCCGCAACTACTCGTTTCTGTATTACAAAGAACTTGGGGCCAGCAACACATTGATGGGCCTGTCGCTGACCATTGGCACCATTAGCGAGTTAGTGGTACTGGCCCTCTCAAGCCTGTTGCTCAAGCGGTTTGGAAGCCAAAAATTGCTAATTTTGGGGGCTTCAACCCAGGCGTTGCGGCTGCTGGGCTGGTCTTTCATCAATGATCCCTACCTGGCCCTATCGCTGCAACTGCTAAACGGCCTCTCTTTTGGCGCTCTGTGGATGGCCGGCGTGGCCTATGCCAAAGAAATTGCCCCGCCGGGGTTGAGCGCCGTAGCCCAGGGGCTTTTGAGCGGCGTTTACTTTGGCCTGGCCTCGGTGGTTGGCGCGCTGTTGGGCGGGCTGTGGTACGAGCAGCTTGGCTCCTGGGGTATGTATCGCTGGGGCGGGCTGGTGATGGTTATTGGTTTATTAATTTTTGTGGTAGCCGGTAACGTTCAGGTTAGGGCTACGGCCAAACAACCTGTTGAATTATCGTAACCCAAGTGGCTACCTTGCCGACGAATATCAGAAAAATCAATCATTCCTTGCCAGATATGGTGGGAGTAAGGATTAAGAAGTAAGGGATTTTTCCCATAATCCCTACTCCCTACTTCTTACTCCCAATATGGACACATAGGTAGCAACTGAGTTATCGTAGCTAAAAGGATTTTCACTTATGAAGAACAGTCATATGCCTTATCTATTCTTTTGTAACTTTACGGTGTTTCTTGCCGGCGGGGCGCTGTTGCCGCTCTTGCCTTTATATGCCACCGGGTTGGGGGGAACGCCTACGCTCATCGGCCTCTACCTGGGGCTAATTTATCTGGCAATTGCCATCGGCACAATGACGCCGGGCTGGTTAGCCGGGCGGGTACCGGCCAAAAGCCTGTTTATTGCCGCCGGAGTAGTTGGCGTGCCGGCGTTGGCCCTGCACACGCAGGCCACCAGCCTGTGGCAAGTGGTTCCCTTAACTGCTATTGTCTGGTTTTGTGGCGGCGTTGGTACGGCGCTGGTCAGCGTGTTTATTGGGCTATATGGTGACAATCAACGCCGGGGGCGGTCGTTTAGTTTGATGTTTCTGGCGCGGCCACTGGGGGGCATTATCGGCGGTTTGATGGCCGGGCAACTGGTGGCCTGGCAGGGATACCCGCTGCTTTTTGCGGTTTTGGCCGTTTTCTGGGCCGGCTGGCCCCTGTTCAGCCCGTTAGCGCTTAAAAAAGATGTATCAATAACGGTTCCCTCTCCGGCGCGGACGGCGGCAAGCCAAACTGCGGGGCAGTTGAGCCAAACCTTTTATCTGCTCCTGCTGGCCGCCTTTCTGTCAACCATTGTTGTTTATGTGGGACGCCTGGGCGTGTCGCTATCAATGCAAATGCTCAACTTTTCGCCCCAGGCAATCGCCGCCACAACCTCGGTTGGGTACGTGGTTACTATCCCGATTACGTTATTAATTGGCGGATTATCGGACCGGTTGGGACGCCGGGGTTTTTTGGCGATATGCTACTTGCTGGCCGCCGGCGGCGTTCTGGTTTTAAGTATCGCCACCCGGTTCTGGCATTTTGGGCTGGTAATGGTGTTATTACTGCTGGTCACAAGCGCCAATGGCTCGATAGCGGCGGCCTTTGCCACGGATTTGCTGAAATCCAACGCTTTGAGTCGCGGGTTGTCGTGGCTCAATGCCGTTACCTGGCTGGGCGGCGTAGCCGGCTTTGCCGGGGCCGGATATTTTACGGACCTGCTGGGAATATCAACGCTTTATCTCCTAACAGCGATGATATCGGCGCTGGCGGCTATTCCGCTGGTCAGATATTCAAGGCGACCCCAGTTTTTCTGGCAAAAAGCGTTATCCGGCGGCCTGCTTGCGCCCAAAAAAGTTTAAGGGGATAACCTGGGTTAATTAATTACGAGAGACTGCGCCGGATGAGTTCCAACCCCGCCGCCACCTGGCGCATACTGTCGATACGCCGGTTTCGATCTTTCACCAGGATTTGATTGATGAGTTCAACCAGCGCCGGCGGCGCGTCGGGTCTGAATTGAAACAGGTCGGGCAGCGGGTCGTTTAAAATGGCGGTCATAATTGCCGCCGGGTTTTCAGCCTTAAAGGGGGGCTGGCCGGCCAGCATCTCGTACAGTACGGCCCCAAAAGACCAAACATCGCTGCGGGCATCCAGCGTTTCACCGCGCCACGCTTCGGGACTCATATACACGGTGGTGCCCAAAATCTGGCCCTCCTGGGTCAGGCGGGTATCGAACCGGGCCAGGTAAGCCACGCCAAAATCGGTCAGGCGCGGCGTGCCGTCTTCGGCCAGCAGCACATTGCCCGGCTTAATATCCCGATGGATGATGCCCAGGTGATGAACGCGGGCCAGGGCGTCGGCCAGTTCCAGGCCAAGGTTGAGAACCTGCTCCAGCGGCAACTGCGGCTGTTGGGCCAGCAGTTGGCCCAACGTGCCGCCAGCAACGTATTCCATAACAATCATCGGCTGGTAGCCGGGTTCTTCAATCATGGTCAATACCTTAACAATGTTGGGGTGGTTGAGCCGGCTCAGGGCTTCGCCCTCGCGGATGAAGCGTTGCACCACTTCGGGGTTATGGGCCAGCAACTCGGGCTTGAGCCGCTTGATGGCAACCGGCTGGCCGGTTTGAATATCATAACCCAAAAAAACCTGGCCCATTCCGCCGGCGGCAATCAGCTCTTTTTGGATGAAGCGTTGCCCGGCCCGCCAGCCCGGCGACTCATCGGGCGCGCCATTTGGGTAATTATTCCGCAATATCTCGGCGGTGGTCTGCTCCAGAGTTGTGTTTTCACTTTGCGCCTGGGCTGTTGCTATGGCCTTGGGAGGCAGGGTGTTTTCTAATTCAATGATCAGACGAACCGCCTTATCACGGGTATCTTGCCAGGGGCCGCGATAATTGATAACCTGTCGCAAAATTATAAAGGCGCTGATTTGTTTCTCATTGGCTGTAGCCGCGTCTCCCGACGTTGCCGGCTCTTTGACGAGAAGGGTAGCATAATCTACCACAACATCGGCAATGTCCTGAAACCTTTGCATTTTCATCGCCTGGCTCATCGCTTTAAGGAGATATTTTCTGGCCTGTTGAAAATCTTTTTGCCCGATGGCCACGGCCCCTAAACCGTTCAACGCCAGGGTGATGCCAACGCTGTAGTTGATGTTGCCGGCCACTTCCAGGGCTTCTTGAAAGCGCGACTCCGCCTGCCTAAAATCATCCAGCCTGAACAACACCCGGCCCAAAATAACCAGACGATTGGTAAGCTCCAGCCGGTGCCCGGTTTCCTGACATACTGCCAGACTCTCTTCGGCAAACGTCCTGGCCTGTTTGAGCCGGTTGCCGCCCAAACTGCAATTGACCAGCGCCAGCCCGCCCAAGGCTTTGGCCACGCCCAACTGGTCGCCAATGGCTTTAAAGTTTTTCAAACTCTCCTGAAAGAGTCGTTCCGATTCGGCATAATCGCCAAGCTGCCAGGCCGTATAGGCCAGCTTGTCCAGGCAAAAGGCAATCTCGGCCAGATGCTCAATGGCCCGATAATGGGTCAAACATTCCTGATAATATTGCCTGGCTTTGGCATAGTCGCTGCCTTCCTCGCCGGCCAGCCACCCCAGCCCTTTGAGCGCGTGGGCCACGCTTAACGGCTCCTTGATTTCCCGGCCAAGGGCCAGGCTTTCTTCAAAAAACTGAACGGCTGCCTTGTAACTGCCCTGCGTTCTGGTTACTTCTCCCAAAAAATTCAGTAAAAAGGCCGCCTCTTTTTTGTTGTCAAACTGCCGGGCCAGTTCAACGCACTGTTGAAGCTGCTCGCCGGCTTGCTCCGCCGACCCAAGCGCATAGCGAAACGCCCCCTGCCGTCCCGAAAGTTTTAATAATATCTCTCTGAAGTTTGGCTCATCGCTCTGAAGGAACGCTGACAGCCGCGCCGCCGCCGCGCCAAAAACTCGCTCACCTTCTTGAAACTGGCTGCGAATCCAGTAGAAGTGGAAGAGGGTTTCCAAACCCGACCCGATGGCTTCAAACTCGCCCTCATCAACGGCCCAATTCCAGGCGGCTCGAATATTTTCCAAATCGGCCTCGATATCGTTGAGAACGCTTATCTGCGCCTGCCCAATAATATCTGTTTGGCGCTGGCGCAAAAAATCCAGGTAATAGCTGCTGTGGCGCTGCTGCATCGCCCTGGCTTCGCCGGAGGCGCTCAGCTTTTCCTGGCCATATTGCTGCAACAGTTGGTGAATTTCAAACCGGTCGGTCTGGCTCAGGGCAAGGAGCGACTTGTTAACCAGTTTGCGAAGCACCGGTAAATTAGCCCCGGTGATATTTTGCGCCGCCTGGCGCGTAAAGCCGCCCCTAAATATGGTCAGTTTCATAAAAGCCTGTCGCTCCGCCTCAGACAGGCGCTTCCACGATGAGTCGAACACAGCCCGAACGCTGCGCTGGCGCTCCGGCGCATCGTGCAACTCGGTTGCCAAAAAATCAAGGCTCTGCTCAATTTCATCGGCAATTTCCTTGAACGACAAAACCTCAAACCAGCCGGCGGCTAAAACCAGCGCCAGCGGCATCCCCTGCACCAGCCGGCAGATACGTATAATCTGGCCCAGGTCCGCCGTTTGCGGGTCAAACAACTGCCGGGCCTGCCGGGCCTGCTGGAGGAGCAATTTGACCGCGTCAAAGTTGCGGGCGCCTTCGGCAACCTCTTGAGCCGGAATGGCCAGGCCGCCCAGGGGGTAAGGGGTTTCGTCTTTAAGGTTTAAGCGCTCCCGCGATGTTGCCAGGATTTTCAGCCGGGGCGCGGCCGCTAACATCTGGCTGACCAGGGTGGCTCCGGCCAGCAGATGCTCAAAGTTGTCTATAACCAGCAGAATTTGCCGGTGGCGCAGGTAATCAACCAGTTGTTGCTGGGGGTCCCGTTCATTGTAAAAGGTTAAACCAATGGCCTCGGCCACCGCAGAAACAATAGTTTCAACCATGGTGAGGGACGCCAGCGGCACAAAATAAGCGCCGTGTAAAAACATGGAGTTACTGTTGGCGGCGGCCTCGATTGCCAACCGGGTTTTGCCAATACCGCCGGGACCCACCAGCGTCACCAGCCGGCAATTTGGCTCTTCTACCAGTAACCGCCGAATTGCGGCCAGTTCCTTTTCCCGGCCAATAAATTTGGTGGGCTGCGGCGGCAGATTGGGAGAAGATATCGGGCGTTTCAATGTATCGGATGAGGGGGCGGCGACAGGCGGTGTGGATTTTGCCGGGGCCGGCAACTTTGGCCGCTCAAATTCTGTTTGGATGAACTGGTTGACTTCAGCCAGAAAGCGCGGCCAGGCCGGCTCGTCTTTTAGCAGAATGTGATTTTTGCCTTCCAGCGGCACAAAGCGGGCATCGGGAATAAGCGCGGCCAGGTGGCGACTCTCCTCAAAGGGAACCACGGCGTCGTCGTGGGCGTGGAGAATGAGGGTAGGAACCGTGACCCTTGGCGCTATATCACTGACATTCACAGAGTAGGTGGCTTTGGACATTTTGACTGCTATCTCCGGCGAGGTTGAAATTCGCTGGAGATCGCTGAACCAGCTTATTTGCTCGGCTGTTCCCTCGGGGATAAAGAGGTTGGTATAGGCGTGCCGAAAAGCCGGGTTGGCTTTACCCCAACCCAGTTCCATCATTTTGAGCAGCAATTGTCCTTCTTCGGCCTGTTCCGGCTGCTGGCTACGATGCATTCGACCACGGGCATAACTGCCGTACAAAATCAGGTGGCTAACTTTTTCGGGATGGCGGGCGGCGTAGGTAATCGCAACCGGCCCGCCCCCGGAGAGGGCAAGCAAAGGAAAGCGGGCCAGCCCCAGCGTGTTGACCACTGTTTCAAGCTCCATAACGTAGGCTTCCAGCGAGAAGTCGTCAACCTGGCGGTCAGAAAGGCCGCACCCGCGCCGGTCGTAGCGAACCAACGTGCGCGATTGAGACAACCCGGTTAGCCAATGCCGCCAAACCGGACTCTGCCAATCATACTCAAGGTGGCTGAGCCAGTTAGCCGCTTTGACCAGCGGCGGCCCGTTGCCAACGGTGGCGTAGGCAATCCGCGCGCCATCGGGGGCAATGCAAAACCGAATCTCCTGCTCTAGTTTTTGGCCGGGGGCAGGCGCGGCCAATTGGGCAGGAATTTCGGCCTCGCCCCGGTCGTCCGGCTTTTTTGCCTCTTTGGCCGGCTCCTTACGCCCCGCTCTGGCCTGGTCCTCTGCTTTAAGAAATGCCCCCAGCATACGCTTGGCCTTGATAGCCTCGTACAGGGTGGTTGTCTCCTCTTCCGGCGGCAGCCCCAGCTCCTCTTCTAACAGGGCAACATACTCCTCGTACTGCCGCAGCGCCGCCGCCGACTGGCCCGACTGGTCATATAGCTGAATCAGCCGGCGTTGAGCCGGTTCGTGCAGCGGGTCTAACGCTACCCAGCGCCGGGCATACGGAATGGCCGTCTCAAACTCGCCCTGGTCGCTCAAGCCCTCTATTAATCGCTCTAATATTGTAGCCAGCTCTTGCCGCAGGCTCTCGGCCTGAAAGAACTGCCAGTCGTCAAACTCCGGGCAATCGCGCAGGGTGAAGCCGGCCAGAAAATCATCGGTGTAGAGAGCCGTGGCTTCTTTCAGCAACGACACGCAAGCCGGACAGATTTCCTTAGCCGGATGGTCGTGCCGCTGACCTTCAGCCGTCAGGTCTCGGAAGCGGCTCACATCAACCCAGAATTTGTTTTTCAACTCAACCGTATCGCGGTCGGTGTCCAGCCAATTACCGGCCAGGCTGGTATTGAGCACGGCCAGGTCGCGGCGAAGGTAAGCGCGGGCGCGGCTTTGGGAATAATCGGGGTAAAAGAGGGTAGCCAGGGCATCGCGGCTGTGGGGTTGGCGGCTAACAGCCAGATAAATCAACATTGCCAAAGCTTTGCGGCGTTTGATGTCTACCGGCGCATTATTTAGCTCAACCCGGGGCGGGCCAAACAGAACCAATTTCAAGCCAGACATTGGAATCAGCCTTCCTTGGGGCCAATTATACCAGTAAGAAAAAAATATTGACAATTATTTTTTTGGAACGGTTTGTGGAACGCAAGCCGGAACGTTTTCGGTACGTTTGGCAAATATAATGAAATCAAAAGTAAATTCTAATCACCCTTTCTAATCATTAAATAATAAGGAGATAAACAATGACCCCCAATAAAACCAAACAACAGGTACAAACCGAGTTTGAAGCCGTTCAACAGGCCATTTCCGAATTGCAGAACCAGCAAGCGCGCCTTGGTCTGCTGTATCAGGTACAGCGCCACAACGTTACTCGCCCCGACTGGACCTGGTTTGTGACCGGCAGCGCCAAATAAGGCAAACCAGGGTCAATGTCTCCCCAGGTTGGATTATCTGCCATAAAATCACCTCCCAACCTGGGGAGACATTACCCCGGAGAATTTCTCTCTCAAGGGCTGGTCCACAGTTAAGGCCGCACCAACCCTTCACAGAGCGATTATCCAGAAATTGAGGCAAGGCTATGACAAGCGCAATATTTAACACATTGGCAGCCAGAGATTTTGACCGGGCCGTGAACAAGGCCCACTGGCGAGACTGGCTAAGTTGGCTGGTCAAAAAGAACAATAGCTTAATCTCGTTTGAGGACATACGCCAAACCCTGCCCTTAAACGGGCAGCGGTATCTGGGGTTTCAGTTTGTGCCCGTAAAAAATATTGTAGGCAGCGAGGGGCGTCACCATGATTTTGACCGGGCCTTTTTTCCGCGCCAAACCCACACCAAAAGCCGCTGGGTGAGTATTGATAAAGCCTATTACAAGGATGTAACCTTACCGCCGGTAGAGCTTTTCAAGGTTGACGAGGTTTATTTTGTCAGAGATGGCAACCATCGCATTTCGGTGGCCCGCGCCAGAGGCCAGGAGTATATTGACGCCTACGTTACGGAAATCGACACGCCTGTTTCGTTGAAAATAACTGATTTACAAAAATAAATTATAGAAAAGAAAGGACACGCAACATGTCTACCAATCGTAACCTGTTTTTGGCTGTAACGGCTGTTTTGGCTGTGGCGGCCAGCGCCGTTGGGGCGGTAGAGTACGTTCGCCAGCCCAAACGCCGCTCAACCGCCGAACAGTGGCTACGCTTGCTGAGTGGGGCCAACCTGCGCCAGCCGGCCCAGGACGCTCCCGTTAAAACCGGCTCGCCGGCCGAAATCATTGGCCGGGCCGGATATCCTCTCTACAAGAGCTAATGGTTTTATCACTCATTTTACCAACGCGGCTGGCAGGCGTCAGCCGCGTTTTTTTTGCGGGGGCGACACGCTTCTAAACGCTTGAGGAGGTATCAATGAAAGAGTTACTTTATCAACCAAACCGGCAACGCATTTTGGGCGTTTTTGCCCACCCGGATGATGAGGTATTTTGCGCCGGCGGCACGCTGGCCCGCGCCGCCGCGCTGGGCGCTCAAACGATGATTGTTGCGGCCACGCGGGGCGAGGCCGGCCAAATCCGCGATGCCCGCGCCGCCACGCGCCAAACGCTGGGGCAGGTGCGGGCGCAGGAACTCCAGCGTTCCGGCCAGCGGCTTGGGGTTCAACAGGTGCGGTGCCTGGATTATGGCGATGGCAACCTGCATAATGTTGACCCGGCGCGGCTGGCGGAAGAGGTCGCCCAAATCATTCGTCGTTTTCAACCGGATACGGTAATTACCTTTGGCCCCGATGGGGCCTACGGCCACCCCGACCACATTGCAATTGGCGCGGCCACCACCCAGGCTGTGGCCGGCATATCGCCTTACACCGCGCCCCGGCTCTATTACAGCTATTTTCCCCACCAGCAGCGTTTGCTGACAGACCGGCTGGTCCACTGGCTGGTAGACCTTTACCGCCGCTTCCATGGCACAACCGACTTTGCTCACGCCCTGCTGCGCCTGTCCGAAGAGGCAACGATGTTGGGCTACGTTAGCGATTATGTTGAAACCAGTTGGTTTCCCGCCGGGTTTCATATGGTTGAACAGGGCGAGCCGGCCACCAAACTGTATCTGATTCTTTCCGGCCAGGCCGAAGTGCTACGGGAGGATGAAAACGGAGCTTTGCGCTCGCTGGCCCGGATTGGGCCGGGCGACTTTTTTGGCGAGGAGGGCCTGGCCTACCGGCAGCCGCGCAATGCGCACGTAGTGGCCCTGGAAGACGTGACCTGCCTGGTCTTTTCGCCAGATGCCCCCTCAAATTTTGCGGGGCGGGGCGTTGGGGCGCAATTGACCGGAGACGCAGCCGGGCCGGTTGCCGCAGCGCAGCCATTCCCCCCGGAGACAACCACCATTAACGTAGCCGATTACGTGCCGCAAAAGGTGGCGGCCATGGCCGCCCACCGGACCCAATTTCCGCTAGAGCCGGATATGTTGCCTATGTCCATTCTGCGCGAACTGTTTGGTCGGGAATATTTTGTGCGGGTTCATCCCCCCATTGCGGCAAATGTTCCTTTGAAAATCAGCTCGCAAGGCGTTCCCGAATCTTTTGCGCTGGCGGCGAGTTGAGAAACGAAGTTTTTAACTCAGCCTCGTCAAGTTGGGCGGCGAGTGACTCAACCAGCCGGTGCGCTTCGGCAAAGATTTCCCGCGCCTGCCGGCTGTTTTTCGTCTGGCTCACAGCCTGGCTCAGGCTGCTCAAGGCCCGAATTTGGTCATACGGGCGGCCCAATGTTTGCCACAGGCTGACCGCCTGGCGCAGCGGCTCAATTGCCTTTTGGGGAGTATTTTGAAGAAGCGTCACTATTCCTTCCGCTTCGTGCAGGGCTGCGGCTGCGGCAGGGTTGCGCTCTTTGGCGTTGCTCTGCTCCAGCCGTTGCAGGCTGTACCCAACCTCTTTGATGAGGTTGGGTACATCTTGACCGGCCAGCCAATGACAAATCATCAACAAGGCCGCAGGGCTATAACGGCTATCATAACCGCCTCGCTCAATGGCGGCAAGCAACTCGCGGGCCACTTTGGCGGCCTCCCCGTCCAACCCCAGAGCAGTAAGCGCCCGGATTAGCTGGCTTAGATGGGGCGCAATCAACTGCAATTCGTCAAAGCTTCTAACTTTTGGCAGCGTTTTGGTTAAGATTTGTTGAGCTTCTTCGGCCAGACCCAAATCATTGCACTGCCAGCCAAATAAAGTACCGGCGATAACCTCTACATATGCCTGTGATTGGGCGCGTTTCAACCACTCAAGAATCGACGGGCGGCGGTTGAGGGAGGCTTGCCAGCGCCCGGTGAGCCAATCCAGTTTAGCCAGTTCAACCAGGGAACTTCCGGCGTAAAGCGACGTATGCACCCGGGCCGCATAGGCATGTAGCTGCTCAAACGTAATGCGAGCCTCTTTATAGGCGTCAAGGCTGGCTAACCCTTCCCCCAGGTTCAAACGCCCGCGACAGGCATCGTGAAGCATGTTTGCATCAAGAGCGCGGCGCACGCTTTCTTCTAACATGGCCCGCCCTTGCTCGGGTTTACCGCTACAGAGATAGGACGTGCCAGTGTTGTTTAGCGCGTGTACGGTAACGGCCTCTGCGTCCAAGCGCCGGGCCAAATCAAGCGCCCGTTCTCCCCAGTCAATCGCCTGGGCGTACTCGCTGGCCAGCATATGCATCTGCGAGATTGAACTGATGGCCCAGGCCAACTCGATACTCTCCGGCCCCTGTTCCAAAATAGAGAGGGCCTGGTGATAGTGGCGCAGCGACTGCTCGCGGTCGCCCAACTCCCAGTAGACGCGCCCGATGAGGCGCTGAATGGCCCCGGCCCCTTCTATATTACCCAGCCACTCAAACAACTCGTAATCATCCTGAAACGTCTTAAGGGCATCCTCGGCCTGGCCGGTCATCCATTGGCACTCGCCCAGCTTGCGTAACAGCTCGGCCCGCCCAGCCTTATCCGCAAGAGGCCAGTAATTGAGCGCGGCCTGATAATAATGAATGGCTTCATTTAAGGCGGCGGCGCGGCGGGCCTGGTTGCCGGCCAAATGCAGATAACCGGCCGCTTTTTCCGGTAACTGGGCGGCCTCAAAGTGACGCGCCAGTTGCACAGCCACGCCCGCCGCCTGCTCGCCATACAGATACTCCAGGGTATTGGCAACCCTTTCGTGCTGATAGACACGCTCCACGTCATCGAGTAAATTGTATAGATAACGCTGAATCAGAATATGGCGAAAGCGATAACGAGACAGGCGTCTGTTGCCGGTTCGTTTAGTGCCGATGGCTCGCACCAGCGCGTGGGACTTGTCCAGGTCCCGGCTCAGTTGGCGGACCACCTGGTGCTCATCCAGGTGCAGCACCTGAGCAATCACCTCGGCCGTAAATTCCTCGCCTTCAACACTGGCCGCCTGCAACAGATTTTGCAGGGGTTGGGTCAGCCGGCTGATGCGCTCGCCAATAGCGCCCTCCACCCGGGCCGGCAAGGTATTCCAGTTTAAAGAGGTTTGCATCTGCCAGTTGCCGGCTTCATCCCTAATTAAATCGCCCCGCTCTTGCATGCCGCGCAACAGTTCAATGGTAAACAGCGGATGGCCGCCGGTTTGCCGGTAAAGCGTGTGACGAAAGAATTGCCCTAGCCGGTTGGGTTCGCTATCCAGCAGGGCATCAACAAACGTTTGACCCTCTGCCCGGCCCAAATCAAGCATAATGTCGCCAAAATCGCGCTGAAATTTGTGAACAATCTGGCCCAATGGATGAGGCTCGCCATCCGGCGCGGTAGTCACTTCATCGGGCCGGTAAGCCCCCAAAATCAAAACCCGGTGGCCGGTTAACCGCCGTCCCAAATGAAACAACAGGCTGACCGAGCCGGGATCGGCCCATTGCAAATCATCCAGCAGCAACAGCAAGGGCCTTTGGCCGGCCAGCGCCTGCACAACCCTGGCATACTGTTCAAATAAGGCGCTCTGCTGGGCGCTTGAATGAGCAGGCGTGTTGGCTCTTTGAGATGCCAGCGTTTGGAGTTGAGTTAGCCAGACAGGTTTTTGGGCAGCATAAGCCATAGCCCGCCGTAAAAGACTTGGCAGGGGAAGAAAGGCATCGAACAGGTCTGGCCCCTGTTCAAGTAAAGCTTGCACCACCAGAGGCAACATTTGCCACAAACGGCGAGCGCGTTCAGCGTGAAGAGTCCCGGCGATAGCCCGCGCCTCAATATCGCCGGTCAACAGTTCCAAAATTTCCCGAAACGGCAAATAGGGATCGCCCCGGCCCGTGTAAGCATTGCAGTTGCCGCCCGCTACAATCAAATTTGGATGGATAGCCTGAGCCTGGTGAGCAAAGGCTTGCAACAAAGCGCTTTTACCCTGACCCGCTGCGCCAATAACAAAGGCTATGCGGTGCTGCCCGGCCAGCGCTCCATCAAGAAGCGTAGCGAGCCGGGCCAGTTCTTGCTGCCGGGCCACAAAGGGCGTCTCCTCTGTTTCAGCCGAAAATATATTCTCGGGGAGAGGAAGCGGCACGGGAACAGATGGCGGCGCGATGCCAGCCCCCCGGCCCTGTTCAGGCGCAGAGAGCGACCCGCGCCCGGACTCCTCTGCTTTCAAGAACGGCTCAACGATGCGCCTGGATTTGATTGCTTCGTACAGGGTGGTGGTTTCTGCTTCCGGCAGCAGGCCCAACTCCCTCTCCAGCAGAGCCGCATACTCTTCGTACTGGCGCAAGGCCGCCGCCTTCTGGCCGGCTTCGCCGTAGAGTTGTATCAGATGCCGTTGGGCCGCTTCGTGCAGCGGGTCCAAAGCTACCCGGCGCCGGGCGTGAGGAATTGCGGCCTCAAAATCGGCCTGGCGGCTGTAGCCCCACACCAGCCGTTCCAGAGTGCCGGCCAGCGCTTCGCGTAACGTTTCTGTTTGAAAAAATTGCCACTCGTCAAACGCCGGCGCATCCGGCAGGGTGAAGCCGCTCAGAAAATCGTCCTGGTACAACTCGACCGCCCCGGCCAGCCGGGCCAAACCATCAACCCCTTCTTCAACCTTGGCCGCAACGCCCTGTTGAAAAGCCTTAACATCGAGCCAGATGTTGGCTTCAGGCTGGAGCATGACCTGTTCCCGGCTGATCTCCAGCCAGTTATCCCCCAGCGCCTTTTTGAGCAACCACAGAGCGTGGCGCAGATAAGAACGCGCCCGGCGCTGGTCGCTGTTGGGCCACAGCAACGTGCCGAGAGCGTCGCGGCTGTGGCTCTGGCCGGTCACGGCTAAATAGGCCAGCAGGGCCACCCCTTTGCGCAACTCAATGGCCACAGCTTCATCATCCAACGCAATCCGGGGCGGGCCGAGAAAGAATAACTTCAACGTGGACACAAGAATAACACCTTCAACGTCTTTCAGGGGCCAAAATTATAACACAAACTGAGCAGATTTTCCTAATAAACGTTTTTATAGACACCTATCGAAACGAACCATAAACGACGATGAGGTAAACTGGGGTCAAGTTCGATCAATTAACCAAACTATTTTATTAACGAAAGGAGCATCAAAATGCCTAAGTATCTCATCGAACGTGAAGTGCCCGGCGCGGCCAATCTGAGCGCAGAGGAGCTTCAAGCCATTGCCCAAACCAGCAACAATGTTCTCAAGGAAATGGGCAAACCCTATCACTGGGTTCAGAGCTTTGTGGCCGGAGACAAAATCTACTGCGTCCACATTGCCCCGGATGAGGAGACGGTACGGGAGCATGCCCGGCGCGGCGGCTTTCCGGCCAACACGGTTTCCGAGGTGAAGGCCGTCATCGACCCCACCACAGAAGACGCCTAATCCTGATAACTCATAAAAAAATACAAGAGCTACGATGCCCGCTTGTTTTTACTGGCGGGCATCTTTTTTTGAAACATTGAAAGGAGCAAATTATGAAATTGCGCGTTTTTTTCTGGTTGATTATTTTAGCACTATTGTGGGGGCCGGCCTTTCTGTTTATGAAGGTTGCCGTGCAAGAACTACCCCCTTTAACCATAGCCGCTGCGCGGGTAAGCCTGGGGGCCGTGCTGCTGGGCCTGATTTTAGCTATTCAAGGCACGCCATTGCCTAAATTTGGCCCAATCTGGAAAGATTTTGCCGTGATGGGTCTGACGGCTAACGCCATTCCCTTTGCTTTTTTAAGCTGGGGGCAGCAATATATCGACAGCGCCATAGCCGCTATTTTAATGGGCGCAATGCCCCTTTTTACCATGCTGCTGGCTCACATTTTTACAGCCGACGATGCGTTATCGCCAAACAAGGCAGCCGGGATGCTGGTGGGCTTTGGCGGGCTGGTGTCGCTGTTTGCTCCCGCTTTTCTTGACGGGATTCAAGCGACTCTGTGGGGCGGCGCTGCGGCCATTGGCGCGGCGCTCAGTTACAGTGTGGCTTTTGTTTACGCCCGGCAGCGGCTGCGCGGCCTGCCGCCCCTGGTGGGGCCAACCGCCCAATTAGTAATGGCAGCTATTTATCTGCTGCCCTTATCTCTGCTCATCGAGCGCCCTTATCTGCTGCCAATGCCGGCCTGGTCAACCCTTAATTCGCTGCTGCTGTTGACCGCCTGGAGCACCGTGCTGGCGTTTGTGGCCTATTACCGGGCTATGGAACATATCAGCGCCAGTACCCTGTCTGTGGTCACGTATCTAAACCCCATTGTGGCAACAATTTTGGGCGTGGTTATTCTTAATGAACAACTGGGCTGGAACAGTTATCTGGGATATACCCTGATTATCTGTGGGGCTATGCTTGTTAACCGGGTCTACCCCAAAAAGGTCAAATTAAATCTTTGGGGCCATGGTCGGCAGCTATACTCCGCTGAATAATCTCCAGGCCGGCCGCTACCTGGCGCATACTATCAATGCGTAATTCTCGCGCTTTGGCCAGCATCTGTTTAACCAGCTCGGCCAGGGCCGGCGGCGTATCTGGCCGAAATTGGGACAGGGTGGGTACAGGCTCATTCAAAATGGCGGTCATAATGGCTACAGGGTTTTCTGCGGCAAAGGGGGGCTGTCCCGCCAGCATTTCGTACAGCAAAATTCCAAAAGACCAGATATCGCTGCGGGCGTCGAGTTTCTCGCCACGCCAGGCTTCGGGACTCATGTAGACGCTTGTGCCCAAAATAGCCCCTTCCTGGGTGATTCGACTCGTTTGCCAGCCAAGATAGGCTACGCCAAAATCGGTCAGGCGTGGGGTTCCATCATCGGCCAGCAACACGTTAGCCGGTTTCAAATCTCTATGCAAAATACCAACATGATGAACCCGAACCAGCGCGTCGGCCAACTCCAGCCCAATATCTACGACCCGTTCCAGCGGAAGCTGGGGCTGCATGTCGAGCAATTTTTGCAGAGAGCCGCCGGGCACATATTCCATAACTATGATTGGCTGCCCGGCGTTTTCAAGGGTTGCCAGCATTTTAACAATATTGGGGTGGTTCAACTGGCGCAAAATTTCGCCTTCTCGAATAAGCCGCCGGACTGCCTCCGGGTTGTGGGCCAGCAGGTCTGCCCGGAGCCGTTTGATTGCCACCGGCTGGCCGGTTTCGGTATCCCGGCCCCGGTAAACTTCGCCCATACCGCCGGTAGCAATTAAATCTTCCTGAATGAAACGCGGCCCAATAGACATCAGCCGCGAGGCCGGCTTCTTTTCCGGGGCGCTATCACCCAGAATTATGGCTACCAGCGCCTCTATTTCCGAGACCCGGTCGCTTTCGCCGGCATAATATTCCGCCGTTTTATCGCCGGCAGATGGCGGCTCCGGGGCTGCCGTTGCCTGTTGCAGCATTTCCATCAATGAGTCTTCAATCTGCCCGGCCTGCGCTCGATGTTGCGCCGCCGCCTCTTCGTTTTGCCGGGCTTTGAATAACCGGGCCAGCGCCGCGTGAACATCGGCCTGTAAGCGAGGGCGACCAATTGACTCGGCCAGAGCCAGGGCCTGCTGCAACTCGGCCGCAGATTGGTTGAAATCTTCCAGCGCCAGCAGGGCCTCGCCGCGCCAGCGATGCGCCTGGGCCACCATCTCTCGCAGGCCGCCCGGCTGGGCCAGCCGTTGCAGCCAGTCGGCATGTTGCAGCGCCTGCCGGGGGTCATTTTTGGCCAGGGCTAACTCGGCCAGCCCCTCTAAACAACGAACGGCGTGCAGTTCCAGGCGGCGGCTAACGGCGTCTTCCAGCGTGGTGTACAGTATTTGCTCAATGCTAAAATCGCCCAACCGCAGCCGGTCGATGGCCAGATTGGCCTGAATGCGGGGCAGCCACCAGCCGGCGCCGGCCTCTTGGGCCAGTTCCACGGCCTGCTCATGCGCGGCCCTGGCTTTATCCAGCTGGCGCAACTCTTGCCAGATAACGCCGTACATATCCAGCAGCAGCGAGTGAAACCGTTTGGCCCCAATAGATTCGGCAATAGGCAAACTTTTGGTCAGGTAATCCAGGGCCTGCTGGTAATTGCCGCTTAAACCGCAGGCCAGCCCCAACGGGCCTAATATCTGCACCAAATGCCACTCCAGATTGGCCGACCGGCTAATTTGAAGCGCCTTGGTAAATACCTCTTTGGCCCGGTTATAGTTGGCAACGCCGTAAAGTTGCAGGGCCATGCCAATATTGCCCAGGTTTTCAGACTCGTAACCTTTGTCTTGAATTTGCCGGGCCAAACGCAAAGATTTTTCGTACAACTCAATCGCTTCTTCAGCCCGACCTGCCAAAAAGAAGGCTTCGCCCAGGCCGTGAAGCGCCTGCACGGCCACCAGGTCTGACAACTTGAGACGCTGGCAAATGTCAACCGCTTCCTGATGATAGACCAGGGCCTGGTCGTTATATCCCTGGCTCCACACCGTTGTTCCCAAATGGTACAGGGCGTCGGCCACATAGTGCTCGTCGCCGCGCCGGGCCACCTCCAGGGCCGCCTTCAGATGGTCAAGCGCCTCGCTGTAGCGGTCGCTGTAGCGATAAACCTGCCCCATGCGGGTCAGCAAAACCCGTTCTCTGTTTTGGTCGCCGGCCTCGCGGACCGCGTTGAGCACCAGCTTCAAATCGGCAATAGCTTCTTCGGCATAGCCTCCTACCAGGCCGCGAGTTTCGCCACGCTGCTCATACAGGTTCAGCAACATCGACCGGCTGGCTGCCGCAGGCTGCGCTTCGGCCAGGGCAATGGCCCGGTTGTAAAAATCCAGGGCCTCTTCCATAGCAAAAAATTGCCGGGCGCGTTCGCCGGCCTGGGCCAGATAAGCAACGGCCTTATCCCATACCTCGCCCTTTTCAAAATGTTCGGCCAGCCGGCCCACCTCGTGAGAATAGAGGGGTTCAAGGGCCTGGGCCAGTTGCCGGTGCAGCAGCACCCGGCGCATGCGGCTTAAATCGTGATAAACCACCTCGCGAATTTTATCGTGGTTAAAATCATAGGTGCGGCCCTCTTCTTCCTCGCGCAACAACCGGCGAGCGGTTAATTCTTCAACCATATTGAGCAGCGTCACCGCATTTTCGCCGGTAATGGCCTGCAACGCCGAAAAATCAAAGCGACGTCCATACACCGCCGTTATATCCAAAAGCTGCTGGGCCGGCGGCGGCACGCGGCGCAACCGGTCGCGCACCGATTGGCGCAGCGCATCTGGCAGGGTCAATTGGGTGCTGGCCGCCTGCAAAGATTGCAGATTAAGACTCCAGTTCGCGTCGGGTTCGGTTGGCAAAAGCCCCTGCTCCTGCAAAGATTGTAAAATGGTCATCAAAAAGAAGGGGTTGCCCTCGGTTTCCCGGTACAGCCAGTGGCCCAATTCTGCCGCATAGGCCGGAATAGACAGAGACACGATCAGCGAATTGGCATCTTGCGGAGTCAGGCGAGCCAGGCGCAGGTGGGTTACGTGGGCTTCGCGCTGCATGGCAGCCACAGAGGTTGCCAGTTCGACATCCAGGGCCACCTCCTCGGTGCGAAAGGTGCAAATGAGCAAAACCGGGTGAGCGGCGATTTGATGGGTTAAATGGTGCAAAAACTGAAGCGTCACGTGGTCGGCCCAATGAATGTCATCAATAACCAATATTAACGCGCCTTTTTGGGCAGGGGCCACCACAAATTGATGGAGCGCCCGAAACAGGCGGGCCTGACGCGCTTCGGCCAGCCCATTAGGCAATGGCGGCAGGTTGGGAAAGGTCATCAGTATCTCTGGCGCCAGTTGGGCCAGTTCGGCCAGTAAAGGGGGCGGAATTTGGCTGAAGGTGCTGGCCGGCCAGGCATCCAGCATTTTTGCCGACAGGTCAACCAGCGCCTGGTAAGGCATCGCCTGCTCCGACGGGTAGCATTTGTGCCAGATGACGCCCACGCCCTGCAATTGGGCGTGGCGGGCGACTTCCTGGGCCAGGCGGCTTTTGCCAATACCCGGTTCGCCTTCAATAAAAACAACTTGCCCTCGCCCATTACGAGTTTGGGCCAGGGCATCTAAAAGCTGCTGGTATTCAACTTCCCGCCCCACCAGCGGGGCGGGTGGAACAGGCAAACGTTCGAGTGGGGCAGCCTCGCCGGTAACGTCTTTTGCTGAATTGGGTGGGTGGCCGGCCGGCGGCGAGTGGTCCGGCTCTGCTTCAATCTGTTCTGGCCGGCCTGGCGTCAGGTTTGGTTTTTTGGCCGGAGAGGGCGTGGCTAATTTGCCTTCAGGCCGGTCCGGCCGAGATTCTGCTTTGAGGAAGGGGCCAAACAATCGCTTGGCTTTGATGGCTTCATACAGGGTTGTTGTTTCTTCTTCTGGCGGCAGGCCCAATTCCTCTTCAAGCAGCGCCACATACTCCTCGTATTGTCGCAGGGCGGCCGCCGGTTGCCCGCTTTGGTCATAAGCCTGTATCAATGCTCGCTGGGCCGGTTCGTGCAGCGGGTCCAGGGCCAGCCAGCGGCGAGCATAGGCAATAGCGGCTTCGTGCTCATTTTGGGCGTTGCAACCGTACACCAATCGCTCCAGGGTTGAGGCCAGTTGCTGGCGCAACCCTTCGGCCTGAAAAAATTGCCAGTCGTCAAACTCGGGGCAATCTCTCAGGGTGAAGCCGGCCAAAAAGTCATCATTATAAAGCGCGATGGCCTGGGTTAACAGAGAGATACATTCGGCGCAGGGCTTATCGAGGGGGTGATTATGGGCCTGGCAGGCGGCTAAAAGCTGGCGAAAGTGCGTCACATCTATCCAAAGGTCATCTTCGGCATTGATTTCCACGGTATCCCGGTCGGTAATAATCCACTCGCCGGCCAGGCTGGTGTTGAGCACGGCCAAATCGCGCCGCAGATAGGCGCGGGCGCGGCTTTGGGAATGGTCGGGGTAAAACAGGGTGGACAGGGCATCGCGGCTGTGGGGCTGGCCGTTAACAGCCAAATAGACCAGCAGCGCCAGGGCTTTGCGTCGCTGGATGTCAATGGGGGTATTGTTCAACTCAATCCGGGGTGGACCGAGCAAAAAAAGTTTTAATCCTGGCATCAGACCGCTCCCTCTGCGGTCTGATTATACCAACAACAAAATTTTTTTTCAATTAAACCAGGGGCAACCAGTAATTCCAAATTTGGCGGTAAGACATGTCGGGTTTTCAAAGTTCTGATTGTCAGGCAACTATTTTGCCAGGATTATGTCAAAAACCTGACAGGTCTGTGGCCCGGTCGGTTTCGGTTAAGGCGGCTACTCTATCGACAAATTCGCGGCACAGCCCCAGCCGCTGGCGGTAATCGAACAGCGTTTCAACTTCTGCGGTTGACAGGTGCGCCGTGATTTGCTCATTTTCAAGCACGGCTTCTTTCAGGGGACGCCCTGCCTCAAACGCGGCCATCGAAGTGGCGTAGACCAGTTCGTGGGCGGTCTGCTTGCCGACTTTTTGGGCCAGGGCCAGCATCACCCCCTCCGATAGAACAAAGCCGCGCGTGGCTTTCAGGTTGGCCATCATTCGGGCTTCATCCACCTGAAGATTGGCGCACATAATTTTTGACAGCCGCAATAGCGCGCCGGTCATAGCGCAGGTGGGGCCAATCAAGCCCCATTCCGCCTTCCACGAGCGAGCATCGCGCTCGTGCTCATGCACCAGATTTTCGGCCAGGCAGGCCGCGTTGTGACGGATGAGCCGGGCCAGGCTGCCCAGGTGCTCGGCAATTTCCGGGTTGCGCTTGTGGGGCATGGTGATGCTGCCCACCGTGCCGCCGACAAAACCCTCGCGCACCTCGCCCAGCTCCGGGTGTTGCAGGTTGTAAACTTCGTGGCCGATTTTATCAAAGGTGGCGGCAATCATCGCCAATATATTGATAAATTCGACACTCGTATCGCGGGTTGTAATCCAGGCGATATCGGGGGCGCGCAGGCCCAGTTTGGCAAAGAAGCGTTCCTGCAACTCAAAGCCTTTATCGCCAAAGGATGAGAGCGACCCGACTCCGCCGGCCAGTTGGCCTTCGCCCATTCGCCGGCGCGCATCTTTCAGCCGCTCGATGTGCCGCCGAATCTCGCGCAGCCAGACGGCCACTTTAAAACCAAAGGTGATGGGCAGGCCCGGCTGGCCGTGAGTGCGGCCCGGCATGGGCGTGTCCCGATGAGTTTGGGCCAGCCGCAGCAAAATCTCCTCAATGTCCCGCAAATCCCTGAACACAATATCCCACACTTTGAGCAGGGCCAGCGCCAGCCAGGTGTCGGTAATATCCTGCACCGTGGCTCCGTAGTAAAGCCACTCCCCGGCCTCGGATGGGCAGAGCTTTTTCAACTCGCGGATAAGGCCCAGCGTAGAGTGGCCCGTTTCCTGATAGCCCTGCCGCAGCGCGTCCATGCTCAATAACTCCACCTTGCACACCCGCCGGATTTCCGGCACAACCTCCGCCGGAATCAGGCCGACCTCCGCCTGCGCTTCGGCCAGGGCGGCAATCACCTCCAGCCAGCCCTGGGTGCGGGGGATGTCGTCAAAAATGGCCCGCATCTCGTCGCTGCTCCAGGCCCCGCCGTAAATTTGAGAGTCAATCATATGGATAGGCATGGGTTTGCTCCTTGCGTGTTGCGTATTCCGTTTTTATTTCAGCGCCGCCAGTTCTCGCGCCGTTTCTATTAATTGGGTTGTGGCCGCGGCCAGTTGTGTTTCTGTTTGATTTCGCCAGGCGGCCGCCTCGCCGGCTGCGGCCCGAAATGCGCCAATCATCGCCTCGACAGCTTGCGGCGCAGCCCCACCCGGCCCGGCGCGGGTTTCAATAATAGCCTGCGGGTCTGTGGCCGCAGCAATTTGTTCCGGCGATAAATCGAGGGAGCGGCCAATCACGTCGGCGGCGGCGCGGTTCAGCAGGTTGGCGTCAATGGGTTGACCCGCTTGCAGGGCCATGCGGACTGCCTGCCCCACGATGCGGTGGGCGGTATGCGCGTCGAGCCGGGCGGCCAGCATAATCGACTCGGCCAAATCGGTGGCGCTGCCGTAGCCCTGCGCCGCCCGGTGAGCCATCACCTCACGGTTAACGGTCAAACCGGCCACTGTTCCGGCCAGCAGTTGGCTGGCCTGCGCCGCCTGCGCCAGCGAGTGGGGCACGCCGCCATAATCAAAAATGCGGTTGTCCACCTGCCCGGAGGGGGTGAGCTGGTGCGCCGCAGCGCCGGCCAGCCGGCCAACCATCTCACGGGCCAGGCCGCGCACAAAGGCCAGGCTGTAGGGATTTTTTTTGTGGGGCATAATGACGCTGATGCGCGAGTGGCGGTCGGCCAGTTCGATGAAGTTGAATTCGGCGGTGGCCCAAATTTGCAAGTCCTCGGCCAGGCGGCCGGCGTTGGCCAGCAGCGCGACGATGGCGCTCATCACCTCGATGGGGCCGTCCGGCTGCCACATGGCATCGCGGGCGTGGAGGGCCAGGCCATCGAAACCCAGCAACCCGGCCAGCCGCTCGCGGTTTAGCGGCAGGCGCGAGCCGTTGGTGCTGCCCGCTCCGGCCGGGCTAAGGTTGACGCGCTCAAAAGCGGCCCGCAGCCGGGCCAGGTCGCGGGTCATCGGCTGGACAAAGGTGAGCAGGTAATGAGCCAGGGTGGTGGGGTGGGCAGTTTGCAGGTAGGTGTAGTCGGGCATGAGGGTACGCTGGTGGGTTTCGGCCAGGGTGAGCAGGGCGTCCATTAAATTCAGCAGCGCGCCGGTAAGGGTCAGCAGCCGCTCCCGGACCACCAGCAAATAGGCCAGGGTGGAAACTTCGCGGCGGGGGCGTCCGGCTTGCAGCCAGCCGGCCACCTCCGGCGCTTGCCGGCGCAGCAGGTATTCGCGGTTGTTGTAGGCGTCGCCCCTGGCCGGGTCAAAGGGAATTTGCGCCGGCGGGGTGTCGTGCAAGGCCAGCAGCGCGGCCAGCAAGGTGGCTCCGGCCTCGGCGGGAATGAGGCCGGTTTCAATTAACATGACGGCGTGGGCCAGGTCGGCCAGGCTCATACCGTGGTTGAGCAGCGGCCCATCGCCCGCTTCCAGGGCAAAAGCCGAGGCAATCAGTTCCGGGGCCGGGCCTTCCTTCAGCCGGTCGCCCAGGCCCAGGTGTCCTTTTATTTCCCTCATTGTCCGTTGTCCTTTAGATTAACCTTTTTATCACGAATGGCGCAAATTGACCAATATCACGAATATTTTTTATTTGCCAACTTGGTGACATTTGTTCATTCGAGCTAATTCCTTGATACAACAGGATTACGCCGGCTGCAAGAAACAGGGATGAAGGGACACCCCCCACCCCCCGGCCTACCGGCTGTTTCTTGGGAGCTATTCGTGATCGGTTTTTTCTAAATTGGCCAGGCTCTGCAGGGCTTCTTCCACCTGAGTGCGGGTTGCGCCCCAGGGCACAATGGCCCGGTTGCCCTCAACCTCGATGCGCTCTTCCAGCAGGCAGCATCTCACCAGGGTGGGCGAGCCGTCATCGCGGGTCAGGCGGCGGGGGCACATGTCGATGCGGGGGGCTTCGTCGCCATAAAAATGTTGGTGAAACTGGCGGCTGCGCTCGCAGGCAATCATCGTCCAGTTGCGGCGAGCGGGGCGCTCGTCAAGAAAATAGGTGGGCACGTTAAAATTGAGGCCGGAAGCGCGGCAGGGAATCAGAAATGCTTCGGCGTCGGGGTCCTGAGCGGCCAGCTCTCGCAAGTCAAAATATTCCGGCTCCAGCTGGATGGCCGGCAGGTCGTCGGCGTAATCGAGCACTTTGTGGGCCATGCTCATCAATTTGGGGGTGTTGGGCGGCGTAATATCAACCACCCGAATTTTGAGCGGGTCGGGCCGGTGAATGAAATTGACGTGGCTGTATAGGCCGCGAACCACCAGCGTGGCCTCTGGCCCCAGCCTCAGCGCCTTGGCTTTGGCGGCCAGCGCCGAGGGGTTGCCAACATCAACGGATTCATCTTCAACCAGCAGGCAGGTATCGGGCAGGGCCAGCACCTCTACGGCGGTGATGGGGCTGAAAAGCGGCTCCTCGCTGTGGCGGCTGACGGCGGCTACGGCGCAGGTTTCCCCCTGCTCCAGTACCACGAAGCGGGTGCGCCGGTAGGAGTCTTTGCCCAACAAATGTGACTCAATGGCGGCGGGCGTCATGGGGCCGCGGTAGGGCTGCACGCTGACATGGCGGTAGGGCAAGGGAACGAAATTTTTGGGCGTTTTTGATAATATCATCATTCACCTCTGTGGCGGGTCAAGTTTGGCGAGGGTTGTTTGCCGGGCGGCGGCGGTTACGTTTCGTGTCCCGGCAAGTCTGCTTGCAGCCGCTCAATTGACTCCGGCGGAATTGTGAGGCCGGCGTTTTGGGCATACTGCCGCAGGGAGTTGAGCATGCTGCCGGGGTCCATCATTGTTGCGGCCGAGAGCAGGCCGGCGCCGGCAGCCGATTTCTTTTGAAAGACGGGTTCGGGCTGGCCTGTTCCGGCCAGGCGGGTCACTGCGCCGTAAATCATATCCAGGCGCTGGTTTACCTGCTCTAGCTGCTGGCGTAATTGGGTTACTTCGGCGGTCAGGTGGGTCAGGCTGTCTTGGAGGGTCATCATAATTATCCTTTTTGGAGATTAGGGACTGGAGATTGGAGGTTGAAGGTTATCCAATCTCCAATCAACCAATCTCCAGTCTCTGAGTTTGTTTAGTAAACGCCCCGGTTGAATTTGGGGGCGGGCAGGTATTCCCAATCTTCGCCGGCGCGGTACTTGGCGGCGATGTCCATACATTTGGCGGCGTATTCAAAGGCGTAGGGGATGCCGGGGCCGTTGGGCACAAAACCGGCGGCAATCATCCCGACGGCGGCGGCTTCGAAGATTTCTTCATCGGTGGCGCCGGCTTCGATGGCCGGAACCACGTGGATGATGCAGCGGGGGGAGCAGTAGGCCACGCCGGTAGACATGAACATCAACTCTTTAATTTTTTGGGGCAGCGCGCCGCTGCCAAAAATTACGGCGTAAAAGTCGGCAAAGGTTTCTCCGGCGGGCGGGGCAATCTGGTTGACAACTTTGAACATGCGCGGGACAAATCCCATTTTTTCCTGCATATAGGCATTGGCTTCTTGAGGGGTCATTTTAAGTTTTCTCCTTATTATTGTTTATTAATGGTTGATTTTGGTTGATTTTGTTTACAGCGGAGTGCGGTCAATGTACTACAAGTCAACTAATCTGCTTTGGTTCGATAAATGCCTCCTTTCTTTTGGTTTGGGCCACTTTACGGAAACGGCGGCCATTGCTTTTTGACGGCTATCAGCGTGTAGCCGGACCATAACACCAGCAGCGCGGCGGCGGCGTAGTTGATGAAGTTGCTTTCGGCCTGATAGAGCACGTAGCCGACGCCCCAGGCAATGATAATGTGCGGCAGATACCGGATAGGGGCGGGCATTGCGCCCCGGCCCGTTTCAAGCCGGTCGGGCTGGTAGGGGGTTGTTTCTTGTTGAAAGAACTGGTCGGAGGTAACGGGTTGCCGGTTGCGCTGTTTAGAACTGGCTGATGAACGATTCATCTTCGGGTCTGCCCCAAAATTTGGGATGCACCCTTCATCTTCATCCTCAAAAACTGCATACTTGATTTGTTCGATATCTTGCAACTGCCGGTGTCGCCAGGCCCAGATGAGGGTTATCAGGAACAGGGCCAGAAAAAGCGCGACCATTACGGTTGTGATTAAATCGCCGGTTGCCATTGGCCTTGCCTCGCTACTTGAGGGTCAACAGATAAGCAGCCAGCGCTTCCAGCTCGTCTTCGGGCAGGTGGGCAAAGGAAGGCATCACCGTGCCGGGGTTGAGCGCCTGCGGCTCTTTGAGATGGATGATGTGCCACTCTTTGACCGCGCCGTAGGGCCGGCTGGCAACGTGGGCTAAATCCGGCCCCTGCCGTTCGGTGCCCCACAACACCGGCTTGTCGTACACAAAATCTTCCGGCTTTGACTCCGGGCCGATATCGCCCTTGATTTGCACCGTGCCTACGCCCACTTCCGGGCGGCGCACCTGTTGGGTGTGGCAGTACCAGCAGCCCTCGCGCTGGTAGATTAATTTGCCGCGTAATTCCTGCTCTGCGTAGGGCGGCCGGGATGCCTGCATCGCCGTGGGCGACTCCAGCGCCGGGACGACGATTGTTACCAAAATGCCGGCCAGCAGAATGAGCAGCGAGGTAACGGTTAAGTAGGTCAACCCTTCGCGGTTCATTGACACCCCCTAAATTGCTTCCTGCGGGGCCAGCGCGGCGGCAACGGGTCGCCCGGCGCGCACCGCCCCGCGAGCGGTTTGCCAGATGTTGTAGGCCAGCGCCAGTTGTCCGGCCACCACCATACCCCCGCCGAGCATGCGGGCCACAAAGTAGGGGTGCATCGCCCGGACGGTCTCGATGAAGGGGATGCCGCCTTGCAGCCAGTGCAGCCCCTGCACCACTCCGGCCACCCACATGCTGACCATATAAATGGAGATGCCGGCGGCGGTGAGCCAAAAATGCCACTCGGCCAGGGCGCGGCTGTAGATGGGGCGTTTGACCAGATGCGGCAGGGCCAGATATAGCAGGGCAAAGGCCCAAAAGGAATAGTTGGCAACAAAAGCCAGGTGAGAGTGACCCACCACCCAGTTGGTAAAGTGAATCAGCACGCTAAAACTGCGCAGCGATTGAGCCAGCCCCTGCACGCAGGTAAAGGCCCACAACACGGCCCCTACGGCCAGAAAGCGCAGAGCAATACTCTGGTTGACTCGCCCCCAACTGCCGCGCATGGTCATAAAGAAGTTGTAGATAAAAACGGTGGTCGGCGCGGCGGCCAGCATACTGAAGACGACGGTCAGAATTTCCAGCCAATCCGGGGCGGGACTCCAGAGCTGGTGATGCTGGCCGGTCCACACGCCAAAAAAGCCCCACACCGCCAGCCGGTGGCTGTACAGCGGGTTGCCGCTCAGTTTGGGCAGCAGGTAGTAGGCCAGCCCCAGGCCGGCGGTAGTAAACCAGATGTTGAACAGATTGTGAACGTAAAAGTAGTTGATGATGTTATCGGTCATACCGTAATACGCGCCGGAAAAATCCCACACTTTATTGCCAACGGCGTACACCAGGGGAAAAATTGCCATAGCCGCCAAAAAATTCCACAGGCTGATGTACAGCTTTTCTTTGCGGCGGCGCAACACCGTACCCCACACGTTGACACCCACCAGGATGATGATAACCAGAAACAGAATGTCCAGCGGCCAGACCATCTCGGCGTACTCACGGGCCTGGGTGTACCCCAACGGAAAGGTAATCAAGATGCCGATGTTAAAGAGATGCCACAGCAGCAGCGTCAGGTTGCCCAGCCGCTCGCTGTAGAGCCTGGCCCCGGTCAGGCGCGGCGTAATGTAATAGATGCCGGCCACGTAGGCCATCGACAGCCAGCCAAAGATGGCCAGGTTCACGTGCATCGGGCGCAGGCGGCCAAAGTTGATTGGCCCCTTTAGCGGCTGCGGCAGGTATTGCTGCGCCGTGGGGTACGAGAGCAGGGTAGCCATCAGCAAGCCGACCAGCACCGGCACCAGCAGCCAGAAAACGGCGGCGTAAAAAAAACCTTTGGCGGCGCTTCCCTCTCTGTTGCTCAACATTTGCTCTCTCCCTGCGGCCGGCCTGGCTGGCGGCGGGCCGGTCAATCAACTGTTGACCCCATTCTAATAGGCAGACGCACCAGCAACGCACCTCAAAGCGCTCCATAAAACGTTCCAAAAAAATTGGGAGGGTTAATTTTGTCTTTCGTCAGTTTGTTGAGATGCGCCCATTCAAACAATCAGCCAAGTTTATGCGCTATGCCTTCTTTTATTTCCCGTGGAACGCCGTGTGGAGCGCTTTTGGGCACGTTCACGGTGCGAGCGGGCGTTATAGTAGGGGCAAATGGTTTGAAATTCTCAGGAGGAACAAAATGATGTTTGAGACAATCTCAATAAAACAGGGTTATGGGGATTACAACAAGGTGATTGAAGAAAATCAACCTTTACAACTGAAAGCCTGGCACAATTTACTGCCCGCCTTAACTTCTGAACGCGAAAATACAAAACCGCGCCACAAGGGGCTAACCATGGTGCTGGATCGCTGCCAGGGGTTGCGGGCCACCGAAGATTTGCTGGAACTGACCGGCGACTACATTGATTTGATTAAACTGAGCTTCGGCACATCTGTTTTTCTAAACGAGTCGCTGTTGCGGCGCAAAATAGAACTGGTTAAAGCCCACAACATCGACATTTTCCCCGGCGGTACTTTAATGGAAGCCACCCTGGTGCAGGGCGTCTACCCGCAGTATGTGCGGCGGGCTAAAGAGTTGGGCTTCACCGCCCTTGAAATTTCCGATGGAACAATCAGCATGTCGCGCCAAACCCGCAACGACGCCATCAAACGCGCCCTGGATGCCGGCTTCAAGGTTATTACCGAAGTGGGCAAAAAGGACCCGTCCATTTATATTCCTCCGGCCCAAATGTGCCACCAGATTGCCGGCGACCTGGCCGCCGGCGCGGATAAAGTCATCATCGAATCCCGCGAGTCGGGCACCGGCATTGGCATTTATGATGAAGCGGGCAACGTGCGCCAGGATGAGATGAATGCCATCATCCGGGGGTTGGGCGACAGCCGGGGCGATATTATCTGGGAAGCGCCGCTTAAAAAGCAGCAGGCCACCCTGATTAAACGCTGCGGCCCCAACGTTAGCCTGGGCAACGTAAAACCCAACGATGTTTTGGGTCTGGAAGCTCTGCGCTGCGGGCTGCGCTTTGAAACGTTTCAGCAGCCGGCAGCGGCCATGGAAGCCCTGTTTCAACAAACCAATCAACCCAATTTTATTGCTGAGGCATGGAGGTAATTACCAATGAGCACTGCCTTAAATGATGAGAGCCAACAAGAAAAAGCGCCCTTTAGACACGCTGTCGTTATCGGCAGCAGTATTGCCGGGCTTATGGCCGCCCGCGTTTTAACCGACTACTTTGCCAGAGTCACCATCATCGAGCGAGACCGCCTGCCCGCAACGCCAGAGTTTCGGCGGGGCGCGCCGCAGGCCCGGCACGTTCACGTATTGCGGCTGCGCGGCCAGCAAATTTTGGAACAGCAGTTCCCCGGCCTGATTGATGAATTGCTGGCCCAGGGCGCTACTATGATCAATGCCGGCAACGAGGCTGAATTTTTTCTGTTTGACCATTGGCGCGGGCCGCGTTATCCATCTGCCATTGCCACTATTGCCTGTAGCCGCCCCTTGCTCGAGACCGCCCTGGTCAGGCGTCTAACGGCCCATCCAAAGATCACGCTTATTGAAGGGTACGATGTGGACAGCTTGAAGGTTGATAAAAGCAGCAACCGGGTGGCCGGCGTGCTGCTACGCCGGCGAGGGGGTACATACCCAGATGAGGTTCATTTGAGGGCCGATTTGGTGGTAGACGGGAGCGGGCGCGGGTCTAAAGCGCCGGAATGGCTGGAAAGTTTGGGCTATGCCCCGCCCAAAGAGACAATCATCAATGCGTTTCCGGGCTACACCACCCGTATTTATCGCCGCCCGGCCGGCCGCCGGTTGGGTTGGAAAACCATGTACATCATCCCTACCCCGCCCAACAGCCCCCGAGGGGGCGTGATTGCGCCGCTGGAGAACGACCGTTGGATTGTAACATTAATTGGGATGGGCGGCGACCATCCCCCCACCGACGAGGACGGCTTTTTGGCATTTGCCCGCGGCCTGCCCAGCCAACAGCTATACGAAGCCATCAAAGGCGCTGAACCCCTGACCAAACCCTACGGTTTTCGCCGCAACGAAAATCGGCTGCGCCATTATGACGCCCTGCCCCGGCATCTGGAAGGATTTTTGGTGATAGGCGATGGAGTGTGCGCGCTGAATCCCATCCACGCGCAGGGGATGACGGTAGCGGCTATGGGCAGCCTGGCTTTAGAACGTTGCCTGCAAACGCATGTCCACCAACACGGAAAAGGAAACCTGGCAGGTCTGGCCAAAGCATTTCAGCAGGCGCTGGCTCAGGTAGTTGCCGGGCCGTGGCACCTGTCTACCAGCACCGACCGGCGCTGGCCCACCACCACCGGGGCCAACGTGCAGCTTAGCCTGAAAACGCGGCTGCGCCAGAGGTATTTAACCTGGGTGTTGCGCGCAATGGTTATTAACCCCAAAGTTGCCGAAGTTTTCTTTGGGGTGCAGCACATGGTAGAATCGCCGCAGGCGCTATTTCGGCCCCAAATAATGTTCCAGGTTTTGGGTTCTCTGCTGCGTTGGCGCCGGCAAGCGCCGGTGATTTGGCCCGAACCGGCAACTTCTTTTTTGGAGTTCAATTGACGCCAGAGCCTTTACACCTGGCCCGGTACGCCCCAATTAAAAATCCAGCGGACTCCGCACCGCCATGACTCCCCGGTTAAGCACATGGGTATAAATCATGGTGGTGCGGACATCCTTGTGCCCCAGCAATTCCTGCACGGTTCTGATATCGTAACCGGCCTCAAACGACTTTGTTCAACCGACAAATAGTCCGGGTCCATTTTGATCTCGCAGGTGGCTTTTAACTGACGACGCCCTTCATCATCATATTGCACCTGCACTTGCACATTAATTTTGTCAACCATTAACCTTTTAGTTGCAAAATCTGCTTCGTCGATTTCCTCACGTAATTCTGCGGCGGTTCGCTTTATTGTTTCTATTTCTTCTGGTGTAAGCGTATTGAGACCAATTTTGGCAACCAGTCGTGCTTGTTCTTCAATTAGCTCACTTCGTTCCCGGCCTGCCTGTTTTAGTTCAAAATTTAACGCACTGGCTACTTCGTCATCTTCCGCTTCCCCATAAGCTGCGGCCAGTCGCCGAATTTTCTTTTCAAGTTGGCTCAACAAATCCTCGACGATTACTAATTGTTCACGATCCGAAGCGATTTCCAGATCGTGTCTCTCAATCATCTCTTCAATACCGGCTTCCAAATAATCCTTATCGGAGAGCAATTTATACAGCCATTGCCAAATGAGCTGGTCGGCAATATCAGCACGGAGGTGGCGTTCTTCACAACCATAAAGATACCGACGACGTTGGTTGCTACACGAATAATATTGATATACAACATTATGCCGTTTGTCGTGGGCTGTTCTGGCTACCATCCAACGGCCACAGCTACATTTGATATGACCACCAGCCACTAAATAATCATATTTTCTGTTGCGTTTGGCTTTCTTGCCATTTTTCTGGCGCTGAATTTGAGCAGCCTGGAAGGTTTCGCCATCAAGGATCGCCAGTCCTGACATTTCTATAACCACGCCACAGTACTTGAATTTTCCGATATAAGCGGTATTCCGCAAAATATATCTGATGGTGCCATCGGTCCAACCCTTGGCGCTTTTTCGACCACGGCCGGAAATCGGGATGTTCTCAGCAGTTAGGGCTTTTGCTATGCCCAGCATGTTGTACCTATTGTAACCGTTACGCCCCAGATACATATCGAAAATGCGATGTACAATTGCGGCTTCGTCTTCATTTATTTCCATACGAGCCTCATTTCTCTGACCAACTTTTCGGTAGCCATAGGGTGTACTTATCCCAACCCATTTTCCCGATCGAGCCTTTGTAATTTTACCCCGTCTATTGGCCTCAATGATTTTTTCTCGCCAATATTCGTTGAAAACGCCCTCGATATTTTCTGTCATCCGATTTTCGGGCGTGTCATCCGATTGACCACGGTTACAGAAATGCAACTCGATATTGGCTCGGTTTAGTTCTTCCCTGAATGCCAACAGATGGCCGAGTTTGCGGGTCAGGCGATCAGTAGAAAAGACAATCAGGGCATCTATCTGATGCTGTTTAATCATCGAGCGGACTCTTCCCAAACCAGGACGATCTAATTGAGTGCCGGTGAATTCATCTGTAATTTCGTCCACAATGGCATAGCCTTTGGAATCCGCATAATTGCGACAGGTTTCTAATTGAGATGGAAGGCTATAGCCTTTTTCGCCTTGCTCATCAGTGGAAACCCTGGCATAAAGAACTGCCCGTTTTTGTAGTGCAGTTGAGTTTTGATTTGTAGTTGACATTTATCTCTCCGTAGTTGTCTACAATGTACTGTGTACCGCGTACCAAGTACCCATAGAATTTGGGCGCTGTACACGGTACACAGTTATGAATTCTGGGTGATTATGCGTTTGATTAATTCGGTTTGCTTACCACCCACGCTGCCATAAACCTCTCGGGCGATTTGGTTGTAACTTGCGCCAGCCTCAAACATGGACATTATCTTTTTTTCTTTTGGCGAGTTGCTTGCCGGTATGATTGCCGATTGAGATTGAGGGTTGCTTACCGAAGCAGTAAACTCGCCCGGCAACCTGACCGGAACTTCACCGTTACCTGTATCCAGGGTTGCTATCCGCTGCCCGTTTTCAATAGATAGCCGGACAATCGCAAAGCCATCTTTTAAGTCGTATTCTCCCTCTAGTCCCAATGGTTTGGCTCGATCGCTGTGACTGGCCACAAACACGCTGAAGGCAGCTTTGCGGCTTTCGGTTAACAGCGATTTGATAGCCTCACTAGCCGGTTTGCCAAGTTGCTGCACAATAGCCCGCCATTCATCAATTAAAATCGTGATACGCGGATGATATCCTTCGCGGATAAGTCCCCGGCCAATTTCATCATATCGTTTGGTCATAATCTGCACGAGTCCTGCCAGCGCCCGGTTAATTTCATCGTAATTACGCCCGGTGCCAATCACGTAGCAACCAGCCCACTTGCCTGGCCAGGCGTGTGGATCGAGAACGACGACTTTTGAAATGTGACGGCGGCGAAATACAAGCCATTGCAGTAGAGTCGTTTTGCCAGAGTCGCTGGCCCCTACAATCAAACAACGCTGCACGGAATCGAATGCAGTGAGCAGGTCAACCGGCTGTATTGGTAGTGGTAAAGGTTCAGCCGTGCTATTGATGATCTTCGGTGCTTTTTGCATCATAGCCAGTCGGTATCGAAAAAGTTCAATCTCAAGGTTACTCGGCTCATGATATTGATCATTGATGTAAAGCGCCGGTGTTCCGGTGAGATTGCGCCAGGTGGCGCGGCTGTCGGTATCTCTCATCCAGGTTTCGCCATTGTCGGTAATAGTCAGCACATGGGCTTGCTTTTCGGCCTCGATGCGCGCAGCCCGGATAAGTCGCAACCGTTCGGCCAGAAACCACGCTCCAAAAAAGCCGCCAACCATTATGACCAACCCCAGTACTCCAGCCAGCACATAACCGATAATCAGAATCACAACAGCAATCTGTGAGTAAAAGAGTAGAGATAGGGTCGTTGTGACGGTTGCGATACCTACAAGAAGTTTTTTCATAGGCTCACTCTCAACGCCCACACCCATGAATTGAAGGTGATAGTAAACATCTTGCCAGTAAAGGCAGCAGCCTGAGTAAAGTCCTGCCGGAATATAACCAGTGCGTACTTGCCTCGGCCCACAAACAGCCGGGTTTGCCAGATTGCCATAATGAGCCAGGTCAATGGCAACAGTGGTAACGTAACCAGCTCTGTCCCTGTTGGTGTATTAATTTCCAGGTTAACCGACAATGTAACCTTTACCTGTGTGGATTGCAGTAAGGTGCGGTTCATTAGTTAGTCAGCCTCGCTTAACAGAAAGGCGTAAAGAACAGGGATAGCAATCATCAGCGCACATCCCAGCCGGTGCTGTTGCGGTGCAACCTGCCGGTCTCGGTCAACTTGTCAACGTAAGTTCGGATGGTCTGGCGACTGACGCCAATTTCACCAGCGGCGGTGGTTAAAGTGGCCTGCGGATTACTGCCCAGGTAAGTTAACAGGGACTCAAGCCGCTGGGCTTTGGCTTCTTGTTTGGCATTGTTGGCTGTTTCAAGGGGTGATGTACTGGCGTTAAATTTGGGCAAATTTAGCGGGGTGTCAGTAACATTTGATAATTCATTGTCAATTGTTTGAATAGGGGTAAAATGAGCATTGTCACTGACCAGTTCAGCCAGGTAGAGCACCAGCACCGGCAGACTGGCGGCCAGGCTTCACGTATAAAATTGTCCGTATTTGCTGTCAGATTGGTTTGCTGTAAACTCTGCAATGCGTGGATAATGAAATCCCGTTTGACCGTAGACTCATCAAGCACAAAGGAGAAATCCTCAACCAGTTGCTGGGTACTGGGGTAGTAATCCAGCCCAGTACTAAGGCAGGCCGTGTTATCTGCCTTGAGCTGCTCTATGTGTTTCGGCGATAGTCCGGCTTCCTTTGCCAGGCGCTTTAAATTGCGCTGGCGCATCCGGCTGACCAGCTCGCCATCCAGCTTGAATTTTTCGGCCAACCGTTCAGTATCACGTTTATACAATTGTTGTAGGGCTGCTGGCACCAGTTTGGCAAATTGGTCAACTGTGCCGGGAAATGCAACCATACGATCTGGCAGTTTAGGTGTGAGATTCGTCATTTATAACAAACTCCTTTCTCTGGACGATTTAAGGGAATACATCTTATCAGAATATTTTTCAGAAGGCCAGATTAAAACAGATGCTCAATTATTGAGGGTAATATGAAAGACAGTTGTACCCCCATATATTACGACCCTATAGGTCTATCCCAGCACCAACTTTTATTATCAAAGCACTATATTCAACAAAAGACGGTCTTATCCGATTGGCTCTTTTGCTTCCCCAGGGAAGCACAGCGGATTTAACACGCTTAAAAATTTCTCGAATCGACTTCAAACCGGCCCGATTCGCCGTATTTCGCCATCCCCCGTCTTGACAATAAATAGAAGTGCGATAAAATCTAACCGAACGTTAGTTCCGAATATCTGTTCTTTACGAACTCATCCGTTGGTCTGGTGTGGGAGGACACCGTGGGCAAGAAACGGAAGCGACTCGATTTCGTCGTGACGGCACTCCAGCGTCGGTTTGGACCGAAAGCCTTGCAGCGAGGCCAACAGGCCCTGCGCCCGGCTGTGACCCCGACCTCTATCCCCACCGGTTTTGCCAAACTGGACCAAGCCATCGACGGCAGCGGCGGCATTCCTCGCGGCCGCATCACCGAGATTCTGGCCGCTCCGACTACCGGGATGACCACCCTGGCCCTGAAGATTATCGCCCAGGCCCAAGCTGCCGGCGATTTGGCAGTTTATCTGGATTTGGCCCATAACTTTGACCCTGACTACGCCGTTCGCTGTGAGGTCAATTTGGCGCAATTGCGCCTAGTGCGTCCTCCGACCGGAGCGGCAGCCCTGGAGATTGCCTACCGCCTGCTGGCCCAGCGGGGAGCCGGGGTGCTGATAGTGGACGCCACGACGGATTTATTGGCCGACCCCCAGGGAGCGCCTCTGCTCTCCTCGGCCTTACGGCAACTTCCCTTAGTTTTGGCCGATTCATCCTGCGCCCTCATTTTTTTAACCCCGCTCACCTTTGGCAATCCAATGTCTGCCGATAACTACCCCAGCGGTTTTGCTTTACCCCATTATGCCGCCCTGCGTTTGCATCTCAAAAAAGAAAAATGGATAGAAAAACTGAACGATGTGCGCGGCTACGAGGCCCAGGTCGTGGTCTTGAAAAATCAGCTTGGTCGAGCCGGTCACAGTGCTCGCATTGCCATTACCTTTAACGGCACAGTGCGGGGGGACAGCACGTGATTGTCTGCCTGCTGCTGCCCTACTTTGCCGCCACCGTCGAACGGATGCTGGCCCCGGCTTTGTCTCCGGCCCCCCTGATTCTGAGCGAGCCGTTCCAACATTCGGCCAGGGTCTTTGCTATTTCTGCCGAGGCAGCCCGGCAAGGAGTCAGACCGGGCATGTCGATAACTCAGGCTCACGCTCTGTGTTCCCAGCTTCAAATCATCCCGGCCCAGCCGCTGAAATATCAGGCGCTGCTGGATGATATCGCGGCCCTGCTGACAAATTTCACCTCTAAAGTCGAGCCGGTGTTAGGCGCGGCCACGGCCCTCGTCTATTCCGACGTCGGCGATTTCTCTGGGAGTGACCAACTCGAGCTGGCCGAGCAGATGAATCGGCAGGTCGTGACCGAGCTGGCCCTGACCCCGGCCCTGGGGTTGGCTCTGGGTAAATTTCCAGCCTACTTAGCCGCTGCCTCTATTGGCCTGAATCGAGTCCTGCTCATCGCCCCCGGCGAGGAAGCCAGCTTTGTGGCCCCGCTGCCGGTCAGCTATCTGCCCCTGGAGCGGGAGTTGGCTCGCCGATTTCACCTGTTGGGGTTACGCACCCTGGGCCAGTTTGCCGGATTGCCGGCCGGCGTCGTCTTGACCCAATTCGGGCGCTACGGCCACTGGCTGCACCAACTGGCCCAGGGCCGGGATGACCGCCCAGTGTTGTCCTATCAGGCTCAGCCGACCGAACAGTTGGCTTATGCCTGGGAGGACCCAATTACCGACCGCACCCGTTTGCTTCCCTGGGGAAGGGTCGCGGCTCAGGAGTTGGCCGGGCGGCTGGCAGGGCGCGGTCTGGCGGCGCAGGGCTTAGAGCTGACCCTGCATCTGGAAGATGGCCGGCAGTGGGCCAAACCACGCGCTCTGCGCCAGCTGATTCAGACTCAGGAGCAATTAAACAGACAGGTATCGGACCTGTTGACCTACGCCCAGGTTTCGGGTGGGGTCGTCGGCCTGGCGGTCAAATTGACCGGCCTGACGCCGGTCATCCCCCGGCAACTGGACCTCTTTGTGAATCCGACCCGGCTGAATCAGGAACGGCAGTTTGAGGCGGCGCTGCCGGGCCTGATAGCGCAGTATGGGCCGGAGGTCTTTTACGAGTTGAGCCTGATCAATCCGCTAGCTCCACTGCCGGAAGATAGATTCCGCTTGCAGCCGTTGAGGAGGCGATGACGCGGTTGTGGCTCCGGGGAATGCCGATTTCAGTTCAAAGCGACGCCCTGCTGACGCCGCTGGTCTTTGACTGGCAGGGGCAGCATCATCAGATTCAGACGGTGGCCAAACGGTGGCGGATCGACCAGCAGTGGTGGCAGCAGCGCATCTGGCGGGAATATTTCAAAGTGACGACCCACAGCGGCCTGATGGTCGTTATCTACCGGGATTTGCTGAGTGGGCAGTGGTATTTGCAACGCCTCTACGATTAACCGGGAGGAGAGAGTCAGGAGGATGGGCAACAGAAAACATTCCCCCTACTCCCCCGGCTATGTTGAACTCCATTGCCATAGTAATTTTAGTTTGTTGGATGGAGCCAGCCACCCCGAAGATTTAGCCGCCCGCGCGGCGGAGTTGGAGATGCCGGCCCTGGCCCTGACCGACCACAACGCCGTTTATGGGGCAGTACGCTTTGCTCAGGCTGCCCAGGTCCACGGGATTCGGCCCATCTTTGGGGCGGAGTTGACTTTAGAGGGGAACTACCATTTAACTCTGCTGGTCGAGAATCAAACCGGCTGGCAGAATCTATGCCGGCTGATTCAGCAAGCCCAGCACAATGCGCCCAAAGGGGAAGCGATCCTCCCCTCGGAGGCGTTGGCGGGTCGAACTGAAGGTTTAATCGCCCTGTCCGGCTGCCGGCAGGGGGAGATTGCCGCCGCCTTGCTGCAAGGGGATCAAGTCGCCGCCGAAGCTGCGGCCCGGCGCTATCGAGAGCTATTTGGCCCCGAGAACTTCTGGCTTGAGCTGCACCACCATCTGCGGCCGGACGATAATGCCCTGGTCGCGGCTCTGGTCGACCTGGCTCAAGCGGTCGGGCTGGGCTATGTGGCCACCAACAATGTGCACTATGCCAGCCGCGCCGGCCGCCCGCTGCAAGATGTGCTGGTCTGTATCCGCCAGCGCACCTCCCTGGCTGAGGCCGGCCCGCTGCTGCGGCCCAACTCCGAATATTACCTCAAAACGCCTCGGCAGTTAGCGCCGCTGTTTGCCGCTTATCCTGACGCCCTGTCCAATACCCTGCTCATCGCCGACCGCTGCCGGTTTGAGTTGCAATATGGCTGGCAGGATTTGCCTCGCTTTGACCTCCCCGCCGGACTGGAGGCCATCGCCTACCTCCGGCAGCTTTGTCAGACCGCCATTCTCCAACGGTATGTCCAACCGGATGACCGGCTCCGGTCACAACTCAGCCACGAACTGGCGACTATCGACCAGGCCGGGCTGGCCAACTACTTTCTGATTGTCTGGGATATCGTCCGCTTTGCCCGGCAACAGGGCATTCGCTGCCAGGGGCGCGGCTCGGCGGCCAACTCGCTGGTCGCTTATCTGCTGGGGATCAGCCCGGTTGACCCCCTGGTTCACGAGCTGGTCTTTGAGCGCTTTCTGTCAGCCGAGCGCAGCCTGGCCCCGGATATCGACCTGAATTTCGATGCCGCCCGCCGGGAGGAAGTCATTCAATATGTTTACCAAAAATATGGTCTCGAACACGCCGCGATGGCCTGCACCTTTGTGACCTATCAAAAGCGCAGCGCCCTGCGAGAGGTGGGGCAGGCGTTGGGGCTGCCGCCCCTGCTGTTGGCGCAGGGGCCGGAGATTGTGCTGGCTGATAGTCAGCCGGAGGAGAGTGACAACCTGCTCAGCCTGCTGCGGGCGCTTTGTGACCAGCTTCAGGATTTCCCCCGCCACGTGGGGCTGCACAACGGGGGGATGATTATCACCGGCTCGCCCATTATGGAGCGCGTGCCGACCGAGCCGGCTACCATGCCGAATCGAGTCGTGGTTCAGTGGGACAAAGACGCTTTGGCAGCGGTCGGGCTGATTAAGATAGATATCCTGGGCTTGCGGATGCTGTCGGCCATTGCCGAGGCCGAGGCTATTGTCACCGAGCTAACCGGGCAATCGCCCCAGTTGGATCATCTCACTTTTGACGACCCGGCAATTTACGGGATGATCGCCGCAGCGGATACGATTGGCGTGTTCCAGGTGGAATCCCGCGCCCAGGCCCAGATATTGCCCCGGCTCAAGCCGCGCTATTTTAACGATTTAATTGTGACCATCTCCCTGATCCGGCCCGGCCCGATTCAGGGCGATATGGTCCACCCCTACCTGCGCCGCCGCTTGGGAGTCGAGCCGGTAACGTATCTTCATCCCCTATTGGAGTCGGCTTTATCTGAAACATTAGGGGTCATTCTGTTTCAAGAGCAAGCCTTGAAAGTGGCCCGTGATTTAGCGGGTTTTACGCCGGGCCAGGGAGAACTGTTGCGCCGGGCTTTGGGCGGCAAACGCGGCGACCAGGAAATTGAGCGCTTTCGGGCGGCCTTTCTGGCCGGGGCGGAATCGAAGGGCGTTCCGACAGAAATAGCCGAAGCCGTTTTTGCTCAACTGCAAGCCTTCGGAGGGTACTCCTTTGCCAAGAGTCACGCCGCTGCCTTTGCGGTGCCGGTCTACCAGTCGGCCTGGCTGAAGCGTTATCATCCGGCGGCTTTTTACACCGCGCTGCTCAACCACCAGCCGATGGGTTTCTGGAGTCCGGCCGTGCTGGTCGGGGATGCCAAACGGCACGGATTGGCGATTCGGCCGGTTGACCTGCACCGCAGCGAGGGCAAATGCACGGTGGAAGGCAAGGGAATCCGGTTGGGCTTTACCTACATTGATGGCTTGGGTGAGATAGCTATCGCTCGGCTCATTGAGGCCCGGCAAGCAAAGCCCTTTACGAACCTGGCCGATTTTTGTCGCCGCACCCGCCTGCCCAAACGGTTGGTGGAGCATCTGCTTATGGCCGGGGCGCTGGATACCTGGCGCCTCCCCCGGCGCAAGCTGCTGTGGCAGTTGGGCCAATTGCATTACCAAGAAGATGAGCTTGAGTGGGAGCTTCCGGCCAACGACGTCGAGCTTCCCCCGCTGACCAGAGCCGAAGCCTTGCGTTTCGAGCAAGGGGTGATGGGGCTATCGACCGGTGAGCATATTATGACCCACTATCGCGCCCGGCTGGCCGAGCAAGGCATTTGGGGCAGTTGGGAAGTAGCCGAACAACCCAACGGGCAATGGGTCCGGCTGGCCGGGCTGGTGGTCGTCCATCAGGCGCCGCCCACGGCCAAAGGCTTTCACTTCATCACCCTGGAGGATGAGGCCGGGCTGCTGGATGTGATTGTCAATCCCAAAGTCTACGCCCGCTACCGGCGTCTGCTGCACGGTGAGCCGCTGCTTGTGGTTGAAGGCCGGGTGCAGCACGAGGCCGGGGTGACAAATTTGCTGGCCTACAGCATCGCCGCTATGCTGGGGCCTTAAAACGACCACAGGGGTAAAAATGTCTATGACCATTCCAGAAACGCATCGAGATTTGGCTGAACAGCCGATTGTGTCGATCTTGGCCACCAGCCTGCCCAATGGCCAGCCCCACACCACGGCTATCTGGCGCTACTACGATGGCGCCCACGTGCTGTTCATCACCAGCCGGGGGTTGCAAAAAGAAAAGAATATGCAGGCCCATCCCTATGTTAGTATTATGACCCTTGACTTGCAGAATCCTGCTCGCTATCTGGAAATTCGGGGGGTCGTTGAGGAGATTACCGAGGAGGGTGCTGTAGCCCAACTGGACCGGATGACACAATTCTACACTGGAAAGCCGGCCTATTATGGCCATATTGTTCCGGCCAAAAACAAAGGCACGCGGACGCACGTCATCTGCAAGATTAAACCCACCAAAATTTACGCCCGAGGGTAGGAGAGACCTAGGCATTCACATCTTCTTTTAACTCGGAAACTTATCAGCAAACGTTTCGATAATGGTATTCTCTGGACTGAATCTGTCTTGAGGTTAACGGGAAAGGCAATAAAATAGAAATGTGTTAGATGTACCTGATCAAGCGACTCTTTTAATCTTTACTTATTTTCATTTTGACCTTTTTTGAATATAATGATGCACTATATATCGGTAATGAGTTCATTCTTGCAACTACATATAGTAGCTTCGGTTTGGTGATTGGTAGGCGCTGCCGCATAATGAGAACATAGATGCGATCAAAATTCATTTTTGCCCCACAAATTATCTATGATGGGCAACAGCTTGCTCCACACTGGATCTATCGCACCTTCGATATCCTTGGTGATGCTATTGTGGCCTTTGTTGGTCCGTGTCGAGTAGAGCTGAGCGAAATGGTTGATATTGAGGATGTGAAGGCTGAAGCACCAATTTACAGCCCATTAATGTTACATTGCATTGCGGAATTCTTCCATACAGATTTAGAGCTTGCTGTCTATCGCCAGCGTTTACTCATCATCACCGCCAAAGAATTGCTTGAGGAGCTAACAACGCGACAGGTTCAACGCAAAGGAGATGACCTTTATATACCTCGTGCCGATGGAACGCCGGGAAAATTATCAGTCTCAATTGCGACGGCCAGCCCAACCTCGACCCTTATTCATACAGGTTTTAATATTGAAACTGAAGGCACGCCAGTTCCGACGACTGGTCTGGCTGAACTGCAAATCGAGGTCAATGCTTTTGCCACCGAATTACTTCGCCGTTATACCGCTGAGGTCGAAGATATATGGCAGGCTCGCTGCAAAGTGCGAGCCGTCACCGAGTAATCTGAATTTTCTATATCCAAGAGAGGAGGATACATTATTTATGAAAGTTTCTAAATGGTTTGTGGTCATTGCGGCGGTCTTTATCACCTCACTTCTGACGGCCAATATCATTGCGGTCAAATTAGTGGATGTGCTTGGTTTTATCTTACCGGCCGGGGTGGTAATTTTCCCCATCAGCTACATCTTTGGCGACATCCTGACCGAAGTTTATGGTTATCGCTTAGCCCGCTCGGTGATTTGGCTGGGGTTTTTCTGTAATCTCCTGGCGGTCATTGCTATTGGCATTGCTCAGGCCTTGCCGTCGGCCGCATTTTGGGGAGGTCAGGAAGCTTATGAGGCTATCTTGGGTTACACACCCCGTCTGCTTTTGGCTTCATTTATCGCTTATCTGATAGGTGAATTCGCCAACTCTTATGTCCTGGCCCGGATGAAGATAGCGACCCAAGGACGCCACTTATGGATGCGGACCATTGGCTCAACGATTGTTGGTCAGGGATTAGACTCACTCATCTTTATCATCATTGCCTTCGTGGGGGCTATCCCCATGGCAGGTTTGATCAACGCTGTGCTGACGCAGTGGGTCTTCAAGTCTGCTTATGAAGCTTTAGTTACCCCGCTAACTTATGCCATTACAAATTATTTGAAACGGGTGGAAGATATAGATACATACGACTACGATACTAACTTTAACCCGCTCGCTTTGAGTGAATAGCGACAATCTGGACGAAAAATTGTGCCCCCAGACTGACCATCTGGGGGCATTTTTGTTTAAGCCCAGATTGGTCAACACAATATCTGAACATTCGTTGACATTCCCAGTCAAATAGTCTAATATGGTTACATCTTTGGTATTTGGACTGTCCTTATGCCCGTGAAGGGAGGCAAATATGGACAAACAGGTAGGTTATCTATCGGTGCGACAGGCGGCTGATTTCATATCTGTGTCTCAACGGACCATACGACGTTATATTGAGCAAAACATCCTACCAGCTTATCGTATACCCGGCAGTAATACCATCCGTATCAAACGTGAGGATATTGAGGTATTGCTTGAGCCGATTAATCCATCTGCCGCAGAAAAGGTTGAAGCTTAATCCCAGATGATGAAACGCTGCTTGATTATCGGTTGCTCAGAGACCAAAATTGAAAAGCCTGACTATTTGCCTGCGATTGAGCGCTATGATGGGCCACCCTTTCGGGTCTTGCGTCGTTACTTGAATGATACCTCTCCGGCAAATGAAGACAGGTTGGATGTGTTCGTACTGTCGGCCGAGTATGGCTTGATTGGAGGTACACGGAAAATTCCTGTCTATGACCGGCGCATGACCCATCAACGCGCCGAAGCAATTAAGGCCAAAGTGTTGGATACATTTCAACAGCAGATAGCATCTCAAAGTTATGATGATCTGTTTGTTTCTGCCGGCAAAACATATTTGCTGGCCTTAGCCGGTTTTGAAGAATTGCTGCCGGCAACCACCAGGGTCAGCATCTCAAGGAGTCCATCGGGTCGAAAATTGACCGAATTGAAAGCCTGGCTGAACGGTCAAGAGAGGCCAATCCCAAAGCAATTGTCTCTGTCGCTCGATGACCCAAACAATAGAGGTTATTTTGCTTACCCTATAACAGGAGTCGCCCGCCTCAAGGGGGTTGAACTCGAAGCCACGCCAGAGGAAGTTTATGAAATGGCCCGTCAAGCTATCGCTACTGACAGCGGTACTGCAAATAACTTCAAAGATTGGTACGTTCTGGTTGATGATAAAATGATATCTCCCAAGTGGCTAGTCAGTCAATTGACCAATCTCCCTGTTCGCAGCTTTGATGCCAGCGCTGCTCGCCGCGTGTTGAGTAAACTTGGTGTACCTATCCATAGGAATGAGTAAAATATATAATAAGTGGTAAATCAATCCTGTCACAGGTGACGGATTTGAATAATTGTCTGTGTAAACCCTATTCAACCAAGCATCTGCCGGCTACTGAAAGTTCATCCAGTAGCCGATTTTTTGTTGTTCGCAATTGCGAACAAATTTAATCATTAAGGGTAGTTTTGGTGTCCAAACAATTACCCACTAAGCTGGGGAAAAAACTCAAAAGCATTCGTGAAAATCTCAATTTCACGCTGGACGAAATGGCCGAAGCCCTCGGTCGCGACGACCAGGGGCGTCGCTCTCGAGTACATGAGTGGGAAACTGGCAAACGCCGGCCTGATTTAGCAAGTTTGTTAGCCTATGCCCGACTGGCGGGAGTGTCAACGGATGTGTTGATCGATGATGAGAGCGAGTTGAATTTGAGTGGAGCGATTGACAAACGGACGTAGCTTATGAATATTCCTCCTGAATTAATTGGGCAGTGGTGTGTGTGATTTTTGTGGAGCATGGTCTGTTGCAATATGCTGGACGTTGGAATTAGAACAACCTGACCAGTGAATTCCACCACTTTAAAAAAAGAAAAAAGCCCCGATATAACGATGATTCCGCTCAGTGAGTTTATTCATTTTATCCATAACGATCTCAGCCGCAACCTCGATGCCAACCAACAGGATGCAGTATCTGCACCTGCAAGCGAGGCTCTCTTCCTGGTGGCCGGGCCTGGCAGCGGGAAGACGACAGTACTGGCGCTGCGAGTACTCAAGTTTGTCTTTGTTGATGGCATCGATCCGGCTGAGGTTTTGGCGACCACCTTTACGCGCAAGGCCGCAGCCGAATTGCGGTCGCGCATTTTAGGCTGGGGGGATCGGTTGCGACAAGAATTGTTACGCACCCAGCCCAACCTTGGTCCACGCTTGGAAAAACTAGACCTAAATCGGGTGATCACTGGCACTCTAGATAGCATTGCCGAAGAGGCTCTGCGTGATCATCGCGCCCCTGGAACACAACCCGCCTTGGTCATCGAGGAGTTTGTGGCAGACGCGCTGATGATCCGGCGAGGCTTTTTTGATGCTGGTCGTCACAATGATGCCGATTTACGCGATTATGTGGTCCAACTCAATGGCACGGCCTGGAATATGAACATCGGTACGCTGCGTGAGATTACCCGTGAGGTACGAGACCGCTTATTGCACGATCAGGTCAACGTCACGGCCTTTCAAAATGGAGCGACTCATCCCGGCGTGCCAGTTATGTGCGCCGCCATTCAAGATTACGCCACCACACTCACTACCAGCTTGGTACTCGATTTTGCCGCACTAGAGAATCATTTTCTTGAACGTCTTCAAAATGGGACACTGGCGAGCCTTGTGGATAATCTACGGGTGGTGCTGGTCGATGAATACCAAGATACGAACTTATTGCAAGAACAAATCTATTTCACCTTGGCTGAAGCGGTAACCAACCGGGGTGGTGCCTTGACCGTGGTTGGCGACGATGATCAATCTCTCTATCGCTTCCGTGGGGCCACAGTAGAGCTTTTCCGTGATCTGCCCCCCCGCTTGCAGAATCAGGCCAATCTCACCCCCCGCACCATCTATCTCAATCGTAACTACCGTTCTACCCCGACCATTGTCACTTTTTACTCCGATTTCGTAAATCTCGATCCTACCTATCGACCGGCCCGCGTCGTTGGTAAGCCACCGCTAGTTGCTGCCCGTAATCTTACCACACCGGACTACCCTGTTCTTGGCCTGTTTCGCCCCGACCTGCTAACCCTTGCTGCTGATTTAGCCCATTTCATTAGCGATGTCTTTCAGGGAACAGGCCGAGCCGTCCAGTATCAGGGACAGCCACTTAATATCGTCGCCAACCCCACCGGTGGTGCGCTGGGCGATTGCGCCCTCCTGTGTGGTTCGCCACGAGAATATTCCGCCGGTGGCAATGAACGCCTGCCATTATTACTGCGTCAGGGACTGGGGCAATTAAATCCGCCCATCCGTGTCTTTAATCCCCGAGGTGAAGAGTTTAGTCAGGTGGATAAAGTTGCTATTTTGTGTGGTCTTATTCTGGAGTGCATTGATCCGAACTTAACAGTGCAAAACAGTATTTCCAATTTGCCAGCTAATGCCCGAACCGTGATGGATAACTGGCGACAAGCTGCTCAAGCTCATATTGCCAGCAACCCAGATCCCAATCGACAAGATCGTACCCTACGCGATTTTGTACGAGCCTGGCAGAAGCGAACCCCACAAGGCGGTGGCACCTGGCCAAGAGATGTCAACCTCATAAGTCTGGCCTATAATCTGGTTACCTGGATTGAACCGATGCAGACCGATCCAGAGGGTCTAGTTTACCTGGAAGCCATCTCGCGCACCATCAGCCAATCTACCGGCTTTAGTTCTTATGATGCTGCTATTCGTAACGATCCACCTCACGATGTCAATTCTGTCCGTGCGGCGTTATGGGACATCTTTGTACCTCTGGCGACGGGTGCCATCGACCTCGCCGAAGAACTGATCGAAGAATTTCCCCGAGATCGGTTAAACATTCTCTCTATTCATCAGGCTAAGGGGCTTGAATTTCCTTTAACCATTGTCGACGTGGGTTCCGATTTCAAAAATAATCACCACGCTCATGCTTTCAAGCGTTTTCCCAAAGATGGCTCTCGTTCGCATCGGCTTGAAGACGAACTGCGGGCCTACTCGCCATCAATTGGGCCGCCCACCCGATCCGCCCGTGACCGGGCCTTTGATGATTTAATCCGCCAGTATTTTGTGGCCTTTAGCCGGCCGCAGGATGTTTTATTATTGATAGGATTGGGCGATGCAATCAACGGTCCAAGAAATGTCAATAATATAGCCACCGGCTGGATCCGTGACGGGAATTGGCCCTGGCGTGGCTTTCCGAACGTAGTGCAACTTTGAGGAGCAGAATGCGATGACGTTATCCATCCGACCCACGCCCTATATCATTCCGGCCTATAGCTTGACTGGAGACCTGTTAGCTTATCTGCGTTGCGGATTGCAATATCGCTACCATCATCGAGGGGCGCTGCCGCCGTCAAAGCCGGTGCAGCGCTGGTTTGGAGAGTTTCTGCATGGGGTGATGGAAGAAACCTACCGTCAATGGAGCGTCAATGCCCAATGCCCAACCTTTTCCGTGGCCGGAGCCGTCTCTCTTGGATGTAGAGAATCTCATTATTCAACGGCTGGGGGCGCGAGGCTTGTGGCCGCGCAACCGAACTATCTGTGATTTGTCGGCGAGGCGTAATAACCAGCCGGTCAATGATCTGGCTCATCGCCGGGCATCGGCTGCCGTCAACATCTGGGGGCCGCATCTCTTTCCGCTAATTGCCAAGGCCGAAGTCCGCCTCAAGGGGATTCGGACGATGCCCGGTAAAATCCCCAATGCCCGGGCTGACTATTACGAAATTCAGGGTGTAGTGGATGTCTTAACCTCGGTTGAGCTGGCAGCGGCGACAGCCAATAACCAACTGCTCAAATCGCTTCAAGCCAATCAGGACGTGGGTATGACATTGAGCCAGGTGATTGCCCAGAAGGGAACAGCCGGCCCGACCTGTGAGATTATTGTTGATTACAAAGGGATGCGCCGTCCGGCCGCCAACGATTCGAGCTTGCAACATCTTGATTGGCAAATCTTAACTTATACATGGCTACGTGGGCAGCAATCTGACGCCGCACCAGTTGCGGGTGGAGTGTTGCTATTTTTGAATGAATTGGAGCCAACCCGTGACGATATGGAGCAACTTTGGCAGGAGGTTTGCCAACCAGGGACTCCATACACAGATGTAGTTCCATTAGGGCCAGATTTAGCGGCGCTGCAAGCCTGGCGTCCGAACAGTCGGGGCAAGCCCCCAACGCTATCACTTGACTATCGGATTGCTCGTTCAGTTCGAGTAGTTCCCGTTACGTCGTCAGCCGTTCAAAATAGCCTCAACTCATTCGACCAAACGGTGGCGGATATCGAACAATCGATTGTTCAAGAAGGTACGGGGCAATCTCTCACAACCTGTTGGCAGGCTAACCCCATCGACCAAACCTGCGCCATCTGTGATTTCCGAACCTATTGCCCGGCATCGCCCAGGCGGGGTGCACCGTTGGCACCGTAGTGAGTAGATGTAATTGAGTGAGAAATGCATTTGTGATAATACCTGAAGAGTTATTAGAACAAATTGAGCGAGGTAATGTCTTGCTCTTCATCGGTGAACGCATTGTTCATAACGAAAAAGGACAAACCCTTTTGGAAGGATTGGCAAACCAGTTAGCTGCTCGGTGTAGTATTATTGATTTCGAAGACTTTACTTTTCCTGAGGCAGCCCAAGCTTATGAGGAAAGCAGGGGGCGTCAGGCATTGGTACAGTTCGTGCGTGACCACCTGGAACCCCTTGGTACTGAACCCCAACGCGTTCATCGACTGATTGCCTCTTTAGCTGACTGTAACGTGCTGATCACCACCTGCTTTGATCGACGGTTAGAACGAGCATTTGAAGAGGCTGGCCGACCCCTAGACGTGATTATTGGTGATCTGGACGTGGCATTTGAGGACGAACGCAAAACCAAGTTGTACAAACTGTACGGCTCGATTGACAGGTTAGAGTCACTACTCCTAACCGAAGATGATTATGCCTTCTTTGAAGATCAAACAACCATATCCGTGGTATTGCAAGGGTTTCTGGCCCGCAAAACGATATTATTCATTGGTTATGAGTTGGCCGACCCCTATTTCAAGCGATTGTATCGCAAAGTAACGATTAATCTGGATAAATACGCTCGACGGGCTTACGCTTTTGGAGAAACGCCACCCTCCAAAGTAACCCGCTGGTGCAAACGTCACGGTATCGATGTGGTCGAGGCTAATACAACTACCTTTCTTGAAGTTTTGATTGACAAGTTAAAAACGCGTAGACAGTCTGCTACTTCTAGTGTCTCACCATTTTTGCAGGAGCCTATCGCACCACTACCAGATCGCCCCTATAAGTTCTTGGATTACTATGAGACCAAAGATGCCGCGATCTTTTTTGGGCGCCACCAAGAGACTCAAACACTGAGTGCGTTAATTCATGCTCACCGTTTGGTGCTTTTGTATGGGGCTTCAGGAGTAGGCAAAACCTCATTGCTGCTAGCCGGAGCAGTACCTCGCTTAAAGCAAGTTGAACCACCTTATGAGACTATCTATGTGCGGGCCTTAGAAGACCCGTCCGTTGTTATCCGTCGGATAGTTCTAAGACGGCTCCCCAAAGTAGACTTGCCCCAAGATAGCTCGTTAGTAGACTTTCTTGATGCTGCAATCAAGCATATAGGGCACGTATTAGTCATTATACTTGATCAATTTGAGGAATTCTTTATTAGATTAGGCCCACAAATCCGGGCAGCATTCATTGATGAATTAGGGAAGTTATACGATGCCCGCGAGGTACCAGTCAAAGTGGTCTTAAGTCTCCGGGAGGATTGGTTGGCCACTGTAAGTGAACTTGAACAGCGAATCCCTGAAGTATTTCGTACCCGGATGCGCTTATCACCTCTAACCCGCGAACAGGCTCACCAAGCGATCATTGCCCCGGTTGAACAATTGGGTGTGGGCTATGAAACGACATTGGTGGAGCGATTATTGAATGATCTGATAGGTAGCGAGGGAGCATTGGTGTTACCCCCACAATTGCAGTTAGTGTGCAGCGCACTCTACGACAATTTGGGCGTTGGTGAAAACCTTATAACCCTAAACTCATATATTCAATTGGGTGGTGTCCGTGGTGTGCTGCAACAGTATCTAGAAGATGAGTTGACCCGATTTGAGAGAAATCAGCGCAAATGGTCAACCGGCGTTCTGGAAGAATTAGTTACTTCTCAAGGAACCAAAGCTGTAAAATCCGCCGATGAATTGGCGGAGATGCTGGGCATAGATATATCCGAAGTCATTCCCGTGTTAGAGAAATTAGTGCGTTCACGGTTACTACGAGCGCTGGAATATGGGGACGGCAGGACGGCTTATGAGTTGGCTCACGAATATCTCATTGACAAAATTGGCTTGGGGCGCGAGGCGCGAAAGAGGAAGCAAGTAGAGGAAATGATCGAGCAAGAGGTGAAGAACTGGCAACATTTTCAAGAGTTATTGCCAGCAGACAAATTAGCTCGAGTTAATGAGGTACGAGAGACGGTCCGTCTGTCTCTTGAAGCTCAAGAATTGATCCTGCATAGCGCACTTGAAGTAGGACAAGAAGTTGATTATTGGCTAAATCGAGTCAATGACCCTAACCGGCGATTGACTGTGGTAGCCCAAACTGCCGCCAGCAGACTTACGGTTGTACGCCACCGGTCGATAGAAGTCTTGAAGCAAATTAATGCAACGAATCCTGAGGTGGCCCCTTTCATTATCAAAATATTACTAAATCGGTTAATTGACGAGGATGACCAAATAGGTAATAGCGCTGCCGAAGCACTTGGACAGATAATAAAGACTAGTCCTTCTATCGCTTACCAGGTCGTTGATAGCCTCGTTGATTTGCTGCTCGACGAAGATCGGGGGGTATATGTGGCTCCAGAGGCTTTATTTCAGTTAGTGTCGGCCGAGCCCGAGGTGGCCTTTTCAGTAGTTGAGCAGGTTGTGAAATTATTGGTAAATGATAATCAAAGTACACAAACTGGGGTAGCAGAGGCATTACGGCAAGTTGCGGCCGCTAATCCCAACGTTGTGCCGGAGACAAGCAAAGCCCTTGTTAAATTACTAACCGATGATGAAAAACACATTCGTACGGTTTCTGCAGAAACTCTAGGGCGGGTGGTGGTAGCCAACCCATCGAATGCATTTTGGGTATTTGAGCGTACCACTGAGTTACTGATGGATAAAGCCCGGTCTCCCAGAGATGGGGCAGCCACTGCTTTGAGACGAGTAGTACCTCCTGCCAATGCCGTAATGCCCAAGGTGATCATTAAACGACTATTGGAGCTGCTCACCGATAGCGATGGTGAAGTACGGGGAGCGGCAGCCGTTGCTTTAAGACGAACAAGCGGGGCAAGCCCCAAAATAGTTACCCCCATAATGGTCAAACAGCTAATTGGGTTACTATTCCACGCTGATCAGGGTGTGCGTGATGTGGCAACAGAAAGTCTAGGACAAATTGTGGCGTTTAACCCACAAGTTACCCCTCAGGCTATCCAGATGTTGCTTGAGCTGTTGGCCGGGTCCAATCCTGATATTTGTGATAGGGTAATAGTAATCCTAGAAACAGTTGTCGCTACTAATCCAAAAGTGGTTACGTGGCAGTTAGCCGAGACTCTACTGGAGTTACTCGAAGACGAGGACGATAATATCCGAGACAGTGTGGCGGATATTTTGGGGTTAATTGCAACTGCTGACCCGAACCTAGCATCACAAATGAGCCACACGTTGGTTAATTTGTTGGCAAGTGACAACTGGGGAATCCGGGATAGTGTTGCCGACGCGTTATATCAGCTTGCAGTAAGCAATCCAGGAACTGCCGTACAACTGGTTGAGCAACTACTTAATTTGCCAACCGACCACGACCTTAGTATAAGAACCAGTGTTGCCGCCGTTTTAACGCGAATAATAATGGCTCACCCTGAAACAGCACCAGAATATGTAGCCGAAGTTCTTGCCAAACGATTATCCAATGAGGATAGTAGCTTACGAACCTATGGTACAGAATTGCTAGGCCACATTGGGGCAGCTCACCCTCAAATTATCACTCCCGCGGTCGCAACTGCCTGGCTTGAGATATTAAAGAATGAAACTGATACCAGCTATCAAAGTGCGGTAGATGCCTTTTATTGGATCGCAAAACGTATTTCAACCGAAAAGTTTCACCCTTCTCATGATTGAAGGATATTTCCTTATAAAGGGGTTAAGAATTGTTGGTGGAACTTGTCAATAGCAAGGAAAACTGACAAGGAATTTTAACAATCGCATTGAGTCCCTGATATTTGGAATCAATCATTCCAATCAATCGCCCTAAAGGCAGGACTCCGAGGTGGGTTGAGCTTTGAAACGACCTTACTTGTTGCGGTGCAGCGATTAATTGTTTTAATAGAGGCAAGATGACGCGACCATCCGTATTTATTAGTTACAGCGAACAAGACGAAACATTAAAAAATCAACTTATTGTTCACTTGGGAGTGTTACAGCAGCAAGGTTACATCCAGGCCTGGACGGCGGACCGAATTGCTCCTGGTGTCGATTGGGCTGTTGAAATAGATCAGGCCATCGAGCGGGCCAGGGTGGTTGTTTTGCTTATTACTGCCAATTTTCTTGGCTCTGAGTTTATTCAGAATCAGGTGGAACGTTTACGGGAACGTCAAACGCAGGAAGGATTAATAGTTTTTCCCATTATTGCTCAATCTTGCGCCTGGAAAACTGTGCCTTGGTTAGCTAGGATGAAAGTCAGGCCCAAGCACGAAAAGCCTGTCTGGCGGGAGGATGGTCGTTATGTAGATGAAGAACTATCGCTCGTCGCTGAGGAAATTGCAGGAATAGTAACTGAACCCCAAACCCAATCCCCTAAAATAGTAGGGGTTGAGCGGATGAATGAGTCAGCAGCGGCGGAAATCCGCTCACAATTTATCTTGCCGCTTCAAGAAGCCCTATCAGGTCGGAGCTTGACCCTCTTCATCGGCGCCGACCTGCCCCAGGCTATCACCGGCCTTCCCTCCCGCACCGACCTTGCCCGCGAGTTGGCTCACCGCAAAGGGTTGGATGAGTCCCTCTCCCTGGCCGAGGTAGCTCAGCGAGTTAGCCAGGCCGGTAACCGCTGGGAGTTCACCAACTTCATTCGCAATGCGCTGGATACCACCGGCAAAACGCCGCAACCTTTCCACCAACAGGTAGCCGCGTTAGTCAAACAACATCAAATCGAGACTATCATCACCACGGCTTATGATAACTTGCTGGAACTTGCCTTGCAACAGGTAGGGGTTGGCTTCAACCGGGTGGTGCGCGGCAGCGATGTTAATTTCATCAATTCTGGTCGCCCCACCCTGATTAAACTCTACGGCGACGCTCAACAGCCCGACACGCTGGTCGTCACCGATCAGGATCACTCCAATCTGCTCCGTGATCGGGAGAAGGAAGCGGTGATTGACGAAGTGCGCCGTGCGTTCCGTCGCAACACGGTCCTTTTTCTGGGTTATAATCTGGCTGACCCCGACTTCCGCTTTTTATTTGACCAGGTGGTTGAAAGCCGCTTTGCTCGCATAGCGTATGCTGTCTGGTCGGGCTTACCAGAGGTTGACGTGCGGACGTGGCGGGATCGGGGCATCGTCATTTTGGAGGAGGACCCATTTGGAGGAGAAAGTGGTGATGTAGGCCGGCCTATGGGCCGACCGGATCGCACCATTGCGGTGCCGGTTGCCTCAACTGTTGGTGATAAAACCTCTGACCTGGGGCCAGGTGAACAACAAGTAGATTTTGCCATCATCACTGCGCTGCCCAAAGAAGCTCAAGCAATTGTCAGTCGTTTGGAGAAGCCTGAAGTCAGGCGATTTGAAGACAAAGACATTCGGACTTATCACTATGGCGCAATCCCCATTCGGAACACGGATCAGGAATATCGAGTGGTGGTTGTGTTATTGCCAGGTATGGGTAATGTTTCAGCCGCTAATGCCGTCACCGATACAATTACCCACTGGCAACCACGCTTTGTCTTGATGGTCGGCATTGCCGGGGGTATTCCGCAAGATGATCTGGACCTGGGGGATGTGGTGGTGGCCGACCAAATTGTGGGATATGAGTATGGCAAAATTACCGAGAAAGGGATAAAACCTCGCGACCGGGTATATCCAGCCAGCGCGCTGTTACTGGACCGGATACACAACTTTTGGGATACCGGTTGGGCCCAACAGGTCAACGTACCTCGCCCGGAAAACGCAGCCCGCTTGGTTTCCAAGCTCTTTGTTGGTCCCATCGCTTCGGGTAACAAGGTTGTTGCTTCAACTAAATTCCGCCAACAACTTATCAAACACTGGCCCAAATTGGTCGGCTTAGAAATGGAAGGGGAAGGCGTATTTGCAGCAGCCTTTGATCGTCCCCAAATTCCGGCCACCCTGGTCATTCGTGGCATTTGCGATATGGCCGATGAGCGCAAATCGGATGATTGGCAGGAGTACGCGGCCAACGCCGCGGCCGCTTTTGCCATTAGCTTTATAAAAAGTGGTCCGGTGGACCCGCAACAGTAACTTAAAACCTTTGATTTTTATGAACGGAGCCGCTAAATATTGAAATTCTACCTGCCCAATTTTGAAGATATGGTTGACCCGGAATACGACTTCCTCAGCGACCGGCCCTCACCCCGGCGCAAAAATCGCTGGTTGCATGACCGCTTTGCCCACGAATTTTTCCCCGAACCCATCTTTGATGGGATGCTGGTCTCCAAAGCCTCACTTACGCCAATCTCCGAAAAACGTATTCATCAGGTGGGAGGGATGCGGCCATTCACCCGGCTCGGCCCGGAGTTGCCGATTATGGGCGATTGCGGCGCATTCACTTACTTACTGGAAGAGAAGCCGGTCTACACCATCCAACAGGTGATTGATTACTATCACGACTTGGGGATTGACTATGGCGTATCGCTCGATCACCTGGGTTTTGTAACCATCGAGATGTTGGAGAGCGCTTTAGAACAGGGTAAATTGAAAGTACGATGGTGGGCCGGTAAAACCACTGAGCAGATTCAGGCCGAACGCTTTGAGTTGACTTTGGAAAATGCCAAAAAAATGCTCGAGCTGCACGCCAAACAAAAACCTAATTTCACCCCTATCGGTATTGCTCAAGGCGGAACACCGGAACTTTACTACGAGGCGGTGAGTCGCCTGCGTGAGATGGGCTACCAGCACCTGGCCATCGGTGGGCTGGTGAAAAGTAAAGACCTGCAGATTATCGCCATTTTGGAAGAAATTCGGCCCCTGATCACTGACGGAATCAAACTTCACATTTTTGGTGTGGCCCGCCTATCATTGGTGTCGCATTTTATGCGCCTGGGTGTGACCAGCGCCGATAGCGCAGCCCCGCTACGGCGAGCCTTTCTGGGTAGCGGTGAGGACAACTACTGGACTGCAAATGGACAAAAATATGCCGCCATTCGTGTTCCTCAGGTCAAAGGACGGCAGGGAAAACGAGGAGTCGATTCGGTTAAAGAAGTTTTGCAAAGGAATGGGAATCTGTCAGTGCAGACATTGGGTGATCTGGAGCAAGAAACCCTACGTTTGCTGCGGGCTTATGATAAAGACGAAACCACCTTGGATCAAACCTTGAAGGCGGTTCTGGCTTATGATAGGTTGTACGGTATTAAACGGGATTATGAGGATGCCTACCGGCGTACCCTGGTTGACAAACCCTGGCAAAAATGTGGTTGCCCTATCTGTAAAAAAATTGGTATCGAAGTCATCATTTTCCGGGGCAATAATCGCAACCGCCGGCGGGGGTTTCATAATGTGAAAGTGTTTTATGATCAGTTTCAGCAAATAGTTAACAATCCGCTAGAGGCAGAGCCCCAATTAGCGCACCAATTGCCATTAGATTTGTCGCTTTAATCATAGGCTTAGCACTATTTAACATCACCAGTTTTGGCTATGGCTAACTTACCAACAAACGTAACCCAATCTTTTCGTGAAGGTATGTATGTGCGCCTCCCGGTTGACCGTGAGCGAGATGATTACGAGTTTCGAGATTATCGCCTGGGCCAGGTAAAGGGGGTTGATGCGCTAGCTGATACAGTTACGGTCAGCTTACTCGTCTACGAACCAAATGAGCCGCCCAAAGAAAAACAGGTTGAATGTCCGCGCGTCTTTATTCAGCGCTGTCACATTCTGCCCGCAACGGAATTTACGTATGCCCAGACCAAACAATCTGGACAAGTCTTAATAGCTTGCAGTGACAAATGGCTAACTGGCGAGTTCTGCCACTACTATGTTCAAATTGAAGGTCAGGTAAAAAAAGTGTGTGAGACGGATTTGATTGTAGCTTCACACCGTCAAGATCCGCACCCTTACTACCAGCTACAACATTATGAGTTGCAGAATCCTGTTTGGAAAGGCCATCGAAACCATCTTATCGGGAGTTACGCCGAGTTACGCGCCGCCACTTTTGGTATTGAAGAGTTGGTCGGTTCACGAATTATGCTGCTGGCCCATCAGGCTGAGGTAGTCACCAGAGTGTTAGGCGATGAAAGCTGCCGCTACATTCTAGCCGACGAGGTGGGTCTGGGCAAGACTATTGAGGCTTGTGTTATTCTCAAAGGTTTGTACCGCCGCCATCCGGGTCTGAAAACCCTGATTGTGGTTCCGGCCTCACTCACTCGCCAATGGTATTATGAGCTCAACAACAAATTCTGGCTGGACTTTGCCACCGATATTGATGATTTTTTCGCTGCTCCCGATTGTCCGGGATTGATTATCAGCGCGGAAGAGCTAACTGCCGATGAGTGGACAGGCCGCCTATTAGGAACCCAGGAATGGGGCCTGTTTATTGTTGATGAAGCCCATCATATTCACAAACGTCCCCCACTTTACCAGCGCATCCATCAACTTAGCAGCGACGCTCAGCGGACGCTAATTATCTCGGCAACACCCATTCAACGCCGAGCGGATGAATATCTTGCCTTGTTAAAAATTATGAATCCTGCCCGGTACAATGCCATAGACGCTCAGACTTTTCAGGAAATTCTAGCTACGCAGCAGACTATCCGCAAAACAATTGCCTACCTGGCTCAAGTGATGAGACCAAATGACTTTGACCCCGACGAGTTCGTGGAAGAGATGAAAGATGTTCTTGATGAACTCAACCACGATACCGTTCTGGCGGAGCTTGTTCAACGGGTCTCAACGCAGGCTGCCGGTCGCGATCGTGGCCTGGACGCAGCCCGAGAAGCTCTGGCTTACGTCAGCGAGAACTACCGCATCGAGAGCCGGGTTATTCGCAACCGGCGAGCTAATCTTCAGATTGAGCTACCCAGTCGCCAAGTCAATACGTCATACAGTTATACCCCGGAACAGTTAGAACGAGATGTAATTGAAGAGTTGCATGAGTACGCTGATTATATCCTGACTCAAACCAATGACGCTATAGTCGCGCCGGAATATTGCCGAGTATTATTTCAGGCTGTTTTTAGCAGTCCGCACATCCTCATTTTACTCTTGAAACAGCGTCAGGTGTACCTGTCAGAAAAACCAGCAGACGACGCGCAACCAGAGTTACCGATGGCTGATTTAGTTACTCCAGCCGAACTGCGGAAAGAACTGGAACGCATCCTACACCTGCTGAGTGCCCTCCCGATTACCCCCGGCGAGGCCGCTTACATAGATAGACTCGTATGGCTATCGCAACGGTGGCTTGAGCAAACTGAGGCCACATTACAAGGCTTACCATATCGGACGATACCCTTGGATCAGCCGCATAGGCTGGTGCAGGTATTGCGGGCTGTCTACAAATTTCTCTTTGACAAACCTGAGGCCAAAATTGTTATCTTCTCAGCCTGGTATCAAACACTGGCAATTCTGCTGCCCCATCTTAGGAAACAATCAAGTGTGGCCCAGTTTCACTGTGGTATTGCCACCGACAAGTTGCAGGATGAAGTTGATAAGTTCCAGGCCGACCCCGATTGCCATATCATTTTATGTGATGAGCTTGGTGGCGAAGGGCGTAATTTCCAGATGGCTGATATGATTATTCATATTGATTTACCCTGGACGCCGGCTCAACTGGAACAGCGTATTGGCCGGGTAGACCGGCTGGGTCGTCAGGGAACCGTGCTTTCAATCCTTCCCTTTACCAAAGACACCATTGAGCAAGATTTGTTTCAAATCTGGCAGGAGGCCTTTCATTTATTCACCCAATCTATGAGCGGGTTGGAGATTGTACTGGAGGGTATCCAGGATGAGCTAATTGCGGCTTTGACCCGCAGCTCCCGTAATGGTTTGGCTCAATTACTGCCGCAGATGGTTGCCAAAGCCGGTGTATTGCAAGATGAGGTAAATGAGGAACGATATTTTGAGGAAGGAGCTATCAATTATCGCCGTCGTCAAGAGTTTAATGAGGTCAGCGAAAAATACCGGGATGGCACGCTGTTGGGCCGTTCCATAACCAAGTGGGCCTCACTGGCCGGCCTGGAAAACAGCTACCATTCCCAATTAGACACAGTTCGATTTTATCCTGAACGATTTAATTTAAAAAGCATGTACAACGCCAAGTATTTTACGCCGCCAAACATGGAGGAGGCTCTGGTCCGTTCACGTCGGATTCGCAATCGGGTCATCACCGGCACATTTAATCGGGATATTGCGGTGCGCCGGGAAGACCTGGTTTTTTTCGCCCCAGGCGAACCCTGGACAGACACCATCATCAGAAATGCCATCGAAGCTGATAGAGGGCGATGCTGCGCTGTCTTACGGCCCGCGCCCGAACTGAAGCAGAGCTGGCAAGGATTTGAGCTATTTTACACTGTTCAAATTAACCCCAGGCCGCTCTATGAGGCCGGTTTTGACCCTGTACATCTTTTGCGAGGTCAGGGATTTCTCTACATACCAACCCATCGCATACTCATTTCTATTGATTGTGAGATTATGAAGCCATCCGATCCGACCTGGAAAATTATACAGGAATATCATTTTAGAAGAGGTGGAGATAAGCATTTAGGCAAACGAGAAGGCTCTGATGCACAAATCCTTGCATTCAAGGAGAGATATCCACTGGATATGTGGGAAGTTACTCTGGAGCGGGTCTTTGCTGTAGTCGAACAGACTCTGGCAGAAGAATTCAGTTTTACGGCTGAACTAGCTGAGGAGGCCTCCCAACAATTCCAGAAAAATGCTGCGGGATTGAAGGCTGCCCAGAAGTGGCTATACAGTAATCAAGCATTTGCCTCTATCAAGGATGGGATGACGAATATTGAAGAATATGAGCAAATTTCGGCAGCGTTAATTCAAGGCATCCAACGCCCCTTGTGGCGACTGGAGTCGGCTTGTTTCTGGGAACTGCAGGCAGATACAGGATGACGAGTGATCTTCTGGATAAGCTACAAGCACTTTTATTAGAACCCAACCCAGGTCATGCAGCTTTTCGGAGTCAAATTGCCGAGGCGCAAGAAAACCTGGTTGGTGTGGAAATGGCGTGCAGTCAGTCTCTAATCAGGTTAAGTCTGGCTCTACAGGGCCTCGAGGAAAACCGGGCCGGCACCGCAGACATTGCCGTACTCTTGCGCCAAATCATTCGAGCTTACCATCATCGTCTTCAGATTAAACGCGACCTGTGGCAATTACTTAGCAGTCGCGAACAAGAAACTGGGCTGTACGTAACCGACAATACTGACTCGAACATGGTTGAACTCCAAGCAACATCATGGAAACCGGCCTGGTTACTGGACGCGCATTGCGCCGAAATTGACCAGTTGAAAGAGCGACGTTTTGATACACCTGCCGTAGGGTCTGGTTTACTCTTTGGGATGACAAATAGAACTAGCGATCCGTTTACTCATTACCAGTCCGAAGCGCAAAAAATAGCTGTTGAGACTAGCTTATTCACGCCGCCTGGTTCTACAACCCTTATCACCTTACCCACAGGAGGGGGCAAGAGCCTGTGCATTGTTTTACCGGCCTGGTTTGAGTCAAGGGCTGGTCGAATTAAAGGCGGCACTACTCTGGTAGTTGTACCAACAGTGTCGCTGGCATATGACCAAGAAGAGATGGTTAAGAGTTACTTTGCCGAGGCCATTGATCCAGAATATAAACCCTATAGCCTGACGAGCGCCACTTCCCAAGATGTACGAGACACTATTCGCCGGGGAATAGGCTATGGTACATTACCAATCCTGTATACATCTCCGGAGTTGTTACTTAATTCAGAGCTGTACCAAATCTGTCTAGAAGCGGCCCGCCAGGGCACCATCAATCGTCTAGTCATTGATGAGGTGCATTTGGTTGAAACCTGGGGCGCTCGTTTCCGCACAGAATTTCAACTATTAGCAAGTTATCGCCAAAAGTTGGTGGAGGCTTCACAAGGACGTGTACGCACCTTCTTGCTGTCGGCCACGGTTTCCAATAGTTGCAAAAAGACGCTTGAAGGGCTATTTGCTAACAATGGAGAGTTTTTTTCAGTGCAGGCTAACCGCTTGCGACCGGAGATTGCCTATTGGTTCAACTATGCCCCTGATCAAGAGACGCGCCGGGCACGGGTTTTGGAAGCGCTTCGTCATTTGCCCCGCCCCCTCATCTTATATGTTACCAAACCGGATGATGCTGAACAGTGGGTAGATTTTCTGCGCGAAGAAGGATTTGAACGAATAGCCGCTTTTAGCGGCAAAACTGATCCCGCCGAACGACAACGTCTCATCTTCGAGTGGAATAGAAATCAGCGAGATATTATGGTGGCAACTTCTGCCTTTGGGTTGGGGGTGGACAAGCCCGATGTTCGAGCGATTATCCACGCTGCCTTACCCGAAAATACTGATCGCTTCTACCAGGAAGTCGGGCGCGCCGGTCGCGACGGGTGCAGTGCTGTCAGTCTGGTATGCCTGGTTGGCGAAGATTATAACGTGGCTTTAGGAATGACTACCAGCGCCCGTATTACCACGCAAAAGGCATGGGGTCGCTGGAGGGGAATGTGGCGTACGGCGCAATCTTTTCAGAACCGAGGTGATCAGTGGCTTATTAACACCAATGCTGCCCCAGATTACAATCAGGAAATGGATGAGTCTGCGTTAAGTCAGGAATGGAATGAACACGTATTACTGCTGTTACAGCGCGCCGGCATCATTTCTATTGCTGACACTCGCCCCGATGGGACGCCTGATACACAAATGGAAACGACTATGCCTGGTTGGTTACAACTTCAATTGCACAATCCAGAGGCCGTTAATGATTGGCAAATCTTTAAACGTTCTGTTGAATACCACCGTCAACGCGAAAAACAAATTATCAGCGACTTTTTGCAACAAATGAGCCTTCTTTCGTCAAAATATGCGGGTGACTCATCGGGAGAACCACCTGAGCATTGTCTGGCGCATCAATTCGCCGACCTGTACGAGCCAACAGCATTGGCTTGTGGGGGTTGCCCTTGTTGTCGTCACCAACACCGTGAGCCTTATGCAGAGACCACTCGAATTCATCTGGATACTGCTAGAATTGAGCCATCGGCTGACCGTCTCAGTGGTGATCTCAAACGACGAATCGGAGGGCGGGGTGTATTTATAGTTGATTGGGATGGTCCGCGTGAAATAAACACCCTCAAACAATTCGACACTCTATTAACAAACCTGGTCGGCGCCGGGATTCAACAACTCATTCTTCCCACGGCTTTACTCGAAGACAATATTTGGACAACTTCACTGGTCAAACAACTAGCCCAACACCGGCAAATACTACATCGCCTTATTCCCAATAGTTGGCTGTTAGCTGGCGATGTCACAGACTTAATTTATCCCGTTCCAACCCTTATTCTCTACCCTCCCCTTGACCATGATAGCGACCAGCTTTATCGGGCCTGGCAACAATGGCAAACCTCTCAAGTGCAGCCTGTCTGGGTAATTCATATTATCCATCACGCCCTTTATTTGCCCAGCCAACACGGTAAGTTTCTTGATCGGATTGATGGTATTTCAGAGAATGCTCAAAGATTATATGAGTGGCTGAGACGTTCCCAAACGACACTATTTTTCTAAAATATAAGGTGAGCTATGGAAATCATAAATAATGGCCAAATCACGCCGCACCGTTTACATGCTTTGATACGGCTGGTACCGCGATTGGACAATCCAACCAGAGAGGACCTGCTCAATCTTTTACAGCCGCCGGGCCTGATATCTAACCAAGATGCCGCCAAAGCAATATATGGAGCCGCCAGACAACACAACCTGATTGATGAAGATACAAATGGCAAAAAGATGATTAAGTTACATGCTCAGGTTGGCACCAGTGAAAACATTGAGACAGTTGAGGGTTTTCGGACTTACATGCGTCAACAACTGCTGGGCGTTGAGGATGACAATGCTGATAACTATCTCCTGAATCTTTTTACAGCCTGGTATGCTGTTCAGAATGAACGAGTTTTTCAGCATAGCAAAAAAGATACCATTACTCGCTTTAATATCGAACTTTTCCCCCAAGAAGACGCAGACAACCCCGACCAAGGCCGCGCCTTCAACGAAGTAAAATTTAATGCCTGGTTACCGTGGGCCGTTTTTCTGGGTTTCGGATGGTCCATGCGACTTGGTTCAACCGACATATTGATGCCGGATGCTTATGCTCGTGTTGAAGCGCTATTGCCAGAACTTTTTGCCGGCGAAAAAGCCGCTGTGCCATTTCGAACATTTGCCGTAAGATTGAAGAAACGTTGTCCAGAGCTTGATGGAGGCCGGCTTTTTGAGAAGTGCTGGCAGGCTAGCAGAGGCGCAGAAGTACGTGGAAATCGCCTGAGCCTCATGCTTTCGACTGCGTTACGGGTATTGCATCAGTCAGGCCAGATTGAACTCGCACGTCAGGCCGATGCTACTGACGTTTGGCAGCTTTACCCCGCCGAAGGACAACCAATCAGCCAGGTTACACATATTCAACGCAAGGAGGGATAAAACTATGGCTGACCAAACTTTTGAACGCTACCAGTGTTGGGATGAGCAGCGCATTAGCGTGGTCATTAACAAGGAAGCGGTCTCGGTTGACCGGGCTACATTTTTGGCTACCCACACTCCCTTGGATACAATTGCCTATCTCAATGCCCCCCGTCAAATTAAAGATACGAGCGAAACTAATCTGCTCAAGGAACTTCGCTCACGGGCTGAAAATGACCAACACACCTTTGCTGTTATCCAGGGTATTCCAGGAACCGGCAAATCGCACCTTATTCGTTGGCTCAAAGAGCGTTATGCCACGATAAATCAAGAAACTGATGGTCGCGATGTCGTACTACTCATTGAGCGAGCTAATAGCAGCCTGCGTAGCACCCTGCTCCAAATCATTCAATCAGATGTTTTTGATAGTACCCTCTTTGCCGATCAGATTGAGCGACTAAAGCGTGCCACCGATCAACTTTCTAAGAAAGGGTTGGCAGACACCGTTCTGAATAACCTTCAAGTCGCTACTAACGAAGTTACTCTCAAAGAAACCGAGCAACCCTCAGGGCGAATTAGCCGTAATATTGAGAAATTTCTTCTGGATTATGTGATTAGAGATGAACTCAAAAGGTCAGGCGGCCCAATTGAGCGTATTGTTAGATTTTTGTCGGGCGAGGGACGTGCCGGATTGGCCGATGATGAAATGCCCACCTTCCACGCCGATGATTTCAATTTTCAGGTTGATTTTCTGCGTCAAATCAAAAACCAACCGGATGGTTATCGTGAAGCTAAGAACCTGGCTGATAGTTTGAATATCAAGCCGGAACTACGAACAGAACTAGCCACCTATCTGAATCGCCTCTTAAATTTCGCCGTCGGGCGCACGACCTCGCTCTCGGCTGATGAACTTAAACAGATATTCAATGATTTGCGTCGCGAATTACGGCAGCAAGGGCGACGATTAGCTTTGTTTATTGAGGATATTGCCGTATTCACGGGTCTGGATGCTGGTTTGGTTGACGTATTGGCCACCCAACACACGGGCGAGGGAAATCGCGAATTTTGTCGCTTATTATCGGTGGTTGGTATTACTGATAGTTATTATCACGACCACTTTCCTGATAATATGAAAGAACGCATTACCCACCGGCTTACCCTAAATACCTCTAATCTCTTAGAGTCCCAACTACTGACCAGTGCAGATGCTGTAGCTGATATGGCTGCCAGATACTTGAATGCTATACGCCTTAGCCAAGATGAATTGGAGAGCTGGCAGCAAAAAGACGCCCAACCTGAGCTATTGCCAAACCGCTGCCATCGTTGCCAATTCAAGCCGACTTGCCATGACGCCTTTGGTTTTGTTGAAATTGGAGAAACTGCCGAAGATGGCGCTTTAAGGGTGGGGCTATACCCCTTTAATCAACAGGCTTTATGGACAATGTACACCCATCTTGATACGTCTAAAATTTCACGCACACCTCGTTCCCTTCTCAATAATGTGATTGAGTATGTGTTGCAGAGCCACGGTTGGCAAGTCAAGGAAGGCCAATTCCCGCCTGTAGCACGAGACCTGGGAGGAGATTTTACCCCGCCAACATTGGAGAAGCCGACCCAACGTACTCTCATTACCGGTCAAAGTAATTCGCCCAGTGTTGCCAACCGGATTGAGACCGTTATTTTGTTTTGGGGTAATCGTACTGTAGATGTTACGATTGATGCTAATGATCAACAGCGGGTCAGTGGTTTACGGCGAGAGGTTTTTGAAGCCTTTGGGTTACCTGTCATTAAGGGGGAGGGTGTAACTGGTCCTCTCACTCCACCCATAAAGGGTCCTGACATCAAACCTCCGCCGCCGCCTCCTCCCCCACCACCGACTTCTCCGATAACACAAGATATTGAAAGATGGCGAACCGGCAAGCAACTTCAATATTATGAAAAGTTAGCTAAAGGATTGGCCGATCTGGTCGGCAGTTTTATTGATTGGGAAGCGTATGGAATTCCAGCCTCTTTAGTGGATGATCGCTTGAAGCAAGCCCGTTTTGTCATTGAAGGTCAGGCCGGGAGAGCAACCCGTAGTTATTACCTATACTTCAAGCGTTCCGATGAATTAGCCTTGGTGCTGCACGCTATCGCTGACTTGCAAGAAAGTGATCAGCCGCTGACTCAAGGTCAGTTTGGCAGCCATTTGGCCACTCTAAGCCGCTGGCTGCGCGGGCAAGAATTACGTATTGTGGAATTTGTCAAGCAACCAAATTCTGAGGAACTCTCACCATTAGGCTTTACTGATATTCTTCTACAAAATAATTTACTCATTAGCTGTTTGGGGGATGGGTTAGAGGCAAAAAAATCAGAACCGACCGATATTTTCTTCAAACTGGTTGAAGCTGACCGAAAACCTGCTCCGTGGGGTGAGTTGATAACAGTGGCTCAGGAATCTCATTCAAGCATTTGGGTCCGCTCAATGAGAAATATTGAGCGGAATGTAGCCTTATGCCGCCGTGAATTTTTTCCTGCCTTTAACTGCGCTCAAGGTGGGAGCAAAGATCTCCGATTTATTAATGCGGCTACAATACTGGATTTACTTGAAGAGTTTACTGTACAGAACTGGCAGATGAAGGCATTTGAGATCAAACCTGATGGCGAGTTATGGACCGCTGTGTTTGAAGTCTATAAAACTCTCAAGCTTTATTTTGCTGAAGCCCTTAGCCAAGATTATGAGCAAGTTCAAGATTATCAACTCCGTCTGGAAAAAATGATTGGCAAGAATTCCTCCGCTGAGGTATTCGAGGCAATTTCTACACTTTTAACCGATCTCCGACAAATGAGTATAGGCTACATTTTTGAGGAAGATCCTACGTTGATCGCTTCGAGATTAGAAGAACTGAGAACAGATTTACAGACGATACCCGCTAAGGAAGAAACAGTACAACTTGCCCTTTGGTTGTCTGGCTCAAGCGTGTTAGTGAGAGATACTAAGAAATATCTTGGCTACTTAGAAGGGTTTCACAAATTAACTGGGAGCCAAGAAAAACAGCTTACTAATAAAATCAACGCTATTAAATCTGGTAGTGATGAAACGCCACTTGAGCGGAAAGTTGAAGATAGTTACGCCGAAATCCGGGAATCGCTATCCCAAATTTTGAAACCTGTGGTTGTGGAGGAGAAATAATATGCTTGTTTCTCAAGCTCAGAGTGTTCAAAAGCAACTCGAAGCTCTAAAGAAACTGGAAGAGGATGAGAAAACCCGGAAAGATATGGAAGCCACCTATGGAGAGCTGCAGCAATTGTCAGCGATCCTTCGACCGTTGGTCGCGCTTTATCACCTTATCCATCACCGGCTTGATGCAGAAAAAAATACCTATCTGGCTGCTCAGGTTAGGCAGATTGATGGCAGAATAGAAACCTCCCAACGAGAGTTTAGCCAACAGCGCCGACAGGTTAAACCGTTACAGGAAAATAAACGTCAAGTTGAAGAGTTGGGACGAGACGTTGAAGCCGCCTGGAAAATCTATGCTGAGGACCAGGTTAATCCCCTGGTAGAGTTATTAAAATTAGTGAGAAGACTCCCAGAAGTAAAAGTTCAATTGGGGAAATTGGACAGTCAAAAACAATACCTGGAGCAGTTTACTGATAGATCACCCAAAAACCAGCAAGAATTAGCTGAATTTGATCAGAAGCTACAACTATTGAGCAAACAACTGTCGGCTCTGAATTTGGAAACTGAGATTAGAGATTTTCTCGATAGTGTGCTTAAGAATGAGGCGACTTTAGCAGATTTATCAGATGAGATTTTGACCTGGTGTCGCCAGGGTGATCGAGCAAGAATTTTCAAAATTACCTTTAGATAGAAAATATCATCAAATCTAATGAACCAGCCTGAATTTGACCATCTATGTAATGAAATACTCACCGCCATTGAAATTCGAGAAGCGCGGTTGCTAAATTGGGGTTTTGTTGATGTCTGGAGCAATTTGGAAAGCGACCTGTCCGATCTTCTTCAACAGTTACCGCCATCAAGTCGCAGTTTGTGGGATAAGGCGCAGCAGGATGGTATCATTCCCAACACAGTTCTTGAAAATTTACGAGAGCGCCGCCTGATATTTCAAGGGGAGGAGGGTCTCTACCGTACCCGATTTGCCGAAGCGGTCAGGTTAACATATCTTTTACGTCAGCGTTTCTCACATGACGACTGGCAAAGCGCCAGCCGTCTGGTGAGCGATATGAAAATACAGCTGCAGCGTCGTCGTTATCCTAACCGTGACATTCCTGCAAATGAACTTTTGGATGAATTGAAAACGCAGCGAGATTTGCAGCTTAGCGGACTACATGTTGAGACAATCGCGCAATTGCTTCAAGAACCTGATGGTACTGTTTTGAGTCTAGCCCAATTTCAGAGGGAAGCAATCGTGCAACAATTTCGTAATTTACGAATGCGAAAGGATCGAGCCTTGGTCATTGGAGCAGGAACCGGGGCTGGTAAAACCAAAGCATTTTATATTCCCGCTCTGGCTCACATTGCCCACACGTTGGTCAATGATAGATATACGGTCAAGGTTTTGGCGATATATCCTCGTGTTGAACTACTGAAGGATCAATTGGCAGAAGCCTATGACGAAGCACGAAAGTTAGATCTGCTTTTGAGGCAAAACTACAAGCGGGAAATTACTCTAGGCGCTTATTATGGCGATACTCCCAAATCTGCCAATGATTTCTTTACTAGATTCATTCCGTCAGGGTGGCAGCAAACGCAAGACAAAAGCGGTTGGATTTGTCCATTCTTCTCGTGTCCTAATGATAGTGACCATAATTTAGTCTGGGAACAGGCTGATTTACAACAGGAAAAGAACGCGAATGAACGTGGTCAATACGGTCGATATGCGCGGCTTCGTTGCCAATCATGCAACTTCGAAACAAATAGTGGGCAATTGCTCTTGACACGGGAGCAAATGATTAGACAACCTCCCGATATATTGTTCACCACCACTGAAATGCTCAATCGCCGTTTGAGCCGCCCCAGAGAGCATGCCCTATTTGGTATTGGTACATCCACGCCACCGCGTCTGATATTGCTTGATGAGATACACACCTATGAAGGGCTAACCGGCGCTCAGGTTGCTTACCTGCTGCGACGGTGGCGCAACGCTCGCGGTTATGATCCACAAAATACCCTCTGTATGGTTGGGTTGTCGGCTACCCTTACCCAGGCCGAGGAGTTCTTTTCCAAATTAACTGGCATTCCGGTCTATGATGTTGGTTATATCTTTCCCCGTGATGACGATTTAATTGAGGAAGGTTTGGAATACAACCTGGTTTTGAAGGGGGATCCAGTTTCCGGCGCTAGCTTGCTTTCCACCTCTGTCCAAACGGCCATGTTACTGGGGCGAATATTGGATAACGACCATCATCCAATTTCTCGAGAAGCCTATGGTCAGAAGATTTTTGCCTTCACCGATAAGTTGGATGTGATTAACCGCTGGTATCACATTCAATATGACGCCGAAAAAATCAAGACTTTGAGCCAATATCGAGAAGTGGAATCTACCCTTGGCCTGGAAGCACGGCGACGGCGCAATCAGATGGGTCAGGATTGGCAGGTATGCAAATTGCTGGGGCATGAGCTAAAGGCTCCGTTGCGATTGGAGCGAACAACATCTCAGGATCGCGGCGTTAGCGCCAATGCTGATCTTGTCATTGCCACCAGCACTCTGGAAGTAGGCTTCAACGATCCCAGTGTAGGCGCCGTTATGCAACACAAAGCCCCTCGAAGCTTGGCTTCGTTTTTGCAGCGTAAGGGACGGGCCGGACGTGTTCGCCGGATGCGACCATGGATGGTTGTAATCACCTCCGCTTACGGCCGTGATCGCTGGGCTTTTCAACATGCCGAAACGCTATTCAATCCTTTGTTGCCGCCAATAGACCTGCCCATTGAAAACTATTACGTCCGTAAAGTACAAGCAGCTTTTGCTTTGATGGATTGGCTGTCTATGATCCTCAAAAGGCAAGATACCAATATTGACATTTGGAATCTGCTCAGTAACGACCAGGGTAGATATGGTCAACCACAAGCGCGACAACGTCAACTTGTCCGCAATATCCTGAAGGGAATTCTTGATGGGACTCATACTCAAAGATTTGAAAATTATCTCAAAACAGCCTTGGGTATTCAAGACGAAGCTGTAATTGTGTCTCTGCTGTGGGGCGAACCGAGGCCATTGTTATTTGAGGTTATTCCCACCATCCTGCGACAACTTGAAACGAAATGGCAACGGATTAACAATGGTCAGCCACAACTTTGGCAAGATTTTGTGTCAAGACATCCCATGCCGGAGTTTGTGACCTCGACGCTTTTTGCCGAATTGAACCTGCATGAAGTTAAGCTTAGTATTCCCCAAAGCAAGTCCAAGAAGCAGAATTCTGCAGATGAACGAGAAGAGTTTATGGGGTTGGCTCAAACATTAACCGAGTTTGCTCCTGGTCGAGTTAGTAAACGATTTGCCAGCCGGTATGCTATCAACGAGGCTCACTGGCTGTCACTGCCTGATGATGCCCAGATCTCGCGCAATGCCCTCTCTCTGCAATATCTCAAGGTAGAGTGGGATAAAATACCAAAAGGTATTCAGATTGGCGATGAAGAATATCTAGTTTATCGTCCTCTAGTGTACACCTTGGATCCTGTTCCCTACGAAGTACGGAGTACAAGTTATGCGGAACTGATTTGGAAATCACATTTTGAGCCAAAGCATCAACGGGTTGTTAGCAGCGCAGACGATGCCGAGACGACTGCTAGCCAACCCAGTGGTACACAATTGAAGTTACCACCTGACTCGAAATGGAAACAATTTTTCGACAAAATAGAGGCTTTTACTCAAATTAATGGAACCTGGGTGGAAGTAACCCGCCTGGGAGTGGGTGTTCACGTTGATACACGGTATCATAAAGGAGGTGAACGCCGGCGTACCCTCCGTTTTGATGACCCGGTTACCGTTGGGCAGCCCGCGGCCATCGGCTTTAGTCTTGATGTTGATGCCCTCAAATTTACCTTCACCTCCCTAGAGCCTCAACAGTTGATGACCAGCGCCGACTGGCCGAAATTATATCATCACTTTGGGCCATATTATTTTCTATACAAACTTCAAAATGACCCTCGTTTACTTGAAGCAAGCTTGTCCACTTTTGAAATCGAGTGGCTTTGGCAACTGGAGTTATCAATGCTGTTAGCAGTGGCTGTAGCCCGACGTTGTACATTCAAAGATGCTGCCGAAGAGGTGCAGCGCAATCGTCAAGCACTGGCGGACCGTACTATGCGGGCTATTTTTCAGAGCCAGCAGGTTGATGAGACGGGCGATGAAAATGAAACCGGGCGTCTCCACCAAAAACTATTAGATTACTTACGAGAACAGGCTGTGCAGGACGCGTTAAGTGACGCGGCTACGGTGCTGTGGCATCACAATGACACTGGCTTGCCACACTGGTTGGAAAGTTGTTATGCCGCTTCATTGGGCGCTACACTTTTTGCCGCCGTGACTCGTTTGGTACCGGATATTGAGCCAGATGACCTGATTATGGATATAGATAGCGACTGTATCTGGATATCAGAGACGGCTGCCGGTGGTATCGGGCTAATTTCAAAAATTGCCGATGCTATCGCGCAGCGCCCCCGTGAGTTTGAATTGCAACTGTTGGATACGCTGCAATACTGTGACCGCGAACAGCTGGCTCTAAATCTCAGTGCGATTACAGACCTTATCGAAATAGATGACCCTGATTTGCAACAAGCATTTTGGCAGGCTAGAAACAAGACAGATTTGCTGAGTTTAACCCAAACACGGCAGTTACTAACAAAAACACTTGAAGTTAACGGTATTCCAGCCACCCGCCAGCTGATTGTGGCATTGAATACAAAATTTTTGCGCCCAAATTCGGCTCAAGATTCAGATAAATTGATTGCTACGTTGGCAAACCATTGGGAGCAGGAGCAAATTCGTCTGGGTTGCGCCATTGATTTACGGGTTATGAGTGTCGCAGCTCGAAAAATTGATCAGGTGGAACAGCAAGTTCAACAGGTTCTACAGCGTATTGGCGGGCCAGAGGCTAAGGTGGATGAAAGCCAGGTCTTTAATCTCCTTCAGTCATTATTGTGGCTAGATTGTGTTGATAGTTGTCCAGATTGCATTGAAAAATGGCACCCTTACCAACAGCTGGCCCGCCCCTCTCGAGCTTTGCTCCTGACCCTGCTCAAGCCGCGCGCTGAAATAATTCAATATAACCAGGAGGGATGGCAAATTCTATTGGAGCAGACCCTGGCTTCAAAATTCCAGGTGCAGCTCGGTTGTGACCAGGGTGAACTGTCGCTCTGTAAACAGAGTCTGCTGGCGTTATTAGTTACCCCTATCGAGATTGGGTTTCAGTCATTTTTTCCATTTGTCGAGCGTATTGAGCGCACCGGTAAGCGTTATATTATTCATCTAGTCATCCGCGAGATGGTCGGTTATTAATCGAGGAAGATATCCGTGCCGAACCGAATCATAAAATCATCAGCCAGGAATAGCTCAGTTCAACTATCAGATTGCTTGAGTTCACTCTTTGGCCTGGAACTGCTCGCTCCAAGCCCGGTACTTTACTTATTTTCTCCCTGGATTAGCGATATGGCCTTATTAAGTAACACTTTTGGACAGTTCCGAGCAATTATTCCTGAACTGACGGAAGGACAGGTCAGGCTGGCCGCCATATTAACGACACTGTCCGAACGCGGCACTAAGGTACGGTTGATGTGTCGTCCCAATCAACCACAAACCGAGGATTTTCTCCGCAAACTTTCCCCTGAAATTGAAGTCAAACAACTCGAAACTTTGCATGAGAAGGGGCTTATCAGCAGCCATTTCTATTTGCGCGGCTCGATGAATTTCACATTTTTCGGGGTCAATATAAATGATGAACACGTTGAACTAACCACCGAACCGGATCAGGTTGGGCTGGCCTTGCTTGAGGCACAGCAACGCTGGGAGACGCTTGAATGACCACGGTAAGTTTTAGTAACAGAGTGTATTATGATTTTGCCGAAGCGTTCCTTCAGGGGGCGACTGCCTGTTCGTTTGATGTCCAATTTCACCCCCAAAATATGAAGATCCAGGTCAACCATACTGTATTGACCCGGTTGCTAGAGCGAATGAGTAACGGTCAATCGGTTATTTTGCCCTACTGTGGCAGCAAAATAGACCACTGGATCATTACCGATATTACCCGACGGCGTCTGGACCAAACTCTGGCTCGCGTGAGCAATTTTGTTATCCCTTCTTATGCGGAATTTGGCACGCCGAGTCAGGTGCCGCAATTAAAATTATTTGACCCCGATAAAAACCAGCTTCAAAAACTAGGCGCAGCACTGTACCAAACAGGATATTACAGTTGGCAGTCGCCACCTCATTATCGGACGATAATATTTAACCGCCTCGCATTATGGTTGGATCTAGAAGAGAAACAGCCCACGCTCCGCGCGCAGCAAACCATTTCTTATCACACCTTGCATCAGACTTTTGAAATGGCCCTGGCCGCGGGGAACTGGCTAGAGGCCGACACGTGTCTGCACGAGATGCAGCGCCTCAATCTGAGTACAGCCGACAACTTGATGTTCTTGCGGATTCAGCTACTGGCTCAGCAGCAACAGTGGCAGGTTATTTGGAAGCATCCTAATTTCTCAGTTCTGGCAAAAATGCGGTTGCCGCGCGCGGTCAGAGCGGCCCTCCTGACCGCCTTTCACCACACTGAGCTTTTGCCCAGCGAACAGAAAGATGATTGGCAAACAGCCCTCAGTCGTTTTCGAGCGGCCAAACCCAAACTGGGGACGCTCTTGACCGGGCGCTTCGGCGTGACTCAGGGGCCGGTTGTACGGGTTTTTGCTTATCTCTCGATTCTGGCTAAAGATAGGGACAATCTGGCAAAACTTATGAGCGTGGAGAGTGACCTGGAAACTCAACACTGCTTGGAAAACTTAGCAAAATTACTTCCATCAGCGCCACAACCAATTTTACTAGAGATTGATCCACTTACTCAGGCTCGGCTTGCCTTGTTCAACGCCGATTATGATCTGGCTATTCAGGCGGCCGGCCACATTGAGGATAGTGTTGACCGGACACTGCTTCTGCTGGAGCTTGCTTTTCACAGCAACGATCTCAATGTAGTTGATAAAGCCTCGACCGCTTATGTGGAACTTTTACCAGAACAACAAGCTAATTTGCACCAGCGCCATCCGCAAGTGGAACGTTACCTTGAATTTGTGACAGCAACAACTACCCCAGATGTGTCCATCGAAGTAGGTCCGTCAACCGTTACCACACCGGTTATCGAGAACTGGCTGGAGTGGTTTGAGCAAATGGAGGCTGCCCCTGATGCTCCTTATCTGGCCTCAACTTTGGAATATTTGAAAACCGTCACGGATGACCGCTTTTGGACCCCGGAGAACGTGAGCCAGGTCAATCAGAGATTGCTGGGCTGTATCACCCAACCGGCCTTGCTGTCACGTTCGGTCACTCGAGATGCCCTCCACTACTTGACGACCTTCTTCCTCAAAGACGCCGGCTTTCCCCGCGAAGAGGAAGCCTACATCGAATTGTACGAGGTATTGCTGTGGGGTTTACAGGAACAAGGCCAGGTCAATGAAACCAATAGCTTGGCTTTTCTTCGTTTGGCCGAAGGCGTTTTGCGCCAGTCGCCGTTCAGACGTGACGAAATCCTCAAAAATTTCCAAACCTGGTTTGCCAAACCGATTCCCGCCCTGGAAAATCAAGTTGTCGAAGCCTTTGAACTGCTGGCCGAATATGGACTGGAAGGCTGGCATCTGGTAGACTGGTACCGAACCTGGGTAACACAGCTGCTCAACCTGCCCACCTCTCGTGACCGGGTGAGCCTGGAAGGCTGGCATGCTTTTGGAGCGTGGATACAACCCGGCGATGACCTTTTACATCATCTGAAGCAATCCCTGACCACGGTCATTGAGCAGGATATTGACAATCCGGTGGAGCGCTTGCCGGCCGGTTATCGGATTGGTATATTTACCTTGCGCGCTTCAAGCGCTGAGCGTTCCAAGCAACTCTTATTGCAGCGCAACCCTGCTCTGGATATTCGCATCTGCCTGGAAAAAGACTTAACTGCTACAGCCAAATCAATGGCCCAAAATTCCGAAATGGTAGTCGTCGTCACCACCTGCATCACCCACGCCCTCACTTACGGCATCCAGCCCTATCTCGCGTCGGATCCGGTCTATCCGATCTCAAGCGGCTCCACCAGCATCGTGCGGGCCATCGAGGAGTATCTGGTTAAACACAGTTGATTTCATTCAACTTCATCAGGATAGTGTGTCTATGGATAAAACTCAACCCTCCGGTCTTATTCCTCACCAACTTCTGGCCGAAATCAAAAAAGGCGACTGCGTTCTTTTCTTGGGGGCCGACCTACCCTTGGGTTACGAAGACGCGCCCCTCAGCCGGCCTGAGTTGGCCACAACACTGGCGGAAAAATTCGATTTACCCCACCACCTCTCCTGGTCAGAGACCGTTCAGCTCTACCTGAGCCAATTCCATGGCGATAGAAACGGCCTCATCCGCTTTGTGGCCGAGCACAACGGCAGCCCGCCTGCCAAAGCCGGCCCTCTATACGCGGCCATCGCTCGTATTGGCTTCCGGGTGATTGTCACCGCCTGGTATGATGACCTGCTGGAACAAACGCTTCGCAGCGAAGGATATCGCGTCAACCGGGTGGTGCGCGATACCCAACTGGCCTATGCCGGTACGGGCGAACAGGAAATCATTGTCATCAAGTTGTATGGTTGCCTCAGCGACCCCGAGTCGTTGGTGTTGGATAAATGGGATCACGAAGAGTTGATGGATCACCTGAACCGCAAGCTGGATATCGTAACTGCATTTTGCTCCCTACGCCCGCCCCTTTTCATTGGCTTTGACCTGACTGACCAAACTCCGATACGCCTGTACGTTCGAGCTTCGGCCAACCTGGCCCAACATATGCGCCGCGCTTACGTGGTATGGCCACAAGTGGTAGCCGGAATGCGAGCCATCTGGCAGCATAAAAATGTAGAATTCTGCCAGGCTGAAGCGGGTGCGTTTTTACAAACCCTAGCCAGCCAACTGCCGGCCGCTGTATCTACCGGCAAACGAGCAATTCGCGTCCACCGCCCGCCCTACAAATTTCTGGATTATTACGAAGCGGCCGACGCCGACATCTTCTGCGGGCGTGATACCGAGAGCCAGATTGTGACCCGCCTGGCCCTCTCCCATCGCTTGCTGACCCTCTTTGGCCCCTCCGGGGCGGGCAAAACCTCCCTGCTGCTGGCCGGGGTACTGCCCCGCCTGGCCGCCGAGGGCTATCGCCACGTCTACGTTCGCGCCCTGGACGACCCGTTGCCGGCTCTGCGCCGGGCCGTGGCCGAGCGCGCCGGTCGGGCCGATGAGCCGCCTGAGACCGCCCTGCGGGACTTTTTGCATGCACTGCTGGCTCCGGAGGATAAGCTGGTCATCATCCTGGATCAGTTTGAGGAGTTTTTCCTGCGGGTCGGCAGCCGGCGGCGAGAGGAATTTCTGGCGCAGTTGGCGGCGGCCCTGACCAACCCCAGCCGCGAGGTGCGGGTCATCTTCTCCCTGCGCGAGGATTACCTGCCCCACCTGGACGAAGCCCGGCCCTTGCTGCCCGATATTTTTGGCAATAGCTACCGCCTGATTACGCTGGAGCGGGCCAACGCTCGCGTCGCCATCACCGAACCGGCCGTCCGGGCCGGGTTGACTGTCGAAGCGGCACTGGTTGATACCCTGGTGGGGGCGGAGGGACAGGGGCGCAAGCAGGCCGGTGACCTGGTGGAAAAAGATGGCCACGTGCCGCCGGCCGCGCTGCAAATTGTGCTGGACCGCCTTTACCGTCAGGCGATGCCGGCCGGTCACGATCCGGGCGATTCGCCTCCGCCTGGCCTGAGCCTGACTCTGGCGGCCTATCAGGCCATTACTCACAAAGCAAGCGATGGGGCCGGAGCCAGAACTCTGCGCGGGGCCGAAGCCATTTTGGCCGGCTACGTGGACGAAGGGCTGGCCCATCTGGCCCGCTTGCCCGGAGCCGACCCGATTTTGGGCGAGGCTATCCTGAAGGTGATGGTCACCAGCCAGGCCACCAAGGCCGCCCTGAGCCAGGCCGAGCTGATGGACGGGCTGGCCGAAACCGGCTTGATTGACGCCGCCGACCCGGCCGACCGGCGGCTGGTGGAGCGGACCCGCCTGGGGCTGGAGCGGGTGCGGCTGGTACGCAGCTTTACCCGGGACGACCTGGCCCTGTACGAACCGGCCCACGACCACCTGGCCGCCGCCATCGCCCGCCGGATGGATGCGGCGGAGCTGGGCGCCAAGCTGGCCCGCGAGATGCTGCGCCGGGAGATGGACAACTGGCGCGGTTCCGGCTTGCTCATCCGGCCCGAAATATTGGCCCTGATTCACGAACAGCGGGACAGTTTGCAGCGGCTGAAGCCGGATGAATTGGAACTGCTCTTTCGCTCTGCCCTGCGCGCCGGTTATGAGGTGTCTTATTGGTTTGAGCGGGCGCGCGCCTCGGGCGTAGCCGTAAATGACCTGGCCCTGGCCGGTTTGCAAGACGATAATTTCCGCACCCGGGCCGAGGCGGTGACTGCCCTGGGGCAGCTGGGCAAAACGTTCGTTGATTCCATCACTAACATGCTGGCCGATAATTACCCACAGGTGCGGCTGGCGGCTATTCGCGCCCTGGAAAAACTAGACCCCAGCGGGAGTTGGCGAATCCACCTGAAATATGAGTGCTATGTGCCGGCCGGGGAGTTCATCATGGGGGATGACAACGGCGAAAAAAATGAAAAACCGGCCCACACTGTTGAGTTGACCGCCTACTATTGCGGCAGATACCTGGTTACCAACGCCGATTACAAACGTTATCAAGATGATCTGGGCCGCGCCTTCGAAATCCCAAAAGGCAAAGCTGACCACCCGGTCACCTCTGTCTCCTGGTACGATGCCCGCGACTACGCGGCCTGGGCCGGCATGCGCTTGCTGACCGAGGCTGAGTGGGAGAAGGCGGCTTCCTGGGAGGCAGAGGGCCAGGGAGCAGGGGAGAAAAGTGCGGGTAGTTTGACTCATTTGGTCAGGCGTTTAGCCAGTGGTACGTCTCCAAAGAGGAAGAGAATTTACCCCTGGGGAAATGAGTTTGATAAAAACAGATGCAATACCCACGAAACAGGTATTGGGGATACGACGCCGGTGGGCAAATTTTCACCGGCCGGCGACAGCCCCTGCGGTGCGGCCGATATGAGCGGCAATGTTTGGGAGTGGACCAGCTCTTTGCATCGAGCTTATCCTTTCCGGGCTGATGATGGGCGCGAGGACCCGGCCAGTTCAGACCGCCGCGTGCTTCGCGGGGGTTCCTTCTACTTTAATAGTCGGGATGCCCGCGCGGCCTCCCGCGATCACTACGGCCCGCACTACCGTCTCAGGCACCTCGGTTTTCGGGTGGGGGTGGCGGCGGCTCCTTTCTCTCTCCCTCTGGCCTCTGACCCCTCTGGTCTCTGAACCCTCTGAATCTCTGTTTCTCTGGGGGGGATTCCAAAGGG
>CAZAPG010000001.1:448474-493905 GCA_964486935.1 uncultured Caldilineaceae bacterium | reverse complement strand
TGCGCGCGGGCTGAACAGCAAACCCATCTGGATTAACGAGACCAACGCCCCGCCCTCGGAAGATTTTATCGAGCCGCCCACGGCCCCCACCGCCTATCGCCTCACGCTCGAAGAGCAAAGCAACTTTGTTATCCAGGCTTTTGCTCTGGGGCTGGCCGGCGGCGCGGAACGGATTGCCTTTAACAAGCTGCGTAATGAGCGCGACCATCCGGAGTCGGTGGCCCCTTACGGCCTGTTGCGGGGCGATAATTCGCGCCGCCCGGCGTTTACGGCTTTTCAGGTGGTCAGCACCTATTTTGCCGGCGTGCAGCAAACAAGCTGGCTGCAGCTGGGCAATATCTACCTTGTTACGCTCGACCGGGGCGGCGAAACCACCACCGTGCTGTGGAATACGGCCACCACCCCGGTCAGCTACAGCCTTAACGCTATTGCGCCCCAGGCCCTGCTGGTTGACGAGCAGGGGAATGTTCAAACCATTGACGCCGGCAGCGGCGTCTATAACATTCAACTGCCGGGCGCGCAATGCACCAATGGAACCTACTGCTTTATCGGCGGCGCGCCCCGGCTGATTGTCGAGGCCGGCTCGCCGGCCCAGCGCGCCCCGCTGCTGCCGCTGCTGCCGCCAACCCCCACTCTGGCCCCTCTGCCAACCGACACACCCGCGCCGCCGCCCACCGCAACGCCGCTGGCCGCGCCGCCCACGTTGACTCCCACGCCTGGCCAAAGCAGCGCCCAGGTTCAACCCACTGAAACACCCCGCCAAACCAACCAGGCTCAACCGCCCGCCGCCGCACTGCCCGACCCCGGCGTCGATGCTCCGCTGCCCGACCCCAATGTTGACCCGCTGGCTCCGCAGGCCGAACTGCTGCCCAACCCCGACGCCACCCCAACCATTGTGCCGCCGGTTTCGCTGCGCACCGTACTGCGCCCGGAACGGCTGCTGTGGCTGCTTATCATTGGCCTGATTGTGTTTACGGTGAGCTACGGCATTCAGGTAGTTATCTGGTATCGGTTCAAACGCTAAAATCCCCCCTATAGTCTCATTGACAGAAAATTTGGCGGCTGATACACTTGTCATTAAGTTTAGCTTTTCATTCAACCCAGAGCCAACTATGCCAAACATGCAAACTGCCACCCCAAAATGGTCAAATATTCTGCCCCGGCTGGCGCGACACCTGCCCGCCGGACAATTCAACTCGCTGCGCGCCCTGCCAGAGAATCTGGACGAGCTGGGCGATAATGCCCCCCCCGATGCGGCCAGGCTGCTGCTTAACGCTAACCGCACCCTTGAGCCGCTGCACCGGGTGCTGGTGCAGTATATGCCCCGTTATCTGGTTGAGCTGGACCCCAGGCCCGGCCAGCCGCACGGCAAATTAATTGAAGGCAGCTTTATTTTTGCCGATGTCACCGGCTTCACCGCCCTGACCGAACTGCTCTCTCAGCAGGGACACGCTCGGGGCCGCGAATTAATGAACCAGATTATGAACCGGCTCTTCACCGAAATTCTGGACCCGCTCATTGCCTCTGGCGGCGACCTGCTGATTTTTGCCGGCGACGCTGCCCTGGTTTACTTTCCCAAACAAGATGACGACCAGGATGTTCCCCAGGCCATCCGCGCCGCGCTGCGCATGGAGCGGGCCATTATTCCCTTTGCCAGTTTTGAAACCGAATACGGCCAATGCAGCCTGACCATGAGCGCCGGGGTAGAACGTGGCGTGGCCTACGCCGGGGTGGTAGGCACCGAACAGCGAATGGAGTTGCTGGTCAGCGGGCCGGGCATCGACGGGGCTATGGAGGCCGAAACGCTGGCCGAGCCGGGCCGGGTGGCGTTAGGTAAACAGGCCAGGGCCATTGCCGGCGCGCAATTTACCCTGAACGAAGCCCAGGTGGTTGACAATTTGGGCGACGCCCTGGGCGAGTACGAGATTTCCTTGCCCACCCGCAAGCGCGGCAGTTCGGTGATTTTTGGCATGGACATTGGCGAAGTGCTGCAAAGCGTTGAGGCCGAACTGGAGCGGGTTGAAAAACTGGCCCCATTTTTGCCGGAAGATATGCTGGCCCACCTGGTCAACACCGACCGCCACCGCCGGCTTGTCTCAGAGTTCAGGCCCGTAGCTGTGCAATTCATTCACATTGTTGGGCTTGAAAAGCTGGCCGTTAGCCACGGGCCAGAGCTGGCAACGCAGGTGTTTCAGCGCTACTTTGTGCGGGCCGAAGAAATTGTCACCCAACATGAGGGCATCATCAGCCAGATAGACGCCTACAGCGGCGGCTTCTTTTTGCTGAACACTTACGGCACGCCCAGGGCGCATGAAGGCACCACCCGCTACGCCGTATCGGCGGCGCTGCAATTGACCAAAGCCATCGAGCGCGTGAATCAGGAATTCAACCTGAGCCAGCCCTTGCAGCAGCGGGGCGGCATTACCTACGGCCTGGTTTTTAACGGCGAAATCGGAGCCAAATATCGCCGCGAGTCTGTGGTGGCCGGGCCGGCGGTAAACCGGGCCGCCCGGTTAATGAGCAAGGCCCAATTTGGGCAGATTATTTTAGATACCGAAATCTGGAACGAAGTACAGAGCGCCTTTGTGGGCGAGCGGCTGCCATCGGTAAAACTCAAGGGCATTGAGGGCGAGGTGGTGATTGTTAATGTTCACGAGTTGCGGCGCGGAACCCGCTTGCAGCCGCCGGAGCGTCCACCGCTGGGCCGGGACGCCGAGCAACAAAGGCTGACCCGCGCGCTGGCGGCGCTTACCCAAAGCCGGCAGGGCAGCGTGTGGAACATCCACGGCGAAACCGGCATTGGCAAAACTATGCTGGTGCAAGACCTGGCTGAAATAGCGCGCCGGCAAGAGCTGACCATTTTAACCGGGCGATGCCAACCGCACGGCAAACACATTCCCCTCTTTGTATGGGTTGACCTGCTGACCGGCTGGCTCGACGTGGACGAAAGCGCCGATTTTGCCCGGCAGCGCGCCCAACTGGTGGCCGAGTTAAAAACATTGGGGTTATCAGATGTAGAGAAGGCCATTACCAACCTGCTTTCGTTTTCGGAAACGGAATTGTCAACGCGCACAACAACCCCGGCGCCATCCGAGAAAACCCCCAAGACAGCCCCGCCGGCAGCCGAGTCGCCCAAACCCGCCTCCGCCCCAATGGGCGGATTGAGCGCCCTGCTAGAGAGCCGGCTGGCGCAGGCTAAACCACAAAGCAGCGGCAAAACCATGTGGAAGCGGCTTGAAGAGCGCATCAGCGGGCCACGGGTCATCATTCAGGTGTTGCAGGAGCTGGCCAAACGCCGGCCATTGCTGGTCATTTTAGAAGATATCCACTGGCTTGACCGCGAATCGGCGGCGCTGCTGGAAAAAGTGCTGGAGCGGATGGTCGACCTGCCGATTATGTTTGTGTTTACAGGTCGCCAGATGCCGATGATGGAAGGGGCCAGGCCGCTGGCGCTGGCCGGGCTATCCAATCAGGCCATTACCCAGGTGGCCCAACGCGCCTTTGGCGGCCGTTCGCTGGATAACTCGCTGGCCGACTGGATTTGCACCAAAGCCAACGGCAACCCGCTGTATGCCCAAGAGTTGTGTTACGCCTTGCAGCAGGCCAAAGCCATTTTGCTGGATCGGGAAACGGGCGAGGTGCGCTGGACGCGGCAGGCCCCGGCCCTGCCACTTTCGCTACACGAACTTTTGCTGGCGCGTCTTGATGAACTGCCGCTGCCCCAGCAGCGGCTCCTCAAACGGGCGGCGGTAATGGGCATGTCGTTTGAGGCCGAGGGACTGCTGCGGCTGTGCCGAGAGCGAATGAGCGAGCAGGAGGCCGAAATTGCGCTGGACCGGGTGGTGCAGGCCAACTTTTTAAGCGAAGCCGCCAACCGGAACTATCGCTTTAATCACCCGCTGATGCAAGAGGCCGTTTATGCCACGCTCTCGTTTGCGCAGCGGCAAGCCTGGCACACGCATATTGGCAACTGGTTGTTAGAGCGCAACCCCGACCAGTTTTTAGAGTTGATTGCCTATCACCATTTGCGCGGCACAGATGCCGTCAAAGCCGCTCAATTTGCCCGCAAAGCCGGCGACCGCGCCCGGCAGCAAGGCGCTTATGAAGGCGCGACAGAATATTATGAGCAGGTGCTGGCGCTGGATGACGCGCCCGCAACCGAAAAAATGGCCGCCGCCGAAAGTAAAGGCGACATGCTGGTATTACAGAGGTTTTACGAGTCGGCCACGCAGGTGTACGCCCAGGCGGTAGAATTGGGCAGCCTGAATGCGCCGGGCAAGCGGGCCATTGTATCGGGCCGTTTGGAGCAGCTAGAGCAAACAGAGTTCCCTCCCAAACTGCGCGCCTGGGCCGAAGGGAGCCGGGCCTGGCTGCTGGCCCAAAACGGGCAGATGGAGTCGGCGCTGCGGGCGGCGCAAACCGCATTAAAGAGTGCCGAGGACTCGGCCAGAGAAGCGGTAGAGGTGCTGGTGCAAACCTTAAAAACCGGCAATCCGGTAGGCCCATACGAAGAATGGCTGCAAAAATTTACCCAGTCGGTATTGCTGGCCTCCACGCCTTAAAACAGGTTCAATTTATAGCAAATACTTGCATAAATGGGCATATTGCTGTATCCTGTTTATCGTCAACTTAAAAAATTTATTATCAATCCACTGCCCACGCATTCTATTGCAAATGTAGCAAACTTTGAATAATCTGGTTATGATACGTCTCTTCGTATTTGCGCGCTACATCTAAATCAACCATAACCAGATAAATTATCCACCGGATCACCACCACTCAGGAAGCAGATATGCTTTGTCATCAATGTGAAAAAACCGCTGTTGGTGTTTGCAAATTCTGTGGTAGAGCCGTTTGCCGCGACTGCTACAGCGAGATGCCGGTCATTTTATCGGTGTACGTTGGCAAAAACGAGACCCCCAAAACCATTGTTGTAGCGGATGCGTTGTGGTGTGGTCAATGTAAACCACAACCGGAACCGATACCCATGCCGGAGATATACTAATGGCCGGATTGTTTGACCGCTTGCAAGATGAAATTAACGCCCGCGATAAAAATGAAGGGCTATCGCCAATTGATTTGCTGGATATGCCCGAAGCGCTGGCCGGGGTGATTAACCACATCATCCGCAAGAACGGGATGAAACTGGAAGACATTGCCGAGGAATTGGGGCAATCTGTAGCCGAAACCCAAACAATGCTGGATGAACTGGTGCAAAAAGGGTATATTCGCCGGGTTGAGGTAAGAGACGAAGAAATATGGTATAAGGCTCAGTTTGGCCGCAAGGCCGACAAGGCGCTGTCGATGAGCATTTGGTCTGCGCTGGATGGCGTAGTTGAAGACGAAGAAAAGCAACGAAAATCAAAAGGCAAAAAATAACGCCTTTTATTAATTGGGGAAGTTCTCCGTTGTCGGGTCTGCCTTGAGCGGCCCATCAGAAGATAAAGAGATTACAAAATTCAACATCTTATATAGCTGGAGAAAAACGTATGTCCAAGATCATCTCTGTTCACTCTTTTAGAGGCGGAACCGGAAAGTCAAACACAACGGCCAATGTTACGGCCATTTTAGCCAGCCAGGGGATGCGGGTGGGCGTGATTGATACCGACATCCAATCGCCGGGTATTCACGTGCTGTTTGGCATGGAAGAAGATGATATGAAGCATTCTCTGAACGATTACTTGTGGGGCAAGTGCAACATTGAAGACGCCGCTCATGACGTTACCGACAAATTGGGCGCTGATATATCGGGTAAAATTTATTTGATTCCCTCTAGCATTAAGGCGGGCGAAATTGCCCGTGTATTGCGAGAAGGCTACGACGTAGGGCTGCTGAACGATGGCTTTCATGAACTGGTTGAAACCCTGGACCTTGACGTGTTGATGATTGACACCCACCCCGGCCTGAATGAAGAAACGCTTCTTTCCATTGCCATTTCCGACGCCCTGGCGATTATTATGCGCCCCGACCAGCAGGACTACCAGGGCACGGGCGTTACCGTTGAAGTTGCCCGCAAATTAAACGTGCCTCGATTGGTGATTTTGGTCAACAAAACGCCGCAGGTTTATGATTTCAACCAGGTGAGAGAGCAGGTGCAATCGCTTTACGGGGCCGAAGTAGCGGCCGTATTGCCTCACTCCGACGAGATGATGGCGCTGGCCAGCGCCGGCGTTTTTGCCCTGCGCTACCCCGACCATGAAGTTACCCGGTTGTACCGGCAGCTTGCCGACAAATTGCTATCGTAAATTAGTGTAAGCCATTTTGCAAACACTAACAGGTGATGCTAAAAGCCAAAACCCTTTGAAGCGCTATTAATAATTGCATCATCGGCGATCCGGGAACCGGGTCATTGGGTTGAGACCGGGGAATGGATCGCTTTTGTCTATTGCCAAATGGAGAATTCCGTGGCTAAAACAATTTTAATTCACTCTTTTTACAACGGGGTGGGGCGCTCTAACATAGCCGCAAACCTGGCCTATTTGCTGGCAACCACAAAACATCGTGTCGCCATTATTGATACCGATACCAAATCGCCAACCATTCACTCGCTGTTTGGAGTAAAATTAAGCAATTTTCAATACTCGTTTAATGATTATTTGGGGGGAAAGTGTCAAATTGAGCAGGCGGCTTATGATATTACCGCCAATCTGCGCACCAAAATAAACGGGCAAATCTTTTTAATTCCGGCCAACGTGAACACCACCGATACGGTCAGAAACCTTAAGAATCCTCATGATGTAACTTTACTTAACACCGGGTGCGAACGGTTGATAAACCACTTCAATTTAGATGCTCTGCTGGTAGACACTCAACCCGGCGTTAGCAAAGAAGCTCTGGTCTCGATGACTGTGGCCGATACTCTGATAATTATTTTGCGCCTCAATCCAGGTGATTATCAAGGCACAGGCGTTACCGTTGATGTGGTTCGCCAGCTTGATGTGCCTCAGATTGCCCTGATAGTTAACGAAGCGCCCACCTCGTTTGATTTTGCTGAAATCAAGGCCGAAATGGAGCATTTTTACGGCTGCGAAGTAATTGCCATTTTACCCCATATCGACGAAATGATGGCTCTGGCCAACAATGATATTTTTGCGCGTCGGTACCCCAACCATCCTGCCAGCACAACACTTAACAACGCGGTTGCCAAAATTATAACCTGAATGCCCAAAATATCAGGGCGCGTTGAACAACTTGAGTGACAACGGGATACGCACCACGCAACGTATTCCGTTGAGCATAAATTTTTGTTTCTCAATAATTTTCCCAGAAATCTCGGGTGTTAGTGGAGATACTATATCATGAAGCTAGTGGTAGTAGTTCCCGATGGCATGTGCGATTTGCGCTATCCGGCCCTGGATAATCGCTCTCCGGCTGAGTATGCCCACACCCCCGGCCTCGATAAAATTATCAGCCGGGGAAAAGTTGGAATGGCGCAAACTATGTACAAGGGGCTACCATTGGGTAGTTTGGTGGGGTTGCTGGGCATATTGGGCTACAACCCCACAGCATACTTTCCCGTAGGCCGGTCTATTTTTGAAGCTCACGCCCTGGGCTTGCAGCTAGATGCCGCCGACGTAGCCTTTCGCTGCAATATTGTGCGGGTTAACCACAAAGATGTGCTCACCGATTTTACCGCCGGTCAAATAAATGCAACCACTGCCAGAGATTACCTGTCGGAGTTGCAGCTTTTGCCCCCGTTTGAAATTCATCACGATTTGAGCTATCGCAATGTGCTCATTTACCGAAACTGTCCCATTACCGTTACCGACCTTGAACTATTTGAACCGCACGAAAATATGGGCAACCCCATTCATAAAATTATGCCCCTGTACCGCAACGAGCCATATACCCCCCTGGTTGAACTAATGCTCAATTCCAGGCGCAACGACTTAATGCTGTGGCCCTGGAGCGCCAGCCGCGCCCGCGCCTTCCCGCCAACGCCTGTTAAAATGTGTATGGTCACGGCTCTGAGCTTTCTTTACGGTATGGCCGACATGCTGGGCGCCAAAGCAATTATTCCACCCGGCACAACCGGCTATTTGGGGTCTAACCTGACGGCCAAAGTTGATACACTCCTTGAGCATATGGCAGACATGCAGGTGGGGCTGGTACATTGCAACGCCCCCGATGAAGAAGCCCATGTTAACAACCTGCAAGGCAAGGTACAGGCCATAGAAGATATCGACCGGCAGGTCATCAGCCCCCTGCTAAACTACCTTCAGGAAAAAGGCGAACCGTACCGCATTCTGATTTGCCCAGACCATTACACCTGCTGCAACGATGGCCGCCACCGCGACTACCCGGTGCCGTATGTGGTCGCCGGGTTTGGTATTACTCCCAACCACACCCTCTCTACCTACTCAGAAGTAGAAGCAGGGCGACAAATAACCACTTTAGTTGAAAGCCACCAACTCATCTCAATGCTGCTAAATAAAAAATCACCCTGAATGAGGGTGATTTTTCGCAGCGTTCGTTACCCCAAATCAATGATGAAAAGTTATATTTAGTTATGAGGCGTCGCCGGCGTCGTCATCGGTGGGGGGGTGTTGGTGGCGGCGGCGAATATCGCGGGCTTTGGCCTGCAAATCCTGAAAGAAATCTGTCTCGATAATTTCACTGACCTGCTGCTTACGTTTGGCCTCGTCAATTTCAATTTTTAGCTGTTGGACTTGCCGTTTGAGGCGCTGCTCGCGGGCGCGAACCTCTTCGGCCATGTGGCTAAACACGCGGGCCAGTTGCCCCAACTCATCCGTCCGGTGAGTGACCGGCTCCAGTTTTTCAAGCTCAAAAATACCGTCGTCAATGGCGGCAGCGGTATCGGTAATGGCAAATATGGGTTGAATAATCCAGCGAGCAAAAACGTAACCCAGCACCGAGGCAATAATCAGCACCAGCACGCCCAATATTACCGTTCGGCGCAGGTTGTCGTAAACCGGGCCGGTAAAATCGCGGGCCGGCACCATCACCACGGTCAACCAATCAAGCCCTCGACCATCTTGCACGGGGTCTACCTGCACAAATATTCGGTCGCCTTCAAAGTCAAAAGCAAATTCCTGGGTGTCGGCAACACTTTCAAGGTTGTTAAAGCGTTCCAGCAGGTTAAGCGCGGTGGCCCTGATTAGCGGGTCTTTACTTTCAGTAACTTGCAGCCGGCCCTGCTTGCCTTCCTCGGTAATAGTAAAGGGTTCTTCAATTTTAGAAGAGGTAGCCACCATATTGCCATCTCGTTCAATGATAACGGCCTGGCCATTGGGGCTAATATCAAGGCTGCGCAAAAAATCGGTCAATTCCGACAGGGTCAGGTCAATTCCTAAAACACCATACAAACTTCCTTGTTCATCGTAAACCGGAATCACGGGCGAGATACCCAAAATTGGCCGGGCCGAAAAGACATAAATTGGCGACCAGGTAGCCTTGCCGGCTTCAACCGCAGCCTGATACCAGGGCCGAATACGCGGGTCGTACTCGCCTCGCTCAAGTTCCTCAATAGGGTTGCCATTTTCATCAATGCTAAATGTTACCCGGTCGGGCGAGGAATTTGCATCCCTAACCTTGAAAACGGGGTCGCCGCTGCCAAAATTGCTATCGACGCCTAAGAAATCGCCCTCTTCGGTGCCCATATAAAGGTAGGGCGCCGATTCTGAAACATCAACCTGATTATAAAAAGTTCGCCTTAACTCATCGTAGTTTTTTAAGCTCAGGTTGCCGGCCTCAACCGCAGCCAGGTTTACCTGATGAAACAGGTGAGGAATCTCTAAAAACTGGAGAACGTGGTCCTCAATTCTAACGGTTACTTCGCGGCTAAGGCGAACTGCCAAATCACCTACCGCCTGTTGGCCGCTTGAAAAAGCCAGCAAGCCGGTTAACCCCACCGCAATAATAATTAGAATTGCCAACAAGCCCGGTATGGCGTATCGAATAGAGATAGATGAGACCCATCGTGAAATAAAAGACATCGTTATTCCCTTAAAATAAATGGCAGCAAGATATGTTCAGCTAATGATAACTCTAAGAATATTAAATATCAAGTTTTTTCATAACGCCTGTTAAGCCGCGCCGCCCCCGGCGTTTTAAGCGCCAGTTGAGCATGCTGCTATCGTATACGGCCCGCATTTTAAATATTGCCCACAACTGAATCACGCCGGCCATAGCGGCAATTGTCAAATAGACATAAAAATATGAAGTTGAACTCATTAAGATCCCTACAAAAACAACGATGCCGGCAAAAATGCAGCCCAAAATTGTGCCGGTGGCCGGAAGATAGTTGTCCATAAACAGGCTAACGCGCCCTCTAAATTCGGCGGGAACAAGCGCCTGAAACGATTTGCGGGTTGTGCTATCGAGCGTGTTTCGGAATATTTTCAAAATTAGCACCGACCCAACCACGGTAAAAAAGCCCGGCCAGATAATCATGACCAATACGCTGCCCAAAGCCACCAGCGGAGTTAGCAAAAAGCTGTTTTTCAATTGCATTTTGTCGATGACGCGGGCGGTCAAAAAGCTCTGCACCAAAAACGAGAGAACCGCCGCGGCCAGCAGATAGAGGCTGTAAAACCGTTGATAGGCTGCCGCATCGGGAATGGCGGTTTTGGTGACAACAAACAACCTGAACTCGGTAATCAGGTCAATAATCATCAGGGCCACAATGCCCAGGGCCAAAAAGCCGAATGAGGGGACCTGGCGGGCAAAACCGGCCCCTTCGGTAAGGGTTTGGGTAAGCGTTTCTTTGCGCTGGGTGGTTTTACGCAGTTCAATATTGCCCAACCCCACAGTAATCAACAAAAATGCCAGCAAATAAATAGCCGTATTAAAAATAACAACCATTTCAAAGGTTAAGGCCCCGTAAGAGCCTATCCCAAATCTCAAGGCAAAAGCCGGCGCTAACGCCACGCCAATGCCCAAAACTTTGCCAACAAAGCTCCAGCTGCCTATCACCGGAAAGAGACGTTTGGTTTGGGCCATATTAAAAATATCATTGCCCAGCACCCAAAAAATAAGCGGAAAAATAAGCCACTGCTGCTGCGACATAATAAACAATATGGCCGCGCTGAGCCAGGCCGGCGCAACAAAAGAGACAACCCCCAATAATATAAAAACCAGGGCAAAGGTAAAGGCTGTCCAGCGCAACAATTGAATGCGATCAAAGCGGTCAACAAATAACGAAGCCAGCGCCGAAGTGAGGATAATCAACACGCCATCAATGGCTTTAACCAGCAAAATCTGGTTAATGCCGCCTTCGTCAAGAAAATCGCTAATACCCACAATGCCAGAAGTTTGTCGAGCCATATCATTACTTAACAGCAGAAAGCCCATAATCAATACCAGGCGCATTTCTCCAGGGTAGATACGAAAAACTCGACCAATAAATTCTTTCATTGCAGATGCTTTCCCTAAGACCAATTCAATTGTATGTTTGGGATTGGTGCGGTCTGGGGGTTATCTTCATTTGCATAAATACTCCGATACCACACCCTCTAATCATAGCCCCATTTCATCTAAACCACAAATGCAACCAGAGATGTTCAACGGTTCTAAATTTGGTATTGTTTTTCTCAAGTGTCAGCCTATACCCCATTCAAGGCAATGCCAATTACTTTTAGCACTATTGATTTATTTAATCGACCCCACTATACTATGGTATGTACCACGTCCCCGCAGCGAGCGCAGCGAGCAAAATCCACGCCGGGTCAAAACGGTTAACCTGATGCCTAAACAATCAGTTCTAAAACAATACTGGCGTAACCTTAACATCAATAGCAAACTTAAACTTGCTTTTAGCGCCCTGCTGATACTGGTTGTGCTGATGGGGCTGGCCGGCCTTACAACCCTGATTTTGACTCGTTACCGGGTCGAAACTACATTCTTTACGCTTCAAACCGGGCAACTATTGCCAAACACCCCCCAATTTGAACAACTACTGGCCTCGTTTACTCAATCCAACCGTCAGATAACCATTGCGCTGGGCGTGGTTTTTGCTATTATTGCGCTTTTGGCAACCCTGATTGTGCTGCTACTCAACCGAACCATTTTGAGGAACGTTTCCCAACTGGCCAGGGCCGCCGTGCAGCTTCAGCAAGAAAAAAAACGCTCCGACGATTTGCTAAATGTGGTCATTCCCATTGGCGTGGCCCTGTCTGCCGAACAAAATTTTGACCGCCTGCTGGAAAAAATTCTGCTCGAAGCCAAAGCCTTTTGCAACGCCGATGCCGGAACCCTCTACCTGCGCAGCGATAACAACGAGCTAAAATTTGTCATTGTGCGCAACGACTCGCTAAATATTGCCATGGGCGGCACCAGCGGCCAGCCCATCAACTTTCCGCCGGTGCCCATTTACCACCCCGATACCGGGCAACCCAACCATAGCAATGTGGCCGCCCATGTGGCCCTCACCGGCGAGGCCATCAACATCCCCAACGCCTACCATGCCGCAGGCTTTAACTTTTCTGGCACCAAAGCCTTTGATAACAATACCGGCTACCATTCCACCTCGTTTTTAACCATACCCCTAAAAAATGCGCACAACCACGTGGTTGGCGTGCTGCAACTCATCAACGCCCAGGATGCCCGCACCGGCCAAATTATCCCCTTTGACCGGGGGCTTGAGCAAATTGTCGAATCGCTCTCGTCGCTGGCCACCGTGGCCCTCGAAGCCTACATCAGAGAGCGCAAGCTTCGCCAGCAAATTCAGCAACTTAGAATTGAAATTGACGAAGTGAAACGTCAGCGGCAGGTCAGCGAAATTATTGAAACCGACTTTTTTCAAGACCTGCAAATCAAGGCCCGCGAAATTCGCCGCCGCAGCAAGAGTGGCCGCTTTGAGCGGAGCGATTAAATCCAACATCCTTTCGCAGGAACAGATAAATGACGTCTGAAATTGCCGCATTTGCCTCAAAAATTATTGAAAATGTTGAAAAAGTTATCATCGGCAAGCGAGAGCAAATTGAGCTGCTGCTGGTCGCCATGCTTTGCCAGGGACACGTTCTGCTGGAAGATGTGCCGGGAACCGGCAAAACCATGCTGGCCCGCAGTATGGCCACCAGTATGGGCATTAGCTTTAAGCGGCTGCAATGCACCCCAGACCTGCTGCCCAACGATATTACCGGCGTATCTATTTTTTTGCAGCACGAAAGCCGCTTTGAGTTCAGGCCCGGCCCGCTATTTGTTAATATTTTGCTGGCCGACGAGATTAATCGGGCCACGCCGCGCACCCAATCGGCCCTGCTGGAAGCTATGCAAGAACGTCAGGTATCCGTTGAGGGAGAGCCGCGCCGCCTGCCCAGCCCATTTCTGGTGCTGGCTACCCAAAACCCCATCGAGTTTGAAGGCACCTTCCCTCTGCCCGAAGCCCAGCTTGACCGCTTTTTAATGCGCCTGCAAATGGGCTACCCCAGCCAGGACAACGAGCGGCTGATTATCCGCAGCCAGCGCCACGGCCACCCCATTGAAGATTTAACGGCTGTAGTAGACGGCCAGGCGTTGATTTCGCTGGGCCGGCAGGTCAGCCAGGTACACGTTGACCCATCGCTGGAAGATTACATCTTAAGGCTGGTGCAGGCCACGCGCACCCACCCGGACCTTAGCCTGGGGGCCAGCCCGCGCGGTAGTTTGGCTCTGTATAAAACCAGCCAGGCGCTGGCCGCCCTCAATAACCGCAATTACATAATTCCTGATGACATAAAAAAACTGGCCCCCCTCACCCTGGCTCACCGGCTCATCCTGAAACCGGAGAGCCAACTGCGAGGCCATACGGTTCAATCTGTGCTAAACCAGATTTTGGAAAAAACGGAGTTGCCGCTGGAAATCTCCGGGCTTTCAATGAGCCAGTGAACCACTTTTGAGGAGCGGAGAGAAAAATTATGGCCGACCTGGTTGGAAAAACTGTTAGCAAGTATCGCATTGTAGCCCGGCTGGGCCGGGGCGGCATGGCCGAAGTTTACAAAGCCTACCAACCCGGATTAAATCGGTATGTAGCTATTAAAGTGATGCACAGCTACATGATTGAAGATAAGGATTTTATCGGGCGCTTTGAACGCGAAGCCCTGACCACCGGCAAGCTGCGCCACCCCAACATTGTGCAGGCCCTAGATTTTGACCGCGAAGGCGACATGTACTTTATGGTAATGGAGTACATTGACGGCCCCACCCTGAAAGACGAGATAAAGGCCAGGCAGAAAGCCAACAAACCCTTTACGCTTAAAGAAATTGCCCGCATTTTTACGGCCCTGTGCAGCGCCCTGGATTACGCCCACTCGCGAGGGATGGTTCACCGGGATTTGAAGCCGGCCAACGTGATGATTAACGAGCAGGGCCAGGTTGTGCTGACCGATTTTGGCATCGCCCGCATTTTGGGGGCCACCCAATTCACCGCAACCGGCGCTCTATCGGGCACGCCGGCCTATATGTCGCCGGAGCAGGGCCAGGGTGAGCGGGGCGATGAGCGCAGCGATATTTATGCCCTGGGGGTCATACTGTACGAGTTAGTTACCGGCGCAGTTCCCTATGAAGCCGACACCCCCTTTGCCGTTATCTTGCAGCATATCAACCAGCCGCTGCCGCTGCCCAGCAAGGTCAACCCCCAAATCCCCGAAGCCGTCGAGCGGGTTGTCCTGAAATCAATGAGCAAAAACCCCGACGACCGCTACCAAACCGCCGGCGAAATGGCCAAAGCGCTCCGCGCAGCCGTAAATCTAAACCCTGGTCAAGAATATCTTCCTCTGCCAACCATCGCCTCCCGGCCCGAGCTTCAGGAACTGGCCCCATCGGACGAATTTACCGCCCTCAATACCGCACCCGCCGCGCCCAATGCCGAGGCAACCCTGCGCTCTCAACAAAGCGGCGCAACCACCGTTGCCGCGCCGGCCAAAGGCGGTTTGCCAACGCTGCTGCTTATCGGCGGCAGCGCAGCGGCCCTGCTGATAGTGGCGGCCATCATCGGGGTATTCGTCTTTTCAAGCAGAGCCACCCCAACCCCCACCGAAGACCCCGGCCCGGCCATCGCCGCGGCTAATACGGCCACGGCCCAGGCCGCAGCAACTATCACCGCCGAGGCTGTGGCCCAACTCAATGCGACAACCACGGCCCAGGCTCAGGCCAGAGCCGAACAGGCCCCTACCCAAACCGCCCTGGCCGCTACCGCCGCCGCCCAGGCCACCATTGCCCGCCAAACCGCCGATGCCGAATTAATAGCCAACGTTTTGGGGGCGCAAAACGCCACGGGGACCGCCGCCGCCGTGGAAACGCAAACCGTTATTGACACCGCCACCGCCGAATTTCTGGCCAATGTCACTCCTACTCCGCTCCCCACCGACACGCCCACCACCGCCCCTGTCACCAACACCGCCACCGCCAGCCCGCCCACCCGCACCCCCACTCCGGCTCCGCCCACCGCCACGCCCACCGTTGCCCGGCCCGTCATTTCCGGCAAACTGGCCTTTCCGGTCAACAACAATTCAGCCGGCTACAATGTGGTAGTGTACGACCTGTCGCAGAACAAAGCTCTTTTTGAAATTACCGACGCCCACCAGCCCAACTTCTCGCGGGACGGCACAACGTTGCTGGTCAACGGCGAGGTGGGCCGGGCCGGCATTTGGGAGTACAATGTTGGCACGCAGGGCGGACGCGAAGTGTCGGGGGTTGGCACCACCCAGCACCCCTACTACAACAAAGATGCCAACAGCTTTATTGGCGACGACCCCCAACAGGCCTCTACCGGCAAATGGCATCTCTACGCCAAAATCGGGCTGGGGCCGGGCGACTCAACCCTGGCCTTGCGCGAGGATAGAACCGGCGAGCTTCGCAGCGACAACGCGCTTTACCCCCTGTGGATGGACGACTTTACGGTCATTGTCAACGCCTGCGGCTACTGGTCTAACGGAGCCTGCGGCCTGTGGCGGTTGCTTGGTTTTCAGGTAGGCGGCGCCCCCGAAGAAAACGGCAAAATCGGCGGCAGCACCCTGCTGCTGGATAAAAACGTCATCCCCACCGATGTCAACGGCAACAACTATGTTTACATGTCGCAAGAAAGCGGCAACTGGGAAGTTTATTTTGCCTCCGGCAGCGGCGGGCCGGGCGTCAACATCACTAACAATCCGGCCATCGACGGTCTCCCCACCATCTCGCCCGATGGAGCCTGGGTAGCTTTTATGTCAAACCGGGGCGGCGCGTGGGATATCTGGATTGCGCCCAGCAGCGGCGGCCTGGCCCAACCCTTAAATATCAGCCAGCCGATTGCCTGGCACAGCGCCTATGGCGGCTTTGAAAACGAACGAATGTCGTGGGGAAGATAATATGCAACCAACCGCCCTTAATGATTTTCTTAACGACCTGCGCCGACATGTAACCGGCGACTTGCGCACTGACGAATACAGCCTGATCCTCTACAGCACCGACGCCAGCATTTATCAGGTGAAGCCTTACGGCGTGCTCATCCCCAAAAACGTTGACGATATCCACGCCGCCGTTGAAGCGGCGGCTAAATACAAAATCCCTATTCTGCCCCGGGCCGGCGGCAGCAGCCTGGCCGGACAGGCCGTTAACGCCGCGCTGGTCATCGACACTACCCGCCATCTGGACCAGATTCTGGAAATTAACGCCGAGGAGCGCTGGGCGCGGGTTCAGCCGGGGCTGGTGCTCGACGAGTTGAACCGGCAACTCAAACCGCTGGGGCTGCAATTTGGGCCAGACCCGGCCAGCAGCAATCGAGCCGCCCTGGGCGGCATTGTGGCCAATAACTCCACCGGCAGCCACTCGATTTTGTACGGGATGGCCGCCGACCACGTGATTGAAACCGGCGTAATTTTAAGCGACGGCAGCCCGGCCACCTTTGGCCCGCTGGAGGCAGGTCAACTGGAGCAGCGGCTCAAACGCGGCGGGCTGGAAGGCGAAATCTATCGCCGCATTCGCTACATTACCCAAACCGGGGCCGATACCATCCGGGCCGGCACGCCGCGCCACTGGCGGCGCTGCGGCGGCTACAATTTAGACCGCTTTGTTGATGGCGGCCTCTCGTTTGTGTACCCGCAAGACCCCCGCTTTAATCTGGCCAAGCTCATGGCCGGCTCCGAAGGCACGCTGGGCGTTATCACCGAGCTAAAACTCAACTTGGTGCCTACCCCGCCAAAAACCGGGCTGGCCATTGTGCAGTTTGACACCCTGCGCGACGCTCTCACGGCCACGCCCATCATTTTGCAGATGGAGCCATCGGCGGTTGAGTTGCTGGATGATACCAGCCTGGCCCTCTGCCGCCAGTCGGCGGAATATTCTCGCCTGCTGCGCAGCTTTACCCGGGGCGAGCCGTTCTGCATCCTCATCACCGAATTTTACGGCCAAAGCGAAGCCGAGCTTCAGGCTAAAATCGACCGGCTGCAAACGCACCTTAAAGAGGCCGGGGTCAACTTTAGCGCCCTGACTCCGCTGCTTGCCCCCGCGTTACAAGGCAATGTGTGGGCCGTGCGCAAGGCCGGCCTGGGCCTGCTTATGAGCATGAAGGGCGATTACAAACCCCTGCCCTTTATCGAGGACTCCGCCGTGCCGGTAGAGCATCTGGCCGAGTATGTGGCCCGGATAGAGCAGTTTTGCCGGGAGTTGGGTACCAAAATTGCCTATTACGCCCACGCCAGCGGCGGTTGCCTGCACATTCGGCCCATTATCAACGCCAAGGTGGCCGCAGAAATCGACAAGCTGCCCCAAATTAGCCGCTTTGCCACCGAACTGCTGGGCGAATACGGCGGCGTCTGGTCCAGCGAGCACGGCGATGGCCGCTCCCGAAGCTGGCTCAATGAGTCCTTTTTTGGCAAAGATTTATACGGCCTTTACCGGCAGGTCAAACAGACGTTTGACCCCCACCACATTTTGAACCCCGGCAACATTATTGACGCCGGCCCCATGACCGACAATTTGCGCTACGGCCCGGATTATCAGGTGATTTCGCTCAAAGAGCAGCTTGATTTTAGCCAGGACCAGGGCTTTCACCGGGCCGTGGAAATGTGCAACGGAGCCGGCGTGTGTCGCCAGCGTATTAGCGGCACAATGTGCCCCAGCTTTATGGCGACTCGTGACGAAGAGCACAGCACCCGGGGCCGGGCCAATGCCCTGCGAGCGGCCCTTTCCGGCCACCTGCCGCCAGAGGAGTTGACCAGCCCGCGCATGTACCAGGTAATGGATTTGTGCATCGAGTGCAAGGCTTGCAAGTCCGAATGTCCTTCGTCGGTGGATATGGCCAAAATCAAGTTTGAGTTTTTGAGTCACTATTACAACCGGCACGGGGCGCCGCTGCGGGCCAAACTGTTTGCCGATATTGCCTTTTGGAGCCGCCTGGGCAGCGGCCTGACCGCGCCGCTGGTCAACTGGAGTATCGGCAATCCGCTGGCGCGGTGGGGCATGGAGAAATTTTTGGGCATCAGCCGCCACAGAGAATTGCCCAAATTTACCGGCCAGCCCTTTACCCGCTGGTTCAAGCAACATCAAAAATCCAAAATACCCAAAGGGCGCTTCGTCCAAAATCCAAAATCCCGGCGGGTTGTTTTGTTCAATGACACCTTCAACACGTATAATTACCCGCACACGGCCATTGCCGCCACCGAGGTGCTGGAGGCCGCCGGCTTTGAGGTGGTGCTGCCCGGCCACAAATGCTGTGGTCGCCCGATGATGTCTAAGGGGCTGGTCAACAAGGCGCGGCGGGCAGCGCAAGATACAATCGAGCGGCTGGCTCCGCTGGCCGAGCAGGGGCTGCCCATTGTGGGGCTAGAGCCAAGCTGCCTGCTTTCTATGCGAGATGAGTATTTTTACCTATTGCCCCATGATAAAAAGCGGGTTAAGCTGGTAGCGGACCATTGCTTTACCTTTGAAGAATTTATGGCCAGCCTGGCCGCAGAAAATCAGATCAAGCTTGAATTTAAGGACGAGCCAGGCCAGGTTTTACTGCACGGGCATTGTCATCAAAAGGCGTTGGTTGGAACGGGGCCAAGCAAACAAATTCTATCGCTCCCCCCAAATTATCATGTTACCGAAGTAGACTCCGGCTGCTGCGGCATGGCCGGCGCTTTTGGCTACGAGGCCGAACACTACGATATTTCACTGGCTATGGCCGAGCGACGTCTGCTGCCGGCGGTTCGCCGGCAAAGTCAGGAGATGATTATCGTTGCCGCCGGGGCAAGCTGTCGCCAGCAGATAAAGCATGGCACAGGCCGGCAGGCGCTTCATCCGGCAGAGGTGTTGAGGACAGCTTTAAGGTAATTTTTGTAAGCAAATTTTTTTGAGCGCGTCTACCATTAGAGGATTAAAACAGTTAAGAGCTTCTCCCCTAATTCACAATCTCGATACCTTCAATCATCAAAGTTGATGGGCAGGCTCACTTTATCCTCCAAATCAGGGCGCGCTCTTTTTAATTTTAAATTCTATTACCGGGAGTTCTCATGAAACAAAAACCACAATATATTGGTAGTTACCGGTTGAGACCTGACCACTTTGTGGTAAAATACACAAGTACACCAGGTGCAATTGACAAACATGGAGGGAAGAATGTTATTTCATAATGTGACTATTGAGTCTGTGGAGTACGTACTTGGGCCACACCGGGTTACGTCCACAGACTTAGAAGAGCAAATTTCTGAGACGCTCGCGCGCCTGGGAATTAGACCCGGTATGTTAGAAGCCATCTCGGGGATCAGGGAACGACGTTTTTGGGACCTTGGCACGCAGCCCAGCGAGATTGCCACACTCGCCGCTCGCAAAGCCATTGAAATGGCCGGCATCGACCCGCACGAAATTGGCTGTATGATTAACACCTCGGTGATGAAGGATTACATCGAGCCTTCGGTTGCCAGCCTGGTTCACGGCAATCTAAAATTATCGCCTCACTGCATTAATTATGATATTGGCAACGCCTGCCTGGGTTTTGTCAACGGCATTTTTAATGTGGCCATGATGATTGAAGCCAAAGCCATTAAATACGGGCTGGTGGTGGCCGGCGAGGCCGGACGCGAATTGATTGAGGCCACTATCCGGCGGCTGCAAAAAGCAGATGTGGACAAGCAGGATTTTATGACTCACCTGGCCACCCTCACCCTGGGCGAAGGGGCCGTGGCGATGGTGTTGAGTCACAAAGATATTTCCAAAACCGGCCATCATGTTAACGGGGCCATTAGCCTGGCCGACACCGAGCACAACCGCCTGTGTGTAGCCAAGCCCGATTTTATGAAGGCCAACCCTGCCAAATTGATGACCGCCGGCGTCAATCTGGTAGCCAAAACCTGGAAACTGGCTACCAAAACCCTGGAAAACTGGAGCGACGACCAGATTGACCTGTACACGCCCCACCAGGTTAGCTCTCACAATACCAACGCGGTTATTAAAGCCATTGGCGCCACCAAATCCAAATTCAAGTTGACATTTCCCATGTTGGGCAACACCGGCCCGGTTGGGCTGCCCACCGCCCTGGCCATGGCCGCCGAAGAGGGGCAAATTAAAAATGGCAGCCACGTATGCCTGATGGGTATTGGCAGCGGCCTCAACTGCACCTTGATGAGCGTAAGCTGGTAAACCGCTCGTGATATCAAACTAAAATGCAACGGCCCGGCGTTGACTGCCGGGCCGTTGTTGTTTAGTTATTGGCTGACTGCCGACTCCTTAAAATAGGCCGCCGTGCGGCGCAACCCCTCTTCAATACTAACCTGGGGCCGATACCCCAACTCATTTATAGCCCGCGAAATATCATAATAGTGACTCATCGCCAGCTCGCTGGCTAAAAAGCGGGTCAGCCGGGGTTCCCCCTTTAGCCTGAAGGCTCGGTAAACAAACTCCAGCGCCGCGCCGATAGCCCGCGCCGCCGGCAGCGAGATTTTGCGCCGCACCGGCGGCACATCCAGCCGGGCAAGCAGTTGGTTGACAAAATCCCACAGATTCACCGGCTCATTTTGGCTAATAAAATAAACGGCCCCGGCCACCGGCGAGTCGGGCGTGAGCCGGTCGGCGGCCAGCAGGTGCGCCCGCGCCGCATCTTCCACATAAGTGGCATCAACCTTGTTGGCGCCATCGCCCACCTGAATTAACTTGCCGGCCCGCGCCCGCGCCACCAGACGCGGCAAAATCTGGTTGTCGCGCGGCCCCCAAATAATGTGCGGCCGCAGCGATACGGTTAGCAAATCTGGCCCATTGGCCGCCGTGACCAGTTGCTCGGCAATGGCTTTGGTGTGCGAGTAGTAATTTTCGTACCGGCTGGGGTAGGGCAGCGACTCATCCGCGCCGTGGTGCGGGCGGCCATCAAACACCACGCTGGGCGAGCTGGTGTTAATCAGTTTGGGCACGCCCTGCTGGCGGCAGCCGGCAATAATGTTCTGCGTGCCAACCACATTGGGGCCGTAAAAGGATTCCCAACTGCCCCAGAAACCGGCCCTGGCCGCCACGTGAAACACCGCCTCCATGCCCGCGCAGGCTTGCCCAACTGTCTCCGCGTCCTGCAAGTCGCCCTGAATTGGGCGCGCCCCAAGTTGCGCCAGCTCCGGGTAGTGGCCCCGCGCCAGCACCGTCACTTCATCGCCGCGCTCAAGCAGTTGCTCCACAATGTAGCGACCCAAAAATCCCCCGCCGCCGGTAACAAGAGTTTTCATTTCCAAACCCTCATTTTAACTGCCTGGCCGCCCAGACTGCCAGCTTTTCCCGCTGAATTTTAACGTTGTGGCGCACGTCCACCGGAAAAGATTTGTAAAACAAAATATCGCGGATGGGTTGCGTGTGTTCGTGTTGTTGGCCCAGCGCCAGCAACTCGTCAACCAGCCGCTGCCGCTCTTTTTTTGAGGGTAGTTCGCCGTTATTTAGTTCAACCACCAACACGGGGCGCTGGTGGCCGTACTGGCCTACCCCCACCAGCGCAGTGCGGGCTACCTGGGGATGGGCGTTGAAGATGGCCTCGCAGGGCACGGGCAGCAGCAAACCGTCTTCGGTTTCTACCCGGTGCGATTTGCGGCCGCACATCCACAGCCGGCCCCGCGTGTCAAAATAGCCCAAATCGCCCATCCGGTGCCAAACGCCGTCCGCATCTTTTATTTTGGCCAGGGCGGTTTGCTCCGGGCGGTTCAAATACTCGCGGGTAACAACCGGCCCCTTGACCACAATCTCGCCCAACTCGCCGGGCGGCAGGGCCAGCAAGTCGGCCCACTCGGCAATCGGCGCATCAGTCAGGGTGATGACCCGCACCTCAAGCCCTTGCAGGGGACGCCCCACGCAGACGCCCCAGCCCTGGGCGGTCAACGGCGCGGTTTCGGCCAAAATTTCATCGCCGCCAATGTTGGTAATGGGCAGGGCCTCGGTTGCGCCAAAGGGCGTGTAGACCTGTCCGTTGGGTAAAATATGGTCAAATTCTTCAATCAACCAGGGCGGCACGGGCGCGCCGGCCATAAAAATGCGGCGCATCGAAGGCAGTTGAAGGTTGTTCTCCCGGCAATATTGCCCCACCCGTTTCCAGATGGTGGGCGAGCCAAAGCTGGTGGTGACGCCGTGGGTTTGAATGGCCTCGACCAGGTAGGCCGGGTTAACCTGGGCCGGCTTGCGCGGGTCCATATCCGGCACAACCGTGGTGACGCCCAGGGCCGGGTTGAACAGGGCAAAGATAGGCAGACCCGGCAGGTCGATTTCGCCCGCCTGTATCCCAATTTCGGCGCGGAGAAACTCAATTTGGGCGCGGAACATGCCGTGCAGATAGACCACGCCTTTGGGGATGCCGGTGCTGCCGGAGGTAAAGGTGATGGCGGCTTCGTCCTCGGTGGTGGTGGGGGCCAGGGGGAAGGGGTCAGCCGGCTCGACCCGCAGGCTATCGAGCGTAGCGCCGCCCCAAAACCAGCGCCGGCCCACGGTAACGTTGTGCCTGACGGTTTTGAAGGCTCCGGGAAAGAGCACCCGCAAGGCTTGGGCCAGCGGGATGCCGATGAAGGCGGTGGGGGCGGTTTCGGCCACGCATTGCAAAAAGGCTTTGCGCCCCATGCCGGGGTCGATGAGGACCGGCGCCGCGCCAATTTTAGCCAGGGCAAAGGTTACGGCAATCAACTCCACGCCCTGGCGAACCAGCAACAGCGCGCGCTGGCCCCGGCTAATGCCATAGCGAGACATGCCGTGCGCGTAGCTATCGCACAATTGGTTAAGTTGCTGAAAGCTGAACTGGATATACTTGGCCCGCCCCTGCGCGTCGCGGCCCGCCGGAAAGACAATAGCCCGCTGAAAAGGGGCGCGCCCGGCCATTTCTTCAAGAGGCCGGGCAATGTTATATAGCTCATTCAACGTTCCGACTCCCGATACCACTCCGTCGTCCGGCGCAAGCCTTCTTTAAAATCGACCAGTACTTTGTAATTCAGCATATTCGCGGCCCGGCTGATATCGGCCAGTGAGTGTTTAACATCGCCGGAGCGGGCCGAGTCAAAAACAGGTTCAATTTGCGTCCCCAAAATTTCATTGAGAAGCGTAATTAAATCGAGCAGGGTATAGCGCTGGCCGCAGGCCACATTAAACACCTGTCCGGCCACACCGGGGGCAGTTGCGGCCAGCAAATTGGCTTCGATAACGTTACGAACAAACGTGAAATCGCGCGATTGCAGGCCATCGCCGTGAATGGTGGGCGACTCGCCGGCCAGCATAGCCTTGATAAACAGCGGAATCACCGCCGAGTATTGGGAGGTGGGGTCCTGTCGCGGGCCAAATACATTAAAATAACGCAGGCAAACTGTCTCCAGCCCGTACACCTGGGTAAAAGCCTGGCAATACTTCTCGGCGGCCAGTTTGGAAACTGCGTAGGGCGATTTGGGCTGCGGCGTCATCTCTTCGCGCTTGGGCAAGGTCGGCGAGTCACCATAAATAGATGAGGAGGAGGCGCAGACCAGTCGCCGCGCGCCGGCATCGCGGGCGGCGACGAGTAGATTGAGCGTGCCGGTTGAATTCACCTGATGAGAGGCCAGGGGGTTATCCACGCTGCGCTGCACCGATGGAATGGCCCCCTGATGCAGCACGTAATCCACGCCCCGCACCGCCCGGCGGCAGTCATCCAACTGGCGCAGGTCGCCCTCGATTAATTCAATTTCAGCCAGCACATCTTCAAGGTTGACGCGCCGGCCAGTGCTGAAGTTGTCAAACACGCGCACCGTCTCGCCGTGCGTTAGCAGTTCACGCACAATGTTAGAGCCAATGAAACCGGCCCCGCCGGTAACCAGATAAGTTGCCAAGGGAACTTCTCCCGAAAATAAATTTTTGTCAAAATCAGAAGTTACGCGCTCAACTGCGTAAGTCCTGAAAATATAGATTTTGGGGATTTTTGCCAAAGAGTCAATTATTGCTATAACGCAGAGATGGGGGTAGCTGGTCGCTGCATAAATTGACCACCGGCCGCATCTTGCCGTTAGCCGAGCGAGGAATGTGTTCAACCTGCTCTACCCGGATATCAATCACCTGCCCCAGACGTTTACGCATTTCCGCCAGTACCAGGTTGGCATGCTCCGGGCGATAGCGGGCCGGGTCGGGCACCAGGCGCAGTACAATTTCCTGGGGAGTCGTCTGCACAATTTGGGCCTCGATAATACTGTTAGGCAGCTTTTTGAATACGGTATCTAGCCGGCCAACAAAACCCCGATCGGGGGTGCGCAAGATATCATCTACGCGACCGGTAATATCTTGCAGCAGCGGAAATGGCAGGCCACAGGCGCAGCGGAGCGACTCATCCTCTGGCACGGCCACATCACCAATGGCGTAGCGAAGCAGGGGTGTCAGACGGGTGGTAAAGCTGGTCACTACCATCTGGCCCGGTTGGCCGGGTGGGACAGGAGCGCCGTCAGGCCCTAAAATCTCAAAAATGCCAGAATCGGGGTGAACGTGCAGCCGGCCCAGTTTACACTCGCTGGCAAACGGCGCGCCCTCTGATGAGGCGTACTGGTTGTACAGTTTGGCCTGAAAAGCGGTTTCAATTGCCTGGCGCTGATGTGGCAGCACAGTTTCAGCCGAGGTGATGATGGCTTTGGGCGTCACCCGGCCCACATCGCCCCGGCGCAGAATCTGGTCGGCCACCACATGAATGGCCGACGGGTACCCGTCGATAATTTCCGGCTGAATTTGGGCCAACGCATTGATGTAAGCCGGCAAATAATTGGGCGATAGATGATAAGAAGAGAATAACCACTGGCGGCCCGGTTGATTGTAACGCCAAAACGGGGGCCGGCTTTGCCTTTTGGAGATAATACTTTGCCCCGTAAAGCTGGCCCGTCGCTGTCCAATTGCCACGCCCGCCCAGCGCCGGCAGCGTTCTAAAAAGGCGTAACGCCGACCAATGTCCTCTGGTAAAAAATAAACAGTTAGCGGCGAGCCGGTGGTGCCGCTGGTATGCACGTCGATCATATGAGGCCGGATTTTTTGGGTGTAAAACAACCCGGTGTGGGCGCGTAAATCTTGCTTGGGCAGGAGCGGAATTTTGACAATATCGTCTGGTTGCCGGATATCTTCCGGCTGCACGCCGGCGGCCTCAAAGCGGCGACGATAGTAGGGCGACTCGCGGTAGCAGTGGGCAACAAACGCCCGGAGTTGCTCAAATTGCAGCGCCTTGAGGTCATCCGGCACAAGCTGCTCGTTGGCTTGCAGTTCTCGGCAAGCCTGGTAGTGAGCTTTGGAACGGTAACGGACACGGTGAATCTGCCAGCCTTTCAGCGACACCATTAAATTTTGCAGGGTAACAGGCGCGCGCTCGTAAATTTTTTCGACCCGCATTTTACATTTACTCCAATACTTGACGCCGACCTTCAAGACAAACGGCCTGCCACAGGCTAATAAAAACCAACTGCCGCACTAACGAGGTATGCCGATTATTACCGGCCAAAAATTGATTGACCGTTTGGGCCACTGCCGGCTGGTACAGGGGCGCATTTTTAATAATATCCATTTGGGGCAACTGCTGTATCCAGGCCCGCAGCGAGGGCGTTTCTCTAAAATAGGCGGCCCAGGGTACGGTAAACCCCCATTTTTTGTGCTGCAATACTGCCGGCGGCAACTGCGATTTCATAGCCTGGCGCAATATCGACTTACCCCGGCTGCCTTCAAAAAAAGCGCGGGTTGGCAGTGTGGCCAGCCACTCCACCAACCGGTGGTCCAAAAACGGCACGCGACACTCTATTGACGCCCCCATCGTCATCCGGTCGTTGCGGTCCAGCAGCGATTGCAGGTAAGTGGACTGCTCGTAATACATTAGCTGGCGCACCGGCTCGGTGTATAACAAGGCGGCCCGATTAATAACAGCTTGCCGGTATTCGGGCGCAGCCACAGCCCCGTTTTGCAGCGGCGCGTCTGCCGGAAACAATCCGGCCGAGCTAAACAACAGCCGCGCCTGAGCCGTTGGCTGGGCCAGAATTTGCAAGGCCCGCTGCGGCGAGCCGCCGGCCGGAACAAGTCGCGCCAGCCAGTGAGCCAGCCCGCCCAACCGCAACAGCCAGGGGAGCAAAAAGATACGGTAGCGACCATAGCCGCCCATTGTCTCGTCGGCCCCCTCGCCGGAAAGCAGCACGGTTACGTGGGGTTTGGCCAGCCGGGCAATGGCCAGCAGGTGAATATCGTTGCCATGGGCCAGCGGCTCATCCAGCAGCCGGGTGGCCTCTTCCAGCAGTACGGGAATTTCCGGCGGCGTGACAAGGCGCTCATGATAATTCAACTGCCATTTTTTGGCGACTTCTTTGGCCCAAAAGCCCTCGTCGTAGCGGGGGTTGGCAAAGCGAATGGTAAAGCTGGCCACATCTCTGCCGGCCTGGGCCGCCAGCGTGGCCGCCACGCTGCTGGAATCTAACCCGCCGCTTAACAGCACGCCAACCGGCACATCGCTGATGCGGCGCTGGGCTACCGAGTCGTTAAACATTTCCTCAAAATGGTCAGCTATTATTTGGGGCGACTCGCTGGCAGCAAGGCCCGGTTGCGAATCGGCCAGCGACCACCAGCAGCGGCTTTGCAACGCGTCGTTTTTAATGAGCAGATAGTGGCCGGGCAGCAGCCGGTGGATACGCTGGTAAGGCGTGCGCTGGCCCGACACGTAACGAAAAAGCAGCAGTTCCGGCCAGGTATCGGGGTTGAATTGGGCCGGCACGCCGGCGGCGAACAACGCCTTTGGCTCTGAGGCAAAATAAAACGCGCCCTGGTGAATGGCATAGAAAAAGGGTTTAATCCCCAGCCGGTCACGGGCGGCAAAGAGGGTTTGTTCTTGCCGGTCCCAAATGGCCAGGGCAAACATTCCGTGGCACAGCGGTAACATGGCCGGGCCGCGCTCGATGTAAAGATTTAGCAGCACCTCGGTATCGGTGCCGGAGCGAAAATGGACACCTTTTTGCTCAAGCTGGCCGCGCAACTGGCGAAAGTTGTAGACCTCGCCGTTGTACACAATAATATAACGGCCATTCGTGGAGCGCATGGGCATGTGGCCGTTGGGAGACAGGTCTATAATTGACAGCCGGCGCGAGCCGAGCCAGGCTTTGGCGTCATTGTAGATGCCGGCATCATCCGGCCCCCGATGAATTAGCGAATCGCGCATTTGCAACAGGGTATCCCGCTCAATGGGTTTAGAATTTTGCAAGCGCACAATGCCGCAGATACCACACATAATTAGTTTAAGCCTTTATTTTTTAACAGTTGCCGGTACAAATTTTGGGTTTGTTGAACCATTTGGCGGACGGAAAAATTCTGTTTGACAAATTCAAAGCCGGCCTGGCCCATTTGCCGGCGCATTTCAGGGTCGCTTAACAACCGATTGATGGCAGCAGCCAACAGCGGCGGATTGCAGGCAGGCACCAGCAGCCCGGTTTGGCCATCTGTCACTATTTCTGGTACGCCGCCAACAGCAGTGGCAACAACCGGCAGGGCCGCGCTCATTGCCTCGATGATGGTATTGGGCAGCCCTTCAATTTGGGATGGTTGGGCAAAAATATCAAATGCGGGCAGCAGGTCAACCACATCGGGCCGATAACCGGCCCAAATGATGCGGCCCGTCAGATTCAAGTCGGCGGTTAATTGCTGCAAGCGATTCCATTCCGGCCCATCACCAATAACTACCAAACTGGCGCCGGCAACTTGCGTTAAGGCTCTGACCAAAAATTCTACGCCTTTATCGGGGTGAAGGCGACTGACCGTGCCCACCACCTGCGCCTCGAACGGTAAATTTAATTTGCGGCGGGCTTCTGCTTTTGAGGCCGGTTTTGGGGTTTTAACTTCAATGCCGGTACGAATTACCACCACTTTTTCGGGGGGTAGTTTAATGTGCTGCAAGCAAAAATCACGGACATTATCAGATACGGCAATCATGGCGTCAACCAGGCCAATAGTCCAGCGGTTCATCAGGTAGCGCCACTCGCTTTCTGAGGCCATGGTGTGTTCGGTACAAATAATTACCGGTATGCCGGCGAGTCGCCCCAGGAAGCGGCCCAACATATTGGGGTGAAACAGCGAGTTGTGCAAAATTACCGGCGACTCTTGCCGCAGCAAACGGTAGAAGCGCCAGACTGCGTTCAGCCGCCATTTGGCTGTCATCCTTAAATCAAAGAGCGGCACGTTTAAAGCGTGAATCTCGGCGGCGATGGGGCCATCGCCGCCGTAGAGACAAACCACTTGCGGCGCAAATTGCCGGTCATCCAGGTGAGCCAGCAGGCGGCTCAATATTTTTTCTGCGCCGCCAACGTTGAGTTCGGTGGTAAAGTACAGAATTTTTACCGGCGTAATTGAATTGGGGTTGGTCATGTTGTTACCCCATGTTTGGCCAGCACATGGTTAATAGTTTCAACCCGTTTGTCCCAGGAATGTTGGCGGGCAACAGCCAGTCGCTGCTGCTGCTTGTGGGGGGTATCGGTTTGCAGGGCTATTGCTGCGGTTTCAACAAATTCAGCCGGGCTGGCAATGTTGATTAAACCGGCAAATTCATCAACTTCTGGTTGAGGCGTGGCGACGACGGGTTTGCCGGTAGCCAGATATTCGTACAATTTGAGCGGGCTGCGGTAACGGGTCTGCTCGCCCTGAACATAGGGCAGCAAACAGAGGTCAACGCCGCGCAGCAGGTTGGGCAGGGTTTCAAACGAGCGTTTGCCTAACCAGATTACATTTTCCATTGATTGCAAAGCGCGCCAGCCGGGGGCCTGGGCGTGAGCCTGTCCAATCAGCAGCAGAGTCCAGTGGGGGCGCGCTTGCGCCAGTTGGTTTAAAAGCGACATGTCGATGCGCTCATCAATATTGCCGACATAGGCCAGGATTGGATGGGGCAGTTGGGCAATTTCGGCGGGAATTTCGGCGGATGAGTTGGCGGCCCCGGCAAAATGCTCAACATCTGCGCCGCTGGGCAGGTGGCAGGTATTGGGGTTGAGTTTTTGCTTATGCCGGTAGATTAGCCTTGAATTGGCAAACACAATGTCCGCTCGCTTTAGCAAGTCTGTTTCCAGCGCAGTAATGACCCGGCGCTTGCGCCCCTGTATTCCGGCGGCAAACTCGTCAATGCAATGATAAACCACCAGTAACTCATCAAACCGGCCCACCAGCGCGCTATGTTCCGGCTGGTAAAGCCACAGGATGGGGCGATTAAATTTTAAGCGGCGAAGGTAGGGCGTCAGCCAGCGCTGAACCACGGCGGCATTGAAGCGGGCCATCGCGCCCCAGTAGTAGCGGCCCGGCAACAACGGCGGCGGCGATAGCAGCCACAAATCAGGTTTGATTTCTCGCAGCCCCTCGCGCCAGCGTTGCCAGCGGCGGCGGCGCAGGTCGGCATATTTTAGAAAATGCTCCAGTCCGGCCAAATGCTCTACAAATAAAACCCGGCGTTCCGGGGCGGCCAGGCGCATCATCACTTGCTGGCGGCTGCCCCATTTGCCGTACCAGTCGGATGAGGAAAAGCAGAGAATGTCGGGAGTTTGATGCGATGTTACCAATTTTGCTGAACCTCTTGCAGCAGGGCCAGTTCCTGGGTGGCGACTTGCTCCAGGCTGTAATGTTGCGCAGCAAAGGCGCAGGCAGCCTGCCCCAGCCTTGCCCGCAGTTGTCTGTCGGCCAGCAGCCGGGCCAGAGCGGTTTTTATTCCCTCGATGGTGGGGGGGCACAGCAACCCGGTTACTTTGTGCTCAATCACGTTGCGGATGCCATCCACATCTGCGCCGATGACGGCTGCGCCGCAGGCCATGGCCTCGATGAGCGCCTTGGGGTGGCCTTCGTAGAGGGAAGGAAGAATGAAAATTTCAGAGCGATTGATTTCTTGGGGGAGATGCTGGTTGGGTAATCGCCCGGCAAAGGTGACGCACAGGTTGAGGCGTTGGGCCAACTGCTCCAGTTGAGCTTTTTGAGGGCCATCGCCCGCCAATACAAGTTGTAGCGACTTCAGTTGGGCAGCGGCTTCAAAGAGAGTTGGCAAATTCTTTTCCGGCCTCAAACTTCCCGCAAAAATGACTCGCCCCGGTTGGGGGGTCGAACCGGTTAGGGGTTGAAACAGATGAGTGTCAACATAGTTGGGAATAATGGTGACAAGCTGGGGTGAAATTTGATAATTAGAGACAAAATAGTTTTTAAGCGAGTTTGTAGTAACAATCATATGGCCGGCAAAGCTGGCCGAAAGGCGCTCTAGCCGGCAGATGACTCTACCTTTGAAGGTTTCTTTGCCCTGCGCTCGCCGGTAATTTAAGGCCCAGGCGTACCCGGCCCGCACAATTACCGGCTTGCGATATAGCCGGCCGGCCAGCAGGGCTGTCCAGGCGCCTTCAAGCTGATTGGTTTTGTAAAGCGTTGCCTGTTGCAACGCCCGCCGGTGTAACAGTGGAGCCAGCAGGCTGTAGGCATTGGGGGATAAACCCCAACGGTTGCACAAAATGAGGGTGTCGCTCAACATATCCTGATATTTCAATTCTGCGGGGCCGCCGCAGGTAACAATCGTCAGCGATTTCAGGGCGGGCCGTAATTGCCTGTACAGGGCCAGTTCGCGCTCTAAAATGCCAAGCCTGTCCCACAGGCTCAACGGAACGGAGCGAGAGAGAAAGAGGGCCAGGCTGATGTTGCTGTTGGGACTCATAACACCTTTAGCGAGCGGGCAACAATAACCTGCATATGGCCCAAATTATGGCGCGCCCAGGGACGCGGCTCTAAAAATCTGTTGAGCAACAGCCACACAACACCTGCCACTTTGGGGTGGAGGCTCGATAAAACCCGTAAAAACCATAGCTCATCCTTTAACCCCTTGGCGGCATCATTGGCGTGAATAGCAATGATTTCAAATCCACACTTTTCAACAATTGCGGTAAATTCTGAGGTGGAAAAAGCGTACTGATAAAATTGACGGCCATTAACCGGCCCGCCATACAACCCCAATTTTGCCTTGAGCCGGCGAAGGGCATTAAAAAAAGGCACCGAGATAATGAGCCACCCGCCGGGCGTTAATATTCGATGGGCTTCGAGCAGAATTGGCTCTGGCCCTGTTTGAAAATGCTCTGCTACCCCCAAAGAAATGCAGGCTGTATAAGTGCCGTCATTAACTGCCAAATGTCTGACATCCCCCACATAAAGGGGCAAATTCGGCCACAAACGCTTGACCATCGTCACGGTGGTTTCGGCCCAATCCACGCCCTGAATGTTGTATCCACGCTGGCGCAAGGCCAAGACAACGTGCCCGGCGCCGCAGCCAGCCTCTAAAATGCGCCCTTGCCGGGGGAGGTACCGGCTGACGACCTGCTCGTAAAGCCCCAAATCCCCTTGCCGGGCCTTTTGATAATTATTGGCAGAAAATTGATTCTGCCAAACTTTATCCCAATAATCAACGTTGGCAGCCTGGCGATAATAAACCAGCCGACTATTTTGGACAACTCGTTTGGGGGGAGAGGTAGACATTCTAGGCTACAATTCTTTGGCAATACATATATCCACGCGCTTCCGGCGTGGTAAACAGTTGGCCCCGATACTGCCCGCCGGCCAGCAGTTCGTCAACCGCTTTAACTACGCCGGGAAATTGGGCCGGGGTGTAATCATCGCAAATAATAATATCGCCTGATTGTTGATGGGCGGTTACAAAATCCAGTTCCATTTTTAGCGTGTCGTAATCATGGCCGCTGTCAAGAAAGGCACAATGGATGCGGGCCAGACCCAACTGTTGCAGCACGATATCGGTGTGTCCCTGTAAAAAAATAATGTGGGTCTCAACCAGATTGCGCCATTTTGCCAGCAATTGAAAGCGAGTTTTTTTGCCTTCGGCATCGTGAATGCAGTTCCAGTAGATGGCTTTGTTGACCGGCAGCACGTCGATGGTTACAATTTTGCCGCTTCGTTGAGCATCGTGCAGGGCTTTGGCCAGACAGACCGCGCTAAAACCGCGTGCCGTGCCTGTTTCTAAAATGGAAATCGAAGGGTAATCGGCGTGAGTTGAAAGATAGTGGCGCAGGGCGGCATAAAGCAGATAGCCGTGCAGGTAAAGCAAGGTCGACTCCTTGATAACAACCTGAGTTGAAAGCGCCAGGTCATCAATAAATGTTTTATCGGGTAAAAAGCCAAACGCTTGCTCAACCCGGGCCATAAATTCAGGATAAGCCCGGCTTTGCGCTTCGGCAGCCAGATCGAGATAGGCCTGTTGGGAAACAAGCCGGGGGTTAACATTAAACGGGTTATTATCAAAGCGGCGATACCAGGTTTGCCAGATAACCCGTTTGCCCTGCGCCAGATTTGTTTTTAACAGTTGGGGCAATGCGGCCAGTTTTCCCAAATTTTTATCCTGTCAATTTTAACAAATTTGCCCGCAACCTGGTTGTCAGGCGATGCTGTAGGGTTTGGATGAACTGTATTTGTTTTTCCAGGGGAACCGGCGAAAAGCCCTGTCTGGGTAACAGGGGCGATTTTATTTCTTGCTCCAACAGATTAACGTATATATCTGCGGCGGCCTCGGCGGAAAAACGAGTTGAAACCAGTTTCTGGCCCGCGTGTCCAATCCGGTTGCGTAAATCAGGTTGGGTTAATAAGCGTTTCAAGGCATCGTACCAGCCTGCTTCGCTAACGGCAAACAAGACCGTTTCTTCATGAGATAAATCCTGGCAAGCCTGCGGCAAAGGCGACGCCACCGAGGGAATTCCATAAAACAGCAAGGTTTGCACTCGGTTGGCGTTGCGAATGTAAATGAAGGGATTCTCGAGCTGTTTATAGGTGGAAAAGGCGGGGCATAGCCCGATATCAAAAGTCTGAATCTGGTTTGCAAAGGTGTCCAGATTAAACTCTAAAAATTCTGTTTTGACCCCCTCGATACGGGGTTGGGTTTGAACGTTACTGGTAATAATTTTGAGCGTAAAATCATATTCCCTGGCCAGCCGCCTGAGCGCATTAGCTCCGTGGGGAAAGAAGTCCTGGGCATAGTGCAGCTCATTGCCGTGGTAGCCAATTACCAGATTTGTTGTGCCGGTATGCTGTTTAGCAGATTTATTCTGAGGAAAATCATAATCTATGATGAGATAGACTCGCCGGTGGTAGGGTAATAGCAGTTCGCGCCAGGTAAAGGATGTTACCAGAAAAAAATCAACATTGTTTGCCACCTGCTGCGCCAGTTGCCACTGGTAAGCGGGGCCGTGGACATATTTTTTGGGAAAACCCAGGTAGCCGGGGTTAAGAATACCAATACGCGCCTGGGGAGAATCCTCGATAACCTGCCGGACTTTTTCCTTATCGGCCCAGTGGATAATGGCCACATCGTACGGCGATTGGTCAAACTGATTGAGCGATGATTGAATCCCCCGTTCGGTTAAAAGTTGATGCATTTGAAAAAACCACTGGCGCGCAGCCGGGCTTTTTACATAATCAGCATCAGTCAAAAAAAGGACGCGCATTGGCCCACAATACCTTCTTGCTTTTGGCTTCACTTGGGCTGGGCGGCCGGTTTTGCGGCTTTGGCATAAAGAAACCAGCCCCACTTTTTTTCAAATGGTTGCAACAGATTTTGGGGAATGAGATGACCTACTTTTGGCAAAATCATTGCGCCGCGCAAGGAGTCAACAAACATTTCAATTTGTTCAAATTTATGGAGTAGTTTTTTTAACTCGGGCCTGGAGTAAACATCTCCTCTGGGGTTGCCTGCGCCATCCACCTCATTTACCAATTGCTGAATTGGTTTTTGTTTGAGCAGGCTAATTAGGGGGAAGGTAAATCTATACGCAATTGAGTTACGATGATAAACCATTATAATCAGCCGTCCCCCCGGCCTTAAAACCCGAAAAATCTCCTTAATCGCCTTTTCTGTATTTGGAGTGTGGTGCAAAACCCCCATCGAACAAACACAATCAAAGCTGGCTTTATCAAAAGGCAGTTCTTCGGCGCTGGCCTGATAAAATTTTCCGCTAAAGCCGGCCAGCTCAAACCGCCGCCTGGATAAAAAAAGAGCGGTAGCGGTCAGGTCAACCCCAAAAACGTTTGCGCCTTCTTTGGCGTAGTTGCTAAGTACGTAGCCATTGCCACAGCCAACATCCAGCACATTTTGTCCAACAAAGTTTTTATATTCATGCAAGGCGTAAGAAAAGGCAAGGCTCTCTTTGGCTTCTCGTTTTTTATCATAAAAATCAAAAAATTCTGGCGACCCCAACGGGTAAGGAATGTTTTTTGCCGATACCGGATTGGCATTCCAAAAGGAGCGCACAGCCTCAATTGGGACGGATTGAGAGTCTTTCATTCATTAAGAACCGTTTACAAAAATCTTTACAAATGATCAAGTGTCTATTTTGCGGTCTGTAACCTGGAACAGTTTATACAGTGCCGTATCAAGACCCTATCTGTAAGATAAAGCCGGGGTTAATTTGGCTTTGAACCACAGCACCAACTGCCCGGCTCTGCCGCGCTCTGAATTTGTCAGAACCACGTAAAATGTATACAGACAAAATATAACAAACAAGAGGCTGCTAATAAAAAAACTAATCACCAGATTTTCCGCAAATTGATAGTATGATATTGCCGCCAAAATTACAAAACCAAAGACAAATTTGGCAATATCGCCCCAATTGCATTGGATAGGCAAGTATTTTGAACCAAAGATGTAGCTAATAATGGATAAGGCTAAATATGCTGCCAGGGTTGCGGTTGCTGCGCCATCTTTAAATAACAAGGGTATCAACAATAAATTCAAAGCAATATTCACCAGGGCTGCCAGCCATTCGGACCAGGTTTGAAGGTGTAACTTTTTTTCAAAAACAACACCTGTTATCAAAATAAGGTACAATCCTTTGAAAAAATACGAGGCCGCAATAGGCCCTACAACCGTATAGGCGCTGTGAAATGACCTCTCGGTCATTAGGGTTACAATAGGCCGGGCAAACAAAAAAGAAACCAGGGTTAACAAACCATAAAATAAAAAGTAATATCGCAACACGTAGCCAAATAAAATGCTGGCTTCGGCCCTTTGTGATAAAAAAGAAATCCGGTATGGAATCCAGGCGCTGCCAAAAGCGTTGACCAACAGCAGCAAAATCATCCCCATACTATAGCCAATGGCGTAAACCCCAACTTCTTCCAGCCCTACCAAACGTTGCAACATCAAACGGTCGGCCCAATCTATTAAAAAGAGCGCCCCCACTCCCAACATCGAGGGATACCCTATTTTAACCAACGGGGCAACCCAACGGAGATTAATACTAAATTTTAGGGCCGGTACGGTCAGGATAATTGTAAGCACCAGGGTAGCAATTGCCGCCGCCAACGAGGCTTCGAACAACCCCTGCACGCCGCGTTTCAGATAAACAACTGTGTAAATACTAAGTAGCAATTTTAATAACGTGGAAATGGTAGATAATATTACAAAGGTATAGATTTTCTCCTCAAGCCTGAAAAATGAGAAAAATGGCGTAATTGCCGTATTTGCAGCCAGGCTGGCCAGCACAAGATAAATTAAATAGGCGTATTCGGCGGTTCCCAAAGCTAACCGGCTAATCTGAGGGGCAAACACAAAGCCAATCAGCGCCATAGATACTGAACTGATAACCATCAACAAAAAAGTTGTCCAGACTACACGCCCTCTCTCCGGCCCCTCTTCTGCACTAAAATAACAAATTCCAATAGAATTTTTGGTGCCCAGCGAAAAAACAGTTCCCAGCAGGGTTGTCAAAATGGCCAAAATGGCGCTAACCCCATAATCGGCCGGGTTTAGATAACGGGTAAAAAGAGGCAGTAACAAAAAGCTGAACATCTGATTGAGCATACCGCCCAATCCATAAATAAATGTACCTTTGGCCAATCTCTGAAGTTGCCCGCTAATCATAAAATGCAGTCCAATTTTCTATGAGTTTAATGATGCTTGATTCGGCCAATCCAGTACTGTTCTCAACCCCTCTATCCTAAACACCGGATAAGTGGGGTCAATTTCTTTATTGACTTTTATCTGCGCCTCTAAACAGGTCAAATAAATAATTTCGGCCAGGTCGCCATCAGCCTGAATGCAGACGGTATCAAAGCCGGCCTCTTTGATTTGTTGCAAATACATTTTCGAGTCTTCACGCGTCAGCCGGTACCATTGCAGCGAGGCTTGCATAAATTCTTTGGTCAGCCGGCTCTTTTCGGTAATGCCTTTGGGCGTGAGCAGGTAACGCAGCCGGCGACGCTCCATTTGGGTTACTTTAACATAACCTTTGTTAATGAGCCGTTTAACGTACCAGTTAACGCTGCCCACCGCCACCCCAAGCTGCGTGGCTAAATCGGCCTGGGTGGTATCGGGGTTTTGTTCAATGTGGGATAAAATTTGCAGGTCGTAATTTTCGGCCAACCGTTTTTTCCCTGAAATCGCAATTAAAATTCAAAATTTGAATTTTACCAATGACATTATAGCTGTTGGCGTTATCGAAACAAAGATGACTTAAGTACCGTGGGGGACAAAAGCGCAGCCAGCGAATGTTTCTTAAGCTTCTGGCTCCGGCAAGAAGAAGATCATGGGGATGGTCAACAGGGAGACAACCATCGCCCAAAAATAGGCCGACCGCAACCCTAAATTATCGCCTAACAACCCCAAAATAAAGGCGGCCAGAGGCCGCGCCAAAAATGTAATGGTTAAAAAAATGCCGTTAGCCATTGCCCGGTTGTGCGGAAGCTGCTCCTGCACAATGGCCAGCATAACCGGGGCAGTCGACAGAGCCGTAAAGCCCAACCCCAGCAGCACCGGCACCAGCCACCAGCCCGACACCCCCAAAAACAGCAACATCAACACCGATGAGCTAACCGAGGCCGCCAGCAAAATGGCTTTGCGCCCCAGCCGGTCGCTCAGGGTTCCGCCGGCCAGCGCCCCGCCAACGCCGGCCAGCTCAAAAATAGAGAGCGAAGCGCCGGCCACCCACAAACTGGCCCCCTCTCGACTCATAAAGGTGGGTAAATAGACGGCCAGCGCGGTAATTAGAAATTGTCGGGGCACCACAATGCCGGTCACGGGCAAAAAAAGGCGGCGCGCCGCCGGCAGCATAGCCCTGACGCTTTGCCGCTGCGCGGGTCGAGCCGATATTTGGTGCAGCCGCCAATACAATACCGCCGAAGTAGCCCAGCCCAACACCATAATGCGGTAAAAGCCCTCCAACGACCAGACAGAAACGGCCCAAACGGCCAGCAACGGCCCCAGGGTGCGGCCCAGTTCGCCGCCGGCCATAAACAGGCTCATCCCTTTGCCAAGCTGATTGCCGGCAATGCGGGCAATCATGGCCGGGGCCGGGGCGTGGAAAGCCGCCACGCTCACGCCGGCCGCAAACAGCAAAACCGACAGGGCCAGGTAGTTGGAGGCTACCCCCAACAAACTCATTAAAGTAGCCGTAATGGCCGGAGCCAAAATAATAAAATAACGCAGGCTGACTTTATCGGCCAAGTAACCAATGAACGGGTTGAGCAAGGCCGGTATTTGCACAAATCCCCACAGCGCCCCGGCCAGGGTTAGCGAGATAGACAGTTTCTCGATAATCAGGGGCAGCAGCGGCGCAATAAAGGCCGAAAAGGTGTCGTGGACAAAATGCCCGCCGACAATGGTCATTATTTCGCCGGTTTGAAATTCATCGGCGGCGGTTGTTTCGGCAGTTGGAGTGGTTTTGGGTTGAGTAGTCATATCTTCAAACAGAATGCGGATGGCGCGGGTCGCAAAATTTCAGGGGACCCGCGCCATCCGCGTCCATCAATTTTTTAGGCAATATCTGCTACCGCCACACGCCGATAGTTACGTATTCGGTATCAGGCAGCAGGTCTGTAATTTGCCCATCCAGCGTGACGATGGAGGAGCCGACATTACCGGCGGCATCAATGGTGCCAATAACTAGCCGGTTGTCATCGAGCCAGCCGCGCAAGGTGCCAACGTTATTGTTGCTCACCAGGGTTTGCGGTTGACCCGCATACGGCGGCGCGATAAAGCTGATGTAGCCGGGGTTGGGCAGCGGTGGGTCATCCTGGCTGGCCTGCGCCAGTTTAGCCGTAACATACGCCAGATTGCCGTTTGGCGCAAATGCGGTGCGCTCGATATAGTCGGTGGCGGGCAAGGCCAGCGTGTTGAGCAAACTGCCCTCTCGATTAAGAAGCTGAATGGCGGCTGCCTGGGGTTGAACTACGGTAATCAGGCTGCCATCGGGCGAAAGGCCGCCAACGCAAACCGGGTTTTCCGGCGGACAGGCATAAAGCAGTTGGGCCGATCCGCCCCCCGTAGGCGCGCTGTAAAGTGTGTCAAAACGACCGCTGAACACAGGCCCGCCAATATCGGGCTGCAAGGCGTAGTAGAGCGTGCCGGCATTGGCCGAAAAACGGGCCAGCCCCACAAAACGGCTGTCGCTGTTTTCCACGGCATCTATCAGCGTTACCTGAAAACTGCCATCAACATTGGCAACCCACAGATTGTTGCGGTAAACGGGCGGGTCGGTTTCAAAGTTGATGATGGTTTGGGTCCAGGCAATTTTTGCGCCATCATCAGAAACAATAAAATCAGATGGCCCCTGTACTTCGCTGCTCAGGCTGGTAAAGCCAAGCGGCCTCTCGACGCCATCGGCCAGGCGCTGCCAGATAGTGGTGGTTTTGGCTTCGGGGTCAAAAACGGGAAAGTAGAGATTGTCTGCGGCGGCAACAATCCGGCCCACCGGCGTTTGGGTCAGCGTTAGCTCGCACGTGGCCTGGCTGTTGGGGTTTACCAGGGTGAGCAGGTTGGCGTTATCAAGATTTGCCATAATTAGCGCCGGCCGGGCGATATCGGGGCAAACTCCGCCGGCTGTGGCCGGGGCCGGCTGTGGCGTGGGGGGAGCTTCGGCCTGTTGGGGGCGCAGCCTGAGGTTTAGGCCGCTGGCCCAATCAAAAATAACCTGCTGTTGATTCTGGTCGGCCTCTATTTGCCCCTGACCGTTAAAAGTCAGCGCCCTGACCATATTATCGGGGCCGCCGGGATTATCCTCAAAGGTTAGTTGAAAAGCGGCTAAATTCTCGCGCCAGGTTTGCAGCGAGACTCTATCGGGTTCATCCAGCGCGCCGGCAACATCCGGCTGGCCGCAAATGCTAAGGGTGTAGTTGCCGCCGGCGTCGATACGGAGCCGGTCGCAAAAAGCGGCAATGCCGCCTTCAACGCTAAATGTAACCACGTCGCCTGCCGGCTCAGGTTGCGGCCCGGCGGTGGGCGTAGATTCCGCTGCGGGTTGGGCAGGCGGGGCCAGGGTGGGTTGGGCAGTTGGCGGGGTGGTTGCGGGGGCCTCGGCAGGCACATCCTGGGGCAACTGCGCCGCGTCGCCGCTGCGATTAGGCGGGCCGGAGCAGGCAGAAATGGTAAAAAGTAACGTCGCCAGTAATAAAACTTTTATTCGACTCATCATCAGTAAACCGCCTGTTATAAATTCAAATATTTTAACATTGTACTTTAACTTTATGTAAAATTCAACCTGAACTGAGGCCGCCCATCAAAGTTTAAGTTTTCTCACAGTACATCAAGTTTATTGAGTCCAATTTGCTTCTGTGCTAAGATAGGCGCAGGTAAACAGTATTTTAGGAGAATATGCATGTCATTGAAAAATGACCCATCTGAAAAAGAAAACAAAACAACGGGCGACTCCCCCGCTCCGGCAAGTCCGGCAAATGACAACCAAACCGTGGCCGCCTCATCACGCGAAGAGGAAACCATCATCTCCGGCAGCGCCACTGAAGAGGCCACCAAACTGATGCCCCACCCGCCCGCAGAGGAGGGGCAAACCCGGCTGACCCCCAACCAGGCCGGATATGAGGCCACCATCCGCTCTGCCGAATCCGGCCCGCCCGCCGACCGCACCCTGACCTCTGCACCCGGCCAAACAGATGCGGACCTGACTATGCCGCCGCCTGAGCCGAAACCCGCAGAAAAAGAGACAAAAGTTACGCCCCAGGGCAAAACCCAGGGCGAACGCAATTTTAAAGATACCACAACCGACGTGAGCCGGGGCCGGCTGCTGCAAAATCGCTACCAGATTATCCAGATTTTGGGCGAGGGCGGCTTTGGCGCGGCCTACCTGGCCGAAGATGTCAAACTGCGGCGCAGGTGCGTGGTCAAACGGATGAAAATTCCTAAAGGGACACCCGCCAAGCAGGTGCAGCTTTACCAGGCCAATTTTGAGCGCGAAGCCAGCCTGCTGGCCAAGCTGAACGAGCCGGGCCACCCCAACATCCCCGAAATTTACGACTACTTTTCCGATGAAAGCGGCAACTATTTGGTGATGAAGTATATTGAAGGCTCCAGCCTGAAGGGCATCGTTTCAAACGGGCCGGTTCCCTGGCGAGAGGCCGTGCGCTACATTGTTGACGTATCGGACGCGCTCAGTTATATGCACACCCACGGCGAGGCCGGCGACGAACCGGTGATGCACCGGGACATCAAACCCGATAATATTTTGCTGGGCGAAGACAACCGGGTTTGGCTGGTAGATTTTGGGCTGGCCAAGGCCGACCCGGTAGAAAGCTCCGGCGATATCAAAGCCTCGATGGCTGCGGGCACGCTGGGCTACACCCCCCTGGAGCAGTGGCTGGGCCGGGCCGTTCCTACTTCTGACGTGTACGCGCTGGGAGCCACGCTGCACCATTTGGTGACGGGCGTCAACCCCGCCGACGCGCATGGCGGCACATTTAACCCCCTCAAATTAAAAGAACTGCACGGCGTATTTCCGGCCATCCGGCAGATAAATAAAGAACTGCCCCAGGATTTGGAAACCATTATCAGCCAGGCCACGGCCACCGAGCCGGAACAGCGGCTCACGGCTCGCCAGCTAAAAGAGCAGCTTGAGGCCCTTATTTCTCAGGGACAGGCCGCGGCGCTGTATACCTTCAAAAGCGGCGAGTCGGCCAAAACCGCGCGGGAGCTGGTCAACCTGTGCGAGAAATACCGCAAAGAAGCGCAGCAATACCTGGAGCGCGGCGAGTTTGAACGCTGGTTTCGGCTGATTAACCGCAACGACCTGGCCGAAGCCGCCGTTCAGGCAGTCAAACAGGGCAAAAGCTCTAAAGAAATGCTGGAGCGGTTTCTTAAATTGCTGCTGCCCAACATTGCCCTGCTGCGCCTGCGCCGCACCACCTGGCGGCTGACCCGCGCAGCGATTGTGATTTTGCTGATTGTGACCCTTACGGTAGGCGTCATTGGGGCCACCGGCGCTCTGGCTGCCGGCTCTTTTATTCGGCAGACAATTGCCTCGGCGGGCTGGAATTTTAACAAGCTCGACCTTGAAGCGCCCAACCAGTTTACCAAAGCCCAAATTGACCAAAACCTGCAAGCGCTGGTGGGCGTTTATGTTGACAACATTGAAGCGGAAATGCGCCCGCCCGACCACGTTGACATCAACGGGAGCTGGAGCGGTTTTGATTTTACCATTCCCGTGGCGGTGGCCCTGCAAAACGGCAAACCCAATTTGAGTTTTACCGGTATTGGCAACGTGCCGCTACCATTTGTGGCCGACCAGATTTCGCAGGGTTTTAACCAGGGTATTGACGACGCCTTTCAAAACTCGCCGGTTGATTTTACCCAATTAACCGTAACCGACACCGGCGTAACGGTAGAAGTAGCCGAAAGCCGGCAGGCCGGACGCCCGGCGCTGCCAACGGCCACGCCGCCGCCCAGCCCAACGCCCACCATCACCCCAACCCCCTCGCCTACTTCCACCCCCGAAGGTCTGGCCCTGGTGACTATTTTCAACGAAACAGGCCGTGACATCATTTTGGATATCGAGGGCGAGATTTTTGAAATGGAAGTCAACGACAGCAAGGCCATTGAAAAGCAGCCGGGGGTTTACAACTTCACCGTAAAATTTAAAGATACCGGAGCCATTGCCGCCGAAGGGCAAAAGGAATGGGAAGTCAAAACCTACAAGTGGCGCATTCAGTAGATGGCTTCTGCTTTAGGAAAAAAATGGGTTAGGGTATAATAGACGCATTGTTATGCGCAAATGATTTCATCCGGCTGTTGATTGAGATATGCTGAGCGAGTGGTTGCCTTCATTTTTGTTATCCAATAATGAACTACAGGTAAGATTAATAAGTACCTTAGTCATTATCTTTGCCCTGTGGCTGTTGCGGCTAATAGTCATGCAAATTGTCAACCGCCAGGTTAAGGGAGTGAGGGCGCAGTATAGCTGGCGTAAAACAACCACCTATCTGGCTGCCATTTTAGGGATACTACTGATTAGCCCGCTCTGGCTCAGCATTCAATCTGTGGCTACCTTTTTGGGCATTGCGGCGGCCGGGTTAATTATTGCCCTGGCCGGGCCGGTCAACGATGTGGTCGCCTGGCTGTTTATTTTATGGCGCCGCCCCTTTGAAGTAGGCGACCGCATTGAAATTGGGCCGCACTCGGGCGATGTGGTTGATATCAGGGTTTTTCAATTTGTTCTGCTGGAAATTGGCAACTGGGTCCACGCCGACCAGAGCACCGGCCGGGTTTTGTATATTCCCAACCGCAAAATATTTAGCGACCCGGTAGGCAACTACCACAAAGGGCTGGGCTATATTTGGCACGAAATTGAAGTGCTGATAACATTTGAGAGCCACTGGCGAAAAGCCAAAACCATCCTAGAGGAGATTGTCAACCGCGATGCCGCGCACTTGAGCCAGGATGCCGGCGAACGTATTCAACGGGCGGCCCGCCGATTTTTGATTTTTTACCCTCACATTACACCCATCGTTTATACCAGTGTTGAATCTAGCGGCGTATTGTTGACCATGCGCTATCTGTGCGACCCGCGCCGGCGGCGCTCTACCGAGCAAACTCTTTGGGAGGATATTTTAAACGCTTTTGCCCAACAGCCAGATATTGAATTTGCTTACCCAACCCAACGGTTTTATCAACGCGCTGTTGAACCAAACAAACAAAATAATGCCGCAATGCCCATGCCGGCCGGTCAAGAAACCTGATTAGTTTGAGCGCAAACAGGGGTTTTTGGATTTGCAAGAGGTCAAGCAAATCAATATTCAAGCGTAAATTATTAATTGCAAACTGGCTACCGGCCAAATATATTCGAGGCAAAGATTGACAATCTTTTGTCGATGTGAAAACGCAAGACAAACTCCAACTACATTACCAGGTTAAGTAGAGGTAAGCCACAATGCACCAAATACTCTGCCCGGAATGTCGGCATCCCCAAAAACTGGGGGCAAATGCTCACAAAGGGCAACGGATTGTTTGTCCAAATTGCAAAAGTGGGTTGGTATTGGTAAGCGCCGACCCGCCAGAGCTTGAGCTGGCCACGCTGGTCAATCACGCCCAGCATTCTCAAAAAAAGGCCGCTATGTTAGAGGCTCCCTGCCCCGAATGTGATTATCTGATTAAACTGAGCGCCCGCGCCCATGAAGGTCAGCAAATTATTTGCAGCTTTTGCAATACCACCCTTGAAGTTGTTGATACCAACCCCCTGGAGTTGGATTATGCCATGCTGGCCAACGTAAAGTGGGGCCGCCAGGGAAAAGTCAACCGGCAAAAATATTTTGAGCGCAAAAACGACCGGCCCGGTAAAAAAAGACGATAGCGTATATCACCTAAATGAACCCATTACGAATTCTTTTTATTTGTCCCTACATCCCCTCTTTAATTCGGGTGCGCCCTTATAACTTAATTAAATATTTGGCCCGGCAGGGACACGCCATTACCCTACTGGCCCTGATACCCCCCGGCGAAGAGACCGGCGCGTTAGAACAACTAACCGGTTGGTGCCAGCAGGTTAAAACGGTTGACCTGCCCCGCTGGCAAACCCTGTGGAACGGCGTTTGGGCTATTCCCAGCCGAACCCCGTTTCAGGCTGCTTACTCTCGCTCGCCGGCAATGGCCCGCTTAATTGACCAAACGCTGCGGCAAACAGATTTTAACGTGGTTCACGTAGAGCATTTACGCGGCGCCGAATTGAGCCGCGCCACAAACCACCTGCCCACCGTGTTCGACTCGGTCGACTCGATTACCCTGCTGTTTGAGTGGGTGCGTCGCGCTGGGCCAACCTGGCGCAGCCGCTGGCTGGCCCGGTTAGATTTGGCCCGCACCCGCCACTACGAAGGCCGGCTGCTGGAGCGTTTTTCGCGGGTGCTGGTGACATCACCGCGAGATAAAGAAACGCTGGCCCAACTGTCAACCGCGCCCAATGCGGAGCAAAGGCTGGTGGTGCTACCCAACGGCGTTGACCTTGATTATTTCAACCCGCTCGATACCCCCAGAGAGCCGGCAACGCTTGTATTCACCGGAAAAATGAGCTATCATGCCAACGTCGCCGCAGCCTTAGATTTGGCTGCCAGGGTGATGCCGCTGGTCTGGCAGCAAATTCCCCAGGCAAAGTTAATTATTGCCGGCAAAGACCCCACCGCAGAACTACAGGCGCTGGCCGCCGACCCGCGCATCTCCGTTACCGGCACCGTGCCCGACCTGCGCCCCTACCTGGCCCGGGCCAGCGCAGCCGTGCTGCCAATGCGCTACGGGGTAGGCATTCAAAATAAGGTGCTGGAAGCAATGGCCATGGCTACGCCGGTAATTACCACACCCCAAACCGTCGCCGCGCTGCAAACTCAGGTTGACAAAGATATTCTGGTAGCCGCCACGCCCCAGGATACAGCTCAAACGGCCATCAAGTTGCTTGCCAACAGCCGGCTAGGGCAACAAATTGGGCAGGCAGGTAGACGCTATGTGGAAACCTGGCACAACTGGCAAGCAACCGCCCAAAAACTGGAGTCCGTTTACCGCCAGGTGATGAGCCGGTAAAAATTCAATAGGACTAATTACTCGCTTGCGGCAACTTTAAATATGCTATAAGTTTTATGTAACGTCTTCAACCGGCAACGAAAATTAACAACCTATACCCTTAAAAATCTTTAATGGTTCACAGCTTATGAGCAAAAAATAACGCCCTCGGTCTGACAATGATTGTTTGGAGACCATTACAAAATAGAGGGCGTTTTTTTATTCATCACTCAACCGGCGCTGCGCCGGGGGAGATTAACATGAAAGACGAACATAAAACCAAAGCGCAGCTCATAGC
>CAZAPG010000001.1:433357-448374 GCA_964486935.1 uncultured Caldilineaceae bacterium | reverse complement strand
CCGAACGGGAACGGCGCGAACTGGCCGAAACGCTTTATCAAATAGGCGCGGCCATTAGCAGTTCGCTTAACTACGAGCGTGTGCTTGATAGTATTTTAGACCAGTTAGGTATACTGGTGCCGCACGACGCCGCCTGTATTCTACTCAAAGAAAATGACAATGTTCAGGTAGCCCGCTGGCAAGGTTATCCAAAACTAAATGCTCAATCTACCCCTGCCTCTATTACGCTTTGCATTGAAGATACTCCCGCGTTAAAGCAAATGCAACAAACCGGCCACCCTTTGCTGGCTGCTTTGGTAGAGGCTAATGACCCCCGCATGTACGGCCCCGGCCAATCGTGGGTAAAATCATTTGTTAGCGCGCCCATCTACATTAAAGAGCAGTTGGCAGGTTTTATCAAGGTTGATAGCGCCACGCCCGAATTTTTCAACGCCTCCCACGCGCGCCGGCTGGCCGGCTTTGCCGAGCAGGCCGCCGTCGCCTTGCGAAACGCCCAGCTTTACGACCAGGCCCGCCGCGAGATAAACAAACGGGTGGTGGGTCTAAAAAAGGAGCGCAACTTTGTTTCGGCGGTGCTTAACACGGTTGGCGCTTTGATTATGGTGCTTAATCCGCATGGACGCATTTTGCGGTTCAACCGGGCCTGCGAACAAACCACCGGCTACAGCCTTGATGAGGTAAAAGGCAAACCATTTTGGGATTTATTTTTAACCACCGACGAGGCGGCCCGCATGAAATCTATCTTCAAAGCCCTACAAAAGGGCGAGCCGCCCCAGGATTACGAAAGCAACTGGCTTACCAAAGATGGCCGGCAGCGAGTTATCGCCTGGTCTAACAACGTTTTGCCGGGCAACGGAGACCCCATCGAGTATATCATCAGCACCGGTATTGATATTACCGAGCGCCGGCAACTGGAAGACCGGCTGGTGGCTATTCATCATCTGGGCCGGGAGCTAAACCTGCTCCGCGATGAGGTAGATATTTGCAACATTGCCCTGGAAACAGCCTCGTTTTTGCTGCCTATCAAAAGTTTAGGCTATGGCGTACTCGACGACGCCGGCGACAACCTGGCCTACTATTACTACCCCATTCGGGGTGTCCCCAAGGCCATTGAACTTAACCTGCCGCTGGATGATGCCGCCCGCCTGACCGTTTTAATGGCCCACAGCGGCCAAACCACCGCAGTGCTGGATGTTGATGAAAACGGCCTGCCCCTTTTACCGGAGCAGCCTGATGAGTCCTGGTTAACCGCCCCCATGAAGGTGAGCGACCGCCTGGTGGGCGTGCTGGATGTTAAATGTCACGAGCTTAATTATTTCTCGCCCGAAGACCGCCAACTGTTTCAAACCCTGGCCGACCAGACGGCCGTTGCTATAGAAAATGCCCGGCTGCACCGCGAAACCCAGCAACGCATCGACGAGTTGACCACCCTGAGCATTATCAGCCAGGCCATCACCTCAACCCTTAACCTGGAAGAAACGCTGACCATCATCACCGACCACGCCATCCGGCTGCTGGATGCCGCCGCTGCCTCGGTGGTGCTGCACGATGAGGTTAGAAGCGACCTGTGGTTTAACGCCGCTTCCGGCGGCGTGTCGGATTTTGTTAGAAAAGTGCGGCTGCCGGCAGGTTATGGTATTGTTGGCTGGGTTATTGAACATGGCGAGCCGGCCCTGGTGCCCGATGTGTCAAAAGACCCCCGCTTTTTCAACAGAATTGATGAGCAGACCGGCTTTCAGACCCGCTCCGTTATTTGCGTGCCCCTGCAAACCGACAAACAAACCACCGGCGCTATCGAGGTGATGAATAAAAACAACGGCAGTTTTACCCCCGAAGACCTGCGGATGTTAAGCTGGCTGGCCGCACCCGCCACCATTGCCATAGAAAATGCCCGCCTGTTTGAGGCCGAAACCGAGGCCCGCGAACAGGCCGAAACCCTGCGCGAGGCCACCACCACGCTCACCTCAACCCTTGACCTTGACCAGGTGTTAGACAGCATTTTGGTTTATCTGGAGCAGGTTGTCCCCTTTGATAATGCCTTTGTTTTTCTGCAAAAACGAGACAAACTGCAAATGGTGGCCCGGCGAGGGTCGGCCCAAATTCAACCCCCCGCCAGCCGCCCATACTCGGCGGCCAGCGCCCTTTACCAGGAAATTTACAAAACGGGCCAGCCGGTAATTTTGGCCGACGCCCAATCTGACCCCCGCTTTGACGGCTGGAAAATTCAGCAACAGGCGCGCGGCTGGATGGGAGTCCCTTTAATTGCCAACAAAAAGGTGATTGGCTGTTTGACGCTCGACAGCCAGCAAATATCGGCCTACGACCAAACCGAAGCAGCTATGGCCCAGGCGTTTGCCAACCAGGCGACGGTGGCTATTCAAAACGCGCAGCTATTTGAACAGGTACGGGCCAGCCACAAACAACTGCAATCGCTCTCGCGGCGGCTGGTGCAGGCCCAAGAAACTGAACGCCGCCACATTGCCCGCGAGCTGCACGATGAAGCCGGCCAGTCGCTCACCTCGCTGATGGTTGGGCTGGGTTTGCTGGAACGAGAGGCCCACAACTCTGAAAATGTGGTCAACCGCGTGTCCGAGCTAAAGCAAATGACCAACGATATTCTGGAGAATCTGCACCGGCTGGCCATTAACCTGCGCCCCGCCACGCTGGACCATTTGGGCCTGACGGCAGCTTTGCGCCAGTATATCGACACATTCAGCCAGCAGCACGGCCTGAAAACGCAGTTTGAAATAGTAGGGCTGGATGACAGGCGTTTGCCGCCCACCGTGGAAACCACCCTGTACCGGATTGTGCAAGAAGCGCTGACCAACGTGGTCAGGCACGCCGGGGCCACCAGAGTGGATGTTTTGCTGGAGCGACGCGGCGACCAGATGGTCACCATTGTAGAAGATGATGGCGTGGGGTTTGACCCCGACGCGGCGGGGCAAAGCGGACGGTTGGGCCTGCTGGGCATGCGCGAACGGGCCGAGATGCTGGGCGGCGTCCTTTCTATAGAAAGCGTGCCCGGCTCAAACACAACCATATACGTGGAGGTTCCGTATGACGATTCGAATACTGATAGCTGACGACCACGGCGTATTGCGGGCCGGTCTCAGGGCTTTATTAAGCGCCGAGTCTGAATTAGAAGTTGTAGATGAAGCCTCAAACGGCGAAGAGGCGCTGGCCCTGGCCACAGAACTGCAACCCGACGTCATCCTGCTGGATATCAGTATGCCCGGTTCCAGCGGCATTGATGTGACCCGCCGCCTTAAACAAACCCTGCCCCAGGCGCGGGTACTTATATTAACGGTGCATGAAGATGAGGGGTTGTTGCAAGAGGCCATTCAGGCCGGGGCGTCGGGCTATATTATCAAACGGGCCGTTGAGTCTGAGTTGATTGACGCGATTAGAGCCGTGTGGCGGGGCGACCTGTACGTTCACCCGGCCATGACCCGCGCCCTGTTAAAGGAGATATCGCCGGCGCCGCCGGCGGCCAAAGAAGCCCCGGTAGAGGCGCTGACTCCCCGCGAGGTAGAGGTATTGCGTTTAATAGCCCAGGGCTACACCAACCGCCAAATGGCCGATATGTTAAGCATTAGCGTGCGCACGGTCGAGAGTCACCGCAGCAATTTAATGGGCAAGCTCAACTTGCGCAGCCGGGTAGAATTAGTTCGGTATGCCAGGGAAAGCAAACTTATCAATTAAGCGTTCAGTTTTTGTCCAACGCCGCCTCCGTAGTTTTTACGGAAGCGGCGTTGTTTATTTACCAAAAAATCCGAGTTTTCCACGCTTCACAACTCTCTGGCTTTTGAGATACACTGGTTGCGGATTCTGTTAACAATAACTAACTACTTTGCATGGGGGTAACAATGTTAGACTGGTTATTGAACTTTTCTGTGGTGTGGCTGAGCATCGACATCATCATTATGGCCACAGGCTGGTACCTGGCAACTACCATCAAACCCCGTTATCCCAACTGGTGGAAACGGGTTATTGTTGATGATGACGGCGGCAAACGTTGAAGAAGACATGCTTTGCAAACCAGGGCATTTTCATATAATTGAGGTTGCTGGCCGGCCTTGGAGTAGTTAATGAAAATGGATGCCCTAAAACACAAACGCAGCACCTTAAAACTTCAAATAACGCCAAGGATCATCAATGAAACTCTCAAAAATTCGCATCGACAGACGCCTGGAAGCAACGCTGGTGTTTATGGTTTTGCCACTGCTTTTTTTGTTTTTCTCTCTGACAGCCACCGCCGGACATCCCTCCGCCGCCTGGCAAGCGAATCAAGATCAGGAAGCGCCGCAATTTTTACTTAAGAGCTTCAGCGCGCCTGTTTCAACCTATTTATCCTTAAATTCGCAAGATACCACGCCGCTTATCATCGAAGGCAGGGTTGAGCAAGTTATCTCTGAATATCAAGCCGACGGGTTGATTATCAGCCGCGCTTTTGTAAATGTCGAAAAGGTTGCGCAGGGAACGCTGTCAGAGAGTCAGGTGGTCATCCGTTATCAGGGGGGCACAGTTGGCGATACGACGCTGGTTGTTTCTCACGAGCCGCAATTGGCCCAGGAAATGCGTATCTGGGCCAGATTGACGCCTGCAGAAGGCGGCGATTATCGTATTGCTCAGGTTGACGCCGATTTGATTGTATTAGAGCAGGGGATTGGAGTAATGTTCAACCCCAGTGGGAAGGTCTGGCCCGATACTAGCATTCCGGTAAATTTTTATATTAACCCCAATACCAACGACATTCCTGGAGATGGCGAGCGTATTGCGGTGCAAAATGCAATGAACACCTGGAGTAATGTTTCATGCTCTTTTTTGGGCTTTCAGTCTCAAACCAGCTCTTGTACCGCTGGCTCCAAGGATGGAGTAAATTGTGTTTCCTGGAAAACAACAGATAGTTCTTACCTCGCTCTAACATACTGGTGGTCCAGTGGCTCCAATTTCACAGAAACAGATATTGTGTTCTTCGAAAAATATAAGTGGAGTACAAACCCGGCTTATGATGAATATGATGTGGAGTCGGTGGCTCTGCATGAGTTAGGGCATGCTTTGGGATTAAGTCACAACAATTCAAGTTCTACTCTGGTCATGTTTTATCAAATCTTACCTGGTAGCACCGCTAAACGTAGTTTGCAATCTGATGACATTAGTGGAGTCTGCAATCTTTACCCTAGCGCTTCTCCCAGCCCGCCCTATGCGCCAATTAACCTGTTGGCTACAACAATATCCAAAAGTCAAATCAACCTCGCCTGGAATGAGGCCAGCAGCAACGAGTCCGGCTTCAAAATTGAGCGCTCCGCTAACGGAACCAGCAGCTGGAGCCAAATAGCTACCGTAGGCGCTAATACAACCTCTTACTCGAATACGGGCCTGGCCTGCAACACCACTTATTACTACCGCGTCCGCGCCTACAATTCAGATGGCAACTCCGGTTACAGTAACATTGCCAGCGGCAAGACCCAAATATGCGCACCTAACGCCCCCAACAATCTAATAGCTGCGGTCAGCAACAGTCGTCAAATCAATCTCGCCTGGAATGACGCCAGCAGTAACGAGTCCGGCTTCAAAATTGAGCGCTCCGCCAATGGGACCAGCGGCTGGAGCCAAATAGCCACCGTAGGCGCTAATACAACTTCTCATGTCGATGGCAACTTAACCCACACAAATTATGCTTATCGGGTCAGGGCTTATAACAGCAGCGGCAACTCTGGTTATAGTAACATTGCCCTCGCTGCAAATTTTAAATATTCATACTACCTTCCTCTAGTTTCAAAAAATTAATCCACGCCTTTAGATACCACCCTCAAAAACGCGCCCTCCATCAGGTGCGTTTTTTGATTAGGGCAATCTTTTTTCAGTTGCTATTTCAAGCCGTGTCATGCTACAATGTTGACATTCAAGCCACATAAGGATGTATCCTTTCAGTTGTAAGGGCATTCGGCGAACGCCCTCCTGGACAATTCAGATAGAGCATGTACCCAATTTAATCACGCTCAAATAATTAAGGAGTCAGTATGAGTCTGGCGACACACCGCCGAAGGAATGAAAAACTGTAGTTTCACCTGCGCTGCGCGCAGGCGCAAGTGTTCACTCCGCAACAACTTTACCAATTTTATTTACATAGGAGTGCAACAGTCCCTGTGGGACAGCAACGAGAATGAAAATTTTATCTACCCCCACCCGTCGCTGCGCGACTCCCTCCCCCGCGCGCGGGGGAGGGCTGGGGAGGGGGCTATTTACAGAGGAGGATTTCGATGACTTCACCCAAGCCTGTCTGTAATCCCGGTATTACTATGAGAGAAGTGGGAGATGAAACGATGCTGCACGATAGCGCAGGTGCCGCTATTCATGTGCTTAACCCAACCGCAAAACTTATCTGGGAATTATGTGATGGCGCTCACACCCCGGCAGAGATGGAAACACAGATCAGGGCCAGGTTCGATGTCCCCGCGGGGCATGACGTTTTGCAGGATATTGAGCGCACCCTTGAAATTTTTGCGGCTAAGGGATTACTTATCGAGAGATGAGCTTCAACTATATCTTCGCCAACTTAACGCCACGCAAACTTATTATCCCCTCTTTTTCAATACCTTCGCCAAATTTATGGTTGGCTCTTTTTTTGCAAAATAACCGCAATATACAGCGTTAATAAATTGCTATATCTACAACATACAACGTATGCTCTGCTTTTTAGCTATCTATTACCCACAAGCCAACTTGCCTACGAATGAATTCGCAGGCTGGTAACTCAAGTCGGCTCAAAGCCGACTCAAAACAACCTTTTAGCGGACAAACCGGTGCGGCAGCGATACTGCGGTCAGTCTCCTAAATACAAAATTGGCGAAGGCGTTTTTTCTAACCAATTTCATAGAAATTCCACATGTCTATCTTATGAAAGTATATTATATTATCCCTAGTAGTGTCGCCAAACGCACGTTGCTGTTCTATCTAATCAAAATTCTTTAATCTTATCCAGGAGGTAAGTAATGGAAGACAAAAAATTGGTTTATCAAGCGCCAGAAGTAATTACCTACACAGCCGAGTTGCTGCTTGAAGAACTTGGCCCTGCTCAAACAGTTGGCGGCACCAACGGCGGCACCAACGGGGGCGGCCCCCAAGTCAACTAAGTGACATCGGGGAGGCAAGCGGTTCCAGTTATAGCTTGCCTCCCTACGTAATAAATATTTCTAAATTTAACAGCAACAACGTAATGGTGACACGTAAGGGATAGGGGTAGCGCTCATTTGCTTACCCAAAACCAAACAAACTGTGAAATAGGGGCAAGTACAAATAATTGCCCCTATTTCATTCTTGATAAAAGTTATGTAACTGCTCAGGCATGTCATTTCGAGCGACGCAGGAGCGAGAAATCTCCCGGCAGGCGCTATACCGGCAACCATCGTGGGGATTTCTCGGCAAAAAACGCCTCGAAATGACATGAGGGCTGAGTAGTTACAAAGTTATTAAGATTGTTAAGTAGTATGTCCTCTAAGGGATAAATTCAAATGCTTAACTTTGATTGTAAAGATAGCATGAAACTAACAGCAGCTTTAGCCCCTCATCAATTAAAGCTGCGTTTTTTTGATGTCGAGGTAACTATTCGGGCCGACTCTCAGGTTTATACCAACCTGTTTACCCAAGTTTATCCCCGCTTTTTACCAGGCCGGGCAACTAATCCGGCTCAATCGCAACTGGAAATTATTATTTTGAGTAACGCCGAGAATCCCTGGCAAAAACCCACGATTATCTGGGACGGCGAGATGCGCCATCTCAAGAACTCCAGACTGCTTGAAGGGTACATCCATGCCAGAGTTATTCAGGAAATTATTTTTAGGGTTCAAAGCCATTTTCTGTTCCACGCGGCCGTGGCAGCGCGCCAGGGCCAGGCGGTCATTATCGCCGGAGAGTCCACCTTTGGCAAAACCACCACTACCCTGGAACTCGTCCGGCGAGGGTTCGCTTTTTTATCCGATGAAATAGCGGCCATTGACAGAAGCAGCCGGCAAGTTCACCCTTTCCCCCGCACGCTCAGAATTCGCCCGGACGCGCTCGAGCGGGTAGGGCTTACCCATTTAACCACTGACGCGCCGCTATGGATGGGCAAATTATTTGTGGATATTGAACGCGTACGCCCCCACAGTTTGGGAGAGGCAGCAGAGATCAGTCACATTATTATTCTGCGCCACCCCAACCAACCCGTAAATTCAAACGGCAAATCCGGCCAGGAGTTGTGTATCTCTTTTGACCATCTAGATAAACGACTACTGAAGGCCATCAGCCGGATTGATGAAATCGCAGAAGTTGATTTAGATAACACTTACTTCTACCCGGCCGTAAAAATCAAGGCGGCCCGTCAATTTTCCGCCTTCTCTCAAATAGAGGCCATTTGCCGCCAGCAACAGGTATCAATTGTGGATATTTACCGGCCTGTTACGGCCTCGCCGACCTTTGACCAACCCGCCCGGCTTGAAGCAATATCAAAACGTGAAGCCATTATGGCCCTACTGCGACAGTATCAAGGTACCTACCAGTTTTCCGGGTCAGATGATGCGTCTAATGATAACAATATTACCCACTTGTTTATCGAACTGGCAACCCTTATCAGCCAGGCCAACTGCTACAAACTATCTGTTGGCCCGTTAGACCAGATGGCCGATCTAATCTGTGGGTTGTATTAAATCAGGATAACCCTATGAAACACCGTATCTTATCCTTAATCATTCTAATTACCTGGCTATCGTCCGGCCTGCTGGCCCACTTTGCGCTGGTTCCGGCAGCCAGAGCCGATGCGTCTGACTGGTTTTACGTGTCGCCAGACCTGGATGGCGATGGGCTGCCTAATACCGTTGAAGAAAACTGGTGCAATGCCGTTGGATGTTTTCAAACTGATCCCTTAAGGGCCGATAGCGATAATGACGGGTTAACCGACGGCGAAGAAAAATTATACGACTCAAACCCTCTTGACCCGAACAGCCCCGGCATCTACGTTATCTACGAGGAAGGATTCGAAACCAAAAAATATTACCCCTGGCAGCCCTACGGCCACCGGATGATTGCCCGAGGCGATACCTTTAACCCGCCCCGCCCCGACGCCATTGACCGAAATCCGCAAGTAAATCACGGCGACGACCTCGACGCAATAGTTGTTCGTCGGGGAACGGCTTTTTATGTGGGGGGAAATGCCAACGAAAATTTGAGCGTAACCAAAAGCATTCCTGCTCTGACTACTCTCACGCCCATCAAAGACCCCTACAGCGGGCAGTGGAAGATTACCGTTCCATCTAACGGTACGGTAGGCAAATATACCCTCACGCTGGGCAGCAATAGCCTGGATTTGTTTGTTATTTTTGAACTACCCGCGCCAGGCGGGGAGTTAACCCAACTGGGGCTTGAAAAATTTTTGTATAATAATGACCTGAGTAAAGATTACGATGAAACTACCATCGTTCTGGCCGACCGGCAGTACCCAACCAACGAAAATATCCTGAAACCCCCCTACCACGACCAACTTGGCGGCAACAACTTCATTGCCGAGGGCTGGTCGTACAAATTTAGAAATCACCAGTACAACCGCTACCTGCTGGAAGATTATGTGATTAATGCGATCAACGGCCAAACTAACCAGAAATCCGCCATCTCCAGGCTAACTTCCGAAGTAGATAAATTAACCGTATTCCGGAATCCCCGATTTCTTTATGACTCATGGACCGTGTTACAGCAACTTGATGGCCCTAACCCCAGGCAAGAATGTTCCAATATTGCGGCATTGTTGACCAGCTTTAGCCGGGCCTCCGGCATTGCAGCCCATCCGGTTATTGTGGACTGGAGAAACAGTTCGTTTGACCACTCCACCCAGGTTTGGGTCGATAATCAATGGCGAGTCTACAGGGGGTATAACAGATATGAAATAAGACCTTTTCCAAATAATACCCCCATGGGCTGTAGCGCCAGCGTATGGCCGGCCTGCGGCACCCAACAGTACAGAACCCCCGACTGGTGGGGCCGCAACCAGTACAAACCCTGGCATTCGGGGGGAAGGGGGTCGGGAAATATTATTTTGGAAGCCAGAGATGAATGGACCTTCGCCGGCGGATTTCAAGGCAGCGTGGAGACAATGATTGAGTACCGCTGGCCCAGTTGGAATATTCGCTCAATTGTTTTGAATGAAACCTACCAACGCCGGTTGGAAACCATAAATGCCAAATATTGGGGCGCATTTGGATGGACCACAGAACCTGCCGTGGAAAAAATTATGTATACCTGGAATACCTGGCCAAACCCGCCCGTGGGCGGCTTTGGCATATCCGGGGCGCAAACATCGCTTGGGGCTTTTGAGACGGGGCTAACCGGCGATACTGTTCCGTTAGCCTCGCCCGTAAAACTGGGCCAGGTAGTAAATGAATATACTGTTGATACAGACGGCAACGGCCGGGATGATAAACTGGTATTGGACGTTGAGGTTTTCACCTCGCAAGAGGGAGACTACTGGTTACTGGGACAGTTAAACGGCAGCGCGTCCGAGTTGCTCGGCAGCGGCGGTATTATTTCCGAAGCCGTAGAGCGTTATCATCTCAGAGCCGGCACTCAAATTGTCAGCCTTGTATTTGATGGAACTGAAATTGCGCTCAGTAGGGTCAACGGCCCTTATCTGTTAAGCGGCGTGTGGATTACCGACTTTGAAGACCCCGGCCCGGCGGAATTTTTCAATGAAAGCCTTGACTATCTGCTGGATGTTCACACCACCCAGGCTTATCAAACCTCAGATTTTGAAAGTTATGGCGCACTGCTAAATGGCGTCTATACGCACAACCCAACGGATAGCAACAATGATGGCCTGGCCGATGCCCTGGTTGTCACCACCGGCCTTAATATTGACCGGCCGGATAATTACGCTGTAACCGGCAGCCTGTATGACGCGCAAGGGCAACTGGTCAGCACTGCAAGTTGGAGCGGAACCGGCTCAATCGTAAGCCTTATGTTTGAAGATATGGCCGGAACCGTTGGCCCCTACTCTTTAGGCGAGTTGAATTTGCTCGATTCAGAAGGCCAGATGATTGACCAGTTAATCGACGCCTACACCATCGGCCCTATCCCGGCCCTGACCGAAGCCGGGCTGGTTGCCTTTTCCACCACCGCTTCCGGCGGAGGCGGGGGAATTGGCACTTTTGACGCCACTTTTCCCGCAAATCCAGTTTTCAACGCCACCCTTGATAACGGCAACCTCAGATTTGATGCTCAAGTCAATGTCACCTCATCCCCCGACACCTACCGAATGGAAGCCTGGCTGGTTGATGCGAACGACGACCTTGTCACCTGGGCTACCAGCCCTGCGGTAAACCTTGGTGTCGGAACGCATACCCTCTCCATCACCTTCGACGGGCCGGCCATTCGCGCTCACGGCGTTGATGGCCCCTACCGGGTAGTAGCGGTTAAAATCATTGATGCCAACACTGGCGCCTTCAACGTTCGCGATACAGAGAACGTTGCCCTGACTACACAACCCTACACCCTGAACCAGTTTGCCGCCGACCCCAACACCATCATCAGCTTTGAAGATTTTATGGAGAACGGCGCCGGCCAATGGACTGCGCAATCTCCTTGGGCCATTACCACCAATGAATACTTTACCGCTCACGCCAAACAAAATACCAACCACACCTGGAAGGCGGCTAATGCTAATGCCACCCTGTCCCTGGCCTCACCGCTGGATTTCACCGGCATCATCTCGCCGGCGCTCCGTTTCCAGAGCGCCCAAATATTTAACAGCGGCTCCGATAAAGGCCATGTTGAAGTCTCAACCGATGGGGTAAACTGGCAAACGCTGGCTACCCTCTCCAATCAGGATTACTGGTCAACCCAAATTGCTGACTTGAACAACTATGCCGGGCTGTCAAATATCAGGCTGCGTTTCCGCCTGGCCTCGGCCGGCGGAGTTTCTAACGATGGCTGGTACTTTGACGATTTGCTGGTCATCGGGGTTCCGGGAGAATTGCCGGTCGATGACATCAGCTTCACCTACACCCCGGCGCCGCCCATAAAACAAGAAATCGTTACCTTCACCGCTACGGTTACGCCCGCCGGCGCGTCCAAACCTATCACCTATACCTGGAATTTTGGCGACGGCGCCGGCGAGATTGTCACGACCAATCCCGACATTACCCACAGTTTTGCCAATGCCGGAAACTATACCGTCGTCGTTACCGCCACCAATGAGCATACCCTGGCCCCGGCGGTTTACAGCGAGCCGGTTGAAGTGCTGGACGGCCTGCTAACGGGCATCAGTTTTGATTACAGCCCGGCTAATCCCCTGGAAAACCGGGACGTGACCTTTACGCCGGTTATCTCGCCGGTGCGGGTAACGGAACCGGTCACATACACCTGGAACTTTGGCGATGGTACGGAAATTGACACCACCGCCGCCAGCATTATTCACGCCTTTAGCCCCATTGGCAGCTACACGGTGACGGTCACAGCCACCAATGGGCTGGGCAGCCCGGTGAGCTACAGCGAGGTTATCGAGGTTAACGGCAGCCCGGTGGAAGAGGTCAACTTTACCTGGACTCCGATTGTGCCCGACCCTAACGAGACTGTTAGCTTTACGGCCAGCATCAGCCCAACGGGCGCAACCACACCCGTAACCTATACCTGGAGCTTTGGCGATGGTACCGGTTCAACTGTAACCACCACTCCCAATATCGACCACAGCTTTGGGGTAAAGGAGATATACACGGTTCAGGTTACGGCCTCCAATATCTACGGCTCTGCAACCTACAGCCAAACGGTAGGCGTCGGTGGGATACCGGTCGATACGATAGATTTCGACTATACCCCCCCATTGCCCGTTACCGAGGACAACATCACCTTTACCGCCGAGACCACGCCAATTAACGCCGACACGCCCATTACCTACACCTGGAATTTTGGCGACGGCAGTTCAGAGGTGGTGACAACATCCGATAACGTTGATTACAGTTATCCCAATATTGGCAGCTACACCGTGACTCTCACGGCCACCAACGGCTACAGCCTTCCGGTCAGCACCAGCAAAATTGTTGATGTCGATGGCCGGCCGGTCAGCCAGGTTTCTTTTGACTATATCCCAACAGCGCCGCGCGAAACCGAAATTATCAGCTTTACCACCACCATCACCCCAGTTAACGCTCTGCAGCCCATCACTTACACCTGGAGTTTTGGCGACGGCAGCGCCCCGATTGAAACCAATGAAACAACCATCGAGTACAGCTACCCAACCGCCGGCAGCTACACCGTAATTGTCACTGCCAGCAACGGTTACGGCGCGCCCGTTAGCCAGGCACAAACCGTTGATGTTTTGGGCTGGCCGGTGGATGATGTTAGTTTTGAATACAGTCCAACTGCGCCAGAAGATCTTGCGCCTGTTGAATTTGTGCCAACAGTTAATCCAGACCTGGCCACCCAGCCCATCACCTACACCTGGAATTTTGGCGATGGCAGCCCGGAGGTGGTGACAACAACGGCCACTATCGAACACATATATACTGTCCCCGGCACTTACACCGTCATTATCACCGCCACCAATCACTATAACTCTCAACCGGCGGTTTATAGTGATACGGTTGAGGTTCAAGGGCGTCCGCCGACTTTTGCCTTCTTTGGATACTCCCCAATATCGCCCTTTGAAAACGATGTGGTTCTCTTTGATGCCGGTATGTGGACCCCGGGCACAGACCCGATGACCTACACCTGGGATTTTGGCGACGGCACCGGCCCTGTAAGCCTGGTCGATGAGAATACAATTACGCATACTTTTACCAGCGTTGGCAGTTATTCTGTTACCCTCACGATCAGCAACCCGTATGGCTCCGACACAATTACGAAAACGGTACAGGTTGCCGGCCGGCCCATCAATCAAATCACCCTGGCTTATTCGCCATCTTCGCCTGTCGAAAAAGAGGCAGTCAACTTTAACGCCACTATCAGCCCGGCCAATGCCACCCAGCCAGTCACCTACACCTGGAACTTTGGCGACGGCAGCAGCCCGGTAATTACAAGCAGCGCCAATATTAATTACTCTTTTACAAATAAGGGGACCTACACAGTTACGGTGACTGCTACGAATGGATATGGCACTCCAAAATCGACCAACAAAACCGTTATCGTCGGCGGCCGCCCGGTGGATGAAGTAGGCTTTACATACAACCCCGCTTCTCCGCTGGAAGACGACAATGTCACATTCACCTCTTCCATTACTCCATCCTACGCTACCCAGCCTGTCACCTACACCTGGAACTTTGGCGATGGCACGTCAACGGTAACAACCAACAACACCACGGTCAACCACACTTTTGCCGATGTGGGTAGTTACACCGTGGTAGTCACGGCTGCCAACGGTTACGGTTTGCCGGTCAATGCCAGCAAGGTGGTTGTTGTCGGCGGCCGGCCCATCACCGATGTTACCCTGACCAAAACGGCCCCGGCAGCGCCCCAGGAAAATGACCTGGTCAGCTTTGCCGCCGCCATTGCCCCGGCCAACGCCACCCAGCCTGTCACCTACACCTGGAACTTTGGCGATGGCAGCCCGCCGGTCGTCAATAATTCCAGCACCGCCAACCATACCTTCACCGCCGTCGGCAGTTACACCGTTACCGTCACCGCCAACAACGGCTTTGGCTCCGCTAACGATACTCTGCTGGTAGTCATTGGCGGCCGGCCCATCACCGATGTTACCCTGACCAAGACCGCTCCGGCCGGTCAGCCGCTCCAAAATGATATCGTCAGCTTTGCCGCCGCCATTGCCCCGGCCAACGCTACCCAGCCGGTTACTTACACCTGGAACTTTGGCGATGACAGCCCGCCGGTGGTCAACAATTCCAGCACCATCACCCACTCCTTCACCGCGGTCGGCAACTACACCGTCGTCGTCACCGCGTCCAATGGTTACGGCTCCGACAACGCCAGCCTGCTGGTAGTCATTGGCGGCCGGCCCATCACCGATGTTACCCTGACCAAAACGGCCCCGGCAGCGCCCC
>CAZAPG010000001.1:0-433257 GCA_964486935.1 uncultured Caldilineaceae bacterium | reverse complement strand
CACTGTCACCGCCAACAACGGTTTTGGCTCCGCTAACGATACTCTGCTGGTGGTTATCGACGGTCGGCCCGTCGATGAAGCATCCTTCGTCTATAGCCCCACAAACCCGCTGGAGAACGAACTGGTGACCTTTACGGCCACCATTACGCCCAACAACGCTACCCAACCGGTTAGCTACCTGTGGGACTTTGGCGACGGCTCGACGCCGGTTACGACCAGCCCGGTTATCACCCACACCTTTAACAATGTGGGCAGCTACACGGTCTGGCTAAATGTGGTCAACGGCTACGGCCCGCTCACGGTCTACAGCAAGACCATCCAAATTGACGGCCACGCCATCACCGATGTCACCCTGAGCAAGACTGCGCCGGTCACGCCGGTTGAAAACGATGTGGTCAGCTTCCTGGCTCAGGTTGCGCCGGCCAACGCCACCACCCCCATCAGCTACACCTGGAACTTTGGCGATGGCAGCCCGCTAACAACCACCACAACCAGCGCCATCAGCCACACCTATACCAGCATAGGCGATTTCACCGTCAGCGTCACCGCCGATAACGGCTTTGGCTCCGACAGCGACAGCCTGCCCGTAACCATCGGTGGTCGGCCCATCACCGATGTTACCCTGACCAAGACGGCTCCGGCGCAACCGCAAGAAAACGACGTGGTGAGCTTCCTGGCCGCCATTCTGCCGGCCAACGCCACCCAGCCTGTCACCTACACCTGGAACTTTGGCGATGGCAGCCCAACCGAGCAGGTCACGCTGAATGCCAACAGCCACGCTATCAGCCATACCTTCACCACGGTTGGCAACTACACCGTTACCGTCACCGCCGATAACGGCTACAGCAGCGCCAGCAAGAATCTGGTGGTGGGCATCGGCGGCGTGCTGGTTGATGCGGTTACCCTGAGCAAAACCGGCCCGGCCTCGCCCTTAACCGGCGACCCGGTTGACTTTGCGGCCCAGATAACGCCTGGCAACGCCACCGAACCTGTGGTTTACACCTGGAACTTTGGCGATGGCAGCCCGGCTGAGCAAACCACTACCACTAACACCATCAGCCACGCCTACACGGCTGCCGGAACCTTCACCGTCACCGTTTCCGCCGATAACGGCTTTGGCCCGGCGGTCAACGACGAGATTTCGGTTGTGATTGGCGTCCGCCCGCTCAACGGGGTGACGCTCACCAAAACCAGCCCGATTACTCCGGCCGTGGATGATGTGGTCAGCTTTGAGGCTCAAATTGACCCGCTGAATGCCACCCAGCCGGTACTCTACACCTGGGACTTTGGCGACGGCAGCCCAATCAGCACGACCACCACCAGCACTATCACCCACGTCTTTACCGATGTGAATAGCTACACGGTGGTGGTGACTGCCAGCAACAGCGGCGGCGATGTCAGCGATAGTCTGGTGGTTGACGTAACCGGCCTGCCCTTAACCAGTATCTCCTTTACCCACAACCCACCCGCGCCGCGCGATGGGCAGCTTGTCAACTTTAACAGCCTGATTAATCCCTCGAACGCCACCGAACCGATCACCTACACCTGGGACTTTGGCGACGGCACAGCGCCAACCATTACAACAGCCGACGCAGGCGGCAACTCTGTACAGCATACTTTTGCCGAAGGCAGCTACACGGTTGTAGTAACTGCCGAGAACAATTACGGGCCGCCGGTAGTCTACAGCACAACTATCAATATCGCTGCGCCTGCGCCTGGTAGCGGCATCATCTTCCTGCCGGTCATTATGTCTAATGCTGGGCCGCAGCCTCCGCCGCCGCCCACATACCCAGACCTGGTGGTGGAGAGTATTGTTGCCACTACCGACGGCAACGTGCAAGTCGTCATCAAAAATCAGGGTAATGCCGCCGTCACCAATCAGTTCTGGGTTGACCTGTACGTTAACCCCAACCCGGTGCCGACCGGCGTTAACCAAATCTGGAATGATGGCCGCTCTCAAAATGGTATCGTTTGGGGTGTGACCTCTGCCTTCCTGCCTTCGCTCACGCCGGGCGGCTCGGTAACGCTAACGCTGGGTAATGCCTGGTATGGCGGCAACCCGCCGCTCACCAACTATCCGTCATCGCTGCCCGCCGGAACGCCGATATACGTTCAGGTTGACTCGGCAAATACCACCACCACTTACGGCGGCGTGCTTGAAAACCACGAAGCCGGCGGCGTGGCGTACAATAATATCAAAGCCGGGCAGGTGACGGCGCCGGGCGCTACGGGTCAGGGCATGATGGCGGCTGAAAATCTTATTCAACCGTCCACCTCGTCAACCAATTTACCGGCCCGGTAATTGCTGAGAGCGATATCGTTGGGCTAAACAACACCATTACCGGCTTTTGTGCGCCGCAGATTGCTCACGCAGTTTGCGGCGCATTACTTTGCCGGTGGTGGTCAGCGGCAGCGAGTCGACAAACTCAATCTGGCGGGGGTATTCGTGAGCGGCCAGCCGGGTTTTAACATACTCCTGAATTTCCCGGATCAGTTTTTCATCGGGCGTTATCTGCCCGGCCAAAACAATGTAGGCTTTGATAACCTCATTGCGGGTTTCATCCGATACGCCAATCACCGCCGCCATCTCAACTGCCGGATGCCCCAGCAGGCAATCCTCAATTTCGCCCGGCCCAATCCGGTAGCCGGCGCTGTTGATGACATCATCGTTGCGGCCCACAAAGCGAATATAGCCGTCATCATCCATAACCCCCATATCGCCGGTTATCAACCAGTCGCCAATAAATTTGTCTCTGGTTGCGTCCGGGTTGCGCCAATATTCCAAAAACATTACCGGGTTGGGCCGTTTTACGGCAATGTGGCCCAACTGGCCACCGGCCAGCGGCCGGCCCGCATCGTTGATAATGGCCAGGGTATGGCCCGGCACCGGACGGCCCATAATGCCGGGCCTGGATTCCATCACGGCGCTGCATGAGGAAACAATCATATTACATTCGGTCTGCCCGTAAAATTCATTAATCGTCAGGCCAAAGGTTTTTTGTCCCCACTCCAGCAATTCCGTCCCCAGCGTTTCCCCGCCGCTGGCAATTGTCCGCATCTGGTAATTCCACCGCTTTTCCGGCTCAGCAACCGAGCGCATCAGCTTGAGGGCGGTTGGCGGCAAAAAGGCGTTGCGTACCCCAAAATCGGTAATCAGTTGAAAGGCCGCTTCGGGCTGAAATTTCTCAAAACGGTGCGATACCACCGCCACGCCGTGGTGCCAGGCCGGCAGCAGCACATCGTACAGGCCGCCAATCCAGGCCCAGTCAGCCGGAGTCCAGATGCGGTCGCCGGGTTGAGGGAAAAAGTTGTGCGACATCTCGACGCCGGGCAAATGGCCCAGCAGCACGCGCTGGGCGTGCAAAGCCCCCTTGGGCTGGCCGGTCGTGCCCGAGGTGTAAATAATCAAAGCCGGGTCGTTGGCCCGCGTGCCGGCCGGTTGAAAAGTTTCAGGTTGACTCTCCCGCCCGGCGTGAAAGTCAAGGCAGTGGGGCTGGGGGCCATCAATATTGAAAACCAGTTTCAGGTCGGGCAGCTCTTCGCGAATCTGCTCCAGCTTTTGGGCGCCGGCGGCATCGGTAATCACCGCCATGGCCGCGCAATTACCCAGCCGATAGGCCAGCGCATCCCGGCCAAACAGGGTGAACAGCGGCACGGCAATCGCGCCCATTTTGTAAATAGCCGCGTGCGCATAGCCGGTCTCCGGGGCCTGGGGCAGCAACACCCCCACCCGGTCGCCTGCCTGCACCCCGTGAGCCACAAGCAGGTTGGCCGTCTGGTTAGAGAGCCGCTTGATATCGCCAAAGGTGTACTCTAAAACCTCGCCGCTGCGGGCTTTGTGGATCAATGCCAGCCGCTCCGGTTCGGAGTCGGCCCACTTATCGCAAACATCTACCCCAATGTTGTACCGGTCGGGCACGTCCCACCAAAATTTGTCAATCAATTCAAAATAATCATTTGCCTTGGGTAACATGAACTCCCCCTTTTAATCAAGGTATTCGCAATTTCCGGTCAATATTAAAGCTCCGCAAACTCGGCCCGGCCACAGGTAAAGCGGACATCCTCGTGCAATTCCCATTGCCGCGCTGCGCTCAACCGAGACTGAACCAGGCTAACCCCCAAACAGGCTTCGGTTTGACCCCCTTCGAGCGGGCGCTGCGTTTCAAAAAATTGCAAATAATTTATCGACCACTCGTAGCTGAGGCCGCTAAAATTGAGGGTCAGGTTCATCACATCCGCAAAGCTGGCCCGGATATGCTGATGGGCCGGCCGGGTATCCTGCTGGTAATTGTAGTGGGCAAAGGTGATTTCCAGCGCCAATCTTTGGCTGCTGACTTGCTCGCCGCGGGCTGCAAAGTGGTCGTGGGAAATTATTGAAAATTGCTTAATGAAGCCATCGTGAAAACCGTTGAAATAATCCAGCATCGTTTCAGCCTCGCCGAGGCTGGCTACCGTGAAGATCATCATAACCCAAACCCCCTGTTTTCGGCACAGTGTACCCAAATTTGGCGCAACCGACAATCCGGCGCACTGGCTTAGCCAAAAGTACAGCTAAAGCTGAAGCGCCTACCCATTTTTCCAGGTAGTAGCCCCACCAAATCGCTGATGTTGCGGGCTATAAATTCTGTTACACTGTTGAACACGTACCATGTACACAGCAACGAGAATGAATATTTGGAACACAGAACGCGCCAAGAAGCACGGAGATACGCCGAGACTTTTATATTTTTTCTCCGCGTTTCTCTGTGACTGCCCTGTGTAACTCTGTGAAACATTCATTTTTAGAGGAGGAAAATTGTGAGTACCGTATTGCAAAATTTATCAACCGAGTTAGCCGCCACCGTGGAAACCGTAAGCCCCAGCATTGTTCGGGTAGAGGCGCGCCGCCGCCTGCCGGCCAGCGGCATTGTCTGGTCCGCCGATGGGGTCATCATCACCGCCCATCACGTGGTTGAGCGCGAGGAAAACATCAAAATCGGGCTGTCCGACGGGCAAACTGCCTCGGCCACGCTGGTAGGTCGAGACCCCACCACCGATGTGGCCGTACTGCGCAGCGACGCCAAAAAGCTGACTCCCCCCACCTGGGCCTCGTTTGAGGCGCAGAATGTGCAGGTTGGGCATCTTGTTTTGGCCCTGGGCCGGCCCGGCCAAAACGTGCAGGCCACGCTGGGCATTGTCAGCGCCCTCAGCCAGAACTGGCGCACGCCGGGCGGCAGTCAACTTGACTACTACCTGCAAACCGACGTGGTAATGTATCCCGGTTTTTCCGGCGGGCCGCTGGTGGGCGCTGCCGGGCAGGTGATTGGCTTAAACACATCGGCCCTGCTGCGGGGTATTAGCCTGGCCGTGCCGGCCCCCAGTTTAAGCCAGGTGGTCGAATCGCTGCTGGCCCACGGGCGCATCAAGCGCGGTTATTTGGGGGTCAGCACCCAACCGGTGCGGCTGCCTGCCGGCCTAAAAGAGCAGGCCGGGCAGGAAACCGGGTTGCTGCTGGTAGCGGTTGAGCCAGACAGCCCCGCCGACAAAGGCGGCCTGCTGCTGGGCGATACCATTGTTGGCCTGGCCGACACCCCGGTTCGCCATCACGACGATTTGTTGGCCCAACTCAGCGCCGACCGGGTAGGTAAAGAAGTAATCCTCAAAATTGTGCGCGGCGGCCAATTGCAGGATGTCAAAGTGACCATTGGCGAGCGCGATTAAGCGGCTGTAATTCTCTTGATTGGAAATTAATGATGACAGGCATATTAGAGCAACTCAACAATGAACTATCTACCGTTGTTGCCAGAGCGCGGCGCAGCCTGGTGCAAATTAGCAACGGGCGCGGCGGGGCCGGAGCCGGCACAATCTGGCACGCCGACGGGCTAATTTTAACCAACGCCCACGTGGTGCGGCGCGACGCGCTCAACGTGCTGTTGCCCGATGAGCGCAAACTACCGGCCCGGTTGCTGGCCTACGATGAAGCCAATGATTTGGCCGCGCTGGCCGTGGATGCCAACAACCTGCCAATCATTGAGTTGGGCAATTCCAAACAGCTTCAGCCGGGGCAGTTGGTGCTGGCGCTGGGGCATCCCTGGGGAGTGCCGGGGGCCGTAAGCGCCGGGCCGGTAATTGGCGTGGGGCTGCCGCCGGAGATGCCTCGGCTGGCCCGTGAGTTTGTGCAGGCCGGTTTGCAACTACGGCCTGGCCATTCCGGCGGCCCAATGATCGACGCGCAGGGCCGGCTGGTGGGCATCAACACAATGATTACCGGCCCGGCTGTGGGGCTGGCCGTGCCCATGCACATCGTAGCGCAGTTCTTAAAGGATACGTTAGGCTCGCCGGCCTGATTTAAACGCCCCACCCAAAAGGCCCGACACAAATAAGTGTGTTGGGCCTTTTTGTTTTTAGCAAAAGGTTAATCTATGGCATAATTAGGTTATCACGCTAGAGGATATTTAAAAGATGCGCCCACTCAACCGCATCGCTTTGATTGATTTGGAAGGGCGGCTGGTGACAACCTCACCCCAGGGCAACAACCGGCGCGTGTTGACTCAAAACAACCAGCTTTTCCAGTTTCCGGCCTGGTCGCCCGATGGCAACTATATTGCCGCCATTGGCAGCGACCGGATGGGCAGCGGCGTGTTTGTGCTGGTCGACCAGGAGCCTGCTGAAAAGCCGGCAGAACTCTTCTACAGCGTTACCAATACTCCCATTTACCTCTACTGGTCGCCCGATAGCCGCCGGGTAAGCTTTATTGCCAATCACTCACGGCACGGTTTTGGGTTGCATCTGGCTCCGGCGCAAGGGGGCAAAAGCAGACTGTTGGCCACAGGTCACCCCTTTTTTTGGGATTGGTTGCCCGATGGCAGCCGGATTTTAATTCACACCAATGTTGTTGGGCCTGACGCCCGCCTGGCCTTTATCAACCCCAACCGGCCAGATGATGCAGCCAATGTTGCCACACCCGGCCTGTTTCAAGCGCCGGGCATTGCCCCCAGCGGGCAGCGCTGGGCCTACGCCGAAAGCGACGACCCTGGTCTAAACCAGCTTGTCATTGAAAGCCATACCCCCAATGAACGCGTCGCCATCCCCTACGAAGGCGCCATTGCCCTGGGTTGGAGTCCGGCCCGCGACCAGTTGGCTTATGTTCACCCTCCGGTGGCAGTTCAGCGATTTTATGGCCCGTTGTATCTGTTTGATGCGGCCACGCAGGATGTATCGCTGCTGGTTGAAGCTACGGTTCTGGCCTTTTTCTGGTCGCCGGACGGCACAAAAATCGCTTACCTGATTTTGTCCGGCACCGAGGATGATTTCAACCCCGAGACCATTACCCAGGTAGCCACCGCCCAAAACAGAACGCGCTACACCAACGGGCGCCAGGCCCCCAGGTTATTAGATGATACGCCTTTTGAACCGGAAGAGCTGAGTTTGGATTTGTGGGTTGTGGATATTAACACCGGCAACCAGCAGCGGTTGATTACGTTTGACCCTTCGCCGCTGCTGGTCAACCAGTTTCTACCTTTTTTTGACCAGTACGCCCGCAGCCACTGCCTCTGGTCGCCGGCCAGCGACGCCCTGGTGTTGCCAATTGTGGATGGCGAGACTCCTCGCGTGGTAATTATCCCCGCCGACGGCGGCCCGCTGCAACCCCTGGCCAAAGGCATTATGGCCTTTTGGAGTCACCAATAGCTTAAACAAATAAAGGCGTAATTTCTGCCGCTTTTGTTGCCGCCTCCATATCGGCCTTGGTGGGGGTAGCCTTATAGCGGCTGGCGGCATCTAACACTTTGGGAAGCAGGTCAATATCACCTACAGTATTTAAGAATAGGCCGGGGCGACTCAGCACCCAATGAACGGCCTTATCAATATCGGCCTGCGCTTCGAGTGGCTCGTACCAGGTGGTGCGGCTTTTAGGCTTGTCGCCCCACGGGCCTCGCGCCACGGCTTTGATGGTTTGCACGGCCACATTTCTCTGTTGGCACACCGTCAACAGCGACTCAAAATCGGCGGCGTATTGGGGATTTTGCATCATAATGTAGCTATATGGCAGCAGCACAGAGTCGAAATCGAACCGCTCCAGGCTGCGGAGGTGCATGGCGGCCACATTGGTACCGTGGCCGGTAACGCCCAAAAAGCGCACCAGCCCTTCTTCCCTGGCTTTAATAAAGGCTTCCAGCGCGCCGCCCGGCCCCATAGCCACTTCCCACTCTTGCGGGTCTACCAGCACGTGCATTTGCCACAAATCCACCGAGTCTACCCGCAGCCGGTCAAACGACCGCCGCAACTCGTCCCAGGCTTCCTGGTAGGTGCGCTTTTCGGTTTTGGTTGCCAAAAAAAAGTCCTGCCGGTGATGCTTCATCCAGGGGCCAATTCGTAGCTCGGCATCGCCGTAACTGGCGGCGGTATCGATGTGGTTGACGCCGTATTCCAGCAGTAAATCCAAAACGCGGTCAGCCTGACTTTGGGTAACATCCCACAGGGCGGCTGCGCCAAAAAGCGTTCGCGTACTGACGTGGCCGGTTCTGCCAAAAGGTTGTTTTGTAATCATTAGGTTCTCCTTGTTGGGTGAAATAATCAATAACCTTACCAAAGTATAGCACAGCCAGGTTAATTCTTATAGTCCAGGGCATCACTAAAATGGTAACACTCATCACCCCTGAGCCTGATTGGTGTTAGGCGTCAACCTGATGTATATTTCTTTTTAGGGAGACTCAACCAGCATCCTATGAGCGAGCAACCATCCAGCTTAAATCAGGCCCTGTTAAAGGCTATAGACACCTACCCGGCATTTCTCTGTTTAAAGGTTAAACAGGGGCCACATTACCAAAATATTTCTTATCGACAATTTTACACCCACACCCTGCAATTGGCCGCCTTTTTTCACCAGCGCGGCATTACTAACGGGCAGCGGGTGGCGCTTATTGCCGATAATTCAAAAGATTGGCTGGCTGTTCATATAGCCAGTCTGTTTGCCGGGAATGTGGTAGTTCCCCTGCGAACCTCGCTGCCGCCCGATATTCTCTTTAACGCATTGAAAGATTCCGGGGCAACGGTAGCCTTGGTACAGCGATTGAGCCAAAAAAGTAGCGTTATCGAGCAGGCCGGTAACAGCCTGCCCGATTTGAAGATCATCTTAACCATTGAAGAAACAGCTAACAAACCGCCTCACGTTACCGGTTTGCCCACCCTTTTAAGCCGCTCTCTTACCTCCAGCGAGCAGCAATCGCTGCGCAATCACGCCGAGCAGGTTGACCCCCAGGCTCTGTCCACCATTTTTTATGTTGGCAGCGAAACAGGCCAACCCAAAGGCGCTACGTTTACCCACGCTCAACGCCTGCAAACTTTGCAGTGCATGGCCGCCTGGTTCACCCTAACTGAAGATGACCTGGCCTTTACCCTGCTGCCCTGGAGTTTTTCTGCTAGTTTAAACGCGGCCCTTTACTATTTTGTGTCGGGTGTAACCAACGTGTTGGGAGAAAGCCCCGAAACCGTACAGGAAAATTTACAACAAACCAGCCCCACCCTAACTCTGAATATGCCCTTTTTCATTCAGCGTTATTACGAAGAAGTCATGCAATCCGTAGCCCAAATGCCCCAGGCCAGCCGAGAAGTTTTTCAGTGGGCTGTAGCCAAGGGCAAAGAGTTGCGCGCCGCCGGCGCTGATGCTACAAAAGAGTTGCAAGAGCGATTTAACCAGGCCGACATGACTTTTTTCAGCCAAATCAGAGGCAGCGTAGGGGGGCGGCTGCGTCGATTGTATTCCGTGGGCGCGCCGCTGCCGCAGGAATTGGCCGATTTTGTAGAGGTCCTCGGGCTGTTACCCTTAAACCTCTACAGCATCACCGAAGCCGGCGGCTTTCCCGCCGTAAGCCAGCCCAACGCCCGCCAGCCCAACTCCTGTGGCCGGGCTGCGCCCGGTTTTCAAATTCGTATTGCCGCCGATGGCGAGGTGCTGGTCAAAGGGCCAACTTTGATGCAAGGCTTCTGGCAGCGCCCCCAGGAAAGCCAGCAAATTATTGATGCCGACGGCTGGCTGCACACCGGCGATATTGGCTATCTTGACCAGGCGGGATATCTCTACCTGACCGGCCGCAAAGATATGTTAATGGTCCTGTCTACCGGTCGAAAAGTATTGCCCGGCAGAATTGAACAATCGCTAACGGCCAGCCCGTTTATTGAGCAGGCGGCTGTTTTTGGCGAGGGCCGGCCTTACATATCGGCCTTGATTGTGCCCAACCTTGAAAAGCTGGTCAATTTTTTTCAGGAAAAAGACATCCTCCCGGCCAATGACTCCGACGCAACCACCCTTAAATGGTACTGGCAACAAGACGACCCGCACGACACGCCCCTTGTGACCACCGCCCACCCCAAAGTAAAAATATTACTGGACGAGGCCGTCGAGTCGGTTAACCAAAACCTGGACCTTTGGGAGCAAATTCAAGTCTACAGCCTGCTGGAGCAGGCTCACAGCAAAGCCGCCAACGAGCTGGCCACGCTGTTATCACAGGGGCGCCCCCAACTAGCGCAACGCTATGCGCTCCAGATAGAGGCCATGTACCCCCAATCGCAGCGGGTGAAAATTAAAGAGATTAAGCGGGTGCAACTCAGCCCGGAACGGCTACGCGAATTGCTCGAAAAAGAGAATATTCTGGATGCCTGGATGGCCGACGCCGGCATTGAATTTCTGTTTGAGCTGGCTCGCGGCAAACAAATTGATGCGCCCTCGATGGTCCACCTGTGCGATATCGCCGCCAGCATTGCCCAAATGGTCAACGAGGAGCGCCCCCTCTCCACCGCCCTGATTGTTGGCGACCCCATCAAAATTGCCCGCACCCTGCCCCCCAGCCAGATACAACTGTTGCGTCACGATTATATCCGGCGGGCGCGCCGCATTTTAATGACTCTGGCCAAAATTGTCGACGGGCTGACCCTGGGCTTTGTGGTTGACAAGCACGGCTATTTGCGCGGCATTCATCGCCTTAACGTTTCGCTCGACGAACCGCCACTTACCTATTTGCTGGGGCCGCAATTTCGCCGGCACGCAGCCATTTCGGCGGCATGTGATGCCGTAGTCTTTTTTGTGCCATCGGGCGGCAAGCAGGTGCGGGTGTTTGCCAACGGCGAATTAATCGGGCGCTATTCCAACGGCGACTGGTCGCCCGAAAGTATGTTTCGGGTGGGTGACGCTATGGCTCAACTCATTGAAAAAAAAGATTACGACCTGCCGCTGGTCAGGCGTATTTTGCGTTGCGCTCTACAAATGGCCGAGGAAAACCTGGGCGCTATTTTTATCATTGGCAATGCCGATAAAGTTTTAGAACAATCCGACTCCCCGGAAATCAGCCACTTTGCCTGGATTGTCAGCGCCAGCCTCAACGCCCTATCGGATGATGAGTTGATTAATTTTGCCAAGCAAGATGGGGCTACGGTTATTGATATGCAAGGCCAGTTCAGGGGTTGCATGGTGTTGCTGCGCCCCAATGCCGACACCCAGGCCGACATTGGCCCCGGCAAGGGCGCGCGCCACAGCAGCGCCGCCAAAATGAGCGCCGAAGCCGACTGCCTGGCCATCGCCGTTTCCCAGGATGGCCCTGTAACCATCTACGAAGGCGGGCAACGGGTACTCTCGCTATAAGAACGCTCTGTCCCAAAAAATGCAGAGCGCACCCCTATAAGGATTTGCGATGAATTGGGAAGAATTTTACCAATTGAAGGCCAAACGCCAACGCCCCTTGATTATGGCTCATCGCGGCGCTTCGGCCCTGCTGCCCGAAAATTCTCTCTCGGCGTTTGAGCGGGCCGTAGCGGATGGGGCCGACATTTTAGAAACCGACCTGCACTTTACCAAAGATGACCAGATTGTATTAATTCACGATGACACGCTGGACCGCACCGTTGAAGCCTCCGGCCCGGTGCGTCACTACACCCTGAGCCAGCTCAAACAATTCAAACTGCGGCAACCGGCCTCGCGCCAAAATGAAGTTGAGCGAATTTTAACGCTGCCAGAGTTGATTGAACTGACCGGCGCCAATGTGCCGCTGGCGCTGGAATTAAAGGACTCCCTGTTTGAACACCCCGAATACGGCCAAAGGTTGATAACCGTATTGCGCCAAACTAACCTGCTGGGGCGCTGCGCCGTCATTTCGTTCAACAAGCGCAAAATGCAGCGCATTGAAGCGATGGCCCCGGAACTGGTTGGCGGCTGGATTACGCTGTTCAATTTTTTGCCAACTCATTCCGCCGAACTGTTGGGGCCATTCTGGCCGCTGCTGGTCATCAACCCTTTTTACGTGGCCTGGGCGCACCGGCTGGGCAAAATTGTAGCGCCCCTGGATACCACCCCCGAACGACGCCTAGGCTTTTATTTGAGGCTGGGCGTCGATGTACTCCTCACCGATAACCCCGCCTTAACCCTGCGAGAAATTGAGCGACGCCTCAACTCCCAACACCATTCTTAACCCAAGGCCGGGAGCAGTAGGGCAAAAGGACGCTCGATTAAATGTTTAATCCGCTGCAAAAAGCGGGCCGCCGGGCCGCCATCAACAATACGGTGGTCAAAGCTGAGGCTCAAGGTCATCATTTGCCGGATGACAACTTCGTTGTTGACTGCCACCGGTTTGGCCGCAATTCGCCCTACGCCTAAAATGGCAGCCTGGGGCTGGTTGATAATCGGCGTAAAGCCATCCACCTCAAACATACCCAGATTGCTGATGGTAAATGTGCCGCCGCTAAAATCATCGGGTAAGCTTTTGCCGGCTACGGCCCGCCCAATCAACTCATCGCCGCTTTGCTGAATTTCCACCAGGTTCAATCGGTCAACCTGGCGAATCACCGGCACCAGCAGGCCGCGCTCCGTATCAACCGCCAGGGCAATGTTGATATCGCTGTAGGCGTGAATTTTATCATCAACAATGCAGGCGTTCATTTGGGGGTGGTCGCGCAGGGCGCGTCCCGCAATGACAATAAGCAGCGCATTGAAAGAAATTTTGACCCGCCCGGCCAGCTCGGCATTGAGCTGGGCGCGCGCCTCCACCAGCGCCGAGGCGTCGGCCTCGGTGAAAAGGGTGACGTGCGGCGCGGTAAAGGCGCTCTGGCTCATGCGCCGGGCAATTACGCCGCGCACGCCGCTAAGGGGCTGTGCCGGGGCTGCCGGCTGCGCCGCTTGCAACACGTCATCTTTAATAATGCGCCCGCCCGGCCCGGAGCCAGACAGATGAGTCCAGTCCACCTCCAGGTCGGTGGCTACTTTTTTAGCAAGGGGAGTAATGGCTTCTCGCGGCGCGTCAGCCGGCCCGGCCCTGGCCGCAAGTTCTACATCGGCCAGGTGTATTCGCCCTTCGGGGCCGCGCCCGTTAATTTTGGCCAAATCGACGCCCAACTCGCGCGCCCGGCGTTTGGCGGTGGGGGTGGCGGGTTGGTAGTTGGTGCTTGGTGCTTGGTAATTGGTAATTGGTGATTGGGGTTGCAAGTTGCTCCCCTGCTCCCCTGCTTGAGCTTGTCGAAGGGCTGCTGCCCCGCCCCGGTTACTGGGCCTGTCGAGAGGCTGCTCCCCGGCCCGTTCCAGCACCGCCACCGGCGTACCGCAGGGAACGGTCTCGCCCGCAGAGACTAAAATTTCCTCCAGAGTGCCGTCGGCGGGACATTCATACTCCAGCACCGATTTTTCGCTTTCAAACTCAAATAAAATCTCGCCCTGTTTGACGGTATCGCCGGCTGCTTTCAACCATTTACTGAGCGTCCCCTCGGTCATCGTCAGGCCGAGTTTGGGCATGACAATTTGCATGGTCTGTTATCCTTATCAGGGTGCGTCCCAAATTTTAGGAATTTGGGACAGACCCTCCTTATCAGTCCAAATATTTACTCAAATCCACAGATTTATAAGTAACCCGCTCGCCGTACTCGCGCCGCTCCCGTTTGTAGGTGGCGTCGATGCCGATTTTGGTGTGTACGCCGCGCTGGTCGGCGGTGGGGTCCATCTCGTGCCCCTGTGAAAAGGGCACGGTAAAGGTATCCAGCCGCCAATCGACCCGGTTGGTCAGCGCCCACAGCACATCTGCCGGGTCGTAAATGTTTACATCCGGGTCAACCACAATCACCTGTTTGATGTTGATGTGGGCGGTCATGGCGGCCAGGGCCACATTTTTAGGCTGGCCGGGGTTGTTCTTTTTCAACTGCACAATGGCCGAAAAGCCGTTGCTGTAGGGCGGAATATGCACCTTGACATCTTTGCTGATGTGTCGAATAAATTTAAGCAGCAGCGGCTCGCGCGGCAGCACGTTGCCAATGTAAACGTGCTCGTACCAGCCGGGGATAATGGTTTGGAATATGGGGTCATCGCGCCAGCAAACGGCGGTAACTTCAAAGGTGGGGCTTTCCCACAATTCGCCGTAGTAACCGTGAAACTCGGCCAGCGGCCCTTCGCCTTTGCGCTGGTTGGGGTAAACCAGCCCCTCGACGACAATTTCGGCCTCGGCGGGGATGTCTACATCTACCGTAACGCCTTTGCAAACCGGCACGCCCTGGCCGCGAATGGCCCCGGCAATGGTTAACTCGTCCTCTTCGGTGCGCACGCCCGCGCCAATCATAATGGCCGGGTCCAGCCCAATAGCCACCGCCACCGGAAACGGCGCAGCCGGGTTGTCGCGGCTTTCCATAAACAGGCGGACGTGCCGCCACTCGTTGACGTTAAAGCCAAAATTGCGCGGCCCGGTCACCTGCATCCGGTTGTACGACAGGTTGCCCCGGCCCGAAACGGGGTCTTTGCTGACAATTACCCCGCCGGTGATGAACGGCCCGCCATCGCCCCGCGAGTGGGTAGGAATTGGCAACTCGCGCGCGTCGATATCGTTGCCGGTTTGCACGTTGGCTTGCCAGGCGGCGGTCTCTACCCGCACCGGCGGAATGCCGTTGGCCGGTTCCAACACGCGGCCCATAACATCGGTCACGTCGGCCTCATTACAGCCCAGGGCCAGGGCGGCCCGTTTTTGGTTGGCCACGCCGCTGGAAAAGATGGGCCACCGGCTGCCCTCAACGTTTTCAAACAGGGGCGCGCCGCCGCCGCTGCGAACCAGGGTAGCGGCCACGTCGGCCAGCTCGTGGGTCAGGCTGACCCGCTTTTTGACCCGCACCAGTTGCCCGGCCTCTTCCAATACCTGAATATAAGAGCGCAAATCGTGAATTTTAGTCATATATATTTTTCACCTTTTTTATTCGAACTAACCCATAATCCTTGATACGACAGGATTATTCCAACTACAGAAAACAGGGATGGGGGGACGCCCCTCAAGCCTACCGGCTGTTTCTTGGGAGTTTCCGTTTTACAAATCGTCCCTGCCCGGCCTGGCCGTAAAACTCATCGTTTTCAACCAATATCTGCCCCCGGCTGATAGTCATAACCGGCCAACCCTGCAATGTCAGCCCCTCGTAGGGCGTCCAATCGACGTTTTCGTGCAGCGTTTCGGTGGAGAGCGTCACCTCTTTTTGCGGGTCAAACACTACCAAATCGGCGTCGTAACCCACGGCAATGTGGCCTTTGCGGGTCAGGCCAACCATTTTGGCCGGAGCAGTGCAGCACATCTCTACCCAGCGATTGGCCGAAAAATGGCCGGCCCGCGCGCCGCCGTACACCATCGAGAATCGCCCCTCGATGGCCGGCACGCCGCCGGGAATCTGGCTGAAATCATTGGCTTCGATGCCGCGCTGCTTGTCGGCCTTGACAAAGGGGCAATGGTCGGTGGTGACAATTTGCAGATGATTGCGCGCCAGCGCGGCCCACATCAATTCTTGCTGGCCTTTGGGGCGGATGGGCGGCGCGCAAACCGGCAGCGCCCCCTCCACGCCGGGGCGGTCGTAAAGGCTGTCATCCAGCAGCAGGTATTGGGGGCAGGTTTCGCCGGTAATGGGCAGGCCCCGCCGGCGGGCGTCGGCGATGCGCTCAACCACCTCCTGGCAGCCCACGTGAAAAATGTGCAGGGGGACGCCCGCATAAGCCGCAATATCAATGGCCCGCCCGGCGGCTTCGCCTTCGAGCAACTGCGGGCGGCTGCGCGGGTGCCAGTGGGGCGTGGTGCGGCCCGCCGCCAGATTTTGCTCAATTAAGGCGCAAATCACATCCCAATTTTCGGCGTGAATGACCGGCAGCCCGCCCACCTTCTTGACTCCTTGCAGGGCGCGCAGCAATTCGTCATCCTTTAGCCTGAAGCCATAGGCCATATACAGCTTAAAAGTGGGACACCCCGCCTCAACCACGGCCGGCAATTCGGCCAGTTTGTTCAGGTCGGGCGGGGCAATGGTCATATGCAGGCCGTAGTCAATCACCACGCGGGGGTCGGCCTCGGCCCGGCGGGCGGCCAGGGCGTCCATTAAAGATTCTTCCGGAGCCGATTCCACAAAATCAACAATGGTGGTGGTACCGCCAAAAGCTGCGGCGCGGGTGCCGGTAAAAAAATCATCCGCAGAAACAACGCCCCCGCCCAGAGGCATTTGCATATGCACGTGAATATCCACCGCGCCGGGCGTTACCAGCTTGCCGGCGGCGTCAATCTGACGCGCTCCGGCCAACTTCTGGCCGATGGCGACAATCTGTTGGCCCTGGATACCAATATCAGCCTGATAAGTAGTCTCAGCGGTAACAACCGTACCGTTTTTGACGACCAAATCAAGATTCATTGCCAACTCCTTATCTCGCTACCGGACATTTTTAATCACCCATAACGCATACCCGGCCAACTACGCCTAAGTAAAGCTCCTTATATCAACAGCCAGCCGCTGCAAGCACTCTACGGTCCATCCCGTCAAAGTTCAAACAGTTCGCCCAGGCTATCAATGATAACATCGGGCTGAATCTGTTTTTGCAAAACCGACTCCCGGTTATCAACGCCGGTTGTCACCAGAATGGTTTTTAGCCCGGCCCGCTGCCCGCCCAAAATGTCGGTTTCCAGCCGGTCGCCCAACGCGGCAGTTTGGCGGGGGTTAGCAGCCATTCTTTGCAGAGCCAGTTCAAACAACGGGCGCTCCGGCTTGCCAATAATTACTGGCGACACGCCGGTGGCGGCCTGAAGCGCGGCCAGCGTAACGCCGGCTTCGGGAATCAACCCCTCTTCGGTGGGAATCAGCAGGTCGGGATTGGCGCCGATGAGCTGCGCTCCGCGTTGAATTAACAGAACAGCGTGCTTGAGTTTTTGATAGGTTAGCTGGGTGTCGCCGCCCACCACCACGGCTGCGGCAGGCCGGGCCGCATCGGCCAGCAGCGTAAAACCGGCCTGGCCCAGGGCGTGACGCAAACCGGCCTGGCCAATTACATAAAGCGGAGCGCCCGGCTCAAGATGCTGTTTCAAATAATCTGCCGTGGCCACCGAGGCGGTCAGCACGCAATTTTGGGGCAGGGCCACACCGGCCCCGGCAAATTTTTGCCGGTACTGGTCGGGTGTTTTGACTGTGTTGTTAGTGACTACCACAAAGGCGATATCGCGCTGCTGCAAAGAGTCAAAAAAAAACGCCAGCCCCGGCAGCGGCTGATTGCCGCGCCACAGCGTACCGTCAATATCAATCATGAGGGCGCGGACATTCTTAAAACTAAACCGCTGACTCATAATTCCTAACCAGCGCGTAACCAGGCTCAATTGTGATTAAAACGCCAAAATGGGTTCGACAACCCAACAGCGGCAAAAATCATCTCAACCTGGTCAATTGACCTGCCGGCGTAATCCGGCGAGAGGCGGTCGGCGTACCAGCGTTGGGATAGCTCCCAAACCTGCTCAAGTGTGAGAACTTCTCCTCTGGGTAACTGTTGGGCCTGACACCACGCTTCAATACCCTCTTCCGACCGGAAGAGCAGGATGGTTGCTCAGGTGAAAATTAAATCATCATACCAGCGGCCAACCGGCAGCGGAAAATGAACAAAGCCGCCGTCATGTTTTACCTGGCCGTGATGAACCACAATCTCAACTTTTTCTTGAGTATCCTCAAATGTGGCCCGGATGGCGGCATCTTGCCGCACCATTGCCGGAATGCCCAGCATATCCCAGGCGCAGTTAGCCCAGTATGACTTTGTGCCCACGCTTACTTTGAATTTGGTTGGCCGCGCAGATAACGGATTTGCCATTAGAATATCTGTTGCGCCCGGAGCCAGAAAGAAGAAGTGTCGCTGGTGCAAACGTTGATAAGCTGTTATGGTTGCGTCTTCGCTTAAACCAAATGCGTTGGCTACCACCGCCGCGGATGGAGGGCGAGCCTCATCAACAAAATATTTATACACATAATGGCGGATAGCTAAATCCAATTGCTGTGTTGTGCTCTCATTACTCATCATCCGCCCCTAACCGCGATGGCCGCTAGGTGAGTGGAAAAACCGCTTTGGTGCGGGCCAGGGCTTCGGCTTCGGTAGCGGAAGGGTAAAATTCCAGGCCGATTTCGCCGTCAAAGCCCAGTTCTCTCATTTTGGCCCGAATGTTGGCAAAGTTGATTTCGCCGGTGCCCGGCTCTTGCCGGGTGGGTATATCGGCAATATGCACGGCGGAATAGAGGTCAAAATATTCTTCAAAGCTCCATAGCAAATCGCCGGAGCCGCGCTGCTGGTGGTACACGTCAAACGTTAGCCGAAATTGGGGGTGGTTGATGCGGCGCACCCAATCGGCGGCCAGTTGGGGGTTGTCTACCAAAATTTTGCCAATAAAGTGGAAACGATTCAAACATTCGACCCGCACTTCCACGCGAGTTTGTTCAACCAGCTTCATGATTTTTTCCGTTTGGTTTAGCAGGTTGGCGTATTGTTGGCCCTCCGAGTAGTTGCCGGAGAGGCGCTGCACATAATCTATGCCATTGAGTGGTTCAATTTGGTTGGAAAAAATGTAGAGGCAAGAGATACCATACTGCTCGGCCATTTCAAGGCTCTCGGCCCAGGAGCGCAGCGTCCTCTCGTTGTCGCCGGGGTCGGCCAGCGACCCCATATCGTCATCGAAGGTGGAGTAGAGCTGCGCCCCGTGCCGCCGGCACTCGGCCACAATTTCGGCAATGGGGGCCTGCCGCCAGAAAAATACATTAAACTGCCGAATACCCAAGGCCGCAAATGGTCCAATCCGTTGCACAACGGGGCGGTCGAGAAACCAGAAGTCAAGATAACCGGTGTAGTCCATAAGTCAGAAATCAGTAGCCAATCGCTTTATAGGGTAGTTGGTGTTACAGTTCTTGCAAAGCATGCCAAACCCGCTCTGGCGTAAAGGGAATGCTGCGTATCCGCGCGCCGGTGGCATTATAAACAGCGTTGGCCAGCGCCGGCGCCACGCCATCTTTGGGAATTTCGGCGACGGCTTTAGCGCCAAAGGGGCCACTTGGCTCTACTGTTTGCACCAGAATCACTTCCAACTCCGGCATCTCGTCGGCCCGATAGATTTTGTACGGCCCCAGGGCCGGGTTAACCATGCGGCCATTGCTGTCGTAAGCCATCTCTTCGCAGTGGCCGTAACCCAACGCCTGGGTCATTCCGCCTTCTACCTGGCCACTGGCGGTGATGGGGTTAATGGCCACGCCGCAATCTACGGCCATCACCAGCTTTTTTACCGTTACCTGGCCGGTTTCGATATCTACTTCCACTTCGGCAAACTGGCCGCCAAAGGGCGGCGGCGACTCTGGCGAGACATACGAGGCCGTAGCCATCATCTGGCGCTGCTGGTCCTGGTGCAGCGAGTGCAGCGCAACCTCTTCCAGTGTCACCGAGCGGCCATCCGGGGCGTAGGCGCGGCGGTCGCGCAGGATGACTTCTTTCCAGTTATTCAACTTTAGCATCAGGCCGGCTCGCTCTTTAATTTGCTCGCGTAACTGTTCGGCGGCCAGTTTTACCGCCGTACCGGAAATGTAGGTGGTGCTGGAGGCATACGCGCCGGTATCAAAGGGCGTCATGTCTGTATCGCTGGAGTAGATGATGATATCTTCCAGGGGAACGCCTAACACCTCGGCGGCAATTTGGGAAAGCACCGTATCGGAGCCGGTCCCCAAATCGGTGGCCCCTACCAGCACATTAAACGAGCCGTCGTCGTTAATTTTGATGCTGGCCCCGCCCATATCCAACCCCGGAATGGCCGTGCCGTGCATGCAAACTGCCATGCCAATGCCCCGCCGCAGGTGCGGTTTGCCGGGGACAATCTTCCAGTTGGGGTCGTTGCGGCGATGCCAGCCGATGGCCTGCATCCCCTGGGCAATACACTCGCTCAGGCCGCTGGTACGCACAACTGGAATGGCTGAAATATCGGCTTCGCCTTCGCCCAACTGTGGCGCAATATCCAGCGGGTCGCCCACTTTTACCCAGTTTTTGCGTTTAAATTCAATGATATCTATCCCCAGGGCCTCGGCAATCTCTTCCATGTGGACTTCCAGGGCAAAAAGAGCCTGCGGCGCGCCGTAACCACGATACGCGCCGGGAACCGGGATGTTGGTATAGGCCACTTTGCACTCAAAAAGTTTATTGGGGCAATTGTAGGTGCTCAGGCCGCGCATACCGGTAACGGTTTGCACGGTCAGGCCGTGGGTGGCATACGGCCCGGTGTTGCCGACAAGGGACATTTTTTGGGCTACCAGCGTGCCGTCGCTTTTAACGCCGGTTTTGTAGGTAATGGTCTGCGGGTGGCGGGTCCGGCTGGATATAAATTCTTCGGCGCGAGTCAACTCCAGCCGAACCGGGCGGCCGGTGGCAATCGTCAAATGGCCCACAATGTCTTCAATCAACATTTCCTGCTTGGCCCCAAAACCGCCGCCAATACGCGGCTTAATTACCCGAATCCGTTTGACCGGCAGCCCCAGCAGCGGGGCCACCATGCGCCGCACGTGGAAGGGCACCTGGGTAGAGGTACGGATGACCAGCCGTTCGTCGCTATCCCAGTAGGCAATGGCAATGTGCGGCTCGATGGGGACCTGCTGGACCTGATGCACCCGGTAGGTTTGCTCAAAGATGTGGTCGGCTTCGGCAAAGCCTTTTTCCACATCGCCCACGGCGGCGTGAATGTAATGGCTGATGTTGCGCCGGGCGTCGTACGCGCCTTCCATATCCGGCTCATCATGGATGACCGGCGCGCCCTCTTTGATGGCTTCGTTTTCGTCAAACACGGCGGGCAGCACTTCGTATTTAACCTTGATGAGTTTGAGGGCCTGCTCGGCAATTTCCAGCGATTCGGCGGCGACGGCAGCGACCCGGTCGCCCACGTGGCGCACCTTGTTGTCAAAACTTACCTGGTCGTAAGGTTTGGGGTTGGGGTAAGATTGTCCGCCGGAGGCATAACGCACGCGGGCAATATTTTTGTAATGAACCACAGCGTGGACGCCCGGCAGCGCCCGCGCTTCGCTGTCGTCAATATCTAAAATGCGGGCGTGGGCGTGGGGGCTGGTCAGCAGCCGAACGTAGAGCATGCCGCGCAAGTCAATATCATCGACAAAAGCGGGGTTGCCTTTGGCCAGTTTGACGGCATCGACCTTGGTTTCTGATTTGCCGACAACTTTCATCTCCGGCGCTTCGGGGGCCAGCACAAACTTGGGCAGGGTAATCCGTTTGGTGCCGACTCCGCCGCTGCCGCCGGTCAGCTCCGGGGTGGGGTCTGTTGAACCGCCGTCAGCCCCTTCGGGCGGGGTAAACAGGTCGCCAAAATCCTGGCCCGGCAGCACAATGGGGGTGAGCACGTTGGGTTCAACCTTGGTTGGCTCCTCGCCGCGCAACACGGCGGCGGCCTCCAGCACGGCCTGCACCGGCTTAACGTAGCCGGTTTCCCGATCCAGAATACCGGAGAGCGCGTCGCGCACCTCAGCTTCGGTGGGGTTGGGGTTTTTCTCCAGCAGGGCTTTAGCCGCCAGCACCATGGCCGGGGTAGAGTAACCGGATTGAATAGCGCCGGTGCGGATAAACGCCTGCTGAATGGGATGCAGGTTGATACCCTGGGCCAGCCCTTCGACGGTTTCAATGGCGTGGCCGTCGGCCTGAGCCGCCAGCAAAATATCGCTGTTAACCAGTTTGCCATCCAGCAAAATGGCGGCGGCTCCGGTTTCGCCGGTATCGCTGCCAAAACGGACGCTGTAGTAGCCTTCGCGGCGCAATACGCGCATGAGGGTTTCGCCGGGCTGGCAGGTAAAAGTTTTCTTCTGACCGTTGATTGTAACGTGAATTTCCATGGATGAAATTCCTCCTATTCTATTGTACGGGTCAATTTTTTTTAGACCACAGAGATATTTTACTATCGAAGGCTCTAGCGTACTCCAGTTTAATCCTACCGCCGTCTAAACGCAAAATCAGACCCGGCGCGGTTAAAGGTTACAATGGGTTATCCTTTAGCCATGCTCACCTTTGCGGTGGCCAAAGCGTTCGCCGCCATCTATGGCCAGCACTTCGCCTGTTACATAATCGGCTTTGATAAAATAAAGGACAGCTTCGGCCACATCTTCCGGCGCGCCCCAGCGATTTAGCAGCGTTTTTTGAGCCGTGCGGGCAATCTTGGCGTCGTCATAATCTGGCGGAGGCAGCACCGGGCCGGGCGCAACCGCGTTGACCCGCACGGCCGGGGCCAGTTCCAGTGCCAGTTGGCGGCTCAAAGCCAACAAGGCGGCCTTGCCCACGCTGTGGGCCATAAAATTGGGCCACGGCTCAAACGCGGCCAAATCGATAATGTTGATAATAACGCCCTGACCTTTTTTTAACATCAACGGGGCCACAAAGTTGGCGCAAAAAAACGAACCGTTGATAAGCGTGGCAGTCACCTGATGCCAGTCGTCAAAATTATCGGTGGGAAAGGGCGTTTCTCGCCACAACGAGGCGCTGTTAACCAAAATATCAACACTGCCAAACCGGTCTACGGCCGCGGCTACCATCTTTTCCACCTGCCGGTGGTCGGAGATGTCGGCCTGAATGGCCAGCGCCTCTACGCCCAGCGCCCCAATTTCGGCAGCCGTTGCGTCGGCGGCAGCGGACGAGGTGTTGTAGTTAATAACGATGTTGGCTCCGGCCCGGGCCAGCGCCAGTGAAATAGCTTTACCCACGCGATGCGCGCCGCCGGTAATCAGCGCAGTTTTACCGCTTGGATCCATTTATTCAGCCTCCAGATTTTAGTAGCCGGTCATTATTGTGACCAGTGTCAATTATGCTTGTCTGATCCGGGGGTCTGTCCCAAATTTTGGGAACAGACTGGAGGGAACGGGGGGTATCCCCCCGAATCCCCCCCGGGTTTGTCCCAATTTTCTAAAATTTGGGACGCACCCTGATCCGGGCGACCGGCGCAAGCCGGTTAAGGTCGTTTTCCAGGCCGGCCAGGAGGGGTTCGTATTTTTCCAGTAGCGGTTTTTCCGGCCAGATTCTAAGGTTACTGTCAAGCAATAGCAGCGCGGCTCTGGCAGTTCCCGCCAGCAGGCTGAGGCTCATTTCCAGGTCGTCGCGCACCCGTTCTGTAACAAACGGGCGAAAGTTTTGCAAAAGGTTAGCCGCCTCAATGGAAAGCTGGCTCATTTGCGCCGGGGCGTTGCACAGCAGTTGCTGCCCTTTCAATTCTTCTCCGGCCTGGCGCAGCGCCACAAATTGGGCAATGGCGCTGGCGTCCTGGTCGCACCACTCCAATAACCGATTTTTGAGGGTCAGCATCTGCTCCACTTGCTGCGTAACCATAACGCTGTCCAGGTCGTCGGGCCGGTCTGCCAGGGTAATTTGCAAACAGGCCGCGCCCAAAGCCGCCGCCTGCGCCGCCCCCGCCGCAATGACCGCTCCGGCCATGGCGTGCTGTTGGCCGGCAACCGTGCCGGCAAATTGTCTAATGGTGTGCCGGGTTATTTGTTCTGTCATTGACTCACATCCTGCCGGCCAATTATAAAGCCGGCGGTTTTTTCAATTTGTTGAACGCTATGGGTGGTATCAAAATAGGTGCGCCAGTAGCGCAGTTTGCCCTGCGCGATTTCAAAAAAGGCAAAATCACGATCGTAGCCGCGCCGGCCGGTTTCGGGATTGGTGCAGGCAAAAGTTTGCTCGCACACGCCAAAATGGGGCTGGATTGAGTCAAAGATGATGCGTCGAGGCGTTACTTGAGTATCCTGGTAATAATTAAAATAAATTTTAGCCCCTTTAACAGCATTTTCCCGGCCAATCTGGTAATCCCACGGCGGGCAAATATGAATTTCATCGTGGACAAGCTGGCTTAACAGGTCAACATTGTGGGTTGACCAGGCTTTGGCATGGGCGTGGATCAGTTTTTCAACCTGGGCGCGGGTGGACGGCGAGCCAGGCTGAGGGTGGGGAGTCCAGGGGGTGGCCGGCCAGGGGATATCTGATTGGGGCAGGCTTTCGCTGCGGTGCGGGTCCAGATAAACCCGGCAATGACGCAGCAAACCCTGATTATTAAATTGCAAAATGGCTCCACCCAGTACCTGGCGGCAAGCGCCGCTATTTTTGGGCGCATAACGCAACACCCAGGCCAGGGCGGCAATACCTTGAACCTCATCAATGAGCAGGTGTTGTAAATGAAAACAAATAGCCTGACAATTTGCCAGATGCTGACGGCCAAGGGCCACAAGTTGTTCAGAGCCGTGCCACTGGGCAGCAGGCCAGGTAAAACAAATTTCGGGGTGCAGGCTGGCGGCAAGCGCCATAATATCTCTGGCTTCCAGCGCCTCAATTTTTTGGCTCAGCCAGGCGGCAATTTTGGCTCGGTCAAAACCCATTTTTTCGCTCCAAAATCTGAAACAGATTGATGCAAAGTTATCCCGTCACAAAGCCGGAGGCGTGATACAGCAAATAACAATCAACTCTTCGCTGCTTGCCGAACCAAATTCTCGCAGCAGGTCGCCATCCAAATAAATGCCGTCGCCTTCATCAAGAAGGTGGGTTTCTTCTCCTACCACAATTTCAAGCCGTCCCTGCAACACAAAAAACCACTGTTCGGTTGGTCTGGCCAGGGGCATCGCAATGCGGCGAGCGCCCGGCTCCATTGTAATTAAAAGCGGCATCATTTGCCGGGTCAGTTCCGGGGCCAGCAGGTCATATCCCATTTTTGAGTCTTGAAAATAGAGTTTGCGGCGTTCACCGGCGCGCACCACCGAACTGGGTCGAGCGCCATCTAAAAAATAAAACATGGGTACCTGAAGAGCGGTGGCAATACTTTGAAGAGAATTAAGCGAAGGAGAAATTTGGTCGTTCTCAAGTTGGCTGAGAAAACCGGCGGTTAAATCGGTACGCGCCCCAAGTTCGCGTAAACTGAGGCCAAGTTTTTTACGCTGCCTGCGAATACGTTCCCCGATTTTCAACGTCACCCTCCACAGCGAAGGTTACTATAAACGAACAGATGTATAGTATTAATAAACGCTGTATCTTATGAGTAAAATTAGCACAGAATGGCCATTTACACAAAACCCGGGTGTCGTATTGCTATATTGTATTTAGCTGTTAACCGCCGCCAGGGCCGGGCGATGTTGCAGACCGGCAGCTTCGACAATTTCCACGGTGGGAAACCAGCGCCGGGGGTCCAAATCCATAATATCGACGCCGTAAATGCCGGGCATCTCGCGCAGCTCTTGAATCTGCTCCACCACAATTTTAACGCCTTCTTTTTTGCGCTCGTTTGGCGGCACTCCGTTGAGCCGGTTGATGATAGACTCAGGAATCACCACGCCGGGGGTGTTGGCGTTAATATAGCGGCACTGGTTGGGGTTGTGCAGCGCGCCCACGCCAATGAGCAGGTGAATTTTCTCATCCAGCCCCATATCGCGGAAGCGCTTCATAAACTCGCGGAGCATGTCCATATCAAAAATCAGTTGGGAAATGGCAAAGTCAAGACCGGCATCAATTTTTTTGACCAGCCGGTGCGGGCGAAACTCCAGCGGCGGGGCAGTGATGCCAACCGCGCCGCCAATAAAAAATTGCGGTTTGACATCCAGCGCGCGCTCGCCGCTTTCAAAACGGCCCTCATCGCGCATTTTGCGGGTCATTGCGGTAAAGGTAATCGAGTCCAGGTCGAACACGGCTTTGGCGGTGGGGTGGTCGCCCAGGCGGGGGTGGTCGCCGGTGAGGCAGAGCACGTTTCGCACGCCAAGGGCATGCGCGCCCAGCAAGTCGGCCTGAAGCATCAGCCGGTTGCGGTCGCGGCAGGTTAAATGCAAAATGGGTTCAATGCCAACATTTTGAATGAGGGCGGCCACGGCCAGGCCGCACATATGGGGCTGCGCCAGCGAGTTGTCGCTAATGTGGGCGGCGTCGATGTGGCCGGCCAGCGTTTTGGCGTATTCGATGATGGCGGCGGCGGCGGCGCTATCGTGGGGGTTCACCTCGCAGGTAACAACAAACTCGCCCTGGCGCAATAACCGTTCAAAGCGACTACCGCAGCGCAGGGGCCGCCGGTTTTTATCGGCAAAGTTGGCAATTTGCGGGGGCGGCGCAATTTTGTCCTCGGCAAAGGTGTTGGCCCAGTTGGCCCCGTTGCCCGACCAGTCGGCCACCGGCACGCGCCGGTAGACTTCGGGGGATCTGGCCTGATTGAGAGACTCGTGCCAGACGCAGAGTTTGCTGCGGTCAACTTCGCAACTGCCATCCAGCCCCACGCCGCCGCAGGGGCCGTTGGTCATTGTTTTGGGACACTCCAGCAGCCGTTCAACCGGCACATTGCCCCATTTTTTTGTTTCAGACACGTTATCTCCTCCTGATTGGGTTAATTAGCAAAACAGATTGAGCACGGCATCCAGGCTCCAGATGCAGCCGGCGCCGGTAAAAAAGACCACCACGCCAATGGCCAGCATCATTAAATTTTGGCCCTGCTCTACCTCGTAGGTGGGGTGGACAGAAACATCGGTGGGTTTAACCCCGGCCAGGGCCAGATAGTTCAGGTTCATGAAAACGCTCATCAGGGCCGACAGGGGAGTCAAAATTCCCAGCGTCAGGCCCGCCCCAACCACGGCTTCGCCCAGCACAATCAGGTAGGGAAACCATTTTTGGTTGGTCAGCAGGACACGCTTCATTAACGCGCCGTAAACCGGCACGGGGTGGTGTTCGGCCAGCATCACGGACCAGCGAATCATCTCGGCATCTAAAAAGCGGCGCATATCTTTATGGCGAACGCTTTCCAGCCACCACAGGCCCAGGGCAATGCGTAAAATGGCCAGCCATTGTTCGATGGTTAGAAATCCAAAAATGTCCATGGCGAGCGGGTATCAGGCAACAAAGCTGCCCCAACCTAAAATAATGCGGGTGATAATGGCTCCAACAAATAAAATGATACCGGCAATGAGCAGAAAAATATCAAGGGGCCGCAGCCGGATGGCTTCTTCATTCAAAAAGGTGCGGTTGCGGCTGCCGGAAAAGGCTTTGGATTGCAGCACAATTTCCAGGGTTTGGGCCTTAAGCAGCGAGCCTAAAATAAGGGGCACCAGCATACTGGCAAACACCGGGATGCGTCGAAAAAAGTTCATTTTTTCGATGGCCAGCCCGCGCAGCCGTTGCGCTTCGGTGATGGCCGAGATTTCGCCAAAAATAAAGGGCACAAAGCGCAGGGTGATGGAAAAGATATAGGCCACCTTAAAAGGCACGCGGATACGCACCAGCCCCACCACCAGGTCGTTCACGTCGGTGGTCATCACCACCAGGGGCAGGGCAAACAGCGGGGTTAGCAACCGGAATGAAACCATGATGCCAAAGACCAGCCCCTCCCAGTGCAGCGAGAGGCTGCCCCCAATCAGCGGCACCCACTCCGGCAGGGTCAGCAGGGGGGTAACGCCCACCGGACTCCACAAACTCTGAATGATAATCATAATGATGGTAAAGGGCGTCATCACGGCAAACAGTTTTTTAATCAGTCCTTTATCAATATGAGAAGTGAACACCAGCACCATCACTACCAAAAACATAAGGCCCTGGTAAAATATGTTTTCCCACACCAGAATGAGGGTGCTGACCAAAAACATAAACAGGAGTTTGACCCGCACATCCAGGCGGCTGAAGAACGATGGGCGCGAAACGTGCTGAACGTACATGGATGGCATCACATCACCTCTGAATTTTTAGCCGACTTTTACAGCCTGGGCCAGCTCCTCGGCGGTGAGGGGGCGGAGTTGCGGGCCGGCCTCGGACTGAATGGCTTCGGCCAGTTGAATTACCTGGGGCGCGGTTAAAAATGTCTGGCGCAGTTTGTCGGTGGCATAAAAGGCATCGCGCAGCGGGGCGTCGAGCAGCAGCCTGCCTTTGCCCATTACCAGCAATCGCTCGGCGTAGCCCGGCAGCAAATAAAGATGGTGGGTAATGACGATGACCGTTTTGCCGGCCTGGTGCAGTTCGCGGGTCAAATTTAAAATGGCGCGCGCGCCTTTGTAATCCTGGCCGGTGGTGGGTTCATCAAAAATAATGATTTCCGGCCGCATGGTTAAAATGGCGGCCACCACAATCCGGCTGCGGTCGCCCTTGCTCAGCGAGAGGGGGTGGCGGTCGGCGGCCCAGCTCAACTTCATCTCATCCAGCGCCCAGGCCACGCGCTCTTTGACTTCCCGTTCGGGAAATTTGAGATTTTTCAGGGCAAAGCCCACTTCCTTTTCCACGGAGTCGGAAAATATCTGATTATCGGGGTTTTGCGACACAAAACCAATGCGCTGGGCCAGGTCGCTGACCTGGTAATGATTTACATTTTGACCAAATACATTGACCTGCCCGCCGGTGGCGGTGAGCAGGTGCAGAAAGTGTCGAACCAGGGTAGATTTGCCGCCGCCGTTTTGGCCCACAATGGCTACATATTCCCCCTGGTGAACATCTATCGAGATGCCCTTGAGGGCCTGGGTGCCGTCCTGGTAGGTGTAGTGCAGCTCTTGAGTTTGCAAAACAATCTGGCTATTTTGGGTCGTGGTCGAGTTCCCATTGTAATACATAACAGGCTGAAAACTGAATTTTGATTTCACCTGGCGGTATTGGGCCAGCGCCTCCGGCAGCGTCACCGGGTAGGTGGGCGGCTGCGGCGTTACCGGAAAGATGCGGTAAAAGGCCCTGGTCACTTCCGGCAGCCGCACATTATGGCGGTTTAGCAGGTCAATATTTTGAAAAAAGAGTCGGGGCGGACCTTCGGCCAGCAATTCGCCATTGGCCAGCAGCACCACCCGGTCGGTGTATTCGGCAATCTCTTCGCTGGCGTGGCTGACCAAAATAATGGTGATGCCATGAGCCTGGTTCAACTCGCGCACCACCGAGAATACCTCGTCGGCGCCTACCGGGTCTAGCTGCGAGGTTGGCTCATCGAGCACCAGCACAGCCGGTTTGAGGGCAATGGCGGCGGCAATGGCCAGCCGTTGTTTTTGCCCGCCCGAAAGCTGGTGGGGGTGTTTGTCTTCCAGCCCTTGCAGCCGCACGGCCTCCAGGGCCTGGGGCACGCGCCGCCGGATTTCATCGGGCGGCATGCAGATGTTTTCCAGGGCAAAGGCAATTTCATTGGCTACGGTGGGGGCGGTTAGCTGCATTTCCGGGTCTTCAAAAACCATGCCCACGTGCTGGGCCAGTTTGTAGGTGGGGTGCTCCACGGTATCAAGATTATCTACCGTGATGGAACCATAAAAATCACCGCCGTAAAAATGAGGTACAATTCCATTTAAGGTTAAACAAAAGGTGGTTTTGCCCGCTCCGGTTGGCCCAACAATGCCCAAAAACTCACCCCGCCGCACGCGCAGGTTTATCTCTTTAAGGGCAAAGGTATCGGTGTTGGCGTATTTGTATGATAAATCGTTGATAACGATAATGTCGTTGGACATGGTGGACTCCAGGCCACATGGCAGGCAGAGTATAGCAAAAGATAGAACATGAGGAGATAGGGATAAAAGCTGTCCTCCCTATCTCCAGGTTTCCCGATTGATTTTTGGTCGGGTTGGCGACAGCGTCTTAGTAACCGGCTGTGGCCGGCTTGACAAACGATGAACGCCGCAGCGCGGCTACAACACCCAGGCCAACAATAGTGCCAACCAGCGTAAACACCACACGCTCTACCAAAATAATGGGAATCAACACCGGCCACACTTCGGCGGGCCAGGGGTTGGTGGCAAAACCGGGCGTCCAAATGGCCTGAATACCGGCGGTTGAGCCAAAGAAAAAGATAATGTACATGGCCACGCCCATACGCCAGCTAATGACGGGTTCTTTTAAGGCGGCAACAGACCAATTTCTAATTTGGGGAATGGCGATTAAAACCAGGGCAATGGTTACGGTAAACACGTTCGACATCCACAGGCCAAAGCCAATACCATAATTTAGCGCCAGCACTAAATAGATAACGTGCAGTACGGCCACTATAATCCACGGGATAAACCAGTACCATTTGTTGCCTCGTTGCACAATCATCCCTACGCAGAAGGCGCTCATTAAGCCCATTAATGGACTCCACGGGCCAAGGTTGGTGTAGGGCGCAATGGCGTTACCTACCAGCATCCCCACCACCGAGGCAATTGGCCCGGCGATGGGTCCCAGTAAAAAGCCAACCAGCGGATGAATGGCATCGTGCAGGGGCCAGCCGCCCCCCATGCCCCCCACCACCACCGAGGCCGGCACAAAAGCCAGCACCGCCACAATAGCCGCCATAATGGCCACATAAGATACCGGGGTTCCGGCAATGGCTACCCCGCCAATACCAGACACTTCTCGTTTTTCGCCTCTTGGAGCTTCAGCGGTCATAATTTATTCCTCCCTCAATAATAAAAATAGATACAATTTAAATTTCTGGGTTGAACAATAGCAGATTGATATCGGCTATAGGGGAACCTCCTTTCCGATTGGCTCAATGAACATTAGATAGACCGGTAAATTTATGCCATTATCGGTTTTTAGACAGGGTGAAACGGTTCGGCAATTCAACATATCATTCCAAAGGGAGCAAAGCGGAGGACACAGGCGATCACGGCAAATAAGAACCCGAAGTATCAAAATGCACTTTGACACTCCGCCGCCGTTATTTTCAGGGAAGCCGGATAAAGACTGTCCAGCTTGATGCTTTTTATCGAACAACGTTGTTCTCATAGTTTTTGTGATCACATAACTGGTATTTTTGATGGAAAAAGAGAGGTAGGGCTATTATAGTGACGCAATATTTAACTGCATAGGGACAAAATGCCTAATGTAGCGGGACATTTGTCCCGAATTTGGGGATTCAGAGGGGTTTAGGAGGATTCATCTTCCAGGCTGGCCAAACCCTGGCGCAGGGCATACAGCGCCGCCTGAGTGCGGTTGTTGACATGCAGTTTACCAAACATAATTGTCAGCCGGTTGCGAATGGTCTTTTCTGATAGCGACAGTTTGTCGGCAATTTCACTGTTAGACAGGCCCTGAGCCACCAGCCGCAAAATATTTAACTCTTGCTCCAGCAGTTGGGAAGCCTCGTCGGGTTTGGCCGCCTGGCTTTGCAGATTGCGAAACTCATCGATCATTTTTTTGGCAATGGGCGGGTCCAGCAGCGCCTCGCCGGCGGCTACCACGCGAATCGTCTCCAGCAGTTCGTCGCTGCCGGCATCTTTCAAAAGATAGGCCCGCGCTCCGGCCTTGATGGCTTCAAACACGTACTGGTCCTGCCGGTACATGGTCAAAATAATCACGCCAATGTTGGGGTTGGCCGTTGTAATTTGCCCCGTAGATTGCACCCCATCGAGCATGGGCATGTTGATATCCATCACCACCACATCGGGTTGCACCGACAGGGCCAGTTCGCAGGCTTCCTGGCCGTTAGCTGCCTGGCCCACCACCTGCATATCGGGTTCGGCCTCGCAAATCTGGCTCAACCCCTGGCGCACCTTGGTGTGGTCATCGGCTATTAAAATGCGGATGGGACGCTCGGCAGCCGTCATATCAAACCTCCCGGCAAGGGGATTTCTATGTGCAGGGTAGTGCCCTGGCCCGGCGCGCTTTCTAATTTAAACCGGCCATTTAACCTGGCCACGCGCTCGCGCATTTGGCGCAACCCCATCTTGCCGCCATTTTTAGAAAGCAGGCGCGGCTCAAAACCAATCCCGTCATCTTGAATCTTCAGCCGGCCCATTCGATGGGCTTCAAAGCTCATTTCAATCCAAACGTTGCGCGCCTGAGCGTGCTTGGCAATATTGGTCAACCCCTCTTGCGTTAACCGAAATATCACCGGATGTAATTCTACCGGTAAAAGCTCTGCTCCGGCTACGGTGAGGCTCGTTTCCAGACCAACCTGCTCTCCAAACTCCTGCACATATTTTTGCAGGGCCGGGCCAAAGCCTAACTCATCCAGTTCCACGGGGCGCAGGGCAAAAATAGCCCGGCGCACTTCTTGAATATTAGCCTGAATTGTCTGCTTGAGCGTATGCAGTTCGGCAATGGCTGTTTGGGGGGCCAGCGTAACCCGTTTGCGGATATAATCCAATTTTAACCCCACAAAATAGAGGTTTTGGGCCAAACTATCGTGCAGCTCGCGGGCAATACGGGCGCGCTCTTCTTTTAGCAGCACCTCCTGCGCCTTGCGCCGGGAGATGTCCATATTGAGCACCACCGCGCCGGCAATCTTTTCATCCTCATCTTTAATGGGTACGGCAGAACTGAGTATGGTTTTTCGGGTGCCATCAAAAGCCTGAATATTGATTTCTTCATTCAACGAGGTTTCGCCCCTGGTGACAGCCCGGATACGAGACCAATCTTGCGGCCCAAGCTGCCGGCCCGATTGCGCCCACCAACCTTTATAATGGCGAGGCCCATCTTCGGGCAGCGCATCTTCGGCCCAGATGGTGCGGCTCATGGCGCTTTGAACCAGAATTTCCCCGTTTTCATCAACCACCCACAACCCCGCCGGAATAATATCCAGGATCGACCGCAGCCGTTTGCGCTCCAGCTCAAGCTTGTGATGTTCCTGGCGCAGCGCCTCTTCGGCCTCTTTGCGCTCTACCAGCAACGCCTGATAGCGGCTGCGCTCGGCCTGGGCCGCCGCCTGGGCCGCTTGCAATTCTGCCGACTGCTTTTGCATGCGCTCGCCGGCGGCGCGTAACAGCTTTATTGCCTGCTCCAACTCGCCCAGCAACTCCGCCGCCAAATCTGGCGACGCCGGAGACCGTTGCGCCTGCTGCTGCAAATTATTCAGCCGTTGTTGTAAATTTTCGACCTGTTGCATCAAAAAACCCTCGTCCATCAGCCCGACTCCTTAATACGCTGCGCCTAAATTTACATCATCTGCTCAAAAGCGCAACCCGTAACGCGGGCGATAAACGAGGGCGTCTCAAAAATCTGGCCGCAAACCGCCGGCGGTTCTACGGCTCCCAGTCGGCAAAGGCGTCGATGACGGGTTTGATGTCATCCATCATGGGGTACAAAATCGGGCAGGTGACGCCGGCATCAATGTATTCGGCCACCTTATCGCGGCACTGTTGCGATGTGCCCACGGCCATCAGGTTACGCACCACATCATCGGGAATCAATTTGGCGGCGCGGCGGTAATCTTCTTCGGTGGCCGGCCAGCCGACAAAATCCTGCACTTTTTTTATGAGGTCTTCATCCACTTTGCTGGCCTTCATAATGTGGGGTTCGGTGCCCAGGTAGTAGGCAACCAGGGTTTTGCCTTCCATCATGGCGGCCGGGGGGTCATCATCAGACAGGCAGCAGACCAGCAGTTCGGGCCGGTCTACGTCGTCCAGGGTTTTGCCGGCCCGTTCGGCCCCTTTGCGTACCAGTTCCACCGCCTCGCGGATGTAATCCACCGAAACCACGTAGTTGAGCACAACCCCATCGCAAATTTCGCCGGCCAGTTCCAGCATTTTAGGGCCGGTAGCGCCCAGGTAAATGGGAATATCGCGGGGCGACGTGTCGCCATAGGCCACATCCAGTTTAACCCGGTCCAGCTTGACAAATTCGCCCTGGTAGGTCACTTCTTCCATGGTGAAAAGCTGCCGAATGGACTCGATGTTTTCGCGCATGGCCTGAAGCGGTTTGGCGCGTTCGACCCCCACCCGCGAGGCAATCGGCTCCCACCAGGCGCCCAGCCCCAGCATCACCCGGCCCCGGCCATCTACTTTGCCGCCCAGTTCCCACATGGTGCTCCAATTGGCGGCAATCACCGCCGGGTTGCGTGTCCAGATAGGCAGCACCCCGGAACCAAAGCGCAGCCGTTTGGTTTGGGCCAGAAACGCGCCCATCATCACCACGCAATCGCGGGCCAGCCGGGTGTCGGCCTGCCAGATTTCAGAAAAGCCGCGCTCCTCGGCATATTGAGCCATTTCAAGCTCGTAACGGATGGGATGCTTGTCTTGCATGTATAATGCCATTCTTTGCGCCATTAGATTTCTCCTTTGAAAAATATCGTCTTTAGGCTAACACAGCCTCGATGATGCCCCGGTAGCCCTGGGCAGCTTTTTGCAACTCGTCCAGTTCAATAAATTCATCAACCATGTGGGCGTGGCCTTCGGTGGAGGGGCCAAAGCCGATGGTGGGCGCGTTGGCCACGCCGGCGCTGTGCGCCCCGTTGGTGCAAAAGCGATAGGCCCCCAATTGCGGCTCAAGTCCGGCCCGGCGCAGCCCCAACAGCGCCGATTGCACCAGGGGGTGGCCGGCGGGGAATTTCCAGGCCGGAAAGAATTTGGGGCTGCGTAGCGCGGCCCCGGTGTACGTTACATGCTCACCCTCGGCAATTGTGACACGAATATTTTTGAGAGCAGGCAGTTGTTTGATAGCCTCAATCACGCCATCCATAGTTTCGCCGGCCAGCAGGCGGCGGTCGTACGTTACCCGGCAGCGGCTGGGAATGACCGAATAGCCGGGGTAGGGGTCGGAGATGATATCAGTGAGGGCCATAATGGCCTGCCCCAGCAGCGGGTCCGAAGGCAGCGACATCTGCTCGATGGCCTGGATGGCCGGCGTCATCAAATGGACCGCGTTGACGCCCAACTGCGGCGTCGAGGAGTGGGCCGGGCGGCCAATGGCCTCCAGATGGATTTCGGCCCGGCCCCGCCCGCCGTGGTTCAGGTTCAGGCCGGTGGACTCGCCAATCACCACAAAATCGGGCTGCACCGTGTCCATCACCGTTTTTAGCGACACGCCCTCCATCACCTCTTCCATCACTGTGGCGCTAACGGCCACGCGCCCGGCCAATTTTGATCTATCGACGCTGGCTGCGGCGTAAATCATTGCCGCCAGCGCCCCCTTCATATCAGACGCGCCGCGCCCGTACATCCGGCCAGCCTCAATAGTTGCGCCAAAAGGCTCATGCTGCCAGGGTACGCCGGGCGCAACGCCCACGGTATCGCAGTGGGCATCCAGCAGCAGGGTGGGGCCGGGCTGCCCGCCCTCAATCAGGCCAATCAGGCTGCCGTTGGCGTCAGTCAACACCTGGTTGTAGCCCAGGCGGCGCATCTCGGCGGCAGCCAGGTGGATGACCGGCTCTTCATGGCCGGAAAGGGTTTGAACCTGGATGATGGATTGCAAAAATTTAATCAGACGATCAACATCAAAAGCCATACGCTTATTTTTCCGACAATTTATGTGGAGGATGCTGAGGCAACAGGGGTGGGCCAATAATACCACGCCCCCGCACATTTTGACAAGCGCGCAACAATCCAGGGTGTATTTCAGTTTTGGGGCAGGATGTATGAGCACGCCTTTTTACCCCCCTAAATCCCCCCGCTTGCAGGGGAACTTGGCAAACTTCCCCCCGATGTCGGGGGGACTGAGGGGGGGAGAACCCAAATTCGCCCCCAAATTGAAATGCACCCACAATCCCTACATCTTCGATGATTACGAAAACAGTTGGGAGTATCAAAATGTGCTTTGACACTCCGCCGCGGCCTCATACAAGGAGCAAAGGCGGCTTACTCTACAGCCGGTACCAGCAGCACCGTGCCCCAGGTGGTGGGGTTGCGCCAGTCTCGCTGGGGCGAGGTGGAGATAATGCACTCCTGGGCGTCAGTCTCCGGCGTGTCGTTATCGTTGATGCTGGCAACAATGCCCAGCCGGTCGCCGGGTTGGGGGCTGGTATTCAACATTCGCCAGGGGATGGCAGTTTCAAGAAAGTAGCCGGTATCGGTGGGGGTTACGGCAATTAGAGCCTCATCGAGCGGGGTTGCGGTCAGGCTACTCAGCCGCCACAGCACAGCGCGGGATACGTCGGGGTTGGGCAACAGGTCAATTTGAATATCATCGCCGCTCAGTTGGGTGTCGTTAAAATCGCCATTCAGGTCTAAATCAAGCAGCAACTGGAGCGAGTCGCCCAAAAACAGGCGCTCGTCTGCGCTGCTATAAGTCACCAGACCATCATCATTCACTACAAACGCTGCGTACAGATGTTGGTCATCGTAGGCCAGTTGAACCCGGCCCGCCAGGTCGGCGAGATTCTCCGCGCCGGGAAAGCGGTTATCGCAGCCCTGGTTGTGGGTGATGGCCGAGATAGCTGTCCACCCTACCCCGCTTTGCTGCGCCAGCGAGTCCCAATCGCTTTGCGCGCCGTCAATTTGCACCAGCCCGGCATACTGCCCCACCCCTACCGGCAGCGCCTGAAGCTGGCCGTTTTGCGGCAACCGTTCGGCGCTGGCTGCCAGCACATTGACCACCGTGTCGCTCTGCGCCTCTTCTTTGACCGGGCGCACCTGGGCAACCTCGCCGGCCTCGCCGGGGGGGGTCAGGCTGACGCCCATAAAACAGGCATTGCTCACAGTCAACTCAACCTGATGCAGCGGCTGGGTTGAGCGCAGGCTGAGGGTTTGCAACGCTCCTTCGCCTGCTTCAAGCTGCTGCCGGGCGACTTCCATATTGGCCGGGTCTAAGCCCAAGAGCAGTCCGTTGCCGGGCCGGTCGCGGTTGAGCAGGCTGACATCCACGGCCCGCACCCGCGCCAGCAGAGGTCTAAAATCCAGCCGGAGCACGCCATTCTCAATGACGACATCCTGCGCGTCATCGCCGTTACAATCGGCCAGGGTGTAGGCGGGATTGCCAAAAATGCCTTTCGGGTCGAGGGTCAAAATGATAGCGCCCTGCACATCGCGAGACAGCTCCAGCGGTTGGCCGGGGGCGGGCAGGCCGGTAATCGCGCCGGTATCCACAAACTGATTGGCCGGCGGCAGCAAAATTTCGCTGAGGGCGGGTTGGTCGGCGCCGTTGCGCGTCCCGTTCAGCCAGGCTTCTACTCCCCGGCTCACCGATACGGTGGCTCCCACATGATTGAGGGGCGTCATCCAGCGGGCCTGCCCGCCGACCAGCGGCTGGGTAACGCCGCCGGCGGTAACGCGCAGTTCATCCTGGGCGGCGGCCAGAGCCAGCACCCACTCCAGGCTACTGTCCGGCTCGTTGACCACTACAAAACGCCCGCCGGTAGCCGCAATTTGGCCGTATTGGGTTTGGAGCGTAAGTTGCTGGCTGGTTTCTGGCTGCCGGGTTAAATCGACCACCAACACCCCGCCGCTGTGCCGAAGCGTGGTTGTGGCCGGTTCACCCACCGGGTCAAACTGTTCAATCTGCACCGACGCGCCCTGCAAAAGCTCTACGCTCAATAAATTGCTCAGGTGCAAAATAGCCCGCCCTTCGTCATTAACCGATAGTTGCTGACCGACTTCGAGCGGAACCAGCTCGGCCAGAGGCAGCGGTTCCGGCTCGTCCACTTTCTGCACAAAAACGCCTTCTCTGGCTATTTCAACTTCGGCAGTATTGGCCGACGGGCTGGCAACGTCGAACTCATCGGGGCCAAGGGCTACATTATTAGGCGTGCAGGCGGTCAGCAGGCTTAAAAGGACCGCCGGCCAAAATGAGGTTAAATTTTTACAGAACATAGCTAAACCTCCGCCGGGACACACTGGCGATGTATCTGTATTGTCGAACACCTTCGGGCGCGCTGGCCGCACAAATTTTACTATAACTATAGAACTTACGCACTTCAAGACCCTAAAGGTTTCAATTCACAAATTTGGGCCAAAATTCGGCCTACACCTGAGCCAAATCTTATCAAAACGACACTTTCTAAAACTTTTAGGGTCTGTTTTTTGCCAACTGCGGCACTTCTATATGCATTAGACCGGCCAGCAAGGGCGTGTGGAGGATAATCTTATGGTATAATATGGGGCACGATGACAACTTTACGAACATTTATTGCCATTGAACTTTCATCCGAAGCGGAAGCTGCCCTGGCCAACCTGCAAAGCCGTTTGAAAACGGCGACTCCGCCCCACAGCATACGCTGGACTGCGCCACAGAATATCCACCTGACCCTGCATTTTTTGGGCGATATGCGGGCCGAAGCCGTTGCCCAAATTAGCGATGCGCTGGCCTCGGTGGCGGCTACGGCTGCCCCCTTTACCCTGACGCTGGGCCGGCTGGGCTGCTTTCCCAACACGCGCCGGCCCCGAATTATCTGGACCGGCGTGGACGGCGATATGGAGCCGTTGCTCCAATTGCACCGCCATTTGGGAGAGCAACTTAAGGCGGCCATTAATTTTTCGCCGGAGACGCGCCCCTATTCGCCCCATTTGACGATTGGGCGGGTGAAGAATGGCATCGCTGCCCGCCACTTGCGCCAGTTAAGCGAAGCGCTGGAGCAGGAACAGACACAGGTGGGGCATTTGGCCCGGCTGAAGGTGTCCGAAGTAAGTTTGATGAAAAGCGAGTTGAAGCCTGCCGGCGCTGTTTATACCCGGCTTTACCACGGGCAGCTTGGCGGCGAGTCGTAAATTATTAGCTACGAAGAGTCAATTGAGAGTCGCTTTGCTCGTCCGGTAAGTCGTCGCTATGGGCTAAAGACGCGCCCGCCGATGAGTCGGCCAGCTCCAGGCCGGTGCGCGCCCAGGCATCGGCCACGGCCCGAACGGTTTGCAGCAGCAGAAAACTCAGCAGCAGCGCCCACGCCAAAATAGCGCCCAGCCCCAGCAATTGCGCCTGCAACTGCCCCGGCCAGTCGATGACAAAGGCGGGGGTGACAACCAACCCCGAAACACCTTGCCCGGCCACGCCCAGGTACTCTTCTGCGCCGGTATTGTTCCAACCCTGGCCGGCGTGCCCATCGGCAAACAGAGCCACCAGCAGCAGGCTGACCACCGCGCTGACGCCGTAGGTGGGCAGCGTGCCCAACTCGTCGGCCAGGCGCAACCCCTGGTTGAACAGGTAGACCAGCGGCGGCAGGGCTGCGCCCATCAACAAACCCACCAACAAACAAATCCAGACAGGCACAAACGGCGCGCCGGCCATAGCCACAATTAATCCGGCCACCAGCCCGCGAGCCGTCATCAGCGGGTCGAAGTGGCGGGTGGTGAACCAGCTATAACCGGCTGCCGCCAGCGCCGCCGCCAGCGCCGCCAGCAAGCCGTTCACTCCGGCGTAGGCGGGCGTAAAGTTGAGCGCGGTGGGCGCGTGAACGCCACTGGCAATTCCAAACCAGCCCAGCAGCATCAGGCCGCCGCCAAGCACGCTCAAAATGGGCAGATAGGCCGAGGGCATCGGCACAACCGGCAGCGGCGGCTCGCTTTCCGGCTGGCCGGCCGGCTCCTCGTAAACGGTTAACCGGCCTTCCGGGCCGGGGGCAATAACCACTTCTGCGCCGGTTGACTCCCCATCACCGGCAGCGGGCGCGGCCCGAAACAGAATCAGGCCAATCAACGCCGTGGCGCTGCCGGTCAAAAAAAGCAGGCCGGCCCCGCCAAAATCCACCAGGCCGTGGCCCAACCCCAGGCTGGCCCCCAGATTCGATAGCCAGCCGCCGCCCCACAGCCAGTTGCCCGCAACCGGATAAATTAGCGCGCCGGTTAGCAGCGCCGCCAGCAGCGCCACCACGCCCCGCGCTCGCAGCAGCAACACGCCGGCGGGAACTATGGCCGCGACCCCCACCAGCGAGATGTGGCTTAAGAACAGGTGCAGGCCGGCGGGCGTGGCGGCTTCGCCGGTTAAGGCCCAGCCGCGCAGGGCAACCACGCCCCACAGCCGGGCCACCTCAACGTCCACCGATTGGTCCAGCGGGTACCACTCCCAGTACAGCCCGCTGAGTTGCGGATTGGGCGTTACCTGGGCAATGCCCCCAAACTGAAAGGCGAAGCCAACGCCAAAATAGGCCAGCGCGGCCACGCTCCACACCATTAGCAGATTGATGGCGGTTGCGGGAGCTTCGTCTTCGGGTACGGCGCTGCTAATGAGCAAAATTAAACCAAGCGGCAGCAGCAGGGTGAGCGCGGCAGGGAGTAGTCCGTTATAATCAACCGCACCATTGGGGGCAACTCCCTGAGCCAGGGCGGGCGGCGCTAACACCCCCAACAATATGAATAATCCCAAAATTGCCAGATGTCTGGGCACAGCACCTCCGGGTAAAAGCAACGAATGACCAACATCATACCAGCAGCCGGTTTATTCGCAAAAAAGCCGGCTTTTAGTTTTGGCTAGTCTGCAATCCTGTGTTACCATTTGGATGAGATAACAGGAGTATTTACGGAGGCACCTCTGAAAGCAAACGAATTAGCCCACGCTATTGTGGATGTAATTGCCAGCAAAAAAGGCGCTAACGTTGTTTTGCTGGACATGCGTAAAGTAACGTTTTTGGCCGATTATTACATTTTGTGCGATGGTTCATCTAAGCGGCAAATTGATGCGATCCAGGAGGCTTTACTGGAGAATCTTAAAAAAGATGGCACCAAGCTGGCAATTGTAGAGGGCACCGCCGAATCTGGCTGGATGCTCATTGATTTTGGCTCGGTAATTGTGCATATCTTTTCCCCCGATAAACGCGCCTATTACCAGCTTGAAGAGTTGTGGAAAGAAGCCCCCATTGTGGTGCGGATGCTGTAACCGGTGCGTCACCACAGTTACTCATTTGACCAGGACCCGGTTGGCTGCGGGCTGGCCGGTTGCCTGGGCGGGCTGCTGGCCGGCTTTGCGGGTGGAATAGTTTTATTGCTGATTGCCGCCCTTACCGCCGCCAGCGTGTCGGCTGTGCCGGAACCTGCCCCTGATGCCGCCACCCCAGACCTGCGCCTGACCGTAGACGAAGCGTTTTTGAACCGCTACGCCGAACAACCCGCCGAGGGTTCGGTGAGCATAGATATTTTGCCCGGCAATCAGGTGCAGTTGATTGCCCACACCACCGTTCAGGCTTTTGGGCTGGAAGCGCCGGTGCAAATTAACGGGCTGTTTGCCTTTCAGTTAACTCCCCAACGCCTGACCATTCAGTTGGTTGACACCCAGATTCTGGGTATCGACCTGCCCCCCGAAGTTACCGATTTTTTTAGCGAAGACATATTGCTCATCAACCAGGATTTGAGCATCCTGGTCGATGAAATTTCAAAAGCCCTGGGCACGCCGGTCATTCTAACCAATCTGACCACGACCAACTCACAAATTCAAATTGAACTCAGAGAGGCGCAATGAAGTACCTTGGTGTTTATGGCTTGCTGCTGGGCGGCTCAATTGGATTGCTGTGCGCCCTGCTAACAGTTTTAATTGTTCGACCCGCACCGCCGCCCAATCAAATTTTGCCGCCGGCCATCGCCCCCGATATTACCGTGTTTATTTCCGAGCGCAGCCTGAGCCGCATCGCCACCGAAACCATTCAACGCCCCACCGCCATTGATTTTGAGGCCAACGGGCGAATGAGGGTGATTACCCGGCTGCCCTTTGGCTGGCTGGAGCCGGTGGTTCACTTTGGTTTGTTTATCGAAATGCAGGGCACGGCTGTTGTCAGCGAACTGGAATGGATGCAGGTGGGTTTTTTAACCATTCCCGCCCGGTTTTTACCGCAAACGCTCATCGAAGGCAGCCAGAACATTGGCAGCATCATCAAGCGGCAAATCCCGCCCGATTTTGCCCTGGTGGGGCTTGTCACCTCTGCCGAGGGCATCACCTTTCAATTAAAATGGGTGGGGCGGTAGTTCAATCAATTAACAAAATCCGCCGGGTAATGAGTCACTTTGACACTTTTGGCGGTTGTGTTATACTGGCCTACTAATTAAAGCCCCGCCGGGGCGAGCTACCTCAAACCAGAATGCGCAAAACATTGTTGATGGCCAGAACAGCCGCCTTTATTTTGGGCGGCTTACTCTTTTGTATTTCGGGCTGTAGCGGAAACCAACCTGTACCGCAAAGCGAATCTGGCGCGGATATGGGAAGCACCCCTGTTGTTAACAGCAACCAGGGCGTAGTTGTGTCAGTTTCCACGGCGACTCCCACGGCTACGGCAATAGCCCCAACTCCGGCCTCCTCGCCCACCCCAACCCTGGAGCCGCTGCCTATTCCAGCGCCGGAGAGCGGCCCATTTTCCTACCACACCATCGCCGAGGGCCAAACCCTGGGCTATATCTCGCTGCTATATCAGACCGAAATTGAGCAACTGGTAAAAATGAACAACCTTAGCGGGCCATCGGCGCTGCTGCAAATTGGGCAGGTGTTGCGCGTCCCCGTGCAAACCGATATGATTGCCCCCGCGGCCACCCTGCTGCCCGATAGCGAGGTGGTTTACAGCCCGGCCTATGTGGATTTTGATATTGCCGGCTTTGTTAATCGCCAGGGCGGTTATCTGTCAACCTACCGGGAGTTTGTGGAGAACGAGGAGCTGACCGGCGCGCAAATTGTTGAGCGCGTGTCAGAACAATTTAGCGTGGGGCCGCGTCTGCTGCTGGCCCTGCTGGAGCATTACGGCGGCTGGGTGACAAACCCCACCCCTACCCAGGAGCAGTTGAGCCAGCCGCTGGGGCCGCGCAACCCGCGCGGCGGTAGCCTGTATCTGGCCCTGGGTTTTACGGCCAACAGAATTAACGCCGGTTATTACAGCTACAAACGAGACGGCTTCTGGATTTATCATCTGGCCGACCGCCGCCAGGCGATTAGCGCCCAGGGCGTCAATGCCGGAACGGTAGGCGTGCAAAACATTCTGGCCATCCACTCAGATTTTGAAACATGGCAGCAAGCGTTAGGCCCCAACGGTTTTACGGCTACTTACCGGCAATTGTTCAATGACCCCTCGGCCTATGCCTACTTTCCGGTGGTGCCGGCGAATTTGGTCCAGCCGCCGCTCAGTTTGCCCTGGGCGCAGGGCCAGGGCTTTTACATGACCAGCGGGCCGCACGGCGCTTACGCCGACGGTAGCGCCTGGGCTGCCATTGATTTTGGCCCCCCCGACGTATTGGGCAACTGTTTCTACTCGGCTGTGCCCAGCACTGCCGCCGCGCCCGGCGTGGTGGTAACGGCGCGCCAGGGTGAAGTGCAAATTGACCTGGATGGCGACGGCCACATTGAAACCGGCTGGGTGTTGCAATATTTGCATGTTGCCCTGGATGTTAACAACCCGGTTATAGTGGGGCAATGGGTAGAGCAGGGCGATATAATTGGCTACGCCTCGTGCGAAGGGGGCCTGGCCAATTCAAGCCACCTGCATTTTGCCCGGCGCTACAACGGCGAATGGCTAGAAGCCGGCGGGCCGATTCCAATGAATTTGTCCGGCTGGGTTGCGCAGCCCAACCTTACCCCCTATGAAGGCGCAATGGCCAAAGGGCCTCAACTTAAAACCGCCTGCGAATGTTGGGATGTCGAAAAAAATCTGATTGTGAATGAGGCGTCAAACTGATACGCTTTAACTGCTCGTTGCCCAAACACCCATCTTGAGGTATATTATCAAGCTGTATATCGAGTCTAAACGAGCCTAGATTTTAGTGGAGTCAAAATGGTTATCATCAGAGCCATTTTTCGATTTGTTGTATTTATTGTGGCCATTGGGGCTATTGTGGTTATTTTGGGCGCAGGCTACTGGGCGTTTGCCAACCAACGCAGCGGCGAAGCTGCCTCGATTTCGGTGGGCGACGCTGCGGGGCTGCGCTCGCCGCAAAATATCGAGGAGTTTTTTTTAAGCCTGTACCTGCAATCTCAATCTCAAAAAATCAATACGCCCATTTCCAATGACCCCTCGCCCGTGCCGTTTACCGTGGAGGTGGGCGAAAACGCCGTGACCATCTCGCGCAAGCTGCTAGAGCAACAATTTATTGAAGACGCCGACCTGTTTCGGCTGTTTTTGCGGTATAATGGTCTTGATGCCACGCTGGAGGCCGGCGATTACGAACTGCGGCGCAATATGAACATGCGCGAAATTGCCGAAGCCCTGCAAAAAGCCAGCTTTGAAGAGGTGGTTGTAACCATCCCCGAAGGCTGGCGCGCCGAGCAGATTGCCGAGTTGCTAACCCGGCAAGAGATTATGGACGGCCCGGAATTTTTAGCCTTTGTGCGGCAAGGCGTCGGGGTAGACCACCCCCTGCTGGCCGACCGCCCGGCGGGCGCCTCGTATGAAGGGTTTCTCTTTCCCGACACGTACCGGCTGCCGGTTAGGGCCACCCCGGAAGATTTGATTGGCCGGATGGTTCAAAATATGGCCGGCAAAATTCCGGCCAATGCCACCCAACTGGTCGCGGGCCAGGGATACACTTTTTACGAAATTTTAACGGTGGCCTCCATTGTTGAGCGCGAAGCCGTAATTGCCGACGAACGCCCTACTATTGCCAGCGTTTATCTAAACCGGCTGGCGCAGGGTATGTATTTGCAGGCCGACCCGACGGTGCAGTATGCTATGGGCTACCAAACCGATACCGGCCAGTGGTGGAAAACGCCGGTTACGCTCGAAGAATACAGCCAGGTTAACTCGCCCTACAACACCTATCTCAATCCGGGGTTGCCCCCCGGACCTATTGCCAACCCCGGCGCAGCCTCGATAAACGCCACACTGCAACCGGCCCAAACTACCTACCTGTTTTTTATGGGTTGCGGCGGTGAGGGGGCGCATCTGTTTGCCGAAGATTTTGCCAGCCACGAAGCCAACGTGGCCGCCTGCCAATAAAAGCTTCTGGTCTCTGTTTATTTTTATAGCCGCCACCCCAAAAGGCATTTACCCATGCCCGACGAATTAATTGTGCTTGGCTCATCTGCCGGCGCGCCTACCCGGCAGCGATTTCCAACGGCTTATGCCCTGCTGGTTACGGGAAAGCTGTTTCTGTTAGATTGCGGCGCGCCGGTAAGCACGCTCCTGTACCAATACAATCTTGACCCCATCGAGGTGCAGGCGGTCTTTGTAAGCCACTGGCATATGGACCACGTAGCCAATTTGGGGCTGCTGATTGCCCAAAATCAGCAGTTAAACCGCTCCAATCCGCTGAAAATTTACGGGCCACGGGGCACTCGCGGTAAGGTTAAACGGCTGCTTTTCGACTCTTTTTTGCTGGCCGATAACCTTAACTACAAACTCGATTTAACCAACGCCAAACCCGGCCAAACTTATGCCGAAGCGTTGATGCAGGTAACATACTTTAAAACGCAACATCTTGAGCGTCCCAAATTAAAAAGCCAGTTTGGGCAAAAAGCAATTGCCTGCGGAATGGTCATTAATGGGCCGGGCTGGCGCATTGTTTACGGCGGCGATAATCGCTCTCCGGCAGAGCTGGCCCCCTATATTCAGGGGTGCGACTTGCTGATTCACGAGATGGCTCATCACCAGCCGGAAGATGTAGCCAGGTTTGCCGCTGCCGCCAAAATACCCAACGTGCTTGTCAGTCACCTTGGGTTAGAATTTGACCGCTCGCCGGCAAAAATTGAGGCGGCCTTTGCCAAATATTACGGCGGCAATTTAATTGTGGCCCAGGATGGGACGAAAGTACGCTTGAGTCAAATTGCCGGTTCATCCAAAATCAACCGCGCCGGCGCTCTTGCTTGAAAGTTACTCCAGACCTCAAAGGTTTTTGAAACCTTTGAGGTCTTCATTGGGCCGGAAACAGCGTGTTTCTCAGGAAAGGCGCTGGCCGGCGGGCAAACGCCTTAAATTTTCAGGAGGTCACGCGATAGATGGCTAAAAAATCACTGGGTTATGTGGAACTGGAGTGGGCCTGCCCCAGTTGCGGCACCAAAAACCCCGGTCCGCAAAAAACGTGTTTGAGTTGCGGGATGCCTCAACCCGAAGATGTAAAATTTGAGCAGCGGGCTGAAGAAAAACTTATTTCCGATGAGGCCAAAATTGCCCAGGCCAAAGCCGGGCCAGATATTCACTGTTACTATTGCGGCTCGCGCAACCCGGCCACGGCCACCAACTGCTCGCAATGCGGGGCAGATTTAACCGAAGGCGCCCGGCGAGATAAAGGCCAGGTTGTGGGCGCTCACCGCGATAAACCCGCGCCGCAAATTGAGTGTCCCGCTTGCGGCGCGCCCAACAATGCCGATGCCCCCAAATGCGTCAATTGCGGAGCCAGCCTGGCCGAACCCAAACCGGAGCCGGCGCAACCAACGCCGGCTCAAGCCCCCAAACCCCGGCAGAATCGCGGCATGTTGGGCATTGGGCTGGCGGTTGTTGCCCTGTTGTGCGCCGCTGCCTGCGTTGCCTATTTTGTGCTGGCCGGCCGCACCGAAGATTTGACCGGTACGGTGCAGGGCGTCTCCTGGAGCCGCTCGGTGCAGATTGAGGGGCTTGTGCCGGTAGAGTACGAAGATTGGCGCGACGAGATTCCGCCGGAAGGGCTGCTGGGCCAATGCACCGACAGGGTGCGCCACACTCAAAATGAACCCGCTCCTAACTCGCGCGAGGTGTGCGGCACGCCCTATACCGTAGATACCGGCAGCGGGTTTGGCGAGGTGGTGCAAGATTGTCGCTATGAAGTATTTGACGAGTTTTGCACTTACACCCTTGATGAATGGCGCGAGGTTGATGAAATAGCCGCCAACGGCGATGGTTTCTCGCCTCAGTGGCCGCAGCTCAATTTGCGCGCCGGCCAACGCCAAGGCAAACGCAACGAAGTCTATCGCTGTATCTTTTCTACAGAAAGCGGCGCCTATACCTTTACCACCAGCAACCAAAACCTGTTTGAGCAGTGTCAAATAGGCAGCCGCTGGCAAATAAAAGTAAACACCTTTAATGTTGTTACCGATATCGAGCCGCTCCGGTAAACGTCAACCGGCATAAAAAAAGCCCGACCATTCAACGTGTCGGGCTTTTTTGCAAGGCAGGTAATTTTATCAATCCTCATGCCGGGGCGACCAGTTGGCCAGGCTGGAAACAATTTTTACCTTGGTGCCAATTTCGGTCCAGTTGTACAGGGCGGCGGCATCCTCATCGCTTAAAATAACGCAGCCATAAGAGACCCGCTGCCCCAGGTAGCCATCCCACAATTTGTAGCCGGTATGTTTAACAATAGGCAGGGCGTGAATACCGTTTTGTAACGGCCCGGCCCAGTAGATGCCCATCCAGTAGGGCATATCCAAATTCCAGGTGCTGGCGTAGGCCACGTCAATTTTGTTTTGAATTTCAAAATCACCCACGGCGGTTTCGCGGCCCGGTTCGCCGGTAGAAACCACAAAATCAAACACCTTTCTGTTTCCCTCGTAAACCTCCATGCGCTGCTCGGCCAGACCTACCACAATAATTCTATCCTGAAGCGCGCCAATGGGCGCGGAAAGAGGCGTGTTGGGGGCCAGCGCAAACTCAATTTCGGCCATTTGACGACGCGGCGCGCTCAAATCCGGGCGCAAATTTATGGCCAACTCAAGCGCCTGTTTGGCGGCTGCCAGTTCGCCGGCGGCCTGCCGGGCCAGCGCGTGGTTGTAATAGGCGCTGTACAGCAAATCTCTCAGGTGAGGATAATCGCTGTTTTCCTGCCGGATAAGCTCAAAGTGAGTCACGGCCTCCAGCCATTGGCCGGCCTGATAAGCGGTGGTTCCGGCCAAATAGGCCGAGGCCAGACGCGCTTCTGTTTGGGTGGGGGCGTGGTCGGGAGCCAGCTCAAGGGCTTGCTCAAAATTTGTCAACGCCTCTTCCACATATCCCCGGCTGCGCAGGGTGATGCCTCGCTGCCGGTAGGCGTCGGCAAGTTGAGCGGCGAATTGTTCAGCCTGGGGGTGCTGCTCATGCAATGCTTCCAAAAGAGCAATTGCGGCCGCCCAATCCCGGCTTTGCCGGGCGCTTTCTAAGCGGGCTAAAACATCCGGTTCAACCACGAGCGCATCCGTTTCGGCCCCGGCCAATTCTGGGGCTGCGGTTTGGGCAGTTGGCCGCGTGGCCGCATTCACTTCTAACACCACCCCCAGCAGCAGCACCCCGCCGCCCAGCAGCAAAGCCAGCATCACCACCCCCAGCGCCAGCGAGTTAAATGCGCCGAACCAACTTTTTGAACCTTTGTTTTTTGACTTACCGGCCAACGGGTCAGGCGCAGCCGGGCTTTTAACAACCCTGCTCCGTTTGGTTGCCGGCGCGGCTGAAAAGCGATGCGCCAGCCACTGCTCGGCCTGGGGCAGGCTGGGGTGGGCCGGGTCAATGTGTCTGGCCTGCGCCAGCGCCGACTCGGCCTCGGCCTTGCTGGCAGTTACCGCCGATAGCCACAGCCAGGCCGCCTGATTAACCGGCTGTAGCGCTACAATTTCTCTTAACATCTGGCCGGCTTCGGCTTTGTGGCCGGTTTTGGCCAGGGCAATGGCCTGCTCTAATTTGGCCCGGGGCGAGATGGGTTGTGTTTGGTTTTGGGTGGGCATGGTCATTCGTCGTAAATTTACAGGATTATGTAGATAATTATATCCAGCTTGAGTCAATCTGCAACCAGCAATGTTAAAATGGGTGTGTCCGACATTTTAGGAGGACGGGGGGTGTGGGGGGTATCCCCCCAATTCCCCCCTATGCTTTCCACACCTGCCCAGCAAAGCTGTGCGGCGCTGGGAAAATTCTGGACGCACCCTGTTAAAATGGCCGCCCAGATAGTTGAAACTCATGTCCCATTGATACAGCCACCAGGGGATGATATAATTTTTGTACCTGGGTCTTTAGCAATTAAGCGTCCCTACAAAAGCCCCAACCAAAGCAATGGACAATCTGGCCACGCAAAATAAATCGGTTATAGATAGCCTGCGGCGCATCCCGTTTTTTAGAGGTCTGCCGTCCGAAACCCTTACTGCCATTTCAGCCAAACTACAACGAGTCCATTTTGAGCATGATGATGTTGTTTTTGTAGAAAACAGTTTGGGTGACTCGATGTATTTGATTGAGTCGGGCCAGGTGAAAGTCTCGGTCAATACCGGAGCAGGCCAGCAAGAGCGAATTATCAACTATCTGGGACCCGGCAACTTTTTTGGCGAAATGGCGCTGCTGCTAGACCAGCGCCGCTCGGCTACGGTTACTGTTACCATTGATGCCGATTTTTGGGTGCTGCGAAAAGCAGATTTAGACGAGCTGCTGGTTGACCATCCAGAAATTGCCCTGCAAATTACCAAAGAGTTGAGCCGCCGCCTGAGCGATGTTGTTACCGAAGCAACGCGCCGGCCAGGCTACAGGCTGGCCGCAGTTTTTGGCGCTCAAGAAGTGTGCAACCTGGCCAAAGAAATTTATAACATTACCCACCAAAAAGTGGTGGTGCTCGACACAACCGGCCTGGATTTAGCCGACCACGCCGGGCCAGAATTTCAAAGCGATACTCTGGTTATTTTAGAGGCCATAGAGAATGCCAGCAGCGAAACACTGGTTGAAACCCTGGGAATTTTGGCCGACGGCTTTGACTGGGTGCTGGTTGCCCTAAATCCGGCGTACAGCGCCGTTAGCGCCAAGGTTGTGCAACTGGCCAAAGTAACCGTGTTGTGCAACGTTCCCAAAGAAAACTGGGTGGTTGAATACTCTGACGGCCCAATATTTACCTGTGATGGGAGCAAACTGGAAATTGGCCGTACCGCCCGCAAAATCACCCATCGAGTGGTAGGGCTGGCGTTATCCAGCGGAGGCGCCAGGGGAATTGCCCACATTGGCGTGCTGCGCGCTCTGGAAAAAGCCAATATACCCATTGATATGATGGTTGGCACCAGCGCAGGCTCTCTGTTTGGGGGGCTTTACGCCACCGGCAAACCGATAGAGGAAATTGCCGATTTTGCCAGGGGGCTGTCAAAGCTCATAGAATTCAAGAGCGGCTTGTGGGACCCCAAATTAAGCCTGCCCTGGGATGGCCTAATTAAAGGCAACGCCACCCTAAAATATTTGGACAAGCAATTTAACCACGCCACTTTTGCCGACACCAGGATTCCATTCTATGTGGTTGCCGCCGACGTGCTTTCTGGCGAGGAAATAATTTTTGATAAAGGACCACTGGCCGAAGCAGTAAGAGCCAGCATTGGGATGATTGGTATTTTTGCTCCCTATCGCCTAAAAAACCACTACCTGATTGATGGCGGCGCGGTGAACCCGGTGCCGGCCAGTATTCTGGCCGAAAAAGGAGCCAACATTATTATTGCCTCAAGCGTTATCCCATCCATCGAAGAGGAACGGGTTCGTGGTCAAATTGCCGCCAAACGCCTGGAACAACCCAACTTTCTGGGCGTTCTAAGCAGCATGATGGCCATTATGGAACGCGAAATTGTAAAAACACGCATGAGTCCGGTAGATGTACTCATAAAACCTAAGGTAGAAATTTATACCTCAATGGATTATGACAAAGCTGACGAGTTTTTACGCTTAGGCAAAGAAGCAGCAGAACTAGAATTGGCGCTTATTAAAAAACTGGTCACCAATTAGACCTTTTTGGCATAGTGAGTTAGGATTAGTTAATTACCAGTACCCTGTTTTTGCAAATCGTCAATCAGAACTGCCACAAGCTCTACCCCAATTAACTCTGCGCAGCCAGCCTGTGTTGCGCAATAATTACCCAATCGATTATTTAACAAAAAAAATTGCCGGCCACCCGTTCAGGAAAATTCTCCTGACAGGTATACGGCATGGTTCTGATAACCTTGTCTGATGGGGCAAAGTTATTAGGCATGACGATTAACAATAAAATTTGTTAACCTGACTCATTAGGCCATGCGCAATAAATTGTGGCAAAATCGGGTTGAAAAATCTAAATTTTATATCCTAACGATATGATACCAATTGACACAGAAGTAGCGCTTTCTTTTTTCCTGCGCCTCACCCTGGGGCATTTTGTAGGCGATTTTGTTTTACAACCATACTGGCTCGTACTGGCCAAAAGAGAAGGCTGGCGTGGCCTGACTATTCACGTGGGAGTTGTTACCTTTACTACCGCCATTTTGGTATGGGGTACTCTGCCAAACTGGTGGGTTTGGGTGATTGTGCTGTTTATAGGGCATCTCTTTATTGACCAGTTCCGAACATTTGTTTTTACCGATAATACCAGAGGCAAAGGCTTACTGCTGCTCATTTTAGACCAAATTGCCCATATGCTGTTAATTATATTAATTGCCTGGGCCGCCACCGGCTGGACTTTTTCATCCCTAGCTATTCTGTTTGACCCCAACGCCCCCAGTCAATACCTTTTGCTGGCTTATTTGATTGGGGCCGCCATCCTTCTGAGTACGTCCCCCGTGCTAGAGGCAGAAATAACCGTAGCCGTTTGGGCCGCCCAGGGGCAGGAAATTACCTACACCGTTAGAATTGATACCGAAGATAGAGTGTATGGCGCTCTCGAACGGTTTACTGCCGTTGCGTTAATCGTATTCGGCTTATGGATGATTACTCCCCTGGTGTTTATTCCCAGATTCATCTTAATGGTTCGCCAGGGGCAAATGCAACAGGATAAATCAGCCGTAATTACAAAGGTAGCCACCAGTTTTGGCAGCGCCTTAATTGTGGGCTTAATTTTACAGGCCATGACTGCCTCGGCCACAATATTTACCTGATTGCTCCGCCAGACCCATCAAAAAACGCCGGGCTGACATATCAACCTGGCGTTTTTGCGTTTATGGGCTGGCATCCAGATTATAAATGCTCGTCTTTGCCCAAAATGGCGTTAAAGATGGCCTGCAACTCCTCTTGCGAGTAAAAATGAATCGTCAGCTTGCCCGATTCTTCTTCGCTACGGCTCAGTTCAACCCTGGTTCCCAACTTAGACTCAAATTTAGCCAGCATCGCCTTATCGTGAGGAGTCAACGGCGGGCGTTTGGGTTTGGCCTCTTGTTCGCCGGTGAGAATTTGCCGGACCAGCGCCTCGGTTTGGCGAACATTTAAACCTTTGCCAACCACGGTGGCCAACAGGTTCAACTGGTCTCGCTCTTTTTTCAGGCTTAGTAAGGCGCGGGCGTGGCCCTCGCTAATATCGCCTTCAGATAAAGCCTCTTTCAGGGCGTCGGGCAAATTCAACAGCCGGATAGTGTTGGCTACGGCGGTGCGGCTTTTGCCGACTCTTTCGGCAACCGCTTCCTGGGTTAAGCCAAACTCTTCCATTAACTGGGCGTAAGCGTGCGCCTCTTCCAGCGGGTTCAGGTCGGCCCGCTGAATATTTTCTACAATGGCCAACTCCAGCATTTGCTGGGGTGTTGTTTCTTTGACGATGACCGGCACGGTTGTCAACCCGGCCAGGCGGCTGGCCCGCCAGCGGCGCTCGCCGGCAATAATCTGGTACGATGTTCCAACCTGGGTCACAATTAACGGCTGAATCAGGCCGTGCGCGGCAATCGAGTCGGCCAGCTCTTTTAGTTCATCTTCATTAAAAATTTGACGAGGCTGATGGGGATTTGGCGATATCTGGTCAACCGAAATCTCTATCGCGCCGGCCCTAACTTCGGGGCTGGCCGGCTTTGAGGGGTCGCCAGAGGGAATCAACGCGCCCAAGCCTTTGCCTAATCCTCGTCGTTTGCTCATTGGTTTATGCTTCCTTGCTTGTGGCTATTAGTTGAGAACGCACCCGGCTCAACAGTTCTTCGGTAAGGGCCTGGTAGGCCCGGCTGCCCGGCGAGTCGGGCGCGTAGGCCAGAATATCTTCGCCGTAACTGGGCGCTTCGCTCAGGCGGATGTTACGCGGCACAATGGTTTTAAATATTTCGACGGGAAAGTGTTGCCGCACTTCTCTAACTACGTCGGCGGCCAGGTTGGTGCGGCCATCGTACATCGTCATTACCACGCCGGCCACTTTTAGTTTTGGATTCAGGCTTTCTTGCACCAGGTTGATGGTTTGCATCAGGTGGCTTAATCCCTCCAGCGCCAGGTACTCGCACTGAACCGGAATGATGACGCCCTGGTCGGCGGCGGTAAGGGCATTGATGGTGAGCAAGCCCAGGCTGGGCGGCGTGTCGATAAAGATAAAATCATAGCTACTTAACAACGGTTGCAGCGCCTTTTGCAACATCGACTCACGGGCCAGCATTTGCACCAGTTCTACTTCGGCGGCGGCCAGTTCTGGCACCGAGGGGGCTACAAACAGGCGCTGCCGGGATGTCGGCCTGATTACGTCGCTAATTGGCACTTTGTTTATGAGCGTGTCGTACAGCGAGGGCGTATTAACGTCTAGCCTGACTCCCAGGCTTGAAGTGGCGTTGGCCTGGGGGTCGGCGTCAATAATCAGCACCCGCGCTTTTCTGGCGGCAATAAAGGCTGCCAGATTGACGGTGGTGGTGGTTTTGCCCACGCCGCCTTTTTGGTTGGCAATAGTGTATACAAAAGCCGATTGTTTTGTCATTATCAGAAGGTTGCTTTGCCGCCGGTGATGTAAGCCATTGTAACATAGCATGTACCGACAAACAAGACGGCGTTGATTTTAGGCGGGTTTTTCTGCCGGATGCCGGGCCATGTAGGCTTCGACTTCGTGGCGCAGGGGCGCGCCTTCCGGGCCGGCTCGCTCAATGGCCATCGAGGCGGTAACATTGGCAAACCGAACCGATTGCCACAGGTCGCCGGTTTCCTGGTAGTAAATAAAAAAGGCTGCCGCAAAAACATCGCCGGCGCCGGTGGGGTCGGTGGGTTGGGCCGGGCGGGGCGGCACATACTGGCGCTGACCACCATGAAAAACGGCGGCGCCTTCTTCTCCCAGGGTAACAATTAAGATGGGTACCGTGGCGGCCCACTCTTCGGCAATAGACCAGTTGCCTTCAACATCTTCAATGCTTAACACGGCGGCCTGTAATTTGGGTAAAATATCGTCGGCCCGCTGCCAGCCGCCCAGCGAGACAATTCCTCGCTCATCCCACTGGCGCATCCAGCCCTGGGGGGTGGCAACCAGCAGCGAGTTTGGAAAAACCGAGGTGATTTCCGGTCCCAGCTCCTGAGCCAGCGGGCACAGGTGAACCACGGGGGCGTTCTGGCAATCTTTGGGAATATCCGGGGGCATAATGGCGCGGGCCAGCGGCCCGATTGTTTGGCGGCGATTGCCGCGCGCGTCGTATTCGTTTCTAAAGGTAAGGGTGTTGGGCGAGGGTAAAATACGCCAGTCAACATGGGCCAGGTAAGCGGGTGGGGTAAAATCGGGGGCGGCGGCGGTGACAATAACAGGCTGCCAGCCCAAATTTTTAGCCACAACCGAGGCGTAAGTTACGGTGCCGCCGGTAGTGAAGCGGTTGTTGGGCAGCAGGTCTCTGGTAACGTGTCCAACCAGCAGATAAGTTTTTTGATTCACGGGTCAACAACGCATCAGTTATTTTTTTTGGGGATGATAGTCACCTTGCGGTTCTTATCACGGCCTATGCTTTTGGTGATAACGGCGGGATGATTTCGCAGGGCAATATGGATAATGCGCCGCTCGTAGGCCGGCATTGCTTCCAGTACAACCCGTTCCCGGTTAGCCACGGCGCGTTCGGCCATTCTTTGGGCCATTTTCCGCAGCGATTCGCGCCGGCGCGCCCGGTACGACTCAACATCGACCACTACAGGCTGCCAACTGCCCAAATCTTTGCTAATCATCAGCCGGACCATATATTGCAGGGCCTGTAGCGTTTCGTTGCGGCGGCCAATCAGAATACCCAGGTCGTTGCCCTGCACGTCAAACACCAGCGGGGGTTCATCGCCCGGCTCTACCAGGTCTGTGGCAATGCGGGTGGTAACGGTGGCCTGCACGCCCATTCGCTTGAGTAAATTTGAGAGATACTCTGCGCCTATTTCTTCAACCGGTGGAAGTTGTGTTTTTGCCGGGGCGGTTGGAGCCGGTTCGGGAACAATTACAACGGTATCTTCATCGTCGTCATCATCATCAAAGGTGTCGGCAGCCTGTTTGGGTTCGGCCACGTCTGCCGGGTGAGGCGCAACCTTCTCGGTCGGGCCATCGCTGCCCGGTTGGGCAGGTTGCCTGGGAATCAACCGCACCAGGGCTTCTTCAGCGCCCAGGCCAAACAGGCCGCGCTTACCCTCGTGCACAACCTCAATTTCTACCTGTTCGCGAGATAAACCAAGTTGGCTTAACCCCTGCTCAATGGCTTCCTCTACAGTTTTAGCGCTTACGTCTAGACTTTCGTTTTGATCTGGCATTTTTTGGTTTCTTATCTTTGTCATTATCTTCAGAACCCACAGCGCCGGGGCTGCCCGGGCCGGTGACGGCAGGTACCGGAGCGGCCGACGAGCCAACGGTTGCGCCGGCTGCCGCCGGAGTGGGATTGAGTTGCGTTTTGGTAAAGTAATGTTGAGCCATTCCCAGCAGGTTGCTGGTAAACCAGTACAGCGTTAACCCCGAGGGAACAATCAGGGCAAAGTAGCCAAACATCAGCGGCATAAACTTCATAATGCTTTGCATTTGGGCTTGCTGCGGGTCAGAAGAGGGGGGAGTCATTAAATTTTGCATATAGATTTGAGAGATAACCAGCAGCACCGGCATGACCAGATAGGCCAGGGCAGCCGGCCAGCCAATTGACGGCGGCAGCGGCCACAGCCATTCGATTCCGCCGCCCCAATCTGAGACCGGCCCGGCCAAACTGGGAATCCAGAAAAAGCCCTCGTTTAGCAGCCCTTCGGTAGACAACTGAATCAGCGCCCGGTATAGGGCAAACCAGATGGGCATTTGCACCAGCATAGGCAAACACCCGCCCAATGGATTTACGCCGTGTTCTTTATAGAGCGCCATCTGCTCTTGCGCCAGTTTTTCCCGGTCGCCCTTGTATTTATCTTGCAGTTCTTTTAGTTTGGGCTGCAGCTCTTGCATGGCCTTGGACGACTTGATTTGCTGCATATTTAAGGGGAACGTGGCTAACCGGACCAGCACGGTAAAGAGAATAATGGCAAACCCAAAGGCGTAGGGAATATTGGCCGAGGCTAAAAACTGGTCCATGTAGATAAGGGCCAGGGCAATAAAGTTTACAAACGAACCCCACAGCGCCCAAAATCCGCCGCCAAAATCTGGCGGTTGGGTTTTGATGGTCGTTCCCGCTTGCAAGGTAGTTTCGCCAAATTTGAGTACGGCCACATTTTCAATGGACTGGTCTGGCGTGGCGGTGGTTGGCGGAACGGCCCCGTACACAATTGAGGCCTGCTCGCCGGGGGGCAAACTTATCTGCCAAACCAGGGTATTATTGTGGGCCGTAAACGTGCCGGCAGAAACCACAACCGGATTGATTGTAGAGTTTCCCTGCAAGGCCAATCCTTCAAAACCTTTGGGCAACTCGTCGGTAACGGCCGCGTCGATGGTTTTTGAACTATCGTTTTTTATGGCAACGGTATAGCTTACCACCTGGCCCAACGGCACCCTATCAATATTGGATGTTTTTTCCAGGGTGACGCCGGCCTTCTCGGCAATATTGCCAATAGCCGGCCTGGGGGTATCGGGTGGCGCTGCGGTGGCTGGTCGATAGATAAAAAGCAATAAAATAGCCCCAAAAACAAGGAGAGGCAGGGGCAGTAATTTTATAACATTCTCTCGCAACTTAATCGTGTCCTCCTAACCAGACCAAACCCTGCTAAGGAACCGGGTCGTATCCACCGGGGTGAAATGGGTGGCAACGCCCTATCCGTTTAATTGCCATCCAGGTTCCTTTTAAGAAACCGTATTTATCTATAGCCTGGTACCCGTATTGGGAGCAGGTAGGATAAAACCGGCATGCAGAGGGCAAACCCGGCGAGATAAACTTTTGATAAAACCGAATTAATCCCAAAGCAAGGTACTTCACCTGATTACCTCTTATACTACAACAACAAATTGGCTCTTTTAAGTAGCTGGTCTAGCGTTTGCAAAATGTCGATAAATGCGGCCTGGTTAATCTGCTTGCGGGCAATTAAAACCACGTCAAAGCCCGGTTTAATCTGCTCCAACTTTAGCCGGCTGGCTTCGCGCATACGGCGCTTTATTTTATTGCGTTGAACAGCCTTGCCTAACCGTTTGTTAACTATAAAACCAAACCGGCTATATTCTAACTCGTTCCGTAGAAATGCCAGCACCATAATCGGGCTGGCATAAGTTTCACCAAAGCGCCGCACGCGCTGAAAGTCACTGTTACGGCGGAGTCGATACTTGCGCTTCATCAGGTAGTGGGCAAAATAGAGCAAGGTCTAACCAAACAATTTATACCCACTACCCCTACCATACACTTAAGCTTTCAATCAGCATTCCAGTTGGTTCGCTTCGGATGGGCGCGCTGCACAGCCAGCACTTTGCGCCCCCGGGTCCGGCGAGCCTTCAGCACACGTCGCCCGCCTTTGGTGGCCATGCGCGCCCGAAAACCGTGAACACGGGCGCGGCGGCGGCGTTTCGGTTGATAGGTTCTCTTAGGCATACTTAATAACACCTCTTCTCTTTTAGCTTGGTTGCTTGCAAAAAAGTTGACAAGAAATTATACCTCTGTGCCCCGCTATTGGCAAAAAAGAAGCCAATACACTGATTTGCGCCTCTGATTTTGCCTTTCGGGCCGGGCAGAGTAAGATTCGCGGCCAGATATAACCCGTTTATGGACCCGTACCCATGACGCCGCTGACCCTTTTAATGTTGACGCTGCTCATTTTATTCATTTCGGCCCTCATTCGCTCTACTGTTGGGTTTGGCGACGCCCTGATTGCCATGCCGCTGCTCACCCTGGTACTTGGGGTGCAAACCGCCACCCCTCTGGTTGCCTTAACTGCCGTAACCATCGCCCTGACTATTGTGGGCAGCAGTTGGCGCAAAATAGATGTCCGTACCACCTGGCGATTAATCCTGGCCTCAATTGTGGGCATTCCCCTGGGCCTGTTGCTCTTAAAAACAGCCCCGGAGGCGCTGGTCAAAGGATTTTTGGGCATACTCATTATTTTATTTAGCCTTTACCAGCTCACTCGCCCGGCCCTGCCGGCCCTAAACCGGCCCAATTGGGCCTACGGCTTTGGCTTTATCGCCGGCATTTTAGGCGGAGCCTACAACACCAATGGCCCTCCGGTGGTTATTTACGGCGCGCTGCACCGCTGGCCGCCGGTTGATTTTAGAGCCACCTTGCAGGGTTACTTTTTACCAACCGCCACGCTCATTGCCCTTGGCCACGGGCTGGCCGGCATGTGGACAACCGAGGTTTTGCAAACCTACGCCCTTGCTCTGCCTTTTATTTTGCTGGCCATTTTTATGGGCGGCAGACTTAACGCCCGCATTCCGGCCAACCGCTTTGAGCCACTTTTATACATAACCCTGATTATCCTGGGGTTGCTGCTGTTACTCTAAATTCAAGCGCCCCGCGCCCGCCGATGAGTCCACAGGTTGACCCGCACAGATTTTTGGCCTTTGCATTGCAAAATAACCGCTGGCAGGCCGCAGCGGTTGGACTCGCTATCGTTGTAGCCCTGCTCCTGCCCCTGAACCTTTTAGCCAGCCAACCCTTTCACCACGATGAAGCCCTTTACGCCACCTGGGCCTTAAAAATTGTCTACGGCGATGACCCCTGGCTGGCCAACACCCCCATCGACAAGCCGCCGCTGTTTTTGTACACCCTGGCCGCTGCCATGCGCTGGCTGGGCATCTCCGAAGCCACAGCCCGCGTTCCATCTTTTTTGGCAGCCGCCCTCATTGTGCTCTTCATTTATCACCTGGGCAACCGGCTATACAACCCCGCCGCCGGCGTGCTGGCCGCCTGGCTCACCGCCCTCTCGCCATTTATAATTCTGTTCACCCCCACCGCTTTTACAGACTCGCTGCTGGCGGCGCTGGCGCTGGCAAGCTGTCTGGCGGCGGCCCATCGCCGGGCTGTTGGAGCCGGCGTGTGTCTGGCCCTGGCTGTTGCCACCAAGCAGCAGGCAATCTTTTTTTTGCCGTTGGTTATTTTGTTACTGGTTTCGGGTTACAGGTTTCAGGTTTTACGCAACACGCACTACGTATCACGCTTTACTACCGCCTTTCTCCTCACCCTCCTGCCTTTCCTGTTTTGGGACCTGACCCGCCGCCAACCCTCCGCGTTTTTTGAGCAAAGCCTGCGCAACTACGGCGGCCTCGCCACCGATATTACCGGCTTTGGCCGGCGCTGGCAGGGCTTTGTTGACCTGCTGGCCTACGCCACCGCTTCGCCCGCGCTAAATATCATCTTTCTGGTTGGCTGTCCATTATTATTAATTTACGGAATACCCAAACTCATTTCCGCCGCCCCAAATCCTGAGCCTGTCGAAGGGCCGCCGCCCCGCTCCTCTGCCCCCTCACCCGCCCTCACCGATTGGACGCTGGCCCTGTTCTGCCTGGCCTTTCTGTTGCTGCACGCGCTCTTCTCTTTTCAGGTTTGGGACAGGTATCTGCTGGGACTCATCCCCCTGCTGGCCCTGCTGCTGGCCCGAACGCTGCTGCTGCCGTGGCTGCTGCTCAAAGCGCGCCTGCCCCGGCCATACTTTGCGCTATCCGGCCCAATCTATGGACTCATCATCATGGCGCTGCTGTTTTTTACACTGGCGGCTCCCGTTCAAAATGCCGTCAATGCCCGCTACCCGCTGGGTAGCAACAGCCGGGGCCTTCAGGGCATCCACCAGATTACCGCCTATTTGCAGGGCCATTATGCCGCCGATAACACCCTCTATCACCACTGGCTGGGCGCGCACTGGCGCTTTTACCTGTGGCGCTATCCCTACGACCTGCAATATTGGGACTCGCCCGCCGAACTTGCGGCCAAAGCCAAACCCGGCCATCTCATCGCCTTTCCGGCCTGGCGCTCCGAGACCGGGGCGCGGCTGGCCCTCTTTCAAGCCGGGCTGGGGCTGCGCCAGCTCACCCGCGCCTATGCCGCCGACGGCTCGCCATCCATCACCCTTTACCGCATCGAGTCGGTTCAACCAGATTAAATTGACAATTGCCCTCTGATTATTGATAATGGCCCGCATGTCAACCATCAAACGCCCGGTGCCGGCTGCGCTGGCTATCATCATTGGCCTGACCCTCTTTTTCTTCTGGAAAATTCTGCTCACCAACCTCATCCTCAGCGGAGTGGATGTCTTTCTCTATTTCTACCCCTACAAAGCCTACGTTACCCAGGCTCTGCGCCAGGGGCAACTACCGCTGTGGAATCCCCACCTGTTTATGGGGGCGCCCTTAATGGCTAACAGTCAGGTGGGGCTTTTTTACCCGCCCAACTGGTTTTTTATTGGGTTGAGCGTGCCCAAACAGGTGGCCTGGTCTATTGGGCTGCACGTGGCCCTGGCCGGATTGTTCATGCTGGCCTTTGCCCGGCAATCGCTTGGGCTGGGCTGGCCCGCCGCGCTGCTGGCGGCGGTGCTGTTTGCCTTTGGCGGCTACCTGGGGGCGCAGGTCGAGCACATCAACCAGCTTCAGGCCGCCGCCTGGCTACCCCTGCTGTTTTTGCTGTATGACATCTCACTGCGCCGCCCTCGCTGGTTGCTGCTGCTGGCTCCGGCCATCGCCCTGGTGTTGCTGGCCGGACACACCCAGACCGCCTTTATCTCCCTTTTTGGCCTGGGGCTGTACGGCCTGTGGCAGGCAATCGGCGAATCTGCAAATTGGCAAATGGCGAAAAAACCACCCATCCGCCCATTCGTCCATTCGCTCATCCATCACCTGTGGCCGCTGGCCGCCGCCGCGCTGCTGGCTGCTGCCCTGGCCGCCATCCAACTGCTGCCCACCGCCGAGCTATCCGCCCGCTCCATTCGCAGCCAGGGGTTGACCTTTCAGGAAGTTGTCTCTTTTAGCCTTAACCCGACCATGCTACACTACAGCCTGCTCCCCCCGCTGGGGCTGGATTTAACCCAAATTTTAGGCGAAGCCTTTAGCGAGTGGGTGGCCTATCTGGGGGTCAGCGGCCTGATACTGGCCCTGCTGGGCGCGTTCTCGGCCATCTGGCAGCCGCCGGCCCGGCGATTGGTGTTTGTGGCCCTGGTCGGCCTCGTTTTAAGCTTTGGCCTATTCCTCGGCCCGCTCTTTCTGTTTGACGTCCTCATCGGCATCGACTCGGAACTGTTCCACACTTTGGCCCGTTGGACGCACCCCTACTATCTGCTTTACAAACTGGCGCCCGGCTTTGCCCTGTTTCGAGTGCCGGCCCGCTGGCTGCTGCTGTATGCCTTTGCCACGGCTGCGCTGGCCGGTTTTGGTTTTGACAGCCTGCTGCAACCCAATGCGCTGCGCCGCCGATTTTCCACAGCCCGCCGCTGGCTCAACCATCACCCCAAATGGCGAGCCGTCCTGCTCGGCCTGCCTACTTTGGCTACGTTGACCCTCATCGCCTGGAAAACTCCGCCGCTCATCACCCTGGCCGCCTGGCTCATCTTCGCCAGCCTCACGCTCAGCCTTATCTACTACGCGCTACGCACTCCGCGCCACGCCTCGCGCGCCTTCTTGCCCTTCCTCCTTCTCCTCGAACTGTTCTGGGCCGCGCAGGCGCTCAACTACAATCAGCCGACCGCGCCGCAGGCGTACCACTCCATGCGCAACGCGGTTGCCTTTTTGCTGGCCGCCGACCCGCCCCGCCAGGCCGCGCCGCCGGGCCGCTTTCTCAGCCTGTCGGGCATCACTTACGACCCCGGCGACCTGGCCGACCTGCGCCAAATCTACGGCCCTCACCTGTCGGAAAAGGCGCTTTACAATTTAATTGTCGCCACCAAAGAAAAAGAAGTGCTCTTTTTCAACCTGCCGCTGGTTTACAACCTGCACAGCGTTGACGGCTACGATGGCGGCATTTTGCCGCTGGCCCAGTTTGTCACCCTGCAAGAGCTTTTTCTGTCGCCCGCCGAACTCTCGCGGGATGGGCGTCTGCGCGAAAATTTGCGCTTTGTGCCCTCAAACCGGCTGCTCTCCATGCTCAACACCCGCTGGATTATCACCGACAAGCAGTTTGACGCCTGGATTGACGGCATTTTTTACGACCTGCAATTCCCGGCCCGCCTGATGCCCGGCCAATCCATTGCCACCACCGACATTCCCGACTTTCCGCCCACCGCCCTTGGTCTGGTGTCGCATTTGGAGGGAGCGGCCAGCCTGCCCACCGGCGCGCCGGTCGCTCGAATCGTTATCACCTTTGCCAACGGCCACACCGAGACCCTGCAACTGGCAGCCGGGGTTGACACCGCCGAAGGGGACTATTTGCCCCAGGTGGCCCACGCCCAGGCCAGAGTTGGCGTAGCCTGGCCCTACGCTGCCGGCGGCGTTGATTATATTGCCGCGCGCCCGCTGTCGGGCGGCGGGCAGGTCGCCCGGATTTCGGTTGAAAGCCTGCTTCCTTCCGGCCAATTTGTCCTGCGCGGCGTCAGCCTGATTCACCAGCCAACGACCACCAGCCGCTCGGTGTTACTCTCTACCGAAGGCAATTACCGGCAGGTTCACTCCGGCGATGTTAAAATTTACGAAAATCTGGACGTTTTGCCCCGCGCCTTCATTGCGCACCGGGCCGAAATTGTGCAGAGCGACCGGCAAGCCATCGCCGCTATGCGGCAGCCCGATTTTAATCCGGCCCAAACCCTGGTGCGCCTGAAAACAAACGGCGATGAGCGGACCGGCCTGATTACCGCCGGCCAGGCCTCGCCGCAAGACTCGGCGACCATTGTTGCTTACGCGCCGGAGCGGGTCGAAATTACGGCCACCCTGGCCTCACCGGGCTGGCTGGTGCTGGCCGATACGCACTATCCCGGTTGGCAGGCCGCCGTCAATGGGCAGCCGGTAAATATATTCCAGGCCAACGGTTTGTTTAGAGGCATTGCTTTACCTGCCGGGGAACATCGGGTGGTGTTTGAGTTCAAACCCGACAGCTTCAAATGGGGCGTTGTCATTAGCGGCGTTGCGCTATTCGGTTTGCTGGTGGGGTTGGTCGTGGCTGTCAAACGGAGCCGGATAAATGCCAAATAAGGTTGGGGCGTTTTCGACCACCGGCGGTCAGCCCGGCCAAACTCTAACCATTTTTTTAGCTTTCTCTTACAAAATTCACATTGAACGGGAGTAGAATAAAATTTGCAGGGAGCCAGACTTTAGGATTCCCCCCCAGAGCCTAAAGTCTGCTCCCCAGCGCCAGGGGCAATCAAAACGTGAGGATGGCAAGGAGTCAACGATGACAATAGGTGAGATACACGACCCGGAACGATGCACAATTTGCGGGCATTACTTGACGATCCACCCGGATTACGCCGACAGACGTTGCCTTGACCCCGCCCACTGGCAGGCCGCCGGCCTGGCCCCCCGCGATTTTTACTCCCTGGCCCTCATCATGGCTGCCAACAAGACTCCTCAGCCCAATCAAAAATCTGTTAAACCTCGTTAATATCTCATCTCCGCAATGTAGACCCGCCTTTCAGGATGGTATAATAGACAAATCATTCTGCCCCATCCCTCTGCACCCGCACCGCATCGTAAAGCGGCAACTGGTGGTCCAGCGCCTCCACCGAGACGACCAGGGCGAAGCGCTGGGTGAGCGACTCCGGCGGTTTGCGCCAGGGGGCAACCATCGCCACCACCACCAGTTCCAGCGCGCCGGGCAACTCGTGGGCGTAAATATCAAACCAGTCGCGGATAAGGCTGCCCCGGCGTACTTTACCGCCGGGGTTGAGCACCGGTTTTAGCTCCCACGGCCAGGGGCGCAGCGGCTGCTTTGGCTCGTCCGACTCATCCTCATCGTCGCCGTTTTCGGCTTCCAGCATCCAGCGGGCGCGGAAATCCTCGGTTGGCTCTTCGGGGCGCTGCGCATCCCAGCGCAGGTCAACCGCCTGATAGCGGCGGCGTTGGGTTTTGCGCACCGGCGGATTGTAGGCCAGCGTCACGCTGACCCGCACCCGCGTGGCCGGCGGTAGTCGATACAAATCGTCCTGCTCAAACCGGGCCGAAAAGAAGGATACTTTGGCCGGGTAGCGGCCCGATGAGCTGCGGTCATCTTTGCTCCAGCTAAATTCATCCTCGGCGGTAAAGACCAGGCAATGGGCGCTGCTGGAGAGGGCCGTATCGGGCCGGGGGAGGCCGTAGCCGCACAGCCGCAGCAACGTTTCTTTGGCCTCTTTGGGCAGCGGCTGGTCGGACCGGGCCACAAAAGATTGGGCAAATGGCTGCGGCCACTCGGCCGAATTGACAATGAGCGCCCGAATCAGGTTGGCGCTGGCGTCAGGATACTGCGCCTGAATGCGCCCGGCCAGATGAGTCACTTTGGCCGTTGCCAGCCCCGCGCCAATGTGAAAGGCCAGCGGCTGCTCGGCCTGGCCGGTGGCAAAATTGCGGTTGGCGACCAGCACCGCCGTTTCCGGGGTGGGGGCCAACTCGCTGCCGCTGCGGGCCAGGTTGCCGCCAAATTCGACCACATCCGGCTTGAGCGGGCCGTATTGCAACAGCCCGCTGCGGGTGAAGGGGGCCGGGTGGTGAGGCGCGGCCAGCAGCCGCTCCGCCTGCCAGGGCGGGCTGGGCGATAGCGGTTCGGGGGCCAGCGCGCCCACGGTGAGCGCGTGGTAGGCCTGACCGGGGTTGCGCAGCCGCGAGAGCGGGTTGAGCAGGTAGACCGGGTAGCTCTCGCCGGCCTCTTTCATCGCGTCGATAATTTCGGCGGGCTGCAAGTTGCCGGCAGAGACCACAAAGAGCAAATCGTTAGCGGCGGAGAGATTATCGACTTCCTCGGCCCAGTTGGCAATGCTGTGCAGCGGGTGCAGCGCGCTGCCGGTTGACAAATTAAAAATTTTGCACTGCTGCGGCAGCGGCTGGTGAAAGGCTTCCACGACCTCCCGCAGCAAGGCTTTGGGAAATTGAAGCGGGTGAATTTGCGGCGAGTCGTCACCGCGATTGGGGTCGAGGGCGCTGGCAGGCAGCAGAATTTTGGCGTTTTCAATCCAAACGACCGGCCTGGCGGCGGTATCCGGGTTGCGAATCACGGCCTCGAGCGAGCCGTAAGCAGCCACGCTGGCAATGGCCGTGCCGTGACCCTGCTCAATCTCGTCGCCCGTATCGCCGTTGTGGGGCAGAAAAGCGCGCTGCCGGCCAATAATAGTGCGGCCACCGGCAGTGGTAAAGAGGGGATGGCCGGCAGCCAGGCCGGAATCGATAATAACGACGCGAGGGGCGTCAGCCGGCAAAACGGGCAGCGCGGGCAGTTGGCCGCCGGCGGCAACCGGCAACGGGGTGGTGCGGTCGGCAATATCGGGGATGAGGTCGATGGTTAAAATCCAGTTGGCCCGGCTGTCGTCCAGCAAATCAAGCACGGCCCGGCCCGGCAAGTAGACTCGATGCAGCGAGTAGTCGGCTTCCAGCAGAAAATGGCCGGCGGCGGCGACGGTTTCTTCCGCGTAAGGCGGCAACTCAACGCTAAACCGGTTGAGATAATCATTAAACTCTTGCCGGTTTTTGACGCCCAACTCGCTGTTGCCGCCGGCCAGTTCAATATCCACCCACAATGGCGCGTCCGGCTCCAGTTGGCCCAACCCGATGAGCGCGGCCAGCCGGTCGCCGGCTTTATCGCTCCGTTCGGCAGGGCGAATTTTCTCGATGGGGGCGATGACGCCGCCGTAGCGGGGGTTGCCGCTATCGGTGGTTTCGGTGATGTAACTTTGGGCTTTGGTAGCCAGCGTGGGCAGGGTCACATCGGGGGTGATGGTCACCAGCAGCCCGTCGGCGCGCTCTTCGATGGGGGTCAACCCCAACGCGCCCATTTGCTCCGGCAGCAGCCGTTTGGCTTCGATGATGACCTGGTGGTCGTCGGGCAGGCCGGGCAAATCGGGGGCGCGGCGGGCGGCGTAGTCGTTGACGGTGCGGCGAAACGCCTCAATTTGCTGCAAGAGGTGGTGGCCGTGTTCGGCGCTGTTTTCGCGGGGTTTGGGGCCGCCGCCGCGCACTTTTTGGCGCAGCCGATTTTTGGGGCCTTCGGCCAGGGGTAAAAAAGGGCGGGCATCGGGGGTAGGGTTATTAGCCATTTTACACCTCAGCCGGCAAACCAGTCTACTTTGTGATAAATGCGGTTGATGGGAATTTCCAGCGCCAGGGATTTTACCGGGTAGTATTCGCTTTTATGGTCGGCTTTTTCTTCCAGGGCCAGATACTCTTCGGGCGTGTAGAATTTTGGCTGTTTTTGGAGCATGATACCCCTCCGCTTTTATTGTACCATCCTTCTTGATTTATCAACAATACCCATTATGTCTATATAGAATTTTTCACCGGCCCAAAATTTCGGTCAACGTGGCCGGGTCATCCACCATCAAGCCATCTGCGCCAAACGCCAGCAGCAAACGCATCACCAGCGGATGCTCGATGAGGCCAAACCAGACAAATACTTGCCGCCCTTCGGCCGGCGCCTGCCGCAGCATCCACGGATAGAGCGCCACCATCTCGGCCATGGGGCAGACAATGGGGGTGGAGTCGCTTAAACTGAACTCGCCGGGGCCGTACAGCCGGCACAGTTGCAGCCTGGGGTTGAGAGTTTTGATGGTTTCGAGCGTTTGCGGCGCAAAGGATTGCAGCGCCGTTTTTTCCTCATAACCCGCCGACTCAATGGCTGTAACCATTTTGGCCTCGATGCCCGGATAGAGGTGGGGCGATTTGACTTCGGGCATGAGGCCAATGTTTGACTCCTTTGCCAGCGCAATGGCTTCTGCAAAGGTGGGAACCTGCTCGCCGTTACCCGCATCCAGCGCCCGGATTTCGGCCAGCGTTAACTCCCGCACCGCGCCGCTGCCGTTGGTGGTGCGGTCAACCGTTTCATCGTGGATGACGACCAGCGCGCCATCTTTGGTCATTTGGACATCCATTTCCAGCCAATCGGCCCCGGCGGCAACAGCGCTCCGAAAGGCGGCCAGGGTATTCTCCGGCGCTCGTCTCGAATCGCCGCGATGGGCGATGAGTTGCGGGTTTTCTGCCGGCGGCTTGCGCAGCAGAAAATAAGCCCCGTAATAAATCAACGGCAGCAAAATAAGCCACAGCAGATAGCCCATTAAGCGGTCAACGCGGTTCATGGCAGTTTATTTACCAGACCCCCATTTCCTTAAATACCTCGGCATATTTTACCCCTATCACTTCACCGCTTTTGGCATCGAGTTCTTTCATCCACTCCAGGCTCTCTTCACCTTTGGGAAACTGGCTTTTGTGGGCCATGCAGGCAGCCAGCTTGTGGTCATACATATCGGTGATGTCAATGTAAATATCCGGCTTGCGAGAGGTGGAAAAGAGGTAGACCCGCTCGATACAACCTAATTTCGCGCCCGACTCGTTGAGTTGTTCGGGCCGGTAAAGGGGCATTTTGGAGGGCATGTAGGCATCGAGCGCGGCCTGGCCCGCCGCCCGGTGGTCGGGGTGAATCTGGCCGTGCCAAAAGGGGTCAAACGTTAGCAGGGTGTCGGCCTGCGTAATGCGGTATAGACGCGCAAGCTGGGCGCGCACCTCCAAATCGGGCAGCAGTTCGCCATCGTGGTGGCCCAGATTGAAGGTTTGCTCAATGCCCAAAATGCCAGCCGCCGCTTCGGTTTCGGCCAGCCGGGTTGAGGCCAGCGCCGGGCGAACCGTGGCCGGGTCTTGCGTACCGATATCGCCCAGGGTGCAGTTGACCGAAAAAACCGTAACGCCCTGTTGGGTCAGCTTCCAAATTGTGCCGCCGCAAATCGACTCTAAATCATCGGGGTGGGCGGCCACCACAATGAGTCGCTTTACATTTTCAAATGCGTCCAAACCTGCCGACATTGGGGTTGCACCTCGTGGTTGTTTTTTTAATAGTATACACCAATCTGCAAACTCTGCCGTAAAAAATGGCTCAAATTAGTGAAGGAATACAAATTTCAAAGCGTAATATAAAACAGTGTTATTGTTATCGGTCATTATTTTGGGGTTGGATATGAAACCACCGGCACTCACCCTCTGGACCCGGCTCTGGTTGTCGCTTGTTTTTGGCCTGGGGCTGGCAGGTTTGGGTTATCAAACAGTTGCAGCCAATAACCTCACAGAGCGCCCGGTATTGCCCCGCGCTCCCCTCGCCCCGCCGGCCGAAGTTGAAGAGCGGCCTTTAATTACCTACGCCCGCGTGCTCACCGGCCCGGTTCCGGTTTTTAGCGACCCCCAACACGCCACGCTGGGCCTAACCCCCACCCGAACACTTGAGCCTGGCTATGTCTGGGTGACACTCGCCAGCACCCAAACGGTTCAACTCGATGACCGGCTTTGGTACAGCATCAATCGAAACGAGTTTGTGCCGGCTGAATTTTTAGAAGTTTACCAACCCTCTCAATTCAGCGGCATGCAAATCTCTGTTCCCAAAACCTTTGCCTGGATAGTCTTTGATACCTGGACTGCCCCGGCTCCGGGCCAACTGCCGGGTGATGAGTCGTTGCTGCTAACGCGCTATAGTTTGGCGACGATTTACGACACCCAAACCGTTAATGAGCGAAACTGGTACCAGGTAGGGCCAGACCAGTGGATTGAGCAGGGAATGGTGGGCATTGTTTCGCCCAAGCCCCGGCCCAAAGGCATTGGCCCCACCGACAAATGGATTGAAGTAGACCTGTATGAGCAAACCCTGGCCGCCTACGAGGGCGACCGGATGGTGTACGCCACGCTGGTCTCGTCGGGACTGCCCTGGTGGCAAACCGAGCAGGGCCTCTTTCAGATTTGGGTCAAGATAAGAGAGGCCAAAATGAGTGGCCGCGAGGGTTATCCAGACCACTATTTTTTAGAAGACGTGCCCTGGACCATGTACTTTAACCGCGATTTTGCCCTGCACGGAGCCTACTGGCACGACCGCTTTGGCCTACAACACTCGCGGGGCTGCGTTAACCTGAGCCTCACCGATGCCCGCTGGCTGTACGAATGGGCCACCCCCACCCATACCTCTGGGTGGACCCTTGCCACCGAGGAAAACCCCGGCGCCTGGGTATGGGTTCACGACTCCAGCCAGGCAGAATTTGCGTCGCTGCCTCAGAATATGGAAACGCAAAACAGTTTGCTGGCCCCCGAATTTCTTTTTACCCAATAATTCTCTGTTTCTTCTCTTTCGCCCCTTGATAACTGGTCATCTTAAAGCCCCTTTGCTATAATCCCTGGCAACTCCCCCATTTCAGGAGATCGGGTCATGGACGTGCGAGACCTAATCCAGCAATATCGCGCCGGAAAAAGAGATTTTAGAGGGATCAACCTGAGCGGTTTTGTGTTGTACAATATCAACCTTAGTCAGGCCAACTTTTTTCGGGCTAATTTTAGCAAGGCCAACCTGTATCAAGCCAACCTGCAACAGTGCAATCTTACCGAAGTTGATCTGACCGGCGCCGATTTAACCGGGGCCAACCTGAGTTACACCAGCGCCAACTGGATTAAACTGGTCGATGCGACCCTCAACGGCGCGCAGCTACAGCAGGCCAATATGGCCGAAGCCAAACTGAGCCGGGCTAAACTATTTGAGGCCAATTTGAGCGAGGCCATTTTAAGCTGGGCCGATTTGAGCTGGTCCAAATTGTACGAGGCTCAATTGAGCTGGACCAACCTGACCGGCGCTAATTTGGGGCGCGCCCGGCTCATTGGCGCAGATTTGACCGAAGCCAACCTCACTGAAGCTTCGCTGGAGATGGCCGACCTGAGCCACGCTGACCTGCGCGAAGCAACCCTCAATTTTGCCAATCTATCCGGCGCTATGTTACGGCAGGCTAATTTGAGCGGGGCCAACCTGCGCGACGCCAACCTGACCAATACCAACCTGACCGGCGCCCGGCTCAAATTTGCCAACCTGAACAACGCCAACATCACGCCAGAGCAACTGGCCCAGGCCGAAGACCTGGAGGGAGTAATTCTACCGGACGGCTCGGCCCATGCCATTTGACGCCCTACTGCCCAAAGCCGACCGGCGGAGAATTGCCATCGGCCTTGGGCTTTTTCTCTTTGCCGTTTACCTTTTCACCTATCGCGGCGGTTTCCATTCGGTTGATGAAGTGTCGATGTTTGCCGTTACAGAAAGTCTGGTCAAATTTGGCCGGGTCAACACCGACCAGATTGCCTGGACCCAATGGACCACCAGCCAGGCCGAAGCCCAGGGTTTTTTTGGGCCGGATGGACACGTTTACTCCAAAAAAGGGCTGGCCCTCTCTGTGGCGCAGGCGCCCCTCTATTGGCTGGCCCTGTGGCTGCCCGGCCTGGGGATGCTGCAAACCGTCTCGTTACTTAACGCGATTGTCACCGCCGCCACCAGTCTGCTCATTTTTATGTTTGCCAGCCGGCTGGGTTTTTCCACGCTGATTGCCCTGGCCGTCGCCCTGATTTTTGGCCTGGCAACTATAGCTTCTATCTACGCGAAGTATCTTTTTAGCGAACCCCTGGCCGGATTGTTTTTGCTGGCTGCCGCCTATATGCTACTGGCCTACCGGCAAGAAGGCGGTTGGCGACATATCTTTATTGCCGGGCTGTCGGCTGGCCTGGCCGTGCTCACCCGCGCCAACAATCTCTTTTTGCTGCCGGTATTCGGCTTCTATCTTTTGTGGGTTGAATATAAACGCTCAGTATCCGCACTTCACAATTCGCAATTTACAATTCGTCCCTTCCTCCCCGCGCTCATTACATTTGCCCTGGCGCTGGCCATCCCCGGCGCAACCATGCTGATTTACAACGCCGCGCGCTCCGGCGACCCCCTCCAAACCGGCTACGATTTAACCCTGTTTACGCCCAATATTCTGCTGGGGCTTTACAAGTTGCTCTTTAGCCCCTTGCGCGGGCTGTTTGTTTATTCGCCTGTTCTTCTGCTGAGTCTGCCCGGCTGGTGGTATCTGCGCCGCACCCATCCCGCCGAAGCGTGGCTCTTTGCCGGGCTGGTTGGCGTCACGCTGGCCCTCTTCTCGGCCTGGTCCTCCGGCGAGGGGCTTTCCTGGGGCAGCCGCTTTCTGGTGCCGGTCGCGCCTTTTTTCGCTCTCAGCCTGGCCCCCATTATTAAACAAGTTGCGGGGCACAGAGCAGCAGGGGAACAGTGGAGCAGGAGAGCAGAGGAGCAAACGACACAGAATACAGAATACGCAATACGCAATACGCACCGCGCACCGCGCGCCACCCACCACCCATCAAGCATCCCATTTTTTGCTTTACTTTTTGCATCCTTTCTCATCCAACTCCTCGGCGTCGCCATCAATCCCTGGGTCTACCTGTCCCGGTTGCAAGCCGACTTTGGCGGCGAATTCTTTTTAGAAAAAACCGAGGCCCTGTACAACTTTCGCTACAGCCAGATTGCCGGGCAACTTCAACACTGGTCCGTGGCCAATTCCGACTTAATTTGGTGGCAGCCCTGGGGTTTCGACTTGCCGGCCTTTGGGTTAGGTCTGGCGCTGGCGCTACTCACCGGCTGGGGGTTGTGGTTTCAGGTTTCGGGTTACAGGTCAGAAATTTACGCAACGCGCAACGCGCAACATACCCCTCGCCTCTCGCCTTTCGCCTCTCCCCTCACTCTTTTGCTCACCATCGCTGTTACCTGTTTTTTGCTGATCCGTTACTACCACACCGACCGCCAATTTGGCCCGCCCAACGATGCCTACACCCAGGCGCTGACCACCATCGCCCGGCAGAGCCGGCCCAATGAGTCAATCATTACCGTGGCCCAGTATCACTACCATGTGCCGATGAACCGCTTCAAGGCCCGCCTGCCGCTGGTCGGTTTTGCCCAACAAACGCCCCCCCTGCCCAATACAGCCAAACCGCTGCTGGCCTCGGCAGCCGGCGGACAGAATATCTGGCTGGTTACCATCGGCTTTGCGCCCGCCGCGCCCGATAACGCCGCCGAGCAATGGTTGGCCCTGAACACCTTCAAAGTGAGCGATGTCTGGCTGCCGGATGAAGTCCGGCTGGCCCGGTATACCGCCGCCCAACCCACCGACACCCGCCCGGCCGGAGTCGCCCTGGACAACGAGCTTGCGCTGGCCCAGGTCAGGCTGCGCGACTCGTTGCGCCCCGGCCAGCTTTTGCCGGTTGAGCTAACCTGGCAAACGCTGGCTCAACCCCAGGCCGGCTACGTTACATTTTTGCAACTGCTGGATATGAACGGCCGGCTTGTGGCCCAGCACGACAGCCCGCCCAACGGCGGCTACAGCCCCACCTCTGCCTGGCAGCCGGGACAAACCATTACCAGCCGGCACGCCCTGGCCCTGCCCGACATGCTGCCCGCCGGCGATTATCGCTTGATTGCAGGTCTGTACAACCCTGCTACCGGCCAACGGCTGGCGCAGGACTCCGGCGCAGATTTTGTGGATTTGGGCAACATCACCATAATTGAAAGCGTGGCGCAAAAACCAAAAAACCCCGCGCCGAAGTAATGGCGATGACCCGCAAATTAGCTCAAACCATTATAATTTTGGGGCTGACGCTCCTGGCCTTTGCCCTGCGCAGCTACCGCCTTGATTTTCAAAGCCTGTGGATTGACGAAGGCTGGACGGTTTATTTTGCCGGCCAACCTCTGCCCCAACTCTTTCACCTGCTCCGCAGCCAGGAGATTCACCCGCCCGGCTACTTTCCCACCCTCAACCTGTGGCAGCGGCTGGCCGGCAGCAGCGAATTTGCCCTGCGCTACTACTCGCTGCTGTTTAGCGTGCTGGCCGTGCCGCTGGTTTACCGCCTGGGCCGCAGTCTGGGCAGCCGCCGGGTCGGGCTGATAGCCGCCTTGCTGATAACTGTGGCCCCCTACCAAATCTGGCACGCGCAAGAGGCTCGCATGTACAGTATGCTTACCGCCGCCTCGGCGCTGAGTATGTGGGGCTTTGTCAACTGGCAGCGGCGGGGGGGACGGCGCTGGTGGGGGCTATATCTGCTGGGCACGCTGTGGGCTATCTCGACCCACTACCACGGGCTGGTCGTTATTGGCATTCAGGGGTTGTTCCTGCTGCTCACCGGGCGGCGATATTGGTCCGTCTATCTGAAATGGGCCGGCGCGCTGGCCCTGCTGCTGCTGCTGTACGCGCCCTGGCTGATTTACAGCGGCGCTTTTGTGCGCGATTACGTCGGCTGGCTGCCGCAGCCCCCATTGTGGCAAACCTACCTGCGCAGCGCCAAAGCCTACAGCCTCGGCGAGTTAGTGCCCGACAGGCAGGCCATCTGGCCGACTCTTGCCTTTGCGGCGCTGTACGGGCTGGGTCTTTTTTACGCTGCCCGCCGTCGTGGGTGGGACATGCTGGCCTTTTTGCTGGCCTACACTCTGGCCCCCAACCTGGCCGCCTGGCTTTTTGGCGAACTGCGCGGCTCGTCCGTCTACCTGGAGCGCTACCTGATTCCGGTGCAGGCCGGCTACCTGCTAACCGTCTCCATTGGCCTTCTGGCTATCGGCGATGGCCTGCCAAATCTGCTAACCCGCATCAACTCCCCTCCGCTCCTCCGTTCCTCCGCTCCCCGGCTAACCGCCTCTCTCTTACTCCTCACCCTTGTCGCCATCAACGGCTGGGTACTGGCCCATCACTACACCGACCCGGCCTACGCCAAACCCAACTGGCGGACCATCATCCGCACCATCGAGAACTTTAGCCTGCCCGGCGACGCCATCCTTTTTACCGGCGATGGCGGCGAAAAGCTGTTTGACTACTACTATCGCGGCCACCTGCCGGTTTACTATAACTTCAACACCCCCGTTCCTCCACCCGATGAAGCGCGCCGGCAACTGGCCCGGATTGCCGCCGGCCATCAACGCCTCTGGTTCAGCCCTTACGGCGTGGAAATCGACGCGCTGCTGGAAGGCTGGCTGGCCGGCCACAGTTACCCGGCCTGGCACAGTTGGCTGGGCCGCAAACGGCTGGCCCTGTACGGCACGCAAGCCACCACGGGCCGGCAAGAGGAAATCAACCTCGCCTTCGGCCAGTTGGGGCCAACGCTGCTCCGCGCCGAATTACCAAACACGCCCACCCCTGCCGGCGACCTGCTGCCTCTGGCGCTCACCTGGCGCGCAGACTCCCCCCTGCCCGCCGATTACCAACTCTCGCTGCGCCTGGTCAACCATTACGGCGACACCTTTACCCAAAGCGACTGGCCCCCGCTGGCCGCCGGGCAGGGCGCGTCAACCTGGCCCCCCGGCCAACCCATCACCGACCGCCGCAGCCTGTGGCTTCCCCCCGACACGCCGCCGGGCAACTATCTGCTGCAACTGGTGTTGTACAACCCGCACTCCGGCCAGCCGGCAGAACAACCCGTCGCCATTGATAATATTATCGTTGGCCCGGCAGATATCATCGTGCCCGCAGAAGCTCTCTCTATCCCTAACTTCAAAACTCAAAACTCAAAACCCAAAACTCAAAACTTAAAACTCATCGGCCACGCCCTGCCCGACCAAATCCAGCCCGGCGAGCAAATGTGGCTGTGGCTCTACTGGCAGGCCGGCAACTCGCCGCCAACCAATATCCGGCTGCGCTTCAACCTGCAGAGCAACGGAGAAACCTTCAGCGCCGAGACCCCTCTGGCCGACTCGGTGGGATCGCTCGACACATGGCGGCCGGGGCAGGTGCGGCGGGCGGTGTATCATCTGCCAACCAGCCCCCGGCTCACCGGCGAGTTGGCAACGGTGAGCGTCACCCTGATTGCCGGGGATGGCAGCTCAACCGACATTCCGGTGGGGCGGGTCAACCTGAAGACGCGGCCGCGCACTTTTGAGCCGCCGGATGTGCCCTCGCCCCTCAACGTGACCTTTGGCGAAGCGCCCCTGCTCCAACTCCTCGGTTATGAGCTTGCCGCCGGGCCGCTTGCCCCCGGCGACGCCCTGGCCGTCACCCTCTACTGGCAGGCCAGGGCCGAGATGGCGGTTGACTATACCGTGTTTGCGCAACTGCTCAACAGCGCCAATCAGGTTGTAGCTCAGGTAGACACGCCGCCGCTGGCCGGCGCCGCGCCCACCACCACCTGGCTGCCCGGCGAATTTCTGACCGACCCCTACCGGCTGCCCCTCCCCGCCGACCTGCCGCCCGGCCAGTATCGCCTGATTGCGGGTTTGTACGACCCGGCCACCGGCCAGCGCCTGCCTACCTCGTCCACTAGCGATTTTGTGGAGTTGGGCCGGGTTACGGTAAAATGAAAGGGATGAGATTGGTTTCGTTACCCGCAACTTGCAACTTACAACCTGCAACATGCAGTAGATATTACGTATTGCGTGTTGCGTCTGCCAATCACGCCAGAGGACATGTCCTTTGAAATTCTGGACCCGCGCCGACTGGTTGATTATCCTGGTTTTTGGCCTGCTGGTAGCGCTGTTTTACTGGCGCATTTTGACCCCCAACCTGGCCGACCGCCAATCTTTTCCGCCGGGCGATTTTCAGGCCCAGTTTTGGGCTTTTGCCACCCACGAAGTGCGCGAGTTGAGCGCGGGCCGGCTGCCGCTGTGGAATCCCTACACCTTTGCCGGCGCCCCCTTTTGGGCCGATGTGCAGTCAGCCGTATTTTATCCCCCCAGCCTGTTGACAATTTTGCTGTCTGCGCCGTGGGGCTTCTCGCTGTTTGCGCTGGAGGTAGAGGCGATTGCGCACTTTTGGCTGGCGGCTATTTTTATGTACCTTTTCACCAGAGAAGTGACAGGCAGCCGGGCCGCCGCCATTATCGCCGCGTTGACCTTCACCTTTAGCGGCTATCTAACCGGCTACCCCAGCCAGCAACTGGCCGTGCTCGAAGCCGATGTGTGGCTGCCGCTGATTCTTTTTTTTCTACATCGCAATTACCATTTACCAATTACCAATACCCCCCCACAAAAGAGTCTCCCAATTCCCCAATCTTCTCATTTATTACTCGCCGGCATTGCCTGGGGAATGACGCTGCTGGCCGGCCACCCGCAAAGCGCGCTCATTGTGGCCTACGTCAGCGCCGCCTACTTTTTCTTTTTACACTTCATCACGCCTCACGCCTCACGCACTACACCTTATAACATTCGCGCTGCCCGTGAGAATATTGGCGAGAGGGAGTTTGGGGGGGCACCCCCCAATCCCCCCGGCCTGCGGCGCGTTACGTACCCTGTCCTGCGTTCCACGTTCCAGGCCCTTGCCGGCTGGCTAACTTTCATCGCCGCCGGGCTGGGGCTGGCCGCCGTTCAATTTATCCCTGCCGTGGAATATACCCTGCGCTCCGTTCGCGCCGAGGGCGCTTACGAGAAAATGTCGGGCGGTTTCCCCATCACCGATATCATTCAATTGGTGCTGCCGGGGCAGGTCAGCCTCTATTCGCCGCTGTACGTGGGTGTTGTTGGCTTGCTGCTGGCGCTGTGGGTTGTCTTTTCGACACCCAGCCGGCACGCCATTTTTTGGGGCGTGGCGGCGCTGGTTACGCTGCTCATCTCGTTTGGCGGCAACACCTTTCTTTACAGCCCGCTGTACCTGTTTACGCCCGGCTTCTCCATTTTTCGCGGCCAGGAGCGCTGGGCTTTTGCCGCAGCCTTTAGCCTGTCGGTGCTGGCGGGATACGGCTTCAAACTATTAACAATGAACAATTATCAATTATCAAAAAATACGCGCCACTTATCACGTTTCACCCTCTACCTCCTTCTCTTCGCCCTGCTGCTGGATTTTCTCTTTTTCCACGGCCTCAACGATACCGGCTGGTCGCCCGACAGCCCTTTTTACGGCTTGCTGGGCGCGTCAACCTTGCTGACAATTTTGCTGGCGTTAACCTGGCTGCTGTGGCATTTTTCGACGCGCCTGCCGGCGCTGATGTTGACCGGCTGCGCCGCCGCGCTCATCTGCTTTGATTTGTTCAGCGTCAACTGGCAAACAAACTTGTATCCGCAGCCGCCAGAGTGGCACACCCGGCTGCCCCAAATTGTGGCCGCCATCAAAAACGATGCCGCCCAATGGCCGGGCGAGCCGTACCGGGTGTACAATGAATTTCGGCTGTACGATAATTACGGCGTGCCTTATCAAATTGAGGATTTGTGGGGGGCCAGCCCCCTGCGGCCCGACCGTTACGATAAATTCTTGGCCCCACCCATGCCCATCGAGCGCGCCTGGGAGTTGCTCAATGTAAAATACGTTATCACCTGGCGGCAAGAGCTATTTGCGCCGTCTGAAATTATCTACCAGGAGCCTGCCCCCGATGGCGTCACCTACCTGCACCGGCTGGAGTCGGTTGGCCCCCGCGCCTGGCTGGTTCACCAAACCCAACTCGCCGGTGACGCCGCCATCCTGCAAACTATCGCCGACCCCAACTTTGACCGCTGGCATATCGCCCTGCTGGAGAGCGATTCGAGCACACTTAGTCATTTACTTACGTTAACCCAAACGGAAAAATCAACCCATCACGCAACACGCAGCACGTCTCACGCTTCACGCCTCACTTACCAGGTCACCACTTCCGCCCCGGCCCTGCTCATTCTCAGCGAACCCTACGACCCCGGCTGGCAAGCCACAGTTGACGGCCAACCCGCGCCGCTGCTCCGCGCCGATTACGCGCTGCGGGCCGTGCCCGTGCCCGCCGGTCAGCATACCGTTGAGTTAACTTTTCGGCCACTTAGCTTTACTATCGGCGCTATTATCAGCGTTGTCACCTTTATTTTACTAACCTGCTATTTTGCCATTCGCTATATCCAACGTGACTCAAAATCCAAAATACCCAAAGGGTACTTCGTCCAAAATCCAAAATACCCAAAGAGCACTTCGTCGTAAATCCAAAGTCATCCTGATTTTTACGGCCATCATTCTGCTGGCCTTCTTCTTTCGCTTTTATCGCATTGCCGATTACCCGCTGGGCATCTTTTTTGACCCGGCCATCAACGGCCTGGATGCCTTCCGGCTGATGCAGCGCGGCGGGCCAGTCATCTTTTTTCCCACCAACGGGGGCCGCGAGGCATTTTTCATCTACCTGCTCATTCCGTTTATTAAAACGTTTGGCCCCACGCCTTTTGCTATGCGCGCCCTGACCGCCACCATCAGCCTGCTCACCGTTGCCCTGTTAATTGGCTTTCTGTATCAAACGTCTCGCTATTTTTCAATTTTTGCCCCGCCTCACTCAAAACTCAAAACCCAAAACTGTAAACTCAATTTCTGGCTGGCGACGCTGGGCGGGCTGGCCCTGGCCACCTCATACTGGCACATCGCCATCAGCCGGTTAGGGCAGCGCCCCATCCTGGTGCCGATGCTATCTGTGCCCATTTTCTGGTTCTTTTTGAAAGGCTGGGCCACCGGCCAAAAACGCTGGTTTGCGCTGTCGGGCATTTTTATGGGGCTGGAAGGCCACACCTACTCCGCCGCCCGCCTGCTGCCGCTGATTCTGGCGCTGGCAATTCTGCCGGAAATCTTCTTTGCTTTCAAAAGAGAGCCGTCTTCCCTCACCGGTCACTCATCACGCCTTGTGCTCTTCACCAACCTTGTCATTTTCGTTCTGGTGGCCGCGCTCATCTACCTGCCGATGGCCTGGTACCTGCTCAATCACCCGGCCCAATTTACCGCCCGCGCCGGCTCGGTGATGGTGTGGAATTTTCTGGACACGCCGCAGCAGATTGTCGCCGAAATTGGCCGCAACCTGCTGCGCGTGTTGGCCTTTTTCTGTTGCGATGGCAGCCCCAATGTGCTGTTTGGCCTACCTCACTATCCCGGCTCGCACCCGGCGGTGCTGCCTTTTTTGCTGGCCGGGCTGATTGGCTCCCTCATCCGCTGGCGCAGCCTGTTTCCCCGGCTGGTGGCCATCTGGTGGCTGGTTGGCGTGCTGGCCTCTACCCCGGCCATCGAGGCCCCCCACCCCCTACGCATGATTGTGGCCGTGGCGCCCACCGCCATTCTCATCGCCCTTGGCCCTGTTTATCTGGCAGAGTGGCTGTCAACCAAAATGCCCACCCTGGCCCCCCAGCGATTGCTGCTGCTGGCCGTACCGGTTATTCTGGCCCCGGCGCTCGATAACTGGCCGGCCTACTACCGCGATTGGACCCAACTGCAAGCCACTCGCGGGGCGTATGATTACGGCGCGGTTGCCATTCGCAACACAATATTTGAGCAGGCCGGCAGCCAGACCGCCATCTACCTGCCCATCTCCCGGTTCAACGCGCCCAACCTGCTCTACTATTTGAGCGACCGTTTCCCCCGGCAGGCCGCGCTCACCGCGCCCCCCGCCCCACACGTTCTGGTCATTTCGCCCGACCGGTATGTTGACGACCACACCTGGGTGCGGCTGCGCAATGGCCAGGCCACCGTCCTGCCGCCGCTCGACGAAAGGGGCCGGCAAATGATTAAAACTGCGCTCACCGGCAACTCCGCCGCGCCCATTACCACCGCCGATGGCGAAGTTGTGGCCCGCCTGGCCAAACTGCCCACCGACCCGGCCCAATTTGCAGAGCAGCCCGCCCATCTGCTTGAGGCCGATTTTGGACCGGTTCAACTCACCGGAGCCACCTATCCAATGATTATCGCTCCCCCCGCCGAAATTCCCGTGACCCTTTACTGGCAGGCCAACCGCCAAACCACCACCGAGTACGAAGTGCTGGTGCGGCTGGTTGATGACTCGCTGCGGGCCTGGGGCAACGGCGACGCCCGCCCCACCGACTGGGTTTACCCCACCACTTTCTGGCGGCCCGGCCTCGACCGGATTGGCGGCCGGCATACCGTTACCCTTAACGGCGACCCGCCGCCGGGCCGTTACTGGCTGGCCGTGTCCGTATTCGACCCGCCCAACGGGCAGCGCCTGCCCCTGACGGCCAATGTCAGCGCGTCGCCCGATACCTTTTTCATCGGCCCGCTCAAAGTGCCGCTGTCTCCGCTGCCGCAAACAGAAGCAATAACCGCAATTCAGCCCATTGGCTTTGGCAATGCCATTCAACTGGCCGGCCTGACCATCAGCCCAACCACCGTTACTCCCGGCCAATCGGTGCAGCTTGAGTTGTTGTGGCAGGCGCAGGACACACCGGAACAGGATTACACCGTGTTTGTTCATCTGCTCAATCAAAACGGCGCGCTGGCCGCCGGTCAGGATACCCAGCCGGTCAAGGGCCAATACCCCACCACCATCTGGACGCCCGGCGAGCAAATACCAGATGCGCATCTGTTGCCCCTGCCAAAAGATTTGCCGCCCGGCCTGTACCGGCTGGCGATTGGTTTGTACCACCAGCCCACCGGCCAACGCCTGCCAATTCGCCGGCCCGGGAGTCCAATTGACCCGCAGGGGCGCCTGATTTTGCCCTCGATAGTTACGGTTATCGCCCAACCTTAAAATACGGCAAAATTTTACTTGACCATAAAAAAGAGTCAGGATATACTAAAAACGTCGTTGTACCTTATCAAATGCAACTGTTAAGCCTTTTATTCCTCTGCCCATATCTAATGATTAAAGGGTTGTTGCTGCGCTTTTCTCCCTGTCACCTCAAACTCCATATAGAAAAACCACACCCGGGAGATAAACAAGGAAACCTTTATGCGCAAAATAGCAATTGTGGGTTTTAAGGGCGGTATAGGCAAAACCACCACGTGTGTTAATCTTGGCGCGGCCCTGGCCCTGCGCGGACACCGGGTGCTGCTAATTGATACCGATACCCAGGCTAATCTTGCCGTATCACTGGGAATAACCGAATACCAAAAAACATTGGCCGACGTGCTGGTACGTAAGGCAACGGCCAGAGAGTGTATCCTTAAAGCCAGAAATAATTTAGATTTGTTGCCCAGCAGCCTGGCGCTGTTTAAAGCCCAACAGCGCATGGTGCTGGAAATGGCCCGCGAAGAAATTTTTGAGGAGCTATTTGCCGAACTAACCGACTACGATTATCAACTGGTCGATTGCGCGCCTTCACTCTCACTCTTAACTATCAACTCGGTTATTTACGTTGACGAAGTGTTCATTCCCGTTTCAATGGAAAGTTTGGCCGTAACCGGCGCAGAGCAATTTAAGAGCTATTTGCAAAGCATTGTCCGCACCATGGGCCGGGGCGCAATTATCAGACTTTTTATCCCGACCATGTACGACCCGCGCCGCCGAATCAGCAAACAGGTGGTCAAACTGCTCAAGGATTTAGGCTCTCGCGTAACCGAACCCATTTGGGTAGATACGCTGCTCTCGGAAGCGCCGGGGCAGGGGCAAACCATTTTTGAATACGCGCCTCGCAGCCGGGGCGCGCAAGATTACAGCCGGCTGGCTAAAACGGTTGAAAATTTAGCCCCATTGCAAACCAGCAATACCAAGCCAAACCCGGCAACGTAGCCGGAAATCGAGGGTGAATCAATGACCAAAATTATCTCTGTTGCCAATCAAAAGGGTGGGGTCGGTAAAACCACAACCGTGGTCAATTTGGGTGTGGCGCTGGCCCAAATGAAAAGAAAGGTGCTGCTGATAGATTTAGACCCGCAGGGCGCGCTTTCGGCGGGGCTGGGCCTTAAACCCAACCAGCTAGAGCACACCACCTACGACGTGATGATGAACGAAAACCTGCCCGTTAATCAGGCTATCTATCCGGTGCAAGCCTACCTGGACGCAATGCCGGCCGACAACGACCTGGCCGCCGCCGAAATCGAACTCATCCCGGAAATTCGGCGAGAGCTGGTGCTGCGCCGGGCGCTGGAATCATTGGGCAACTGGTACGACTACATTTTAATCGACTGCCCCCCCAGCCTGAGCCTGCTCACCGTTAATGCCCTCAGCGCCAGCCAGGGCGTGATTGTGCCCATGCAGTGCGAGTTTTTCGCCATCCGCGTTATTGAAATGCTGCTCGACAGTATCAAACGCACCCAGGAACGCATCAACCCCAAATTAGAACTGATTGGCATTTTGGCAACTATGTACACCACCGGCACCATCCACTCCCGCGAAGTGCTGGATGAACTGCGCTCCCTCTATGGCGACAAAGTGTTTGAGATTGTTATCTACAAAAGTATTCGTTTTGCCGAGGCGTCCGTAGCCAACAAGTCTATTGTGGAATATTCGGCCAAACACAAAGGGGCCAAAGCCTACAGAAAGCTGGCCGAAATATTGGTTGAGAACAACCTGGGTGCCCCGGCTTAACCCTCCATCACAACCGGCGCCGGAGACGCACCCCTCTTCTATTCTCCCGCACTTTTCTTTATCCGGCTCCCCTGTATTCTGTCTTATTTTGATTATCGGGGTGGCCTTTGCGCTGCGCGTGATAAAATTAAACAACCTCCCCTTGTCTCTAAGCCTGGATGAAGCCACCAACGGCCTGGATGCCTTACAACTAATCCAACTGGGCCGGTTGACCCCCTTTCTACAAAACAATTTTGGCCGGGAAACCCTTTTTTTTTACGGGCAGGGGTTGGCCCTGAAATTTTATGGCCTCTCTTTTTTCTCGCTCCGTTTTGTTTCGGTTTTGCTTGGAACGCTAACCGTGCCGCTTTTGTACCGCACCGGGGCAGCTTTGCAACTGGATGCGCTCTTATCAAAAAAAGCCGGGTTTTCGCCGGCCAGCGTCACGGGGTTACTGGCCGCAACCAGCCTGGCTGTATCATATTGGCACATTTATTTTAGCCGCCTGGGATTGCGGGCCATTCTGCTGCCGCCCCTGCTGCTTGGCCTGGTCTGGTGTTTCTGGCGAGGCTGGTATCGTCCAACCGCCGGCCGGGCAACCTTGCCAACGTGGTCTGGCCATCTCTGGTTGGTTATGGCCGGATTTTTGCTGGGGCTGTCGCTATACACCTACCTGGCGGCCCGGCTATTGCCGCTGCTCCTGACCATTTTTGCCGCCATAGACCTGCTCAGCAGAGACCGCTCAAACCGGCGGCAGAGAGTGGCCGGCTTTTTGCTTTTTAGCCTCACTGCCTGGCTCACGGCCATACCTTTGTTGCTTTACTTTCAGCAAAATCCCCAGGCTATCGGCAGCCGCACCCAAACCCTGTGGATTTTTGCCACAGCGAACCCGCTGCAATCTTTCCTGGCCAATCTGTCGGCGCTGGTGCAAATCCACTTTGCGGCCGGAACCTGGCTGCAAACCTGGCCCGCCCTTAATTTTATCTCCGCGCTTGGATTTTTGCTCGGCCTGGCAATTTGCCTGTACCGGCTCAAGGAGCCGGCGGCGCTGTTTTTGCTGCTGTGGTGGGGGGCCGGCATGGCCCCGGTGCTGCTTTCAGTCCAGGATTGGTCGGGGCAAACCACCCTGCTCCGGGGGATTGTGGCCTGGCCAGCGCTGTTTCTGATTTCGGCGGTGGGGTTGGCCGGGCTGGCCGGGGCGCTGCATCGAGGGCTGCGCCAGGCAAGCTATCGCTCGCTGGCGGGTTACTTTATCCATTCAGCGGCTATGTTCTGGCTGCTGCTGCTGGTTGGCGGAGGAACCACCGTTTATCATTACTTTGGCATCTGGGCTAACCGCTTTAATAATTTTAGCGACCATCCGGCCTATATGGCCCGTTATCTTAACCGTCAAACCGGGCAATTAACTTTGACCCCCATGATGTTTTATGCTGAAAACGTGGTTCATTTTCTATTGCAGGCTCGTTACCCCACGCTGACCAATCTCAAAGCCGACACGCTCCGCGCACTGCTGTCGTCAAACCGGCCGGCCGTTTATCTGTTGCCGCCCAAATCAACCGCCGAGGCAACTTTTGTGCTGCTGGCTCCGGCGGCCGATGGCCGCGGAACCGCCTATCTATTGCCGCCCTTAACCCCTGCTCAACTTCAGGCCCTGTCAGATTATACGGCAAAGACCGCGCCGCTAACCCCGGTGCTCGATAGCGAACAGGAACTCATCGCGCGCGTCTATCCCCTATCGCCCTTTTTGCCCTTTCTTGCGCCAGACGATTCCGCCCAAAAACCAACCACGGCCAGCCGGGCTGTCGGGGCCAATTTTAATGAAATCATTCAGCTAACCGGCTACCAGCTTGAGCCGGCCACCCTCAAACCCGGCCAAACCGCTACGCTCACCCTGAACTGGCAGGCGCTCCAGCCCGTTGATGGCGATTATAACCTGTTTATTCATCTCTTTCATATCGCCCAAAACCGGCGCTATGGACAGGTCAACGCCAGTCTGAGCGGCACTCTGTTTGACGCCCACCGCTGGCCGGCAGGCTTAACCGTACCCGACCCGCACGATTTTACGCTTCCTCCCGACGCGCCCGAAGGGGTTTATCGTTTTGAAGTGGGGCTTTACCAGGCCACCTCCCAACAGCGCCTGCCGGTTGCCGGCGAAGCCGCCCCGCCAGACCAGTCTACCGGAGACAGCCTGATTCTGGGCAAACTCCGTGTCCGGCGCCAGCCACCGGCTCCTGCCCAACTGCCGCTCGCCAACTATCAATTTGGCGATAGCATCGCCCTGATTGGCCTCGATTTTGACGCCGGGAAAAGCTTGCAGCCCGGTCAAAATTTAACTTACACCCTTTACTGGCAAGCCGTAGCCCCCATTACCGAAAATTACACCGTGTTTAATCACCTGCTTGACAGCCAGGGCAACCTGAAGGCGCAGCAGGACAATATCCCCATGCAGGGGCGCTATCCAACTTTCTGGTGGGATGCCGGAGAAGTTGTGCTTGATGCTTATGACCTCCCCCTGCCGCCCGATTTAGCCCCCGGCCGGTACACGCTGCGGGTCGGCCTGTACCAGCCGGAAACCGGACGGCGGCTGCCCCTCAAAAACTCCGGCCAGGATTTTGTCGATTTGCCCGCTTCAATTACCATTCAGAATTGAGTTGTTACGAATGGTATTTTTCTTGACAGGTCATCACCATTGAAATTAACATTTTCCTCGCCAATTTCGCGCCTGCTAATATTGCTGCTACTGCTGCTGGCCTTCGGGCTGCGCGCCTACCGGCTGGATGAGCAATCGCTGCGCGGCGACGAGGCGGCCACGGTGCTGTACGCTGCCCTGCCCGTATCGCAGTTGTGGGAGCACTCCCGCGTTACCGACCCGCACCCGCCGCTTTATTATCTGATGCTCAATCCCTGGCAGCGTCTTTTTGGCGAGAGCGCCTGGGCAATGCGCTTTGCCGGCGCGTCGGCCAGCCTGCTGGCGGTGGCCGCGCTGCACCGGCTGGCCCGGCTCACCTTGCAACGCGCCGGCGCCGGCCTGCTGGCGGCAGCGCTGCTGGCAGTCAACCCGCTGCAAATCTGGCTGGCCCAGGATGTCCGCTCCTACCCTTTTTTCACTCTGTTGGGACTTCTCTCCTCGTGGGCGCTGTGGCGGGCGCTGCAATCCAAAACTCAAACTTCAAAACTCGCCATTCAATCCCCCTGGCCTCTGTACATTCTGACCACCCTGGCCTGTTTTTACATCCACTACTACACGGTTTTTCTGATAGCTTTTCAGGGGTTATTTGCGCTGGTCAACGCCAAAAAATTCTGGCCTCAAAAATGGCCGTGGCTGGCCTCGCAAATCATCATCGCCCTGCTGATGATTCCCGGCCTGCAACTGGCCTACAATTTTGTAGGGCAGGCCGCCGGCGGCATCGAAACCATTGCCACCCCGGAATTACTGCGGCAGGCATCAGCCTCGCTGCTAACCGGCTTCACTATTGGCGACTCGTGGGGCCTGTGGGTTAGCCTGGCGCTGGCCCCCCTCTGGATTATCGGCGCAATCACGCTGCTGCGGCACAATATCACCTCCGGCGTCTTCTGGACCCTTTTTTTTGCCGTCCCCGTGCTGGGCGTCATTGCCCTGTCTATCAACCGCCCCTTTTTCAAAGAGCGATTTCTGATTCAAGGACAACCCGCCTTTGAACTGCTGCTGGCTATCGGCTTTTTAACGCTGTGGGGAAAAGTTTCGGGTTTCCCCCTGGCGAGGACAGGCGGGTTTCGGGTTTCAGGTGTCAACCAGGCGCGCTACGCGCTACGCGCTACGTACTACGTTTTACGCCTCACCGCTCTGCTCCTGCTGGCCCTCCTGCTCACCGCCAACGCTGTGGCCCTGGCCAACTACTTTGCCGACCCGGCCTACGCCAAGGCTCCACCCTGGCATTTGTATCACAATTACGTGGCGCGCAAAATGCAGCCCGGCGACGTGATGCTGACCAACTTTCCCGAAGCCTCGGTTAGCTACTACAGCCCCAACGGACTCCCCTTTTACGTGGCGCCGGTCGAGCGCGACCGCTCAACCGCCTACCGCCTGGAGCAAACCGAACAGATTGCCGGCGCCTACCGCCGCATCTGGTTTTTGCCGCTGCTCAACCAGGGCTTTGACGAGCAGGGCGACGTGCTCAACTGGCTTGACCGCCACGCCGACCGGGTCGACCAGATTTTCTTTCCCGGCTACCATCTCAACCTTTATCTCAGCCCGCCCGCCCTGGAAGCCGGTATGATCCAACAACGCGCCAATTTTGCCCACGGGCTGCGCCTGCGCGGCTTTCAAATCCTCGATGAGCAGGGCCGGTCGCGGCTCGACACTTCCGGCGACACGCCGGCGCTGATCTTGATCCCGGAAGAGGCGTTTACGCTCTCGCTCTACTGGCAGACCGGCGCGCCTACCCACACGCCCTACACCGTCTTCACCCATCTCATCGCCGCCGACGGCTTCAATCGCGCCGGGCAGGATAACCAGCCCGTGTGGGGCAGCTATCCCACCACCCAATGGTCGCCCGGCGAAAAAATAACCGACAAATACACCCTCACGGTTCCGCCCGGCGCGCCTCCCGGCGACCACCGGCTGCGCGTCGGCTGGTATCAGGCCGACACGCTGGAGCGCGTCCCCTTGCTGGATAATGCCGGGCAGCCGGTAGCCGACCACCTGATTTTGAATGTCATCATCCGGGTTGAAACCCCCGCGAGCGCAGAAAATTGAACATGCCGGTCCTCAAAACCCACCGCCCGTTTTTGCTCATCCTTATGCTGCATCTGGCCCTGGCTACTGCTTTTGCCAGCCTGACGCCCCTGGGCGAAGCCCCCGACGAACCGGCCCACCTCAGCTACGCTCAATTTATTGCCAAAAATGGCCGGCTGCCCGCCAGCCTGCCGGAGCGCCGCGAGGCGGGTTATCGCTCAACCTGGCCGCCGCTCTACCACCTGCTGGTCGCGCTCCCGTTAAAAATAGTGGGCAACGCGCCCCCCACCCGGCTCAAATCCGTAGGCGACACGCCGCGCCGGCTTATCCCCACCAACGGGCAAACCATCGCCTCCTTCATTCACACCTGGGATGAAAACTGGCCCTGGCGCGGCCTGACCCTGGCCTGGCATCTGGGCCGTTTTATCTCCGTAGCTCTGGCCGCCGCCGCCGTTACCTTGACCTACCTTTTCGCCTGGCAACTGACCGGCAATCGTCGATTGGCCGTTGGCGCGGCGGCCCTGCACGCCTTTTTACCCCAGGTACTTTTCATCGGCGGCGTTCTGCAAGATGACAACCTGCTCATCGCCCTGTCCGGCCTGATTTTGCTAATACTGGCTCGCTACCCGCAAAAGACTACTCCGTTGAAGTGGCGGCATTTTTTTCTACCCGGCGCGCTGCTGGGGCTGGCCACCGTGACCAAATACAACGCCCTGCCGCTGGGCCTGGTTGTTTTTGCGGGCGCAATCTGGCTGACCCGCCGCCACGCCAGAACGTGGCCGCAGTTGGTTGCCAACCTGCTGGCCGTGCTGGCCGGCGCATTGCTGACCGGCGGCTGGTGGTTCGTCTTCATCTGGCGCAATTTTAACCAGGCCGACTCGCTGGGCTGGGTGAATGGTTCGCTGGCGGCATTGAGCGCCGGTACAGCCGACGCCTCGCTGCGGCAACTGGCCGCCGGCAGCGGCTCAATCAGCCTGCCCCCACCTGCCGGCTGGCTGGAGTGGGCTGCCACCTTCTTTCAATCTTTCTGGGGGCTTTTCGGCGGCGGCAGCACCATCGAGTTCCCGGCCTGGGTTTACTGGCTGTTGTTTCTTTTTTGCGTAATCGCCGCCGGCTCGCTCATCTACACCCTGCGTACCACCCAACACACAACCCATCCCTCCCCCTACTCCCTACTCCTCCTGACCCCCCTTCTCTTTCTTCCCCTCCCTTTGCTGCGCTTTCTCCTCAGCGGAAGCATCGTTGAAACTGCCCAGGGCCGGCATCTCTTTCCCGCCCTGCCTGTTATCTCGCTGCTGCTGGTTTGGGGCGTGTCAGGGTTTGCAAAAGTGGCAGGCGAAAAATTTCGCGCCTCACGCCTCACCTCTCTCATCCCTCTCCTCATTCTCCCCCTGTTGAGCCTTTACGGCCTCAGCCTTATCCGCGCCGCCTACCCGCCGCCCATCCCCCTGCGCACCACCGCCGATGCCGCCGCCGTTGAAAATCCGCTGAACGCCCGGCTGGTCGATAGCCTGACTCTGTTGGGCTACAACGTGGGGCAACCGGCCAACGGCATATTGCCCATCACCCTGGTCTGGCGGGCCGAGGCCGTTCCACCGGCAGATTATTTGATAAAGTTGACTCTTGTTGATGAGTCGGCCCAACCCCTTGGCGGCTGGATTGGCCAGCCGGTCGGCGGACGTTACCCCACCCGCGCCTGGGACGAGGGCGACATTGTGCGCGACGCCATCCCCGTGCCGCTGCTGCCCAATCTACCGCAGAGCGTCGCCACGCTCAATCTGAGCCTGCTCGACCCCGCCGGCCAGCCCGCCGCCGCACCGCTCACGCTGGCCGCCCGGCTGATCCTCCCCCCGTCGCCCAATCTACCCATCTCTCCCCCCCGCCTGCGCGCTGATGGCCTGCCTGCCGAGGCCCCTTTCAGCTACCGCAGCACCGTCGGCCTTGTGTTGCCAGACGCCGCCCCACCCCAACTCATTGCGCCCACCGGCCAAATTTTCGAGCCGGTTCAAACCATCTCCGGCCCCGGCGGCCTCATCGCTAACTTCATTGTGGCCGCTAACTGGCCCGGCGGCCAATATCAATTCGCAACTCGCAATTCGCAATTTACAATTCCCATCGCCAACCGCCCGCGCCGGTTCGACCCGCCGCCGCTGCCGCATCCGCTGCACGCCAATTTTGGCAATCAAATCACTCTGCTGGGCTACGAGTTACCCCAAAATCGGGTTGAGCCGGGCCAGCGTTTTGCGGTAACGCTGCATTGGCAGGCCAACCAAACGATGGGCCACAGCCTCGTCGTTTTCAACCATCTGCTCGACGCCCGCAACGTTCAGCGGGGCGGCGATGACCGGACGCCCCAAAACTACTACACCACCCTGCTGTGGGTTCCCGGCGAAATTGTGTCAGACTCCTACCCGGTAACGGTAGACGCCAACGCCCCGGCCGGCATCTACTGGCTGGATGTCGGCCTGTATCCGGCAGAACAACCTTCTTTTTCCCTGCCGCTGGTTGAAAACGGCCAGCCCATCGAGCGCAACAGCGTAAAACTAGGCCCTATTAAAGTGGGCGGCCCGCCGCCGGGCGTCACCACCGGCACGCCCCGCCCGCAGGTCAACCTGAATCAATCATTTGGCCCCAATGGTGAAATCACCTTGCTTGGCTACACCCTCGCAGACACACAAAATCGGCCAATTCTCAACTCAAAACTCACCTTGTTCTGGCAGGTCAACGCCCGGCTTCAGGCCGATTACACAGTCTTTGTCCATTTTCTCGACGCGCAGGGCAAGCTGGCCGCTCAGGCCGACAGCCCGCCCGCCGCCGGAGCCTACCCCACCAGCCTGTGGGACAGCGGCGAAACAATTGTTGACCAGCACGAGTTGCCGGCGCTGCCGGAGGGGAGCTACAGTCTGTGGGCCGGCCTGTACCAGCCCGAATCCGGCCAGCGATTACCGGCGGCAGGCCAGCCAAACGGGGCGGTCAGGCTGGGCGAAATTGAAGTTGCGCCGAAATGAGCGTTACCGCCGCGTCAAAATTTGTGGTATATTACCACTCATTGAGCGGTGTGTCCGACATTTTAGGAGGACGGGGGGTGTGGGGGGTATCCCCCCAATTCCCCCCTGCGCTTTTCAAAAATTCTGGACGCACCCTCATTGAGCCGGCAGATGGCCAGAGGTAATTTGTGACATCCAAAAAAGCGTCATCAGCATCAAACGCGGGGTTTCTGAAAAAAGCGTGGCTTTATCTGTACCGGGCCATCATCTGGCGCTGCCCGGTGTGCGGTATCTCGCCGTTATTCATGCCGCTCAAGCGGGTCGAGGGCATTACCGACTGGTTTGACACCCTGGACGGCTGCCCCCGCTGCGATTATGACTACTACCGGGAGCCGGGGTATTTTTTACTGGCCTTGTGGGTCATCAATTTTTGGATTGTGGCTATTTTTGGCGTTATCGAAGTGCTGCTGCTCGACTGGTTGTTTCACCTGTCGCTGCCGCTGCTGTTGTTTGTCACGCTGGTAACAATGTGGGTGCTGGGCATTTTAACGGCCCGGCACACCAAAGCCATTTTTATGGCCTTCGACCACCTGGTTCATCCCCACAAACACAACGATTAATTGATGAATGTGCCAAAGTTGACCATCTGCCCCTTAAGCACCGCCTCCAGATGGCCCGGCGTCTCCGCCGACATAATCATGGCCTGCATGGGCGGCATGGCCAGCGTCAGCCGGTACATTTCGCGCACTTTGGAAAACATCCCGCCGGTCACATCGGTGCCGTGCGAGCCGCCAAGCAGCGCCTCTACCTCATCCCAGTTGGTCCGGTCGATATCTTCAATCAATTCAGCGTCGGGGTGAGTCACCGGGTCTTTATCGTAAACGCCATCCACCTGACCGGCCAAAATAATGCGGCTGGGCGACAGTTCGCGGGCCAGGTTGTCGAACAGTTTTTCCGTGGAAACAATGCTCATGCCCTGGGCGGCATCCACGCTCACATCGCCGTAAACCACGGGAACCAGACCGTGCTTGAGCGCCTCTTTCAGCGGAAAGGTTTCAAAATACATCAACTGTTCGCCCCGGGTGCGGGTGCTGGCCGACGGCTGAAATTTAATGGCCGGCACCCCGGCCCCGCGCAGCGATTTCATGACAATGCTGTTCAATTCCGCGGCGGCGGCGGCTACCTCGGCAAAACCCAGCCAACTCTCGTCCGACACGGCCCCCTGATGGGTTTGATATTTGGCGGCCGCCATATGCCCAAACGAGCCGGAGCCGTGTCCAATAATCAACTGCAAATCGTCGCTGCGCTCAACCAGCGCGCTTTTAATTTCGGCGGCAATCCGCTCGATAACGTCGGTTCGGGCGGTAAAGGGTTGGGTTTTATCGGTAATCACCGATCCGCCCAGTTTGAGTAAAATTAATTCAGACAAAGTTGACTCCTTGGTCGCAGAATGTTGTGAAATTTCCCACACAATCAAGTGGCAGATTTTACCCCAAAACCGGCCATTTGAACAATACAACCGCCTCCCCATTTTGGCAAGCCGCTTTATTTTGCTATAATCCAGACATGTCACTGACCCATTTTGACGAACAAGGCCGCGCCCACATGGTCGATGTGGGCCACAAAGAAGATACCCGGCGTCAGGCCATTGCCAGAGGCCGAGTGCTGATGAAGCCGGAAACGCTGGCCTTAATTCAGGAAGGCCAGATAAAAAAAGGCGACGTGCTGGCCGTGGCCCAGGTGGCCGGCATTATGGCCGCCAAACGCACCCACGAGCTGGTGCCAATGTGCCATCCATTGATGCTCACCCACATCAGCCTGGCTTTTGAAGCCCGGCCAGCGGAGTCATCCAGCGGGCTGGCCGCCATCAACATTAGCGCCACCGTGCGCACCAGCGGCAAAACCGGCGTCGAAATGGAGGCGCTGACCGCCGTTAGCGTGGCCGGCCTGACCATCTACGATATGTGCAAAGCCGTTGACCGGGCCATGCGTATCGACGCCATCCGGCTGGCCCAAAAAAGCGGCGGCAAAAGCGGCGATTGGCTGCTTGAAGAATAATTTTGACAGGGATTCCTTATGAAAGTTACCATCAAACTCTTTGCCAGAATGCGCGAGCTGGCCGGGGCCGACACGCTGGAGCGAGATATCGGCCAAAATGCAACCGTCAGCGACCTGCTGGAAACGCTGCAAAACGAGTTTCCCCGGCTGGCCGAAATCGCGCCGCGCACCGTTATCTCCATCAATCAGGAGTTTGCCGACCCCCACAGCAAACTTGCCGAGGGGGACGAAGTAGCCTTTTTCCCGCCTGTCAGCGGCGGCTCCGGCGCTCATAGCGACAAATTTGCCATCACCTTTGATCGCATCAGCCTGGATGAGATGGCCGCCAAAGTTGTCAAACCGGAAACCGGGGCGGTGGCCGTATTTGGCGGGGTGGTGCGGAATGTCTCGGCGGGCAAGTGGGTGGAACACCTGGAGTATGAAGCCTACCAGGAAATGGCCCTGGCCAAACTGCGCCAGGTGGCTCAGGAGGCGCGCGAAAAATGGCCCAAGGTTGTGGATATTGCCATTGTGCAGCGCATCGGCCATTTAGAGGTGGGGGAAAACGCAGTTATTGTGGCCGTATCCAGCCCGCACCGCAACGATGGCTGCTTTGAAGCCTGCGCCTACGCCATCAACCGGCTCAAACAAATTGTGCCTATCTGGAAAAAAGAAGTTAGCCCCACCGGCGAAGAATGGATTGAAGGCGACTACCTGCCCTCAACGGCAGATGCCGGCGAGTCATCTTAAACACGAAACATTCATTTTTTGGCAACTACCAAGCCGGTCAGGCGAACTGATGATACTGAATGAGCCAAGCCGCCAACTTGGTTCCTTCCGTCTCCTCAGTTCCGCACAAGAGTGCGACAGCCCCTATTAGCCCCTATTGGGGCAGCAACGAGGGGTAACGCTCCCCGGCCTGCGGCGCATTTTTAGAGGAGAACAAAATATGTCAGCAATTGCTCAGGCCGAAGCCGCCTTTGGCCTCATTTTTGCCAATAAGGCGCTGCTGCAACGCGCCCTCACCCATCGCTCCTACCTTAATGAAAACCCCAATTATCCCCTGGAAGATAACGAACGCCTGGAATTTTTGGGCGACGCCATTTTAGATTTTATCACCGGCGAGTATCTCTACCACCGCTTCCCGGAAATGGCCGAAGGCCGGCTCACCAATCTGCGCTCGGCCCTGGTGCGCACCGAACGGCTGGCCCAATTTGCCAGCGACATCAACCTGGGCGATTTTCTGTTTTTGGGCCGGGGCGAGGAAGACAGCGGCGGTCGCGCCAGACCCGCCATTTTGTGCGATGCCTTTGAAGCGCTGGTCGGGGCGCTCTATCTCGACCAGGGCATCGAGGCCACCCGCCACTTTATTTACCGGGCCATCGAACCCGCCCTTCAGGAAATTCTCACCTCAGACGCCGAAAAAGACCCCAAGAGCCAGCTCCAGGAACTGGCCCAAAGCCATTACCAGTTGACCCCTACCTATCGCACCATCAACGAGCAGGGGCCGGACCATGCCAAAGAATTTACCGTGCAGGCTGTCATCGGCCAAAAACCCTACGGCGTTGGCGCCGGCTTTAGCAAGCAAAGCGCCGCCCAGGCCGCCGCGCAAGAAGCCCTCAAATCGCTGCGGGCCGAACTGGGGATTATCGGCGATTAAATTGCTGTTGCCTACCCCGGGCCAACGTGGTAAAATGCCCCCTTTGAATTCAAAACAGCAGGATAATCAACCTATGTCAGGTGTTATTGCCGCCGGACATCCGCAAACCGCCGCCGCCGGCGCAGAGATTTTTCAGCAAGGCGGTAACGCCGTTGACGCCGCCGTAGCCGCCACTTTTGCCTCATTCATCACCGAGTCGTCGCTGGTCAACATTGGCGGCGGCGGGGTGGCTATGGTTTTTACGCCCACCAACCGCCACACCACCGTGTACGATTTTTTCAGCAACATGCCCGGCCTGTCGGGCAGCCCCCCGGCAAAACTTGATTTCCGCAAAGTGCTGGTCGATTTTGGCTCGGCCAAACAGCCGTTTTACATTGGCCGGAGCAGCGTGGCCGTGCCCGGCGTGGTGGCCGGTTTGTGTCAAATGGCGGCCCATATGGGCAGGCTACCTCTGCCCCAAATTCTGGCCCCAACCATTCGCCTGGCCCGCCAGGGGGTGGTGCTGTCTCAGGCCCAGGCTTTTACCACCGCCCTGCTGGAACCCATTCTAACCGACACGCCGCAACTGGCCGCCCTCTACGCCCCAAACGGGCACATTGCCCGGGCCGGTCAAACCCTCTATTTTCCGGCGCTGGCCGACACGCTGGAGCAGCTTGGCCGGCAGGGGGCCAGCCTGTTTTACAGCGGCAGCGTCGGCCAGCAAATGGTAGCCGACCAGCAGGCCAACGGCGGCCTGCTCACCCAAACCGATTTAGACAGCTACCGGGTGCGTCAACCGGAGCCTATCCGGGTTGCCTACCGGGAGCACGCCGTGCTGCTGCCGCCGCCGTCGTCGGCGGGCGGGCCGTTGATTGCCTTTGCCCTCAAACTGCTGGACACGGTTGACCTGCCGGGCCTGGCTCACAACGGTTTTGAGCATCTCCGCGCCCTGGCCGAGGTGATGCGCCTGACCAACATTGCCCGCGCCCGCTGGGAAAAAAGCGCCCCGCCGATGGCCACATCTCCGGCCCAACAAGTCGCCCCGCTGCTGGCCGGCGATAACATCAATTATTTCGCCCGCCAACTGCACGCAGCGCTGGCCGGCGGCCAACCCCTGCCGGAGCCGGAACTGCCGCCCGGCCCACCCAACACCTCGCACATCAGCGTAGCCGATGCCGCCGGTATGATTGCCGGCATCACCACCTCGGCGGGGGAGAACGCCGGTTATCTGGTGGGTAACACCGGCGTTATGCTCAACAATATGCTGGGCGAAATTGACCTGCATCCCCTCGGCTTTCACCAACTGCCGCCCGGCCAACGGCTAACCACTATGATGAGTCCCGCGCTGGTGTTGCGTCAACAACAGCCGGTGCTGGCCGTTGGCAGCGGCGGCAGCAACCGGTTGCGCTCGGCTATTTTGCAGGTTGTCAGCAATGTGGTTGATTTCAACCTGCCGCTGAACCAGGCCGTTGACGCGCCGCGAGTCCATTTCGAGGCTGGTCAGCTTCAATTAGAGGGGGGCATTGCCCCAACCGTGGCCGACCGGCTGGAAGAGGCCGGCTACCATCTGAACCGCTGGCCGGAGCGCAATATGTTTTTTGGCGGCGCGCACGCGGTGGCCCGCCTGGGCGCAGGTTGGGAGGCCGCCGGCGATGCCCGGCGCGGCGGGTCGGCCATACGGATTGAGCCTTGAAAGCAAAACTCCTCTCCCTCCTTAGCCGGCTGGGGTTAATTGCCCTGGGCGTCATCATCAGCCTGGCGCTGCTAGAGGCCGGTTTTAGAATTTTGTATCCCAACCCCTCGCCCCGGCTGGTCAACCAGGGGTTGCAATTTGACCCGCTTTACGAGTTGGCCTTTATCCCCAACGCCGAGGGCTGGAACACCAGCCTGCGCGGCGAGTACAGCACTTACGTAAAATTCAACAGCCGGGGGCTGCGCGGGCCAGAGGTTGATTATCGCAAGCCCGAAAATACCTTTCGCATTCTGGTGCTGGGCGACTCGTTTACGGCGGCCTTGCAGGTCCCCGAAGCGGAGACGTTTCCCCGCCTGCTGGAAAACCAATTGCGGCAGCAGTTTCCGCAAACCAGCATCGAAGTGATTAATGCCGGGGTGGTGGGCTACGGCACCGACAACGCCCTGGCCTATTTTGTCAACGAGGGCTATAAATACCAACCCGATTTGGTGCTGCTGGCCTTCTTTACCGGCAACGACCTGACTGATAACATCTGGTATCCGCTCTACCGGCTCAAGGACGGGGCGCTGCTGCCCGTTGAGCCGGAACGACCCGCCGAGCGCGCCGCAGCCTGGGCGCAGGAGGGCGGCCTGTTTTGGCGCGTCAGAACTTATTTGTATACCCACTCGCGGTTGTATTCGGTTTCAATTGAGTTGTTGACGCTGTCGGCGGTGCAGAATCTGCCCGGCCTGGCGCAGTTGCTCACGTCGCTGGGGTTGGTTGAGATTACGCAGCCTCTCGTCAACCAGGGCAATTTTTACGTGTTCCGATATCTGCCGCCCGAAGCCTGGAACGCCACCGAAGCTATGCTGCTGGAGCTAAAGCGGCAGGTCGCCGCGCACCACGGCCAGATGGTAGTGGTTATTTTGCCCGACGAAACCGAAGTGAGCGAGCAGCGTCGCCGGGAAATTGTCAACGCCTACGCCCATCTGGTCGAGGGCAAAATCACTCCCGGCCCGCCGCCCACCGAGCAACTTGCCAAGATTTTGCAGCAGCGCCATATTCCGCATCTATCCCTTTTGCCAACCTTGAAAAACCGGCAGCAAAACAACGAGCCGCTCTACTATCGCTACGATGGCCACTGGACGCCGGCCGGGCATCGTTTGGCCGGCCAGGCAATTTTTAACTTTTTGATGAGTCAGCAGGCCGACATCAACAATTTCCCGCAGAAGTAAACAAAAACCCCGCCCGAATTTTTGGGCGGGGCTAACGCGGGGCGAGATGCCGGTTAATTATAGAAAATGCAAATGACTATTGTGCCAGAGTCAGGAGGTCATTTTCAATCGCCGGCTCGCTGGGAGCCTGGGTAAACTGCGCTTTAGAAGCGCCAAAGGGGCAGCCGCCCTCGTGCCCGGCGTAACTGGCGCGCTCGTATTTGACGGCCGGCTTTTCAAGCTGGGGCTGGCTGACGGCCTGAACCTCAACCGGAGCAACGTTGACGCTGTTATCAATAACGGCTTCTTCGGCCTGAACCGGGCCACTGCTTACCAGCGCGTAAGCCGTAACAGCCACCACTGCTACCAGCACAACCATACTCACCGCGGCCAGCGCAGAGACTATCAGAAGTTTTGAACGCATAGAATCCTCCTCTCGGTGCGTCAATTCAATACCTTGTTTTGCCAACAAGCAGCCCTTATGCTACCTTTGCAGGCAAAAGAGACTCATTACAAACCGGCAACCGCCCCTGGCGTAACAAAAGTGTACCTCAAGCGGCGGCAATTACAAAAAATTTATGGAAGAAGAATATTTTTTTACCTGCCCCTACTGCTGGCAAGAAGTATCTATGCTGGTTGACCTGTCGGCCGGCGGGCAAACCTATATTGAAGATTGCGAAAATTGCTGCAACCCCATCGAAATCAGTTATCGAGTGGCGGCGGGAATGATTATTGCTTTTGAAGCCCGGCGAGCCGATGATTAGCCTGACCCGGCGCCAAATTTTTATGCTGGGACTCGCCCTCATGGCCCTGGGGCTGCTGGCCAATGAGTGGGTACTGACTGCCCTGCTCTCGGCCGATGGGGAGCTGGCCCCGCGCAGCGTGGTGATAATCTGGCTGTTTGACGCGGCGCTGGTGGCGGTTGGGCTGGTGCTGGCGCTGTCTCGCTCATTGGGCACGCTGCTGAACGTGTGCATCGGCCTGGCGATGACGGCGCTGCTCATCTACGGCCTGGAACGGCTTTTTTACCGGCTCAACCGGCCCGAACCGGCCCCCAACGCCGCGCCCGCCCCCCGCGTGTGGCACGAGGGCGATTACACCCACGATTTTTTCCGGCCCGATGACCTGCTGGGCTACACCGCCCGGCCCAACGCGCAAGTTGAGTCGATTAAAAAATCAGACGAAGGCGTTATTTACCATGTGGCCTACTCTATCGACGCCTATCACCGCCGCCTCACGCCGGCGGAGCAGCCGGAGCGGCGCCACAAATTTTTGCTCTTTTTTGGCGACTCTTTTACCTTTGGCGAAGGCGTGGCCGATGATGAAACCCTGCCTTATCACGTCGCTCATCTGGCCCCCGATTACCAACCCTACAACTACGGCCTGAGCGGCTACGGCCCGCAGCAGATGCTGGCCAAATTGCAAAGCGACGACCTGGCCCGGGAAGTCCCCCAGAAAGAGGGGCTGGCCCTTTACATTTTCATCGACGGGCACGTGGAGCGGACGCTCGGCTCGATGTATGTTTACAATGCCTGGGGCGACCAGATGCCTTACTACACCCTCGACTGGCAGGGCAACCTGGTGCGGCGGGGCAATTTTACCACCGGCCGGCCCCTGGTTTCCGCGCTCTATGCGGCGCTGGGCCAAAGCGAGCTGGCCCGCTACTACCGGGTCAACATTCCGCCCAAACTCCAAGAGCGACACTACGCCTTTGCCGCCCGCGTCATCGCCGAAGCGCGCAACACCTTTCGGGCCAAATACCACAGCGACGCCTTTTACGTGGTCATCTACCCCGATGAGGGGGACTATTTTGAAGACCTGGAGCCGCATTTCAAGCAGTTTGGCCTGAATATTCTCAACTACGATGAGCGAATGAAACTCAACCCCGCCGAAGGGCTGGCCATTGCCGGCGACGGCCACCCGACCGGCAAAGCCCATCAAATTGTGGCCCAATGGATTGTGGAAGATTTAGGAATTGGCGTTCATGACGAATGACGAACGGCGAATGACGAAAATCAAGAAAATCCCGCGTGTGGCGCGTTCCGTATTCCGTAAGTTGGGGTACGCGCTGCGCCCTACGTCCCACGTTCTACTCATCATCCTGTCGTTTATTATGCTTCTCCTTCCATTCCCCACCCGCGCCCAACAACCCACGCCCGACCCTCGCTTTGGCCTGGTGCAAACCTACGATGATTTTGAGGCCGCCGCCGAACTGAACCCCGGCTTCACCCGCATCAAGCTCTATTGGGACATCATCCAGCCCACCGGCCCCGACGACTGGCAGCCCTCAAACGTGCCCGACCCGCTAATAGAGGCCGACCTGGCCGCCGGCAGGCAGGTAGTTGGCTTGATTGTCCGCACCCCGGCCTGGGCGCGAGACCATCACCACCCCCGCAACGGCGAGACCCCCCAACTCAAAGACGTGCCCGACATGCAGGCCTGGGGGAATTTTGTGCGCCGGTTGGTGGAGCAATACCGGGGCCGCATCCATCACTGGATTATCTGGAACGAACCGGATGTGTGGGACCCCCATCACCCCGGCAGCACCTGGAACGGTGACGAAGCCGACTATTTTGAGCTGCTCAAAACGGCCTACTTCAGCATCAAGGCTGTAGACCCCGCCAACAAAGTCTACCTGTCCGGCTTTACCTACTGGTGGGACGAAGAGTACGACCGCGAGCAGTATTTGTGGCGGCTGCTGGATATTATCAGTAAAGACCCTCAGGCCGCGCAGCACAATTACTACTTTGATGGCGTTATTTACCACCTTTACTACAAACCGCAGCAGGTGTACGATATTCTCAGCGAGGCGCGTCAAACCCTCGATGGCCGCGGCCTGGGCGATAAAACCATCTGGCTGGCCGAAACCAACGCCCCCCCCAGCAGCGACCCCCAGGAGCCGCCTCACCGCGAACCGCGCTTCAAAGCCTCGCTCGATGAGCAGGCCGCTTTTCTCATTCAGGCGCACGCCATGGCCTTTGCCGCCGGCGCCGAGCGGGTGCAGGTTTACAAACTTTTCAACAGCGCCGAGCACCCCGAAGATGCGCAGCCCTTTGGTCTGCTGCGCGGCGACAAATCGCGCCGGCCCGGTTTTGAAGCTTACAAAGTGGTCACAACTTATCTGGGCAGCTTTGAAACGGTCAACCTGTTCAATCAGGGGGATGTGTATGTGGCCGTTTTCAAACGGCCCCGGGATACCGTCAGCGTGCTGTGGAATATGGCGCCCACCCCGCGCCACGTTACGCTCAACGCCATCAGCAGCCAAGCCCTGCTGGTCAACGAGATTGGCCAGACCGAAACCATTGCCGCCAACCGGGGACAATACGCGCTCAACCTGCCGCCGGCCACCTGTAGCGACGGCGATTGCTTCATCGGCGGCGCGCCCCGGCTGATTGTGGAGCCAGGCCAGCCCGACCGTCGCCAACCGATGGTTGTTCGCCCCACCGTAACGCCTGTGCCCACGCCGCTGCCCAACCCCATTCAGGTGCTGGCCGTCTCGCCCCGGCGACAGGCAGCGTTTTTTTCAATTAGCCTCATCAGCTTTATCATCAGCCTGGCCGCGTTGTGGTGGCTGCGAACGCGCCGGTTGTAAAATATGCCATGCGTGGCGCGTGAGATAATAATCACGCATCATTGTGAAAACAAATAGCGAGGCACACCAATGAAAATCAACTCCAAAAATATTGTGGCTCTGGCGGGAGGCGTTGGCGGGGCCAAGCTGGCTTACGGGCTGGCTCAGGTGGTTGCGCCCGATAAATTGACTATCGTCGTTAACACCGGCGATGATTTTGAACTGTTCGGGCTGCATCTCTCGCCCGATTTGGATACGGTCATGTACACCCTGGCCGGCCTGGCCAACCCCGTTACCGGTTGGGGAGTCAAAGATGAAACCTGGAGTATGATGGCGGCTATGGCCCGCTACGGCGGCCCCACCTGGTTTCAACTGGGCGACCGGGATTTGGCGACTCATCTGCTGCGCACCCACTGGCTGCGCGATGGCGCTACCCTGACCGGCGTAACCAAAGAGCTTTGCCGCCGATTGGGGATTCGCTGCGCCGTGCTGCCCATGACCGACCAGCCGGTGCGAACCATCGTCCGTACCGATGAGGGCGAACTGGCGTTTCAGGAGTATTTTGTGAAACGGCAGTGTAAACCGGCGCTGCAAAGCCTGCGTTTTGAGGGAGCCGAGCAGGCCCAGCCCGGCCAGGAAGTTATCAACGCCCTGCGCAACGCCGATGCCATTATTTTTTGCCCCAGCAACCCGCTGCTCAGCATCGACCCGATTTTGGCGCTGTCTCACTTAAAGCGCATCGTTACGGCCAGTCGGGCGGCCAAGGTGGCCGTTTCGCCCATTGTCAAGGGCGAAGCGCTGAAAGGTCCGGCGGCCAAAATTATGACCGAGTTGGGCATGGAGGTCTCGGCGGTGGGTGTCGCCCGCCATTTGCGAGAGGCGCTAACCGGCTTTGTTATTGACCACGTTGATGAGGCTTTGCAAGACTCAATTACCGATATGGGGTTACGCGCACTGGTGACCGGCACCATTATGACTAATAATGAGTCGCGGGTACGGCTGGCCGAAGAGGTGCTGGAGTTTGCCGGGGTGACAGCCTGAAAGTTGCCGGGTAACTAAATATAAAGAGCAGGCTTAGAGTTGGGAACTCGCGGGCCTGCTCAAGAAAGGGGAAGTTCAAGCGTAAACCTGAACTTTTTTATTTTATGAGTCTATTATACCACAAATTCTTGAAAAAAGAGTCCCGAATATTTGGAAATTTATTCCTCTTTTGTATCTGCTCAGGTACACAGACGCGAAGCGCGCAAAGAAAGCGCAGGGATTCACAGAGAGATTTCATCGCGGTGGCCAAAACCGCGTGAATTATCAATAAAATACATTTTGGTTGGGACCACCTTGTACCAGGCAATTTTGCGCATCGCCCTGATAATTTCAAGCGGAGCCTGCTTCAAATTGCCAACCAGGGGGAATTTGGCTCCGTACAGCTTCACCGCTTTGCGGCGAGCTGCCCCTTCGAGCCGGTGGGCCAGCCCTTCCAGTTGAATGCCCTTAATTTCCGGCCAATCCCGGTAATCTTTTTGAATTGTGGCCGCAACGCCAGAGTGGGCCACAATGTTGCGGCTGTGGCGGCTGGTGGGCGCAGACAGAAAGTAAAATGTAAAGTCATCATTTACGTAAAAAACCGCCGCCGCCCACAACCCCTCCGGGCCGGTGGTGGCCAGCGTCATTACATTGTGGTTGTCGAGATAAGCCAACACTTCTTTTTTTAATACGTCGTCCATTTTGCTCCAGTCAATTGATTTTTTCTGTCAATAATTCGGCGTAAACAGCCCGTTCCATGGCCGCCATCTCCGCCTCTTTGCCGGCCGGCCAGCGATAGCCCAGCGGCGCGACCGTAACGCCCGGCCAGGCCTGGTCTTTTACCTCGGCCACTTCCAGCTCGAACATGGCAATTTTGAAAGGCGCGGCCTCAATTTGGGCTTTAATCTGCCTGGCCTGCCCCTTAATCAGGTAGACCAGATTGCCCTGGCCGATGACCTGGAGCGCAACCTGCGACCTGTGAGCCAAATTGGCCTGGGTTACGCTGCCGTGGTCTACTCCAAAGCGCGCGCCGGACGGAGACGGCGCCGCCGCCCAGGTAAAGGCCGTGTGCGGAAAATTGGCGGCATCAACCGTTAGCAGCAGGGCGGGACACCCTTGCCGCAAGCAGTCAAACAGCCGGCCCGCAAGTTGGGCGCTGATACGACTGCTCATCGCGTTTTTTGCCACATACGCTCGGCGTTGGTTTGCACGCGGGCGCGCATCGCCCCCAAATCGGCGTTGAGCACCTCGCCATTGCGTACCCGCCACTGCCCGGCCACCATGACATCGCGCGCGTGGGTGTGGTTGCGCCACAGCAACAACTGCTCGTACAGGTTGTGCCCGGCCAGTGGCGTGGGCAGAGCGGCGTCGATGAGCTGCAAATCGGCGGCCCAACCTGGCTCCAGCCGCCCGATATTTTCCAGCCCCAACGCCCTGGCCCCGCCCTCGGTGGCAATGTGCCACACCTCATGGGCGGGCATTACCTGCGGATTTTGATGATTGGCTTTGTGAATTAAAAAGGCGCCACGCATCACTTCAAAAAAGTCGTTAATATAGCCGTCGCTGCCCAAGCCCAGGGTTACGCCGGCGGATACCTGCTCGGGGATGGGGGCAATGCCGCCGCCTACCTCGCAATTGCTCAGCGGCATATGAGTCACTTTTATCTGCTTTTCGGCAATAATCCGCCGCTCTCGCTCCGAAAGCTGCACGCACTGCGAGGCCAGCATGTGCGGGCCGGTCACGCCCAGTTTGTCATAATATTCCAGGGTACGCAGACCAAAATGCTCCAGAGCATAGTTCGGTTCGTGGACGCCTTCGTTGCAGTGCATATGAGTTAGCACGCCGCGCCCGGCGGCCATGGCAAAGGCCTGCTTGATAAACTCGGCGGAGCAGGTGAAGGTGGTGTGAAAACACATCAACCCCTGCACCAGTCCTCCTTCTCTACGGCACAGGTCGACAAATCTGGCGTTCTCTTCCAGGCCAAGCTGCCCGTTCTCCCGGCTGACTCTCTCTGTTGCCTCAAACGAGAGAATGGCCCGCATCCCCCGCCGCTCGACTACTTCTTTTTGGGCCAGCAGGGCGTTGGGGATGGCGAAGGGCGCTTCCAGGCAGTCGTACACAGTGGTGGTGCCGCTGCGCAGCATTTCGGCGCAAACCCAGTCGGTGGCGGCGGCAATCATCTCGTGGTCCAGCGCGTCTTCTACCAGCGGCCACCAGAAATCGGCCAGAAAGGCCCAAAAATCCGAGGGGGCTTTATCCAGCGGAATCCCGTGAGCCAGCACGCCGTACAGGTGAGCGTGGGCGTTCACAAAGCCCGGCGCAACCACGTAACCGCCGGCGTCGTGGATGTCGTCAGCGGGGTATTTGGCCCGCAAATCCGCGTGAGGCCCAACCGCATCAATTTTATCGCCAACCACCCGCGCGCCCCAATTTTTCTTGGGCGGCTGGTGGGGAGTGGTCACCAGCCAATCGCCCAAAATTAGTTGTGCGCTCATTGTCTTACCTCCAAATTGAGTTTCTGTATCATACCAGCGCCCGCCCGCCATCCATAAAATAGACCGCGCCGGTGGCAAAATCCATTTCAATCAAAAAGGCGACGGTTTTGGCCACATCTTCGGGAGAGCCAACCCGCTTTAGCAGCGAGTTTTCTTCGGCCCACTGCCGCTTTTCCGGGCTGGCGTTATCGGGCAGCAGCACGGTGCCGGGGGCAATGGCGTTGACCCGCACGCGCGGGGCCAGTTCGGCGGCCATCACCCGGGTCAGAGCGACCAGCCCGGCTTTGCTGGCCGAGTGGTGGGCGTAGCCGGCCCAGGTTTGAAAGGCCGACAAATCGGTGATGTTGATGATGACGCCCGCCCGCTGCCTGAGCATATGGGGCGCAACCGCCTGCGAGCAGAGAAACGGGCCGGTCAGATTAATTGCCAGCGCCGCGTTCCAATCTTTCAGGCTCAATTCCAAAAAGGGGGCGGACAGCCAGACTGAAGCGTTATTGACCAGCACATCAACCCGGCCAAATTTTTCGATGACCTGCTCAACCACGGCGCGCGGCTGCTCCGGCTGCTGCACGTTAAGCGGCAGGGCCAAACAGTTGACTCCTTTGGCTTCGATATCGGCTTTGGTTTGCACCCACGGTTCGTCATCGTTAAGGTAGGTAAAGGCAATGTGAGCGCCCTGTTGGGCCAGGGCCAGGGCCGTCACCCGACCAACGCGCATCGCCGCCCCGGTAATCAGCACAACGCTGTTTTTAATTTCCATAATGCGCTCCTCTGAAAATAAAATTACGCAGAGTTACGCGGAGACTTCACAAAGCCGCCCAGAGAAATATTAAAAAACTTTGTGTCGCTCTGTGTCATCTTTGCGTTCTCTGTGTTCCTGATTTTCATTCCTCGTTGCCGTGGCGAAGCCTCTGTCCGGCCCCTTTGAAAATTGAGTTCTAGCCAAGCCCCACAAAGCCGCTGGATGTGAGCGGCCTTCCTTCGGCAAAGCGAGTTGGCCGAAAGGGGGCCAGCAATTCTGCCGAGGTCGATTCGCCGGCAATCAGCCCGGCCAGCAAATCGCCCACGGCGGGGGCAATTTTGAATCCCTGCCCGCTGAAGCCGGTGGCGCAGTAGAGGCCGGATAACTCTGGCAAAGCCCCCAGCACCGGTTGCCAGTCGGGGGCGATGGTCATCAGGCCGGCCCAGCCGCGCCGCAACGCGCCGGCTTCCAGCGCCGGGTAGCGCCGCACCAGGCGCTCGGCTACCCAAAACGTGTAGTCTGGCTGGTCGCCGCCGGGGGTTGCCTGCGGGTCAACCGGGCTGTAGCCCACGGCCGGGTCAATCGAGCCGGCCAGCGCGAGTCCCCCTGACTCTGGCCGGGCATAAATCTGATTAGGCAAATCCAGAATGCTGAGTTGGGAGCCGGTAAAATGTGGCGGGCGCTGCATGGCAATCACCGGATGCCAGCAGGCGTACAGTCCCAGCGTGTCGCAACCAAACCGGGTTAGCAGATGCCGGCTCCACGGCCCGGCGGCGCAAACCACCACCGGCGCGGCCACCGGCCCCAGATTAGTTTCCAGACCGGTGACGCGCCCGCCGCGATGAGTCAACCCGGTAACGGCGCGTCCCTGCTGAATAACCACTCCGTTGCGCCGGGCCGCAGCAGAAAAGGCATTGGTGGTTAACATCGGGTCGCCGTAGCCGCCGCTGGGGGAGTAGACCGCAGCCGCCAGCCCGTCATCACTGGCGGCAGGCTCCAGTACCGTAAATTCTGCCGGCGTAAGTTGTTCAACATCCAGGCCCCCGGCCCGGTTGAGGGCAACCGTCTGGTGCAGCGCAGCAACTTGCGCCGGACCGACCAGCGCCGCAAAGCCGGTTGTCACCAGCCCGCAGTCGCCGCCGACCAGCTCTTTAAAATTTTGAAAAATCTCAAAGGCCCGCATCTGCAAAGGGATAGCCGCCGGTTGAAAGGAAAAGAGGTCGATGCTGGCCACGGAGCGGCCGGTACTGCCGCTGCCCACGGTGTTCTGTTCGACCACCAAAATTTGGCCTGCTTTGCGCTGCGCCAGAAAAAAAGCCGTGGCGATGCCGATAACGCCGCCGCCAATAATCACCACATCAGCCGTATCGGTCGCCATCATACCCGGCCTGCGACCACGCCGGCCCGCGCCAGCAAACGGTTAGCCGCATGGCGACACTCAGCCAGCAGCGCGGCTTCATCGAGCATGGTGACGCGCCCGGCATCGAGCAAAATTTGACCATCAACAATAACGGTATGGACATCGGGGCCGCTGGCGTTGTAAACCAGCGCGCTTTCGGGCCGGTGAACGGGCATCGAGCGGGCCGTATCGAGGTTGACCAGGGTCAGGTCGGCCTTGAAGCCGGGCTTGAGCCGGCCCAAATCGGGCTGCCGGAGCTGGCGCTGCGCCCCGGTAACGGTGACCATTTTCAGCACGTCCCACGGCAGCAAAGCCGTCGCATCGCCGGTTGACACTTTGGCCAGCAGCGCCGCCGTTTTCAAGGTTTCCAGCAAATCTTGCGAGTTGTGCGAAGCCGGGCCATCGGTGCCCAGCGTAACCGGAATGTGACGATCTAGCATTTTGCAGATTGGGGCCACACCAGAGGCCAGATACATATTGCTGGTGGGGCAATGGACCACCAACGCCCCTGTTTCGGCAATCAAATCCAGCTCCCAATCTTCAACGTGAACGGCGTGAACCAGTTGCACATCGGGGCCAAGCAGTCCCAGCGCGTTAAGCCACTCGATGTGGCGCATACCGTTGCGCTGCCGCATCATTTCTATTTCGTCGCGGGCTTCGGCCACGTGGATGTGGGTGGTCAAGCCCCACTCCCGCGCCAGGGCCACGGTGCGCTGCATGGTGGCATCGGAGCAGCGCCAGGGAACCATCGGGCCAAAGGCCACGGTAATGCGTCCGGCCGCGGCCCCGTGCCAGCGGTCGCGCAGGCGGCGCATCTCGGCGATGATTGCCTCTGGCGGCTCGGCAGCATTGCCCAAATCTACCCAGCCCCGGGCCAGCCGTAACCGCAAGCCGATGCTTTCGGCGGCGGCGGCGGTCACATCCGCGTGGGCCGGGCTGGTGGTGATTTTGTGATGCTGCACCACGCCGGTTACGCCGCAGCGCAGGTTTTCCACTAATCCCAGCAGGCTGGCCAGCCGCATATCATCGGGGGTTAGCGCGGCCTGAAGGGGCCACATCACCTGCTTTAACCAGTCGAGTAGAGGCTTGTCGTCGCCCAACCCGCGCATAAAAGTTTGGGACAGGTGGGTGTGGCCGTTAACCAGGCCGGGCAGCACGGCCAACTGTTCAGCCTCGATGACCCGGCTGGCGCGGGTCAACAGGTCAGCCGGGGGCTGGCCGCGCTCGACAGCCACAATCCGGTCATTTTCTATCGACACCCAGCCGGGGGCGTAAACAGTCTGCTGCTCGTCCATGGTCAGGACGTAGCCATTTTTGATGAGGATGGTAGGCATTATCTGCGCTCTATTAGCAGGTTGTTAAATTGTTCTAACCATTCAGCGTTTGGCCGGCATAAAACTACTTTACTGCGACTCAGTCTCGGCTTCGGCGGTTTCTGGTTGAGCCGGCTGGGTTTCCGGTTGGGTTGTTGGGCCGGCGCCGGCTACTGCGCCGGTTTCAACCGTTGGGATAATGCCGGGGCCGGGCAGCACCAGGGTAGGAACCGTGCCTTCGGGAGTAAAGATAACCTTGTCGGTGGGTTGCAGGGCGCTGGCGTTAGCCTGCACCATTTGCAGTTCCAGATAACCCGGATTGAGGGCATACAATTCGGCCAGAATGGTTTGGCCGGCCAGGTCGGCTTTGGCTTTTTCAACGGCGGCCAGGGCCAGGGCCTGGTTAATTTCCAAATCTTTTTGGGCGGCCAGCAGTTGGTTCTCTTTTTCGGCCTCGATGATGGCCTTTTCAGCCTCAACGCGGGCTAACTCATTGGCCCGTTCGGCCTCGATAACGGCTTTTTGAGCCAGAATTTTTTCCTGCTCCAGTTTAGCCAGAATAGTTTGCTGTTTGGCCTGCTCCTGAATGCGGCTCTGTTCAATTCTGATTTCACCTTCCTGGCGGGCCTGCTCGGCTTCGGCCTGGGCTTCGGCGCGCAACTTGTCCTGGGCCGCTTTCTCGGTTTCCAGCCGGCTTTGAACAATGGCATCGAGCGCGGTCTGAACTTCGGGGGAGAGAATAACTTCTGGCACCACCACGTTTTCAATTTCCAGGCCAAAATTGGCGGCCAGTTCGCTTAGTTCGGTATCGATACAGGCGCGCAACTCATCGCGGGCTGTGCCGATGATGTTGTCGTCAAAAGAGCGGTCGCCCACGCACACCTTCATGGCCTGCCGGGCCAAATTTTCTACCCGGGTTTGGGCCAGTTGGTCGTTTAGATAGGTATCTTTGTATGACGGCCACAATTCCTTTAACACTTCTTTGCGAGCCAGATTGGGCCTGAAGATATCGCCGCTGACCACCACCCCAAGGCGTTGCTTGTCTTTGGTAATAATCTCTTCATCCGACACTAAAAAGGGGATAGCCTGGCTGGAGACCCGTTCCAGTTTTACAAACAGTCCAAAATCGCTGTAAACGCCCGGGCCGACTACTTCTTTGATGCTGCCGCCCTCAAACTGAACCCCAACTTCCTGCTCGTCTATCCGCTCAAAAAAGTAAAAAAATTGGCTGGAAACAGCTAACAGGATACCGATGATTACCACTACCACAATAATTGTTACAAAAATAGATGCGCCGCCTACAAACCTGCTTTTAACCCTGTTCATAAAAAAGCTCCTTGTTTATAAAAGAGTCGATTATATTTTTATGGTTGAAATATAACTCAAACATTTGATATTATCTCAATGACGCCTCCATTTGAGTCAAATGCAATTTCAACTACTGCCATTTAAGATGGGTTATGGTGTGGTTATTCTACCATAGTTGCCTGGCTTTGTCCTAGTTTGGGCCGGGGGTTATTGCTCCTATTTCTATAAGTGAATATACTGAAAATAAAATCGGGGGTAAGCCGTGAAATTAATTGTGCTCGATTGCGACGGAATTTTATCGCGGGGGGAGGCCGCGCCGTTTGACTGGCAGGTGATGAGCCGTTTGGCCAGCCTCAACCGGCGAGCGCGCGCCGGAGAAACCGTACCGGCGGTTACGCTGAACACCGGCCGGCCCTCGCCGTATGTTGAAGCGGTCATGCAGGCTATCGACGGCTGGCTGCCGGCTATTTTTGAAAGCGGGGCCGGGCTTTATTTTCCCCAAACGTACCGCTTTGAAACCACGCCCCGGTTATCGGTAGAGCAACAGCAGGCGCTGCAAGAGGTCATCAGACGCGTAGACAAGGCTATTGTTCAGAGCGGGCGGGCCTACTGGCAGCCCGGCAAAACTATTTGCCACACCATGTTTGCCGTTGCGCCGCAAACCATTGCCGATTTTACCGCCGAAGTTGCCGCCATTGCCGCCCAAGTATCGGACCAATTTATTGTGACGCCGGCCAAACTGGCCCTCAACATCCATCCCGCCGGGATTGATAAAGGCAGCGGGTTGCAGTGGTTGAGCCAGGTAACAGGCATCAATCCAGCCGATATGGCCGGAGCCGGCGATACCGCCGGCGATATTGATTTTTTGCGGCTGGTGGGTTACGCGGCGGCCCCGGCCAACGCCACCGATGCCGTCAGAGAATTAGTGCATTACGTGTCAACCCAAAAAGATGCCGCCGGGTTGGCCGACATCCTGGATTACTGGTCTATCCCGTGAATTACGCCGCCGGCCGCCGCAACGGTTCGCAGCTTGATGGTCCACATGAGAGCCACCAAAAACATAAGGCCAAAGATGGCGGCGCTCAATAAATACACCCGACTCAACCCAATAACCGGGATAATGGCATAAGCCAGCGGCGGCCCAACCGCGCTGGCCAGGTCGCCAACGGTAAACAGAACCCCCAGATGACGCCCCCGCCGCTGTTCGGTTGATAAATCTCCCACCAGCGCGGTTGACACGCTCTGGTTGCTGCCGCTGGCAATAGCGGTTAGCGGCACGCCAAACACAAATGCCAGCGGCGCCCCTAAAGAGAGCAGCCCAAACCCGGCAATACCGGGCATCAGCCCCCCGGCAGCTACGGCCCAACGGCTGGAAGTTCGGTCTGACAGGCTGCCCATAATGGGCGTGGCCAGCATTGAAATGAGCGAGTTTGCGCCCAATCCCAAACCGGTTAGCGTGGCCACGCCAACCGTCAGACCGGCCAGGTGAATTGAATCTCCGACCCGTTCCAACAGAAACAGGCCAAACGTGGGCAGAAAAAAACCGGCCAGCGCCAGCCGGTTAACGCCCATCAAACCAATGGCCGAAGCAAACTCGCTCTGGCGAGGGGGCGAAATTTCTGTAGTAGACGAAGCGCCGGGTGCGGACATTACAGGGCTGACCCTTAAGTTGCGCGTTTCAGGCAAAAAAAACAGGGCAATGACAGCCCCAAGCAGGGTTAACCCGGCTCCAAACCCCATTGCCCAATGGTAGCCCAACACATCGGTTAACAAACCGCCCAGCATCGCCCCCCCGGAAGCGCCCAGAAAAAAAGAAATCTGGTAGATGCCCACCCAACGGCCCCGGTTATGCGTTTGGCTAATGTCCATAATAATGGTGTTGCCCCCCACCCAAATGCCGGCCCAGGCCAATCCCCACAGCAGCCGCCCCAACAGCAGCGGCCAAAAACCAACAGTCAGGGCGTAAAGGGCCGTTGACAACGCGCCAATAAACAGGGCCGGAACAAATAAATAACGCCGGGGCAGGCGGTCGTACAGCCAGCCAACCGGGCCGTTCAGCGCCAGCCGAATAAAACGATTGGCCGACAGGAGAATGCCAATAGCGGCCACGGCCACCCCGGCTTCGGCGGCGTGGGTGGGCAGCACCGCATACAGCGAGGTATCGCCAATTAGCGATAGCCCGGTACCCAAGCCAACTGGCAGCAACACCCGCCATGGGGAAATGCTGGTTTCACTGGTCATTTAACAAAACCTTAAAAGTTACTTAAAACCGGCTTTAAAGAGATGTGGTAAAGTTAGAGCTTGAAAATGAATACCCGCTTGCACCAAAAGATTATAACGAATAATTTTTAATCAGTGGTTGGTAAGCCAAACGGTTAATGACCATTTACCAAACACCCGCCTATTCTACGCCACAATCTATATTTTAAGAATTCTTAAACTGTTTTTTACAATTCATTAACATTGACAAATAAATCGGCGTGTGCTATCTTAGGTTCGTTCTTTTTGTTGCCGTAGGATGAGAGTTGAATATGAGCAACGGCGCTCTTCAAACCATCTCGGCCGAGTTACCCCTCTACAAATGCTTATACGCCGCTGCTCAAAAAACCTCAACCGGGCCAAAGTTGACCATCTCAAAAAGTTACAATTTATTAAACCATCATAAAATTCAAACATATCAACCGCAACACCCCCTGGGTAAAATTTTTCTTAAATAGAGGAGGTAAAACATCGCTTAACCCAAATTTTTTGCCACAAAGTAGTTAATCCAAATTATCGATTCAAGGAGGATGCAACAATGAAAAAATTTCTTGCTTCACTGATAATGGTTGGACTGCTATTAACTCTAACCCTTAGTGTAGCCAGCGCCGCCAGCCCGGTACAACAGGGCAGCGGAGAAGAGTACACGGTTCAGGCCGATGACTGGCTCAGCAAGCTGGCCGAAAAAAATTATGGCGACGTGCTGGCCTGGCCGGTTATTTGGAAAGCCACCAACCTTAAAGCCGAACAGGATCCCAGTTTTGCCTCCATCCCCAACCCCAACATCATCGAGGTAGGCTGGAAACTGTGGATTCCCGACGAGTCAGAAGCCGCCGGGCTGCTAGAAGCCTTTGCCGCCGAACGGTCGGCAGCCTCGGTTGAGGGGTCGGCCGATATTACCGGCGAATTGAGCCTGCTCTGCGTGGTTGACCTGGAATGGTGCGAGGGGATGATTGGGGAGTTCAACAAACTATACCCCGGCATCATCATCAACTGGGTGCGCATGTCCAGCGGCGAGTCGCTAACCCGGCTGCGCAACGAAGCCGCCAACCCCCAATTTGACGTGTGGTGGGGCGGCCCCATTGACAGCTACATTGCCGCCGCCCAGGAAGGTCTACTGGAGCCGTATGACTCGCCCAATGCGGTGAACCTGCGCGACCCCCGGCTGATGAAGGCCGAAGACAACTCCTGGTTCGGCATCTACATTGGCACGCTGGGTTTTGCCACCAACACCAACTACCTGGCCGAGCACCCCGAACTTTCGGCCCCCACCTCGTGGGACGACCTGGTTAAACCGGAATGGCAAGGCCAAATTCTGGTGGCGCACCCCTCCAGCTCCGGCACATCGTACACTGCCCTGTGCACCATCATCCAAATGCGAGACGAGGCGGCTGCCTGGGAGTATGAACGGGCGCTGGCTAACAACGTGCTGCAATTCACCAAGAGCGGCTCGGCCCCGGCCCGCTTTGCCGGCGCCGGCGAGGCCGCCGTAGCTATTGTCTTTTCGCACGATATTGTGGCCCAAATTGAAAAAGGGCTGCCGCTCCAGCTAACCTTCCCCCAGGAAGGAACCGGTTACGAGATTGGCGGCACCGCCCTGGTTAAAGGCGCTAAAAATCCAGAACTGGCCAAGCTGTGGATTGACTGGGCCTTGACCCCGGCGGCCCAGGAACTTGGCCCCAAATACAGCGCCTACCAGGCCCCCACCGTGATTGGCGCAGAAGCCTCTCGGCCCGAACTACTGGATGTTAATTTGATAGATTACGACTTTGAATTTTGTGGCAGCAACAAAAAAGACTTTATCGACCGCTTCACCAACGAAATTGCCAACGCCGAAAGTTTGAAAGAGTAGAAAAGGTACAGGCAGATTGGAGATGAGAGATTGACAATTCCAGTCTCTCATCTCCTCATCGCCAATCCTATAGACATGCAACAAGCTGCTCAAATTCGTCCCCGAACCCAACGCGACGGGCTAAAACAAAACCTTGTCCGTCGCATTAATGAATTTAAACTGATTGCCCAGGATAATGTGCTAACGGTGGGTTTACTCACTATTAGCATATTTGTCTTTTTATTCATCTTTTTGCCCCTGTTCGAAGTAATTATCCAGGGGTTTTTTGTGCCAGATGTGGGCACAAACCCCGACGAAGCCGGGAAATTTAGCCTCGAATATTTTACCCGTTACATTAATCCCACCTATCGCACCCATTCCTGGAACGTAGTTTCAAATACCATGATGATGGGGTTACTTAGCGCCACATTTGGCACCATTCTGGGCTTTATTTTTGCTTACACCGCCGTGCGCTGCAACATCCCCTTTCCCAGAGTGTTTCACGTATTTGCCCTGCTGCCCACTATCTCGCCACCGTTTGCTATTGCGATTGCCGCTATTTTATTATTTGGCCGCAATGGACTTGTGACCAAACAATTTTTTGGCATCAATTTTACTGCCGGCGCTAACGATATTTACGGCATGGACGGGCTGGTCTTTGTGCAGACCGTCACCTTTTTCTCCATCCCTTATCTCATCATTCGGGCCATGCTAGAACGGCTTGACCCCGCCACCGAAGAGGCCGCCCTGAGTATGGGCGCCAGCAAATTCCATATTTTCCGCACCATTACCCTGCCGCTGTTGATTCCCGGTTTTGCCGCCTCGTTTTTGCTGCTGTTTGTCGAGTCGCTGGCCGACCTGGGTAATCCCCTGCTGCTCTCCGGCAACCGCAGCGTGCTGGCCACCGAGATATTTTTGGCCGTTAACGGCGAATATAACCAGCAAAAAGGGGCGGCTCTCTCGTTTGTGCTGCTGTTGCCTACACTTACTCTGTTTTTGTTGCAACAATACTGGGTGCAGCAACGCTCATATATCTCTGTCACCGGCAAGCCGACCGGCGGCCAGATTCTGGTCAAAGAGCCGCTCATTCGCTGGACATTCATTACCTTCAGCACGCTCACCCTGCTGCTGATTGCGGCCCTCTATATTTCAATTGTGGGCGGCTCGCTAACGCGGCTGTGGGGGGTCGATTACACTATTGACTTCAGGCATTACGCCATTGTGTTTAATCAAGGGTTAGAAGCCATTATTGATACCACCTTTCTCTCTGCGGTGGCAACCCCCATTGCCGGCCTGCTGGGGATGCTGATTGCCTACATGACCATTCGCAAAACCTTTTCCGGCAAAGAGGCGCTGGATTTTTTCTCTAACCTGGGCGGGGCTGTGCCCGGCATTATTTTGGGCATTGGCTACATTGTAGCCTTTATTCAGGCCCCCTGGTGGGCGCTGACGCTGGTTTACGGGGCCTTGGCCCTCTATCTAACCTCGGCCAGCAGCAAAAACTCGTCGGGGCGATTAATTATTTTTGGCGCTGGAACCGCCGCTGGCTTTCTGTTGGCCCGGCTGCCCGGCGAGGCCGGCTCAGACGCGCTGCTCGGCTTTGTCGAGTGGCGCTATATTTTGGCCGCCATTATGCTGGTGGCCGCCATTTTAGTTTGGTGGGGCGCAGAATCAAAGCGGGGGTTGGTGTCCATTCCATTTTGGGCCATGGCAATATTTTTGGTGGTGTACAACCTGTCTGGCCCGTTGCTGCAAGATTTGTTCATTTGGGGACGCACCCTGCCCGGCACTAACTGGCCCAAGGTGGTCAGCAGCTTTTCCGACCAGCTAGAGGTGTTTTTGCGGCCGCCCCACGCCATTTTGGGGTTGTCATATATCACCATCACTATTTTTATGATGAGCCAGGTTGGAGCCAGAGCCAAATTCCCAATCGGATTAATCTCTTTGAGCGTTGGCGCGGCCCTGTCGCTGGCCGGCGACCCGCTGGCCCTGGTGGGCACATCGTATATTATTATTTTTGCCTATGCCGTGCGCAGCTTGCCGGCCTCGGTGCGCTCCGGCTCGGCGGCGCTCCATCAGGTAGACACCTCCATCGAGGAAGCCTCGGCCAACCTGGGCGCCGATGCCCAATACACCTTTCGGCGGGTTACGCTGCCGCTGATATTGCCGGCCTTTATCGCCGGACTTATCTTTAGCTTTGCCCGCCATATGACCAGCCTGTCGACCATCATCTTTTTGGTGAGCGGCAAATGGCGCATTCTGGCCCTGGAAATTTTCGACTCGGTGGAGCGCCGGGGCTTAAGCGTCGCCGCCGCTTTTTCGGTGGTGTTGATTGTGATTGTGCTGCTGGGCATCGGGTTGACCTACTTAATTTTGGGCCGCACCCTGGGCAGCAGCGGCCAGCGCGTCGACTTTTTTAGCGAATAAACCCGGGAGGATTAGGTGAGTTTTTTAATTCTCGAAAATTTGGTTAAGGAATTTGTCGGGCGGGGCGGCGACGGTATTGTGCGGGCCGTTGACCAGGTTAATGTGACCATTGAAAAAGGCGAGTTTGTAACCCTGCTCGGCCCTTCGGGCTGCGGCAAAACCACCACCCTGCGCCTGATTGCCGGCTTTGAGTTCCCCACCGAAGGGCGCATTGTGCTGGATGGCGAAACCATTAACGACCAGCCGCCCAATCAGCGCGATATGGCCATGGTGTTTCAAAGTTACGCCATTTTTCCGCACCTGAACGTCTTTGAAAATATCGCCTACGGCCTGAAAATTCAACGGCTGCCCAAAAACGTAATCCAGCAAAAAGTGCGGCAGGTGCTGGAGCTAACCGAACTGATTGGCCTGGAAAATCGCGCCCCCAATGCCCTGTCGGGCGGACAGCAGCAGCGGGTCGCTCTGGCCCGCGCCCTGGTAATGGAACCCAAGGTGCTGCTTATGGATGAGCCGCTCTCTAACCTGGATGCCAAACTGCGCGAGGTGATGCGCACCGAAATTCGGCGCATTCAGCAAACGCTGGGTATTACCAGCGTTTACGTAACTCACGACCAGATTGAAGCGATGACTCTCTCAGACCGGATTGTGGTCATGAATCAGGGCCGCATCGAGCAAATTGGCGCGCCGCCGGAGATTTACCGCCAGCCCCAAACCGCCTTTGTGGCCGATTTTATCGGCCGCACCAATTTCGTCAGCGGTACCGTGCGCGGCATCAATGGCGACACGGTTGCCCTGGAGGTATTTGGCCAAACGCTCACCGCGCCCAGGCCAGACAGCAATTTGAGCGCGGGTCAAGCGGTGCGGCTGGTGGTACGCCCCGAAGCGATTCAGGTAGTTGAGCAAGGCGGCCAATTTCAGGGGGTGGTGCAATGGGCCTCGTACCTGGGCAGCGTGGTTGAATACGAAATAGACGTGGCCGGTCAGCGGCTGGCCATTGTTGACTCAGACCCGCGCCATACGGTTGTTCACCCCCAGGGGCATCAGGTGGGCCTGCAATTTTTGGAAGACTGCATTTATATTTTGCCGGAAAATGGCATGTAAACAGCCCCGGCCCTAATTGCCTCTGACCAGTTGGGCAATGCGCCGGCGCACCTCATTAGATACGTTATCGGCCAACCCGCGCTCTATCAGCGAGACATAGGCGCGCGAAACTCCCAGCTTGTGGGCTACGGCGCTCTGGCTCAACCCGCTTTCCCGGCGATACCTGGCCAACTCTTCGCCCAGATGGTCAATAAAAATATCATTGGCTTTAAAAAGCATGGTGACTGCTTCCCATTCGCGGGGAGTCATTTCCACCAAAATATTGCCAGCCGTAGTTTCTCCTACTCGGTACACAATTTTTCCTTTATTTAGTTTCAGATTTCAGGTTTTGCGCTCTCAACCCGAAACTTGAAACCTTACAACACCCCCCCCAAACTCCAGGGGTTAAATTCCGCCTCGCCTACGTCCTGCGCCTCGCTTTTGGTGCGCCGGCCCGAAGCCACCGCAATCACCAAATCCAGCAACTGGGCCGCCACGGTTTCCAGCGATACATCTTCCAGAGCCTGACCGGCGTTCAGGTCCATATCCTCTTGCATCCGCCGGTAGGTGGCCGAGTTGGTGCAGATTTTTATTGAGGGCGCCGGTTTGAAGCCAAACACCGAACCGCGCCCGGTGGTAAACAGCACCAGATTGCAGCCGCCAGCCACCATACCTGTCACCGAAACCGGGTCGTAGCCGGGGGTGTCCATAAACGTAAAACCGCGAGCCGACACCGGTTCGGCGTAATCGTAAACGTCCATGAGCGGAGCGCTGCCCCCTTTGGCAATGGCCCCCAACGATTTCTCGTAAATGGTAGTCAGGCCGCCGGCTTTGTTGCCGGGGCTGGGGTTGTTGTCAATTTCCAGCCCCAACCGCTGCGCGTGCGCCTCCCACCAGCGCACTTTATCCACCAGCTTCTGGCCCACTTCGGGACTCGCCGCCCGGCGGGTCAACAGATGTTCGGCCCCGTAAATTTCCGGCGTTTCAGAAAGCACAACCGTGCCGCCCTGCCGCACCAGTTCGTCGGCTACCAGCCCCACCAGCGGATTGGCCGTTACCCCCGACCAGCTATCGCTGCCGCCGCACTCCAGGGCCAGCATCAACTCAGAGATGGGCTGGGGCGAGCGTTGCGCGGCGTTGACCTGCGGCAGTAATTTTTCAACGGCGGCAATGCCGGCCTCAACCGTTTTGCGGATGCCGCCGCTATCCTGAATGACCAGGTGCAACGGCGCGGGCTGGCTGCCGTTTAATTGCTGGCGCTCAATCAAGTCGGCAATCTGGTTGGTTTCGCAACCAAGGCCGATCATAAGACAGGCTCCCACGTTGGGATGGCGCGCCATGCCGGCCAGCACGCGCTGGAGCATATCGTAATCCGCGCCGCCAACCCGCGTGGCGCAGCCAGAGTGATGCGTCAGGGCGATAACGCCGTCAACGTTGGGAAATTCGGCCAGTCGCGCCGGGGTAAAATGATGGGCAATTTCCCGGCAGGTGTGAGCCGAGCAATTAACGCTGGCAATCACCGCAATGTAGTTGCGGGCGCCGACCCGCCCGTTGGCGCGCCGGTAGCCTGCAAAGACGCGCCGCCGGTCAGGCGGGACCAACTCCACCGGAGCAACGTCTGCGCCAAAGGCATAATCGCGGTCAAAATTCTTGACGCCCAGATTGTGGCTGTGAACATGCTGGCCCGGCTCGATGGGCTGCGTGGCAAAACCGATAATCTGCCCGTAACGGCGCACCGGCTCCTCAACCCCAATCTGGCTCAGGGCCACTTTGTGGCCGGCGGGCACAAAACCGCGTACAGAAATCTGCCGGTTATCGGCCAGGGTTAAAACCGTTCCCGATTGCAGGTTGGTTTTGGCGATGGCTACGTGGTCCTTGGGGTGAAGCTGAATGGCCACCTCTGCCAGAGACACTTTGCCGGCGGGCCTGAATTCGGCAAACTCAATATTTCCAATGGACATTATTTGCTCCTTAAAATTGTACGCCGTGGGAGTAGATTTGATTTTATGGGGTTGTAGTTTATCATAAGCCCCAGCTTAACGCTACAATTGAGTTCATCGAGTCAGGTGAGTTGATTGAGCGCAATTTTGCACTCCTGAAACACTCAATTCACAACCCACTAACTCATTTATTAAACTCTACAAACCTCATAACTTTATTTCAGGCAGGTTGGTAATGAGTTCACCGCTTCTTCAGGCCAACGAAACCGTTTTGCTGATTGGCGAGGATGGCAAACGGCTTTATACCCGGCTCATCCCCGGATATCGCCAGCACACGCACCTTGGCGGCATCGAGCACGACGAGCTAATTGGGCAACCGCTGGGCCGAACCATCACCCTGACCACCGGCTATACCTACATCGTAGTTGAGCCATCGCTGAGCGAGTTGATGAAAGAGGTGGTCAAACGCAAAAGCCAGATTATCTACCCCAAAGAGGCGGGGCGCATCATCTTCAAACTCAATATCTATGCCGGCCAGCAAGTCATCGAGGCCGGCAGCGGCAGCGGCGCGCTCACCCTGGCGCTGGCCCGTTTTGTCGCGCCCACCGGCCGGGTTTACTCTTACGAAGCCCGCGAAGATATGCTGACCAATGCCCAGGCCAACGTAGACAAAGCCGGCCTGCTTGAGTATGTTGACTTTAAATTGCGCAATATTAATGAGGGGTTTGACGAAACCGGGGTTGATGCCCTTTTTCTTGACGTGCGCGAGCCGTGGCTCTATCTGGAGCAGGCTAAAGCTGCCCTCAAGCCCAGCGGTTTTTTTGGCGCCATTGTGCCCACCACCAACCAGATTTCCGAACTGCTGATTGCCCTCAAAACCCACAACTTTGGCGGGCTGGAAGTCGAAGAGAATTTTTTACGCAAATACAAACCCGTGCCCGGTCGATTGCGCCCCAAAGACGTGATGGTTGGCCATACCGGCTACCTTATTTTTGCCCGCAACATCAAGGCCGAATTTCTGCAAACGCGCCGGGAAAAAATAGCCGGGCAAACCAGAGAAAAATTGTAAGATTATATTTTCTGAAAATTGTTAATTCTCCCCTATACTTACGGCTTGCTTGAATTTGGCTATGCTGTTAAAATCCAGTTCTAACTTTCCGGTATAGTCGGGGCTAAACTTCAAGTCCTCTTAAAATATTTAAGGAGCCGTAGCCCTGATATTTCCCCTTTAAGAATAAAAGTGTGCGGCAGGCAAGCAACCTGCCGCCTGGTAAAAATGTTTCGCGTTTGCGCCCCTGGGAGCAACCCCAAAACCGAAACGCTGAAACCCTCAACAATTTTTCAGAGGAGCCGATATCCAGCCGGGGCTGCATCCCAAAGGATGAAAATAGGAGTCAAAAAGCGCGCTTTTTAACTCCGACAAGTCTATTTTTAGAGGAGCACCAACTATGACCAACTCGAAGCTCGAACAACTCTGCGTCAATACTATTCGTACGCTCGCCATAGACGCCGTGCAAAAAGCTAATTCCGGCCATCCCGGTATGCCAATGGGCATGGCCGATGCCGCCTACGTATTGTGGACCCAATTTTTGCGCCACAACCCCAAAAACCCCGACTGGTTCAACCGGGACCGCTTTGTATTATCTGCCGGGCACGGTTCCATGCTGTTGTACAGCCTGTTGCACTTAACCGGGTACGACCTGCCGCTGGAGCAACTCAAACAATTTCGCCAGTGGGACAGCCAGACCCCCGGCCACCCCGAATACGGGCTGACCCCCGGCGTGGAAACCACCACCGGCCCGTTGGGGCAAGGGTTTGCCAACGGCGTTGGCATGGCCATTGCCGAAGCCTTCTTGGCCGCCACTTTCAATCGCCCCGACCACGAAATTGTCAACCACTACACCTACGCCATTGTCAGCGATGGCGACCTGATGGAAGGCGTCTCGCACGAAGCCGCCTCCCTGGCCGGGCATCTCAAATTGGGCAAAATCATTTATCTGTACGACGACAACCACATCAGCATCGACGGCCCCACCGAACTGGCCTTTACCGAAGACCGTATGCAGCGGTTTGAGGCTTATGGCTGGCATACCCAGCAAATTGACGGCCACGACCGCGCCGCCGTGGCCAAAGCTATCAAGGCCGCCCAGGCCGTTGCCGATAAGCCCTCCATCATTGCCTGCCGCACCACCATTGGCTTTGGCAGCCCCAACAAAGCCAATACCGCCGAGGTTCACGGTTCGCCGTTGGGCGAAGAGGAAGTGCGGCGCACCAAAGAGGTCTACGGCTGGGACCCCGATAAGCAGTTCTCCATCCCCGATGAGGCGCTGGCCCACTTTCGAGAAGCTGTTGGCCGGGGCGCTCAGTGGGAAAAAAGCTGGAAAAAAAGTATGGACGCCTACGCCACAGCTTTTCCCCAGGAAGCGCAACAACTTAAACACGCCCTCTCCGGCGAACTGCCTGATGGCTGGGATGACGCTCTGCCCACCTTCCCCGCCGACAAAAAAGGAATGGCCACCCGCGCCGCCTCTGGCAAAATGCTCAACGCCATTGCGCCGGCCCTGCCCAACCTTATCGGCGGTTCGGCAGATTTGGCCCCCAGCAACAACACCTTTCTTAAAGAGTATGGCGTCTTTACTGCCGACTCCTACAGCGGGCGTAACTTTCACTTTGGCGTGCGCGAGCACGGCATGGTCGGCACGCTCAACGGCATGGCCCTGCATGGCGGGGTTATCCCTTACGGCGGCACTTTTTTGGTTTTTTCCGACTACTGCCGGCCATCTATCCGGCTGGCGGCGCTGTCGCATATCCCCAGCATCTTTGTATTTACCCACGATAGTATCGGTTTGGGCGAAGACGGGCCGACCCACCAGCCGGTGGAGCATTTGGCCGCGCTGCGGGCCATCCCCAATCTTACGGTTATTCGCCCGGCCGACGCCAACGAAACCGCCCAAGCCTGGAAAGTCGCCCTGGAAAAGCGAGACGGCCCGGTGGCCCTGGTGCTGACCCGCCAGAACCTGCCCGTTTTTGACCGCGCCAACATGGGCGATGCGGCCAACCTGGCCAAAGGCGCTTACATTCTGCTGGATAGCGACCGGGTTTACCCCGATGTGCTGTTGATAGCCACCGGCTCCGAAGTGCAACTGGCGGTTGAGGCCCACGCCCGGCTGGCCGAGCAGGGCATTACCGCCCACGTGATTAGCATGCCCAGTTGGGAACTATTCAAAAAACAATCCGAAGAGTACCGGGATTTTGTGCTGCCGCCTTCGGTCAGGGCGCGGGTGGCTATCGAGGCCGGTTCGCCGCTGGGTTGGAGGCAATGGGTGGGGTCGCATGGCGCTATCATCGGCCTGGAGCGCTTTGGCGCATCGGCGCCCTATAAAACTATTTTTGAGCATCTGGGCTTTACGGTTGATAACCTGGTGCTCCGCGCCCTGCAAACTATCGACAAATCAAAAAAGTGATATAGTTTGATGAGTTTGTAGAGTTTATAAAGTTCAAAAGGTTGGCTGAATGAACTCCTCTGACTATATGAACTCTATAAACCCTATGAACTCTATGAACACAGATGCGTTAAAACAAGCAGCGGCTGAAGAAGCGGTAGAACAGGTAAAAAGCGGCATGGTGTTGGGGCTGGGCACCGGCTCTACCAGCCGGCACGCCATTGTGAAAATTGGCCGGCTGTGGCAGTCGGGCCAATTGACCGGCATTGTTGGTATCCCCACCTCCGAACAAACTGCGGCCCTGGCCAGGGAGTACGGTATCCCGTTGGCAGCCCTGCACCAGCACTCAATTATTGACCTGGTAATTGACGGCGCCGATGAGGTTGACCCGCAACTCAACCTGATTAAAGGGTTGGGCAACGCACTTTTGCGCGAAAAAATGATTGCCCTGGCCGCCCGGCGTGTCGTTATTATTGTGGATGAAAGCAAGCTGTCAGACAAGTTGGGCAGCATCAGCCCTTTGCCGGTAGAGGTAACACAATTTGGCTGGCAGTATCAGGCCGATTGGCTACAAAGCCTGGGTTGTACCCCCCGGTTGCGCGGCGGCGAGGACTCTCCTCTGGTTACAGACAACGGCAACTACATCCTCGATTGCACCTTTCCCAACGGTATCGATTATCCCGCCCGGCTGGCAACCACCTTAAAAAGCCGCGTGGGGGTGGTGGAGCATGGTCTGTTTTTGAACATAGCCGATGAGGTCATTGTCGCCGGAACAAACGGCATACAACACCTGCGGAGGTCAACCCCATCATAAACGTTAACGAGTTTTCGACCCCCATTTTGCAAGCCATAACCATATTGTTGGGCATTGTGGTGCTTCTTGCGGGGCGCAGGCTATTCTGGTTAACGGTGGCAATTGTTGGCTTTGTAACCGGTTTGGCGCTGTCTCTATCGTTGTTTGACATTCAGCCGATGTGGTTGGTCTGGCTGGTTGCGCTCATTGCCGGCGTTTTGGGGGCGCTGCTGGCTATTTTTTTGCAAAAGGTGGCGGTCAGCATTGCCGGCTTTTTGATGGGCGGGTACTTGCTGGTTTGGCTGGCGCAAAACCTGGTTAACCTGAACCAGTTAGACTGGCTGGTTTATATTATTGGCGGGGTCATTGGGGCAATTTTGGCTGTGGCCGTGTTTGAACTGGCCCTGATTGGTCTGACCTCGTTGTTTGGCGCGGCAATAATTACGCAGGTCATCAACCTTGAGCCTGCGGCTAATATCATCCTCTTTGTTGTTTTGTTGATTATTGGCATTGCCGCGCAATCCAGATACCTGAGCCGGTCGCCAACTTCGGGCTAAATTTAGCGACCGGTTCTTTGCTCCTCAAGCAGTTTTCTGTATTGCCCGCGATAGTACAGGAGGGGATTTTCCACCTGGTCCGGGTGATACAGCTCTACCACCGAAGCGGTGATAATCCAGTGGTCGCCGCCCTCGATAAACTCCTCTATCCGGCAGGCCAACGCGCCAATTGAGTTGACCAGACGCGGGCCGCACACCCACGGCTCAAAGCTAAAAGCAGGCGCTTCAGCATCCGAGGCCCAAATACCGGCAAAATAGTTAGACAGGTCTTGCTGCTCTTCATTAAGAATATTGACCGAAAATTGGCCCGACCGGCGCAGAAATTCGGCCATATGCGCGTTTTTTTGCACGCAGACCAATATCAGCAATGGCTCTAATGAAACCGAGGTGAGGGCGTTGGCGGTCATCCCGTGAATTTCGCCGTTAATTTCAGTGGCAATAACGGTAACGCCGGTGGCAAATCGCCCCATCACGTTTCTAAAAGTTCGACTATCCAGGGTTGTCGCTGGTTTGGGGGTTGACATATTGCTCCTTGGGTTGGTAATTTTGGATGGGGATTATACCACAAAGTTGTAATTAAGTTTAAGTTATCAAACGTGGTATAATCTGGAACACGTCAGGCTCTTTGGTTTTTCGCTATCTGTTTAATGCCAGTAGCAGGTAGCAAGCAAGTTTTTACCTGCCACCTGCCGCAAAAAAGATGACGAATTTTTAAAGACGCTGGCATGCGCTTAAAATCTATAAGGATATACCGCCATGAAAGTAGAAAACTTGCCGATCAGCCAGGCAACCGGACATGTTTTACTCCACAATCTGGTTGGCCCCGATGGCCGCCGGGTATTGCGAAAAGGCCGGCAACTCACCAGAGACGACATCTCCAAACTGAAGGCCGCCGGCCAGGAGTCGGTGTATGTGGCTATTTTAGAAGAGAACGATATCAACGAGGATGAGGCGGCCCGGCGGCTTGGACAAATTATTGCCGGCGACGGAATTGCAGCCTCAAACGCCGCCACCGGACGGGTCAATTTAACCGCCGAGTGGGCCGGGTTGCTCAAGGTTAACGCCGACGCCCTGTTAGACTTTAACGACCGCCCCGGCATCACCCTGGGTACGCTGCGCACCAACAGCGCGGTGCAGCCCCAAACCGTAATTGGAACCATCAAAATAATTCCCTACAGCGTTCCCAAAGATACCCTGGCCGCCGCCGAGGCGATTGCCCAAAATACCCCGTTAATCCGGCTCATCCCCTTTGTGGTAAAACAGGCGGCGCTGATTACCACCGGCAGCCCCGAAGGCCGCGAAAAGGTAGTAACCAGCTTTACCCGGCCCCTGCGCGAGCGACTGGCCCAATACAACACCACCCTGCTGGAAGGCCCCTACGTGGCCGAAGACGAAGATGAAATTAGAGCCGCCATCCACTGGGCTTTGGGCCGGGGCGTAGAAATGGTGCTGATTGCCGGCGAAACCTCGATTATGGATACCGACGACATCACCCCTCGCGCTATCCGGGCGGTGGGGGGCAACATTGTGCACCACGGCGTACCGGTTGAGCCGGGCAACCTGCTGTTGCTGGCCTACTACAATAACATCCCCATTGTGGGCGCGCCCGGCTGCGCCCGCAGCCCCAGCTATAACGTGGTCGATATGGTGCTGCCCCGGCTGGCTGCCGGCGAACAGCTATCCCGCCGCGATTTGGTCGAACTGGGCCACGGGGGCTACCTTAAGTGAGATTTTCGATTTTCGATTTACCAATTGCCGGCCTGTTTTTCACCCTCATTCTTGTTGCCTGCCAGACGCAGCCCAACCAGATTTTTATCGAGGCCGATGGCGCGCGCCAGGCTCTGGTTACAGAAGCCGGAACCGTGCGCGATGCCTTGAACGAGGCCGGAATAGAATTGGGCGCGCTGGACCGGGTTGAACCTGATTTATATGTCCAACTGGAAACGGGCCTGACTATTAAAGTTATCCGCGTGCGCGAAGAGATTGAGGTAGAGCGCGTGGTGGTACCCTTTGAGCGCCAGACCATTGTTAACGAGGCGCTGGCAGCCGGCGAGTCGCGGGTGGCCCAACTGGGCGTCAATGGCGAAGATGAGGTAACTATCCGGGTAACTTATGAAAACGGCCAGGAAATAAACCGCACCGAAGTGTCGCGTGTCACCGTCATCGAGCCGTCGCCGGAAATTCTGGTAATTGGGCCGCAAGACACCCTGCCGCCCGTGCCGGTAGAGGGAGCCATCGCCTATATTTCAAACGGCAACGCCTGGCTTATGCGAGACAGCAGCAGCAGCCGGCGGGCGCTGACCACCGAAGGCAAGCTGGATGGCCGCGTGTTTGACCTGTCGCCCGACGGACGCCAGCTTATTTACACCACCCAGATTACCAGCGCCCTTGATTTGCCCCTCAATGACTTGTGGCTGGCCAACACCACCATCGTCGGCGAGCAGCCCATTACCCTGGGTATTCAGGGGGTGCTACAGGCCGAATGGTCGCCCGTAGTTACGCAACCCCTCATTGCCTACAGCACCGCCGAACGCTCGGCCAACCCGCCGGGCTGGCAGGCCAACAATGATTTGTGGCTGATCAATCTGGCTGGCCCGTTGCCGGAGCCGGTAGAGATAGTGCCGCCCAACACGCAGGGGCTGTATCCGTGGTGGGGGACCAGCTTCACCTGGTCGCCGGATGGCAGCCGGCTGGCCTACGCCCGCGCCGACCAGATTGGGGTGATTGATTTAGCGCCGCTGCTGCCAGAGCCATCTGCCGAAGTATCACTGAGCGACCACACCACGCCGCTGCTCGATTTTGCGCCGCTACAAACCTTTAGCGACTGGGTTTGGGTTCCCGGCCTGAGCTGGTCGCCCGACGGGCAATTTATTGCCGCCGTTATCCACGGCCTGCCGCTGGCCTCGGAGCCGGAGGAGGAGAGCCAGGTATTTGATTTGTGGCTGATTGGCAGCGATGGCGGCGTGTCGGCCAAAGCGGTGGAGCAGGTAGGCATGTGGAGCAACCCGGCCTGGGGGTCAAACGGCATTGCTTTTGGCCGGGCGGTAGACCCGCTGCAATCGGTCAACAGCCGTTACGCCATCGAGGTGATTGACCGCGACGGCAGCAACTCGCGCCGGATTTTTCCCTTTCGCGAAGAGCCGGGCGTGCGGCTGCCGGAACTGGTCTGGTCACCCGACGGGGCGGAACTGCTGTTTATCTACGGCGGCAACCTGCACCTGACCCGCAGCGACGGCGGCCCGCCCAAACAACTCAGCACCGACGGCCAGGCCAGCCACCCCCAATGGGCGCCGGCGCAACCGCTGGCTGTTACCACTACCCTTACTGCCACTCAAGAAATCACGCCCGGCGCAACAATTACGGCCACGTCTGAAATAACAACTACCCCCACCTTTACGCCAACTACAGCGGCAACCGTTACGCCCGAAAATTAAAAAGGGTGAAACGCCCCGCCAGCAACAACACCCCGCACGTTACCAGCCCCACCATCGAGATGATACTCCCCAACCTGAAGCTGGCCGGCCAATAGGTTACATCCACCCGATGCCGGCCTGCCGGAATCAACACCCCCTGCTGCACCCCGTTGACCCGCAATAACCGGGCGGGCTGGCCGTCAACGCTGGCTTGCCAGCCGGGGTCATAAATTTGACTGAGTACCAGCAGGTGCGGGCCGGTAGCCTCTACCTGCACCGCCAGGCGAGTTGGGCTGAACGCGACAATTGTGGCGGTTGAGTCTGACGCGTCGTCCAGAGGGGTTGTCAGCGGGGCGGGCACAATGGCGGCCCGGCGCAGGTCAAACGAGTCATCGGCCAGCCGCTCGATGGTTTGGCGCAGGTCGGCCACAACCTCTACCTGCCAGACCAGCCAGACGCGCTCAAAGGGGTCGCCCATTTCAAACACGGTCAACTCCCCTGCGGAAAATACCGGCGTCAGGCCGGGGCCGGCAATGTCTCGCTGTTCCACAATGTAGCGCGCGTTCATCAACTGCCACAGCCGCCACGAGGGCATCTGCCGCAAAAATGTGTCCACAGCGGCCAGTTGTAGCGGCGTGTTGCCGGTCAAATCCTCTAACCCGTAAACCGAGGCCGCGCTGTTGCCGCCCGGCAGCAGGCCCCCGCTGGAAATTCGGCCAGGGGGGAGATTGGGAGATTGGAGATTGGTCTGCAGAAATTGGACAACTCCGTTGGGAGCAAATGGCGGGGAGTCTGCCGGGTTTTGCAGGTTGAAGCGCCAGTTGACGGTAAACAGGTTAAAAGCCACCCAGCCGGCCAGCAGCGCCATCCCCCACCAGCGATGCAGCCGCCGGCGGCGGCGCAGGGCCAACAGCAGCAACATCCCCCCCAAAAAAATCAATCCCAAAATGTGATGCCGCAATACCCCCAAAAACAGGTTGACTTGATCGCCACGGGCGGTAGCTGCGGTTGCGCCATAGATAAAAAAGGCGGTCAGGCCGAGGGCCACCCAAAAAACCAGGCGAAGGCGCTGCTCAAAACGAGCGCACATCTGCCGGGCAGCTTTTGAAAGCGGGCTGACCAGCGCCGCCGCGCCATATCCGGCCAGCATTGCCGCGCTGAAGCTGTAAATCAAAAAGACCCGCTCCTGCTGGCGCACCGAGTCAAAACCGGGGGCCAGCAGATAAAAAACAGGGTAGACAAACAGGTTTCGGCCAAAAGCCAGCAGCAGGCTGACCAGCGCCGCCCCGGCCCAAAAATAGACAAATCCTCGTGGATGCCCCAACGCCAGCGCCAGCGCAATCAGCGCCAGGGTGACAATGCCCACGTACTCCGGCGAACCGCCAAAAAAGCCGGGGTACAGAATGGAGACCAACTCGGTCAGAGGCAGGCCAGCCGATACCGCATCGAATGAGAGGTCGGCCCGCACGGAGCGGCGGATAAGTTCAAGCGTTGGCAGCAGTTGGGCGGCGGCAACGGCTGCGCCAAGCAGGGTGGTGAGTAGCCAGAGAGCCGTGTGTAGAATCAGGCGCTGAAGCAAGGGGCGCAGAGGCGCAGAGGAGCGGGGGAGCAGGGGAGCGGAATTTAGTAATTGGTAATTGGTAATCAGTAATGGGTTGCGCCAAAAGTAAAAAGCAAAAAAGAGGGTGTAAGCCAGGATGAAGTAGACAATGTACATCACCGTTTGGGGGTGTCCGGCCAAAATAGCCAGGGCAAAGGCCAGGGCAGCGAGGGCGGTGGGGGGCGTGAGGAGGGATTGCGCGGTATGTAGTGCGTAGTGCGTAGTGCGTGCAGGGGCAGAAGATTTGTGCGACGGTCTTAATTCGCCATTGGCCCATTCGCCGCGCTTCGCGGCCAGTCGCCAATACGCTGCGCTGAGTCCCCACAGCACCCAGGGTAGCCAGGCGCTAACCTCTAAAATGGTGAGCTGCTGCACGGGGAAGCCGGTCAGATAGCCGCCGTAGGTAAAGACCAGCGAGGCAGTGACCCCGGCAAAGCGGGCCTGCCGTAGCGGCGCGCCGTGGGTCTGCATCAGGTGGCGGGCAAAAAGATAGGTCCCAACGGCGGCAATGGAAAAATGAAGGATGGCCTGCCACTCCAGCGCCCACAGGGGGAAGCCAATTTGATAACCGAACAGGGGGCCGCCCCAGCCCAGCAGCAGCGCTTGCAGCACATGGACGGGATACAACGCGCCGGATTGAATATCGGCCAGGGCGGGCTGGCCGCCGGACAGGTAGGGGTTCCACAGCGGAAGCTGGCCGCGCACCCACTGTCCGGCGGCAAAGGCCCGCAGCGGAAAATACTGCCCGGTGAAATCGCCGGCGGCAAGCTGCATCTGGTCTGCCGGGTTGGGGGTGATGAGCCGCCAAAAAAAGAGGCCGGGCAGCAGAGTCAAGATAATGATGATGGCCGCATCGGGCCAGAGTGAACAGCGCTTAATCAATGACAATTTCCTGTAACAACACTTCGTTAGCCGGGTTGGTGGGCGCGGGCAGACGCTGCCCACTTTGCAGGTCGTACAGACCAATAAACAGGGTATGCCGGCCCGACAGCGCTTCAACCGGCAGAGTTACTTCATCGGCCAGCAGTTCGCCGGCATCCCACAGGCTGGTGGGATATTCGCCGCTGCCGGTCGGGCCATCTTTTTGGGCCACGGTTTGGCCGGCCGGGTTGCGGAGATGCGCAAAGGTATTCCAATCGACAGGGGTTTGAGCCAGGCTCTCCCAGTAAAGGGTCAATTGAAGGGCGTCAGCCGATTGGGTCAAATCATACCCGCGCAGCCGGATGGCGGGCGGCTGGCCCAGTTCAATTTGCGCGGGGTGCTGCGGCGCAAGCTGCGCGGGCGTCAACACCGCGCCGGGCGGAGGCCCCCCCACTTTGAGAGGGCCGATAGTAACGCTGTTGGCATCAATGGGCCGGCCATTTTGAACCAGCGGGAGCGGTACGGCCTGCTCGCCCCGGGGCAGGTAGACGCCCAAATCCAGGTGATAAACGCCCGGCGGCGCGGTGGAATTGACCGGCACGCTGTAGGCGTCAACCACTACCTCGCCCGGTTTCCAGAAGAGGGGGTTGTACTCCTCGCGGGGCAGGCGGTCGTACCCGCCGTGAACCTGCTGCCGGGCATCGAGCAGGTGGTTGAATTCCAGGTAGGGTTGGGTAATGGGCTGGAGCGCCTGCCAGTAGAGAGTGATAGGCAAATCCTGGCCCGGCTCCACCCGGCGGGTGGGCAGGTCGTAGCCCAGCAGCAGCAGTTGGTTGGCAAAGTTGGCCTCTACCCGATACTGCATGGGCGGAACGTCAAAATTTCGGATGGTCAGATTGGCCTGCGACTCCAGCGCATCCAGCACCGAGGCAGCCTGCTCAAGGTTGCCGGCAGCGGCGTACAGGTTGGCCAGCGAGATGGCGTTCAGGTAGAGGCGTTGGGGGGTGTCGGCCTTGTTGACGGCAATTTTGGCGGCTTCAATGAGCGTTTCGGCCAGCGACGCCTGCGGGCTGATGTAGATGATTTCGGTGGGGCCAATCTGGCGGGTGGGAGGCGCGGCGGTTTCAAACAAGTTTGGGGCTGCCGGGTTTGGCGGCTGATTGCGCCACAGCACCAGCCAAATACCGGGTACGGGCTGCGGGTCGGGCTGCCCGGTGCAGGTGGTTTCCATACGCGGGGCAGAGCCATCGGCAGGGGCGCTGACGTAGCGATTGGCGCAATTATAGTTGGGCTGAAGCAAGGCAGAGAGAATATTGTACTGGGTCAGATAATCAAACATGAAGGTTTTTGGTTCAAGGGTGGGGAACAGGTTCATCATCATGGCGCAGAAGTGGCGGGTTCCGTCGGGCACGCGAGTGGGTTCCGGCGGCACGCACAGCACCCAATCGCCCGGCCGGTATTGGAGGGCCACGGTGCGGCTCACCTGCGCGGGGCGGCGAGGCTGGCTGTTCCATTCAAAAATGCGGGCGGCGGTGGCGGCAGCCATCACCAGCAGGGCCAGGGTTAGCAGGCCGACCCGCAGATAAGGCTGTGACTGCGTGCTGCGGGTCAACCGGTTCGACAGCCAGCCGCCAAGCGCCCACAACCCCAACCCTACCAGCAGCAGATAGGCCGGCAGCGCGTACACAAAGTAACGATGAAAGGCAAAAAACTTGCCGTAAAAAATGGTGTTGAGGGCTGTCAGGGCAAAGAGCGGAAATAAAATAATCGCCAGCAAAAACAGCATGGTTATCCAGCCGTGTTTGGCCCGCCTGCAACCGGCCACGGCCCCGGCCACAGCCAGGCCGACCACCAAAACCTGCGGCCAGCCGTTCAGCTTGAGCGGGCTGTAATAACCGGCAAAATTGGCATAGGCGCGCAGCGCGGGCAGGGGGTCGGCCAGATTGGGGGGGGGGAATTGCGTATCCTGATTCTCGCTAATAACGACTGAGAGGTCGTTGACAGTATTCTGGCTCTGGTAGAGCAGCAGCGGAATGGTGAGAATAATCAGGCCCAGCAGCATGGCGGCAAGGATGGCCTGCCGCCCAATGGCTTTGCGCGGCGCGAGGGTGTCGCCCGGCCAAATTTTCAAAATTACCAGCAGGGCGAGGGGGGGCAGGGTAAACACAGTAAAGGCGTGCGTGTGGACTCCCAACCCCAGCCACATGGCTGCGGCCAACCACCAGCGCAGCCGGGCCGAGTCTAACCCGCGCAGCAGGCCGTACAGCCCCAGCAGAAAAAAGGTCAGCATGAGGGTGTAACCGCGAATGCGCCAGGCCAGGTCGATGTGGGCAAAGGTGAGGCACAGCAGCAGAGCGACCAGCAGGCCGAGCCGCCGGCTGATTAAACGGCGGCCAATAATATACAGCAACGGCACGTTGAGCGTTGCCGCCGCCACCGAGGGCCAGCGCAGCAGCAGCGGGTCCCAGCGAATGAGAACGGCCAGTTGGGCGGCAAACATGTAAACCAAATGGCTGCCAATCTCGTAGTAGCGCAGGTTGTGCCAGGGGGAGCGGCTGATATATTCCTTGGCCACGTAAATTTCATCGGGCCAGATGTTGGTATGCTCGGCCATGTACAGGGCCAGCCAAAAGAGCAGCAGGGTGGCCGCCAAAATGCCGGCTTGAAACCGGAGGCGATAGTTGGGGTTAGGGCCGGTTTGACTCATCATAAATTACTCGGCGGCGGCTACCTGGATAGCGGTTACAAAAAGCTCGTCGGTTTGGCCGGCATTGGTTTGCACCGGCAGCCGGGCCAGCGAAGCGGGATCATACAGGCCAACAAACAGATGGTACTCGCCGGGCCGCAGCCTGGCCGGAAGTTGCAGCGGCGTAACTTCTCTGATAATTTTGCCAACCTCCCAGGCGTCGGTAGGGAGCATCCCAAGTTTTGGGTACAGGGCCACATCCTCGGCTGAAAAGCGGGCCGGGTTATCAACGCTGGGTTCCAGGCGCAGATAACTGCCGTCGGGCGCAGGGTAGGGGAAATGGTCGGCGGTTAGCACAACCTTGCCGGAGGCGTCGCGGAGCTGCAAGAATATTTTGTAGGTATTGGCTTCGGGTTGGGAGAGGGTCCAGTAGGCGGCAATCCGCACAAGTTGGCCTGGCCGCCACGGCAGCGGGGTAAAATCGAAGCCGGTTAAAACAATGGATTTGCCAAAACTGGCTGCCAGCGGCAGGACCGGCGGCCCATCGTCTTGGCGTTTGCCGGTAAAAACCGTCACGTCCTCCTCAAAATCTATTTCCAAAAAATAAATCTGGCGCAGCCGGGTGTACAGTTCCGGGGTATATTCGGCAAAGCGGCGGTCGGCGTAGATAACCATCGGGCAATCATAAGCCTCAATATGGTTGACAATTTCATCAACGGTGAGCCATTGGGTAGACAAGCGGGCAATCGAGGTTTCTGAGAGCGCCGGCGGCACCAGACGCCCGGCGGCAAAGGCAAAGCGCTGGTCGTCGGTGACAAGGCAATCGGTGCGGGTGGTGTTTTCCCAAACGTATTCGACGGCATCCAGGTCCAAATCGGGAAAGGTATCGGCTGCGGGCGGCAATGCGGCCCGCCGGAGGGGAGTCGACAGCGCCCAGACCAGCACCCCCAACCAGAGCAGCGCGGCAGCAGTATGGCGCAAAGCGGGCGGCATCTGTCGACTCGCCAACCAGCCGGTCAAGCGGTCAGCCCCCCAGGTTAGGGCCAGGGCGCTAAGGGCAGCCAGCGGCGGCGCGGCCATAACGGCGTAACGCTCTCGCAGGGGGATGTGCCAGATTAAGGTGAGCACGGCCAGCAAAAACCAGCCGGCCCACAGCCAGGCATCGCGGCGCAGAGCGCGCCAGCCGACCGCAACGCCGGCCACAGCCCCAATGAGTAAGATTTTGTGGTTGAGCAGCAATTGGGTTACGGGCGTAATATTGGTTAGTGGGGTGACGCCCTGAGCCAAAAACACCTGCCGCAAAGCCAGCCGAAAGGCGAACACATCCCGGTAGAGCGGGTAGGGGTCGTAAATAATCAAAAAAGCGGCCAGCGGCAGCGCCGCGCCCAATCCCCACAGCGCCCCCCGGCCCAGGAGTCTCGCAGGCAATTGCGCGACTGAATCTTGGGAGGGGCGAAGTTCGGCCAGGATGATAAGTAAGCCGATTAGCGCCGGTAAAAAGACCACAAAAATTTTGAGCATCAGACTCAGGGCAAACACCAGCCCGGAGAGAAACAGCCAGATCGGTTTTCGGTTGAGCGGGTATTGTTGGGCCAGCGCCAGCGAGACCACCGCCAGCGAAACCGCCGGCACTTCGGCCATAATAGAGGCAGAATCCTGAAAGTAATCAATTTGAAAGGAGAGTAGCAGCCCGGCCAGTAACCCGGCCAGCAAGTTGGCAAGTCGCTGCCAGGGTCGAAAGGCCAGGAATAGCGCGGCCACGCCGGGCAAACTCCACAGCATCATGGGGTAGCGGGCGGCCAGGGTAGCGTTAAACAGCTTTTCGCCAAGCTGAATGGTCAGCAGCGCCAGCGGCGGAATGCCGACAAAGGCTTCGGAATAGGGGCGGTAGCCGGCGTTGGCCAGCGCGCCAAACATCAGCCAGTGGCCTTCGTCGTAGTCAAAGGGTTCAACCCACAGGTAGCGGCTGCGCAACCCCAGCGAGAGCAGCAACAGCAGCGCCAGCGCCGTCCAGGGCAGCCACGGTTTAAGGGCAAAACCGGATTCAGGATTGTATTTTGTAGAGGACATAGCCATTGACGGTTAGCACTTCTTGAACCAGGTTTTCTTGCAACAGGACAGTTTGCAGCGAGTCGAGCGAAAGTCCAAATCGCTCAAAATCCGCCGGCGACCACCAGCGGGGCAGAATCAGATGGGTAAATTGTTGTAAATCGGCCGGGCCGGTGGGAGTATCAAAAACAAAGCGCTGGTCGTGGTCGTAGCAAAACATTCTAAAATCGGTGGTCAGAACCCGAAAGGGAGTCCCTTGCTGTTTCAGCGTTTGCCGGATAGCCTGATATGCCTGATAACCGGCCCCAAAAGCCTGGGGCGACAGGTTGGGCGGGCAGCGTTGGGCGGCCAGCCAATCGGCCTCGCCGCGGATGGTTAAATACCAGTGTAACCCCCAGGCCCGGCCCAAAGGATGCAGCGGCAATTCAGAATCAACGGCTTCCGGCCTGTCCGAAGCCAGAACCAAATAATCCAACTGATGGTCGGTGAGCGCGTTGGGGGTGACTCGCCGGGGAACGCCGCCCAGATAGGCGTAATTGCGGCTGAGGTTGGGGCCTAAAAACAGATACTCCCAGCGCATCGCCGGCCACTCGCCGGCCAGGCCCAGGGCGGCATCGGGCGGCGTCTGGGCGTCAACCTGCCGGTAGATGTTGGCCATTTCAGGTTCCTGAATGGCCCGCAGGTCGTAATAATCCAGATTCCAGATTGAAGCCGGACCAAAAACGGGCTTGTGCAGATTGTGGGTGGCGCTCCAAATTAAAACCACGCCGGCCAGGGCATAGACTGCGCCGCGCAGCGGTTTGTAATTTTCACTCCAGGTATAAAAGCCGGCCAGCAGCGGCGACCCCAGGGCCACGGCCACCATAAACATCCGCCCAATCCAGGGGTTCCAGCGAAAAAAGAGGGCGAAGGTAATGACATAAGAGACTGAAATCAAGGCAATGGCCCATTTCCACATGTCCCTTTGAAAAAAATTCAACCGGCCTGCGCCGGCAAAGGGCATAATTACCAGATAATAAAGGAGGGTGGGCCAAACAAGCAAAAAACCCAGCGGGCCGTACCAGGCCGCATCCTCGCGGGGAGTCACGTGGCGCGGGTCGGCAAAATCGAATCGCGCCTCGGTGGGGACAAGGCCGGCGGCGGCAAAGATGGTTTGCCCGGCCCGCGCTCGCCAGGGCTGCAAAAAATCTACAAGCGGCTGCGGCAATCCGCCCAAATCAAAAAAGTGGTAGATAATCTGGCCGGAGCCGGTTACAAAAGAGAGCAGGGTGGGGCTTTGGGTCAGATGCTCGTTGGATAGTTGGGGCGGGCCGTTGACCGACCCGTAATTTATCCAGTTCAACAGGTAGTTGTAAGACCCCAGCAGCGCAAACCCGATGATGCTCCACAAGGCGGCCACCAGCAACCCGCGCAGATAGCGGCGGGGACAATGAAGCAGCAACACAACTCCAAAAATCACCAGCCCTGGGGCCAGCATTGCAGCCAGCGGTTTAACCCCCAACGCCAGCCCAAAGGATAAACCGAATAGCATAAAACTGGCGTTCTCGTTTGGATGGGCGCGGCGCAACCCAGCCAGCAAAAAATAGATGGCGGCGACGCAGAAGCAGGCTACCAGGGTATCGTTTTTGGTAGAGGTGGCCTGAACCACCACCACGGTGAGGGTACTCCAGATGATAGCGGCAAACAGGCTGGCCGGACGCGAGAATTGCAGCAGCCGGGCCAGGCCGTAAATGGCGACCATCGTCAACAGGGTAGCGCCCCACTGAACAAAAGCGCCCAGCCGGTCGTTGCCCCACAAAGCGGTTAGCCACAGCAACCCCACTTCGGCGTTGATGGGAAACGTGACCTGCTTGAGGTTATAGGCCAAAAAATGGCGCAGGGTTTCCTGCTCCAGCCAGCGGGCCACACGCGGCAGGCTGGATGACAGGCTATCATAGGTGTTGGGGGGGACGGCCAGGTTCAAATATGCGCCTAGTAAAAGCGTTGCCAATACGGCAGAGCCAAGCAGGGCCAGACCGGGGTGGGCCGCGGCCCGGCGCCAGATTTGGGTCTTGGACAATTTGGAAACGGGTTTCAACAAGCGGCGGGCCGGCCATATCCACCGGAGCAAAATCAGCGCCGCCAGCGCGTGTCCAACTAAAAAGCCGGCGCGATGTATCTGCCCCAGTTCTGACAAAATTTGGGCGAGCAGCACAATTTGCGCGTAAGCGATTACGCTAACCGCCAATATTGCGGCCACGTTGTTTTGAAACCGCAACCGGGCGGCCACGCCTGCCGAGGAGATAGCCACCAGCAGGATGCCTGCCGCCAGAGACAATCCCCCAATTACGCCGGGCATGGTCAATCCCTCTGCAAGAAAGTAAGCCTGGTAATTTTAATGCCTGTCATTGCTAACAGACACGTTATGGGCCGGGGTTTTTACCGTGGGCACCAGCTGGCTGCGCCGACCTGCCAGCCGGTATTTGAGCAGCGTTTTGATGGCCGTTACGCCATCGCGCCAGTTGATTTTTTTGCCTTCTTCGGCTGTGCGCGGGTTATAAGAGATGGGCACTTCTTTAATCCGGTGGCCGTTCAACAGCAGCTTGGCGGTCACTTCCGGTTCAAACTCAAAGCGGTGACACTTGAGTTTGAGGCTTTTAATAATTTCTGACCGAAAGGCTTTGTAGGCGGTTTCCATATCGGTTAGATTGGCCCGGTAGAGCAGGTTGGTAAACCGGGTTAAAAATTTGTTGGCCCAGACCGTGCGGCGCGGAATATTGGGATTGTGCTTCAAAAAGCGGGAACCATAAACCACATTGGCCTCGCCCTGGATGATGGGTTGAAGCAGCAGCCGGTACTCTTCGGGGTCAAGTTCCAAATCGCCATCCTGAATAATGACCACGTCGCCGGTAACGTAGGTAAGGCCCACCCGAATTGCCGCGCCCTTGCCAAAATTGACGCGAGAAAAATGGATAAAGGTGACATCATTCTGGCGGCGCGCCAGAATTTGGGCGGTGCTATCGGTAGAGCCGTCATCCACCACAATAATCTCTTTTTCGGTGGGCAGGTCAACCTGGCGCACCTTGTCGATGACTTCGTCAATGGTGGCTTCTTCATTATAAACCGGAATAATTACGGAAAGTTTCATGGTTGCGTCTCTTTACAGAATACAGGCTGCTTGATATATTGTTGCCACCACAGCGAGAGGCACAGCAACCCCCAAATCTGGTGGCTGTAATCCTGTTGCCCGGCCAGATGCGTCTGCAAAATGTGCTGCACTGCCTGCGGGTCAAACAGGCCCATTGCTTTGATGGAGGCCGGCGCCAGGTGGTCGAAGGAAAATTCCTTGAGTTCGTTTTTAAGCCAGATGCCTTTGGGCACGTTAAAGCCTGCTTTTTTACGGTATAGCACGCTGGCCGGCAGATGGTTGTGAAGCGCGGCCTTGAGCAGATGTTTTTTATGGCGATATTGCCGTAATTTTAGGCGGGGCGGTATCGAAGCCGCCAGCTCTACCAGCCGGTAATCTAAAAAAGGCACGCGGGCTTCCAGCGAGTGGGCCATTGTCATCCGGTCAACCTTAACCAGCATATCGTTGGGCAGGTAAAAGCGGGTATCGACATACAGCATGCGGTTGAGCGGGTGGCGGGCGTTGGTTTTGGCAAAGGCGGCCCGGTACAGGTCGATTGTTTTGGCCCCGTTGAGGGCAGCCCGCACATCGGCAGTGTAGAGCGACTGTTTGGCCGGCTCGTCAAAAATGGTGCGCCAGTAGGCGTGGGCGGCGTCGGGGTCCAGTTCAGCGCCGGTTACAAACCGTTTCAGCTTAAAATCCAGGCTCACTTTAGCCTCAGACACGGGCAGGCGGCAGACCAAAGGCGAGATGACTCCCCGGCGCACAAAGCCGGGCAGCAGGCGGTACAGCCGGCTCAGATAATAAGCCTGGTAGGTTTCGTAACCGGCCAGAATCTCATCCGCCCCATCGCCGGAAAGGGCCATTGTGACATGCCGGCGGGTCATTTGGGCCAGGTAGTACATGGGAATCATCGAGGAGTCGGCGGTGGGTTCTTCGGCGTGCCACACAATTTTGGGCAGCACCGAGGCGGCATCGGCGGTGACAATTCTTTCGTGGTGGTCGGTGCGGCAGCGTTGGGCGACTTGCCGGGCGTACCCCAACTCATTGTACGATTCGTGCTCGAAGCCAATGGAGAAGGTTTTAACCGGCTGCGTCATTGCCTGCGACATCCAGTAAACGATGGCGCTGGAATCAACCCCGCCGCTCAAAAACGCGCCAAAGGGCACGTCGCTAACCAGCCGGGCGCGGACGGCATCGGCGGCAAGTTGCTCAAAGGCATCCAGGTAATATTGGTCGGCGCGGTAGGGGTCTTCCCGGTACGACACGTCCCAATATTCAACCGTTTGGGCGTTGCCCTGCGCGTCGCACAGCAGATAATGGCCGGGCAAAAGTTGCTGAACGCCGGCAAACAGGGTAAAGGGGGCCGGCGTGTAGTTGAGCGACAGAAAGTGGTGCAACCCTGCCAGGTTGATTTCAGGCTCAAGCAGGCCGCCGGCCAGAATGGCCTTTATCTCCGAGCCGAACAAGAGGCATTGCCGGCCAAAGGCGTAAAAGAGGGGTTTGATGCCCAGCCGGTCTCGCACCAGCCACAGCCGCTGCCGGGGGGCGTCCCACAGGCCAAAGGCAAACATGCCGTTAAATTTATGCAGACACTCAACGCCCCACTCCTCGTAGGCGTGGATGATAACTTCGGAATCGGTGCTGGATTGAAAGCGATGACCCCGGCTGATTAAATCGCGGCGAATCTCATGAAAGTTGTAAATTTCGCCGTTGTAAGTCAGCCAGATGGAGCCATCCTCGTTGGTCATGGGCTGCGCGCCGGCGCCGGTTAAATCAATGATGGCCAGCCGGCGATGACCCAACCCCACCGGCCCCTGGGTATGCACTCCCGCGCCGTCGGGGCCGCGATGTTTGATTATCTCGGCCATCCGGCGAACGGTCCCGGCCGAGGCGGGCTGGTTATTAAAGTGTAACAATCCGGTAATGCCGCACATAAATCAGGCCACGGTAAATATATAAAGGTTATTCATCCAATAGACAAAACGCCGGTGTTGTTGCAGTTCAAAGCCGGCGGCCTGGCACAACTGCACAATATCGCTGGTCCACAGCCCGCCAACCTCGCCCTCTTTCATGCCACCGCGATGTTTATCTTCGCTGTACCACCAGATGGCGTGTCCAAAATCGCCCAAGAGGGGGTTAATCATGGTGATAATCAGGCGGCCACCGGGTTTTATCAGGCGGCGGGCTTCGCGCAGTACCTCTTGCCGGTTGGGAATGTGGTTGAGACAGGCCACAAAGGTGATGGTCTCAAACGAGGCGTCATCAAAGGGGAGACAGGCGGTATTTTCGACCACTAGCGTGCCGCCGCCCCAATCAAACACATCTACGCCCACGCCCTGGCCGTAGCGGTTAACCAGCGTGTTAGGGCCGGAGCCGATATCCAGCAGCCGCCCCCGAATATGGGGGTAAACAGCCGCAAGGCGCTCATCTTCTAATGTAGTCCAGCCAAATTTGGGCAGCCAGGCCTGGTCAAACAACACCAGCCGAAAAGGGATACCGATGAAATCCCAGAGGGATTGGCTCAATGATTTTGCCTTCATTTACCGCTCCAGGCTCATCGGTTTGCGCCCCAGCACCCAGTTTGAAATACCAATCACCGGAATCTGGTAGGGTACATTTTTTAACAACGACAGCAACCACACCGGCGTAATATTGGGAAAGAGCCAGCCACCGGAACCGGCGTGTTCTATTTTCAGATTGGCCGACTCAAATAAGCAACGCATGTAAGAAAGCGTATAGCGCAATACCCATTGATGTTCTCGATGAATCAGGGCAAAAGCAAATTGCGCCGGATTATAACGATTGGGTTCGGCGGTGAGCACATATTTACGGCTGACGCGAGCCATCTCGGCCACCGCCAATGATGGGTCGGACATATGATGCAGCACTTCCCAACCGTAAACCAAATCAAAGCTGTTATCGGCAAAAGGCAGCTTGAAGGCGTCGGCTATGCCTATTTTGCCGCTGGTTTTCATGGGGTGTTGCCGCAACATTTTTTGAGACCGGTCAATGGCGCAAATTTCGGGGATATAGCGGCTAAGGTAATGGGTAGAAAAACCATTACCGCAACCCACATCGAGCGCGTTTTTTATCTTTCTCAGTTCCAGCCACTGGTGGATGTATTGTATTCTTTGCAGGGCAAAAAAACGCACAACCGGGTGGTCATAATCCCGGTATTTTTTGTCGTCTTTGTCCCAGTATATTACTTGCTGCTGGTCATTCATTCTCAAATTATTCCACTGGTAAATGGTTTAAGCGACTCATTCAAAACGTTCTTTGCGCAGGGCCGCAATCTGGTCGGATAGAAGCCCCAACATAAAGTTCAACAGCCCGGCCAGCATCAACAAAACCGCCCCAACGCTTATACCTTTTAGCTGAAGCGCATAAGGAATAGCCCACAAAATTCCGGCAACCATCAAGAGCAGGCTAAGGGGCACAAAAATTCTGAGAGGGTCAAATAATGTCATAATCCGCAGAATCAGGATAATCGTTTCAAAGCCGGTAGACAGGCTGACGGTGCTTTTGCCGTTTCTGGGGTGTACTTGAATGGGAATGTAAGTGACCTGGTAGCCCCGGTTAAAAAAAATCAGCGTGCTGGTAGTAGAAAATGAAAAGCCATCTGAGCAGAGATGCAGATACTTTAAGATGGTTTCGCGCCGGAAAATGCGCATCCCGGAATTCAGGTCGGGGATGGTTTGGCGGGTAAGGTAATTGGCCAGCCACCCCAAAAACCATTTGCCCGGCATACGCCACAGATTGCTGTGAATTAGTTGAGTTCTTTGCCCAACCACCAGATCATATTCTGGCAAGGATGGCAATAATTTTAGCAGTTCACGCGGGTCGTGCTGGCCGTCAGAGTCCATGGTAGCCACATAGGGCGCTTGCGCCTGGCGAATGCCCGTTTTTAGGGCCGCGCCGTAACCCAGGTTGTAATGATGCCGCACCAAACGCACGCAGCCTCCATCGGTATGTTTTACAATTTGCTCAACCGTATCGTCAGAAGAGCCGTCATCCACAATAATCACTTCCCAGTGATGGCTCTGGCACAGAGAGGCCAGCTTTTCTAAAGTTAGCCCTATATTTTGGCCCTCGTTGTAGGCCGGAATCACAATTGATAGGGCGGGGGGCAACAAGTCGCCCGCATCATCTTCAACCGATGTCATTGGCTTATGGACAATTCTGGCGTTCTGCATTTGTTGTTTGTTCATAAAAGTAAATACGATAACTGTTGTTGGCGTAAACTACCGGCAGCGGCAGTTCCGGCTGGTCGGGTTTGGTAATTATATAATCGGCGTGGTAGGCTGTGGCGCAGGCCAATAAATCATCTGGGTGTTGGTAGGCGGCTTCTAAACCCTTAAACCGGTGATAATATTCAAGCAGCAAGGGCGGCGCATAATAACCACCCCCCAAATCTTTCCAGGAGTGGGTTACGGCTCGATGGGTAGTGGCCCTAAATTCTAATTGGCGGTCGTTAAAATAAAAAACCGACTCCGGCAGGGTATTTTGACGTATCCAGGCATACATTTGGAGCCGGTCCAAATCCTGTTGGCCGGCTTCTGGATATTGGTACAATCCCAGCGCCTTATAGGCCTGTACGCGAAGCGGCGTTTGGTTGGCTATGGCAACTTCGCCTCCGGCAAAAAGCCATCCAAATAAAACAGCAACCAGCAAACCCACAGCCCAGCGCCACTGCCGTAGCGATAACAACTGCAAATAATACAACAGACCCCCAATCAAGCCAAAAACCAGGGCCACTACAGCAAAGTATGACACTCCTAAAATGTAAAACCATAAATACAGGGTAGCTGTTGCGGTTATGGTCAACATTACCCCCCCAAAACCGGCAGACGGGTCGGTTTTTAAACAGGCCCACACACCCGCCAGCGCCAGCACCAGCAGGCTGACCCCCATACCCCATTCAGCCGCGCCCCAGGGGTCTCTAAAATGCCAGTGTCGCACCACCAACCCGGCCACCAGCCCGGCCGAGATAACCACCCCCAAAACTTCATGCCGACTCTGGCGTAGCAACAACGCCAGCCAGCGCGTCAAAAAAATAAAAAGGGGTAAATAAACCAGGCGACTCATCCGGGGCTGCTCGCCGTAAAAAGAAGTCAACGACCAGACCTGAAAGGTTTCCCAAACCCAACCCATCGCCACGCTGCCCACATATGAGTAAATAGCCGCACAGGCCAGCACGCCCAGCGCATATAAATCCAGCCGCTCTTCATCTTGCCGAACCAGCCGCGTAACCCAATAGGCCAGCGTAACCAAAACCAGGTCGAGCGCGGCAAAAATGCCGACCAGATAGGCCAGTGGTAAAGTTACAAATAACAAGCTGCCTATCAACAAGCGCCGGGCCGAAACCTGCTTCCATTTTAGCCACAGCGCAGCCCCCACCCAAACAATGCCCATTACCAGCCCGCCAATGGCCAGGCCGACCTGCCAGTTTTGATTGAGTGGGCCGCCGGGCAACATCACCTGGTCGGCGGGCAGGGGAAAAACGGAGAGCAATCGCTCGTGAACAATGGCCGCAAACTCTTCAAACCGGGGCGTTTGCTGTCCGGCAACAGCCCGACCCATATTTTGCAGCAACGGCATAAATGTCGGCAGCGCGCCCAGCAGCGAGGCAACCCCCACCAGCGCGCTTTTCCAAACCAGCTCCACCAGCGAGGCGCAGGCAAAGGCCGCTACCAGCGTAATTAAAATCTGCGCAAAAAAAAGCCCCGAAGGGGGGTGCAAATTAGCCGACAGCCCGCCCAACAACCCCAATACGGCCAGCCGCCACCATTCAGGTTTGGGCAGCCAGCGAAAGGTGAGCCAGAACAACAACGGCGCTACCGCCAAAAAAGCCGTGCGAGGATAAACCAGACCCATCCCCGCCGCGCCCCACACTTCCGAGGCAATGGCCGGGCGGGCCAGCGCCGAAAAGAGCGTCACCCCCAGCGCAAGCCAACTGCTTCCGCTGACGTAACGCAGCAAAATAAACATACTTGCCAGGTAAAGCGTCAGCATAACCGTGTGCAGGGTAATCATCGCCGCATCGTAGCTACCCAACCCGGCGCTCAGATATCGAATTGTATCCAGGTACAACGGCGTGTAAAACTTCAAAAAATCGGGGTTGCCGTAGGCGTAATCGTTGGCCAGAAACGCAGGGTCGCCCCGGCGGGTCGCCAGCAAATAGATGTTGTTCTGGTCATCGTTATAGGTTGGCGTTTCGGTCAACAGCGGCCAGCTCTGGTAAGCAACAAACACCAGGGCCGCTGTAAGTAAAGCAATCTTTTTTAGCATATCAAAACGTGGCAGCTATTACCTCTCAATTGCTTGCAACAGCAGGCTGTCTGCGCCATCGCCGGTTGGCAAGCGCCGGCCTGTAACCGGGTTGTACAACCCAATGATTAGCCGGTAGGGGCCGGCGGGCGCTTCGGCCAGAGGGATATCAATCCGGTTGGCAATAATTTCCCCGGTATCCCACAGGCTGGTGGGGTATTGGCCGTTGCCCGGTGGCCGGTCGGCCTGGGCTACAATTTTGTTCGACTCATCGAGCAGGTGGGCAAAGGTGGTCACATCTTCTGATGTTGGGGCCAAACTTTGCCAGTAAAGGTTCACCTGGAGCGCTCCACCGGCGCGAGACAGGCTGTATCCCAGCAGGCGAATCACCCCGCCAAAATCAACCCGCATCTCATGGTCGGCGTCGGGCTGGTAAACTGTAACCTCCGGCGGCGGCCCGCCCACCTTCACCGGGCCAAGCCGTACGCTGGTTTCGCCCACGGGCGCGCCATTACGCACCAGCGGCAGCGATTGCGCCGCCGGGTCGGCCTGGTCGTACAACCCTACCACAATATGGTAAATGCCATTCGGCGCAGCCGGGTCAACCGGCAGGGCAAAACCATCGGCCACCACTTCGCCGGGAACCCACAGGTGGGTGGGGTAGGTTTCTTTAGGCAGGCGGTCGTACCCGCCCCAGCTTTGCTGACTCGTATCCAGCAAACGGTCGAATATGATATAACTCTTTGGTATTCGACGCAAACTCTGCCAGTAAAGCACCAGGGGCAGGCCATCGCCGGGCTGCACCCGGCGCAGCGGCAAATCGTACCCCAGCAGCAGCAGGTCGTCATTAAAATTGGCGTTGACGATGTGCGACATCTCCGGCGGCGTAAAATCCCATTCAAAATTTTCAACCCGCAACCGTAAACCGGTATCCGCGCCATCCACCCGCACCCAATACTCGCCGGAGGGCCAGGTGTGGTCTACCGTGAACAGGCGCAGCCCCCCCTCCGTGACCGGCGCGAATATTTGCGCCCCAGGGCCAACCAATACGGCCTCGGCGTTGGCCGGTACGGTCAAGGGAATGGTGGCTCGATAGCGAAAGGTAGCCTGGGCAACGGGCCGGCCCAACTGCCACAGGGTAACACTTTGCGCCGGGGGCGGCGCAAGGTTGACCTGCATCAGCAAGACTGAACTGCCGGCCCCGGCGCGGAGCGGCTGCCCCTGCCAGTTGAGCAGGCGCAACTCAACCTGATACGCGCCGCCGGGCAGTCCGGCCAGGGGAATGTGCAGGGTATCGCGCACCGAATCGCCCGCCTGCCAGGCGCGGGTGGGGAAACGTCCTCCGACAGGCTGGCTTAACCAGCGCAACCGGATATTTCCGGCGGCATCGCGCAGGTTAATTTCGGTCTGGTAATCAACGGCGGGCGCGGCGGCGGCGTACCAGTAGAGGGTTAGTTGCAGGGTCTGGTTGCCGGCCACCTGCCAATCAAAGCCGCGCAGGCGCAGGCCATCGTCAAAGGCAACCGGCAGTGGTCTATCGGGCACGCCGGCCAGCGAGAAATCGCTGCGTACCGGCAGCGGCGGCGGAAAGGCAAAGCTGAAGTAATACAGGTGCAGCCCGGCCAGCAGCAGGGCCAGGCAGGCCGGAACTGCCGCCATTGCAGGTCGCCATTTTTGGGGAAACGCAGCTACCCAGCCGGCCGCCAGCAAAATAGCCAGCGCCGGCGCTGCCGGAAAAAGAACGTGCCGGGCCTGGGCGGTATCGTGAATCTGGCCGGTGAGGGCAAAGCGCAGCAGCGGAATGGGGAAAAAGGTAACGACATGCAGCAGCAACAGCCCCAGCCACAAGCGGCTGTCGTGTTGACGCCAGCGCCGCTGCCAGCCCCAGCCCGCCAGCCCGCACAGCACCAGCGCGGGCAGCAGGGTCCACGCGACCGGATATACACGGTCGGCTCCGAATACCGGCACATCCCAAAAGCCCTCAAAAAAGGCGCGCGCCCAATCAAACAGATTGCCTTCGGTGGGGCCGGGGGTGGCTTCGGCCACCAGTTCGCTGTCGCCGGTAATCAAGCCGGAAATAAGCGCCGAGGTTTCATCGCTGGTATCGCCGGCAACAATGGGGTTGACCAGCCCCAGCAGCGGCCCTAACTCCCGCACCTGATTAAAGTTCCACAAAATAAAGCCAAACCAGAGGCCGGCCACTGCCGCCGTGACCAGCCCGGCGGCCAGCAAACGAGTCAACCCAAAGCGCCAGGGGGTTGGCTGCCGGCGGGTCAGCCAGATTACAATCAGGGTCAGTTCCAGGGGGACCAGCAGCACGCTGTATTTGGTGGTCAGCGCCAGCCCCAACGGCAGGCCGATGGCGGCGGCAAACCAGCCCGGCCCGCATTGTTGCGGCTGTTTGACGGCCCGCGCCACGGCCCACAAAAACAGAGCCAGCAGCAGGCCGGTGAGGTTGTCATCGCTGAGGACAGCGCCGGTGAAAATGTAGCGCGGCACAAAGGCCAGGGCGGCGGCAGCGGACAGCGCCAGCCCCGTTTGGCCGGGGAAAAGTTCCAACGCAATAAAATACGTAATCGCCACGGTAGCCGCGCTGAGAGCAACGGAGAGCCAGCGCCCGGCAAACCAGGCCAAAAAGACGCCTTTGTAGGGCCAGGTTTCATCCTCGGTGCGGACGAGAATGGCGCGGGGTAAAACTATGTCGATGAGCTGTCGCTCGGCGGGTTCCCAGGTGAATTTAAAGGCGGGCGGCTCGGAGACATCAATGGCGGATGTCGCCAGCGCAACCAGCGTGTGGTACAGCGGCGGCTGGTCTGCTTTGTAACCGGCCTGGCGGCGCTCCGGGGCGTTGATGGGGGGGCGCCCGTGCTCTGCCAGAAAGCGGCTGTAGAGGTAGTGAACGTACTCATCGGGGGCTTTGCTAAGGGGGATACGGGTGGTAAAAGCCAGGGCCAAAATCAGGTAAAACAGCAACAGCGCCCCCAGGCCGGCGTGTCGCCACCTTTCAGGGGTCAACTTCATTGCTCAATCCCTGGTCAGACTGCATCATCTGGTACAGATGCCGGGCTACTTCCAGGTGCACGGCTTCGTTGGGGTGGGAGTCGACGGCATTGACAACGATGGTCTCGGGGCTGCGTCCGGCCAGTAGTTGGCCGACATCGAGCACCGGGATGTTGTGAGCGGCAAACAGGTCGATGACGGGCCGGGTGAGGGGTTGGCTTTCTTTGATGGCGGCCAGGTTGGGAAAGACGACTACATACAGCGGAATCTGTTCCGAGGCTGCGCCCCGGATAATGGTGAGCAACTCCTGTTGGTGCCGCCAGCGGATATCGGGGTCGGCGCTGATTTTTTTGAGCCAGTCGTTCCAGTAAATATCGGCCCATTGCTGCGGCCCCAGGCGGGCGAGCCGCCAGTACAAAAAGTTAAAGGCGTAGGAGTGGCGCACCAGCGGGTTTAGCCAGGCCGGCGGGTCTTGCCGAATTGGGGGTCGCTGCGCGCCGCCGGCGTAGGCCGCGCCTTCAATATCGTTGATGTAGTAGGAGAGAACGAGGATATCGGGCTGGTAGGGGTACTTGATGATGGCGTTCACCTCGTCGATGGTATCCCAGCCGGGCGAGGCCACATTGAGCACGGCGTAGTTGCTGCCCAGAAGGCGGCCAAGCTGGTCGCTAAAGCGATTAGCGGGGTTGGCAATACCATTACCGGCGGCAAAAGAATCGCCCACAACCATAACTTTGGTTTTGCCCGCCAGCATCTCCGGCGTCCACTCCCGGTCGCGGTAGCCCAACGAGTTTGGCTGCCAGTAACGCCGGTACCAGTTTTGCGAAGCCAGCGTATAGCGAAAGCCATCGGACTGGGCAAAGAATACTTTAAAGTAAAGTTCTACCGCCATCAGGGTGAGAAACAGCACCAGCAGCGACAGGCAGATATTTTCGATGAGATTTTGTTTTTTGGTGGGCAATTGGCCGGCGCGTCTGAAAAGAATAAAAGGGGTTATCAACAGCGCGCTGCCCAAAACTAAAAGCAAGAGGTAGATTATCCAGTACATTTTTAATTAATTTCGCGGAAGTTTAATCGACTCGTTGCGCAGGAGCCAATCGCACATAAGGTTGCCCATTAACTGCTGCCCGCCCCGGTTGAGGTGCTGGGGGAACTCGCCATCAAAGTAGAGCAGCGCGCCGCCGGCCTGCTCGTGCGCTTGAAAATAGGGTAGCAAATCCAGGGCCGGAAGCGATTGTTGGGTAAAGTAACTGTTCATGGTTTTGTTTGGTTCGCCAAACTGCCAGATTTTGTCATCAACGGCGCTAAAATCATAATAGGCGGTGTATTTTTTTATAGTTTGCTCAAGCGCTTCGGGGTGAACCTGATATTCGGTGGGGATAACCACTACGGCTAACTGGGCATTGTTGGCTTCAACCCTGCCGCGCAACTGAGTCAGCAACGCCTGAAACAGCCGCCAGCGATCTTTTAATTTGGGCGGCGTCATGGGATTTTCGGCAAAATTTTGAACGTGCATATAAAAATTCCAGGGGATGGGGGGGCGCTGGCCCGGCTCGTCGGGGTCTACCCAATCGTCAATTTCCTCGACGGTTTGGCTTAAATTCCAGTAAATTTTTGATTCCGGATGGGCCAGGATGTGATAAAGCAGCGAGTGGCGGCGCAAAAAAAGCTCAATGGCCGAAGTATCTTCGGCATACGGGGCTTCCCAACTGACCCATTGTTTAACCAGCTTGCCGTCTTTTAAACTGAAACGGTAGCCCCCAAAATCTGTTACCAGCCGCTGGCCTTCGGTGCGGTCAAGGTCGGTAAAATCGTTGCCTATGTAAACCACCAGCAGTACCAGGTTAGGGTTATATTTGATGCCCTCATAGGTGTAAAACAGGTACTCCTCGCCGGTTCCATAGCCCGACACCCCGGCATTGATAACCTCTATCGGGTCATCGAGCTGCCAGTTAAGGCATTGCTCAACCAGATAGGGAAAAGACTCTTCCAGTTTGACATCTTTGGCTTCGGCAAAAGAGTCGCCCAGAACCAGCACCCGATAAACATCATCGGGTTTTTGATACCCGTGCTCATTATCGCGCAGCCCCAGCGAGTTGGTTTTTATCTGAATTGGCATATCGTTGCGGGTAACATGCACCGATTGGGCATTAGGGCGCAGCGTCCAGCCAACTCGCAGGTCTAACCGGTAAAGTTGCAATAACGTGCTCCGCTGGATTATGGCGTCAATCATCTCTGCCGGAACAACCCGCAGCAATCCCTCCAGCAACAGCAGCGACAGCAAAATACCCAGCCCGGCCAACCCCAGCCGGATTAAGAGCGTTTTAACTCTGCCCATTTATTTTCTCATCGACCAATACCAACAACTTGAGCATTATCATGGCGCAACCACCTCGATTGGCCCAATGGTAACGCCGGTTTTGGGAGACATTTCGCCGTCAACCAGCAGCGGCAAGTTGACGGCGCTTTGGCCCACGGTAATGTAATAACCCACATCCAGCCAGTATTGGCCGGGCGGGGCGTCGGGGTCTACCGGCACGGTGTAGCCATCGACGACCACTTCGCCGGGCGCCCACAGCAGGGTGCTGTAATACTCCAATGGGCGACGGTCGTAGCCGCCGCGTAGCTGCCCATCCGGCCCCAGCAAATGGTTAAACTGAATAAAATCGGCCTGCGGCGAGCGATGCGGCGGGGCCTGCCAGTAGAGCGTTATCGGCAAGGCATGACCCGCTTTGACCTGCCGGTTGGGCAATTTGTAGCCCAGCAGCAAAATTTCTCTGGCAAAGTTGGCCGAAACCGGAACCTGAATTGCCGGCGCGGCAAAGCGACGCGGCCACCAGTTATCCACCCGCAGCAGCGGCTCGCTGACCGCCTGCCGGCCATCGGCCAGCGTGACCCGCAGCCGGTAGTTGCCGCCAGACCAGTTGGGGCCAATTATAAAAGTGAACACATTGGCCGATTGCCCGGCAACGGGCCAACTCTGGCCAGACTCATCCAGCAGGTCCAGCACGACATCCGCTTGAGCTGTCACCACCGTTATTGTACTGGGGTAGCGATAAACCGGTTCGGCGCCAGCCGGGCCGCCGGCCTGCCAGAGAGCAAAAAGTGCATTTTCCGACGCACCGGCAAAGCTGAGGCTGTAGGGTAAATCCAGTTTGGCCGGCTCACTCAGTTCGATGCCAGCCAGCTCCAGAAGGTTGCTTCCACTCACCGGCAGCGGCCCATCGCGGCCCAGCAGTTGCGCCTGTACCTGATACTCGCCCGGCGGCAGATTGGGCAGCGGCAGCGCCAGCCGGTCAAAAATCACGTCGCCCGCTTCCCAGGCCAGGGTGGGCAGGCGTCCCTGCCCGTTGTAGCCTGTCCAGTGAGAGACCACCCGACCTTGCGCGTCAACCAGATTGACCAGCAGCCGGTAATTCTGGCTAACGGCGGCCAGCGCTTGCCAGGCCAACTCTACATTTAACCGCCCTTGCGCCGGTTGGGGGTCAATTTGAAAACTGACCAGTTCCAGCGACTCGTCAAAGGTGGCCTGTGCCGGCCTGGCCAGCCAGGTTGCCGCCTGCGGCGCGGTGCGCAGCGGCAGCGGCGACGCAGTGAGCCGTTGCAGCCAGTACAGGTGCGCCAGAGACCATATTACTAAAGTCGTAATCATAGCAGCAAATGCCGTCCGATGCCAACGCGGGGAGGTCATTGCGGCAACGCCCCACACCAGCAGCCCGGCCACAGCCGGCGCTGCCGGAATGAGAATGTGTCGCCCCTGAGCGGCCACCCCCAACCGGCGCGTCAGCTCAAAGCGAACCACAGGCAACACTAAAAAGATGACGACGTGCAACAGCATCAGCCCCAACCACGGGCGCGCCGCCGGGTTACGTTGCCACACTCGCCCCAGCCCGTAGCCAGCCACGGCTGCCAGCAACCCAACCATTAGATAGGCGTAGGGCCAGCCGGGCAGCACGTCGCCAACGCCAACCCCCCAAAACGTGATGGCCGTTAACTGAACCCAGCGCCACCAACTGCCCACTCGTGTATCGCCGGGCAAATCGGTTAACCCCACCTGCCCGCCGCTCACAAAGCCGCTGAGCCGGTTGAGGGTGGTATCGGCGCCGCCGGCCAGCAGCGGGTTGAGGAGTCCTACCAGCCAGCCGTGCTCATCAACCGTGTTGAGAAACCACAGGTTCCAGCCAAACCACCAGCCGGCGCACAGCAGGGCCAGGGCCGCCACTACCAGCAGCCGGCGGACAATCCAGCCCCAGCCCTGATTCAATTTTTGGGCAAGCAGCCAGCAAACCAGGGCAAGCTCCAAAGGGATTATTACCAGCGTGTATTTTACGGTTAGCGACACGCCAATCAGCAGGCCCATTGCCACAAAAGGCATCCAGCGCCGGGGCCGGTTGATGGCTTTGACCAGCGCCCAAAAGTAGAGGGCGGCCACCAACCCCAGCAGATTGTCGTCGTTGAGGGAGGCGCTCAAAAAAATGTATTGGGGAATGAAGGCCAACAGCCCCGCCCCGGCCAGCGGCGCCAGCGGAATTTGCCCCAGCGGGGTTTCCTTGAGCGTCAGATAGACCACCACGATGGTGCCCAAACTTAAAGCAATAGACAGCCAGCGCCCAATTTGCCACACCAGAAAAGGGCCAAAATAGGGCCACTGGTAATCCTCGGTTTGGATGTACCAGATACTATCGGCCTGGTGGTCCATGGCCTGGTAGCGAAAGGAGTCCCAAAAAATTTTGATATGGGGCGGGCCATTGACATCAACCCCGGCAGACAGCAGGGAGACCAGCAGATGGTACAACGGCGGAAAATCGGCGCGGGTAATTTGGGCGCGTTCATCATAGCTGATGGGCAAGCGCCCCTGCTGCTTGATAAAGGTGATGTATTCCAGGTGGTAGCCTTCGTCGGGGCCTTTGTTAAAGGGCGTTATCTGGCTAAAGGCCAGGACCAGCAGCAGATAGCCCATCAGCACAACTGCCAACCTCCACCACGACAATTTTTCTTTGCTCACGGCTCAACCTCAAATGTTTGCACCGGTATTGAGCCATCAGGTGAGCCGGCCACCGGCAACCGCGCGCCGGAGGAGAAGTCGTACATGCCCACAACCAACTCGTACCGACCGGGCGGTAGTTCTGGCAGCGGAATGGTCAACCGGTCTTTGATGATTTCGCCGGGGTCCCACAGGCCGGTGGGGTAAGCGCCGCCTGCCGGGGGAGTATCCTTTTGGGCCATAATTTCTCCGGCCTGGTTGCGTACATGAGCAAATACGGTGTAATCGGTTTGGGGTTGGCGCAGGGCCTGCCAGTAGAGAGTTAATTTTAGATTTTGGATTTTAGATTTACGATTTTGGGCCGGCTCATCGTGGTCAATGGCTATATCATAGCCTGTTAACTTTATCTCATCGCCTAGCGCAACATTAACCGGCGTTGCGGGGCTGGCTGACTCTACGGTAACTCCATCGGGTGGGCCACCGACCTTGATTGGCCCAATGGTAATGGCCGTTTGGCCGGTGGGCTGGCCGGTTTGGGGGTCAACCAGGGGCAACGATTCGGCCTGACCGCCTACCCGCCGGTACCAGCCCAAACTGAGCATGTAAACGCCGGGGGGCGCGCCGGCCCTGACCGGCACGGTAAAACCATCGGTAATTACCTGGCCGGGCGCCCACAGCAAGGGGCTGTAATTTTCCTGGGGCAAGCGGTCGTAGCCGCCCCAAACAACCTGCTGATTATCCAGCAAGCGTGTAAAAATAACAAGCTCTTCGCCTAACCACTCCTGCCCCTGCCAGTAGAGTGTTACAGGCAGTCTCTGTCCCGGCTCAACCCGGCGGCCCATAGGCGGCAGATGGTAGCCCAGCAATTTTATTTTGCCCGCAAAGCTGGCCTCCAGCGGCTGGGGAATGGCGGGTAGTTCAAAGTTGCGGCTGTTTTTGGCGACTCGTAACACGGGGGAGTCTTCAACGCCGGCCAAATGATATTCTCCGGCGGGCCAGTGGGGAGCAATGATAAAGTTGGCCCAGGTGGGGCCGCTATCAACAGAGGAGTAAACGAGGCCGTTGGGGCCAAGCAATTGGTCACTGGTAAGTAGTGAGAGGTGAGTGGTAAATTGGGCCGTTTCGCGCTCTTGAAATTGCGGGAGCCTGTTGGCAGGTTGGCCATTTTGCCACAGAGTCCAGCCGCCGGCGGCCGGTTGGCGGGCTGGCAATGTGTAGGTTGTCAGCGTTTGCCAGCCGGTGATTGGCTCACCTTCTTCTAAAATACGCAGTTGGATTTGGTAATCGCCGGAGGGCAGGCCGGTTAGCGACAGATAGCCGGCGTCAAAAATAGTATCGCCGGCTTCCCAGGCGCGGGTGGGGTAGCACGCCTGCGTCTGGTAGCCCAGCCAGCCGGAACGCGGCTCTCCCTGCGCGTCGACCAGGGCCAGCCCGGTCTGGTAATCGGCGGGAGCGGGCGACTCGCCGCCCTGCCAGATGAGGGTGATTTTTAGGGAGTAAGAGGTAGGGAGTAGGGAGTAAGGGGTAGTGGTGGATGAAAGCTGATAATCAATTAATTTTGCGCCGCCGGGCAGGGTAATAGCGGGGATGGGGGTATTGGCCTGAGCGGCGTAGGGGGTAGTTTGGACCGGCAGCGGCGGCGGGTAGACGTCCATCATAAAAACAAGTTGGGCCATTGCGCCGGTTGCCAGCAAAATTACAAAGTCCATCAAAATGGGCCGCGCCAGATGCGGGGCCGCGCCAGATACCTGCGGCAGCACCCGGATAATGTTTGCCATAACTCGCGCCACCGACCAGATACCCAGCACCAACAAAATTGAAAAGGCGGGGCCGGCCAAAAACAGAATGTGACGCCCCTGTACCGCCTCCAGGGCATCGCGCGCGCCAAACAACCGGATGATCATAAAGGGAAGAGGCAGGGCGCAGTAAAGCAGCAGCAGATTCAGCCAGAAACGATTGCCTTTGACCCCCCACCAGAAAAGCCCCAGGCCAATAGCTGCCAGCAGCGTGGTTAAGGTAATGGCCCAAATAAACCAGTTTAGCGGATAAGGCCGCATAACGGGGTTGCCCCAAAAAGTGGCCGGCAGTTCGGCGATGATTTGCCAGGGGGTGTGGGCTGGCCGGTCGATGTGAGGGGGTGGGGGAACCTGCCCGCCGCTGAACCGGGCAAAAAGCTCTTCTACCGTGCGGTCGCTGCCATCGCCGCGCAACAGGGGGGCCAGCGTGCCCAGCACCGGGCCATAGGCGTCAATCTCGTTAAAGTTGATGAAGAGGTAGGCAAACCACCAGCTTGTGACCAGGAGAAAGGCGAGGCCGGCCTGGGCTAAAGATTTGTTAAAGTGTTGCGTGCTGCGTAGTGCGTAGTGCGTAGTGCGTATTGCCTGTTGCGTGATCGCTTCCTCTGCTTCTCTACTCCCCTGCGCCCCTGCGCCGGTTCCTGAGCTTGTCGAAGGGCTGCGCCAGGCAATGACAATAATCACCAGCACCAACGGCGCGGCCAGGTATTTGGCGATGAGCGCCAGCCCGGCGATAGCCCCCAGCAGCAAAAATCCCCAGCGGGGATAATAACCTTTGGCTATGCGAATACTGAGCCATAAAAAAAGCGAGGCCAGCAGCAGCGTCAAACTATCGTAATTAAACAGCATCCCGGTAAATAGAAAGCGGGGGTTAAAAACCAGCACGGCCACGGCGGCCAGCGCCAGCGTTTGGGGGTCAAAGGGCAAGCGGTAGGGCGCAACGGACCGGCCCGCGCCACGCCGGCTGAAAAGTTCTAGGGTGAGGCGATAGGTTAATAGCAGCGTCAGCGCAGAAAAGGCAATAGAGAGAAACCGGCCCAAATGCCACACCAACACTTCTTGCTGCCAGGGAAACTGCTCATCCAGCGTATGCAAGATAGCTTCCGAGCCTTGCGCCGGTATCAATTGCCGGCGGACCTCATCGGCGCGGTACTTGAAGGCAGGCGGGCCTTGCGTGTCTACCCAGGCCGTTACCCCGGCGGTCAGCAGGTGATACAGCGGCGGCCAGTCGGATTTGTAACCGGCAGCATTGCGCTCGGCGGGGTTGGCGGGCAGGCGTCCATTTTGGGCAATAAATTGGGCGTACCAGTAGTGCGCCCACTCATCCGCGCCCCGGCCAATGGGCGTCACCACGCTGTAGGTTACGGCCAAAACCAGATAGATAACCAGCAGCACGGCCAGCCGCCGGTGAGCAAAGACGGTTTGTTGCATCTTCTGAAACTTGCTCATTGCGGCGATGGCACCAGTTGGGTTTCGATGAGCCAGTTGCACAGCAAATCGCGGGTCAGGTAGTGCCCTTCGCGGTTGAGATGCAGGTCTTCATCAAAATAAAGGGAGTAGCCGCCGGCGGCATCGTGGGCCTGAAAGTGAGGCAGCAAATCCAGGGTTGGCAGATTGTGCTGGTGCAGGTAGCCGACCAGGGTTTGGTTTGGCTCGTTTTCCAAATCCCAATTTACGCTCGACAGGTTGGCATATTTGGCGGCCCACTCCAGAATGCGCTCGTCTCTGAAGCGGGCGTGAGCCTGGTACTTGTTGGGAATAATCATCACCGCCAGGCGGTCGCCGTTGGCCTGGGCGCCGGCATTGAATTTTTCAAGCGCCACCTGAAAGGTGCGCCAGCGGTCTAGCAGCAGCGGCGGCGATTGGGGATTGTGCGGAAAATTGGCGGCAAACACAAAGTAGTGCCAGGGCGGCAGGGGCATCGCCTGGTTTTGGGCCGACGCCTCAAGCCCCAGCCTGTCGCCAAGCCGGGCCGACAGGTCTTGCGCCGATACCCGGAATTTGGCATCGGGGTGCCAGAGAATCTGGTAAATTCTGGAGTTTACCCGCAGCAGGGCGTCAATTTTTGAGATTGGCTCATCCGGGCTGGCCCAACTGAGCCAGGTTTGAGTGAGTTCGTCGCCGGCTGTATCAAACCGGTAGGCTCCGGCAATTCTGGCCAGCCTTTCATCGGCGTGGCGGTCCAAATCCAGCAGCAGGTACTCGGTAAAAAAGGAGAGCAGAACCAAATCGGGGTCAAATTTTTGGCCTTCTATCTGGTAAAACAGATACTCATCGCCCACGCTGTAGGCCGACATACCGGCATTGATAACTTCTACCGGCTGCCCGGCCCGGGCCGACAGGCAGCTTTCAAGGGTGGTGGGGAAGATGTCGGCCAGAGGCAACTGCAATGCCTCGGCAAAGGAGTCGCCCATTAATAAAATTCGGTAGGTGCTGGCCGGTTTGGGGTAATGCAGTTCGCCGTCGCGCAAGCCCATTGAGTTGGTGGTGATGGGCACTTCCAGGCCATCGCGCGTTACCCAGCGGGTATCAAGATTGGGTTTGAGCGTCCAGCCGACCTGCGGCCTGACGTGGTAAATTTCTCGCCCCAGAGTGGTTTGGGCGCTCCACACATTGAGCGCGCCCAAATCAACCAGATGCAGCAGTAGCTCGATGAGCAACAGAGCAGCAACGGCTCCTATGATTATTTTTGACACATTCGCAACTTGAGGCTTCATCAACTTTACGGCTTAAAACTGAAAGTAAATAAACGGCGCCACATCGGTGGGGGCAAAAATGTAAATGGCAAAAACCACCAGCGTTATGGCAAATGCGGCCTTGATGCGAAAAGGCGTTGGAAAAAGTATCAAGTCCGGCTCGGTGCGGCGACGGCCGGCGATGTGTCCCAAAATGACCAGCCCAATCGCAATCAGGGCCGGCGTATCAAACCAGTTGGCCCCCAACGGATTTAAGAATAACATTTTTCCATAAATTATGGCAACTACCGGCAGTTCTTGCACCCGAAAGATGACCCAGCTAAACAGCACAAACAGCAGGGTGAGCAGCCAGCCCAGCCATGTGGGGAGCGCGCCCCACCGCTCTCCTGCATCGCGCCAGAGCCGGTGAGCAGACAGGCCCAGCCCGTGCGCGCCGCCCCACAGCACAAAATTCCAGCTTGCGCCGTGCCACAGCCCTCCCAGCAACATCGTAATCATCAAATTGAGGTAGGTGCGTACCGCCCCCCGGCGATTGCCCCCCAGCGGAATGTAGAGGTAATCTCGGAGCCAGCTTGAGAGGGAGATGTGCCAGCGCCGCCAGAAGTCGGCAATATTGGCCGACAGGTAGGGCATATTAAAGTTTTGGCGCAGGTTAAAGCCCATCATGCGGGCGCTGCCAATGGCCATATCAGAGTAGCCGGAAAAATCGCCGTAAATTTGCACGGCGTAGGCCAGCACCGCCAGCCAGATGGTGAACGACGAGAAAATCTGGGGGCGCACCATCACGTTATCCACAAAAGGGGCAACGGTATCGGCGATGAGTAATTTTTTGACCAGTCCCACCAGAAAAATTTGCCCACCGGACCACAGGTTGAGACCCCGCACCTGAATTTTCTCATTGAGCTGGGGTAAAAAATCTTTCGCCCGCACAATGGGTCCGGCCACCAACTGCGGAAAAAATGAGACATACAGGGCAAAATCCAAAAAGCTGCGGCTGGGCGATAGCTCCCCGCGGTAGATGTCGATAGTGTAGCTCATGGTCTGGAAGGTGTAAAAAGAGATGCCAACCGGCAGAATAATCTCCAGGTTGGAAACGCCCAGCCCCCACTGCCCCAAAATGGCGTTGGCCGAATCGGTGAAAAAGTTGAAGTACTTAAAGAAGCCCAGCACGCCCAGGTTGGTAACAACCGACGCCGTGAGCAGCAGTTTTCGACGGCGGGAAGTGTCGATTTGCACCAGAAATTGCCCCACCAGATAGTCAACGATGGTAGAGAAGAGAATGAGCAGCAAAAACCGGGCATCCCAGTAGCCGTAAAAAAAGTAGCTGGCCGCTAGCAAAATAATTTTTTTGACCTGCTGGTGGCGGACCACAGCCAGCAACAGCAGCACTACGGCCAGGAAAACAAAAAAATCGAGACTTGAGAATATCATAGCTTCACGGCATTACCGAAAGTTGAGTGATGATTAATTCATTGGCCGGGTTGCCGGGCACGGTCAGGCGCTGGCCGGTATCAAAGCGGTACAAACCAACCACCAGTTGATATTGGCCGGCGGGCAAATTAGCCGGCAGCGGCAACGCGATTTCGTCGGCAATTATTTCGCCGGGGCCCCACAGACTGGTAGGGTAAACGCCAGCCAGCGGCGGCTGGTCTTGTTGGGCCATGTTTTCGCCGGCGCTGTTGCGGAGGTGAACAAAGGTGGTGTAGTTGACAGGCAGAATGGCTTCGGCGCGCCAGTACAATACAAGTCGTAAATTTTGAGTTGTAAGTTTTGAGTTTTGAATTGCTACGCCCGACTCATTCATCAGGTCGTAGCCCAGCAGGGTAAGGTTGGGGGCGTCGCCAAAGGGTTGGTTGAGTTGAACTTGCGGATTGGCCTGCTTGATGGTAGCGCCCGGCGGAGGGCCGCCCACCTTGATGGGGCCAATGTTGAGACTGGTGGCATCCAGCGGCTGTCCATTTTGCGCCAGCGGCAGCGAGACAGCCTGCCCGTTGACCTCTTTGTACAGCCCCAGGTTGATGGTGTAGACGCCATCGGGCGCGTTGGCGTCTACCGGCAACCCAAAGGGGTCGGTGACGATTTCGCCGGGCGCCCAGTAGAGGGTGCTGTAACCTTCGCGGGGCAGGCGGTCGCGCCCGCCATGCTGCGATTGGTCGGCGGCGGAGAACAGCTTGGCAAAAATGGTGTAATTCTGGCCCATCCAATCCAGCCCCTGCCAGTAGAGCGTCAGCGGAATACCGCCGCCCGGCTCGGCCCGGTTGGCGGGCAGGTCGTATCCCAGCAGTTTGACCTGATTGGCAAAGTTGGCTTCGACCCGGTGGCTCATTGCCGGTTCGGTAAAATCGCGCTCCCAGCGGTCAATCACCCGCAGCACCGCGCCGCTGCCGGCCCACTGCTCCTCGCCGTTGGCGGTTGTTAGCGCAATTTGCAGGCGATAGTCGCCGGTGGGCCAATCTGGCCCGACAATAAACAGGGCCGCCGTCTCCAGCAGCCGCGCCGGGGCAAACAGTTGGCCGTCCGGCCCGGCCATCTGCACCACTCGCTGTTGACCGGCTTGCAGGGGCGCGAGCGTCACCAGCGCGGTTTCGCGGTAGCGGAAAAGTTGGGGTTGGTTGAGCGGCTGGCCGTTTTGCCACACCGAGTATCCACCGCTGGCCTGAGCCGCGCCGGTAAAAGGCAAGTTATGGTTATAAATACGCAGCGTAGAATCCGAAATAGTAACTGTTTTCAGGGTTAAGGGCGATTCCAGATTTGCGGGGACATCTTCAGGCGGCGGATTCAGGGTGGCGGCCAGCAAGTTCAGGTTGAGCGTGTACTGGCCGGCATCCAGGCCGCCGGTGGGCAGCCAGAGGGTATCGCGCACCGTATCGCCCACATCCCAGGCGCGGGTGGGGTAGCGGCCCTCGGCGGGATAGCCCAGCCATTGGGCCTGCGGCTCTCCCTGCGGGTCAAACAGCGTGACCTCGGTTAAAAAATCTACCGGGCTAACGGCGGTTGATTGCCACAGCAGGTCGACCCGCAGCAGGCGATTTTGGGAGTCGTAGTGGGTGTCAAACCCCAGCAGGGTGACATATTGATTGAGGGGTTGGTTGAGCCAATGGTTGACCTCTGCCCGTGGCAGGGTGTGGACGGGCAGCGGCGGCAGGTAGGCCCAGGTCATCGTCCAGAGTTGAACGCCGGTCCAGAGCAGGAGGAAGAGGGGGAATATGTAGTGCGTAGCGCGTAGCGCGTAGCGCGTGACGAATGGCAACGGCTGATTACTGTCTGCTGATAACTGCTTACCGATGACTGAAAGTCCCCAGATTAACAAAATGGCGAAGGCGGGGGCGGTTTGAAACAGGATATGGCGGCCCTGAGCGGTATCGGCCAGGCTGAAGGTGACGGCGTAGCGGGCGAGAGGCAGCACAAAGGCGGCGGCGAGATGGAGCAGCAGGAGGGAGAGGAGAAGTTTGAGGCGTGTTGCGTGTTGCGTAATTGTTTCGCTTTCCTGGGCCGGTTCCTGAACCTGTTGAAGAGCCGCTCCCCTGCGCCATTGCCATAAACCAGCAGCGGCCAGCAGGCACAGCGCCAGCGCAACCACCAGCCCCCATGCGCCCAGCGGCTGCTGCTGCTCGATGCCGACCACCCAAAAAGTGCGGAAAAAGATAGTCAACCACTCCCACGGCGGGCCGGAGTCCAGGTTTTCAATTGCGCCGGTAAAACCGGCCTGCCCGCCGGTGAGAAAGCTGAGGAGCTGGTTGGTCGTCGCGTCGCTGCTATCGGCGGCAATCAGGGGGCGCAGCAGCCCTGTCCACCAGCCATCTCTGGCTACCGTGTTAAATTGATACAGCACAAAGCCGAACCACCAGCTTACGGCGGCCACGGCGGCGGCAGCGGCCATTGTCAGGCGTCGCGCCACAGTTTGGCGAGACCAGCCATAGTACCGGCCAATCAGCCACAAACCCGCCGCAATTTCCAGCGGCAGAATGAGCGCGCTCAACTTGGCGGTGATGGCCAGGCCGGCGAAGAGGCCGAGGAGAAGGATGTGGAACGTGGTGCGTGGCGCGTAGGGCGTAGGGCGTAGGGCGTAAGTGTGTTCCTCTGCACCTCCGCTCCCCTGCTCCCCTGCTCCCCTGCGACCTGCGACCTTGCTACTTTGAATTGCCATTCGCACCAGAATCCACAGAAACAGGGCGGAGAAGAAAGCCAGGGTGGTTTCGTAATTGAGCATCGAGCCGGTCAGGGCAAAACGGGGGATAAAGGCAACAACCGCCGCCGCAGCCAGGGCCAGAAATTGGGGATGGGAGATTGGAGATTGAAGATTGAAGGTCGCAAACACCTCGCGAGCAGTGAGGAAAGTCATAATCACCGTAGCCGCGCCAAAGAGAATAGCCACCCAGCGGCCTATCTGCCAGCGCAGCACCTGGCCGCGATAGGGCCACTGTTCGTCTTCGGTGTTGTAGAGGCCCCAGGCGTGGCGGGTGCGCTCAATCAGCTGGCGGCGCGGGTGGTCTTGCACGCGCTTGAGATAGGGCGGGCCGGTGGGGTCTAGCAGGGCGGCGGGCAGCGCGGCGATTAAATGATACAGCGGCGGCTGGTCGGATTTGTAGCTGGCTTCGTCGCGCTCGGTAAAATCCATTGGCAGCCGGCCGTGGTTGGCAATAAAATTGACATACTCGTAGTGGGCCAACTCATCCGGGCCGGTGGTCAGCGGGGCCAGGCAGGCGTGGGCCAGCGCCACCACTATGTAAAGGATAACCAGCAGGGCCAAAATCAAGTGAGGGGTTTTCAGTTGTGAGTTTTCAGTTGGATTGGTCACAGCAATACATAATAAAGGCCGGCGCGGGCCGACCCCTGGTTAATTGATGTTGAGTTAGGGCAGAATTATATCATTTGAAGGGGAGGGAGACAAAATGAACCGATTTCTAGTTTTTGAAGATTAGGGGCAGATAAATCTGTCTCCCCGACGTTGCGGTCTGGGCGCAGCTACGAGCCAGCCCCAGAATCTGATCCATCACTGCCGGCAAGTCGTTGAAATTGGCAACAGAGAATAATATCAGGCGCTGCCGCAAAAAATTTCTATTTGCAATTCATAGTGACGCGCCTCGCCCGGCGCTAAAAAAGTGAGGGTGTTGTTTTGGCGTTCGGCGGCGCGGCCACTGGTGTGGCAATTGGCCGGCTCGATGCCCAGCACATGGACACCCTGCCCGGCCATTTTCCACTGAACAAAGCGGTCGAGCGTGTCGGTTTTCCAGCGCAGATGAACGGCCAGCCGCTGCGGCCCGCCGGGCAGCGGAAAGGCCGGGTTAATTACCCTGGCCGTAGCCCAGCCATCTTTGGTTGATAAATCGGTGTGGCGATAAACCCGCTCGCTGTAGCCGGGTTGGGGCAACTCCCACCGGTCATATCCCGCCAGAGGGACGCCTTCGTCGCGGGGCGTCACCCTGTTCGAGGGGAACTCAAGCATGGTGCCGGGGGTCAGCAGGGGAAAGCCAAAGTTAAAGTGATACAAAATCATGTGGGGGGTTGGCTCAAAACCGGCGTTTTCAACCGTGTCGAAAATGGCGATGGCGTTTTCGCCCAGCCGGCTGTGAATCTGGCGCGTCAGGCGCAGCCGCTCGCCAAAAATGCGGGTCTCTTCGACCACGCCTTTGACCCGCATCTCGTAGCTGTCGTTGACCCATTCGGCCTCGGTTGACACCTGACAGGCCGGGGCATGGTGAATGCGCCCGTGCAGGCCCAGCGCCTCGCCGTTGTCGGTATTGGGCCTGCCGGCCTGGGTTAAGCCGCAGGTCATCAACAGCCCGCCCGAAGCCGTGCGCAGCCAGCCCGTCCCTGCTTCATTATAGTAGGCCGGGTGCGCATTGCCGTTGGCCGACTGCCAGCTAAGGGGCGTCCCGCCAAATTCGGCCAGCGAGATGTCCAGCCCTTTGGAGAGGGTAACGTAGTAGGTCAACCCGGCCCCGGTTCTAACCTGCACCTGCTCCACGCCCGCCTCAAAGCCTTCGGTTAATTTTAGCCGCTGCAAGCCGCCAATCTGTTCGACCCGCCCGACGCGGGCTTCCAACTCGCGGCGATTCCACTGTTGGCCGTATAAGTTTACCATCACCCTACCCCACCGGCTGAAGCAGCGTTTTGACGCCGCTTTTTGTCTCAAAGGTATCAAAGGCGGCCTGCCATTCCGTTACGGGGAAGGTGTGGGTGATGAGGGGGTCGGTTTTAACGACCCCGGCGGCCAGCAGCCGGATAGCCCGCAGCCACGATTCCGGCGTGCTGGCGTTGCTGCCGGTGGCAATCAACTCTTTGTAGCAAAGCTGGTCCAAATCCCAGTTGACCGGTTTGCCAAACAGCCCAATCTGCACGTAGCGCCCGCGCCGCCGGACCAGCCTGAGCAACTGCGCGGCAGCCGGGCCGGCCCCGGAACATTCGTAGACCACATCGGCGCCCAGGCCCTGCCAGGTAAGCTCTTGCGCCAGCGGCAGCGGGTCCTGCTGCTGCACGTTGACGGCATGGTCGGCCCCTAATTGGCGGGCCAGTTCCAGCCGTTGGGCGTCGGCATTGGCGCCCAGCATCATCACCGTGGCTCCGGCGGCTTTAACCAGTTGCAAGGTTAGCAGGCCGATGGCCCCCGGCCCGGCAATCACCGCCACATCGCCGGTAGAAACGGTGGGCGCGTTCAGCAGCACGCCGTGCGCCACGCAGGCCAGCGGCTCGGCGAGCGCGCCGGCCTCAAGGCTAATGTTTTCCGGCAGCCGGTGAATATTTTTAGCCGGCACCACCAGATATTGGGTAAAACCGCCATTAACCGCCGAGCCGATAGAGCGGCGGTTGAGGCACAGGTTGGTTTGCCCATTGCGACAGTAGCGGCAGCTTCCGCAGGTGGAAAAGTAAGTTTCGGTGGTCACGCGCTCGCCCGGCTTAATATTTTCAACGCCCCGGCCCACCTCAATAATTTCTCCGGCCACTTCGTGGCCCAGCACAACCGGCGGCCAGCTTTTGAACTCGTCTTTGTAAATGTGCAAATCGGTGCCGCAGATGCCGGCGGCATGGACCTTTATTTTGACCTGCCCGGCCTGGGGTTCCGGCTCGGCAATATCGCGCAGTTCAATATTGCCCACGCCGGGGGCTACTTTCATAACGGCTTTCATACGCTTCTCCATCTTAAAAATTCTTAAGCTACAGCGGCGTTGATGGTAGACCGTTCAGGGTCAATTGTCAATTAAAAAGCGGCGCGTGTTTGAAATCATTGACAGGCCGGCCCAACTTTTGTATACTCCACTCCGCCCCCAATTATTTTATGGAGAAAATTTTTTCAGCACAGTATTGAGCCTATGAACATCTGGCACGAATTTCACGGCCCCAATGCGGGCTATATTTTGGAACTGTACGAGCGTTACCGGCAAAACCCTGCCTCGGTTGACCCGGCTACCCGCAACTATTTTGCCCAATGGTCTCCTCCCGCCGCTGACGCGCCAGCGGCTGCCGCCGCCCAGGTTGATAAAATTGTTGGCGCGGTCAATCTGGCCCAGGCTATTAGAGAATATGGCCATCTGGCGGCCCGGCTAGACCCGCTGGGCAGCCCCCCGCCCGGCGACCCCTCGCTGGAGCCGGCGTTTCACGGTATTTCCGAAGATGACCTGCGCCAACTGCCCGCCAGCCTCATTGGCGGCCCCATTGCCGAAACCGCCGAAAACGCCCACGCCGCCATTCAAGCCCTGCGCCAGGTTTATTCCAGCGCCACCGGCTACGATTACGACCATCTACGCCTGCCCGAAGAGCGAGAATGGCTGCGCCACGCCGCCGAGTCGGGCCGCTTTGCCGCGCCCCAAGACCCCATCGACCCCAGGGCGTTGCTCCACCGTTTGACTCAGGTTGAGGTGTTTGAGCAATTTCTGCACCGCAGCTTTCCCGGCAAAACCCGCTTCTCGGTTGAAGGGCTGGATATGCTCATCCCCATTCTGGATGAAATTATTGGCGACTCCGCCGAAAACGGTATCTACACCATTCTGCTGGGGATGGCCCACCGGGGCCGGTTAAACGTGCTGGCTCACGCGCTTAACAAGCCCTACACCCAAATTCTGGCCGAGTTCAAAGACCCGGTGCAGGGCCGCCAGTTTTTAATTAGAGATGACCTGGGCTGGACCGGCGATGTAAAATACCACCACGGCGCCCGCCGGGCCATGACAGAAGGCGAAACCGTCAACCTGATTGTCAACATGCCGCCCAACCCCAGCCACCTGGAGGCGGTCAACCCCGTTATCGAGGGGATGGCCCGCGCCGCCGGCACATACGTGGATGAACCGGGCGCGCCCCGCTTCAACCACATCATTTCGCTGCCGGTGCTCATTCACGGCGACGCCGCCTTTTCCGGCCAGGGCGTGGTGGCCGAAACGCTCAACCTGGCCCGGCTGCCCGGTTATCGCACCGGGGGCGCCATCCACATTATCGCCAACAACCAACTGGGCTACACCACCCTGCCCGAAGGCGGCCGCAGCACCCTGTACGCCAGCGATCTGGCCAAGGGCTTCAAAATTCCTGTTGTGCATGTCAACGCCGACAACCCCGAAGCCTGTATTGAAGCCGCCCGGCTGGCCTGCGCCTACCGCCATAAATTTGAAAAAGATTTTCTCATCGACCTGATTGGCTATCGCCGCTACGGCCACAACGAAGGGGACGAACCCGGCTTTACCCAGCCGCTCATGTACCACAAAATTGACAACCACCCCACCGTCCGCCGGCAGTGGGCCGGCGTTTTGATTGAGCGCGGCCTGATTGACAAGGCAACGCCGGATGAGCTGGTCAACCGCCACATGAGCCAGCTTCAGGATATTCTCGACTCGCTGGAGCCGGCGGAAGATTTGGCCGAAAGCCCCCCCAAAACCCCGCCGCCCGGCGCGGCCCGCGATACAAAAACTGCGGTTTCGTTGGAGTTGTTGCAGCAGCTAAACGAGGCTCTGCTCAAACTGCCCAACGGTTTTAACCTGCACCCCAAAATGAAGCGGGCCATTGAGCGTCGCCGCAAAGCCTTTGAAACCCCCGCCGAAGCCGGCATTGATTGGGCCGCCGCCGAGTCGCTGGCCCTGGCCTCAATTCTGGCCGATGGCGTGGCCATCCGCTTTACCGGGCAGGACGCCGAGCGGGGCACCTTTAGCCAGCGCCACGCCGTTTTTCACGATGTGGAAACCGGCGAAACCCACACGCCGCTGCAAGCCATTCCCCAGGCCAAAGCCGCCTTTGAAATTCGCAACAGCCCCCTGTCAGAAGCAGCCGCGCTGGGGTTTGAGTACGGCTACAATGTGCAATCGCCCGACCGGCTGGTAATTTGGGAGGCCCAGTACGGCGATTTCATCAACAACGCCCAGGTAATTGTGGATGAGTTCATTACCTCGGCGCGGGCCAAGTGGGGGCAAACGCCCTCGCTGGTGCTGCTTTTGCCCCACGGCTACGAGGGCCAGGGGCCGGACCACTCGACCGGGCGGCTGGAGCGTTTTTTGCAAATGGCCTCGGAAACCAATATGCGGGTTGCCAACTGCACTACCGCCGCCCAGTATTTTCACCTGCTGCGGCGGCAGGCCGCCCTGCTTCAAACCGACCCGCTGCCGCTGGTTATTATGACTCCCAAAAGCCTGCTGCGCCATCCCCGCGTGGCTTCCTCGCCGCAGGAGCTGGCCGAGGGCCGGTGGCAGCCGATTATTGACGACGCCCAGGCCACGGCCAAAAAAGTAACCCGCCTGATTTTGTGCAGCGGCAAAGTGTATGTCGATTTGGCCGGCGATGACCGGCGCAAAAGCAGCGAGACGATTGCCATTGCGCGGGTGGAGCAGCTTTATCCCTTTCCCCAGGCCGCGCTACAGGCAGTGATAAAAAATTACCCCAGGCTGCAAGAGGTGGTTTGGCTGCAAGAAGAACCGCGCAATATGGGCGCGTGGCGTTACGCGCAACCCCACCTGCTCAAACTGAGCAATGGGGATTGGCCGCTGTTCTATTTAGGCCGCCCGCAAAGTTCCAGTCCCGCCGAAGGCTGGTCGGCCTGGCACAATGTGAACCAGCAGTTGTTAATTGAGCAAGCCTATAACGGCAAAAAACGCGAAGCGGAAACAATTATTTGGGAAAGAGCATAAACTTATGGCATCTGAAATTATTGTCCCCGAACTGGGCGAGTCGATTGTTGAGGCCACGGTTGCGCGCTGGCTCAAGCAGCCGGGCGAGCCGGTAAAGGTTGGCGAGGCGGTGGTGGAACTGGAAACCGACAAGGTCAACCTGGAAGTAGCCGCCGAGCAGGATGGCGTGCTGGCCAGCATCAACGTGAAGGCAGGCGAGGATGTAGGGATTGGCGACATTCTGGGCGTCATTGAGGGTGAAGCAACGCCTCATGAGGGAGTGCAAAAGAGAGGAGAAGAAAGAGGAAAAAAAAGGGAAGGGGCTGAAGAGCGCGCCACGCCGATGGCCAGAAAGCTGGCTAAAGAGCAAGACATTGAACTGGCCCAGGTAACGCCCGGCGATGACCGCATTACCAAAGAGGATGTCAAACGCTATCTGGGGCAGAAAGAGGCGGAACAGGAGAGGAGAGAGGAGGGCAGGAAAGGGGACAGGATCGAGGCAAAGAAAATGGAAGAAGAGGCCAAGGCGCCCCCTTCACCCATTGGCAAGCGGAGTGAACGGGAGGAGCGGGTCAAAATGACGCGCCGGCGGCGCACCATTGCTCGCCGGCTGGTTGAAGCGCAGCAAAGCGCGGCCATGCTGACCACCTTTAACGAGATTGATATGAGCGCGGTGATTGCGCTGCGCGAGCGTCGCCGCGAGAGTTTTCAGCAGCGGCATGGGGTCAAGCTGGGCTTTATGTCGTTTTTTGTCAAGGCGGCGGTAGGCGCGTTAAAACAGTTCCCGGAACTGAATGCCGAAATTGAGGGCGACGAGATAATTTTGAAGCATTATTATGATATTGGCATGGCCATTGGGGCCGAAGAGGGGCTGGTGGTGCCGGTTCTCCGCGCCGCCGACCGGCTGACTTTTGCCGAAATTGAGCAGGTTATTGAAGATTATGTAAAAAAAGTCAGAGAGGGATCGCTTTCGCTGGAAGATTTGCGGGGGGGCACCTTTTCAATTACCAACGGCGGCGTGTTTGGCTCGCTGTTGAGCACGCCCATTCTCAACCCGCCCCAGGTGGGTATTTTGGGGCTGCACAAAATTGAAAAACGGCCGGTCGCGCTGAATGACCAGGTGGTTATCCGCCCGATGATGTATGTGGCCCTCAGCTATGACCATCGTATTGTGGATGGCCGGGAAGCGGTTCAGTTTTTGGTAAAAATTAAAGAACTGGTTGAAGACCCCGAAACCCTGTTGCTAGAGGGGTAGCGTACCCGGTTTGTTGCGCGGTCAGGCATTATCATTGAGCGGCAAAATACCCCGGCGGATAGCGTAGCGAACCAAATCGGTTTGGTTACGCAGGCCCAGTTTTTGCATCAAATTGGCCCGGTGCGACTCAACGGTGCGGGGGCTTACCACCAGGCGGTCGGCAATTTCAACGTTAGTTAAACCTTCGGCGGCCAAATGCAAAACTTCGCGTTCGCGGGTGGTCAACAGTTCATAGGAGTCTTCGGTTGTTTGGCTGGCTTTTTGCATATAGGCTTCAATGGCGCTTTCGGTTAAGGGCGGGCTAAGGTAGCGCTGCCCCTCGATAACTTGTCGAATGGCTCTGGCCAGTTCATCGGCGGTTGATTTTTTGAGCACATATCCAAACGCGCCGTTTCTGAGCGCCTCTAGCACGTAGGACTCATCAGCATACATTGATAAGATGATTACTTTGGTATCTGGCGCGCGCTGTTGAACCTGACGGGTTACTTCCAGGCCGCTAACCCCCGGCATCATTATATCCAGCACCAGCACATCCGGTTGCAGGGATTCGGCCAACCGCGCGGCTTCAAGGCCGTCGGCAGCTTCGCCAACAATGCTAAATTTTGGTTCGGCTTCCAGCAGCGAGCGCAACCCTTGCCGCACAATATGATGGTCATCGGCCAGAAGAATGGTTATCATCCCTGCTGCTCCCTGATAAATTACTGATACAGGGGGAGTTCAACGGTTAAGGTGACGCCGCCGGCCGGCGCAGTCATAATTGATATGTTTCCATTGAGTAACTCGACTCGCTCGCGCATACCAGATAACCCATTGGAGTTGCCTGCTGTTTGCGCCTGTTGAAAGTCAAACCCCCGGCCCTCATCTTCTACCTGTATGCCAATGATATCCTGATTGACCCAAACTCGCACGGTTGCCTTGCTAACGCCCGCGTGGCGGGCAACATTGGTTAAAGATTCTTGAATTATGCGATAAACCGTAGTTTCAAGGGCAGGGGCAAAGCGCCGGCCCTCTAACCCCATATGCTTAAAATCTATTTGAATAGCTGTGTGGCGGTTAAAACGTTCAAAATGCCACAGCAAGGTCGATAACAAGCCCAGGTCATCAAGCATAGCCGGGCGCAAATCAAGCGACATCTCGTCAACTTGCTCAATCAGTTCTTGAACCAGCGCCTGGGCCTGGCACAGACCATCTTTTAGCTCTTTGGCCAAACTGTTACCCAGCGCCATATCTAAAATCAATTTCAGGCCGGTGAGTATTTGCCCCACTTCATCATGAAGCTCGCGGGCAATATGGCGTCGTTCGGATTCTTGAACCTGCACCAGTTGAAAATAGAGTTGGCGCAATTCTTCTCGGTGAGCGTGAAGCTGGTCAAACAGTTGAGTATTTTCCAGGGCAATGGCGGCTGCTGCGGCTAAAGGCTGCAAACGTTCCAGGTCTTGCCCGGAGAATTCGCCCGGCGCGCTTCCATCTAAACGCAGCAGCCCCAACACCTGCTCATGAGCGTGGATAGGGAAGGCAATATGAGAGCGAATCCAGTTGAGTTCAGGCAGTTGAATCCAATCGGGTTCATGGCGCGTGTCGTGGATAACGCGCGGTTGCCTGTTTTGTATTACGCTGCGGTCAAGAGGAAAATCATTCAGTGATTGGTTCAGGCTAGCAATAAATGCTTCGCTGCCATATTTATCGTAGCCGCGCCAACTGGCCGTGCGCAGATTATCATTTTTGAGCAGCATAATACTGGCCGTTTGATAGGGCACAATGCGTTTTACCTGGTCTAAAATTTCATCGAGCACCAGATGAAGGTCAATGTGAGAAATCAGGGCCAGCGTAGCCTCGCGCAGGGTTTCAGCTTGCAGGCGGTGTTTGTGTTCGGCCTCAAACAGGCGGGCATTATCTATACTTAGCGCGGCCCGGTCGGCCAGTTCTTGTAGAAAAGTCTGGTCATCAAGGGTATAGGGCAGATGATTGGCGTCACGAGTAACGCCCAGAGTGCCAATCATCTGCCCTTCAAGTTGCAGGGGAATCATCAAAAGGCTTGAAATGCCTATCTGCTCCAGATAGGGCCAATATTCCGGCTGAAAAATTTCATAGGCATCTTCTCTGGCAATAACAGGCACAAGAACGGTGTTGCCCTGATTTAAAATACCGGCTATTTGATCATCTTTGGTATTTTGAGGGGCGGCGGTTAACAGATTATGCATCAGGGCTTTGGCGGCGGGGTTGGAGTGATGAAAAGCCACCGGCTTGAGCCACCTTTTATCGTCAGAAAGTAATAAAGCCAGCACGCAGGCATCACCGATGGCTTCGGCAATGTGGTGGGTAATTGTTTCAAAAACAGTTTGGGGGTTGCGGCTGACCTGGGCCAGCGCCTGTAAAATTCTGGCCAGCGCCTCGGTGCGGGCGGCGTAGTAGCTAATTTTATCTTCGTAGCGTTTGCGTTCGGTAATATCCCGACAGGTAAACAAAATAACGCCTTGATTAATGGCGACTTGTTTGGCGTTGATCAGTAAATGGTGCGTCCGCCCATCTTTGTCGGTGATGGTCTGTTCAATATTGCGAAGCTCTTCAACACCATCCAGGGTCTCGCGTGTCAAAAAGTTGGAGCCAATTAATTGGTAAATATTGCCAATTGCTTCGATTTCTTCTGTGGAATAGCCAAATATAACGTGAGCATTGGGGCAAATGTAGGTAAAATCTCCGGCCTCGTTCGTCACAAAGATGGCATCGGAAATGTTGCTTAAAGTAACCCGATACAGTTCCTCGCTGTCTCTTAAAGCCGCTTCAGCCCGTTTGCGGTCAACCAGGTTGTCCAGATAGTGATTCAACATAATTTTTGGGCTGTTTTGGGCCGTTGCCTGAAAGGGGGGAATGTAACAGACGTTGTCAAAAACCTCTGTTCCAATAATAACGGTGGGGTGTATCATTACTACCTGAAGCAGCAGCGCCGGGTCAAACCGAGAGCGGGGGTACTGGCAGATAGCCAGGCAGGGATGGCTTTTGAAAAATTGGTGGCACATCACCTCATAATCCAGCAATTTGTCGCTGCCCGGCGGTTTTTTAATGACCCAACTCATTTGGCCGGTAACTCGCAAGGCGGCGTAACCTTCGGCCAGAGCTTGCCCGGTGGCCTGGGTTAAAAAATCAATCGCCTGTTCGGGGTCAAAAACGCCATTTTTAAGATAGGCGGCCTCGCTGCCAATAAAACTCACCTGGCCGCTGGCCAGCCCCAATGCTAACTGAGGGCATTGGCTGCACAGGGAGTCAACAATGCTTTGCTCCGGGTAGGCGTCAAAAATACACAATACTTTTTGGCGCTGCTCAAGCCCATGCTGCAAAAATACAGCCAGCAGAGCGCGGTATTCTTCTTCTGACTCATACAACCAGCACCAATGATCTCCCGGGCTTAAATCTGTAATAGCGCGCAAATTATAATGACTGTTCAGGTTTGTCATTGCTTGTTCAACCAACTGAACTTTATGACGGGGCTTTCAGGAAAAATTGTTTTCACCAATGAAGAGCGCAGGGTGTTGGTTTGGTGGGGTATGGGATTCCATATTAGTTAATAATTATAGTCAGACCAAATTAAAAAGCAACGCCGGTTTCATCATCAGCAGGTGTTTTCTATATTTTTTGTTAAATGAAGACCTCAAAGGTTTTTGAAACCTTTGAGGTCTGGAGTACCTTCTATCAATATCTGAAGATAGCCGCCATAGGCGCGTCATCTGGAATTTTTTCCGGCGCGACGGCAAATATAGTCCCTCCTTTCAATAAGGTTTGCACGGCTGCCGTATCCAGTAAATCCTCATCGCCATTTTTTGGCTCCGGGCGCAACTCAAGCGTATTGGTATTGGGGTTAAAATTGCCCCACTGCTGTTGGTTAACTGCCACAAACAGGGTGTCCACCTGCCCGTAATGGGCAGCAGGCAGAATTTGCCGGATATCTTTAGAGGCTCGTTCTGTGTTGGCCAACTCTTTATACCGGCCCATTGCATCTTTTTGGGCCTGCTGAAAAAAGGGCCGGACAATTTGCCAGGCCTGCCGCTGGAGTGCGCCGGGCTGCAGCACCTCAACGTTTCCCTTGACGCCATTGTCCATCAGGTTAGGGTAGGTATTGGCCTCTTTATAGATGGGAAAAAGATACTCAACTCCGGCCAGCACCAACGGCTTGGCGGGATTATCTTCCACAAGAAAAGAATGCAGACCCTTGTTGATTTGCTGAAAATAACGCAAAAGGTTGTTTTTTTCCTCGTCGGCGCCAATGCCGTGGCCGTGAAACACTGCCGGACGCCCCCCGGCGGGGCTGCCGGGGGTGGCTGTGGCGGTATGATATTGATGTTGCTTTTGAGGCAGGTCGTATTTTAGGGCGTCGGCCAAACTTTTGGGGATATCCTCCAGGTCAACCTCATCTATACTAAAACGTGTGCCCCGAAAAAGCTTTACCTCGTTTTGGCTGAGAGCCAGCACGTAAAACTGACCATCCTCGCTAAGCAAGGGCATTAACGGTTTCAGGTGAAAACGGCTTCCAACCACCAGCAGTTCTTCAAATTCCAGCGGCACCCGATAGGTTTTAACCAGGTTTGCCGCCATAAATACGGCCAGTCCATCGCCTTGATGCTGCCAGAAATCGTAATCCTCCACCAGTTGTTTGCCCGGCTCTAACAGCTTTCTGGCTTCCGGCGCTCTGATACCGCTTTCAATCAGTTGTTCCTCGGCCTGTGTAATCAGATTTTTCAGCCGAATAGAATCGCCGCGCGTTTCCGGCCCGGCCCGATGCGTCGGCATATAAATTGACACAAAAGGGCCTTGATGATTTTTTAGGGTCAGCGTTTTTAACTCGCTTGTGGTTAGTATAGTCATAAAATCTGCTCCTGCTTTCTTGTCAACGGCCAGTTAAGCTACCGACACTCTGGCATTGGCTTCTTTCATAATTTGCTCTACTTCGCCAACCTGCTCTTTAGGCGTTTCCACAATAACCATCGAGCTGCCGCGGGCAATGTGCCGGGCGTGAAAAGTTGCCGCTTTATGGTCAAGCCCTTTCTCTTTTAAGGCTGTGAGGGCGCTGTTTTCAATAGTAGCTAACTCAGCCCCTGTGGTCTGAACAGGGTTATAGACTGTGGCCGGCCCGGTGGCCGAACGGCTGGCTGGCGGCATAACTGATTGCCCGGCCTCGTTGATGGGCATTTCTTGCGTTAAACGATGCTCGTCGATAATGTGAATCTGCTGATTATCTTTTTTGCCAAAGCCGCGCTTTTGCAGCTTGACCACGGTTTTTTCCACTTCATCGTCTCGACCAAACAAACCAAAAACAGTTTTGCCATTAAAAATTCCCATAATTACGCTCCTTTCAATTGCGTATTATTTTTGTCTATTAATTTACAAGGCATCAGGCCCAGTATTTGGGCCTGCCGTAGTAGTCAAATCTGCAACTATTCTACAGTTTATGGTAACACTACGCCGGCCCTACAACCACACTAAATTGGGCGATTTACCTGTTTACAAAGGATTATCTTTTGATAACCCTGCCGGCAATGGTTATCTATCCCCATAACCCAGATGGGTAAGTTAAGCGTTATTCTGGTGGGCGACGCAATTAAACAATATTGGCCGGTTACCGAGCAGGGGCAAGGCAACTCCGATTGATGTTTTGAGCGTAAATAACCTACTCTTCGAGTTGCCATGCCCCTGCTTTTTGAGAATATTTCGGCTTTGATGACATTTATCTTTGCAAAAGATGACATTTCTCACTTCAATAACAGGCTGAACGTGATAAGATTTTCATAGGCCGTTTTGCCACCTGCCAAAGTATGCGCTGTTGGAAAGCAGTATCAAATTTTTGCCTGCCAACAGGCCGGCAAACGGCTCAAGTAATTGGCTATGGGTGGGGAGTTCCCCGGGGAAGGGGGGTGAGGCTCATACGAACGATTTGTTATAACAGTTGTCAGGTAGGGGTTATTGTTTTCAACGGCGAAAATAAAGAAAGGAATTCATAAATAATGGCTACAGCCACCAAAGAAAAATTTGTGGGTTATTTGCCCAACGACGCCCCCCCTATCGGGCCAATGATTGGTCTGGCTTTTCAACACGTTCTCACCATGTTTCCCGCCACCGTGCTGGTCGCTATCCTCACCACCTTTGACATTGGCGTTACCCTGTTTGCGTCGGGCCTGGCCACCATCGTTGCGCTGTTTGTTTCATCCCGGTTGGCAGGCTCCTATATTCCGTTATACTACGGCTCAAGCTTCTCCTATATTGCCCCCATTGTGGCTATCACCGTCACCAACATTTACAACATCGACGACCCGGTGACGCGCATCCGCATAGCCCAGGGGGGCATTATTATGACCGGCGTGGTCAACGTTGTGGTCGGCGTTCTCATCCGCTACATTGGCAAAGAGAACATCGACAAAATTTTGCCCGCCGAAGTGACCGGCTCGGTTGCCACGGTAATTGGTATTGCCCTGGCCTTTGCCGCGCTGAGTATGGCTTCGGCCAACTGGACGGTCAGCCTGATTACCCTGTTTATCACCATCCTCTTCTCGGTGTATCTGCGCGGGCGCGGCTTCATTGGTATGCTGCCGGTGCTGCTGGGCGCGCTGGTAGGGTATATTGTGGCAATGCCCCTGGGACTTGTAGATTTTCAACCTGTCGGCGAGGCGGCCTGGGTGCGAGTCCCCAATTTCACCTTCCCCATCTTTACGCTGGGGGCTATTCTGGCTATTGCGCCCATTGCCATTGCCACCATCCCCGAAAGCACGGCCCACCTGTACCAGATTAGCCTGTATGTTGACCAACTGGCCGCCGAATTGAAAAAGCCGCCGGTCAAACTTAGCCGCTTTTTGGGCCTGAACCTGATTTGCGACGGCGTGGGCGACGCCATCAACGGCTTGCTGGGCGGCTGCGCCGGCACCAACTACGGCGAAAACAACTCGCTGATGGCCATTACCCGCAACTACTCCGGCCCGGCCTTGCTTACCGCCGGGGTCATTGCCATTCTGCTGGGTTTTATCGGCAAGCTGGCCGCGCTGGTAGGCACGCTGCCGGTAGCCGTTACCGGCGGATTGTCCATCTATCTGTTTGGGGTAATTGGGGCGCAGGGTATTGCCCTGCAAATTGCCCAAAAAGTCAATATGTTCGACCCGCGCAAGCTGGCGGTTATTGCCACCATTCTGGTAATTGGCATTGGCGGCGGCATTGGCTACGAAGGCGGCATGATTCCCGTTTTCAACTGGAACCTGCCTTCTATTGCTACAGCGGCGGTGGTCGGCATTCTGTTGAATGTCGTTTTCTTAATCTTCCCGGCCAAAAATATTGACAAGGAATTTGAAGAAACCCGCATCGAAGAGTTAGAACTGGTGGTTTAATTTTTTCTATCCAGTGATACCCCGGATTAATTGCCGGGAACTTCTCACCCAAAATAAATAGCCAAATTTCTTAATGATTTTTCTGCAATTCTCTTGCCACCCAAGGAGGTATTTGATGGAAACACCAACCCCGGGACTCCCCGAATTTGACTATATCCGGCCCACCTCGCTGGCCGAGGCCAGCCGTTTTCTGGCCGCACATCCTTACGAGGCCCGCTCATTTATGGGCGGCACCGACACTTTTGTGCGTATGCGCGATGGTTTCTGGAAAGAGAAATATCTGGTCGATATCAAAAATCTGGATGGCATGAGTCAAATTAGTTTTGACCCAACCCACGGCCTGACCATCGGCGCTTCGGTGAATATGAACCGGGTAATTGCCGCCCCGGAAGTTAAACAGTATTACCCGGTGCTGGCCGAAGCCGCCCATACCGTAGCCAGCTATCAATTACGCACCCGCGCCACAATTGTGGGCAACATCTGCAACGCCTCGCCGGCGGGCGATACCATTGGCGCCTGTCTGGTGCTGTGCGGCAAACTCCACGTTTACGGCGTGAACGGCGAAAGAGAGGAGCCGCTCAAAACCTTTTTTGTTGGCCCTGGCCAAACCTTGCTTCAACCGGGCGATATTGTGACCGCGCTGCGCCTGCCCGTTCCACCCAAACACTACGTAGCCAAATACATTAAATTGGGCCGCAACGCCATTGGCGATTTAGCCATTGTTGGCATTACCGCCCTGGTTTACCCTGATAGCGACATGCCGTCCGGCTATCGTTTTCGGCTGGCCCTGGCTTCGGTAGCGCCCACGCCGCTCAGGGCGCCCCAGGCCGAAGCCATTTTGAGCGGCAATCCCATTAGCGAGGCCACAATTGAAGAGGCGGCTGAATCGGCCATGGAAGCCTGCACGCCCATTGATGACACCCGCGCCAGCGCCCGCTACCGCAAATTGATGGTCAAAAATTTAACCCAACAAGCTCTCACAGAAATCTGGCAGAAGGTCAGAAAGTAAATTGACATTGCTCTGTCTCCACAGGAGGTTTATATGGCTTTTCATAAAATCACGCTTACCGTTAACGGCAAAACCGAAGTGGTTGACGTGCCCTCGCACATGACCCTGCTGGAAATGCTGCGAGAAAAGCTGGCCCTGACCGGCACCAAAAACGGCTGCGCTGCCGGCGAGTGTGGCGCGTGTACCGTATTGCTCAACGGCGAGCCGGTCAACAGTTGCATGGTGCTGGCCGTAGAATGTCAGCAGGCGCAAGTGACCACCATTGAAGGGCTGGCCCACAATGGACAGCTTGACCCGGTACAAAACGCCATGATCCAGCAGGGCGGGGTACAGTGCGGTTATTGCACCCCCGGTATGCTGATTTCGGCCAGGGCGCTGCTCAACCGCAACCCCCATCCCGGCGATTACGAAATCCGCGATGCGCTGGTGGGCAATTTGTGCCGCTGCACCGGCTATTTACGCATCATCGACGCCGTCAAAGAAGCGGCCAGGGCGGGATGATGGGTGATTGCTAAGTAAGAAAGCGCCGTAGGCCGGGGGGCGCGGGGGGTAGTTCCCCCCGTTTTCTCCCCTTTTTGAACGATGCTCACATCGTAGGACCCTTGGTCATTAGCATCAGCAACAAGCAAATCACAAAGGACAAGGGACAAATTACAAATGACACCTTATCCTGGAGGTATCCATGTTAAAAGAAGCGCCTATTGAAAAAATCCCCGATTTGATTGGCGAAAGCGTCACCCGCATCGACGCGCGCGAGAAAGTAACCGGCGCCGCCACCTTTGCCGACGATTTTGAATTTGGCCCCAGCCTGCTGTACGCCCGCATCAAGCGCAGCCCCTACCCCCACGCGCTGATTAAATCCATTGACACCAACAAGGCCCAGGCGCTGCCCGGCGTAAAAGCGGTGGTTACGGGTCAGGATTATCCCGGCTTTATCGGCCTGTATCTCAAAGACCGCCACATCTTTTGCCGCGACAGGGTCCGCTACGTGGGCGACCCGGTGGCCGGCGTAGCCGCCATCAGCGAGCAAATTGCCGAGGCAGCTCTGGACCTGATTGAAGTGGAATACGAACCGCTGGAGCCGGTGCTTGACCCCGAATTTGGGGCCAGCCCCAAAGCTCCGCTGGTCCACCCCACCCTGGGCGAGTACGAAGTGGCTAATTTTATCTTTCCGCAGGCCAACACCAACATCTCTAACCATTTCAAAATCCGCAAGGGCAATGTTGATAGCGCCTGGGGAAAATGCGCCGCCATTGTTGAGCACAAGTACCATATCCCCCATGTGCAGCACGTCCCCATCGAGCCGCACATTGCCATTGCCAAAGTAGACCAAACCGGCAGCGTTACCCTGTGGGGCAGTTCGCAATCGCCCTTTGCCCAGCGCAACCTGATCGCCCAAACGCTTGGCATTTCCCAAAGCGACATGCGCGTTATCGCGCCCTACGTAGGCGGAGGATTCGGCTGCAAGGCCGGGGTCAGCATGGAAGCGCTGGCCGTGGCCATTGCCCTAAAAGTGAAAGGGCGCACCGTTAAACTGCGGCTGACCCGCGAGGAAGAGTTTTACACCGCCTTTGTGCGCCAGGGATTGGTGGCCCACTTCAAAATGGGCTGCGATGAAAACGGCAAGCTGCTGGCCATGGAAAACAAATTCTACTGGGATGGCGGCGCTTACACCGAATACGGCGTCAATGTAGCCAGAGCCGCCGGTTACAGCAGCAGCGGCCCCTACGAAGTGCCCAATATCAAGGCTGATAGCTACTGTGTCTATACGAATCATCCGGTCGGCGGGCCAATGCGCGGCTTTGGCATGCCAGAAATGCACGCCGGGCTGGAGCAGTGCATCGACGAGCTGGCCCACAAAATCAACCTGGATCCGGCTGACTTCCGTCGCCTCAACTGTCTCAAAGGCGGCAGCACGCTGGTTACGGGCAGCAAAATGCACCCCACCGGCCTGCCCCAGTGCATCGACAAAGTGGCCGAGGCCATCGACTGGGGGCGCAAGTCGCCGCCCAGCAGCCCCACCAAAAAACGGGGCAAAGGTATGGCCATTATGTGGAAGGCCCCGGCCATGCCGCCCAACGCCGGCTCCAGCGCCTGGGTAGAGTTGAATGAGGATGGAACCGTAACGGTGGGCGTCGGCGGGCAAGATATTGGGCAGGGGGCCTTTACCGTGGCCGCCCAAATGGCCGCGGCGGCGCTGGGCGTCCCCTATGATTGGGTGCGGGTGGCCGGGCCGGTTGACACCCAGTACAGCCCTTACGAGTGGCAAACAGTCGCCAGCCGCATCACCTGGAGTATGGGCAACGCCATTGTCAACGCGGCTCAGGATGCCCGCCGCCAGATTTTGGAGGCAGTTGCCAAAGCCTGGGATGAAGAGCCGGACAATCTGGATATTGTCAATGGCGAGGTTATCTCCTACCGCAGCGAGGAGACCGTCTCGCTGAAAAATCTGGTCATTTACGGCCTGCCCAAACCCGATGGCAGCGGCTGGGTGGGCGGCCCCGTTGTGGGGCGCGGCAATTTTATGCCGACCTACGTAACCGGCCTGGACCCCGAAACCGGCCAGGGCGAGCGAGCCGTAGTTCACTACACCACCGGCGCGCAGGCAGTAGAGGTTGAGGTAGACCTGGTGACCGGCAAGGTAGAGGTCATCCGTGGCGCAGCCGCCTTTGACGTGGGCCGGGCCATCAACCCGGAGCTGGTCAAGGCGCAGATGGAAGGCGGTTTTGTGCAGGGCCTGAGCACGGCCCTGTTCGAGAGTCTTCAGTTGAAAGACGGGGTGTTGCAAAACCCCAGTTTTGTGGATTACCGCATTGCCACCAGCGCCGACGCCCCACCCCACATCGACGCCATCATCGTTGAGGTGCCGCAAGATGACGGCCCCTGGGGCGCGCGCGGCATTGGCGAGCACGCCATGGTGCCCACCATTCCGGCCATTGCCAACGCCATTTATGATGCCGTTGGCGTGCGGGTGGAATCGCCGCCCTTCACGGCTGAAAAAGTGTATCTAACCCTGGTAGAGGCGGGACTGGTTACGTAAAAAAACAACAGAGAAACATCGGCGGAACCGTCATAAAAAAAACCGTTCATCCTTGTCAGGAGGGATCATGAACCTCATTGAATTGCTCGAGACAAAAGAAGCTGAAATGATTGAAGAGGCGTTGGAAAAATTAGAGTGTGCGCATTTAAGGCACTATGAAGCGGAGGGGTTTGAAAAAAGCAAAGAGCGCCTGATTGACCTGTACGAATTGACTGTAAAGTGCGTCAAAACCCGGCATCTGGATGAAATTATCAGCTACGCCGAACATCTGGCCTACAAACGTTATCTGGCCGATTACGACCTGCGCGAAGTTCAAACGCTCTTTAATATTTTGGAAGAAACGCTCTGGACCCGCATTGTCAACGAGTTGCCTCCCTCGGAGTTAGGCGAGGCGTTGGGGCTGATTAGCACGGTGTTGGGCGCCGCCAAAGATAAACTGGCAACCACCTACGTGGCGCTGGCCACTAAAATCAAGGTGCAATCCTTAGATCTGTCGGAACTGTTCAAAGGCGCCGCCGAAACCGTTACATAATAAAAACAATCACCCAACCACCATCTCATCAGCCCAGGAGCAAGGCATGGCCCAAAAGCCACAAATCCAAAACGATGAAATAACCGAAACGTTTTCCAACCACGGCAATAATCACCAGGCGCTCATTGCCGAATTACACGAGCAGCGAGAAAAAATCAAACAGGGCGGCGGCCCCAAACGCATCGAAACCCAGCACGCCAAAGGCAAGCTGACGGCCCGCGAGCGCATCAACCGCCTGCTGGATGAGGGCACGTTTCAAGAGATTGACGCCTACATCACCCAACGCCACATCGACTTTGGCATGGACAAGGAGCAGCACCCCGGCGATAGCGTTGTGACCGGCTTTGGCAAAATCAACGGGCGGCGCGTTTGCCTGTACGCCCAGGAGTTTACCGTGCTGGGCGGCTCCTTTTCCGAGGTGCAGGGCCAGAAAGTCGCCAAAATTATGGAGCTGGCCCTGCAGGCGGGCGTGCCTGTCATCGGCCTGAACGACTCGGTGGGGGCGCGGATTCAGGAGGGCGTTTACAGCCTGGCCGCCTACGCCGAACTGTTCTGGCGCAACACCCAGGCCAGCGGCGTCATCCCCCAGATTAGCGTGATGCTGGGGCCGTGCGCCGGCGGCTCGGTTTACTCCCCGGCCCTGACCGATTTTGTGATTATGACCAAAGGCACCAGCCACATGTTCATCACCGGCCCGGAGGTCATCAAAACCGTCACCCGCGAGGAGGTAGATTTGGAAACGCTGGGCGGGGCGCTGACCCACAGCGCCATCAGCGGGGTGGCCCATTTTGCCGCCGATGACGAAGAGCACGCCCTGGCGCTAACCAAAACCCTGCTGAGTTATCTGCCCGCCAACAACGCCGAACCGCCCCCCGCCATCCCCCCCACCGATGACCCGTGGCGCATGGAGCAAACCCTCAACACCCTGGTACCCACCGACCCCGAACAGGCCTACGATATGAAAGTGGCCATCACCACCGTGTTTGATACCGGCAGCTTTTTTGAAGTTCAGCCCAATTTTGCCCAAAACGCCATTGTCGGTTTTGCCCGGCTGCACGGCCAGGTGGTGGGGGTGGTGGCCCAGCAGCCGGCGGTGCTGGCCGGCGTCATTGATATTGACGCCTCGGACAAGATGGCCGGCTTTATTCGCTTTTGCGATGCCTTCAACATTCCGCTGATTACCTTTATCGACTCGCCCGGCTTTATGCCGGGGCTGGCCCAGGAGCACGGCGGCATCATCCGCCACGGGGCCAAAATTGTGTTCGCCTACGCCGAGGCCACCGTGCCCAAAATCTCCATTGTTACCCGCAAGGCATACGGCGGGGCCTACATTGTAATGAGCAGCAAATATATTCGCACCGATTTGACTCTGGCCTGGCCCACCGCCGAAATTGCGGTGATGGGGCCGGAGGGAGCGGTCAACATTCTTTACCGCAAGCAGCTTAAAGTGGTGGAAGACCCCGAAGCCGACCGCGCCCGGCTGGTGGCCGCCTTCCGCGATAAATTCTCGCGGCCCTACACCCCCGCCGCCAGCGGCCACATCGACGATATTCTCATTCCGGCAGAAACGCGCCCCCGCCTGATTGCCGCGCTGGAGCTGCTGCGCGACAAGCAGGCCAGCCTGCCGCCCAAAAAGCACGGCCTGATTCCACTATGACGCCCCGGAGGTGCAGTTTTGTCTGACATATTATGGCAGGGTTTGATAATTTCCGGGTTGGGGTTGGGGCTGCTGTTTGCGGCGATGATACTGCTGATGCTGTTGATGATGTTGATTGAACGGCTCTTTCGGGATGCTGGCCGCCCGGCTGTCGCCAAAGAAAAATCAACCGTCAGTAAAATGACTCCCCAATCCGAGGAGCAAGAAATTGCCGCAGCTATTGCCGTAGCCCTGGCTCATTTTCGCTCGCTGGATATTTGCCGGGCCAATTTGGGCGCAACCCTTGAAACAGAGCGGGGCCGCTGGTGGCAGTCGGGCCAGAGCCGGCCGGCTCCCATCCCGAAACCTGCGCGGAGAAACTCAAAATGACTTCAATCCCCAAACGAAAATTAACCGTCGCCATCAACGGCAAGCCCTATCTGGTAGAAATTGGCGACCTGTACGCCTCGCCGCTCACTGTTTTAGTTAATGGCCAGCCCTACGTGGTTGAAGTCGGCCCAACCGAGGTTGAACCCGCGCCGGCCAATGGCACCGCCGCAGCCATCGAGCAGGTAGCCCGCCAGACATCTGCGCCGCCAAAGCCTCCCCGACCCGCCGGGCATGGGGGCGTTTCTCTTAAATCAATCACCGCCCCCATGCCCGGCCATATTGTTGAAATTCTGGTTAAGCCGGGTGATGCCGTCAGCGTGGGGCAGGAACTGCTCTCGCTGGAGGCGATGAAAATGAAAAACGCCATTCGCTCCCACCGCGATGGCGTTGTTGCCGGGGTGGAGGTAACGCCCGGCCAGGCGGTCAACCACGGCGATATCCTGGTTACGTTTGAGTGAGGCCCCGATGGAACTTGAATCTCTTTGGCAACTGTTACAGGCTCCCACCCTGCTCACCTGGCAAATGCTGATTATGATGGTAATTGGCAGCGCGCTAATTTACCTGGGCATTGCCAAAGATTACGAACCGATGCTGCTGCTGCCTATTGGCTTTGGCACTATTTTGACCAACCTGCCCCTCACCGGCATTGCCGGCGAGCACGGTTTGCTGGGGCTGTTTTACGCTATTGGCATCAAAACCGAATTGTTTCCGCTGCTGCTGTTTATTGGCCTGGGGGCCATGACCGATTTTGGCCCGCTGCTGGAGAATCCCAAAATGGCCCTGCTGGGCGCAGCCGGGCACATTGGCATTTTTGGCACGCTGTTGATTGCCCTCGCGCTGGGTTTTGGGCTAAATGATGCCGCCTCCATCAGCGCCATCGGCACCATGGACGGGCCGACGGCTATTTACGTGGCGGCCACCCTGTCGCCCCACATGCTGGCTCCCATTGCCGTGGCGGCCTACAGCTACATGTCGCTGGTGCCCATTATCCAGCCGCCGGTTATGCGCCTGCTCACCACCGAAGCCGAACGCAAGGTGCGGATGCCCTACACCCAGCGCCAAATCTCAAAAACCACCCGCGTGCTGTTTCCCATTATCGTTACGGTGGTGGTCTCGCTGCTGGCGCCGGTGGCCTCACCGCTCATTGCCACGCTGATGTTTGGCAACCTGCTGCGGGAGTCGGGCGTGGTAGACCGGCTGGCCAAAGCCGCCCAAAACGAGATTGCTAACGTCACCACCATTTTTCTGGGGCTGACCATTGGCGCAACGATGACCGGGGCCACCTTTATTCGGCTTGACACGTTTTTGGTGCTGGCGCTGGGGCTGGTGGCCTTTGTGCTGGATATGGCCGGGGGCGTGCTGTTTGGCAAGCTGCTATATCTTTTTTCGGGGGGACGCTTCAACCCGCTGCTGGGCGCGGCCGGCATCAGCGCCTTTCCCATGTCGGCGCGGGTGGTGCAGAAAGTGGGGCAGGAGTACGATTTTCAGAATTTTTTGCTGATGCACGCCATGGGCGCTAACACGGCGGGCCAACTTGGCAGCGTAATGGCAGGGGGGTTGGTGCTGGCGCTGCTGGCGGCGTTGGCGTAAGTGGCCGGCGACAGCCGGTCAACCAATTAGCGTATCAAAGGAGAACAATTGTGGCAGAAAATAGTGTTTACAAAATTATTGAGCTGGTAGGAACCAGCGAAGTTTCCTGGGAAGAAGCCGCCAAAAACGCGGTTGAGGCAGCCGGCAAAACCCTGCACGATTTGCGAATTGCCGAGGTGAAACAACTGGATCTGAAGGTTGAAAACGGAAAGGTGGTGGCCTACCGGGCCAAAGTTGACGTATCGTTCAAGATTGAGGCCAGAATTTAACCGCTCAATCGAATTCAAAAAAATTATGGCCGCCGGATAAAATCCGATTGTGATTTTGTTCGGCGGCCAATCTTTGCCCTAAATTATGTCCATCAAGAACAATTCATCGCTGTTTGCAAGGCGCTGGCTCTTTACGGCCAACCTGCTGCTGGGGCTGTTTATCGGGTTGCCCTACCTGGCCCCAATCCTGGCCCATTACAATCACCCCGATTGGGCCAGGGCCATTTATGGCCTGTATCGCTTAACCTGTCACCAGCTTGCCGAGCGGTCGTACTTTATCTTTGAGCACCAGGCCGCCTTATGCCAGCGCTGTACGGCCATTTGGGGCGCCTTTTTTGCGGGCGGATTGCTGTATATTCTTGTTCGCAACAGGCTCAAGCCGATGCCTTTTCAGTGGTGGATTCTGGCGCTGATTCCGGTGGGATTAGATGGCGGCACGCAACTGGTCGGGCCGCTGTACCAGGTTTTGCCCGGCTGGTGGTTAACCGGCTTTGCCCTGGCCCTGAGCGCAATGCTGATTGCGGCGTTTATACTGGTCAGAATACCCTACTGGCAGTTTTACCTGTTTGTGCTCTGCTTTCCAATAGGGATGATTCTGGTGCAAGTTAATGGCGCCCGCACCAGCAACTGGCAATTACGCACCATCACCGGCGTTATTTTGGGGTTGGCTTACGCCTGGCTGGTATTTCCAATGCTGGAGGAGTCTTTTCAGCAAAATAAGGGGGGCGCAAAAACAGTTTGAGATTGGCCAGGGGATAAGTGATACCGGGCGCTTGCCTGCTTATCTGACCAGCAACACCGGGCAATGAACTCGATTTAATATCGACAGGGCGGTCTCCCGGTCCAGGCCGGAGCCGTTGGCGGGCAAAATCAACATTCGACACGCCCGCGCCCGAATGGTTTGAATCAGTTGCTCTGTATTTTTGTTGCTTTGGGTTATAAAACGGGCCTTTAGGCCATACTCCTGCAATATTTGTTCGGCCTGTTGCTGAATTGGTTGAGCCGCTGCTGCGGACTCGGCAATCACAACAACAATCAATGGTTCAACCTGCTCCGGCATCAACTGCGTGGCGGCAATTAACCCTTTTTGAGCCGTTGCCGACCCGTTATAAAGGGCTATCACCGGCAGCCCCACCTGCGTTTCGGGGTGCAGCACCAGGGTTAAGTGGGGAGACTCCAGCAGCAGCGCGCGGGCCGTTGAACCTATACCGCGACGAGCCTGGCCCGACAGCCCCACCCGGCCCAGCACAATCAAATCTGCGTCGGAGGCGGCGCTCAACAACTCTTTGGCAATAACGCCCCGCACCACCCGAAACGTCCAGGCTACTCCGGCCTGTTCGGCCAGCGTGGCCATCGCCTGCCGGGCGCGGTTAGCCTGCCCCTTAAACTGTCGCTCTACGTATCTAACTTCCAGGCTGCGCCGGCTGGCCGAAAACAGGCCCACCTCTTGCGTAAAAGATATTTGGGCCAGTTGTACCAGGGTTATATCTTCAACGTACAACCCCAGTAACCCGGCCTTAAAGTGGGCAGCCAGGGCCACGGCCTGCTTTAGCGCGGCCATACTGGCTGCAGAGCTATCCAGGGCAACCAGAATCCGTTGAATCTGATGTTCCTCTCCTGTGTGGCTCATGATTCACCCTTTTTCTCATCCGGCTTGCTAAAAGCCAATTGTTTCTCGGCAAATTCGGCCAGCCGGGCCTGCACGCGCCCGTTGAGGCTGTCTGGCGGATAGTTGCCGGCCTCATCGGGTTCGCCGGCAGGTATGCCGGTTAGCAACTCGATGCCCTGGTCGATGGTTTCAACCGGATAAATGTAAAATTTTTCCTGTTCCACCGCTTCTACCACATCGTGGCGCAGCATTAAATGTTTGACATTCGAGGCGGGAATCAGAACGCCCTGGCTGCCGGTTAAGCCTTTGGCTTTACACACGTCGTAAAAGCCCTCTATTTTTTCGTTAACGCCGCCAATAGCCTGTACCTGGCCGTGCTGGTTAACCGAGCCGGTTACGGCCAGCGATTGTTTGAGAGGCACATTAGCAATGGCCGACAGCAGGGCGTACAACTCGGCGGATGAGGCGCTGTCGCCGTCAACCCCGCCATAAGATTGCTCAAACACCAAACTGGCCGATAGCGCCAGCGGTTGCTTTTGAGCGTAACGCGCGCCCAAAAAGCCGCCAAGAATAAGCACCCCTTTGGAATGGAGCGCCCCGCCCAACTCTACCTCCCGTTCAATGTCAACCACTTTGCCTTCGCCCAGGCGAACTCTGGCAGTAATGCGGCTGGGCCGGCCAAAAGCAAAATTACCCAACTGAAGCACCGACAGGCCGTTAATCTGGCCCACGTTGGCCCCCTGGGTGTCAATTAAAATGGTATCGCGCTCAATTTGCTCATACATTCTTTCCCGAATGCGGTCGGCGCGATAAATTTGGGCGTCGATGGCGCGCTGCACATCGGCGGCTGTTACCACCTTGTTTTTGGCCTGGCCGGCCCAATAGTCGGCCTCGCGCAGCAGGTTGACCACATCGCGCATTTGGGTAGACAGCTTTTCAGCGTCGCCGGCCATCCGGGCGCTCTGCTCGATGATACGGGCCACTGCGCCGGGTTCAAAGGGGCGCAGTTTGTTTTGGCGAACCATACTGGCAATGAGTCGCGCATACAACAATTGGTTGCCGGTGTCGCGCTCCATCTGCTCATCAAAATCGGCGGCCACCTTGAACAACTCGCTAAACTCCGGGTCGTAGGCGGCCAGCAGGTAGTAGAGGGTTGGTTCGCCCAGCAAGGTTACTTTGACATTCAAGGGAATCGGTTCCGGCTCTAGCGAGACGGTGCTGATAAGGTTGTGCATTTGGGCCGGGCTTTCCAGCCGCAGTTGGCCGGAGCTTAAAGCCCGCTTTAGCCCTTCCCAGGCAAAGGGTTGCAGCAACACTTTGCGGGCGTCCAGCATCAGGTAGCCGCCGTTGGCCCGGTGCAGCGCGCCCGGTTTAATCAGGTTGAAGTCGGTCGTCAGCGCGCCCATTTGGGCCATATGTTCAATTCGACCAATCAGGTTTTGGTAATTGGGGTTATCTTCGTAAATTACCGGCGCGCCTTTAGACTCGCTGTGGTCAACCAGCACGTTTACCTGGTAGCGGCGCAGCAGGGGCGACCCCATTTGCGCCGGCGAGTCCTGCGCTTCCGGGCCAATGGCCTCCAGCACAGGCTGGCCGTCTTCCTCTTGAGACAGGAATTTTCGGGCGTTTTCAATAATATCCTGCCGCGCGTCATCCAGGTAACTGACGATATCGGGCAGGTCCGAATATTTTTCGCGCAACTCATGAATCAGCCCGCCAACGGCATAATTGGCAAACTGACGGTTCAGCTCTTTGATGCGCTCGCGCATTTCGCGCTGCCAGCGCGGAAACTGGCGCAGGCTCTTTTGTAAATCCTCCTGCAAATCGGCGGCCTTGTTCTCCAGGTCGTGCCGCGCTTCTGCGGACAGGTCTTGAATTTCATCCGGCGACATGACCTCGCCATTCTTAACCGGCGCAAACACCAACCCCGAAGGCGTGCGCAGTACGGTTAAGTTCTGGCTCAGGGCTTTTTCCCTAATTTCCTCAAAAATAGTTTCCTGACGCTCTTTGAATTCCTCTTCAATTTCCTGACGCCGGGCGTGGTACTCGTCGCTTTCAAATGCGCCCGACAGGGCGGTGCGCAACTCGTCAACCAGTCCGGCCATATCTTTTTTGAATTGAATCCCCTTGCCGGCAGGCAGTTGCAGCGCCTTGGGCCGGTGCGATTGCTCAAAATTGTTGACATAGCACCAGTCGGCAGGAACCGGTTTGTGGGCGCCCTTTTCCTCAAACAAACGGTGCATCAGGGTTCGCTTGCCGGTGCCGGCCAGCCCCAGGGCAAAAATATTGTAGCCTTCCTGCTCAATATTAATGCCAAACTGCATGGCCTCAACGGCGCGTGGCTGGCCAATAATTTCCGAAAGGTCGTCCAGGTCGGCGGTGGTTTTAAAGTCAAACTGTTCCGGGTTACAGCGCCAGCAGAGCCGGTCTGGGGGTAATGGTTTTATTTTTTCCATAATTATACTGCGTCTCCTTTGTGGTCTCTGCGCTCCCGTTTTTCATCATCCTTTTCTTTAATCTTATCCCAATTTTTAGGATTGGCAAAGAGCAGATAGCCCAGGTAGGCGACCGGATGCTGATGGGATAAGTCGGAATTAGCTTAAAATAGCCCACCTCCGCCCCAACAATAGCCCATGTGAGTGTACCGAAGGCGGGCGATAGACCTTACAATAAGAGGCAGCAAAAAAATGTTGAGATTGTATTAGCTAACAGAAAGGATAGTGAATGTCGGCAGAGTACCCAATGGAAAATTGGCTAACCGAAGAGTATGATTACGAGAGTCCTCAACCGGGCGAGATTCGCGAAGGCGTTTTGCTTGAGCTGGATCAATACGGCGCCGTAGTTGATGTAGGGATGAAACACGACGGCATCGTTCCCCGTGAAGATATAGAGCGATTGGAAGAAGAGGCCCTTTCTAATTTGCAGCCGGGCCAGGAAATTATGACCAAAGTGGTGCGCGCCAGTGACCGGGAGGGCGCGCTTGTGCTATCGCTTGCTTACGTGCAAGAAGAAAAAGATTGGGCCAGGGCGCAAGAGATGTTAGAAAATAACGAAATCTGGCACGGCGAAGTAACCGGTTATAATCGGGGCGGCCTGCTGGTAAAATTCAGGCATTTAACCGGTTTTGTGCCTGCCTCGCATTTGGTAATGTGGGATAGCGGCCTTAACGACACCACAGAGCGCAAAAGGCGCTTAAAAAAGTTTTTAGGCGAGGAGTTGAAACTTAAGGTTATTGAGGCCAACCGGGATAACAACCGGCTCATCCTGTCTGAACGGCTGGCGCGCCGGCAGCTACGCAAGCAAAATCAGGGCGCCCGGCTGAACGACTTTACCGCAGGCGAGGTACGCCAAGGCGTTGTCTGCAACATTACCAATTTTGGCGCATTTGTTGACCTGGGCGGCATCGACGGGTTGATTCATATTTCCGAGTTATCCTGGCAGCGCGTCAACCACCCCAAAGAGGTGGTGCAGGTGGGCGATGAAGTGGATGTTTACCTGCTGCAAATTGATTATGAACGCAAGCGCATCAACCTGAGTTTGAAGCGATTGCAGCCCAACCCCTGGAACAACATCAATGAGTATTACGCCGAGGGGCAACTGGTTACGGGTAGGGTTTCTAATGTGGTTAGCTACGGCGCATTTATAGCCCTGGATAGCGGCGTGGAGGGATTGCTGCACGCCAGCGAAATTGCCCAACCTACTCCCCACGACCCGCGCGAGTTTGTAGAACGTGGCGAGGAATTGACGCTGCGGATTCTGCGCATTGAACCCGACCGCCAGCGAATTGCCCTGAGTCTTAAGGAAGCGCCCACAAACCCCGACGAAGATTGAACCAATTAATGCAGTGCCATGATACGAATTCTGATTGTCTCAAACCATTTGATGTTTGGTTACGGTCTTGAAAGCCTGTTGAACAAACAAACCAACTTTAAAGTTGTGGGTAAGGTGACAGATGTTGAGCAGGCGGTTAAGATAGCGGCAACCATCAACCCCCACGTAATTGTGTTAGATGATACCGACCCCGTTACCAGCGCCGGCCCCATTTTAGAGTCCATGCCTCAGGTAAAAGTGATTAGCCTAAATCTGCGTAGCAACCGGTTGCAAATCTATTGGGCCAGCCAACGGATAGCTCAAACTGTAGAAGATTTAGTTACCGCAATAGGTGAGCAGCATGTTAGAAAAACTCAACAAAATAACCCGTGGCCGGGAAATGAAAGAAAGGTGGCAGCGATTGACCCAAACCAATAAAGTCAACGTTAGCGAGACCGAACGGCTGGCTTCCGTCATAGCCGGAACTGCGCTAATCTTGTATGGCCTGACGCATCGCTCTCTGGGGCGTCTGGGGTTTGTGCTTACGGGCAGTTACCTGATTTACCGGGGCTTGACCGGCCACTGTGTCGCTTTTCAGGCCGCCGGAGTTACCACTGCCAGCAGAACCGAGCAGCTCCAATTTGAACCGAACCGCCGCTCCCGCTTCCAGTTCAACGGCCCAGAGGCAACCCATACCACCATTGAAGTTGGCAATCCCGTTGATGAAGCAGCCCTGCAATCGCTCCCGGCCAGCGACCCGCCCGCCTGGACCGTTAGCCGCGGCTAGTAAGTTTAACCCGCAAAAAAAGGAGTGTTTTGCAGTGAGCTTCCAATATATTCCCAATCAGGTTGTCAAAGTTCCAGAAATTCAATTTGCCGAACAGATTACCCTGCCGGCGGCTAAAACAGCGCTGGTTATTGTTGACATGCAAAATGACTTTGTAAAACCAGAGGGCCAACTGGTTGTCCCGGCAGCCCTCAGCACCGTGCCTCACATTCAATCTTTGCTTAAATCCGCGCGGGATACGGGAGTTCGCGTGGCCTACACCCAAGATACCCACTTTGAAGGCGACCCCGAATGGGAAATCTGGCCAGAGCACTGTCGCGCCCATAGCTGGGGCTGGCAAATTATTGATGAACTGAATCCCAACCCAAACGAATTGGTTTGTCAGAAAAACCGCTACGATGGGTTTTATGGCACCTGGCTTGAACATTTTTTAAGCCGGGTCTGGCAGGTCAAACATCTCATCATTGTTGGCACAGTCTCTAACATTTGCGTGGCCCATACGGCCGCTTCGGCCGGGTTACGCTGGTTGCATATTATTGTTCCGGCTAACGGCATCTCGGCCCAAACCGAATTTGACCAGGCCCTAACCCTGCGCCAAACCTCAACCCTATACGGCGGTCACGTTGTCAAAAACGTGGAACACATTGACCTTGAAGCCCCAGGTTAAACAGATTGCCCGGGGCCGCCGACAAACTAACCCGGCCCAATCTCTCGCCCAAAGAGATTAAAGCATTGCGCCGGCAAATCAAACAGGTTCGGCAGGCGCGTAACCATTTGGTCAAGGCCTCCTCAATTTGCCAAAAGCAACACTTTCAACTAATATTTAGTTTTGCGTTCATATTAAGGGGCTGTCCATTAATAACTTCGTGGTTTCTAAATTGTAATTGGTAATTATCCGTTTAAAATCGCTAAGTTATTGGCTGACAAGTCCTAAGGATATTTTACCCTTTGAGATAAATCCAACCAGTTGAATTTTTGGAGGAATACGTTGGCTAATATTAAATCATCTCTCAAGCGCGCTCGTCAAAACGTTAAACGACGCGCCCAAAACCGCCTTTACGCTACAACAGCGCGCACTTACGTAAAAAAGGCTCGCGCCCAAATTGCCGCCGGTGATCTGGAAACCGCCGAGGCGACCATCCGCCAGGCAACCAGGGCACTGGATAAAGCTGCCAAAAAAGGCATTATTCACCAAAATAATGCCGCCCGGCGCAAGTCTCGGCTGGTCCGGGCGTTGAACAAAGCCAGAGCCGCCACAGCCTGACCTTTTCATTTTTTCCCGCCCCCATAAAGTGACTCATTGACCCTGTCAGCGAGTCACTTTTCTATTTTTCCCCTGTATAGATTATCAGTTTCTTCTTGACCCGGTCTGTTCCTAAAATTTGGAACAGACCGGGGGTGTGGGGGTATCCCCCAATTTCCCTCTGCGCTGTTTCCAGAAATTCAGGACGCATCTTCTTGACATTAGAACATATGTTCTAGTATAATAATCACACATGCCGGTCCAGGAGAAAATGATGGCCTCACCCGCTGCAATGGAACAAACTTTAGAATACCAGGCCGACCAGATTGAAATGGTTCTGGCCAGCCATCGTCTTTTGGTGCGGGTGATGGGCGGCACCGTTACGCCGCGCTGGATACGCTACCAGGCCATTCCCGAAGTCTCGGCTAAAGTGTCGCGCATTATTGGCCTGTCCGAAGAGATTGCGCTGCATCTGGGCGCGCCAAGCGTGCGCATTGCCCGGCAGGGACCAAGCTTGCAAATTGAAGTGCCCCGCTCCGACGGCCAGAGCATCAAGCTACTTCATCTCACCCGGCAGCTGCACAACGCGCCTCGCCAATCGGCCATTTTGGGGCTGGAGGAGTCGGGCTTGCCCCTGTTGCTGCGCCTCTCATCGCCAGAGGTGGCCCATGTACTCATTGCCGGCACAACCGGCTCGGGCAAAACCGCGCTGGCCCGCAGCATGGCCCTGTCTCTGGCAATGTACAACCGGCTGGGCGAAGTGCAAATGATTTTTATCGACCCCAAACGCAGCGGCTTTGCCCCCTTTGCCGCCGTAAATAGCGGCCCAACCCTGCCCCATCTGCTGCGCCCGGTGATTGACAACGTCCACGAGGCCATCTTTTTACTTGGCGAAATGGTCACAGAGATGGTCCGGCGCGACCATCAAAAAATTTCCGAGCCGCGCCTGATTATCTTTATCGACGAGGTGGCCGACCTGATGGAGCAGGGCGGCAAAGCTATGAACCGGCTGATGACCCGCCTGACCCAGCGCGGGCGCAGCGCCGGCATCCACCTGATTGCCTGCACCCAGAAACCGCTGGCGGCCACTATCGGCTCGCTGACCCGCAGCAACTTTCCGGTGCGGCTGGTGGGCAGCGTTGCCAGCGCCGACGACGCCAAAATTGCCGCCGGATTGCCCGGCACAGGCGCAGAAAAGCTTTTGGGCCGGGGCGACTTTTTGCTGGTAGCCAAAGGGCAGGTGACGCGCTTTCAGGCCGCCTACGTTTCGGAACCGGATATCAAACAGGTGGTTGACCAGTTGCAGGCCCGTCACCGCACCAGCCGCTTTTGGCTGGAGCCAGGGCAGGCAGAGTCCACCCTCCAACTTGCGGCCACCGGCACCGATGGCCGGCTGGCCGGCGCGCCATTAGCCCGCCGGGGCTTAAAAGCGGTTTTTGGCCACCAGCTACGGTTAATTAAATGACACGCGCCTTACTAATCATTAGCCTCACCTTTACCCTGACTCTGGCCCTGATTTTTGGTCTCAGGGCCAGCGTTGACGCCCTGGCCGTGGTACTGGGCGTGATTTTGGGCGTGGCTGCCAGCGTGCCCACCACCTTTCTGGTAACTTACATGCTTATGCGCAGCCGCGCCGCCCGCCCCGACCCTCCGCCGCAACTGCCTCACCACCCCCCGGTGGTGGTCATTAACTCCCCCGAAAAACCGGCTGTTTCCGGGCAAACCGCTATGCCCGCGCTTGCGCCGCCGGCAGCAGGTCGCAAATGGACCGTCATTGGCGATGTTGATACCGGCGAGTAGGGTTGTCAGCCCTACCGGGATATGGCATAATTAAATCACCGCCAGACACCCCAATAGAGTGCGCCCCTAACCCCAATTTTGCGCGACTCATCTGGCTAAATCGTCAGCGAGTAAGCCGCCATGAACTTCAAACCGCTTAAAATTCAGCCGGAGAGCAAACGGTCATTAAGCGATTTGGCGGTAATTTTTGTAACCGCCATTTTATCGTTTGCGCTGGCCCTGATTTTAGATGCCTTTGGCAGCCTGACCCGCTGGACGGGCCGGGAAATATGGCAAATTGACGAGCTATATTTTCTGTTTGTGATTCTGCTGTTTGGTTTTGGACTCTTCTCGCTGCTGGGCATCTTTTCGATGCGGCGCTGGATACAGCTACAGCAAGAGCTAAAACGGCGCAAACAGGCCGAAGAGGCCCTGCAAAAAACCCACGACGAATTGGAACTGCGCGTTGCAGAACGAACCTCTGAGCTTTCGCGGGCCAACGCCCAGCTAAAGGCAGAAATTGCTGAACGCGAACAGGTTGAAGCCGCCCTGCGAGAAAGCGAAGAGCTTTTTCGGCAGGTGGTTTCATCCATCAGCGACCATATTTACGTGACCGAAATAAAGCGCGATGGCACGCGCCTCAACCGTTACCTCTCGCACCACGCCGCCCAGCTCACCGGCTATCCGCTGGAAAAGCTGTTGAACGATTGGAGCTTATGGCCCTCTACCCTGATTCACCCCAAAGATAGAGCCGCTGCCGCTGAACAGGCCGCGCAGTTAGCCAAAGGCATCAACAGCGAGGTTGAATACCGGCTTATTCGCGCCGATGGTGAAACTGTTTGGGTGCGCGACAGCGCCAGAACCCAACAAATTGACGATTCCGCCTACATTGTTTACGGCGTGGTAAGCGATATTACCGAACGCAAACGGGCCGAAAGAGAAATCAGGGAACTGAACCAGGAACTGGAAAAACGGGTTATCGACAGAACCAGAAAGCTGGCCGCCCTATACGAGGTAACGGCGGTTGCCAACAAGTCGCTAGAGTTAAAATTAACTCTCAAATTATCGCTGGAACGCCTGCTAAACGCCATGCGAATTGCCGCCGGAGCCATTCATCTGCTGGATGAACAAGACGAAACAACCCTGAGCCTGGCCACCGAACAGGGCCTGTTGCCCAACATGGTAGCGTCGCTTGGAGCATTGCCGTCCGACCAGGGTCTGGCCGGACTGGTGATTGAACAAAACAAACCGGTGCTCATCGCTGACCTTGAAACCGACCCCCAAACCCCGCCGGCCATCCGTGGCAGTCAGTTTAATACCTACGTGGGGGTTCCCATCAGAGCCAGGGGGCAGGCTTTGGGGGTGTTGAGCATTTTGGGCCGAAGCAAAAATCAGTTTAACGAGGGCGAAGTGGCGCTGCTCACCTCCATTGCCGACCAGGTGGGCGTAGCCGTAGAGAATATTCGGCTGCAAAAACAGGCCCAGCAGGCCGCCGTAATGAGAGAACGCGCCCGGCTGGCCCGCGAACTGCACGATGCCGTCACCCAATCGCTTTACAGTTTAACCCTGTTTGCCGAGGCCGCCAGCGAACTGATTGAAAGCGGCAATCTGGGGGCTGTAAAACACAATTTGCGGCGCATTGGAGAAACCGCGCTGCAAGCCCTTAAAGAGATGCGGTTGCTGGTGTACGAACTGCGCCCATCGGCCCTGGAGCGCGACGGTCTGGTGGGCGCGCTGCGCGAGCGCCTGAATGCGGTAGAAGGGCGCGTCAATGTGAGAGCCAGGCTTATTACCGAAGATTTAATAGAACTACCGGCCCCGGTAGAGGAAGGACTCTACCGCATTGCCCAGGAAGCTCTCAACAATATTTTGAAGCACGCGGCGGCCAGCTCGGTAGCGCTGTACCTGCGGGCCAATGGCAACCGGGTAGAGCTAGAGGTGATAGATGACGGAACCGGCTTTGACCTTGCTCAGGCTGAAAAGGCCGGGGGGATGGGTCTAAAAAATATCCGCGAGCGCGCCAGAAAGATAGGCGGCTCTGTAGAAATTAATACCGGGCCGGGCCAGGGAACCAAAATAATTGTAACGGCCAATGCCCAAGGCCGGCCAAATTAAGCGGTCGTAATCGCATTTCAGGAGAACACCCGATGTCTGAAACCATACGTATTCTTATTGCCGATGACCACGCCATTGTGCGCGAGGGGCTGCAAACGCTGATTAACGCCAAACCCGGCATGGAGTTAGTGGGCCAGGCCAGCGATGGCGTTGAAGCCGCCCAACTGGCCGCCGCGCTGCAACCCGATGTAATTTTGCTGGATATGGCTATGCCCCGTAAAGATGGATTGGAAGCCATCCGCGATATTAAGCAAGATAACCCCAATGCCCGCATTTTAGTGTTGACCAGTTTTGACGATGACGAGCGGGTTTTTTCGGCTATTAAGGCCGGAGCTTTGGGTTATTTATTAAAAGACTCCTCGCCGCAGCAGTTGCTCCAGGCCATTCACGATGTTTACGAGGGGCGTTCGTCGCTGCACCCAACTATTGCCTTAAAAGTCATCAAAGAGCTAAACCAGCCTTCTGACCTGCCCCCCACCGAAGAACCCCTGACCGAGCGAGAAGTGGAAACGCTGCGGCTAATTGCCCAGGGGTTAACCAACCAGGAAATTGCCGAAAAGCTGACCATTAGCGAACGCACCGTGGGTAAGCATGTCAGCAACATTTTAGACAAGCTGTATCTGGCAAACCGCACCCAGGCGGCGTTATACGCCCTCAGACGCGGCCTGGCCAGCCTTAACCCCGAATAGTACGCAAAATTACGTAGTATCAAAGAGAAAAATTACGCACAAAGACCATTCAAAGAGTGGTCTTTTTTTTATGCCCAAATGGGGTTTCTGCCCACTGTGTTTTAACCTAAAAGGTGATAGGCTGAATACAGAAACATCCTCAAGGAGTCGTATTATGAACCAGCCAATTGGTATAGCTTTTATCAAACAACTTTTACAACGGTTGCAACATAGCAGAACGCCAGGCCAAAGCCTGGTAGAGATGGCCATAATCACCCCGCTGCTCATTTTCTTTTTGCTCGGCATTTTTGAGGTAGGCAGCGGCATTCGCGGTTATCTGGTGTTGGTCAATGTCAACCGCGAGATCACCCGTTTTGCCGTCAGACCCGGATACCTCAATTTCTCCACCCTGGCAGATGTAGAAGCCAGTTACACCCGAGTTCAAGAGTGGACAACCTCATCTGCCAGCGAGCAACTGGAGCTGGATTTTGACGAGACCAGCGGCAGCACCACTCTCATTGTCTCCCATCTGGTGGTAGATACCGGCAAGCCCTGCGATGACGTTAACAACTGCGATTGCGACGCCTTTATCCAGGCTTATCAAAACGGCTCAACTTACGCCGCCGAAGCCTCCACCGGCGCCGAAAACCCCCTCGACGACCTCATCCTTCACCCCGGCGTACCCGGCCAGGAATACCAATCCCGGCGCTTTGGTCCGGCAGCTACCGTTACCGGCCCCCGCCAGACCCGCCTCGATTACATCGCCATCGCCACCGAAATGGCCGCCAAAAACAACCATTTCAACTGCGAAATTATGAAAAAAGGCGGCGTCCCCTCCGCCAATAATGTCATCATCACCGAACTCTTTCACGACCAGCCTCAACTCTTCGGTTTCCCCCTCATCTCCAACCCCTTCACCGACCCCGTCCCCCTCTACACCCACACCACCATGCGCCTCATTAGCGCCGCCCGCAGCACCGGCGGCGTTGAAGGCAACATCACCAGCGGCATCGACACCATTGGCCCGGTCTGTATGGCCTACCCCATCACCTTTGGCCAGTCCATCTTCGACAACCCCGACAACCCCAGCGTGCCCCAATTCATCGACGCCTTTGAGGGCGACTCGCCGGGCAACTTTGGCTGGATTACCTGGAACCCCGACCCCGGCAACAACAACGCCAACTATGTTGAAGATGAACTGAAATATCCCCAAATGTCGCTCAACGATTTCACCGATGTCAACGACCCCTCCGACCATCAATTGAGCATTGGTGATGATGTGTCAACCAAACCCGGCGTCGCCAACTCCAGCGGCATTGATGAACAGTTGCAACTGCTGGTCGGACGTGAAATTATCATCCCCGTCTACGATAACAACCCCGGCAATGGTCAAAATGCCTTCTACCACATCTCTCATTTTGCCAAAATTCGGGTTGACCAGATTTGCCTGCCCCGCAACGGCAGCAAATGTGACGGCCAAAACAACAAGCAAATCAAAGCTACTTTTTTGGGCTATGTTGACGACATCTGCGGGACAGACGATGGCAGCGGCGGCATCATCCCCGGCGGCGGCAGCGGCGGCGGCAACACCCCCCCCCTGGCCACCGATGACAGCGCCTCCACCCCCAAAAATACGCCGGTGACGCTCAACGTGCTGGTTAACGACAGCGACCCCGACGGCGATACCCTGACCATCACTGGCATCCAAATTTCGCCCTCAGATGGCTCGGCTGCCAACAACGGCGATGGCACTATCACCTTTACGCCCAAAAACAACGCCACCGGCGTTAAAACCTTCACCTACACCATCAGCGACGGTAACGGCGGCTCCGATACGGCCACCGTAACCATTACCATCGGCGGCAGCAATAACCCGCCCGTGGCCGTCAACGATAGCACCACCACCACCCAAAACCTGCCGGTCACCATCAATGTGCTGGCCAACGACAGCGACCCCGACGGCGACACCATCACCGTTCAGAGCGTCGCCGGCCCCGCCCACGGCAACGCGGTAGTTAATGGCAACGGCACCATCACCTACACGCCCAGTAATGGCTACAGCGGACCTGACAGTTTTACCTACACCATCAGCGATGGCAACGGCGGCGCGGCCAGCGCTATTGTCTCTATTACCGTTAACCCTACCCACACGCCAACGCCTACGCCTACTTTTACCCCTACTCCCACCCCCACCAACACGCCATCGCCCACGCCTTCACCCACCGCCACGCCATCGCCAACACCCACGGCCAATCTGTCTACCATGCACGTTGCTTCTATCGACGTAACGGTTGACCGTTCTTGCAATCGCTGGGTCTGCCGGTACGAAGCAACCGCCGTTGTCACCGTGGTAAATGGAAGCGGAATGCCAATTAATGGCGTTACCGTTCAGGGCCACTGGTCAGACGCAGTTAGCGGCAGCGATAGCGATGGGACCAATGGCAACGGCCAGGCGGTATTCAGGTCGGATGAAACCTGGTGGGATGGAACTTTCACCTTTACGGTTGATAATCTGACTGCAGGCGGTTTAACCTACAATCCGGGCGCAAACGCCGAAAGCAGCGACTCGGCCCAATATAACTAATCTCGAATCTGCCGTTAATCTATCATCCTCCCCCTATTAATGTCGAGCCACCCGCAATGGGTGGCTCGACGCATTTTATGCGGGTTCTTGTGGTATAATATTGCCAGCTTCCGGTAACTAACAAAAGGCAGAGCAATATGTCCAAAGCAAAAGTGCTGTTGGTAGATGACCACACGGTTGTGCGTCAGGGGCTTAAGGCCCTGTTTATTGATGAGCCGGATGTGGAAATCGTCGGCGAGGCCGAAAACGGGCGGCAGGCGCTGCAACGCATTAAAGAGCTTCAGCCCGATGTGGTGCTGATGGATATTTCCATGCCCAGCCTGAACGGCATCGAAGCCACCCGGCAAATTCGGCAACTGTTCCCCCAGGTCAAGGTGGTCATCCTTTCGATGCACGCCAACGAGGAGTATGTCTTTCAGGTATTGCAGGCCGGGGCAGCCGGGTATGTGCTAAAACAATCAGACTCGATGGAAGTGCTGACGGCCATTCGGGCGGCGCTGGCCGGCGGGTCATTTTTAAGCCCGCCTATTTCGCGCTCCGTTATAGATAATTACGTGCAGCGGGCCGAGGCCAGAGGCCGGGGGCAGGATGCGGAACTACTCAGCCCCCGCGAGCGTGAAGTGCTGCAATTGCTGGCCGAAGGGTTATCTAATCAGGAAATCGCCGGGCAATTGAACATTAGCGTCAAAACCGTGGAAACTCACCGTAGTAAGATAATGAAAAAGCTGGGTGTTGACAATAAAACAGAGATGGTTAAATACGCCCTGCGTAAAGGGTGGGCCACTCTTGAAGAGTAATCTACCAGCCGAATCAGAGCGGCGCGCCATGCGCGAGCTGGATAAAATTCTTAACATTATCTCCTCCATCTCCTCGATGCTGGAGCTGGATGAGATTCTGGCCCAGGTGACAGAAAATATGGTGCATATTCTGGGCGTTGATGGCTGCGCCATCTCTCGCTGGAATCGGGCGGATGACACCCTGGTGGTGCTGGCCGATTATACCGCGCCCCATGTTGAACTGCCTCATGATGATATTTATGATATTGGCGCGTCGTACCCGTTAAAGTATTACCCGGCCACGGTCCGGGTATTAAAAACGCAAAAGCCCTTAATTATCTGCGTTGATGACCCGCAGGCCGACGACGCCGAGCGAGAGTTGTTGCAGGCTTTTCAGTGGGGCGGTGTTTTAATGGTACCAATGCTGTATAAAGAGCAATCGGTTGGCTTGCTAGAGCTTTACACCGACAGCCGGCAGTCTCCCCCTTTTACCAATGAAATTGTATCGCTGTGCCAAATTTTGGCCAACCAGGCCGCCGTAGCCCTGGAAAACGCCCGGTTATATCAAGAGGCCGAAGATGGGCGACTGCACGCCGAAGCCATGCAGGTCATCAGCCGAACGCTGGCCTCGGAGCTGGATTTGCAGCGCACCGTGCGCGTGGTGGTCGATTTAGCCTACCAACTGGTTAATGCCAGGTTTGTATTTTTGGCTACGCCGCAGGTAGAAGCATTTAAATTGGTGGCCATGGCCGGCTTCAGCGAGCGAATTCCTGCCGACTGGTATATTACCGGCCCAACATCCGCTGTGCTAACTCAGGCTATCGAGGGCAAACGGCCAATTATTATTACCAGCAAAGAGCAAATGCCCCAGGCAGACACGCCGGCCCAAATAGACTTACAGGGCTGGCAATCGCTGGTAGCTGTGCCTCTGCTGGCTCACAACCAGGTGGTAGGGGTGCTAACGGCTTATGCCGGCCAACCCAATTTTTTTAACCCCGATGATGTTGTCACGCTAATGTCGCTGGCCAGCCAGGCAGCAGTTGCTATTCAAAACGCCCAGCTTTTCTCTCAGCTTGACGCCCAGCGCGAGGCTCTGCATCAAATGTCGCTGCGGCTGGTCAACGCCCAGGAAGAAGAGCGCCGGCGAATTTCCAGAGAGTTGCACGACGAGTTGGGCCAGGCGCTAACAGCCCTGAAAATAAATTTAGATGTGGCGCGACATGCCTTGCCCCCGGAAGCCTCTCCCAAGCTGCGGCAAAGCGTTACCGAGGCCAGCCAGTTAGCCGTTAGAACCCTGGAAGCCGCCCGCAGCATGTCGCTGGAATTGCGCCCACCAATGCTGGATGACCTGGGGTTGGTTTCGGCCCTGCGTTATGAAATTGACCGGTATGAGCAACGAACCGGCCTGGGGGTTCAATTTGAAAGTAATCTAAAAGAGGCCTATTTGCAACCCGAAGTTGAAATTACCGTTTATCGCATTGTGGTTGAGGCGCTAACCAACATCGCCCGCCACGCCCAGGCCAGCCAGGTGTTGCTAGAGGTTAAAACTGATGACTTCAGGATTAAAGGCAAGGTGGAAGACAACGGCCAGGGGTTTGACCTTGAAAGCTGGCTAAATTCTGCCGCCGAGCAGCAAAGCCTGGGGCTGGTGAGTATGCGCGAGCGAGCCGCTTTACTGGGCGGCCAACTAGAAGTTGCATCTCAGCCGGGGCGAGGCACCACAGTTAGCTTCACGCTGCCCATCCGCTAACATTCGGTTTCTGTGCGCCAAAAACCCGCCGGCTGCGGCAGCCAGCGGGTTTTTTAATTGGCCCGGTTCCAATATTTCAAACGGAATCCGCACAAAAACCAAACAATGTAGCTATATAATCCAACGCGCTTTTCAGTTAAGATTAAATCAGGTTGGCAGTTATCACCCCCTATTCTCCTACAGAGGATAGGGGAGTTGCCTAAAAAATATCAGGATAATCCTGATATACAACTGCTCAAGCTTACAGTACACTAAGAAATAAACATTGGGGAGAACGCTATGAGTTTACATTCAATCATTACCTCAACTAATCAAACCGAACTTAATGCAAGTTCAGCCATCCAACGACTGATTCATTCATTTATCTACGCCGGGTTTGGAATTTTAGGCGGGGCCATCGGCACGGCTATGGCTATTGGGCTGGCAATTATTGTGCAGTTGATGATGTCGCCCACCAGCACATTTTGGCCTAACGTAACCTTGCTGGCCATTGCCGCTACCATTATTGGTTGGGGCGTTTCTTGGGTGTTGAGCCGGATAGCTCCCTATCTGGCTTCCACGCTGGCCGGCAGCGATACGGCTGCAATGGGCTTAAAAATTACCCTGGTCTTGAGCGGGTTAACCAGCCTGCTGGAAACCTATCTATTTATGTCTGTTTTATAAGACTATCAAACTACGGCCGGGAAAAAAGTCAAAAAGGTCTCCAGAGAACTCAAGCAATAATACAATCTTTTTTGTAAGGAGATAACCCATGAGGTGGATTAAAAACCGTACCCAAAAAGGCCAAAGTTTGGTAGAAATGGCTATTGCTGCCCCGCTGCTTATTTTCTTTTTGTTGGGCATCTTTGAGGTGGGCAGCGGAATTCGCAGCTATCTGGTTTTGGTTAACGTTAACCGGGAAATCACTCGTTTTGCGGTACGGCCCGGTTATCTAAACTTTTCAACATTGGCCGACGTACAGACCAGCTATGCCCGCGTCAGAGATTGGGCCAACAGTTCGGTCAGCGAGCAACTCACTTTAGATTTTGATGAAACCAGCGGCAGCTCCACCCTGATTGTCTCTCATCTGGTGATTGATACCGGTAAACCCTGCGAGGACTTGAACAACTGCAACTGCGATGCCTTTGCCAGCAACCCTAACTACGACAAGAACTTCACCAACGACGACATCATCCTCCACCCGGGCTTACCGGGTCAAGAATATCAGGCCCAGCGATTTGGGCCGGCGGCAACCGTGACCGGCCCCCGTGATACCCGGCTTGATTACGAAGCCCTGGTCGCCGAATTAGCCGCCCAGAACAACAAATTCAACTGCGAAATTATGAAAAAGGGGGGAGTACCTTCAAGCAATAATGTCATTGTAACTGAACTTTTTCACGACCAGCCCCAACTCTTCGGCTTTCCGCTCATCTCCAATCCCTATACCGATCCCGTACCCCTGTACACCCACACCACCATGCGCCTGATTAGCGCGGCCCGCAGCGGCGGCAGCGTTGAAGGCAACATTACCAAGAACATCGACACCCGAGGCCCGGCTTGTATGGCTTATCCCATCACTTTTGGCGAGTCGATATTTGGCGGCAACCCTACCCCCAATATGCCAATTGATGCTTTTGAAGGCGACTCGCCGGGCAACTTTGGCTGGATTACCTGGAACCCCGACCCCAGCAACAATAATGCGCCCTATGTTGAAGAAGAACTGAAATACCCGCAGATGTCGCTCAACGACTTCATCAACGCCACCGACCCCACCGACACCCAGTTGAGTATTGGCGATAACGTTTCTACCAAACCCGGCGTAGCCAACTCTGATGGCATAGACGAAGAGCTGCAAAAGCTGGTAGGCCAAACCATTTTAATACCCGTTTACGATAACAACCCCGGCAGCGGCCAGAACGCCTACTACCACATCTCTCACTTTGCCGCCATCACCATTAACGAAATTTGCCTGCCGCGCAACGGCCAAAAATGCGACGGCCAAAACAAGAAACAGATTAAAGCCACCTTCCGGGGTTACGCAGACGACTGCCAAATCCCCATAAGTTCATAGCTTATCTCCCTCCCCCACAGCAGCAGCGCCACCCGTAACGGGTGGCGCTGTTCTTTTAAAGCGGCGCGTTTAATGTCATATCGAGCGAAGAATGAGCGAGAAATCTCCGGGTAGGCAGCCAGATTGGAGATTTCTCGTCGCTTCGCTTCTTGAAATGACATAAACTGCGTAGGCCCTATTTTATTCAGACCACGAAATCTGCTCATCCAGCCAATCTCGGCCGCCGTAGGGAAAAATGGCCTTTGGCGTAAAAATGCCGCCATCAAAAGAGAATAATTGATGACGCTCGCTGCCATCGGCGCGAATTATCCAGATACCCCAGTTGCCATTCGCGTCAGACAGGTAGGCAACCCACTCCCCATCCGGCGACCAGGCCGGCAGCCCTTCGATGCCGGGGTCGCTGGTCAGGCGCTGTTTTTGGCTGCCATCGGCATTGATAAGGTACAGGTCCCAACTGCCGCCGGCCGGACTCTGGTAAACAATCGTTTCGCCCACCGGCGACCAATCGGGGTGGGCAGCGGCCTGCTCCTCTAAAACCGGGCCAATCATATTGTGGCCCACATCCCAGTGATGGGCGGGCAGGGCGCGGGCCAGCCACAGCCCGCACCGATTACCGCTCAAATCGCACCCCCGGTATACAAAGCGGTCGCTATCGGGCGCCCACGAGGGCTGTTGACCCACAATACGCAGGTCTTCTTCATATTCGCCGGTTATGGCCGCCGCCATAATGCGGGTATGGTCATCGCCGTGGCGGCCTGTATCAAACAGCAGGCGCCGGCCATCGGGCGACCAATCGGGGTGCGAGTCTTCCCAAAAAATAGTGGTTCCCTTAAATTCCGTGCCGTCCAGGGTAGTGTGTCCCAGGCGACGCTCGGCCCGGGGTTCGGCGCAGTTAAAATAGGGGTGGTCAACCTGACCATCCTTGTGCTTTTCGGGAATCTCGCCCCAGCCTCTAAAAGCCAGCCGCTCGCCATCGGGCGAGAGGGCCGGTTCGCTGGCATTGTTCAGCGTAAAGATGCGCCGGTTGGCCTGGCACGCTTCTCCACCACTCAGGCAAGCTCCCACATCAATTACGTTAATTTCATAGGTGCAGCGCTCTGGCGAGTTGTTCCAAAAGCTAAAGGCAATTTTGCCGGGCGCCGGTGAAGCAGCCACTTGTGAGGCCGCCGGTACAGCCCGAACCGGCGCTGCGCCGCTGCCGGTTGACACCGCGGCGGGTTGAACTGAAATATTATCAACAAACTCCTGCGGCGAGGGAATCCACAATTTTGAGCCGGCGTGGATTAGCCCGGGGTTATCTATTTGGGCAAAAGAGATATCTTGAGCGCGTTTGGCGTTGGTAGCCGCCATAATTTGAACAAAAAGATGGCCGTCGCCCAGGTATTTTTCGGCCACTTTCCACAGGCTGTCATCATGTTGAATGATATACTCCTGCCCCTGGCCGGTTTGGGCCAGGGTTGGGTTTTCTGATACTAATATCAGGCCGCCTGCTCCAACTATTGCGGCCATAACCCACCCTATTATTTTTTGAGTTTTGATTATCTGATTGAACCAACGCATGGTTAGCCCTCCTGATCAATCTTCATAATTCGGGTTGTTGTAATCTTCTTCAACTTCAAACGTGTCGGCTAAAATGGCGAGCGCCCGCTCGACCAGCGGTTCCGGCACCAACACCCTGGCCGACCCTAGCGGGCCAACGGTTAACCCAAACACCGACCCGATGGCTTCTTGTTGAACCAGGGCCGGAATCTGCTCACTTTCTAACCGAGATTTGACGATAGCGGCCTCGGCAGGGAAGAAATTTTCGCCAACCACTACCCAGCGAAGCGGCTCGCTGCCGCCGGGGGTTGTTTCTGTAGCGGCTGCGCGAACACGTGCCCCCAGGGTGGCCCAGGGGAGAGACTCATCTATTGTATCTGTCATATATTTTCCTTTGCCCCACTTAAAATTTGCGCTTGTTAGCCCAAGAACACTATAAATTATACCACATTGACCCCTCAATCCTTTAATTTTAAGTCAATATGAAACCGCCCATTTTGTTAATTCAAACAATCCATTTTATAATTACTGCTTGCTGCTCACTGAACGGGCTGCTTTTAATGTCTGTATCCGGCGCGGGTAAAAATTTGCGTTTTACGTACCACGCACTACGTAACGTGGAACGCCTGCCCTCTCTACGGCAGCAACGCGATGGCCTGTACCCGGCACGGGTGAAAATTTTATCTACCCCCACCCGTCGCTAACGCGACTCCCTCCCCCTGGCCGGGGGAGGGCTGGGGAGGGGGCTATTTTTAGAGGAGTTCTATCGTGCTTATTGCAGTACAAATCATTCAAATTATTCTGGCCATTACCCTGGTAGTTTTGGTGTTGTTGCAAACCAAGGGGGGTGGTTTGGGCGGTATTTTTGGCGGCGATGGGGGCGTCTACAGAACCCGGCGCGGCATAGAAAAAACAATCCATCAGGCCACTATTGGTATTTCAATTATCTTTTTCTTAATCTCTCTTATTTCTGTAAACCTGACCCGTGGCCTTTGATACTTTCTGTGGCTAACCGGCATGCTCTAAATTCAAGCTCAATATTAGCCACTACTTATTAACGCCCTGACCGGCAATCTACAGTTTTTAACAAGGTGCACAACAGCCCTAAACTGTTGTGCATTTTAATTACACAGGACGGTATTTGTGGGACGCTACATTCGCTGGCAGGCTATTTTAACCCTGGCCGGCATTGCCCTGACGCTGGCCTTTCTTGGCTTTTTGTCGCTATCTCGCACCACTATCACCATCCCCGATGTGGGGGGAATTTATACGGAAGGCATTGCTGGCCGGCCCCAATTTATTAATCCGCTGCTGGCCCAGTACAATCAGGTTGACCAGGATATCAGCGCCCTTGTTTTCAATGGGCTAACCCGTATAGATGGCAGAGGTAATTTAGAGCCAGACCTGGCCGCAAGCTGGCAGGTTAGCGAAGATGGCCTTACTTATCTTTTTCGGCTGCGGCAAAATATTCGCTGGCACGACGGTCAACGTTTTACCGCCGATGATGTGCTGTTTACCATCAACCTGATGCAAGACCCGGAATTTCCCGGCGCGCCCTACCTGGGCCAGCTATGGCAAAGCGTTACCGCCGAAAAGTTGGATGAGTACACGGTTCGTTTCATTCTGCCGGAGTCTTTTCCCGCGTTTGCCGATTTCACCACTATTGGCATATTGCCTGAACATTTGCTCAACAATGTGCCGGCGCGCGATTTGCTCAATCACCCCTTTAATTTGCAACCGGTGGGAACCGGCCCCTTCAAACTGGACGAAATAAACGCCGAGTTTGCCCGCCTGTCGGCCAGCCCGTTTTATAGCGGCACGCAGCCGCGCCTGGCCGGAATCGAGCTTCGGTTTTATCCCAGTTATCAGGCGGTGATTAACGCCTACCGCGCCGGAGAAATTCAAGGCATTAACGTTATCCCCCCCGAGGCCATCCCCACAGCGCAAACCCTTGAAGGACTCAACCTCTACACAGCCCGGCTATCTGGCTATGAAATTATTTATTTAAACCTGCAAGCGCCAGAAACAGCCCCCTTTTTTCAAGAAACAGCCGTGCGGCAGGCCCTGATGTACGGCCTGAATCGGCAAGAGATTATCAACCAGGCCCTCAATGGGCAGGGGTTGGTTGCCAACGGCCCTATTTTGCCCTGGAGTTGGGCCTACAACTCGGCGCAACCCGGAATTGAATTTGACCCGGCCCGGGCTGTCGCCCTGCTGGATGAAGCCGGCTGGATAGACTCTAATGGCGATGGCGCGCGCGACAAAGAGGGCCGGCCCCTGGCCTTTAGTTTGTTGGTTAGCGATGACCCGGCCAAAATACAGGCCGCCGAGATGGTCAAAAGCCAGTGGCAGCAAATTGGCGTTGCCGCCACGGTAGAAGTGGTAGGCGCCGGGTTGGGCGAGCGGTTAATTCAGCATGATTTTCAGGCCGCTCTGGCCGAAGTACTGTTGGCCGGCGACCCGGACCCCTATCCGCTGTGGCACCAAACCCAAATTGGCGGCGGGCAAAATTATGCCGGCTGGGATAACACCACAGCCTCGATGCTGCTAGAATCGGCCCGCACCCTCACCGATAAAGGCCGGCGCAATGACTATTACTTTGAATTTCAACGGATTTTTGCCCAAGAAGTCCCATCGCTAATTCTATTTTATCCGGTCTATACTTACGGCGTTAGCCAGGAAGTGTTCGACGTGCAGTTAGCCCCCATGACCAACCCTGCCGACCGCTTTAGAACCATAACCAACTGGTATCTGCTAACCCGCCAGGTAATTTACAACAAAGAGCAGCTTCAGAATGTCGAGCCGTAATTTAGGGTGCGCCCTAAATTTTAGAAATTTGGAACAAACCCCATAATTTAGAGCAACTGGTTTTTTCATTTGCATTGTGTATAATGTGGGGTACAATCCGTTAAATTATCATTTCAGAGGAATTATGAGCAAACCTTTCAACTACGGCGGTCAGGCTGTTATCGAGGGCGTTATGATGCGAGGCCGCAAGCACATGGCCATTGCCGTGCGCAACCCTCAGGGTAAAATTGTGTTGCACAGCGAACCGCTGAACCCCAGAATTTACGCCAGCTTTATCAACAAAGTGCCCTTTTTGCGCGGCTTTGTGCTGTTGTGGGATGCCCTGGTGTTGGGCATGCGCAGCCTGATGTATTCTGCCGATGTGGCCGTGGGCGAAGAAGAAGCCGAATTTTCCGGCCCCGTTGCCTGGGGAACTGTTGCCTTCTCGCTGGTGCTGGCGGTGGCCATCTTTTTTGTTAGCCCGCTGGGGCTGATTAGCCTGCTCAACCGCTTTTTTGACGTGCCCATTTTGGCGCAGCATTTGATAGAAGGAGTGGTGCGGCTGGCCTTGTTTTTGGCTTACGTGTGGGCCATCAGCTTTTTGGATGATATCAGGCGGGTGTTTGGCTACCACGGCGCAGAACACAAAGCCATTAACGCCTACGAGCAGGGCGTTGAACTGACGCCGGAGAAAGTAGCCCACTGTAGCATTGTCCATCCTCGCTGCGGCACGGCCTTTTTGCTAATCGTTATGGTCATTTCAATATTTGTATTTGCCCTGGTGGGCGACCCTAACCTGTGGATTAAGATTTTATCTCGCATTGTGCTGATTCCGGTCATTGCCGGCATTGCCTACGAGTTTTTAAAATTCAGCGCCGCGCATCAGGCTAATCCCATCATCAAAATACTCATCGCTCCCGGCCTGGCCCTGCAAGGGATGACCACCCGCGAACCGGATTTGAGTATGCTGGAAGTATCTATTGCCGCTCTGGAAAAATTACTGGCCGAAGAACAACTGGCCGCCAACGCGCAGCCGGTTGAGTCTGGCGAAGCTCTGGCCGCCCAAAGCTCGGCCAGCCCCTAAATATTTTAGCAGTTATCTCTCCAACCCGCCCGCACAAAGGCAGATAGACATGACAATCGAGGTGTCTGCAACCGACAAGTTACGCGCTCAATCTCTTAACCGCACCGGCCTGGAACACTATGAGCGATGGGAACTGGAAAGCGCCATCACCCTGTTTCAAGAAGCCGCCCGGCTGGATTTGAGCGAGCCGGAATACTATCTAAACCTGGCCCGCGCCCAGGTAAGAATGGGCGATTATGAACTAATGTTGCAAGCCCTGGGCGATTACATTCGCATCGAAACCGACCAGGCTATGGTCAGTCGATTTGAGAGCCTTTTTAGCAACTCGCTAGATCAGGTTGAAACCAATCTTACCACCATTATGCCCCAGGAAAACGTGCCTCTGGAAATTATCGGCGCGGCCATTCAAATGTGGGTTGAGTATCGAGTGACCATTGGTAAAGCTCATCTTGATTTGAGCCACCCCGAAGAGTGGGCCGCTGCCCTGGATTACACCGTCCGTAAAGTCAACATTACCGAAGCCCCCGCCGAAGACATTGCCGGCTGGTACAACACCACCGAAACCGCCGTGCGCCACGGCCACAATGAACTGGTCAAAACGCTCGACATTATGCCGTGCGATTATCGCTACTTTCGGGGGGATGATAACCCCCTGGACAAGCTGGTTGAAGCCGCCATGATGCTGGAAGAGCTTGAAGCCCGCTTCCGCGCCCACTAATCTGAGCAAATCATCTAAACGCAGAAACCAGATGGCCCGGGCCTTTGCCCCGCAGAGTTATTCATACTCAACTGTTTTGCATTACCGGTTATTTGGTATACACTACAAAGGGTGCGCCCCAAATTTTAGAAATTTGGGGCGACTTCGGCAGAGGTGATTCGCTTGTGCCCTTTGGGTAGGGGGATACCCCCCGCGCCCCCTGTCTGTTTCCAAAATTTGGGACAGACCCCACTACAAACGCGCCACAAAAGAACACATAAAAAGGGAACCTATTATGCAAGAGCATACCAGCGAACAACAACACAGCCACGTAGGGCTTGAGGCTCATGGGCTGCGGAATCTCAGGAATATCTATTGGAATCTACCCACCACCGCCCTATATGAAGAGGTCATCAAGCGTAACGAAGGCATATTGGCTCATTTAGGACCCCTGGTAGTGCGTACCGGCCACCACACCGGACGCTCACCCAACGATAAATTCATCGTCAAAGAACCTTCTAGCCAGGAACACATTTGGTGGGGCAAGGTGAACCGCCCGTTTGAAGCGGAACGCTTTGACGAACTGCACCGCCGCATGATATCTTACCTGCAAACCAAAGAAGTATTTGTGCAAGATTGCTGGGCCGGCGCCGACCCTGACTATCGCCTGCCAATCCGCATTATTACCGAATACGCCTGGCACAGCATGTTTGCTCGCAATATGTTTATTCAGGCCACCCCCGATGAACTGGCTGTGCACAACCCCCAATTTACAGTGCTTTACTGCCCCCGCTTTCACGCCATCCCAGAACACGACCAAACCAATTCCGAAGTCTTCATTCTAGTCAACTTTGCCAAAAAAATGGTGCTGATTGGCGGCACCAGCTACGCCGGCGAAATGAAAAAATCCATCTTTACCGTTATGAATTACCTGCTGCCTTTTAAAGACGTTATGCCCATGCATTGTTCGGCCAACTACGGCCCAAACGGCGATACCGCCCTCTTTTTTGGCCTGAGCGGCACCGGCAAAACCACCCTCTCTGCCGACTCCTCGCGCACGCTCATTGGCGATGACGAACACGGCTGGAGCGACAACGGCGTTTTCAATTTTGAAGGCGGCTGCTACGCCAAAATGATTCGCCTTTCGCCCGAAGCCGAACCGGAAATTTACGCCACCGCCCGCCGCTTTGGCACTATTCTGGAAAATGTTAGCATCAATGCCATTACCCGCCAGCTTGACCTTGATGACGATACGCTCACCGAAAACACGCGGGGGGCCTACCCCATCAGCCACATCCCCAACGCCGCCCGCGATGGCCGTGGCGGACACCCTTTGAATATCATCTTCCTTACCGCCGATGCCTTTGGCGTGATGCCGCCCATCTCCCGGCTTACGCCGGAGCAGACTATGTATCACTTTATTTCCGGTTACACCGCCAAAGTAGCCGGCACAGAAAAAGGCGTTACCGAGCCGCAGGCCACCTTTAGCGCCTGCTTTGGCGCCCCCTTTATGGCCCTGCACCCCGGCGTTTACGCCAACCTGCTGGGCAAAAAGATTGCCCAACACAAGGTAAAATGCTGGCTGGTAAACACCGGCTGGAGCGGCGGCCCCTACGGCGTTGGCTCCAGAATAAAAATTGCCTACACCCGCGCTATGGTCAATGCCGCCCTCAACGGCGATTTGGATAACGTTGAGTATGTTGAAGACCCCATTTTTGGGGTGCAGGTTCCCACCGGTTGCCCCAACGTCCCCGCCGAGGTACTCATTCCCCAAAAAACCTGGCAAAACGGCAGCGCCTACAATGAGCAGGCCAAAAAGCTGGCCCGCATGTTTGTTGAAAACTTCAGACAATTTGAAGACGGCGTTTCTAGCCAGATAAAAGCCGCCGCCCCCAAAGCCGGCTAAATTTGGCAGTCCGCATTAAAATCAAAAAGTCTGACCAGAGAGGCCAGACTTTTTTGCTTTGTAAGGGTAACTGCTCAAGCATGTCATTTCGAGGCTGAAAGCCGAGAAATCGCCCCAGACAGTCGGTTGCAAACAGCGACTTGGGTGGATTTCTCGCTCCTTCGTCGCTCCAAATGACATATGGCTGAGTAGTTACTGTAAGGAAATATTATTGAACCGGACCTTATAAACTCAATCGCTTAAAAACTGTCTCGGGGATGTTGCGGATAATCAGCATAATGTACTTCCACATCCAGCGGGTGTAAACCTGGTTGCTCTGCTTTTGGTAGGCCGCAAAAACGTCGCTGGCTACCTGCCGGGGGGTGGCTGTTACCGGGCCGGGCAGCGGCAGGCCGGCGGTCATTTTGGTGCGCACAAAACCGGGCTTAACCGTGATAACATGCGCATTACTTTTAGCCAGCCGGTTTCGCAAGCCAGACAGATAAGCCGACAGGCCCGCCTTGGCGCTGCCATACAGATAATTACTCTGCCGCCCCCGGTCGCCGGCCACAGAACTAATGCCAATGATAGTCCCGCTCCGGCGACGCTCAAAATAATTAGCCACAATATTCAAAATAGAAACCGCGCCGGCGTAATTGGTGTCGATAATCTGGCGGGCTTCGGCAAAATCAACCTGCGCTTTTTGCTGGTCGCCCAAATAGCCAAACACGCAGATGGCCACATCCGGCTTTGGCTCCAGCGAGTCGAAAAAATCGGCGTGGCCGGCAAAATCCAGCGCGTCAAACTCAACGGCCTGGGCCTGGGTGTCGTGCCGAATTTGCAGGTCGCTAACCGTATCGGCCAGCCGTTGGGCGTTTCTGGCGGCCAGGGTAATTCCAAACCCCTGGCCGGCAAATTTGTGAGCCAGGGCTAAGGCAATGTCTGAGGTTGCGCCCAAAATAAGTACCTGCTTCATGCGGTAATCCCCACCCGGTCAGATTGAAATGACCTGAATTTGGCCTGCCGGTTAACGCGCCTGACGTTGTTGATGAACTGCTCTACATTGGGGTAACTTTGCATAAACATCTGCCGGTTCATCCGCACATCTTTGGTTAAGTAAAGCCGGCCCCCATACTCCAGCACAATTTGGTCCAGTTCGTCTAAAAACTCAAACAGCCCGTTGGTAATGGGAAAATCCAGCGCCAGCGCGTAACCCGACATGGCAAACGGCAGATATCCGTTCTGGCGGTCGTACAGCTTGAGTACGGCCAAAAATGACCCCATCCCCCGCTCGGCGATTTTGTTGAGGATGCGGGTCAACCCGGCCCGGCTGTGGGCCTTGGGCAAAATAAATTGGTACTGGGTAAAGCCGCGCGCACCGTAAATGCGGTTCCAGTTGGCAATTGAGTCGAGCGGGTAAAAGAATTTATCGTAATTGATAATTGATTTTTCTACGGCGCGAAGCTGCTTGTGATAATACAAAAAATTAAAGGCTTTAACCGTCAGGTTATTTAAGGCAAAATCCGGAAAATTAATAGGGACATTCAACTTGAGGGCCGGCCTGGGGTGGAGCGGGTTTTGCCGGTGTTGGGGCTTTTGTAGCTCGGCCAGGGTGGCGTGCTCGCCGCGCATTAAAATGCCCCGGCCCATGCTGCTGCCTTTAGACAGGCAATCAATCCAGGCCATCGAGTAAGTCCAGCTTTCTGATTGCTCAAACAGGTCCATCAGATGCTCTAAATTTTTGGCCTTAATTGCTTCCTGGCGAATGTAAGCCGTTTCAACGGGAATAAGGCGCATGGCGGCGTTGAGAATAACTCCGGTTAGCCCCATGCCGCCGCAGGTGGTCCAGAACAGGTCGGCGTTTTCTTTTTTGGAGCAGGTGACAATAGAGCCGTCGGCCAGCATCAAATCAAGCTCTAGCACGTGGTCGCTAAAATTACCGGCTTTGTGCTGGCTTTTGCCGTGAACGTCGGAGGCAATGGCCCCGCCCACGCTAATTAGCTTGGTGCCGGGCGTTACCGGCAAAAACCAGCCTTTGGGCACAATCACGTCCAGAATATCGGCCAGAATTACGCCCGATTGGCAGCGAATAGTACCGTTTTGCGGGTCAAACGCCAAAAATTTGTTGTACTTGAGGGTAGAGATAACCTGCGGGGCCAGCGCCGAGTCGCCGTAGCAGCGGCCGTTGCCTCTGGCAATCACGTTGGTTGAGTGGGCCAGCAGTTTGCGGAGAGAGGCGATATCTTCAAACTCAAAAAATTTAACCTGCACTTTGGGGTAATTGCCCCAGTTGCTCAACTGTTTCAAATATTTATTTTTGGCTCGCCGGCGCAATCCCCTGAACCATTCAACCAAGCCCAGGCCCTGCCGCTTCAGGCGAGCGCGGGTCTCGTGGCCGGAACGCGGGGCCAGCAGTAAAGTGATGATGGCGGCAACCAAACCGCCCAGCACAAACATGGCCGCAAGTTTTGCCATATTGCCACGTTTTGCCATAGATATTGTGCTTCCTTTCTGTTAATTGACATACCCTCCCATTATGACGTAAATAAAAAATTTCACAAATTTGCTGCCCCAAAATAGCCTACGAACAGTTATTCTGGCGCAAATATTTTTGACACTCGGCCTCAGTTAGCCGGCGGGTGATACGGCCTTGCGCCCAAATTTGCAACTCTTCGGGGTCAAGGTTGTTTAGCGAGGCGTTGTAGCCCACCTGGGCAAATTCCAGCGCCTGGCGCAGCGCCTGCTCGGCTTCCGGGGTGTGGGCGGTAGCCAGACCCTGCATCGCCAGCAGGGCGCTCAGTTGGGGGTCGGTTTGCAGGTTGGCCAAGGCTTCGGTTGCCAATTGGCGAGAGATGGCCTGGGCCTGCCGGGCCAGCGCCTCGTCGCGCACCAGATAGGCCAGGGCTTCGGCGGTGGCGGCGCGGTTGCGGTCGGCCACGGCGGTAGCCTGAGCCTGGTCGGCAATGTCTACGGCTTTCCAGGCGGTGGCGGCGCTGGCTATGGCCTCTTGCTCGGCGGCGGTGGCGCGCAAAAAGTTAAAGAAGGCAATTAACCCCAGAATTATAGCGACAACCAGGCCAAAGGATACCGCCCCCACAATCAGGCGCTGGCGGCGGTCGGCGCTGCGGCGGCTGGTCCAAATGTATTGGGCTTGCAGGTCGGTTAGGGGCGGTTCTTTGCCGGTTTGCATCAGGCGACGTTCGGCTTCGGCCAGGTCGTCGCCGCGCAACAAAAAACTGTCGTTGCGGCCTTTTCGGTCCCATTCGGTGGCGCGTTGGGTAAGCCGGGTGTGGGCTTTAACCCACTCCAGGTCGGTATCCATGGTGGCAATCAGCGAATCAACGGCTGCGGTAAAATTGTCGCTATCGCGCATAAAAATCCAGTTGAGGCTGGCTACCTCTGGAGGCACGGTTTTGGCGTCAACCTCGCGGTGCAACAGTGGAATCATCCGTTTGTTGTTAACCACAGCGCAGCCAATCTCTTTGGCGCACACTTCAGATGTCGTTGAATCTGGGCTAATAATAAATACAAACGCATTTGAGCCTTGAATAGCCGCTTCAATCTCGGCCCACCAGTCTGCGCTCAGGGGAATCCCCTCGTAATCAATCCAAACGTCTCGCCCGTTATCTACCAGAGCATCGTGCAGTTTTTGCACAAACAGTTTGTCTTTTCTGGAGTAGGAAATAAATACATCGGGCATGTTGGCCTCCCGCCGAATTGATAGTACAAGGGTACTATTATAACCGAATTTTTAACAAAATAGCAACGCTGACTTACAATGTGTGGGGCGCTCCCTGTTTCATTCTATGGATAATTAGTCCTAATTATTAATAGGTTAATAGCGTTTTGTGCTAAAATATAAGGGCCGTACAAAAGCCTGTTTATCAATTAAGCCACGTTCAATAAGGTTACTATTTTATGGCTACAAATGCGGCGCAACTCTGCATTTTAATTGTAGACGACAGCCCCACCATTGTGGACATGCTGCGCGACCTGTTGCATGGAAACAATTTTTCTGTTTTGATTGCCACTAACGGCCACGAAGCCATCAAACAGGCCAACGAGGGGCAGCCCGATCTGATTATTTTAGATATCATGATGCCCGACATCGATGGCTTTGAAACGTGTCGCCGGCTCAAACTGGATGAAAAAACCAGAGATATCCCCGTTATTTTTATGACGGCGCTTTCGACAACCGGCGACAAGGTTAAGGGCTTTGAACTGGGCGCAGTAGATTACATTACCAAACCGGTTCAACCCGCCGAACTGCTGGCCCGCATTAATACCCACCTCTCAATTCGCAAGCTACAACTTAATCTGCAAGAACAAAACAAGGCGCTACAAGAAGAGAATTTCAGACGCCGGCGGGTGCAGGATGCCTTACGCGAAAGCCGGGAGCGTTACCGGCTACTGGCCGAAAACTCAACCGACCTGATTTCTCAACAAGCCCCCGAGGGTATCTACCGTTATGTTTCGCCGGCTTGCCACACGCTGCTGGGTTTTGAAATTGAAGAGATGATTGGCAAATCTGCGCTAGATTTTGTGCATCCAGATGATTTGCCCGATGTGCAACCCATCATTGAAGTTAACAACGACAGCCCTCCGGTGGCTACCATTACCTACCGCGCCCGCCGCAAAAATAACAGCTACATCTGGCTCGAAACCACAGCCAAGGTTATCCGCGAGGAAGATAGCGACACGCCTTTGGAGGTAATTGCGGTTTCGCGTGATGTTACCGAACGCAAAGAAGCCGAAGAAGCATTGCAAAAAGCGCACGATGAGCTTGAAATCAGGGTGGCCGAGCGTACTGCCCAACTGGCCAAACTCAACCAGGCTTATGGCCGCTTTGTACCCCATGAGTTTTTGCGCTTTTTAGAGCGAGAAAGCATCATCGAAGTGCATTTGGGCGACCAGGTTCAGCGCGAAATGACCATTCTTTTTTCAGACATTCGCTCATTTACCGCCTTATCCGAGAGCATGATGCCCCAGGAAAATTTCAACTTTCTCAATGCTTATTTGAGCCGGGTTAGCCCCATTATCAGAGAGCACCACGGTTTTATTGATAAATACATTGGCGATGCGATGATGGCGTTGTTTCCAGATAAAGTAGAAGACGCCTTGCAAGCCGCCATTGCCATGCGGCAGGCGGTATCGCGCTACAACGTGCAGCGAGAAGCGCAAGGCCGCAAACCCATTGAAATTGGAATTGGCCTGCACAAAGGCTGGTTGATGCTGGGCACCATTGGCGAGCAGGAACGCATGGAAGGCACGGTCATCTCAGATGCGGTCAACCTGGCCTCGCGCCTGGAAGGATTAACCAAACTCTACGGCGTATCCATTATTGTTAGCGAGCAGGCCCTCTTTAGCCTGTACCGGCCAACCCGTTATACCTTTAGATTTTTGGACCGGGTGCAGGTGCAGGGCAAAAAGGAAACCGTGGCCGTATTTGAAATTTTTGATGGGGACCCGCCGGAAATGGTAGAGTTAAAGCTCAAAACCCAACCAGATTTTGAGCGAGGTTTGTTACACTATCACAGCCAGGAATTTGCCAAGGCCAAAGGCTACTTTGAAGAGGTTGTCGCCAAAAATCCCCAAGATAAAGCCGCCTATCTTTACCTGAAACGGACCAGGGATTATTTGCAGTACGGCGTTCCGGTTGACTGGCAGGGTATCGAAGCCATTACCGATAAGTAAATTGCCTACCCCTGGGCGGTCGCAGCGTCATCTGCCGTTGACTCGCTGGGCGGGGGCGTATTTACCAGCAGTTGCTCAAGAAATTTTGAGGCTCTGCCGGTCGGTCCTAACGTCTCTACCACTCCGTAAAGCTGGCCGCCCCGACCTTTAACCTCTGGCACCAGCCACACCTGCCAGGGAGGCCACAAATACAGCAGCACCCCACCCACAACCATCATCACTCCGCTTAAAACATAAAACGGCAGAGCAAAATCCCGGCGCACCATCAATTCCACATTGTGGCCAAGGGTTATGGCCACCGATAACCCGTCAACCTCAAACGTCTCATTTAAGCTGACCATTAAATTCTCTGAAGGTGACGCCTCGGAGCCGCGACGCACCTGCACATTAAAATTGTTTTGATTTGGCAACGCAACCGGCAAAATTTGAAACGCCAGCGAAGCCGAGGGGATAAGAAAATAATACGGGCTATTGGTTGAGTTCAGCGGCAAATTTAACTGGGTGTCCGGCCCAAGCTCCTCTTGAAGCGGCATTAACCGCCGCAATTCGCCGCTTGCATCTCTGGCCTCAATGGTTAGCATCGGGTTAATAACCAGGGGTACTACCAGCGTGTCGCCCAAAAATGCCGGTCGATACAAACCCCAGGTCAACCTATTACCTGCTAACTGCTCATTATTTGGGCTAAACACCAGCGCCCCCCAACGGTTATTGGCATTAATACTTTCCAGGGCCAAAAAGCCATCTAAAAGCTGGCTGGAGGTGGTTCGCTGTGGATACAGTGTCAGCCGTTCGCTTTTTAGCCAGAAGTGGCTGATTACAAAAGCGACACACAACAAAACCACGCCGCCGTAAAACACAACCACGCTCAACCAGCTCCACCGCCGCCGCGAGGCGCTCACCAGGCGCTCGTTTTCCCGGTTGGGCGCGTCAACCCGAAATCCGCGCTCTGTTAATTTTTCTTTGAGCGCGGCCAACCATTCATCCGGCGCTTCGGGCAACCGCATTGAATGTTTGATGCGCCGGGCCAGCGGGTGCTGCCACTCCAGCGCGTTAGCATCGCTGCCGGTAGTTTGGGCGCGCTGCCAGGCAGGCGGGGTGTAATCGGCCAGCGCCAGCAAACTGTTTAGCAGGAGCAAGGCCAACACCAGCCAGAACCAGGTCGATTGGAATATTCTGGACATGCCCGCCATGTACAGCAACTCGCCCCAGGGTTGAATCCAGGCCGGCAGCAGGGCCACCCACGCCGAGACGCCGGTATCGGGGCCTGCTTGATGAGGCAGAAGGGGCTGCAAAACAACAGCCAGCCCTACCGCAAGTAGCAATCCGGCGGTTAATTTTGGATTGCGCACAATATACCAGGTTCTGGCGGCAAATTGCTGCCAGCGAACCCAAAATTGTTCCGTAAGCCGGTTGGTTGTATCCATAAGAAAAGATTTGGCGGATTACTTGTTTATCACAAAACTGTTTGGCGAGGTAAATAAAAAAAGCCACCCGTCGGAATCGAACCGACAACCTGCTCTTTACGAAAGAGCTGCTCTGCCGATTGAGCTAGGGTGGCAAATGTTGTTTCGCAAAACAATTGCTGCCGGAATTTACAATTTGTTTAACAACGCTCAATTATATCATGTAGAGTCGGCATGTCAAAATTCTGGCCAATTCCTGGGTGCGTCCCAAATTTTAGGAATTTGGGGACACCTTCGGCATGGGGGACTCGCTTGTGCCCTTTGGGCAGGGGGATACCCCCGCGTGTCCCCGGTCTGTTCCCAAAATTTGGGACAGACCCCAATTCATAGCAATGCGATACTATAGACATTTCATATAAAATTGATATAATGCTATTATGCTCGACAGTTGTGAAAAAAAGATAATTCAAAAACACTCAGTCCCCAACAGATACGTTTGGGGACTTTATTTTTTTATTAAAAAATAGGTTGGGAGGGTGATGATGACCAAATACATATTTTGCACCGGTGGGGTTGTGTCATCGCTGGGCAAGGGTGTTACCGCCGCCTCGATTGGCCGTATTTTGAAAAGTCGGGGGCTATCGGTAACGGTGCAAAAGTTAGACCCTTACTTAAATGTTGACCCCGGCACAATGAGTCCCTATGAACACGGCGAGGTATTTGTGCTGGAAGATGGCGCCGAAACCGACCTGGACCTGGGCGCGTATGAGCGTTTTATTGACGAAAATCTTACCAGAGCCAGCAATTTAACCAGCGGCCAGGTGTACCAGGAAGTGATTAACCGCGAGCGGCGCGGCGATTACCTGGGTAAAACCATTCAGGTTATCCCCCATGTAACCAACCAGATTAAGGCCAGCATTTTGCACGTGGCCCGCCAGAACAGCGTCGATATTGTGATAGTTGAAGTTGGCGGCACCGTGGGCGATATTGAAAGCCTGCCCTTTTTAGAGGCCCTGCGCCAGATGCGCAAAGACGCGGGGCGCGACAACACCTTTTACATCCACGTTACCCTGCTACCCCACCTGGCCTCTACCAATGAGCTAAAAACCAAACCTACCCAACACAGCGTCCGCGAGCTGCGCGGCATTGGTATTCAGCCCGATATGATTGTTTGCCGGGCCGACCTGCCTGTCGGCAACGACCTGCGCGAGAAAATCGCCCTCTTTTGCGATGTGGAAACGCAGGCGGTAGTTCCTTTAACCACGGTTGAAACTATTTACGAAGTCCCTATGATTTTAGAAGAGTTTGGCGTGGCCGAATTCATCTGCGAGCGGCTGAACATCAATCCCGGCACGCCCAACCTCAACGAGTGGCGCGACATGGTCAACCACATTAAAAAGCCCAAACCAATTGGCGTAAACATTGGCATTGTGGGCAAATATGTTGATTTGGAAGACGCCTACATCAGCGTGTACGAGGCGCTGCAACACGCCGGCACTCATCAGGATTGTGAAATCAACATCGAGTGGATTGCCTCGGAAGATTTGGAGCGGCTGCGCCACATAGAGCGGCTGGAAACGCTGGACGGCATAGTTGTGCCCGGCGGATTTGGCGAACGGGGCATTGAGGGTAAAATTGTAGCAGCCAAATTTGCCAGGGTCAATCAGGTTCCCTATCTGGGCCTGTGCCTGGGAATGCAGGTTATGGTTATCGAACTGGCTCGCGAGGTGTTTGAAAGCGACTTGCCCAACTCTACCGAATTCAACCCCACCACCCCCCACCCCGTCATCGACCTGATGCCCGACCAGCGCGATATCGCCGATTTGGGAGGCACCATGCGGCTGGGCAGCTACCCCTGCCACATAACGCCCGGCACCACTACCGCCGCCGCCTACCAAACCAATATTGTATACGAGCGTCACCGCCACCGCTTTGAATTTAAGAATGATTACCGTGAGCAGTTGGGGCAGGCCGGGCTGGTGCTTTCGGGGCTGTCGCCGGATGGGCGGCTGGTTGAAATTGCCGAACTAAAAGGACACCCCTTTATGGTCGGCAGCCAGTTTCATCCAGAGTTTAAAAGCCGGCCCACCCGGCCTCACCCGCTTTTTGACGCCTTTATCAAAACCGCCCGGCGGCGAGCAACCCAGGCCGGCGCGCCGGCAGAGTCCCCGGACTCTACCGTGCCGGTGCTTGAGCAGGCCAACCACAAATAGGGGCAACCCCGGCCAATCTGGGCAGAAGGTCCGGGCATCTTCACAAATCAGCCAGGAGTTAACAGACAGCTATGGCCAAGTTAGCGCGAGAACAGGTCATTTTAATTATCAACGCCGCCCGCGAAAAAAGTGAGCGCATCGACCTGCGCGGCACCGACCTGCGCGGCGCAGACCTGAGTAAATTAGACCTGAGTGGGGCCAATTTTACCGGATCCAAACTAAGCGGGGCCAAGTTGCACAAAACCAAACTTAATCGCGCCCAATTTCGAGATGTCAAACTGAGTGGAGCCAACTTGAGCGAAGTCAGCTTGATTGGGGCCAAACTGGGCCATGTTGATTTGAGCGGCACCGATTTGAGCCGGGCCAATCTGTTTGCCGCTGATTTGAGCGGAGCCGATTTAAGTGGGGCCGATTTGAGCGGCTCCAACCTTTTTGGCGCCGACCTGAGCAAAGCCGACCTGAGCGGGGCCGACCTGAGCGGAACCAAATTGAGCGGCGCGTTTTTAAACGACTCCGATTTGAGCGGAGCCACCCTGGACGAGGTAGATTTGGGAGGGGCCAAACTGGGCGAGCTAAAGTTGAGCCGGGCCAAACTAAGCCGGGCCAATTTAAGCGATGCCGACCTGAACGGGGCCAATCTTTTTGCCGCCAACCTGAGCGAAGCCAACCTGAGCAAAATCAACCTGAGCAAAGCCAGCCTCTTTTCAGCCAACCTGCACGGCGCCAACCTGTCGCAGGCCAACTTGCAGCGGGCGCGGCTGGTTGAGGCCAATCTTAGCGAAGCCAACCTGCGCCAGGCCGACCTGACCGAAGCCGACCTGATTGGGGCCGACCTGTTTGGGGCCGACCTGACCGGGGCCAACCTCTCTCACGCCGACCTGAGCCGCACCTACATGCAGGATAGCAACCTGCAGGCCGCCAACCTGCACCGGGCCAACCTGCTGGAAGCCGATTTATCCACCGCCAACCTCAAAGAGGCCAACCTGGCCGAAGCCGACCTGAGCAAAATCAAATACAACCGGGCCACCATCTGGCCTTCTGGCTTCACCCCGCCGGAAGAGTCTTTATAGTTTTCTTCTGTTTATAACCAACCACAGGTCTTTTTTGGCTGGCTTATTGTATCACATTCCCCTATCGGGGACAATGGAAAATGCCCCCCCATTTCGCCAAAACGCTGATGCGCTGAACAGGGTTGAATTCGCTGAAAATTTCCCGCAAAACATTACAATCAACCCTCCCAACAAATTATTTCCTCAACGTTTCATTGCCTGCTCAAATATCAAAAAACTCCGCCTTCTCTGTATCCACTTTGTGCCCTCTGTGTTAAAATAACATCGTCATTGCAGTTCCAGGCTCCCGGGGCAGGGGCTTAAAATAACTTGATATTTTATGTATAATACGAAGGATTTTAGAGTGAAAAGGGGGTGTTCACACACTCAATATGTAGGTTTACTGCGGTGAAGGCCACTAAATATAGTGGCCTTTTGTTTTTGGTAAGAATATTTCAGGGCAAATGCGAAAGAAAAAGTTAATTCTATAGGGTGAATGGCAACATTTTCTGTAGAAAACGGCTGTGAACAACGCCTTTTTTGCAAAATACGAAAATATTTTATTCACCTAGGAAAATGATAATAGTTACCACAGAGAACACATTATGTTATAATTAGGCGACTGTTTCTTGGTATGCTTTAGGTAATTTAACGAGAAAGGGGTACTACCACATGTTACGAGAACTTGCTGCAAGAATTATCGCCCTGGTCTGGCAAATGGATAACGAAGATACTCCTATGCCTGAAGCAATCGAAAGAATCGTCAGGCTGCTTGAATCTTCCGGTTTTGTTGCTTCCGGTACAGAAGAAGATACTCGTAAACATCTTGACGCTGATGTGGCGACAAATCCCGAACAACCTCAATAATTTGCTGGAAGGTTTTGTCTTCTTCTATCTCTCGCTCGGTATTGGGTAGATAGCCAGCTTTAATCAGGATTTCATCAGGGGGAAGGTTTAGGGCCTTTGCCGTGCGGCGACAAAACGACATACCAGGGCTTTTTTGCATCTTGAGCACCATGCTAACCGTGCTAGGAGCAAGACTCGCTTTTCTGGCAAAGTCGGCCTGCTTCCATCCCCGATTCCTGATTTCTTCTCTTAGCCACAGAATAAAATCTTGTTCACTCACGCGAATGATTTTACCACCATTCGTGTTCATGTTATAGTTCCCAACTTAATTCACCAAAGCGAATAAAATTTGTCACCATAGGTATACTTTGGTATACTATTCTCTACAGTACACGTTATTATTCGCTCTGGTGATGGTTTATGATGAGACTAACAAAAAAGCAACGTGATGGCCTGAAAGCTGAAAAATGGTTACTTGGCGAGTTTCAGGCCAGGGGATATAACGCTCGCCTGATTAGTGACTGGTCTGACAATCTGGATATCGTTATCGACAACATTTTAGGGGTTGAAGTCAAATTCCGCAGGGCGTATTTGCGCCACGTGCGGCCAGGTTATTATCGCCCAGCATGGTGCTTTTCGGATATATCAGCCAAAGGCCATGACATTCTCTATGTCCTTATCTGCGAAGATGACGGCGGCGAATGGTGGCCTTTTTTTGTGCCTTCGGTCTACGCCTTTGGGCGGCAAGGTTTTATGATTACCAGCCATCCCCAAGTCTACAGAGGGATGTTGAGTAATTGTCTCGACAATTGGGCCAACGTTGACAAGGTGCTGCACTATCGTTACAAGTACGCCAGCCCGCAATTGTCACTGTGGCCTGAATTTGCTATAGCAGCTTGAATTTATTTAAAGGGGCAAACAAAAATGAAGCAAGAGAATTTTCAATTTACGGTGCATTGCTTTAACGACAAGAGTAAAAGGCGGCATTTTTACAGCCAGGCCGCCGCCATCAACTACGCCAATGATTTGAGTCGCAAGGGGTACAAGGTCAAGATTTATCCCTACACCCCCCCAAAACGGCCTGTTGATTATGCAGCCGAACGCCTAGAGCGAGATGGGCGGTTGTGAGATGGCCGATGTAATAATCAGACTCATGGGGTTGCCCCAGGATGTGGAACAGGTGGCCGCTATTCTCAGAAACAGTACCCGCTTTGTTGAGGAAAGCAAAGACTACCCCAACCAGGGCGCGTCCAAGCTGGTTAGGCGGTATATCACGCTTGAGGCATTGCCCAGGAAAAGAAATTCAAAGGGGAAGGCCCCTTAAAAGCAAACTGAGCAAGTGGCGATAAACAAAAAGCCCGGACTCGCCGGGCTTTTTTATTGATTCTGGTTGTAAATCGTACCATTTAATTTTCTTGCATATTCTCAAAACAAGCGCCGCAAACAAGTTTGGCCCCAGGCTTGGCCCATGCGTTTTGGCTGCAAGCAGGACAGGTGTACTTTTGCTTGCTCTTCACGCTACCTTTGCCGCTTGATTGTTGTTGCTGCTGGGTGGCGTTGAACCAGTCAATCGAAAAGCCCGGATGTTGCCCCATGAATTTGTGATAGGCGTTGTCTACCAGTCCCCCAGGTATAACTTTGGTGTCAACCCGTGTACCCTTGCCAACAGGCTCAAGGCCGATTTTCAAGGCTTCGGCCAGCCATCTCTTGTCGTGGTAGGTGGTGCTGCTGCCATGAAACTCTGAGCAGTACTCATGGGTCAATTCGTGGGCAATGGTGTTGAAAAGGTCTGGCAGCGGCCTTGATTGGAAGTAAACCGGGTTAAGGCCAAGCTCATAGGTTTTGATGTTGGTTTGGCCGTATTGCCATGTTTTCTTGGCCGTGATGTAGCCCAGCATGTTTTTCTTGACTTGCAGCCGTATTACCGGTTGGGGCAATACTCCCCCAAAAAGGTGGGAGTTCAGAAATTCGGTGATGTCGCCCAATTGGGTGTAAAGCTGCTTGGTGGGGTCGGTTTGGGGTTTGGGGTCTGGGGGTGCTGTCGCTGGCTGGGGCTTGGGGGTCGATTTTGGCTTAGGACTGGCCTTTGGTTTGGGTCGGTTGGCTCTGGCTTGGGCCGCGCTAACTGCTGCCCCCAAACCCGATTTGCCCCTTGTCTTGGGCGCTGGCTGGCTGAAGCTGGTTTGTTTGGGTTTGCTGCCCAGGATGCTTTGTAATTGGCTCTCTAGGGCGCTTAAACGGCCCAGGAAGGGCCGTATCATCACAGCGGGGCATGTTTGGGCCTGGTGAATAATATCGTTTGCCTGGTCGAATAAAGGCTTAATTTGGGCGAACAGTTGGGGGTCGCCGTTGGCGTCGGGGTGCTGCTGGGCCAGGGCGCGTCTCACCACCTTTTTGGTCTGTTTGGCCTGAGTGATTAGGGTGTCTCGCATTTTGGCTTACCTCGCTTTTTGGATGGTACGATTTAACGATTGAAGCAAAAAGGGGGCAAGTGCGTATAATCTGCACTTGCCCCAGGTTGGATTACCAGTCTTTGCCGCCTTTGCTTTCGGGTTGGGGGGCGGCCAGTAATGCCGCCACGCCGCCGCCGATAGCATGGCGAGTCCAGCTAACAAAGTTAATCAAGTCTTCGCTGTTGTTGGCGTAGAGCACCTTGACGCCTTCCGAGTTGAATTTTTCCAGGACGGCATGGTCTACGTCTTCGCCAATGGCAACCGATACCCTGATTGCCTCTTTTACCCGGTCGTGGGCAAGAAACGTGTCCAGATAGTCCATAAATTCTTTGATAGGGTTTGTGGCCCAATAGGTCATGTACTGGCCGTCGGTGATGAGCAGGATTAAGGGAGACAAAAAGTAATCCTTGTCTTTCAAGTCGGTGTCAAGGTCGGTTTTAACCTGCTCTAATGCCCCTATCATGTCGGTCAGGCCGCCAGTTCTCAGTTGGGGCGGGTTGAAATTCTCCAACAGATCAAAGTCGTGGGGCTGGATAGTGCTGTTGAACACAATCAGCCGCACCAGGCATTGGGTGTTGGTCAGGTAGGCTTGGGCCTTCATCGCGTTAATGGCGTATTGCAGGGCTTCGTTGGCCGACCGGATTTTTTGACCCGCCATCGAGTCGCTATTGTCCATCAGAAGGTAAATGGGTAAGGTTTGCATTTTTTATTCTCCTCTATCGGTTTGAATGATAATATTCGTAATCAATTACTGCTGCTGCTTTGTAGAAAAGTTCTTTGAACCACCATGACCATTTTCTCGGAACTTTGCCCGAACAGGCCATATTGATAACAAAGTTGGCTTCTTCCAGGCTCATGCGTCGCTGGTGTCTGGTTGCTACCATTGGCTATTCTCCTATCACTTGAATGGCTTTGGTTAGAATGTCTGCTTCATCGCTGTTTTCGGCTTGTTGGGCCAGTTCAAACAGGATGTTGGCATAGTGCTGGCGCTGGAAGTCCAGCAGCCGCCCCAGCCGTCTGGCGATATCGACCGTTATCTGGTCAAGGTCATCATAATCACGGTCGATGACCAGCCGCGCTACGGCGATATTCATTACTTCTTGGGCCGTTTGATTGATTGCTGTTTGGGTCATATAGTTTCCTCCGAGTAGTACAAACTTGCAACAAATTAGTAACGTGTCATAACTGACTAACAAGGTATCATACCTTACTACATTTGTCAAGACCTAGTTTGTTATTTTGCAGCACTTCATTGACACAAGGAAGGATGTGTGATACACTGCACCTTATTAAATGTGCTCAGGAGATGACCTTATGAGTGTTTTTAGGTTCAAACAATTTGTGTTAGAGAAACAAGTCCAGTGGGGGCGCGAGATTACTATAAAAGAGATTTCGGAAGGCTCAGGTGTTAGCAGAGACACTGTATCTAGGGCGTTAAGCGGTACGTTAACCCGAATTGACGAAAGCACGGTTTTGGCATTTTGCAAATTCTTCAAAGTTCCCCCTGGGCCTGTGCCTTTTATCGTATATGAGCCAGGAGCAGCCAATGAGAAAAAAGAAGCCTGACGTAGAGCTACCGGAAGACAACAGCCATCTGCACAAGATAGCCGCCGCAGGTTGTTACACCATCGGCCTTACGCTGGCCTTTGCCGCGCTCATCGCTATGTGGGGTTACGTTTTTAACCCCAGCCTGTTTCTTGGTAAAATTATCATTGCCTCTATCACCGGGATTGGGGCAATGGTTTTTTTATGGCTGTTGTTGATAAAGAAGTGGTGAGCCAAAGCCCGTTTCACCGGGCTTTTTTTATTCTATCGCAACTTCACTAAATCGAAAAATAATTTGCGCTATTGTGAATACTTAGGTATACTAAAGTTGTCTGTATTCACTCATTACCGAAGGGAGCAACGCATGGAACGAATCACCCGGCCTGTGCCCTTTAGCCTCAAATTGAGCGATATTGAGGCTGAAGCCCTGGAAAAAATCGCTCAAATAGAAAAGCGGCCCGTGCAGGAGATGGTCAGAGAGTTAATCCGCGAGAGGGCGCTACTGTGGGGCGTCTGGCCTCAACCAGAGATGGAGGAGGTGCGCCTTGCTGCCTGATAGTTCTGCCGCCGTCTACGCAAAGCCTGGTTTGTATAAAGCCAGGCTTTCGCTTTTTTATGGCTCATTGAATGGTACGACTAAAGGAGTAGCTCATGCGGCCCATTGATAAAGTTCTGCAAGCGTTGGACAAACTCAACAAGGCGTACAAAGAAACCGGTCAGGGGCACTTCCAGGCTTCATCTCCCTTGCGTGATGACAAAAAGCCCAGTTTAAGCATTACCGAAAAGCCCGACGGGACGGTTGTAATGCACGACTTTGGCGGAGGGGAAACCAAAGACATTCTAGCCGCCCTGGGACTGGAATTTAAAGACCTGTACCCGCCCAGCAACAAGCCCACATTTCAGCGTATCGACCTTAACCAGCCAGATTTGATTTACAGCTACCGGAACGCGCAGGGGGTAGAAGTGGGTCAGGTGCTACGCTATAGCTATGTGGACGCCAACGGCAAACCAGACAAAACCTTTCGCCAGCGCCACCAATCTAACGGTCAATGGGTTTGGAAAGCGCCGCCCAATATGCCCCTTTATCGCCTGCCAGATTTACTGGCCGCCCATCCTGACCTGTGGGTGTTTGTACCAGAAGGCGAAAAAGACGTGGACACGCTCTATAACGTGGCCTTGATTGCCACAACCAATATGGGGGGCGCAGCTCGTAAATGGGCAGATACGGACGCGCAAACCCTGGCGAGACGCAAGGTTTGTTTGATTCAGGATAACGACAATGCGGGCAAACAGCGCGTGGTTGACCTGGCCGAGCAGCTGCTACCGGTCGTCAAAGAACTAAAGGTTATCACTCCCGAAGATTTAAAGATAAGCCACATCCCCAAAGGCGACGTAACCGACGCCATAGAGTTGGGGCTTGTGTCTGGGGTTGATATAGAACTGCTGGCCGAAAACAAACCGCCCTACCAGCCGCCGCCTGTACCACCCCACCGCCGTATCTGGTTTGAGCGTGACGACCTACTGACAACCCACTTTCCCGACCCCACCTGGCTAATTAAAGATATGCTGCCTGAGCAAAGTTTGGGTATCCTGGCGGGTCGGCCCAAGATTGGCAAAAGCTGGCTGTGTTTGCAGTTAGCCAACGCCATTGCCGATGGCGCAAAATTTTTAGACCGGGAAACCACCCAAACCAGAGTGCTGTACCTGGCCCTGGAAGACAATCCGCGCCGCATCAAAAACCGTCTCAAAACGCAGGGTATAAATCCCTGGGCTGGGTTGACATTCGCCTTTGGCTGGGCCGACCTGCTGGAAGATGGCCTTGAAAAGCTGCACAATACCATCATTAAAGATAGCTACGGCCTGGTCCTCATCGACACCTTTAGCCGCGCCGTAGCGGTCAACCCTGATGACCCCAAAGCCCTGATTGAAGTTTACGGCGGCTTGCAACAAATGGCGTTTAGCACAATGGCAACCATCCTGTTAGTTGACCATCACCGCAAGAATTTTGGCGGAGTCGATGACGTGATAGACGCCGTAGTGGATAGCACGGCCAAAACCGCCGTAGCCGATTTGATTATGGGCCTCTATCGTCCCCAGCGCGAAAGAATAGGGTTGTTCAAGGCCACAGGCCGAGACATTGACGACTTAGACCTGACCATCAAATTCAATAGCGTGGTTGGCACGTGGGAATATATGGGCGACACAGACGACGTAGCCAGAAACGAAGCTGAGCACAACATCGTCGACGCCATAGAAGACCTGGGCGACGATGCCACCGCGCCCAATATTGTCGGCCATGTGGGGCTGGCGCAAGGCTATGTCTACCAGGTACTCAAAGAGATGGCCCACGTGGGGAAAATCGTCAAGAATGGGCACGGTAAGGCGTATTCTTTGCCAAAAACTACCTAAAGCAGCTTTTGATTTTCATGTTTTCATGTTTTTCATGTGAGTTTTAAATTTTTTTGGAGAAAAACTCACATGAAAAACATGAAAACATGAATTTTAAACTAACAAAATTGTTGTTAAAGTCTAGCCGACCAACCAAGCGAAAGGAATCAAGAAAATGAAAGTGACAAACATCGTTATTGCCAATGAGTATCTCGACCATGCGATTGAGGATATCCAAAATGCCCGCGATTGGTTTGGGCGCAATAGAGCATCGGAAAAGCAGGCAGAGTTGTACGAATTGTTTCAAAAGTTATTGCAAGAAGCCCTGGCAACCCGCCGAGCATTCAAAGAGACCAATTTGTCGATAGAGAGGAGTTATCCCGATGACTGAAAAAATTTATTGCTCGCTTTGCCAATATTGGTATAGCGAAAGCGAACTTAAAAAGTGGAGTGGCGATGACAGAAGACATTTTCTTTGCCCAGGTTGCGATAGCGACCTGTTACCATCAAAGCCAAGCCTCGATAAAGAGATTGACCTTGAGAGAGAAGCGGAAAAGCGACGTGAGGAAAAAGGGATTGCTAAATTGATGGCTGACCTTGCAACGAAAATGCAGAACTGGATATGCCACGTTTGCAATACTCCCATAAAACAAGAGGTTCAGATTGGACGGTGTGTTTACGCCAGGCCGTGCGGCCATCGCCTGTGGCAAGGTAAAGCCAGGAGAACAAAAAAGGAGTCAACCAATGATTAGAACCATCTGGATTATCAATGCGATTTTAGTTGTCTTAATCACGATAGCGGCGTTTATTCTATCGTACCATTCACTGTTGGATATTTTAAATGCCTATCCGGGAGTCCATCAAAGTTGGCGATGGCTCTGGCCGTTGCTGCTCGATGCGGGTATGGCCGTGTTTGCGCTGGTGGTTGTGGCCTATCGTTTGCAGGGTGAAGATGTTAGTTACGCCTGGCGGCTGGTAGTGGGGTACACCATTGCTACAGTCATTTTTAACGTGTTGAGCATCGGCCAATTCTCAATTGTGGGGGCAGTCATCGCGGCCAGCAAACCCGTAACCTTCTTCTTTTCGTTTCATTTGCTCATGCAGATGTTAGAGCGATACACCCAGCACCGGGAAGCTGCCAATACCCTGGCCCAACTCAAACAGCAAATAGCCGACAAGCGCAGCCAGGCTAACGGCCTGGCCGCGCAGCTTGAAGACCTGAAACGAAAGGTTGCAGCCAAACAAGCCGAACTGCAAACGCTTCAAAAGGACGTTAGCGCGGCTCGCTGGATGGTGGTCAATGAAGACACCCTGAACGAAGCCAAACAGATTTTGGCGGAACGTTCCGATGTGAGTGGCTCGGAACTTGGCCGATTGCTGGGCAGAAGCGCGTCGTTTGGCCGACGCATTAAGCGCACGGTTGAATCGGAAAGCGAGGAGTTTATTAACCTGAACGGGAGCAACAAAAATGGGAGCTAATTCTAAAATTCAATGGACGGACCATACTTTTAACCCCTGGATTGGGTGTGTCAAGGTTTCAGAAGGATGCAAATATTGTTATGCAGAAACCCTGGATAAACGGTGGGGTAATGACCGGTGGGGGCCTGGTTCTAAGCGCCAGCGAACCGGCAATGCTAATTGGCAAAAGCCGATGAAATGGAATGAGAAAGCCGCACAAGAAGGTAAACGATATAAGGTTTTTTGCGCTTCACTGGCTGATGTGTTTGAAGACAACGACCAGGTAATAGATTGGCGACTTGACCTTTTCGACCTAATCAAACAAACTCCAATGCTTGATTGGTTAATTTTAACCAAGAGGCCAGAGATAGCCCGCCATTTTTTCAGACTGCGTTCTGATTTGGTGTTGAATAATGTCTGGCTGGGTACAAGCATCGAAAATCAAGCAACAGCCAATGAACGGATAAGGGCGTTATGCACCACCCCCGCTGAAGTTCACTTTATAAGCTACGAACCAGCCATAGGGTGGCTTGATTTTGAGTTAACGGTTTACAACCCTTTATGCAGAGTGAGTATTTTTGCGCCCCATGTCGATTGGGTTATCGTAGGCGGCGAGAGTGGCCCTAGCGCCAGGCCGTTTTACCTCGAATGGGCAGAACTGGTGATAGAACAATGCCAAAAATATCATAAGGCGGCCTTTGTCAAACAACTTGGCTCTAATGCCTGGTATCAGGGACAGCCATACAAAACCCAAGACTTTAAAGGGGGAAATTGGGACGAGTGGCCTGAACATTTGAGAATAAGGGATTTTCCAAGATAATAGGGTAGGGGGGGTGTCTGCTTAAGCAGACACCCCCCCTTTTTTTGTCATAAACCTTACTCACCTCTGGCGCTGGCCCGCCCCTCCCCTACCCCGTTTCAGGGCGTGGTTAGGCGTGGTTAGGGCAGACGTTAACCAACCACCACCAACCACCACGATTCTAACCACTAAACAAACCACGCGGTTTCGTGTTATAATCCCGCAAGATAGCCCTGAACACGGCCATGCCGTGCCGATTTATCACGCAGCCCAGCGTGGGGGTTTGAGGGTCTTTCCACACGGCCCAATGGTTTTTTATCAACACGGCCTGCACGTCCTCAAACTGCCCTTGCGAGCATTTGCCCCGCCTGCACAGATTACGCCGCGAAAATGACACGCCATCGTCAACCAGCCGCCTGGCAACCCATACCAGCGTGTGTTCCGGTACGCCAAAGGTCTGGTCAAGCTGAACCTTATTGCCGTTGGGCAAGGGCGTGGTCATCGTTACCTTGATATGCCTCTCTCGCGGCTGCGCCCCCGCCTGGCCTGGCCTGGCAGGAGTATGCAGCACCGTTTTGAGCACGGGCAGGCCAACGCCAACCCCCGTTGCCGCCAGCGCCGCCCATACCGGGCTGTAACCATCCCACCAGGTTACAAAATAAACGCCCGCAAACGTCAGGCTCGCCGCCGCCAGCAGCACCCGCCAACTATCATCTTTGGTTTTTGGCTGGTTGATTAATGGGGCAGTCTGGTTAAATGGTACGAACAATTTTTTGCCACAATGGGGACAAGTGCTAAAATCTTTTTCAGCCATGCTAACCTCTCTGTCAGGCTTAGTGTGGTCAGGGCTGTGTCCGTGCTGACTTCACGGACGCAGCCTGTTTTATTTGGTACGATTGACTTTCCCCCTGTTGAGATGCAGTTCAAAAAAATATAAAATAATCTTCGCCAGGGGGTAAAAATGATTGAATTGATTTTGTCGTTATTCAAACCCGATACCGTCTTTTCTTTGACCTTCTTCTTGCTGTTCCTGGGCCTGGGCTGGTTTTTGAACTTTAGTTTCTGGCCCTGGATAAAAACCTATCTCGATATCCGCCAAAAATTAAATCACGAATTGCGAATGGCCGAATTGGATATTGAAAAGAAACGGCAGGAACGCTGGGACACGGTTATCGACACATTGAGCGAATTTAAAGAAGAGCTAGGCGCGTTCCGTGAAAAGCTGGACGTGATTATGTCCTACTTCATCTCGGAATTGATGAAAAAGAACGAATCATAATGGCTCTGGCGGGTCGCTGGGCGTGCCGCCCATTACGGTTGTCTGGTCATCCAGGCTGCCTTTTATGCTGGCAATCTCGTCTTCCAGTTCATGCACCTTTGCCACCAGGTCGGCCAGCGTTGCCTGTAATGTGTTTAGCCCCCCCTGTAACTCCTCTGGCCCTAAACGATTCGCCAATCCCATTAACCGGTAGTCGGCCCATCCGGTCAGGTAGGCTTCGGGCGTATCAAGGTTGACTTGCTGGCCCGTAATTGCCGCTACCAGCAACAGATTGCTTTTCACCATATCGCTAAGAGTTGAACCACCTGCACACATAACCAATTTTGCCTCCAAACAACAAACTGCATCTTTAATATTGTGCCAATCTTCGGTGTATTGCTGCTCTAACCCAACATCCTCCCAACGGTCGGGGTTTTTGGAAAATTCATTTCTCAGCAGGGTTAGCAGCAAAGCCACGTCAAACTGTGATACTGGTAACAAACACTCACAGTCTTGCTGGTATTGGGAATACTCATCAACCCAATTGAATGATATATCCGCGTCGTCTACCGGGTCGGAGGGTGTTTTTCCAAAAAAGCCCAAGTTTGGTTGATTTGCCATTAGGAATTTTTCCCCATTTTTCCGGCCAACCGGCCAACCGTTTTGGCCGATAATCCTACCATTCGCCCCACCTCTGCATAGCTGGCCTGGGGATGTTCTCGCAGCAACAACATCGCATCGGCCCGCCGTTGGGTTAGCGTTCTACCCCGCCGCAACAGGCGCAATGTTTTCTTGGCCTGTTTCAATTCGTGCCGATATGTACCATCATGGGTAGACTGAATGGCCTCATCGACCAACAGCAAGGATAAATTAATAGCTTGCAGTGTGGTCATCATCTTGAAAACCCCCTTTCAAGGTTGGTAAAATCGCCCTAACGGGCTTGCCCTGGCAGGCGATTCGCCAGATTATGCTTGCCCCAACCATTTGCAAATGGCTTTTTTTATTCTACCAAACTTCACCGTAGTAAACAAAATTTTACTCATTAGCAAAGAAAGGGGTTTTTAGTATGCCAACTTTAGTTTCTCACAAAGCAGTAGACGCCGTAACCCGAACCAATGACGCCGCTGATGGAAGCGGCAACGCTACTGTCACCAAAGACGTGGTAACGGTTACGGTGGTGGTTGAGGAAGAACTGACCAGTGGTAAGGTAGCCCGCGCAACCGTCAACTTGATTGTTGATGATATCGCAGACACGCAGGCTGCCGAAGCATCATTCTCGGTTACACCCAATACGCCGATGTCAGAGGCGGATTTGACCGATTATGATGCGTTTGTCACCTATGTTGACGGTTTGATTGACAGCCTCAAACTCAACTACCCAACCGCCTAATTTTTAATTTGCCAAACCATTAAAAACCCGAAAGGAGATTTATCATGGGTGTTACAATTGCTGATTTAATTGCTCAAGGGCTGCCCGCCATAGCAGCTATCAACACGTTTCTAACCGGCGTCCAACGGCGCGAATTTGTGGGTATCACCTTCCGCGACAAGGCGGGCAAGGAAGCCTACATGGAAGTGGAACTCAACCCTACCTTTATCGGTACAGGCAAGTTTGATGTTTTTGATGCCGACCTGCTCAACGCCTTGAACAACCTGACCAACCTCTCCGACGCCGAAATCAAAACCGTCCGCTTCATCAGCGACACGACCGATTACACCGTTGGCGGCGCTCTGACCGGCCCGGCAGAAACCAGCAATATCAAAGAACGCGGGGCCTTGTTTTTCGAGATGGAGACTGGTCGCCAGCGCAGCTTTACCTGGCCGTCCGTGCGTGATGACCTGGTTATCCCTGGCGGCAACAACGCCCTGTACCAAAACGCTGGCTTGTTGGGGGTTGATGTTTCGGCCCTGGCCGCCGAATTTACCGGTGAGGGGTTGACCACGCGCACCTTCATGATTGACAACATGAACCCCAGTTCTCTGGTAGCCGCCAAGCGCATCACCTATCGCAGCCGCAGCAAAGACCGGCGGCCCTAACCTCAAACCCGCAGGGGGCAGCAATGCCCCCTTTTTTAATTCTTTGGATGGTGACTTATGCCCGGACAAACTGACAATGAAAATCATTTAGACGCCTATAATCAACTGATTGCGGCAGTCAACGATATTCAAGCTGCTACGCAAAAACTTGAAGAAATCAGAACCGTATTGGAAACCCGCAGCGTGGCCGAAACTGCCGCGCAAAATACCAATTTCAACGACCTGATAACTGCCCTGCAAAACCTGAATTTTCGTTGCCCACCGTTGCTGTACAGAATTACTTATTTTGGTCTGGATAGTGAATTAGAGCCAGAACAAGGTATAGAATTTGCCGACCCGCCCCCCAATTGGACTATTCCCAGCGAGACACCCGGCTCATCGGCGTACTACAGCCGCAAATGCGGAGTTGCCAATCAGTTGGTGAGTAATCTGGAATATATCTTTACTCAACTTAACCAAATTAATGTTTCAAATCTGGCAAACATAGCGGACATAGGTGTTGATATGGTTTTTGCAACGGTTTTGAGTATTCTCACAAATCCTAATTCTGGCCCGTTTGATACCATCGCTGTTGTGGCTGGCGCAACCTGGGGGATTGTTAAATCATTGATTTCTTTTTCCATCGACTTTGGCAATTTGACCACCATTACCCAAGGTAATCGTGATGACCTAGTGTGTGCTCTGTATGAAGCCAATGACGCAAACGGGGCAATTAGTAATTTGGCTACTGAATATGGCAATAATGGTGCATCACCTACAGAACAAGAATTCATCACTGATTTATTAAACCTCACCGGCGCAGCAAACAATCTGTTTTATTTCCGCGCAGATGTTCCACCACCCCCGGACCCGCCCTACGTTACCGACTGTAACGACTGCTCTCAAGTACCCTGCCCTGATTTTCAGGTGATATATGGCTCTCTCGTGTCTCAGAACGGCAACCAGTACACGTTTGACAGCCAATATGTTAATTGGGATGTCCTGCCCCCTTTGGGCAATTGGATATGTATCCACCTTGGACAGGACAGCAACGGGAACACGTGCGGCCCGGCCAAGAACGTCCGAATAATATCCATTAACCAACCCCCGGATGCCTCCGAGTGTAGCTATCGTTTGTCATATAACCATTTTGCCGCTGCCTATGGTTGCGGGAATTACCGTTGGGACGAAACAGCCAACGATTGGACCCCCTATATCGGAGTTCAAAAAGATGCGGTTCGCACGTTGACCTTGTTCCGTAAAGGCTCATCAATCCAGTTTCAAGTAGTCCTGGAGATTACCTGATGTTCTATCTGGTGCTAAAACGACTGTTTGCAGCTAAATACCATCGCCACGATGACCGCTATTACTCTAAAATCGAAATTGACGCGCTGCTTGGCGGCGGCGTTGGCGACGCCAATTACCGCCACGTGCAAACTGTCGCGGCGGATACCTGGGTGGTAACTCACAACCTGGGCAAATATCCCACCGTGCAAGTTGTTGATTCATCGGGGCAAGTCGTTTTGGGCGACATTAACCACGATTCAATCAACCAAGTGACCGTCAGCTTTAGCGCCATTACCAGTGGCGAAGCCTACTGTAATTAGGAGCATAAAAAATGGCTATCCCAATTTTAACTAATCTTGACCTCAACAAAAACCAATTACTAAACCTGCTGCTGCACATCCTGGCCGCCGCCCCCGGCTCGCCAGCCGAAGGCCAGCTTTATTACAATTCAACCAACAAAACAATTGAATATCGCACTAATTCAGCCTGGGTTACGCTGGGCAGGCTCGACCAGATTACACCCCCCACCAACGCCGTTAGCCTGAACAGCCAAAAAATCACCAACCTGGCCGATGGCACGGCGGCCAGCGACGCGGCTACCTTCGGCCAGCTTCAGGCGTTAGTCAATGGCTTGGACTATAAAGGCTCGGTACGGGTTGCCACTACTGGCAACATCACCCTTAGCGGCACGCAAACCATTGACGGCGTGGCGCTATCCGTTGGCGATAGGGTGCTGGTCAAAAATCAATCCACCGCCTCACAAAACGGCATTTACGTGGTTGCATCAGGCGCGTGGAGTCGCGCCGCCGACGCCGATTCCGATGCCGAAGTGACACCGGGTATGTGGGTTACGGTTGAACAGGGCACGGTCAACGGCGACACGGCCTTTATGCTGACTACTAATGCGCCCATTACTGTGGGCACAACAAGCTTGACCTTTGCCGCCGTTACCGGAACGCCCCACGACCCGGTAACTCTACACGCTAACGTAGACGCTTTTATGGGCCTGTCCAACCAACAACTGACAATGGATAGCCTGGCCGCCAACCTGGTGCTGGCTTCGCCTAATGGCTCATCTGGCGTAATGTCTCCCCGCGCTTTAATGGCGGCTGACATCCCCGACCTGGCGTACATGAAACGCTACGCGGCCAACATTCCAAACAATGCCAACCCGGTTATCAACCACGCCCTGGGAACGCGAGATGTGACCGTAACCGTCTATCGCAATAGCACCCCCTGGGACACCGTTTTATGTGATGTGGAACGCACGGATACCAACAACGTCACCCTGCGTTTTGCCACCGCCCCCAGCGCCAATGAGTATAGAGTAGTGATTGTGGGTTAATACAATGTCAATAAAAGTGCTCAACGGGCTAGACCTGACAAACCAAAAACTTGTCAACCTGGCAACACCTACCAACGCCAGCGATGCGGTTAATAAATCCTATGCCGACTTACTGGGAGGTGGTGGGGGTAGCACCATAAAAACCGCGATTATTCGAGATATAAAGAGTGGCGGCACAAACGGCGGCACATTTAACGCTGGCGCGTGGCGAACACGAGATTTGGTAACAATTTCTCAGGACAGTATTGGCCTCTCTCTCTCTAGCAACCAATTTACCCTGCCTGCTGGTAAATATGTGATTATTGCGATGTGTCCAGCCTACCGGGTAGATTATCACAAATGCCAAATCTACAATGTGTCCGATGGCGTGGTTGTTCAAGAAGGTTCTAGTGAATTTTCAACAAGTGCGGGTAGTGACCAGACAAGTAGCTTTGTGGCTGGATATGTAGATATATCATCTAGCAAAACATTCAGAATTGAACACAGATGCACCACAAGCGCAAGTAGTTATGGTTTTGGCCTGCGGTCGCTATTCGGCACAGAAGAAGTTTACACCATTGTTTTTGTCTTAAAGGCAGCTTAATAATGACGATTGACATTAGAGCAGCAATTGAGCAAATAGCACCTGGCGCGGCCTGGCGCTGGCTTGGCGGCGATTGGGGCGATTACAATAATCTGGTTTGGGACGATGAAACCATCAAAAAGCCAACGCTAGAGGAGTTGCAAACAGCCTGGCAAGCCATCCAGCAAAAAGAATCAACTAGAGAAAACCTCAAAAACACAATCAAAAATACCGTACAGGGCGCGGTGGGCCAACGTATCGACCAATTATCTAACGACCAGATTAAGGCTTTGCTAGTTGTTTTGTTATGGCGCATCGGGGCGATTTCTGACGATGCAAAAATAAAGCCCCTGTCTGAATGGTTCGAGTGATTTAATCGTACCAACTAATTTTCTCCACATCGTCAGTTAAATCCGTCTCGCTGGGCTGAGTATAAATGGCGGTTGTGTTTATATCAGAGTGTCCCATCAGCAAGGCCACCCGGTCTATTGATACCTGGGCGTCAACCAGGTTTTTGCCAAACGTGTGCCGTAACTGGTGGGGGGTCAGGTGTTCCAGGCCCGCTTTCCTGGCTAACCGTTTCAGGTGATACTGCACGGTTCGTTCATTGAAGCGCCCCCCCAATAAAAAATCTGTTTCATCTGGCCTTACAGCCAACCAGCTTTTGACAGCGATTCTCGCATCGCTGTTCAATGGGATTTCCCTGTATTTTCCGCCCTTGCCCTTCCTGACAATCACCTTGCCGCTACGCTCCCTTAGCTCGATGTCGTCAACGCGCAAATCTCGTATTTCTGACAGGCGCAACCCGGCATTGAGCATCAAGGCAATCATAGCCGCGTTACGTTTGGCGATGATTACCGACTTCTCATTACCCTTCGCCTGGTTCAAGGTAATTTGCTCCTCTACGGCCCGCAGCAAGGCAAAGGTTTGTTGACGATTAAGCCATTTTATGGCGCGTGACCCTGGCTGCTGCTTCGCAAATTTTATTCTTTCGGCTGGGTTAACGCTGACCACGCCATGTTTTACGCACCAGTGAAAGAAAAGCCTGAGCACGTTTAACTTCCGGTTTATTGTGCCTGGCTTCAGTTTTCTATTTTCCAGATAAGTCTTATACTCTTTTATATCTAGCGGCGTAACAACGTCAGGTTTCATTGGTTTTTCATTGGTACGATTAAACCAATCGCTAAACTGGTATAAATCTATTTTGTAACCGGTAATTGTGTAGGTTGACTTGTCCTGTTGGCTTTGGTGCAAAAGGAATTTTTCAATCATCTTGCCCTCTCTGTTATTTTGAACATAATCATTCGCTTTGGCGAATTATAACATGCTCGCTGTAAAATACGAAAAAAATTTTAAGCCTTATTTGCGCCAAAACACCCCTAAAATCCCTGCTTTGCCCCCGTTTATCTGGACAGTTTATGTAAAATACGGTAGACTATAAAAAATTATGACCATTCAAGAAGCCATCGGGCGCTACCTCAAGCAAGTTAAACGCAGCAAAAGCCAGCATACGGCCACGGCCTACGCCCAGGGCTTGAAAGCCTTTGCCCAGTGCATGGCCGAGAGCGATGACCAGATTGATTTTGAGCAGGCCGATATCAAAACCCTCTCGCCGCTGTGGTTGGAAACCTTTTTGAACCAGCTTCAAAAACAATCCGTCTCCACCGAGCACCTCTACACCACCGCCGTAGCCGGCTTTTACAAATACGTGGCCGCCCAGGAGTGGGCCGCGCTCAACCTGTCCACCCTGCAATTTGAGTTGAGCCAGCGCCGCAGCCAGGGCAAACGGCTGCACATTTTCCCCGAAGGCGACGTGGCCAAAGTTCTCGATGCCATGCCGCAGCTTGTCACCCAACCGGCCGAAACGCTCATCGAAAAGCTGACCAACTACCGCGACGCCGCCCTGCTCATCACCCTGGCCGATACCGGCCTGCGCGTTTCCGAAGCGTGCGGCCTGCGGCGCGGCGATATTGATTGGGAACGGCAGCGGGCCATCATCATTGGCAAAGGCGACAAACAGGCCATCGTTCGCTTCTCGCAGCGGGCGCTGCGCTACATCAAAAATTATCTCAACCTGCGCGCAGAGTTTGACCGGCAGCAGGGCCGGCAAAACGTGCTGCCCATCTTTGCCCGGCACGATAAACGGGCCGGCAAGCGCGTGCTGCCCATCTCGACCCGCACCGCCGAAAATATCGTCAGCGCCCAGGTCGTCAACATTTTGGGCGACGAAGCCAAAGGGAGCATCACCCCCCACACCTTTCGCCATTTTTTTGTGACCCGCGCCGCCCGCCAGCAGGATATTATGCTGGCCCAACACCTGGCCCGGCATGAGAGCATCAACACCACCTCTGGCTATACCCATCTGACCGAAACTGAAATTGACCAGGCCTATGCCGCCGTTTTTGATGAAATGGATTCCGATTGAATCTTTTGGAGAGCGCATCATGAAACAAATGCTAAAGTTACTCATTCCGCCTATTTTGCTGGTCTTTCTTGTAACCGCCTGCGAACTGCCCCGACCCGGCGGCCCCGGCGGCGATGCCGCCATCCCCACCCCGGAGATTGTTACGCCCGCCGTGGGAGTCAGCCCAACCACCGCGCCGCCAATTGCCGAACCACCCCCACCCGGCCCGGCCCCGGATGAGATTGACCCCGAACCGGTTCCGGCCCAGATAGCCCCACCCCTGGATGCCCTCGAGCCGGGCAAGGTCATTGTCAAACTGGCGCCCCAGGCCGCCATTCAGGCCTTTGGCGCGCAACTGGGCGGCGATAACATTATGCAATCTGGCATTGACAGCCTGGACCAGCGCCTGCGCGAAGCCGGCATTACCGGGCTGGATCCGATCATTGAAGAAGTGGCCCAGGTCTCGGGCCAGGATGTGGGCGCATTTGCCGCTCAGGCCCAGGAAATTGGCCAGCTATATGTTGCCACCTTCTCGCCCGAAGCCAACCCCATTGAAGTCGCTACTATTCTATCGCAAGACCCCAACGTAGAGTACGCCGAACCCAACTTTTTGGCCGGCATTGTGGGCAGTCCCCCAAAAATTCCGGCCCAATTTACCCCCAACGACAAATTCTTTCAGTATCAGTGGCATCTGCAAACCATTCAAATGCCCGCCGCCTGGGATATCTCCACCGGCGAAGGCGTCATTGTGGCCATCATCGACACCGGCGTTGATTTTAACGCGCCCGATTTAGCCAACACCCGCCGCCTGCCCGGTTACGATTTTGTCAACAACGACGCCGACCCCACCGATGACCAGAGCCACGGCACCCACGTGGCCGGAACCATAGCCCAAAGCACCAACAACAGTATTGGCGTGGCCGGGGTAGCCTTTAACGCCCAAATTCTGCCGGTAAAAACGCTCGACTCGACCGGCAACGGCAGCTACGAGAACATCATCAAGGGCATCACCTACGCGGTTAACCAGGGAGCCAAAGTTATCAATATGAGCCTGGCCGGGCGCAACGGCTCTCGCGGCCTGCTGGAAGCGGTGCAGTTTGCCCACAGCCGGGGCGTGGTGGTTGTCGCCGCCGCCGGCAACAGCAACGGCGCGGTAGAATATCCGGCGGCCTATGATGAATTTGTTATTGGCGTGGGCGCTACCCGTCTGGATAACACCCGCGCCCGCTACAGCAACGTTGGCCCTCAAGTAGACCTGGTGGCCCCCGGCGGCGATGTGGAGGTAGACCAGAATGACGACACCTTTGCCGACGGCGTCCTGCAAATGACCTTTAAATCGCCCGGCAACTACACCTACCTCTTTTTTGAAGGCACCTCGATGGCTACGCCGCACGTAACCGGGCTGGCCGCGCTGCTGCTATCGGTTAAGCCCGACGCCTCGCCCGCCGAAATTGAAAATATTATGGCTCAAACCGCCCGCAACCTTGGTCCGGCCAACGAATACGGCGCGGGGCTAATTCAGGCGGCCAGCGCATTGGCCGCTGTTGCGCCCGGCCCGCAGCCGCCCACCGATACGCCCACAGCCCCCCCCCAACCGCCTACCGATACCCCCACCCCGCTGCCCGTGCCCGTAACCAATACGCCAACTTCAACGCCGCTGCCCGCGCCGCCCACCGATACCCCCACCCCGCTGCCGGTGCCCATCACCCCAACACCCACGCCCATCACATCTGCCCCGCCCACCGACACGCCAACCCCGGCCCCCTTACCCGCCGGAGAGTTGCTGCGTAATGGCGATTTTGAAACCGACGAAGCCTGGGTATTTGGCGACACGCCCATTCGCGGCGGTTATGATAGCCAGGTGGTTTTTAGCGGCAGTCGCTCAGCCAGAGTAGGCAATGTATCCGGCCCCGACCGCTACAGCTTTACCTCGGTCTGGCAGCAGGTTGCCATCCCCGCCGAAGCCAGACAGGTAACGCTCACCGCGCGCGTCTATCCGGTTTCGCTAGATGTGCCCGGCGCCGACACCCAGAATATCCTCATTCTCAACCAGAACTTCCGCACCATTCGCACCCTTAGCCAGGGGTTAAGCAACAGCCAAACCTGGGAAGAACGGGTATATGACCTGTCGGATTTGCGCGGCCAAACCATTTACGTTTATTTTGGGGTATTCAACCGGGGAGGCAGCGGCAAACCCTCCGCTATGTATGTCGATAACGTCTCGCTTACCTGGGCGCAGTAGACCTGAGCGCGCTGCCGGGCTATTTTCAGGAATAACCCAATAGAGTATAATAGTAAACCCGCCCTCGTACTTGCTGTAACGGACGAGGGCGGGTTAATTGAGTCTACAATAATGCTTGCAGAGTTAAGGCTTTGGCCACCCCACACAATATTGACCAATGGTTACAACAAGGAATTGCCGCCGCTAAAGCAGGCCAGCACGAGCGGGCGCGCTTTTTACTGCTAGATGTTGTTGAACAGCAGCAAACCAACGAGGCAGCCTGGTACTGGCTGTACCGGGTGTTTGACACCATAGAAGACAAACGCATCTGCCTTGAAAACCTCATTTTAATCAACCCCGAAAACCTGTGGGCCAAAAAAACCCTGCTTTACATTTTAGAAAACGCCTCTGCTCCGGCCGAGGCCCAATCGCTGCCGGCCAAACCAAAGGCTGCTCGCGCGCCGGCTAAAAAGGCCGGGCGTCCCCTCACCCTAAAATTGGTATCCGCGTTTTGGCTGGGTATTTCTATTATCTTTTTGAGTGGTGGTATAATCTCCGCTGTAGAGTGGCTGACCTACATCCCGCACAACCGAAACATCATCATTTTTCAATCTTTTAATTTGCTCATTGCCGTTGTATTTTTAATTATTGGCCTTTCGGAACTGGTTGTGGCTGTTAGCCTTTTTTTGCGCTCCATGTGGGGTTTTTACGGAAGCATTCTGCTCTCGCTGGTGTTGCTGCTGATTGGCCCAACCGTTAGCCTGATCACCACCCCGCCCAATTACGTGGCAATGGTCTGCACCGGCGGTATCTCCGGCATGATTGTCCTGCTGACCCTGGCCAGTCAATCTGGGTTTGAGAATTTTTCACAAAATGACAACCACTGAGACTCCCAAAAAGGTTCCGCCCGCCTCATCTAAAGCAATGGCATCCACCTGGCTGCGCGCCCTCGATGACCTGGAAGGAGTTGATTTGCCTCTGGTCGGCGGCAAAGCCTTTCGGCTGGCCCTGCTCAAACAAAACGGCTTTAACGTGCCGCCCGGCTTGGTTGTCACCACCCACTTTTTTGAAACCCAAATCAGACACGCCAAATTAACGCCGCTATGGGCCGGCTCGCCGGATATTGCCGTTACCGCCGAGGCTCTCAACTGGCTGGCCGACTCCCTCAAAATAACGCCACTGGCCCCCCCGCTGGCGCAGGCGCTTAACCGGCAGTTGGAGGCCGTTTTTGGCCCCCAATCCGGCAATTTCGCCGTGCGCTCTTCGGTAATTGATGAAGACCAGCGCGACCATACCTTTGCCGGCCTGCATCTAACCGAACTGGGCGTGCCGCGCGGCGCGTTGCTCATTGCCATTACGCGCTGCTGGGCCTCGGCGCTGCACGGCCCGGCCATCGAGTACCGGCAGGCGCACGGCATGTCCATCCAAAGCATCAAGGTGGCCGTACTCATCCAACCCCTGCTCAGGCCAAGTAGCGCCGGAGTGGCTTTTTCCATTAACCCCCTCACCGGCGCGCGCGATGAAATGGTCATCGAAGCTACCTGGGGCCTGGCCGACCGGCTGGTTTCCGGCAAAACGCAGCCCTATTTCTATCGCCTGGCCAACCAGCCGCCCCATTATCCGCTGCTGGAACAGCGCCCCGGCGACGCCCCCCCCGCCGGCCCCGAACAACCGGACCCCAACGGCCCGCTCTCGCCCCGGCAGGTTGCGGAGATGGCGCATCAACTGGGGCAAATTCAGGCGTTGATGGGGCAACCCCAGGATGTGGAGTGGGCCTGGCAGGCCGAAACCTTGTTTGTGCTGCAAACCCGTCCGGTGGCCGGCCCGCCGGAACCGGCCCACACCCTGGATAGAGAGTGGCTGCGCCTGAGCCACCTCGAATCCTTGCCGGAACTGCCCTCGCCGCTGTTTGGCTCGCTGCTGGAACGCTCTCAAATTCAACTCATCCACTTCTTCAAATCGCTGGGGTTCGCCATCGAGAATAGCGGTCCCCTGGAACGGTTAATTTTAGGCCGCCCGTACTTAAATTTAACCCTGATAAAAAAACTGTTTGCCCGGCTTGGCCTGCACCCCGATAATTTTTTGCAGGCTATCGGCTACCCCAAAACCACCCAGGGCCATATTTTTGCCGTTGACTGGCGCGCCGCCCGGCGGGCGCTGGGGCTGTACCTGGCTATTTTCAAGCGCCTGGCGCAACTTCGCCCCTATCTCGAGGCGTCGCTGGCAAAAATAAATGAAGCCTGCGCCAGCCTGCGCCACAGCAATTTAGACGCCCCGCGAGACAACCTGCTCAACCAGTTGCAGCAGCAGGATAAAATTTACGGCCTGCTGGCGCTGGTCAATTTAAATTTGGTTATGGGCCAGGGCGTATTAGTTGCGCTGGGCCGCCGCCTGCTGGCACCAATGACCCCGGCCCCGGCCACCGTTTTGCGGATAAGGGCCAGGCGCGGCTTAAAACCGCACCAGTTGGCCTACAATCAGGCCCTTATCCGGTTGGGGCAAATGGCCGGCCGCAGCGAGTCCCTTAAAAATCTGCTAGACAATTTGCCCCCGAAGGCCGCCCTGCCCGACCCGTTGCCGCCGGAGTTTGAGCCGCACCTGAATGATTTTTTAACCCAATTCGGCCAGCGAGCCGCGTTTGAAATGGACCCGGCCTGGCCTCGCTACGGCGAAATGCCCGCCACGCTGCTGCCAACGCTTCAGCAAGTGGTCAAAAACCGGGCGTCTCCCAACCCGGGTTTTGACGAGCAAATGCTGCTGGCTTCCTCTGCCGGGCCTGGCCGGATGCTGCCGTGGCGGCGCTGGTTGGCGCAGCCGCTGGTCATTCTTTTGCGCCGCCAGCTTCTTTGGCAAGACATGCTAGACAGCGCCCGCGCCGAAGCGATGGCCGCCTGCCGCCACTGGAACCTGGCGCTGGGGGCCAGATGGGCCGGCAAAAGCTGGCTGGCGCAGCCCGAAGACATTTTCTGGCTCACCCTGCAAGAGATTGAGCAGGCCATTATGCTAGAGCAAAACGCAGCCGTCAGCCTATCGTCTACTGTGCAGGCCCGCAAAGAAAACTATCACAGCTACGCCAAAACCAAAATACCCCTGCAACTCAAAGAGGCGCAGTTGCCCTATATTCAAATGGGGGTGGGGTTGTCGTCCAAAATTTCCGCCGAAGTGATTATTGGCCTGCCCGTAAGCCCCGGCCAGGCGCGGGGCAAGGTGGTAGTGATGCGTCGCCCCGAAGCGTTGAGCCGGCAGTTTGAGGAGGATATTATTTTGGTGATGCCCTCAACCGACCCGGCCTGGCTGGCCCAGCTTCACCTGGCCTGCGGCTTAATTGTAGAGACCGGCGGGCTGCTTTCGCACGGCTCAATTATTGCCCGCGAGTACGGCCTGCCGGCGGTGGCCAACATCCCCCGGGCCACCCAACGTTTCCACACCGGCGATACGGTGCTGGTTGATGGCAGCACCGGCGTGGTCCAACTGCTTGAAGCGGCTCCGGCAGCGTAAGGTCGAAAGGTCAACGTGACAAATACAGCTTATCTCTCGCTGGGCAGCAACATCAACCCCGAAGAAAATCTAAAAGCAGCCGTGGCAATGCTGGCCCGGTTGACCCACCTGACAGCGGTTTCTTCGGTGTGGGAAACCGCCCCGCTGGGCGTGTCCAACCAGCCTGATTTTTTGAATGCGGCGGCTATTATCCAAACCGCTCTCAGCGCCGATACGTTGAAAACGCAAGTGCTGGGCCACATCGAGCAAGCTTTGGGGCGAGTCAGGCAGGGCGATAAATTTGGCCCACGCCCGATGGATATTGACATTATCTTTTTCAACAGCCAGATTTTGACGCTGCAAAATGGCCGCCACATTCCAAACCCAGAGGTGCTGGAGCGTCCATTTGTTGCCATCCCCCTGGCCGAGATTGCCCCGGATTACCTTCACCCGGAAACCGGCCAGCCCCTGCGCCAGATTGCCGCGCAATTTGAAGTCAACCCCCGCCAAATGCGGCTCCGGGCAAAGGTGTCTGCGGATTTGGCGCAATTCAATAAATCCCCGGAGTGATACAACCGGCTCATAAACTGATACGTTTGCCCCTTGGCGCTATTTTTGCCGGCCCTATAATAAGTATCTACCCGGACAACTTTTTGAGGCAATAAAATAAAGTCCACAGATAGACACAGATTAACGCAGATAACATTAAACATCATCTGTGATTATCTGCGCGCATCTGTGGATGGTGCTTTACACGCAGAAAGGGGCGCTATGTTGGACAAATCAGTGTTAACCGAAATTCGGAAAAGAGGCGTCGTTAAAATTGCCGTTGCTTTTTCGCCGCCGCCGGAAACGGGCCATCCGCCAGAGTTCTACATCGACTCAAAAAGTGGCGAGCCATCGGGCGTGGTGTGCGAGTTGGGCAAAGTTATGGCCCAGGATTTAGGCGTTACCGCCGAGTGGGTCGATATCCCCTGGCCTGAGCATCTGGCCGCGCTTTTGGCTAAAAAGGTAGACTTGTTGCTCAGTTACACCAACACGCCCCAACGCGCCCTGCAAGTGGATTTTGCCGGGCGGCTGCTGCCCTCTCAGGTGGTGGTGATGCTGCCCCAAAACAGCCCGGTGCAAAGCCCGGAGGAGCTCAACCGGGCGGAAGCGCGCCTGAGCATCTGGCACGGCTCTTCGATTGCGCGGATTGCGGCTCGAGAGTTTCCACAGGCCACCCTGGTCGAATCGCCAGACCCGCCGGCAGAGGTGGCCGCCGGGCGTGTGGATGCGGCGGTGGTCGATGCCGTTACCAAAATATTTATGGACAAACACCCGGCCCTGAAACTGCTCAGAAATAAAGGGAGTCTTGTAATTTTGGCGCAGGAGTTTGGCCATCCGGCTATCAGGCCGGGCGACCCGCAATTTCTAAACTGGCTCAAAAATTGGCTGGATTATCATCGGGCCATTGGCACCATTGGCTATTGGTGCGATACCTGGTGGCAATCCTGGATGGTTGAATAGGGGGAAACAGGATGACTGAACACGACCTGATTGCTACGGCAGATGCGGTTCGCGGCAGCCGCGACACCCTGAAGGAAATTTTAACCAGAGGCGCGCTGCGAGTGCTGGTTGAATTTAGCCCGCCCCCCACCGAGGGGCCGCCCCCGGAATTTTACCACGACCCGGAGACGGGCCAGGCCACCGGCGTGGCCTGCGAGTTGGGCAAAATGATGGCCGCCGATTTGGGCGTGGCCGTTGAGTGGGTTGACCTGCCCTGGCCGGAACAACTCCCCGCGCTGCTGGCCGGCCGGGCCGACCTGCTGCCCAAACACACCAACACCTCGCTGCGCGGGTTGCTGGTTGACTTTTCCATTCACCGCTTGCAGCGAATTGAAGTGGTGGCCATTACGCGCAAAAATGGCCCGGTTAAACGCAAAGAGCAGCTCAATTCCGAGGCCGTTGCCTTTAGCATCTGGCACGGGTCATCCAATGTGGAGCTAGCCCGCCGGCTGTTTCCCAAAGCCCGCATCATCGAGGCCAAAAATCCCTGGGAGGTGCTGGCCTCGGGCCAGGCGCAGGCCCTCATCACCGATTCGGTGACGCGAGCGGCGCTAAAAACCTTTAGCAATTTTGATTTTGTGCGTAATGAGCAGGGCGAGCGCGAAATTCTCAAACTGGAGTATGGCTATCCGGCGGTTTTCCCCGGCGATACCCGCTTTTTGAATTGGCTGAATAATTTTATGGCCTATCGCTGGAATGACGGCACGCTCAAATACTGGGCCGATACCTGGTGGAACTCATGGATGGCTACCTGACAAATTGGCCGTTCTTGAAAAACAGTTCTCCATCAACAAGGATTTCGCCGTCCTCGCGCATGTCGCAAATCATATCCCAGTGAATTTTTGAAGAATTTTGGCTGCCAGCTTGCAAATAGCCCTGCCCCAGCGCCATATGCACCGTGCCTCCAATTTTTTCATCAAACAAAATGGAGCCGCTGAAGCGGTCAATATCATAATTGGCGCCAATGGCAATCTCGCCCAGCCGGCGAGACCCCGCGTCGGTATCGAGAGTCTGTTGCAGAAACAAGTCGTTCTTTTCGGCAATGGCCTGCGTTACCACGCCGTTTTCAAAGGTCAGCTCCGCGCCCGCCACTTCGTTGCCCCGGTAATAGGCCGGAAAGGTAAACTTGACCCAGCCGTTGACGCTATCTTCAACCGGGGCGGCAAAAATTTCGCCATCGGGAAAATTGATTTTGCCGGCGGCATTAAGAAACGGGCGCCCCTCGATGGACATTTCCAAATTGATATTGCCGCCGCGAAAATAGAGCCGCTTCTTACCGGCCAAAAATTCAATCAACCGCTGCTGTTCAGCCTCTAATTGACGCCAGGCCGCCACCGGGTCGTCTAAATGAACTTTACAGGCCCTGAAGACAAAATCCTCGTACTGCGTTAGCGACATCCCGGCAGCCTGGGCATACCCCTGGGTGGGAAACTGGGTGGTGCAGCGGCGCAGCGTGCCGTTACCCTCGCGCTCCATTTGAATGGCCATCACCTGGGCCAGCGCCTGCGAGCGCGCCTGCTGCAACGCCGCCGGATAGTTGGACAACTCGCGCGGATTTTCCGTAGCCTCGATGCGGACAATCACCTCGCAGGTTTCGTACATCATTTTGAGCATCGGGTTAACCGCAGCCAATAACTCAAGATTATCGGTGGCTTCAAGGGCCAAACTATCTTCGCCCGAAATATGCACATAGGTAAAAGCCTCACCTCCGGCCCGCAGCGCCGCCTGATAGAGCGCCTGCGCCAGCGGCTCGCCGGCCGGGCTGGTGCTGCGAATCAACACCCGCTCGCCCGGCTGCACTGCCGTAGAGTAGTTGATAATTACCTCGGCCATTTTTTCAACGCGTGCATCCATTGTCGCTTTCCTTTCGCCAACTGAAGATGGGCCTCAGTGTAGCACGAATTTTCAAGCCGGGCAACGATTCCGGGCCGGCTGTTGCATCTGCCCTTGTTTGTGGTAAAATACCGGTAATCAGGACGGGCTGAGAGCAAGCCCGTTTTTTAATTGTCAAAAAGTATGCAGCCAACCATCAGCAATGACTACTAACGGACAGCCAACAAGTAACCCAAATGATAACGCGCCCCGCCGGGTGGTTGTGGCCATGAGCGGCGGCGTGGACAGCTCGGTGGCGGCGGCGCTGCTGGTTGAGCAGGGCTATGAAGTGGTGGGGTTGATGCTGCGCCTGTGGGCCGAGCCGGGCGGCGCGGCCAACCGCTGCTGTACCCCCGATGCCGTGGCCGATGCCCGTCGCGTGGCCGCTGCGCTGGGCATCCCTTTTTACGTGCGCGATTACAAGGATGTTTTCAAAGCAACTGTAGTTGACTTTTTTATTGATGGCTACGCGCAAGGCGTCACCCCCAATCCGTGTGTGGTTTGCAACCGCGATATCCGGTTTGACCGGCTGCTCAACGAAGCTATCAGCCTGGGCGGCGATTATCTGGCCACGGGGCACTATGCCCGCGTGCAGCAAAGTGCGGATGGCGCCTTTCGCCTGCTCAAAGGCATTGACCCGGCCAAAGACCAGAGCTACATGCTCTACACCATGACGCAGGAGCGGTTGCGCCGGGTGCTGTTGCCGGTGGGCGAGTACAGCAAAGAGACCATCCGGCAGATTGCCAAAGATAAAAAACTGCCCGTTTTCAACCGGCCCGACAGCCAGGATTTGTGCTTTTTGGGCGCGGGCGATTACCGCAGCTTTTTGCATCGACACGCGCCCGAGGTGGTTCAACCCGGCCCTATTGTGAATGCTAGCGGTGAAGAGTTAGGCCAGCACAGCGGGTTGGCTTTTTACACCATTGGGCAGCGCAAGGGGCTGGGCCTTTCAACGCCGCAGGCCATGTACGTAATTGATAAAAAGACCGATACAAACACGCTGGTGGTTGGCCCCGCCGAAGAGTTGGGCCAGCAGGCGCTTGTGGCCCATCAGGTCAGTTACATTGATGGCCGGCCCCCCGCCGGCCCGGTTCAGGTAACGGCTAAAATCCGGTACAAGGCCAGAGAGATAGCCGCCAACCTGGCGCCTGTGGACGAGCATCAGGTTCGGCTGCGGTTTGAGGCTCCGCTGCGAGACATTACGCCGGGCCAGGCGGTTGTCTTTTTTGAAGGCGACCGGGTGCTGGGCGGCGGAATCATCAAACAAGCCGTTGCGTAAATAATCAATGCCGCCTTATATTCTGCTGTCAATTATACTTGGGGCCACTTATGGCGTTATTTTTCACTTATGGCGAGGCAAAAACCTGCGCGACCTGGTGATTTATTTTTTGACCGGCATCATTGGGTTTGGTTTGGGGCAAGGGTTGGGTAATTTGATGGGCCTGTCCCTGCTGTTTATTGGCCCGATGCGCATTATCGAAGCCACCATTGTCAGTTGGGTGAGTTTGTTTATTGTCCAATGGCTGAAAATTTAAAGAAACAATTAATGCACCCGGCTGTAATTTTCTTAGAAGATGATAGTATGTTAAAATGACAAGAAATTTGGGATGCGTCCCAAAAATCAGAGTCTCATAAATGTCTACAAATTCTATAACCCCCTACGGATATGACAACGCCAATAATTCCAGGCCCGAACTTTCGGCCAAACCCGTTGACAAACGGCCTATTATTATCGGCTCCATTGTAGCGTTGGCGTTCATTATCGTTTGTCTCTTAATCGGCTGGTTTTTGTTCAGTAATCCCGAAGCCACGGCGGTTTTACGCGATATTTTCATTATCTTTTTGGGGATTGGCGTATTTTTTATTATTTTGCTGTTAATTATTTTGGTGGTCATTATTGCCTATCTGGTTATTAAAGTGAGCGATTTGACCCAACTGCTCGACCGGGAAATCAGGCCGATGCTGGCCAAAATGCAGGAATCTATAAACACCGTTCGGGGCACTACCACCTTTCTTAGCGACCACGCAGTGCAGCCCGTTATTTCAACCGTTAGCACGGTGTCGGCCATTCGAGTCATTATCCGGTCGCTGTTCAGACGTAGTTAATTTGACACCCAGATGAAGACCCTAAAGGTTTTTAGAAACCTTTAGGTTTTGGATTAGCTCATTTTGCTCTCATCGAAGGGTCAATTACAATAAAGTTATATTGAGTTTTTAGTACAGGTACCATTGAAAGGAGTAATACAGCATGGCAAACAATAACGAAGGTGCCGCCTTTTTTGCAGGTTTGGTAATTGGCGGGTTGGTAGGCGCTGCGCTGGCGCTACTGCTGGCCCCTCAATCGGGCGAAGAGACACGCGCTCAAATTAGAGACCGCAGCCTTGAATACAAAGATTGGGCCGAAGAAGGCTATCTGGAAGCCCGCCAGCGGGCAGCGGAAATGGGGCATCGCGCTCAAGAACAGGTCTCAGCTCTGCAAGAAAAAGGAAAGGTAGCTTACGAAAAAGGCCGCCAAACCGCGGCTGAAGTTGTAGAAAAAGGCAAACATAGCGCGGCTGAGGTTGTGGAAAAAGGCAAGCAAAGCGTTTCCAAAGTTGTCAAGCGCGGCCAGGATGGCACCGTTCAGGAAGCGTAAGGCAATAGCGGAATTCGCCTGAACCGTCTTATCAGCCTGTTTTGTGTTTAATGTCAACAGAAGCTGGTAAAAACTAAAAGCCTTCTGAGAGTTGCTCTCCGAAGGCTTTTTCTATTTTAACCAGGCGCAACTACCGTTTAACGCCTTTGCACTTCTATAATGTTGGGAAGCTGCTCTATTTTAGCCAGCACGCGGCTTAACTGGTCAATATCTTCAATATCCAGGGTGGCAAACACATTGGCTTTGTGCTCTTTCTTTTTGGTGGCCACGCTAACGGTACTCATATTGATATTTTCGTTAGCCACCACCGAGGTGATATCGCGCAACAGGCCGGGGCGGTCAAAGGCTTCAATATGCACATCAACCGGGTAGGTGGCGTTCTCTTGCCAGCCCCAATCAACGGCAATCAACCGCTCCGGGTCTTTGTCGCGCAAACGCAGCACGTTGGGGCAATCGCTGCGATGAATGGTAACGCCCCGCCCCCGGGTGATGTAGCCGACAATATCGGTATCTCCCGGCACGGGCCGGCAACATTGGGCCAGGTTGGTCAGCAGGTCGCCCACCCCCTGCACTTTGATGCCGCTGGTCGAAACCTCTTTTTTTATAGGCGGGGTTAGCGGCACCAGCAATTGCCACTCTTCTTTTTCGGTAGGCTCCGCCGACTCGACCACTTCTTTGATAGTGGTGACGATTTGGGTGGTGTTGATATCGTTGCGGCCAATGGCGGCCAAAAAGTCATCAACCCGATTAAAATGGAACTGGCGGGCCAGTTTTTCAAAATTAATGTCCGACAGGCCCAACCGGCGTAGTTCTCGCTCAAGGGTGGTGCGGCCGTGCGCTACATTTTCTTCGTAATTTTGGTATTTAAACCAGTGGCGCACCTTTGAGCGGGCGCGAGAGGTTTTAATGTAGCCCAGGTGAGGGTTAATCCAGTCTCGGCTGGGGCCGCCGCGTTTGGCGGTAAGAATTTCTACCTGCTCGCCATTTTTAAGCTGGTGGTTAAGGGGCACAATGCGGCCATTGACCTTGGCCCCCCGGCAGCGATGCCCAACTTCGGTGTGAATGTAATAGGCAAAATCGATGGGCGTAGCCCCGGCGGGCAGGTCAATCACATCGCCGTTGGGGGTAAGCACGTGAACGCGCTCCTGGAACACTTCGGCTTTAACCTGGTCTACAAACTCACGGGCATCAACTACATCGTCTTTCCATTCCATTAGCGAGCGCAGCCAATTGATTTTGGCGTCAAAGCCGGGGTCGGACCTGGCGTTTTCTTTGTAGCGCCAGTGAGCAGCCACGCCCAGTTCGGCATTTTGGTGCATTTCATAGGTTCTAATCTGCACCTCAATGGTTCTGCCCTCGGGGCCGATGACGGCGGTGTGCAGCGATTGATACAGGTTATCTTTGGGCGCGGCAATGTAATCGTCAAACTCGCCGGGGATGGGCCGCCACAGGGTATGGACAATGCCCAGGGTGGCGTAACAGTCAGCTTCGGTATTTACCAGCACCCGCACGGCGCGGACGTCGTGAATCTGGTCAAAATCCACGCCTTTGCGCTTCATTTTGCGCCAGATGCTGTAGATATGCTTGGGGCGACCGGTCACATCGGCCTCGATGCCGCGCAGACGCAACTCTTTTCTTAGCTTGTCGACCACGGCGGCAATATATTTTTCGCGGTTGATGCGTCGTTCATCAACCATTTTGGCAATTTGCTTGTAGAGTTCCGGCTGATTATAGCGAAAGGCCAGGTCTTCCAGTTCCCACTTAATTTGCCAAATGCCCAGCCGGTTGGCCAGGGGGGCAAAAATCTCCATAGTTTCCTGGGCAATGCGGCGGCGTTTATCCTCTCTCAAGTGGTGCAGGGTGCGCATATTGTGGGTGCGGTCGGCCAGCTTAATCAGCACCACTCTGATGTCGTCAACCATCGCCAGAAACATTTTACGCAAACTTTCGGCCTGGGCCTGCTCTTTTTTACTCTTTTTGCTCTGCCCGCGAAACTCCTGAATCTGGCCCATTTTGGTCACGCCATCGACCAGTTTGGCAACGGTGGAGCCAAATTCTTTTTCCAACTCTCTGATGGTGATAGAGGTGTCTTCTAAAACGTCGTGTAAAATGGCGGCGGCGATAGTTTCGTAATCCAGCCGGAGTTCGGCCAAAATATTGGCGACTGACAGGGAGTGTTGAAAATATGGTTCTCCCGACGCTCGATACTGCCCATGATGCGCTTTTTGAGCCACCTCGCAGGCGCGGCGAATAAATTCAACCTCGGCGCCGGTGCGTCCTTCGGCGATGGATTGCAGCCAACCTTCGTAATGGAGGGCATCTTGCGTGGTAATTTCAGATTTTACAGCAACCATAAAAAGTCCCTAATTCATTATCGGCGTAAAAATTAGTATTGTTGATAGTATATTGATTTTCAAAAATTCACCAATGATAAAAAATGATTATCCATTATACCGCCGTTTTTTGGCCTGACAATTGCTTGCCAAAAAACAAGCTGTTTCTGGTCCAATGAAGACCTCAAAGGTTTTTGAAACCTTTGAGGTCTGGAGTAGTTGCCGAAAAACGGCTGCAACTCAATGTGGTTTATTGCGTATAGAAGAATAGAAGCAATTCAATAATGTGTTTTGATCAATGGAGGTTTTTGATGTCACTTTTAGGCAATATTATCTGGCTTGTATTTGGCGGGTTTTTTGCCGCCCTGGGTTACATTTTGGGCGGGCTGGCAACCTGTCTGACGATTATTGGCATTCCATTTGGAATTCAATCAATCAAGCTTGGCCTGGCCAGTATGGCCCCCTTTGGCAAGCAACTGGAAACAGACCCCGAAAGCGGCAGCGCCATGTATGTGGTATTTAATATTTTGTGGCTGGTGCTGTTTGGCTGGGAAATTGCCATGCTGCACCTGAGTTCGGCGGCAATTCTGGCTATCACCATCGTTGGTCTTCCATTTGCCGTGCAGCACATCAAGCTTATTCCCCTGGCTCTGTTTCCCTTTGGACAGCACTTGCGGTAAACTAGACCCACATTTTACTCCGGGCCGGCCTCAAGCCGGCCTGTTTTTATTTTATCGACGCTTTAAGCCGGTATGTCAAACCAATCTTGCGTATACACTTAAGTAGATTATAATTTGCTACAGTAATACAAAAAATCCACTGTAAGTTGACATATTCTCATGAGAGCACCCAGAAACAAGAAATCCGCAGAAGAAATCATCCGGCGTTACCAGCGAGGCGACAAAGATTTTAGAAACGTTATCATTGAAGCAGAGGACCTTTCTAAACGAAGGCTGACCGGCATCAATTTTGAAGGCGCAAACTTAGCCGGCTGCAATTTTGAAAAATCCATTCTAAAGCGCGCCATTTTCAGCGCCGCCAATTTGCGCCAAACAAATTTAAAGGAAGCCGACCTTTCTAAGGCAAATTTAAAAGGTGTCGACTTTAGAGGCGCATTATTGCGCGGCGCAAATTTAAGCGGCGCAGATTTACGCTGGGCCAATCTTGAAGGAGTCAACCTGAGCGGCGCTAATATTTCCGGGGCTAATTTTGATGGGGCAAATCTAAAAAACGCCAATCTTAAGGATAGCAACCCCGGCAAGTTGTGGTGGAAGGCCAATTTAGAAGAAGCCCGGCTTGAAGGAACTGTGTTGCCCAACGGCACAATATTTGGTCAATCTGGCAACGATGAGCCAGCCTGAATTATGCCACTCCCTTATCTTACCGCCAAGCTGCCCGGAATTGGCGGCCAGCTTAAAGTTAAACCGGAAGATTTTTTTGTAGAAGAGATTCCTCTTTACCCCCCCGCCGGAGAAGGCCAGCACGTTTATGCCCTCATAGAAAAAAGGCGGCTGGCAACGCCTGCCGCTGCCAAACAAATTGCGCGCGCGCTCAACATCTCTACGGGGGCCATTGGCTATGCCGGGCTAAAGGATGCCCAGGCGGTAACACGTCAAACAATTTCCATTGACAACGTTGACCCCGCCGCCGTGGAAGCCCTGAATTTACCCAACATCAAAATTCTGGGGGTTTCCCGACATCACAACAAGTTACGCACCGGCCACCTGGCCGGCAATCGCTTTATCATCAGGGTTCGAGACGTTGACCCCACCGTTACGCCGCAGGCCAAAGCTATTTTAGAGGCCCTGTGCCAGCAGGGCGTCCCTAACTTTTTTGGCGAGCAGCGCTTTGGCAACCGGGGAAATACAGGCCGGTTGGGCGAGTTGCTAATTAGAGGCAACGCCGCCGAGTTTGTGGCCGAGTTTCTGGGGCGCCCCCAGCCGCACGAAGCGCCGCACATTCAGGCGGCCCGCCAGCTTATTGATGAAGGCCAATGGGCCGAGGCTTTGGCCTGCTGGCCCCGGCAACTTGCCGATGAGCGGTGGGTGCTTGAGGCAATTGTTAAATCTAACGGGCAGCCAAACGTTGCTTTTAGAGCGTTAAATAAAAAGCTAAAAGGCTTTTTTGTATCGGCCTTTCAGGCAGAGCTGTTTAATGCCCTGCTGGTTAACCGGCTTGACAGGCTTGGCCAGCTTGAAAACGGAGATGTGGCCTACATTCACGGCAAGGGGGCCGCGTTTATTGTAGAAGATGCCGCCCTTGAGCAGCCCCGCGCCGACACATTTGAAATTAGCCCTTCCGGGCCTTTATTTGGGCCAAAAACGCTATTGGCCCAGGGGCAACCCGGCCAAAGAGAGCAAGCAATGTTGGCTGGCTATAGCCTTTTGCCGGATGATTTCAATGTACCGGGCTTGAAAATTCGGGGGGCGAGGCGGCCCTATCGCTTTAAATTAGCGCAGGTGAAGGTGTGGTGGGATGACGGCCTGATGGTTGCGTTTGAGTTAGAGCCGGGCACATATGCCACCACCGTTATGGCCGAGGTAATGAAAAATTAAAAGCCACACGCGCAGGTGTGGCTTTGTAGTGTTTGGAAATAAATCTTCTGGTTAGCCGGCGGCATCGCCGTTAAGCGAGGCCAGGGCCTCTTCAACCGAGGGGTACAGGTCGGCGTATTGGGTTAGGCCAACCATCCGAAAAATTTTTTGAAAGTGGGCGCTCAGGCCGGTCATCAGTAGTTTTTGGTCTCGTTTGCGGGCTTCGGTAACTACGCCAATTAAAATGGCAATACCGGCGCTGTTAATGTAGTCGTTTTCGCGAAAGTTAAAAATGATATTTTCAGCGCCATCGGCCGACGCGCTTTGGTAGGCCTGGTTGATAGACTCTTCGGCAAAGGTGGTTACGTCACCAATCAAGTCGATAACAGTTGCTTTACTTTCGCCGCGAACTACGACTTGAATTTCATCACTCATTATGTTGTGCCTCCGTTGTCACAGACTGCGCTCCTGATGCCTCGGATTTGTTGTCATCTCCCTCAACGCGATAGATAACCATTCTAAATTGGTTGCCATCATCTTCTTCATCACTTTCAACAAAGCCTGCTTCATCTACTAACTCTTTAATAATGTACAATCCCATTCCACCCAGGCGTTTTTCTCCGGCAACCATACCGTTAATATCGGGGATATTAATATCTCGGGGAGGCGCTCCGCTGGCCCCAGGGTCTTTAATCAGGATATCCAGTTTGTCATCGTCGGCGGTGAGGATAACCACAACTTTCATGCGGGCATCTGAGCCGCTGCCATAGCGAATGGCGTTGGTACAGGCCTCGCTGATGGCGGTTTTAATGTCCTCAATTTTATCTGTGCCAAAATTTAGGCGGGAAGCAACGGTTGCCACAGCTTCTCTGGCTATTTTTTCGTAGCCAAGCTCACTGGGAATTTTAAGTTCCACAACCCTATTGCTTTGTGGGCTCATGCCCGTCTCCTTCCAGTTCTTAAGGCTAGTCGATTATACCATAATTCACGGCAAATCGAAAGTGGGAATTTAGGTTTATCAGATTATTAAGGACGTGCTTTTAAGCTTTTTGAAGCGGCAAGTTTTGCGGAGTTACGGCCCCAAAAGCGGGTCGGGAGGCGCTTTTTCGGGCGTCCACAAATCTTCAACCCGGGCCTCTTCGCGGGCCTGGGTGGCCCAATCACTTAGCGCCTGGCGCTGTTGGCGGCTGTAATCTGCCGGCGATAACTCGCGCTCTTCGCGCTCTAGCACTTCTACCACGTGCCAGCCAAATTGGGTTTCTATTGGCTCGCTGATTTCTCCGATGGGCAGGCTAAAAATTGCTTCGTCTACGGCGGGGACAAATTGCCCCTGGGGCACAAAACCCAGGTCTCCGCCTTGAACGGCGCTGGCGGTGTCAATTGATAGCTCTTCGGCCAAGGCAGCAAAATCTTCGCCGGCCTCCAGCCGGGCTATCGCATCCCGAGCTTCTTCTTCGGTTTCAACCAGTATGTGCCGGGCGCGGGCTTGTTCGGCCATTGTGGGGACTTCTTCGGCCAGCGCGTCGCCCAGCTTGTCGCGCAGCACATTTTGGCGAATGATGGCGCGGTAGGTGGACTCGTTAATCTCGGCCTGCTCGGCCAGGGTGTTAAGCCAGTTTTGATACTGGGTTGACAGGGTGTCTGCGCTAATGATGTTTAATGTGGGGGTGGGCGCGGGCGTGGGCGTATCGGCGGGAGTGGCGGTGGGTGTAATTTGTTGGGTAGTGGTGAGCGTGGGTGAAGGTGTCAAGGTTGGGGTAGGCGTCCACAGCGCTGCTGTAGCCGTGGCGTTAACGCGGGCGGTGCTGGTTTCTTGCGCGGCTGCCTGGGTTAAACCACCTTCACCGGTAGCCAAAAAGCGGTTGATGGCCTCGGTTACTTCTTCGTCGGAAACGGTGATACCGCGCCGTTCGGCTTCGGTTTGCATCAGTTCCTCTATAATCATCAGGTCGAGCGTTTGGCGGTCGACCACGTTACGCTGCTGGGCCAACTGGTTGGCCATCTGTTGGTACTGATTTCTGACCAGTTGGGTAAACTGGTCTTCCTCTTCCTGGCTGGCCGGCAGGGTGGCCAGTTGGCTGGATATTTGCTGGAGCTGGTCTTCTAAAATAAAACGCTCATACCGCACCCGGTCGCGGTATTGGCCGGTGGTTATTTCTGTACCGTTGACAACGGCCACCGGCGAGTTTGGCTCGATGATGTAAGTTTGGGCTAGGCCAAAGCCTAAAACAATAACAACCAGAATTGCCACCAACCCCAACCCCATATAGAACAAGCGCAATTGCTCTTTTTCTCTACGGGAAAGGGCAAGCTGCCTTCGGGTGGGTGCTCGGCCGGGTTGAGTTTCTTTTTTTGCCATAGGTCCTCTTAATCAATTTTTATGTGTTCAGCGTGTCAACATACAATGCGGCGCAGTTTATAACATCCAAAATAACGGACGACCCAGGCGGGTCGTCCGTATAAAAAGGGAACGTTTAGCAAAATATGAGCGCCGGGTGGTTTTAGTTTTTACCCATCAGCCGGATATGCTCATTGGTATAGGGCAATAACGCCAGATGGCGCGCCCGTTTGATGGCGACGGCTATTTGTCGCTGATGCCTGGCGCACAGGCCAGATTTTCGGCGCGGGTGAATTGCGCCGCTATCGGCAATAAAGCGATGCAAGCTGTCGGCTTTTTTCCAATCAATTTTCAGCGATTTATCGGCGCAATAAATGCACACACGGCGTCGAGAAAAGCGGCCGCGTGATTGGTATTGCGACCTGGGTTGATATTGAGACCGCCCCGGGGGGGTTCGCCGCGGGCGTGCTGCTTTGCGCTGGGGTTTCTCTTCGCTTTCTTCGTCGCCGTTATCCGCTTCTTCTATCTCATTATCTTCAAATTCTTCTTCGTCTTCTATCTCTCTGTTTTTTGCTTCTTTTGCCATTATTATCTCCTCATTACAAATTAGGGGGTGGAGGGAAGCGAGATGCCATTAAACATCTGAAGGGTTATGATAATACTCGGATACATAATTATCCTGGTCTTCAAAATCGTCATTGTTGTGGTTTTGATGATTATTAGACCTGGGTTTAGCTTTATCTCGTGGCCCCAGAATAATCATATCGCTGGCGACAACTTCGGTTCGGAAATGACGCTGGCCATTTTCATCCTCCCAGCTACGAGTTTGCAACCGGCCTTCTACATAAACCTGCTGGCTTTTAGAGAGTTTTTGATTGCAGATTTCAGCCAACCCCCCCCAGGCAACCACATTAAACCACTCGGTTTCTTCGCGGCGTTCGCCATCGGGAGTTACCCAAGAGCGGCTAGAGGCCAGGCTAAACGATGTTACCGGTTTGCCAGAGGGAGTGTAGCGCATTTCCGGGTCTCGGCCCATATTACCAATCACCATTACTTTGTTCAATCCTCTTGACATATTGCTCCACCTGTTTAATTTTCGGATTTAACCAATAGATAGCGTATGATCTCTTCTGTTAATTTCAAGTTGCGCTCTAACTTAACCAGAGCCGAAGGGGGCATTTGTGCCTTAAGCAGAACATACGTCCCGTCTCGATGCCCGTTGATAGCGTAGGCCAAAGATTTTCGGCCCCAAACATCAACAGACGTCACCGAGCCTTCGTTAGTCTTCACAAATTGCGAGACTTTTTCAACGATTCCGGTGACGCCCTCTGCATCAGTATTGGGTTCTACAATAAATGCCAATTCATAATCGCGCATGCTATTACCTCCTTTCCACGGAATTTAGCCCCTGGTCTTTGCCAAGAGCAGAAAGAATACATTTAGCGCGTTAGCTTGCGACAGTATAATTTATCACAATTTCACTTAAACGCAAATTACAGCCAAATAATAGCGTAATTCCAAATTTGGCGGCAAGACACCTGTCAGGTTTTCAAAATTCTGAGGGCAAACACGTGATTTACGATTGTCAGGCAACTATTTTGCCAGGATTATGTCAAAAACCTGACAGGTCTGGATTTGAATTTGGAATTGCTGAAATAATAGGGTCTATTCAGGCCACTGCGGCCTGCTTGGGCTTACCCCTTAATAATTTGTGCTGTGGCTTCTTTTCACGCATAATTTCTTAACTCTCAAAATTTTTGGAGCAGGGCGGGTTTATGGGCAATTTCATTCTTTTTATCCTGGTGCTGTTTGCGCTGGCCGCCTTGCTTAAGATTGATTTTTTCTTTACCATTTTGTATCTCTTTATTGGGGTTTACCTGGTTGCGCGCATCTGGTCGCGTCGCGCCCTCAAAAACCTGAGAATCACCCGCCATATGGAACAGCGGGTTTTTCTGGGCGAGCGTATTACGGTAACTCTCAAGGCGCAAAATCTCAGCCGTTTGCCGGTTCCCTGGTTGTTAATTAACGACTCATTTTCAACCGTTCTCTCAACCCCCCCTTTCTTCAGGCAAATCATTACCCTTGGTAGCAGAGCAACCCAAACATTGCCTTACGACCTGGTGGCCCGCCGCCGAGGCTACTATCAAATTGGCCCAATGACGCTTGAAACCGGCGATTTGCTGGGTATCAACCGCCGCTTGCAGGGGCAAATTGAGGCCGATTATCTGATTGTCTACCCCAAAATTTTGCCGATAACCCAGTTGGGCCTGCCAACCTACAGCCCGCAGGTAATTTTACCCACGCCTATGCCCCTGTTTCACGATGCCAACCGCATTACCGGCGTTAGAAATTACGTGCAGGGCGATAATCCGCGCCATATTCACTGGCCGGCTACGGCAGCAACCGGGCAACTGCTGGTCAAACAGTTTCAAACCGCTATTGCCCGCGATAACGTTATGTTTTTGAATCTCGACCGGGCCGATTATGGCCGCCCCGGCCAGGCCTCGGTGGCAATTGAGCTGGCTATTGTGGTAGCGGCCTCGCTGGCCAACCATATGCTTATGTTTGAAGCGCTACCTGTTGGGCTAACCACCACCGGCTTCGACCCGCTCACTAAAAGCCGGCAAACGTTTCGGCTGCGCCCCGATAAAGGCCGCGGACACCTGATGCAAATTTTAGAGGTTCTGGCGCGGGTAGAGGGCAGCGATGACGTAACTTTTTTAAAGAGCCTGCAACAAGAAGCAATTCACCTGTCCTGGGGGTCAACCCTTATTATTATAACCAGCACCCAATCACCAGAACTTTTTAGCACGGCTCTGCTGCTCAAGCGCAGCGGCTTTCAGGTAACGCTGGTAATGGTGCAGCCCGCCGCCTATGTTTACCCCCAACTCAAACGGGTCGAAGAGCTGGGCATTCAAACTTTTCAAATAAAACGAGAAAAGGATATTGAAGCGTGGCTACCGGCGGCATAACCCAAGAAAAAATCATAAAAATCAAACGCAACCCCTGGGCCGACAATTTTTTTAGACCCCTGCTCATAACCATTATGATTATGTGCATTAACATTTCTCTGGTCAATATGGTCAGGCTGGTTAACCCAACATGGCGAGGCATATATTTTTTATTGGGCATGTTCATCACCACGGTAGAGGCCATCTATTCTTACCGGGTGTTGAAACATTACAAGAGCCGGGGCATCTCTGTTTTCAGGTACCGGCTGGCCGAAGCCACGGTGCTGGTTTTAATCCTTAAATTGCTCAGTTTTATGGATAAATCCCTGGCCTATATTAGCGCCCATTTGCAAACTGTCTGGCAAACCCCTACCGCCTTTTTTGACCTTGAATTTTATATGCTGCTAACCCTGGCTCTGATTGCCTGGCTGGCCGCCACCAACACTATTGCCGATTGGGATGCCCTGTACGACCCCTACTCTGATAACACCGGCCCGCTGGATAATTTAGCCGCCAGGTTTTTTTGGGGCGGCGGCATATTGCTGGTCATTTCGGGCGTAACCCAGTGGGTTGCCCTCGAAGGCGTGTCCAGTCTGGTCAACTGGCAGCGGCCTTCAAGCGGCGGCATCATCTTTAATGTGTTAATTTATTTTGTATTGGGGCTGGTGCTGTTGAGCCAGGTAAATTTAACTACGTTGCTGGTGCGCTGGCGGATTCAAAAAATTACCGTGGCTCCGGGGCTGGTCAAGCAGTGGGCTAAATATGGAGTTGTTTTTTTGGGGTTGGTGGCGCTGGTGGCCTTTTTATTGCCCACTCGCTATACCCTTGGCTTTTTGGCAACCGCTGCGGTGGTGGTAAATTTTTTGATAAATATTTTTGTTTTTATTTTCCAGTTGCTGTTATTCCTGATTACGCTGCCCTTCTCCTGGCTGTTGAGTTTCCTGGACGCCACCCCTCAAGAACCTCGCGCCATCCCGCGAGCAACGCCGCCGCCTCTGCTCGACCCGCCAGCCGGCGCTGCCACGCCCTGGCTGGATATCTTACGTTCGCTGATATTTTGGCTGGCTACATTAGCCATCATCGGTTTTATGGTTAAAAGTTATCTGGATGACCACCCCGAATTGATAGCCCAACTAAAACGCCTCAAACCAATCGGGCTGCTGTTGAACTTGCTGTGGCAGGTGTGGCAACAATTAAAGAAATGGACAAATGCCGGCCTTGAAAAATTACCCAAGCGACTGGGCAAAATAGCCGCGCCGGGGCCTGGGGCGGCAGCAATAGCTCAACCGTGGCGCTGGCTATGGCTAAAAAATCTTTCTCCGCGAGAGCAGATTTTGGGTTATTATCTCAACATTCTCAACCGGGCCGGTAAAGAGGGTTTTCGCCGTCAAGAGCATCAAACCCCGTTTGAGTACGAACCAAACCTGTCACAATCAATGCCTGCCGTGCAATCAGAAATTCAGGATGTGACTCATATTTTTGTGCGCGCCCGCTACAGCACCGCCGAATTTAACCAGGAGCAGGCCCAACAGGTCAAAGAGGAGTGGCAGCAGATTCGCAAGGCGCTGCGGCAGGGCAAGAGAAAAAAAGGGGATTAGAAATTGGAGACGGGGGATAGGCTTTGGAAAAGATAATTTCCAATCTCCAAATCTCCAATTTGTTATTACTTCACGTCCATTTTGCTATAGGCCCAATCCGGGCCAACCGGCGCATTGGCCAGAATTTCGGTTTGAAGCCCCCCGGTTCTGGTCATTTTCCAAATGCCCCAACCACTGCCGCGGGCGCTGCGAAATATAATATCGCCATCGGGGGTAAAGGTTGGCAAAGTATCCGGGCCGGGCGTTTCGGTGAGGCGTTGCAAATTGGCGCCATCGGCGTTAATGGTGTAAATATCTATGTTCCCCCCCGAATCGCGGCTAAAGGCAATGGTTTCGCCATCGGGCGACCAGGCCGGAAACGAGTCGCTGCCATCGTTGGTAAGGTTGGTGTGTCCGGTATCATTCCAGTTTGAAATCCAAATGCCTGTTTTTCCATCTCGCCCAGAGCGATACACCAACTTTTGACCATCAGGCGACCAGTCGCCCTGCTCGCCTACAATTTCAAATGGCACCGGGGGCTGGTCGATGCCAATAAAATAGATGCGGTAGCCGCCGCCCGGTCTGGCATCGTAGGCTACGGCTTGCCCACCGGGCGACACGCTGGCCCAGCGGGCGCTACCTTCATTCCAGCGGCTGGCCTGGAACAGTTGAATTTGGTCAACGTTAACGGGTAATGGGTTGGCATTAAGCCGCACAATGCCGCTACCAATCCCCTCAAACACGTAATCTACCCCACCCCGATTTTGCCGGTCAACGCCAGGTTCGCCGTAAAAGTAAATGAAGTTACCGTTGGGCGACCAGGACGGCCCCGCCGCCCGGCTAAGCAGAAACTGCTCGTTCTCGCCGTTGGTATCAATTACGTATAGATTATGCTGGCCTTCGTATTTGGTAAAAGCCAGTTGGTATGTGTCGCCAAATCTTTCTGCAGCCGGCAGCGGGGCAGCCGCCGTGGTGGCCGTGGGCGAAGGTGAAGGCGAAGGTGTGGCCGTTGGTTGGGGTGTTGGCGTAGCGGTGGGCGTATCGGTTGGAACCGTAGTGGGAGATGGGGTGATGGTAGGCGTTTGGGTGGCCGTACTGGTTGGCGTGGCCGTATCTGCCGGGCGAGAGATAAGCGCGGTGATGGTGGGATAACGCTCGCGCACCTCCCACAGGGCCAGGTGCAGGTCATAATTGCCCTCAATGGTTTGGGCCAGTTGCGGGTTCCAATCGCTGTTTAGTTGGGCCACGGTTTCAAAATCGGCCAGCGCCTGGGGATAGTCATTTAATGCCAGATGAGCCAACCCTCGCTCAAAATAGGTGGCCGGATTTTGATTATTTAGCCCGATGGCTACGCTGTAGGCAATTTCTGCATCCTGGTAATTGCCGGCGGCGGCGGCAGCGCGCCCCTTTAGCCAGTTTTCAATCTCGCTGGCCATATTTTTATTTTCCGCCTCGCCAGACCGGCTCAGGGCGGCTTGCATGGTAGCCAACAGCTGGTTATCGGCCTCGTTTTGCCCCAGATAGCTATAGACACCCCCTATCACGGTTGATAGTTTGGGCCGCGCTTCGGGGACGATATTTTCAAACAAACCAAGTTTTTCTTCATCAGACAGCGAGTTAAACAGTTCTCGACCCGTCCGGCTGTGGTCTCCCAGCTCAAACAGGCCAATCAGAGCGCGAAATTGGCCCTCTGGGTTGGGCGCGTTTTTGAACTCATCCTCATAGCCTCGGGCCAGCGCGTCGTTAGACTGGCCGGAGAATTGCCACGCGACCAGGCCAATTACGCCGATAATGACCAGCGCGGCCACCGCCCCAATAATCAACAGGTTTCGGTTGGGCCGTTTGGGGGCTTTATCGCGCATCATCATGGTAGCATACGGGTCGGATGTGGCGGGGGCCGGGTTGGGTGTGGTGGAGTCATCGGGCAGCACCACCGTTTCTGGCGATTTTTGCCCGTCGGGGGCGGCCACGGTAAAGACCTCGCCCTGCAGGCAGCGGCGCAAATCGGCGGCCATTTCGCCGGCCCGTTCGTAGCGGTCGGCAACGTTTTTGGCGGTCGCTTTGCGGATAATCTGTTCAACGGTTTCGGGCAGATTTGGGTTCAACAGGCGGGGGTTGGGTAGTTCCTCGTGAACGTGTTTGAACATAACGCTCATAGGTGTATTGCCGTGGTAGGGGAGTTGTCCGGTTGCCATTTGAAACAGCACAATCCCCAGCGAGTAGATATCGGTGCGGCGGTCTACCTCCATGCCCTCTACCTGCTCCGGCGAAGCGTAAGAAGGCGTGCCCATGCTCATACCGGTAGAAGTTAGATGCTCGCTGCCTTCAACAATTTTGGCCAGGCCAAAATCGGCCAGCAGCAGCCAGTCATCTTCATCCAGCAACATGTTGGCGGGTTTAATATCGCGGTGCAAAATACCGCGTCCGTGGGCGTGGTCCAGCGCCCCGGCAATCTGCTCGATAAAGCGGCTGACCCGCTCCAGCGACATCGGCTGGCCCATCAAATCGCCCAGAGTGCGACCCGGCACATATTTCATTACAAAATAGCTAATGTCATCTTCAATGCCAACATCATAAATGGGCAAAATGTTGGGGTGATTGAGTTGAGCTACGGCCCTGGCTTCTCTAAAGAAACGCTGCTCGTAGCCTTCGGCCATGGCGTGTTGGGGGGGTAGCACTTTTATGGCCACAAAGCGGTCTAAACCGGGCTGGTAGGCTTTGTAAACGGTGGCCATACCGCCAGACCCAATCTCTTCGATAATCTGGTACTGGCCCAAATTTTTGCCAACAAGGTCAATCATTGTTAACTTTCCGTGTATGAGGTGTTATTTTTTGCAATTGATTAGCAGGGTTTACCGCCGGCGTAACTATCGGCGCAATCAACAGACGCAGTTGCGGCAAAGGCGACAACCTAAATTATATTAAAGGGGTATCATCAGGGCAATAGCCTAAAAGTCAACCTGGCCCGATAAGGTAAACAAAATTATCTCTGGCGGGCAGAACAGGCGCAGGCGCGGCGCGCTCAAACCTTCCAGGCCGATGCCCCGACTCACGTAAAGCTGCGTATTTTGCTCTTTGTACGGCCCCATCTCGTACCGTTTACCGGTAACGGCGCTGGTTACTACCGCCCCGTAAAAAGGTAGCCGCACCTGGCCGCCGTGAGTATGGCCGCACAGATATAGGTCAACCGGATATTGCTGCACCAGCGGCATCAACTCCGGGGAATGGTAGAGCAGCACCCGCATCGAATCGGCGGGAGCCAGTTCAATCAGTTGCGCAAAGGCCGACGCATCGGACTCCAGGTCGTGTTCGCAATCCAGCCCCAGGAGCGAGAGTTTGTGGCCCTCGGCCAGGGAGAGCACGGCTATCTCATCACGCAGCAGGCGGATGTTCAGCCCCTCAAACAGGGTTGGAGCAATGTGGCGCACATCTACCGGCGGGCTACCCAGGGTGGCATATACCCCATAGGGGGCGCTCAGTTGAGCCAGCACCTGGCGCACATGGGCATGGGTGATAGGGTCATTAACATAAGACAGATTGACGTAATCTCCGGTAATGACAATTATATCGGCGTTGGCCTGCGCCACCAGCGCCACTAATATTTGGCTTTCCCGGCGGGTCAGGCGCTCAATGTGCAGGTCGCTGAGATGCAGTAGTTTGAGAGGCGGACTGTCGGACGGCAGACGCGGGGATTGGACTGACTGGTAGGTGGTGCTCAAGGCAAATGGCTCGTACCACATGCCCCACAGGTAAATGGCCGTACCGGCCAGTTGCAGCGCAATCATTACCACAAAACCGGCAGCGGGCTGTCCAACTGCCCAGGCAATGACCGCAGCTAACGCAGCAACCCCCAGCCGGGGCGCCGTTTTAACATACAGTTGCGGCCCCACCGGCCCAAACGAGCGACCGGCGCGGGGCAGCCGCCACAACAACAGCCAGTCGATCAGGGCAAACAGCAGGTAAATGGCAGCAGCCAGCCAATTGAACGCGCTCACCGGCCACCAGATTAGCCACACCAGCAGCGCCGCCGCCAGCAAACCGGCGGCCAGTTTCCACGGCCCCCAGGCAGCAGGGATATGTGTGGCCAAAAATATTTTGTGAAAAAGTCGTTCTTCCAGAACACCTTGTTTGGGGGGAAGCCGGAGGCCGGCAGGTTGCAGGTAAGTAACGGTAAAGGTTTGGGGGCCGGTTTTGAGTTGGGTTTCAAACAACAGTGTCATCCTCGCTTTTTGAATAAGGTCAACTGGTTTCCGCGAGGGGTGTTGAATTTGTAATCTACCTCGTCAACCAGATTATAAATAAAAAACATCCCCATGCCGCGCCGCCGTCGCTGGTTGAGGGGGGTTTGCGGGTCGAGCAACGTTACCTGGTTGGGGTCAAACGGCAGGCCCTGGTCGGTAATAATTACCTGCAGCCCATTTTCTTTAATACGGCAGGTTAACTCAATTTCTCCCCGACCTTCACCGCCGTAAGCGTGCTCGATAATATTGGTGCAGGCTTCGTCAACGGCCATTTTAATGGCGTATCCGGCTTTATCATTCAGGCCGGTTTGGGCGGCAGCCTGGTCAATAAAATCGGCAATTCTGGCCAGATTATTAAAATTACCCGACACAATTAGCTTGAAGGTTGTCGTCATCAAAATTATATGGAAAGTTTACCCATAATTGCAGGGTAAATTCTGGTTACAAATTTTATTTTTCAACGTATCTTCTCAAAAAGTAGGGGTGTTTGTGGGACAAACTTAAGTTTGTCCTACTTTACCCCAAATTATTAAGAAGTTACTTTTCAACAGACACACAAAAAAGTCGCCTTCACAAACCCAAGCGTGTGATGACGACTGTGGCCCTTGCCAGAAATCTAACTTAAAAACTGCCCACGGCTTCGGTTTCGGTGTCAAACACTTTAAAGAGCGCGCTCAAACCGGCCAATTCCAGGGCGTCTTTAATGCGCTGTGGCGCTTCGGCCAGCACTAACTCGCCACGATGGTGAGGTTGTTTGCAAACATTTTGGGTGTCGATTAACTCACCCAAACCGGCGCTGGAGATGTAGGTAACATCTCTTAAATTTAGCACAATTTTATAGCGACCGGCATTTTTTATCGACTCAAAAGCTTCGGCCAGCGTATTTACCGAGGCGCTATCAATTCTGCCGGTGGCAATAACCAGGTCACAGCGACGCAATTGTTTGGTTTGCACTTCCATAAATGTAGCCTCCTTGTAGTTTGGGCATTTAAGGACACCAAGCGTCAAATTATAGCATCAGCCAGTGAATAGAACAAAGAGGCCGGTAATTTTTAATCAACGCCGGCCGGTTTGCCTATCCCCTTCAACAGATTTAAAATGCCTCTTTTATCATGTGGAAGCGGGAGACGATTTGGTCGTTGGGGCCTGGCTGGAGCGAGGCCGTTGGATTTGATAGTCTCAGAGCAAAATAGCTGTGCTTAAAGTTATCTGGCCCCAACAGCGCCCAATACCGGCAAAACTTAATGGAGCATTTTTATGCCTTCAAATACAACAACTACCAAAATACCACCAGGGTTTGTGATAGGGATTCTTATAGCGCTTATTTGGGCGGGCTTCGCCTTGCGGCTTAAGTTTTTACTGGGGCGACTTTTTTACATAGACGAATATTTTAGTATGCTCTCTGCCTTGATGACGTTACAAAAAGGCGCGCCCGTTCTGCCTTCTGGTTTTTTTGACGACCACGGCCTGATACTATCTTACCTGTCGGCTGCTTCAATGTTGATGATGGGGGGCTTTAGCGAAACTGCTGTCCGCTGGCCTTCATTGTTAATTGGCACGCTGACCATTCCTGTAAGCTACATGATTGCCCGCAGGTTATTTTTTTCAAACGTAGCCGGATTGATAGCCGCTCTGACTTTTGTTTTTGAGCGCACCTCAATTTTGTGGGATGGGCGAATCAGAATGTATGCGCTGGCTTATTTGATGATTATGCTGGCCGCCTACTTTATCTACCAGGGCGCTATTAAAAACCCTGGCAGCAAATATCGCTTGCTGTTTGTTATCTGCGCCGTTGGCTCGCTTTGGTCACACTATGTTACTATTTTTGCGCTGGCGGCGATGGTTTTAACCGCTCTGGCAATGGCGCTGTTTATTCCGGCCATTAACTCAAGCTGGCTGTGGAAAAAATCTTTAATTTTTGAGGCATTAATCGCCATAGCTGCAATGGGGCCGGTTTTTTGGGTTTTATCACAAAGTTTTTTAGGAAATAATCTGGCCATTGAAAGCCCGTCCCACAATGCCGGCACACTTTTGGGTTTGGGTTATTTATCGGGATATCTTAACATTTCACTCGATTGGCAAAATATTGCCAAATTCGTTCCCTATTTTCAACGAGAAGCAAACCATTTTCTGGTTATTTTTGCAATCATCGCTTTTTTTTACGCGGGTTTTCAACTTTTTCAACGCAGAGCTAAATTTCAGGACTTTGCGGCTATTTTTCTGGCGTCCATCATACCGCTCACTATTCTGATTATCAGTACTTTTGCAGACGACTCCTGGCACGACAGGCGGTATTTATATATTCTTTCGATGCCTTTTTTGATTTTGCTGGCCGCTTATGGATTTATTAACGTGGGCCAAACTTTAGAAAATTTATATCTGAAGCTGCAAAGTAAAAAACAAAAGCCCCATTGGCTAATAAAGGTTGGCGCCTTGGGCCTTATTTTTGTGAGCGTGTGGGCGTATTGGGGTAATACCATCCTCAATATTATTAGCCCCAGCTCAACCGGCGGCTATGGCGCGGCCTTCACCTTTATTAAAGAGCATTGGCAAGCCAACGACCAGACGATTACCTGGCACCCGGCCGCCTGTTACGTCTATCTGGAACATTGCAACTTTTACGCAAACCAGCATACACCCAAGCTTGCTTATAAAAATGGTCAATGGGTTGACACATTTATAGGCAGTCGCTACATAGCCGACGCCAATATGCTCAATCAGGTGCTGTCTACGGGTCAACGGACCTGGTTTGTGGTTGATATGGATCGGTTTTATGGACACTTTGATGATATCATGAGGCAGCAAATTCTAAACCAAATGTATCTGGTCCGAAGCGCCGATGCTATATTTGTTTTTCAAAGCCGAGAAGGGCTTCATCCGGTTGCCGAGTCGCCTTCGGCAACTCTTAGAGGAGATTTTGGCGCAATTGTTTTAGAGGGGTATCACGCTGATTTTAGCCAGGTAGAAACCCGCCAGGGTATCCCACTAACCACATTTTGGCGACCCATCAACACCTTTCCGGGTAAAAATATTAAGGCGTTCATCCATTTACGCAACCAGGCCAACGAAACCGTAGCCCAGGCCGATCACAAACTCTTCGGTGTCCATGATAACATCCTTGCTTTACGAGACGAGTGGAATCTGATGCATCTGCAAAATCGGTGGCTGCGAGACGGCACGGCGCTATCTGTCCCACAAAATTTACCTTCCGGGCTATATACGCTTTACCTTGGGTTATATGATCCAGACACGCTTGAGCGATATCCGCTGTACAATGATACCAGCGGCGAAAATGCAATCCGCTTAACCTCAATCACAATCCCCTAACCGGGCCGGATTTCCGCCAAATTTTTTGGTGACATTTCAATAATTTGGGGTAAGGGAGGAGCCGGGCAATTCAAATTGATGGTTTGAGCGCAAACAATCTACCCTTTGAATTACCCGGCCCTTACTTTTTGAGAAAATACATTTTTTATGAGACAAGCTCAATCGAAAGCCCTGCTCATAGACTGGCTGGCAGCCCTGGCCCTGTTTGGGCTGGCTTTGTGGCTGCGGGCCGCCAACTTAAACCACTTTGTTACCGCCGATGAGCATAACTGGGTCTATCGCTCCGGCATTTTTTTACACGCCCTGTTGCAGGCAGACCTGCCCGCCACGTCGGTGTGGTACACGCCGGCGGTCACAACCACCTGGCTGGGGTCGGCGGGGCTGGCGATTCATTACTACCTGCACCAGCCCGGCATCGACCGCCCGTTCATGGAATGGCTGGTTGCCTTCTCGCGCAACAAAATTGACCTGGAGGTGCTGCTGGCCCTGCGCTGGGCAATGGCTCTGTTTACCGCCGCCATGGTGGGGGTAGTGTACGGGCTGGCCCGAAAACTGTGGAGCCGCCCGGTGGCGCTGCTGGGGGCGCTGCTGCTGCTCACCGAGCCGCATCTGCTGGCCGTTTCGCGCATCATCGGCCACGACGCGCCGCTAACTTTTTTTGTGGCAGCCTCGCTGCTGGCCTTTTTTCATGCCCGCCAGTCACTCACCTCAACCGGACATAATGCCCGGCGCTACGGCTGGTTTGCCTTATCGGGCTTATTTACCGGGCTGGCCATTCTGAGCAAAGCGCCAGCCCTGATTTTGCTGCCGTTTGCCGGGCTGGCGGCGCTGTTGGATCTGGCCCAAAACAAAAACCGGCTCAAGCCGTGGCTGGCGGCCTTGCTGGTTTGGGGCCTTGTTACCTGGCTCACGTTTATATTAGTCTGGCCCGCCGCCTGGGTTGACCCCCTGGGGCAAAGCTGGTTTGTCATCAGCACGGCTTTTCTCACCTCCGCCGGCCTGGAAGACGCCGACGTGCAGCCTTACTGGTCCATTCCCGACCCCGGTTATTTTTACTACCTGCTCAACGGCGCGTTTAAGGTTAGCCCTTTTTTGATGATTGGCCTGATACTGGCCGCCATTGGCGGCTGGCTGGCGCTGCGCCGCCGGGAGGTAGCGTGGCCCAGGCTCCTTAATTCAGAGTTGCTCTGGCTGGGGCTGTTTGCCCTGCTGTTCGGCCTGATGATGACCCTGGGCGTCAAGCGCAGCCCGCGCTATATTTTGCCGGCCTTTCCGGCGCTGGCGTTTGTAGCCGCCTGGGGCTGGCTGCGCCTGCCGCTACAGGTCAAACCGGCGCTGCTCATAGCCGGGTTAGGCTTGCTGGCCGTGGGGTTGACCCTCAACTATGCGCCTTATTATTTTACCTACTACAACCCGCTGCTGGGCGGCAGCCTCACCGCGCCCCATTGCGTGCGGGTTGGTTGGGGCGAGGGGCTGGACGAGTTAGGCCGCTGGCTGAGTCGCCAACCCACTGCCCTGGCCGACCGGGTAGGGGCGCGCTACACAGCCACGCTCCATCCATTTTATTCAGGGCAGCTTGCCTCGCCCACTTCCGAAGAGCTGGATTATGTGGCCTTTTACATCAAACAAACCCAAAGCGGCGAGCCTGCGCCGGAAATTTTGGCCTATTTTCAACAATATCCCCCGCTGCACCGGGTGACGCTAAACGGCATCGAATACGCCCAGCTTTATCCGGGGCCGGCCATGCAGCCGGTTGAAAAGCGCGCCGGCACAAATTTGCCAATTGCCTTCAGGCCGCATACCATTTACGCGCCCATCGGCGGTAACTTAACCGTTGACCTGCTGTGGCCGCTCGACTCGGCCCGGCGCGGCCCGGTGACGCTGGCGCTGGCTTTGGAAGATGGGGAAACCGTGTGGGGGTCAAAAGCGGAGATTGCCGATACAGCGCCGGGGGTGCGGGTCAGCCGGCACCACTTTAGCCTGCCCGCCGATACGGCCCGCCAGAGCTACACCCTTACCGTTGACGGCCAAAGGCTGGGCCGCCTCAAGACGCGCTTAATGGATATTCCGGCGGATTACGAGCCGTTGTCGGTGGTGATGGCCGGGCAACTCAAGCTGGCGGGTATTCGCCAGCAGGTTGAGGGCGACCATCTACGGGTCGATTTGGCCTGGCAGGGCTGGCCCCAGGCTGTCAATGATTATACCGTGTTTGTGCAGCTATTAGACGAAAACGAGCAGCGCCTCGCCGGGGTGGATGTGGCCCCGGAGCCGGGCTTTACCACGCTGGAGCGCAAAGAAGTAAGGCTGACTCATTACGACCTGCCTTTGCCAGACAACAGGCCGCCGGGAAAATACAGGCTGCTGGTGGGCCTGTACTACTTTGCCGCAGATGAGTTGATTAACGTGGGCGCGGCGGTGTTGGAATCGCCGGTAGTGATAAATTAGCAGATAACAGGGAAGCCATGTGCGGCATTTGCGGGATTATTAATCTGAACAACGCGCCTCCCATCCAGGACCATAGCCTGTGGCAAATGATTCACCGGATGAAACATCGCGGGCCGGATGATGAGGGCATTTACAACGACGGCTGCGTGGGGCTGGGGTCGTGCCGGCTGTCCATTATTGATTTGGCCGGCGGCAAGCAACCGATTGCCAATGAAAGCGAAACTTGTTGGATTGTCTTTAATGGAGAAATTTACAACTACCGCGAGTTGCGCACCTATTTGCAAAAAAAGGGACACCAATTCCGCACCCAAAGCGATACCGAAGTAATTTTGCACCTGTATGAAGAATTTGGCCCGGATTGCGTTCACCATCTGAATGGTATTTTTGCCTTTGCCATTTGGGATAGCGACCGGCAGGAAGTTATGCTGGCCCGCGACCCAATGGGCGTAAAACCGCTTTACTACGCCGAGTTGCCTCACCGGCAACTTGTTTTTGGCTCCGAGTTAAAGGTGTTGCTGGCCCACCCCCAGGTAGAACGGGATATTGATTTAATCGCGCTCAATGAGTACCTCTCGTTTGAGTACGTCCCTACCCCCAGAACCATTTTAAGCCAGGTTCGCCGCCTGGAGCCGGGCCATTTGATGCGCTATAACCACTACGGCCTGCGCCTTGAGCCATACTGGTACATTAGCATGGCCCGCAGCGAGAGCCACTCGCCGGTTAACTGGCGCGACTATGCCAATAATTTTCGGCACACCTTTCAGGCCAGCGTTGAGCAAGAGCTGGTCAGCGACGTGCCGGTGGGCGTGCTGTTGAGCGGAGGCATCGACTCCAGCGCGGTTACGGCGGCAATGGTAAGGGCTTATCCCGGCACGGTCAACAGCTTTTCTGTAAAATTTCAGGAAAGCTCTTTTGATGAGTCTGGCTACGCCCGCCTGGCGGCCCAACATTTGGGCACTCGCCACGAGGAACTGCTGCTGACCAGCCAGATGGCGGTCAATGCCATCCCTGAAATTATGAATTTTCTGGATGAGCCGTTTGGCGATTCCTCGCTCATCCCCACCTACCTGCTCTCAAAATTTGCCAGAGAGCGAGTCAAGGTGGTGCTGGGCGGCGATGGCGGCGACGAGCTTTTTGCCGGCTACCCCACCCTGGCCGCCCACAAGCTGATTGAATATTACGAAAAGGTCATTCCCTGGCCAATTCGGGCTAACATCATCCCCAAAATATTAGAGCGAATGCCGACCTCTTTTGACAATATCAGCCTGGATTTTAAAATACGGCGTTTCCTGTCGGGCCGGGGCATTCCCTTGCAGGCGCGGCACCATCGCTGGTTGGGGTCTTTTATGGACGAGAGCAAAGCCAATCTCTTGCAAGATTGGTTCAAACCCATTTTAAGAGACACCTATGCCCAGGCTTACGCCCACGCCCAGGCCAGCGACGCCAGAGTGCCGCTCAACCAGATTCTTTACGTTGACATGAAAATGTATCTGGAAGGGGACATTTTACCCAAGGTAGACCGGGCCAGCATGGCCGCCTCGCTAGAGGTGCGGGTGCCATTTCTAAACGTCAACGTGGTTCGTTTTGCCACGGCCCTGCCCCTGGAACTAAAATTGCGCCGGCTCACCGGCAAATACCTGCTCAAAAAGAGTATGCAGGGCATTTTACCCAAACAGATTATTCAGCGTTCCAAAAAAGGGTTCAATATGCCGGTGGCCTACTGGCTCACCAGCGACCTGCGCGAGCTAACGCTGGATATGCTCTCGGAAAGGCGGCTTAAGCAACAGGGGCTTTTCAACTACGGCTATGTTAAACGCCTGTTAGATGACCACCTGGCCCAACGGCGAGATTACCGCAAAGAGTTGTGGACGCTGCTCATATTTCAATTGTGGTACGACAGGTATATGGTCAGTTTATGAAAAAAGAAATGTACAGCCACATTCACGGGCTGGAGCAAACCCACTGGTGGTACATTGGCCGCCGCAAAATTATTTTTGACTGGGTGCTGCAAATTTTAAGCGGCTACACCGCCCCCAAAATATTAGATATTGGCTGCGGCACCGGTTTTAATCTGGAGTATCTTCAGCAGCGCGGCTATACCAACCTGGTGGGGCTTGACTTCTCAACCGATGCCCTTAAATTTTGCCAATCGCGCCGGCTCACCCAGTTAACGCTGGGCGATGGCGTGGGGCCACCTTTTGGCGACTCGTCGTTTGATGTCATCATGGCCCTGGACCTGATTGAGCATTTGGAAGATGACGAGTCGGCCTTGCAAGCCGTGGCCCGATTATTGAAACCGGATGGCTCGCTGGTTATTTTTACCCCCGCCTTTAATTTTCTGTGGGGGTTGCAAGATGAAGTGAGCCACCACCACCGGCGCTACACCGCCGCTCAACTGCGCAGAAAGCTGGAAACCAATGGCTTAATTGTCAACAAACTCACTTACACCAACACGTTTTTGTTCCCGCTCATTTGGGTAGGGCGATTAATTCTCCGCCTGTCGGGAAACAATATTCAGGGAACCAGCGAAAACGATCTTCACCCCACCTGGAGCAACAAGATTCTGGAATTTATCTTTTCAGCAGAGCGGCCAATTTTGCGCCATATGAACCTGCCGTTTGGTGTTTCGTTACTTTGTGTAGCCAGAAAACCGGCCAACTAATAAATAACAGGGAAGGCAAATGGCTGCCAAGTTTAACGACAATGCCCAATTTATTCAGTGGAACGAAGAGATGGCCCAAAAATATGACCCCGAGGCTTATCATCTTCGCTCCAATTTTCTAATCCGTTGGGTTGAGCGCCGCCGCGTAAAAACTATTTTGCATTTCTTAAATGCCGGCCCGCAAGATATTGTGTTAGAAGTTGGCTGCGGGGCGGGCAATGTGCTCCAACAAATTCCATCCAACCAACTGCACGGCATTGATTTATCAACATTTCTAATCAGAAAATCTCAAAAGCGGCTGGCTTATCGTCAGGCAGAGTTGATTCAAACAAATGCAGAGCGGCTCCCGTTTGCCGATAAAAGATTTCACAGGCTGGTTTGCAGCGAGGTATTGGAGCACGTTTTGAACCCCAAAAAGGTAGTGCGCGAGATGGCGCGTGTGGCTACATCCGATGCCGTTTTGGTGATCAGCATCCCCAACGAGGCCTGGATTAATCGCGTCAAGCGGGTCATTAGCGCCCTGGGGTTAACGCGCTGGCTTTTGCAAGGCAACGGCGATGCCTACAATTCGCCCAATCAAATGACCGATGAGTGGCATTTACACAGTTTTAACCTGACCCTATTGCAAGAGATATTGACCGATGGGTTGACTATTAGTGAAATTCGGGCAATTCCCTTTAATTTTATCCCCTTGCGTTACGTAGTCAGGTGCAAGTTGTTTAAGTAAGCCAGACCGAACCGGGCTTACCTGACAAGGTAAACATAACTTTATGGCGACCCATTGGAGACGCAATTTAAGCATATTTGGGCTGTATAGTCTGATAACGGTAATAGTAACTTACCCGGCAGTTACAGGTTTGATATATGCCTACACCATTCCTGGCGGCTTCCACGACTCTTTTTATTTTTTGTGGCACGAGTGGTGGTTCAAACATGCCCTGCTCAACCTTGAAATATCGCCTACTTTTACCAAAGAAATCTTCCATCCAACGGGCGGGGTATTGCTAATTACCACCCTGTTTAATGAATTGGCCTCAATAGCATTACAACCCCTGTTGGGGCTAACCAGAACCCATACATTTTTGGCGCTTTTCTCTTTTCCTGCGGCTGCGTTCACTACTTACCTGCTGGCATATTATTTAACGCGCAACCGGTGGGCTGCGTTTGTTGGGGGGTTAATATTTTCGTTTTCGGCGCGTCATTACGCACATTCCGGCGAGCATTTAGGCTTGTGGACCATCCAGTGGCTGCCGCTTTACACGCTGGCCCTGTTTTTTTTATTGAACAAACCCTCTCTTAAAACATCCGTTTTTGCCGCGCTCAGCTTTGCGCTGGCGGTGATGTCGGACCACGTGTATTACCTGTTTTATTTTATCTTGCCGGTTACGGGCTTGTTTATTATTTATCACGGGTTAGCGGGCCATCCCGTGTTGCGCCGGGGTCGTTTCTGGCTGATGTTTGGCAGCGCAATGGTGATAGGTATGGTTTTGGTTTCTCCTATTTATTGGCAGCTTTTGCAGAATAGCCAGGGAGAACTGCTTAAAGAACAAGGGCTGCTATTTTTCTCGCCGGATATCACGGCGTACTTTACGCCGGCCAGATTGCATCCGGTTTGGCATCCCCTGGTGGAACCGCTGTATGAAAAAATCAACAAACATCCGGTGGAAGGCACAACGTTTATTGGTTATACGGCTATGGGTCTGGCTGCCATTGGGCTTACATTGCGCCCCACCAAATTGATTACATTCTGGCTGTTGTTGGGCCTGCTAGCCTTTTTCTTTTCCCTGGGGCCGATTTTATATTTCTACGGCCCCGTTGAGTTTCAGCTTGACCCGGACACCAAAGCCTCGGTGATATTGCCGTATACCCTGTTGAATTACATCCCTTACTTCAATTTACTGCGCGCTCCGGCCCGGCTCTCCATTGCCGTACAACTGGCAGTGGCTATGCTGGCCGCCTATGGCCTGGCCGCCATTGCCAAACGACGGCCCGGCAAGTGGCAGCCCGCAGGCTATCTGGCCATAGCAGTTTTTATTCTTTTTGAGACCCTCTTTCAGTTTCCCTACCCCGTGGAAAGCGCCCAACTCGTTCCGCCACCCATCTACCGGCAAATTGCCGGCGAGAAGAATGGTTTGGCCGTTCTGGAAATTCCCCTACGCAAAAAATACAATCCGGCAGACCCTATTGGCAGTCTCAATCTGCGCTGGGTTTATCAATATATGTATTACGCCACCATTCATCAACATCCGCTTTTAGGAGGGGCCACGGCCCGAACGCCCCAGTCGCCCATTGATTTTCTCGACACGACCGCTTTTGTGCGTGAGTTGCTGCACCCCGCCGAACTTACCTATAACTTTCCCGATGTTCTGCCGGTCAACCCCAACCAAATGCTCAATCAGGGCGCACAATCGCTGGCCCGGCAAAATATAGGCTACGTTATTGTCCATTTAGACCTGCTGGCCGAGCAAATTGACCCGCCGCAACAGCAGCTTTTTATCTCGATGTTAGGCCAGGCTTTGGGGAACCCCTTTTACAACGACGGCCAGATTCTTGGCTTTCGCGTGCCGCCAGCCGCCAAAGCGGCGCCCCCACAGAGCGAAACCATTTTGTGGGGCAACGGCTGGTACCCCAGAGAATTCAACCCCTATCAGCGCCCGGTGCGCCGGATGGGTCAAACCGGCGCGCTACTCATCTACCAGCCGGAACCGGACGCAAAACAGTTGTCAATCACCGCCGTCGCCCGTGGCTCCAATTCTGCCACCGGTATTATCAAGGTAAACAATATTGTTGTTGACACCTTTGCCATGCCCCCGGCTTTCAGTGAACCGGAAACTCATCTCACCCCGGCTTTTCCATTAGTTGCCGGCTTCAACCAGATTACCTTCCATATAGACCCGGCCAATCCATCATATGAACAAAAAGCGGGGCTGGCCGTGTATAATATAACCCTCACTCCGGCCTCGGAGACGGAAAATGTTTCACCAACAGTTCAACAATAGCAGGCTGCGCGTCAAACCAAACCGGGATTGAACCAACCGTTATGAAACTAACAAGCTGGAAATTACCTTTAAGCCTCATGGCAATTTACACCGGAATCACCATCATTGTTACCTTTCCGGCCATTAACGGCCTGTTATTCGCCTACACCGTTCCCGGCCAGGGCGTTGACATTCGCTATTTTCTATGGCACCTGTGGTGGATTAAAGAGGCTATTCTCAACCTGGGCGAGTGGCCCACTTTCACCAAACTGGTTTTTCACCCAACCGGCGGAACGCTGCTGCTGGCCTCGCCATTTAACGAACTGGCCTCGCTAACCTTCCAGCCGCTTATCGGCCTGACCCGCACCTACACCCTGCTGCTGCTCATCTCTTTTCCCCTCACCGCCTTTACCACCTATCTGCTGGGCTATTACCTGACCCGTCATCGTGGAGCCGCCTTCATTGCCGGGCTGATATTTGCCTTTGCCGCCCGCCATTATGCCCACGATACCCATTTGGGGCTGTGGGTGCTGCAATGGCTGCCGCTTTACGTGCTGGCTCTGTTTTTGCTGCTCAAAAAGCTCACCCTGAAACGGGCCGCATTGACCACCCTTACCTTTGTGCTGGCCGTCGCTTCTGAGCATGTCTACTACATGCTCTATTTCACCCTCCCCGTTACCGGCTTCTTTATCCTTTATCACCTGTTCACCAAACATACCATCCTGCGACGCCCCAAATTTTGGGCCACGCTGGCCGGCGCCCTGCTGGCCGGCGCGGTCATCGTTTTACCCCTATACCCCCACATTCTGCAAGGCCAGGAGGAAGGCTTTCTCAAAAGAACCGGGCTTTTTTACTTTTCGCCCGACGTGTTGGGGTATTTCATCCCCGCCCGAAGGCATCCCGTCTGGGACCCGCTGGTTGAACCCATTTACGAAGAAATCAACATCCCGGCCAACAAAAACGAGAAAGATACCACCGTTTTTTTGGGTTACGCCGCGCTGGCGTTATTGATTATTGGACTCAAAAAGCAGCCCCAATCTCGCACCCGCTTTTGGCTTATGCTGGCAGTTCTGGCCTTTATTTTTTCGCTAGGGCCAATCCTCTCCTTTCTGGGGCGGATTGAGCTAACCATAGAAGATACCACCACCTTTGTGGCCCTACCCTACGCCTTTCTGGTTGACCTGCCGTTTGTGGGCGTGCTGCGCGCGCCGGCCCGAATTTCGGTGGTGGTGCAGTTGGCCGTGGCCGTGTTGGCCGCTTACGGCCTGGCTGCCATTTCCAGAGATTGGCAGGGCGTCAAACGAACCGCAGGCTACATTGCCCTGGCCGCCTTCATCCTGTTCGAGTCCCTTTACCGCTTCCCCTATCCGGTCGATAGCGCCACGATGGTGCCGCCCCCCATCTACCAGCAAATTGTCCGGGAAAACAACCATCTGGCCGTGCTCGAAGTGCCCTCGCACGCCAACCGTGAAGTGCTCACCCCCTACCGGCGGGTTAGCGAGGAGGCCACCTTTTACTACATGTACTACGCCACCATCCATCGCCATCCGCTGGTGGGCGGCATTGCCTCCCGCACGCCCCCGGAGTCGGCCCAATTTATCGACACCACCGCCTTTGTGCGTGAGTTAATGTACCCCGCCAGCCTAACCGATGGCCTGTTCAACGTGTCGGCCACGCCGCTAGAGCAACTCACCCGGCGCGGCGCAGAATTGCTGGCCCGGCACAACATTGGCTATGTCATTGTTCATCGAGACCGGCTGGCCGAACAACTGGATGAGGCCAGCCGCCGCCTCCCCGAAGAAATGTTGCGGCAGGCGCTGGGCCAGCCTTTTTACGACGACGGGACCATCGTCGGTTTCCGCGTACCGCCGGGCGACACGTCCGCTCCGCCGCCGCAAGAGGCCCTCATCTGGGGGGATGGCTGGTACCCCGAAAGCGCGCCGCTAAACCAACCCGTCCAATGGATGGGCCACCAGGGCAGTCTGCTGGTCTACCTGCCCCGGCCCCAAATGGCCCGGCTGGCTTTAACCGGCTTTTCGCCCATGTCAAATTATGTTGAGGTGTCACTGTCGGTCAACGACGCGCCGGTAGAAACATTCGACCTGGCCCCCACCCCCACCCGGCCAGAAAGCCACCTCACCCGCGCCTTTGCTCTGGCCGCCGGGCAAAACCAAATTCAACTCCGGGTGACGCCCGTTGGCGGCGCGCCGGAGCAGCCGCTGGACCCGCGTGTCTACCTGGCCCTGTACCGGCTGGCCCTGCAACCCGCCACCGGCCCGGCTGATGTCTCTCCGGCCCATTCCCGGCAGGCCAAACTGGCCGATAAAATCGCCTTCCTCGGCTACGACCAAAACAGCAATATTCTGCGCCGGGGCGATACGCTGACCCTGGCCCTGTACTGGCACAGCCTGGCCCAAATGAACCAGAGTTACAGCGTTTTCATTCACCTGCTCGATGCCCAGGGCAATATCAGAGCGCAGCGAGACAGCGTTCCCCAGGATTGGACATTGCCAACCACAAGCTGGGGCGCCGGCGAAGTAATTGTTGACCATCACCAACTCCCCATTCCGCCCGACATGCCCGCCGGCCAATATCAGCTGAAAATCGGCATGTACGCGCTCGACACGCTGGAACGGCTGCCCGTCGTCTCAGGCGACAGCGCCACGGCGGATAACAGCATTTTGCTGGGCACTATTGAAATTATGAACTGAAGATAATGCAATTACCTTTAGCCACCGACCAAACCAAACCAAAAAGTATCCCGGTCAGCCTTGCTTCTGATACGGTGTTGGGGCTGGCGCTGTTTGTCATCGCCCTCATTCCCCGCCTGCTGGCCATCACTAAATTCATTACCGCCGATGAACCGCGCTGGGCCACCCGCTCGATGGAGTTTTTAACCGGCCTGCTCACCGCCAACTGGCCGTTAACCCTGCAATCCGGCCATCCGGGGGTTACAACCATGTGGTCCGGCACGATTGGGCTGGCCCTCAACTACCTGTTCAACCATCGGGCAGCCGGCTCGCTGCTGGCATTTGTGCAAAGTCTGCCCGATAACTACCAGCGCATTGACCCCGCGATTTTGCCCTGGATGCGGCTGCCTATTGTAGCCCTGTCCGCGCTGAGTGTGGTGGCGGTGTTCTGGTTTTTGCGCTCGCTCAACCGGCCGGTGGCTATCACCGCGGCGCTGCTGCTGGCCTTTCATCCGCTGCACCTGGCTCACTCCCAATTACTGCACCACGACGCGCTGGTTTCGGTGTTTATTACCTTCTCTGTCTTGCTGTACCTCACCGCGCTGCGCCAATGGTCGTGGCGACTCATCAGCCTGTCGGGTATTGCGGCCGGGCTGGCTATCCTCAGCAAATCGACCGCGTACGCGCTGCCGCCCTTTGTGGGGCTGGTTATGCTGGCCGAACTTTACCACCGGCGGCAATCGCTGCGTCGCGCCCTGGGCGTTGGGTTGCTCTGGAGCGGAGCGGCCATCATCACTGTGGCAGCCTTGTGGCCGGCGCTGTGGGTTATCCCCGCGCAAGTTATCCAGACAGTATTTGGCTTTGTCAGCGATGCCGCCGATGCCGACGCGGTAGGCAACACCCTCATGCCCAACTTTTCCGAAGGCTTTACCGATTTGGGCCTCTTTTTCTATCCGGCCAACTGGCTGCTCAAAACCACCCCGCTGATGATGCTGGGGCTACTCGTTTTTATTTATTGGTGGAAAAGAGGAGCACAAGCGCGCGACAGTTCCCGGCAGGGCAGCAACAACGAGGATGAAAATCTGGAGTCCAAAACGTCATTTTCAGAGGAAAGCCCGGCGCGTTGGTGGGCCAACCGGCTGCTGCTGTGGATTGCCCTGTTCAGCTTGCTACTCACCCTGGGCGATAAGCGCGATGGCCGCTACCTGCTGCCCATCTACTTTGCCCTGTGCATTCTGGCCGCCTTTGGCCTGATGACTATTTACCAATTACTAATCACTAAACGCCCTTTGGCATTTAAGATTGGGCGATTCAATACAAATCTGTACCAAATTGCCTTTATTTTTCTACTGCCCCTATTCAGCCTGGCCTACTATCCCTATTACCTCACCTACTACAATCCGCTGGTTGGCGGGCCGTGGCTGGCCCCTAAACTGATTCGGGTTGGCTGGGGCGACGGCATGGAAGAGGCCGCAGCCTGGCTCAACCAACAGCCCAATGCCGAAGAGCTGCGCGTCGCCACCATTATTGAACAGAGTTTTTGGCCCTATTTTAAAGGACATGTCACCAGCCATGACGCCTACCAGCCTTACGCCGCCGATTATGTGATGAACTACGTGCGGCAAATTCAAAACGGCGTTCCCTTTGGCGAATATTGGACCTACTACCAGGCCAGGCCGCCGGCCTTTAAATTGTCGATTGCCGGCATCGACTACGTGTGGCTGCATCATGAGCCGCCGCTGGCTACAGTTGGCAGAATTTCTTTTAACGACCATTTGACTCTGCGCGCCTTTACCACCGACCGGCGGCTGGCGTCGCCGGACCGCCCTCTGCTGCTCACGCTTATTTGGCGGCACGACGCGCCGGTGCAGCAGTTAGCCCGGGTGCAGCTACGCAACCAGGCAGGCCAGGTGTGGGCTGAAAGCGCCCCCGCGCCGGTCATCGACCCGGCCGGGCCATCGGCGGTGGAGGGACACTACCCGCTCAACCTGCCCGCCGATATGCCGCGCGGCGAATACCGCCTGTGGGTCAGCGTTGATAACGGCGACTGGCTGGAGGCCGCCACCATTCCCGTTGGCTATAGCGAGCCGGCGGAAAGAATCGACGCGCCGTTGGCCGTCAATTTTGGATACCGCATTGCCCTGCGTGGTTTTGAGTTGAGTAACGACACGCCCGCCGCCGGGGAGTCGATTGACTTAACTCTGCACTGGCAGGCCCTCCAACCGATGATTTTTCCATTTACTACCTTTGTCCATCTGGTCAACGCCGAAGGCGGGGTGGTGGCCCAAAGCGACGTGCAGCCCCAGACCGGGCCAACCAGCACCTGGCAGCCCGGCGAGTGGATATCGGAGCGGGTCGAGCTAAAGCTGCCGCCGGAGTTGCCCGCCGGAGAGTATCAACTTTTGGTGGGCTGGTATCACCTGGAATCGGGCCGGCGGCTGCCGCTGGTTGACAACCCGGAGCAGACCAGCTTTCAATTGGGCGTAGTTGAAGTGGATGAATGAAGCGTAGAACGTGGGACATATCGCGAAGCAGAGAAAGGTGTCAGATTGTCTAAAGAGCAGCACCTGAAACAAGCTGATATGCTGATTGGCGTTCTCCTTTTTGCAATTTCGCTGGCTATAAAATTGCCTTATCTGGGCGCGTTTTTAACCATCGACGAGCCGCGCTGGATTCACGGGGCGGGTCAATTTTTATTGGCGCTCCGCTCCGGCAATTTGGCCGAGACTTACTGGCACTTTCACCCCGGTATCACCATCACCTGGGGCGAGGCCCTGATTTTATGGCTGCAAAGCCTGGGCAGCGGCCTGCCGCTGGAGAGCTTTGTTGAATTCCAGATGGAACATTTGGCGGTGAGCGTGGGGGCAATGCGGCTCTCCGGGGTGGTATTAACCTCGCTGGCGCTGCCGGTTGTTTACGGGCTGGGTAAGCCGCTGCTGGGCCGGCGGCCTGCCCTGTTGGGCGCCGGCCTGCTGGCGGTTGACCCGTTTTGGGTAGCCCATTCCAGAATTGTCAATGGCGACGCCCTGGCCGGGGTACTGATGATAGCCGCTTACCTGGCCTTTGCGCTGCTGCTGGTCAAGCCGCAATTGAAATTGGCAGCGATGGCGGGTCTGTTGGTTGGGCTGAGTTTACTGACCAAGCTGCCTTCGCAAATTTTGGTAGTACTGATAGCGGCGCTGGCAGCGATTGGGTATTTCTCGAATCGAGATTGGAAATTCTGGCTAAGGGCGCTGCTGGTGTGTGGGCTGGTAAGCGCCGCAACTTTTGTGCTGTTGTGGCCCGCTATGTGGGTAGCCCCGATTGAAACATTAAAAAGAATGTACATTGACACCTTTGACGTGGGCGACATTGGCGGCAAGGATAAAGTTGAATTTTTTATGGGCCAGGTAAGAGAAACGCAGAGCCAGTTTTTTTATCTGCTGGCGCTGCCCTTCCGGCTAACGCCGGTTAATTTGCTGGGCGGGTTGCTCTCGATGGCGCTGCTGGTTATGGCAAAAAATAATCCGCAGGCCCGGCGAGCAACCTGGCTGCTGTGGCTGTTTATCCTTGCCACCGGGGTGCTGGCCAACCTTAGCCCCAAAAAAGCCGACCGCTATCTGATGTCGGTGGTGCTGGCGGTAGACCTGCTGGCCGGCATCGGCTGGCTCTGGTTAATCGGGCAAATGGGCAAATGGGCAAATGAGCGAATTACGAATAGGCGAAAGGACGAAGGACCGCGAAGCGGGACAAAGGACCGCGAAGCGGGACAAAGGACAAATAAAATTGCCCACTACGCACTACGCGCTACGTACTACGCAACACACAACACGTTCCACGTCCTACTCATTGCCATCCAGCTAACTTTCACAATTACCCACTATCCCTACGTGCTCGCCTATTACAACCCGCTGCTGGGCGGCTACGCCCGCGCCGCCAAACTGGTTCCGGTCGGTTGGGGCGAGGGGCTGGAGCAGGCCGCCGCCTGGATAAACCGCCAGCCCGATGCGGCCACGGCCACCGTCTCGCCCTACTATGAAAATGTCACCAATCATTATCTCACGGGCCGCTCGCTGGATTGGTCAAAAGATGGCAAAAAGCAGCTTCAGGCCGATTATGTGGTGTTTTACGTTGCCCAAACCCAGCGCAAGCTGCCCTATCCGGGGTTGGTGGCTTATTTTCAAACCAAGACAGCCGCCCATATCATTGAATTTGGCGACACCCCCTACATCTGGATTTACAAACGGGAGCAGCCGCTGCGCCAACTGGCCGGCGAGGCGCAAATTATCGGGCGGGCGCAAATTGTTGGCTACGATGCCACTTCGCCGGCCTTTAGGCCGGGTGCTGCCACAGGGTTAACCCTTTATTTGCTCACCCAAGAGCAACAACTACCGGCCAACGAGGATTTTAGGGTGACGCTGGCAGACGATGCTGGCCGGCCACATGGAAACTGGCAAAGCAGCTCCGGCAATCAGTGGATTCCCAATAGCGTGGTCGAATGGCGCGGCCAGCTCTGGCTGCCGCAAGATTTGCCGCCGGGCGACTACCAACTAAAAGTTTGGCTGGCAGATGCCAGCATCAATGCTCAGGTGGCTTTTTTTGATTTTGAGGAGGAGATGATTAGAGTAGAGCCTTAAAAATCGTCAATGGGCAGCGATAACGTAAGTTTAAGGAATAGTAATTTTACCTAAAACAACTTGTCCGCCGGGCAAGGGGGTTTGAGCCACTTCGTCATAGGCAGACAAAATTTGTTGGCTCTGAGGGTCATAGACTTTTAAAATCAGCAGATAATCACCGGGGGGGGTGTCGTCATCAAAATAGAGGGTGTGTTTGTCGCGAAACTCGCCTTGATAGGGAATGTTCTCAATTGAATGGGGAACTATTTTATCATCTTCGGGCCAGTAAATAATATCCGCGTCGGGCGGCGCAATAACTCCAGACGGCCAAAACATGGTTAAACAATCACCCTGGCAGGGTATTATTTCCTTGTTTAACCACACCTGGCCGTCGCTGCTCAATAAATCAAGCATAATGGTGTAATTCTGCTTAATTTCTGACAGGGCTTGCCAGCCGAATCTTAAATATAAAGAGCCGCCCGGTTCAATAGCCGTTGGGTCATCGGACACATAGCCCCTGAAGCGGAGTTTATCTTCAATTTTTACGCTCAGTAAACGCCGGGCAGAAAGCGGTTTATCGGTAACGGGTTCGGCCCCATTGGCCGATTCGTCGAGGCAGGCCGTTTGCGAGACCAGGTCTTGGGTAATAAAATCAGACAATTTCTGGGCATAAATTTGGTTAACTCTGGCCGAGGGATGATTATCCAGGATATTAACCGGAATTTCATCCCTGGAAAGCTGCTCAATAAATTCTTGTTCGTGGTTATAGGTTCTAAAACCAATTTCGGCCGCCGCCTGTTCGGCCTGATGATACCAGCGTAAATGCAGGGGAAGCGACTCTGACTGGTCGATGTAGGAGGTGGGGTAATCTAAATAAATATCCTGATTAAGCACTGCAAAAATGGGCGGGGGCAGGTTTAACCCATCGGAGATATCTTTTATTTCTTGCAGCGCCTCTAAAAATGTCTGCCACTCCGCCGAGTCTGGCTGGTAGACGCGCTGCAAAGCTACTTCCCACGAAGGGATTATCTGGGCAAACTCTAAAAAATTATAAAGGGCTTCCTGACTAATTTTGGCGGTTTTGGGTAATTTTGCCTTAACCAGCAGTATCAAGGCCTGGTCAAGCTGGCGGCCATATTTCTCAATAAATTGCTCTCGCTCAATACTATAATTTTGGTCTTTAGGCTGGGGGTCGTTTAACACAAAACCTACTACAATCAGGTCTGGCCTTAGCAAAGCAGAAAAATTTTGCAAGTAATCGCGCTGGGTCAGGGTGGATATGCCCGATTGGGCCAGACTAATAACTTCAATATTTTTATCGGGAAAATTTCTGTTTAGCTGCTGCTCTACCAGGTAGGTAAACCGCTCTTTTTCGGCCAGGCCATTACCTTTGGTAAAAGAGTCGCCCAGCACTACAATACGGCACACCGCAGCCGATTTGGGATTGGTAAAGCTGCGTTCTCTGAAGCCAAATTTGTTGTTTCTAACCAGATGACCCCAACTCCAGGAGCCGCTTACATCATCGGGAATTTGAGGCGCTTCTATTTCCGGGTAGAAAATTTCGTACCGGCGATAGTATGAAGTATCAAACGGCAACTGGCGAAAAGGGTCGGTTAACCACAGGTAATACTCAAAGCCATATAATAAACCAGCCAAAAGCAGCGCGTTGACGATGATAATGGCTGAAAATTTGATTGAGGCAACTAAAGACAATCTATCTTGTAGACGCATTGCGAAACCGGATTGTTAGATAATCAACGCTATAATATGTAGCCTGTTTTGCCCGATCTGTAAAATTAGATAAGCTAAAATTTATGAGAGTATATTCATCAACTAAAATATGGCCCCAAGCCGGGTTTTTGCTGGTCGCCCTCATGATTTTGGTGGGCGATTTTGCGCTTCAAACTCAATATCTGCTGTGGGGAGATTGGACTTACGACCAGGGTTTTTATTTTTTGGCAGCCCGCCTGATGGAACAAGGCTTTTGGCCATACCGCCAAATCCACATGAGCGAGCAGCCTTTAATGGTATGGAGCGCCTACTTGCCCTATGAGCTATTTGACTCTGTTTGGGCTATGCAATTTTTTATGGTGGCTTACGCCCTGCTGGGTATTGCCGCTTTAATTAGCATTGGCCGGCGGCTGGCCGGCATAGCCGCCGGGTTGTTGGCCGGTTTTTTATATGCCGCTCACTTTGAGTTTTTTAAAGTGGCCTACTGGGTTAATCCAGAAACCACCTCGGTTAGCCTGGCGCTGGTAGCCATAGCCCTGGCCCTACGTTATAGTGCGGAAGGCAGGCGGCGTTGGCTGATATTTAGCGCCATTGCCCTGGCCGGTAGTTTTTTGTTAAAACTTTTTATGATGATTGCCATCCCCTTGATTGCCTTGATTTTACTGCTCTACCCGGCCTTTAATAATTTTGGCCAAACCCTGCGCCAACGCAGGCACAAAATCCTAACAGATTACCTGCTCTGGTTTGGCACAATTGTTGTGATACTCCTGACGGTGTGGCTGGGGGTAGGAATATCAGGATGGCTGGAACAATCGGTCTTTTTTTACATCAACCGAAATGCCGCCCATCCGTTTGATTTGGCTTTTAACCTGAGCCAAATCTGGCAACTGCTGGTCCGCTGGCCTTTGCTTCTGGTGCTGAGTTTATTCGGGTTAGGCCAGGCCTTGGTTCAATTCAAACCCTTTGGCTGGATTGCCATTATCTGGACGCTGCTCTCCTTGACCTTTTTGCTCACCTTCACCCCCCTGCGCGAAAAGCATTTGATTATGCTGATTCCGCTTCAGGCGTTTCTGGCCGCCCTGGGCCTCAGCCAATTTTTTACCCTCTGGCGTGTTACCAGCCGGCAGCAACCCATTATCAAATGGGGTACGGCATTTGCCGGACTATTGCTAACGGGGCTACTACTGGCCGAGCTGGCCGCCCCGTTTGACCCGCTGGATGAAGACCCCGCCAAACCGCTGGTTGAGGGCGAGTCTGAGATTGTAGCCGAGGCGCTACTCAAATTCACTAATCCCGCCGATTGCATCATCACCGATGACCCTTACGTAGCTTTTGTTTCGGACCGGCTGCCGCCGCCGTGGTTGTCTAATCTTTCTTATGCGCGCTTTGAAAGCGGCTCGCTAACTACCCGGCAACTCATCGAAGTGACCAACCGCTATAACTGCCAGGCCGTAGTGCCCACCCTCGACCGGTTAAAAAATAGCGACCGCGCTTACTATGATTGGGCCAAGGGAACCTATTTACGTACCTGGGTAGTTGAAGGTAAAGAGATTATGTTGGGCAAACCTTTAACCCGCGCCGCGCCCAGACTACCGCTTTACGCCAACTTTGCCGGCCAGGTAGAACTGCTAGGCGCAGATTGGATTAAGGATGAGGCTCAACCAGGGCAGGTATATGTGTCGCTATACTGGAAAAGCCTGAAACCCTTTACCCAAAATTATAAAATTTTTGTTCATCTTCGACACGCAGCCACCGGCCAAACTGTAGCCAGCGCCGACCACGAGGCTTTTGACGGCCTGTTACCTACCCAACGTTGGCCTGTCAACCGAATATTAAAAGATACCAACCCCCTGGTCATTCCAGTCGAGGCTCCATCGGGGCCATATCTGCTCTATGTCGGGTTGTATGACCCGGCCACCGGCGAGCGTCTGCCCATTATCAATGACCAGAGCGGCGAAAATGCGGCGATGATTCCGGGAATTGGGCTTGAATAATGCCTTATAACTCAAACAAACTGGCGCCCAACAATGTTAAAATAATGCCAGGCCGCCGGCCAAATTTAAAGTCAATAATTCTGGCCGCCAAAAAACAGGAGTGGGTCTCTTTGTTGGTGGTGACGGCGGTGGGCAGTTGGCTGCGGCTTTACGGCCTGTTTTGGGATCGGCCCGAATTTTTTAACCCCGATGAAAGCCGCCTGCTCGAATGGGGACGCGCCTTTGATTACCTCAATCCCCTCACCTCAGAATGGGGGGCGCTGCCTTTATTGGCGGTAAAATTAATGGCCGCCGGTGTAGCCCTCTTTGCCGAACCGGGCGAGGAAAATCTTTACCCGTTGGCCAGAGGAGTTGCTGTTTTAACAGACTGCGCTACCATTCTACTGGTCTATCTGCTGGCCCGACGCAGCTACAACCGGCTAACAGCCCTTTACGCCACTATTTTCACCGTCTTTACTGTGCTTTTAATTCAGGATGCCCATTTTTACAGCCTGGACGGAATATTTGGCCTGTTGGTGGTGGTCGCTTTGTTCCCTATTCTGGCTGTGGCGCAAGCAGGCCAGAGCAAAAATTATGGCTGGGCCGGGCTTATTATCGGGCTGGCAGCGGCTACGCGCATTAACGGTTATTTGCTGTTATTATCTCTGCTGGCGGCCCACTACCATTATCTACTCCGCCATTCAACCAATCACTACCGGCCTGTCAATTTAATAATAAAGCCTCTTTTTAGCCCAAAATTATGGCTGGCCGCGGGGGTGAGCCTGACCACATTTATACTGCTCACTCCGGCGGCCCTGCTGGATACCTACAACTACCTGTTTTACGATGGTCTGGTGTGGGTGCTGTTACAAACAGCCGGCTACCTGAAAGCCCGCTACACCCTGCAATTTGAGGACACTACACCCGCCTACTATTTTACCAACGTGCTGTTCTGGTCGGCGGGACCATTTTTGCTGCTGGCCTATCTGGCCGGGGTGGCGCGCGGGCTGTTCAAATGGCGACATGCCGCCAACCTGGTTATTCTGGCCTTTGTTCTTGTTTATCTGTGGACCGGCGCTTCAGCCAGGGTTAAATTTATCCGCTACGGCCTGCCGCTGCTGCCGCTGCTCAATATTTTAGCCGCCGCCTTTTTTGTAGCCATCCACCAAAAGCTGAGCCGCCCCGCCCTAAAACATGGCCTAATCGCCTGGCTGGGGTTAACCGTGGCAGGAACCGGCCTGTACGCCCTGGCCTTTACCGGCATCTACGCCCGGCCAGACACCCGCATTCTGGCCGCCCGCTGGATTCAAGAGAACATCCCTGCCGGCGCTGTGGTAGTTAGGGAAAGCGGAGATTATCCCTCGCTGATGGTGTTTGAAAATGAGCATCTGCCGCAATATCGGCTTCGCGAAATCAATTTTGACCGGCTGTACCGGTCGAGCCAACTTGCCCAGGAATCTCGCCCGCCGGCTTTAATTGAAACCTGGAATATTGAGGTTAGCCGCCGGGGTAAACAAGAATTTATTCTCCCGGCCAATTTTACCCCCATGTCCGACGCAGAAAAATGGGCGCACATCTGGCAAGAGCTTTTCTGCGCCGATTACATAGTTTTTACCGAGCGCAATTACGCCCTTTACCGCCACCGGGCCGAACTTTTCCCTGTGGAGCAACGCTACTACCGCCAGCTTTTTAGCGGCGAGTTAGGCTTTCAACCGGTTCAATCTTTCACCCGCAAACCCCAACTCCTGGGCTGGCAGATTGAGGACGACGAAGCAGAACTGACTTTTCGCCTGTTTGACCACCCCTCGGTCTGGGTGTTTCAGTCCCAACTCTCGCCAGATTTTGTAACCCGCCATCCGCCCCCGTTTTTAGTAGAGGCCAATTGGGACAACAAAATTCGGCTGGTGGGATATAATCTCCAGCCAAATATAGTTCAACCCGGCCAAAATATTCAATTGAGGCTGTATTGGGCCGCCTTAACCCACATGCCCACAGACTATACCGTATTTGTGCATGTGCTAGATAGCGGCGGCCTGATGGCCGCTCAAAGCGACCATCAGGTTGGAGATGGCTTGCTGCCCACCTCGTGCTGGCAACCGGGCCGGGTGATTGTTGACCAGCTAACCCTGCCGGTAAATTCAGAAACAGCGCCGGGTTATTATCAGCTAAAAGTAGGGCTATATTCTGCCAACACGCTGGCGCGTTTGACGCTGCTGAACGATACCGGCGGCGAAAACGCCTATCCCCTGGCCCAAATACAGGTTGGGCAATAAATTGATGATTAGTTTTTCTGGTCTTATCCGGCGGCAGCGTTTTCTGCTGTTGATAATTTTACTAAGCTACGCCGCGCTTCAAGCCGCCGTTGTAATAAAATTGCCGCTCACCTATGACGACGGCCTTAATTTACAGGTAATCTATCTGATTGAGCAAGGCTACCGGCCATATACCCAAATTTTTACGCTGGCCGCGCCTCTGTTTGTCTGGCTGACAGGCTGGCTGGGTAGCCTCTCGCCGCAAGGGGTAAAGCTGGTATTTCTACTGTTTGGATTGCTGCTGCTGGCAAACATTTTTGCCATTGCCCGCGCCCTGCTGGGCCGATGGGCGGCGCTGGCAACCATTTTTTTGCTGGCTTTTACCTCCACCTATCTGGTTGAGTCAACCCAGGTGGTCGCCGTAACTCCGGCCCTGAGCCTGGCCACGCTCTCGCCGGTTTGGGCGCTGCGCTATTTACAAACCCGCCGGCGGCGCTGGCTCTTTTTTAGCGGCGCGGCCTGGGGCATCGCCCTGTTTGTGTCTGCCGCTGTAGTTAGCGTTGGGCCGGCGGCGTTGTTATTTGTAATATTCTTTAAGGCAAATGAGCGCCGGCTTGTCGCCACGTCACTGAATTGGCAAAATATCCGTCAACCTGCGCCGGGGCTGTGGCTGGGGGGCGTGGCGGTTGTAATTGGGGTGGGACTTTTTTTAACCGGCCCCATTATCGTTGAGCTATTCCGGGCCTACGGCGTCATCTACCGGCAGTTGCCGGCGGTGGAAAGCGATAACTTTGTGCTAATTGGTCAATTTGTGGCTTTAAATATTTGGGTATTTTTACCGGCCATTTACGGGCTGCTCCGGGTTTACGAGTCGCCCCGCCATCCCCTGTGGCTTATTTTTAGTTGGGGACTCCTTAGCTTTGGCTGGTTGATGCTGCAACCCACGCTCCGCCCGGTCGATACGACCATTTTGCTCCCCCCGCTCGTCATAATGGCCGGCTGGGGGATTGTATGTCTGGGGCAAAATCATTTTAGACAAACCATCTCTCCCGGCTGGCGGGTTGGCCTGGGCCTGGCAGCGCCGGTCTTGTTACTGTTTGCGGGCTGGCAGCAACTTGACAATTTCAGGCTACGCGATATTAACATCCCGGATGACCTGATTCAACTTGAGCAAAGGCCACAAATTGTGGCCTTTATTCAACAACACAGCGCGCCCAACGATTGCGTAATTATTGACGATGCGGCCCTGGCCATCGACGCCTGGCGCTTTCCTTCGCCGGGGCTGGCGGGGCTAACCCGCGAGCGCATATCTGGCGGGCTGCTAACTCAGCAAAATCTTCAATTTCAGGTTGAGGAACTAAATTGCAAAGCCGTTATCTTTTCTAAACGAGTCTACACCCTGCCGTTATTAGACTTCAAAGATTGGGCCAAACAATATTTTCCCAACCAGCAACAATTTACCAGAACCGATATTTATTACCGGTAAAATCTCTTTCAAGTTTCAGGTTTTGGGAGGCGGGGCGCGTAATGCGTAACAAATGACAAGTGACCACTGACAACTGACCACCGATTACCGATGAACACAAAACAATCTTATCGCAAAAACATATTTTTTTGGGGGCTGGTGGGTCTGCTGATTATCGGCTCTTACGGCTGGCGATTGCGGGTTTTCCACGTATTTCCCTTTTCCTACGATGAAGGCATCCACCTGATGTTGGGCAAGTTGTGGGCCGCCGGCTACATCCCTTACCGGGAAATTTTTGTCAGCTACCCTCCCCTGTTTATGTGGTCTTTGGGTCTGCCGTGGGAAATGTTTAGCCACCCCTACGCCCTGCAATTTGTAATGACTACCTACGCCCTGGCCGGCGTACTGGCCGTAGTTTATTTAGGGACAGCCTACCACAGTCGTTTGGCCGGACTGGCGGCCGGGCTATTTTTATCGTTTACGCCGGCTTATTTCGTTCCCTCTTTTTCCATTATGACCGAAGTGCCCTCTATCAGCCTGGCGGTAGCAGCCATTGGTTTTGCCGAAAAGTATCGACGCAGCGGCGGCTGGCCCTGGATTTTACTGGCCGGCGCATCCCTGGGGCTGGGGTTGTCGTTAAAAATTCTGCCCTACTATGGGCTGCCTTTGGTTGGATTAATGGTTCTTTCCAAACATGTCACCGGGGTAAGGGTAGCGTGGCAACCCCTCATCCGCAATTTGGCAATCCTGGCCGCCGGATTTATAGTAACATTTTTTGTTCCGCTAATATTTTACGACATTGCGGCCTTGTACAAACAGGCGGTGGAAATGCGGCTGGTTTCCAGAGAAGTTGCTCACAACCCGTTTGATTCTAACAACGAATTTATGGTGGGTTTTTTGTTTGGCAATTCCGGGCTGACAGTTCTGGCGCTGTACGGGCTGGTTTTTGTGGCGGCTAAAAATTTGCGCCAATATTGGCCGGTGATTGTCTGGTTTGCCCTTATCTGGACCTCGATGTATTTGCTGGTGCCGTTGCGCGACAAGCATTTGCCCATTTTTATACCGGCGCTGGCGTTGTTGGCCGGCTTTGCCGTTAAGCACATGGTTGCGTTTTTGGCCCAGGTAAAACAGCAGGCTTTAACCCCAAAATTAATGGCAATGCTGCTGACCATTTTGCTGGCAGCGGGCATGTTTGTCTGGAATGTGCCCCTGGCGGTAGCCCAAAATAACGGCGCAACCCTGCAGGTCAGCGAAAACAAAGAGCGACAGGCCGCCATTCAATTTATCAACGCCATCGCCCGGCCAGATGATTGCGTGATTGCCGATAATCCCGTGTTTCTGTACCAAACCAACCGGCTGCCGCCGCCGGAGCTATCGGAAACATCGCAAACGCGAGTGGACACCGGGTATCTCACAACGGGCGATGTGATTGAGTCTATTCAAAAGTACCAATGCCACGTTGTGGCAGTGGTTACGCCCCGCTTTGGCGAGTCGCTGCCGGGGCTGCCAGAGTGGCTGGCCCAACACTACCTGGGGCTGCACGCCCAAAGCGAAACCTTTGTTTATTTTGCGCCTAAAGGCAATTTGGCTCAAAATATTGACTTCAGGCCGGCGCCGGACGGCAGCTTTGGCGGGCTGGTCAGGCTGAGCGGTTATCACCTTTCGCGGCCAACCGGCGTAAAACCGCTCTATATCTCGCTGTACTGGCTGTTGGAATCGCCTATTAAAGAAAATTACGTGGAACAGATTACTCTGCGCCGCGCTACAGATGGCGCAACTGCGTTTCAAATGGAGCGCCCGCCATTTGAGGGAAAATTCAATCCGGCGGCCTGGCATATCAATGAAGCGGCCCGCGATACCTTTCGGCTATATTTGCCGGCAGAGTTGCCCGCCGGCAAATATAATTTGCATCTATCGCTGTGCGCGCCAGAAACAGGTCAGTGCCTTGAGGTTGGCCGGGGCCAAACAGAGTTATTTTTAGAGCAAATAGAGCTAAATACCCCTTGAAAAAGCTTTTGTTGATTACTGCCGCAATTGTGATATTGTTTCTTGCCCTCCGACTTATCCGCCTGGTTTACGTGCCCAACCTGCTGGCCAATCCCGGCTTTGAAACCGGTGACGCTGCCGGCTGGCAGGTTGCCGGCGAAGGCAGCCCCCAGGTCGCGGCCAATCCTGCCGCCGACGGCTCTGGCAACGCGCTGATGCGGCTGACCATTCCCGAGACAACCGAGGGAAGCTGGGTGGGGGTCGGCCAGCAGGTTGCGGTTAAACCAGACAAGCCGCATCGCCTGACCATCAATTATCGTTTGGCCCCAAACAATCAGGGTTCAGCCATTATTGTTTTGAGGCTGTCGCAATATAACGCCGCCGGAGAGCTGCTGGCCTCACAAGATGTCTCGCCAACCGAGGCCGGCAGCCCGTTATGGCAAACTTTTGATTATAGTTTTATAACCCACCCGGCGGCGGCTAAGGCTGAGGTCGGCGTGGCTATTGTTGGGCCGCAGGCCGCCGCCGTTGACATAGATAACCTGCAATTAACCTATCCCACCTGGCTAGCGGCCATGACCGGCGCAATGGCCGCTTCAATTTTAGCAGGATTGCTGGTTATAACTTTTGCATTCATGCTGCTCCGCCCTGTTTTGCGCCGCCAGATGGCCGCCGCCCGGTTGTTGCCCGGCTGGCGGCTGGCAATGATTGTAGCAGTCAACCTTGTTTTACTGGCTGTATTTGCCGAATTGGTAGCGCTGGGTTTATATTTTTATACTACCGGAAGGTTATTTTACACCCACAAAAAGCTCTATCTTGCCATTGGCCAAGAGGCCGCAGACGCCCCCCTGACGCACCGCAGAATTCATCCCTATTTTGGTTATGTTGACGCCCCCGGCTGGACCCAATCATCTACTTCTCCGGTGTGGCAACTTGTGGCTGACCCATTGAAAATGACCAACAACCACGGCTTCATCTCTAACTATGATTATCCTTTTATCAAAACCGCTAACAATCAGTATATCATCGGTATTTTTGGGGGGTCGGTGGCCGAGTTTTTTGCCCTGTCGGCCCGGGATGAGTTAATTACAAATTTGCAAAGCGATGCCTTTTTTGCCGATAAAGAAATTATTGTCTTGAATTTTGCCAAAGGCGGCTACAAGCAGCCTCAACAATTACTGCTGTTAACCTATTTTCTGTCAATTGGGCAAAAATTCGACCTGATTATCAACCTTGACGGTTTTAATGAGGTGGCTTTTGGATATCGCTACAATGAAGACCGGCTGGACCCCACCATGCCGCACGGCGGCATCATTCAAGGTTTAAGCGGGTTAACCCAACTCAGCCAGTTGACCCCGGCCAAAATAGACTCTCTGGCCCAAATCAACCGCGATAAAGCCAGGCTCAACCAACTGGCCAAAACCATTAATAGCACTTATCTGGCCTCGGCCAGCTTTGTTTTAGAGCAATATTACGCCATGGTGTTCAATCAATACAATCAGCAATTAAACCGTTTTGACCAGCCCGAAGACAACGCCTCTGAAGAATCCATCCTTTTTTTAAAGCGCAATAACACCCCCCTCAACGAAACGGAATTATTTGAGCAAATTGCCCGCACCTGGGCTTTATCTTCAATAATGATGCATAATATCAGCCAGAGCCAGCAATTTATTTACATTCACGTGCTGCAACCCAACCAATACTACTCTCTCAAAAAGTTTAGCGCCGAGGAAATCAATATTGCCGTTGACCAAACCTACTGGGAAAAAACAGCCGTGGAAAAAGGGTATCCGGCCCTCCTGGAACAGACTCAAACCCTGGTCGAAAATAATGTAAATTTTTATAACGCCGTGCCCGTTTTCGACCGGGAAACCCACCCGGTATATATTGATGCCTGTTGCCATTATAATGAATTAGGCAACCAGATTTTAGCCAGGTTTATTGCCAACGCGATTGTAACCCGTGCGTATCAAAAGTAAGAACCTTAAAATATTGTTTTGGCTGGCTATCTTTGCCTACATATTTAGCGGCCTTGCCTCTAACCTTGTCGCCGCCCTGATAGATTACAACAGCCCTCTGGTTATCAACGAAATTGTAGCCGCCAACAAAAACGGCCTGGCCGATGAAGATGGCGACTATTCGGACTGGATAGAAATTTACAACCGCAGCGGCAACCCGGTCAACCTTTCCGGCTGGGCGCTGACCGATGACCCCGGCCACCTGACCAAATGGACCCTCCCCAATTTAACGCTGGGTAGCGGCCAATATCTGCTGGTGTTCGCCTCCGGCAAAGACCGCCCGGCCACAACTACAAATCTGCACGCCAATTTCAAACTGCGGCAGTCGGGCGAGTATCTGGCCCTGTTTAACATTTTAGACCAGCAGGCCGAATCCCTCCGGCTGCCGGAGCAGTTTAACAACATCTCCTATGGCCGCCGCCCCGGCGAGTCGGCCCTGGTTTATTTTGCCAACCCCACCCCCGGCCAACCCAATGATGACACCCAGACGTGGGCCGGGCTGGTTTCAAACGTGCAATACAGCCTGGAGCGCGGCTTTTACAGCGCCCCCTTCACCCTGACCCTGACAACCGCCACGCCGGAGGCCGTTATTCGCTACACCACCGACGGCAGCCGGCCCGGCGACTCTCATGGCAGTATCTACACCGGCCCAATTCTCATCACCACCACTACCGCGGTTCAGGCGGTGGCGCTAAAACCCAATTTTCTGCCCTCTTACCTAAATACGCACACCTACATTTTTTTGAACGACGTTTTGAAGCAGCCGGCCACCCCGCCCGGATTTCCCGCTACCTGGGGCGTCCATACCAGAGATTATCACAGTTATACGCACGACTATTTCAAAGGTACGCCGGTTATCCCCGATTATGAAATGGACCCGCAGGTGGTCAATGACCCCCGCTACCGCAACACCATCGCCGACGACCTCAAATCAATTCCCAGCCTGTCGCTGGTTATGGATATTAAAGATTTTACCGACATCTACGCCAACCCCACCGAACGCGGTCAGACCTGGGAGCGCCCCGTTTCGGCTGAATTTATTTACCCTGACCAGAGCCGGCCCAGCCCCCAAATTAACGCCGGCCTCAGAATTCAGGGCGGCTGGGGGCGCTGGCAATTTATGCCCAAACACTCTTTCCGGCTCTTTTTCAAAGATAAATACGGCGCGGGCAAATTCAACTACCCGCTGTTTCCCAACTCGCCGGTCAAGCAGTTCGACACCCTGATTCTCAGGGCCGGAACCGGCCGCAGTTTTGCCGGCAAACTCAGCCCCGACCCCGCAAACTACTGGCATCACTCCACGGCCTACACCCGCGATGAATGGCTGCGGGCCTCGCAAATTGCCATGTCGGGCGTTAGCTCCCACGGTATTTTTGTTCATCTCTATATTAATGGCCTGTACTGGGGCCTGTACAACGTGGTTGAACGCCCCGACGCCGCGTTTATGGCCGCCCATTTTGGCGGAGATAAAGACGATTGGCAGGTTATAAACCACAATGGCCCGCTTAACAATTCGGCCCCAATTCTTGAGGAGTTGGAAACTGAACTCTACCGTATCAACAACCTTAACCAGCCCCAGGGATACCTGGCGGTTCAACAATTTTTAGATACCGCCCAATTTGCCGATTACATAATCTTAAGCTGGTACGCCGGCATGCGCGAGTGGCCGGAAAATAACTGGTATGCCGGCGCGCGCCTGCCTTTTGAAACGGTAAAATTTTTTGTGTGGGATGGCGAGAACACCTGGCGAAACGGCGCGGAAATTTATCTGGGCGAAAATCAGCACATCATCAACCGGCTGTTTAATTTTTTGGTTCAATATCCAGATTTTAGAATAGAATTTGCCGACCGGCTCTACAGGCACCTCTTTAACAATGGCGCGCTCACCGATGCCAATAGCCAGGCCCGCTGGCGGGAAATCAACCAAACCATCGACCGGGCCATCGTCGGCGAGTCGGCCCGCTGGGGCGACTCCCGTTTTGAACAGCCCATTACCCGCGCCGACTGGCTTAAAGCCAGAGATGAGGTGCTGGCCCAAATGGAAGGCAACGCCGCCAAACTCGTCGCCCTTACCCGTGAAATTGGGCTATATCCCTCAATTGACCCGCCCCGCTTCAACCAGCACGGCGGGCTGGTATCTTCTGATTTTAAATTTGCCATGAGCGCCTCAGAAGGTATCATTTACTACACCCTTGACGGCAGCGACCCCAGAATGGCCGAAACCGGCGCGTCCTCGCCGCTGGCAAAGGTTTACGCCCATCCCATTTCTATAACTACAGACATCCAAATTAAAGCCCGGCTTCTGGCCGGCAACGAGTGGAGCGCCCTGGCCGAAGCCACCTTTACCCTGCCGAACCAGGAGCGCCGGCTGCGCCTCACCGAAATTATGTACAATCCCGCTGATGGCGATGATTATGAATTTATCGAGTTGAAAAATACCGGCCACACCGGGGCAGAGCTGGCCGGCCTCTATTTTGAGGGCATCGACTTTACCTTTCCGCCCGGCGTTACCCTGGCCCCCAGCGGAGTTATGGTACTGGTTCGCAACCCGCAAGCATTTGCGGAAAAGTATCCCAATGTACCTATCGGCGGCGTGTATCGGGGTAAACTTTCAAACAGTGGCGAGACAATTACCGTTAAAGAGCCGGGCGGCAACATCGTTATTTCGGTAAGTTACAATGACGAAAACGGCTGGCCCCTTAACCCCGACGGCCGGGGTGGGTCGTTGGTCATCATCAACCCCGACTCCGACCCCAACAACCCGGCAAACTGGCGGGCCAGCTCTGACCCCGACGGGTCGCCGGGCAAATTCGAGATGCAGCCTCAATGGTGATAATTGAGCACTTTTTATGCAACAATCAACCAAACAGCGCGCCTTACTGATTGCCATTGCTCTTTTTATAGTTGCCCTGGCCGTCAGAATTGTAAATTTAGACCAGTTCCTCACCACCGATGAGCCGGAAGGCTGGCTGGGTAAATCAATGGATTTTGCCCAGGCGCTGCTCACCGGCCAGCTAGCCGGCACCTTTCAGCACTACTCGCCCGGCGTAACGCTGATGTGGTCCGGCAGTTTGGGGCTGTACCTGGCCTATCTGGCCAGCCCGGCGGCAACCTTTGCCGACTTTTTGCGTACTGTGCCCTTTGACCCCGTGGAACCGGGCCTTGTTTTCTGGTTTCGGCTGCCCAACGTAATCATCGGCGCGGCCTGCATTGCCCTTGGTTATCCCTTTGCCCAAAAGCTGCTGGGGCTGAAAATTGCCCTGGCCGGCAGTTTGCTGCTGGCGTTCGACCCGCTGTTCATCGGGATGAACCGCGTGCTGGGCCACGACGGGCTGGCTGCCTCGCTGATGATGGTTTCGGCCCTTGCGGCGATGGTGTTTTTTACCTCAGAAAAACCGGGCTACGGCGCGCTGGCGCTCTCGGCCATTGCCGCCGGATTGGCCATCCTGGCCAAATCAACCGCCTTTTTTATGTTGCCCTTTGTAGGGTTTATTTCTATTACCATCCCCCTGTACCGGCGAGCGCCGGGCCAACTCAAACAGAATCTGCTGCATCTTCTGGCCTGGGGGCTGGGAGTCGGGCTAACGTTTGTAATTTTCTGGCCCGCGCTGTGGGTCGCGCCAGTGACCACCCTGCAAGAGATGGTCCAGGGGCTACAACAGGCCGCCGAAGAGCCGCACAATCGCGGCAGCTTTTTTTGGGGCCAACCCGTACCCGACCCCGGCCCGACGTTTTATTGGATAGCCGCCTACTTTCGGCTGACGGCCATCACTACCATCGGCCTCATTCTTGGCGGCGCATATTTTCTGACTGCCGGCAAAAGAGGCTCCGGGGACTCTCGTCAACACACTCTCGGCGGTTATGTTTCACAAACAAAGCTCTCCCTCATCCTGCTGTACGCCTTTATCATTTTCTACCTCGCCTTTCTCTCGTTTGGCAGCAAAAAACAGGACCGCTACATTACGCCCATTTTGCCGATGGCCAGTCTGGCGGCGGGGGCCGGCTATGTTTGGCTGGCGGGCCAATTGCCGCGCCCGCGCTGGCAAAATGTGGCGCTGGCCGGCGTTGTGGCCGGGCAGGGCGTCATCGCCTGGGGCAGCGCGCCCTATTTTCTGACTCATTACAACCTGCTGGCCGGGGGCAGCCGGGCCGCGCCGCGCATGCTGCTGGTCGGCTGGGGCGAGGGGCTGGATTTGGCCGCCGGCTACCTTAACCGGCAACCAGATAGTGACACGCTGCGGGTGTCGGCCTGGTATCACTCGGCCTTTGAGCCATATTTCAGGGGGCAGGCCGTTGAAACCGCCGGCGATGAAAAAATATCGCGCAGCCCCAAGCCCGCCCTGGCCGCGGAGTATGTGGTGCTCTACATCAACCAGATACAGCGGCAAATGCCCACGCCCGGCCTGATTCAATATTACCAGAGTTTTCCGCCGGCTCATGTTGTCGCCATTAACGGCATCGACTACGCCGCCATCTACCCTTCGCCCAACGTGGCGCGCATCTTTTCCGGCCAGGTGCGGCTGGTCGGCCAGGCCGAATTGCTGGGCTTCAACCTGCTAAACGGGCAGGGCGAGCGAGTCAGCCAGCTTCCCGCCGACCAATCCGCCACCATTCAGCTTTTTTGGGAGTGGCAGGGCAAATCGCCCGCCGACCCGATTGCGCTCAACCTCATCGACCGGCAGGGCCTGGTGTGGGGGCAGCTCGACCCGCTGGGCAGCCGGTCGCCCATCCCCTTTCAAAATTGGGCCGAGGGCGCTCTTGTTTACGATGATTTCAGGCTGACTCTTTTGCCCGGCGCGCCCCCCGGAACCTATTACCTGAAAGCCTGGATTGACCGCCCCGCCACCGGCGAGCGCGTTGGCGATTTTCCGCTGGCCCTGGAAGATGCCGTTATTCCTGTCAGCCGGCCAACAACCCCGCCCTCGCCGGCGGAGTTGTCATTAACCACCCATCTCAACCGCTCCCTCACCTCCAACATCACCCTCCTCGGCTACACCTTTACTCCCCTCACAAACTCTACAAACTCACCCTGGCAACCTGATGAAACCCGCGATTTAGTTCTATACTGGCAGGCCGGCGCCGCCATTACCCAAAACCATCCCCTCCGGCTGGCCTTAATTGATGCCACTGGCCTGACTCGCGCCGAGTGGACCGGGCTGCCCGCCGGCGGCAATTTCCCCACCAACCAATGGCAGCCCGGCGATATCATCCGCGACCCGTGGGCGCTCACCCTGCCGCCTTACGTTCCCCCCGGCAACTACCGGCTTACGGTAACGCTGGGCCAGGAGCCGCCACTCGACCTGCTCACCATGCCGGTCGCAGGCCGCCCCCGCCTGTTTGACGCGCCGCCGCCGGCGCTGGCCCTACAAGCCGGTTTTGGCGAGTCCATCAAACTGCTGGGGTTAAACGCGCCGGCTGCCAGCGAGTCAAGCCTTGAAATAACCCCCGGCCAGCCGCTAACCATCGAACTCATCTGGCAGACCGACGCCCTGGTTGAGGCCGATTACACCATCACCGCGCAACTGCTCGATGGCGAGCAGCAAGTCCGCGCCCAAAAGGACCGGATGCCCCTGGATGGCGCGGCCCCTACCACTACCTGGGCCGTGGGCGAGGTGCTGCCCGACGCCTTCACCCTCGACATTCCGCCGGATATTGGCCCCGCTCCCTACCGGCTGCTGATTGCCCTCTACCGGCTGGAAACAGGCGAGCGCCTACGTTTGCCCAATGGCGCAGACCATCTTACAATTCCCGTCAGGTTGGTAAATAGTAAATAGTAAGGTGATAAATAGAAAATGGTAATTTGCCAATCATATCTGTTATGAATAAACCGGCTTTCTGGCAAAAATACCAACTTCATCTGGAAACGCTGTTCGTCTTTCTGCTGGCGGCCTCGCTGCGGCTAACCTCGCTCAACGTATTTCGGGCCATCGATGAGGAGGATCGCTGGGCCTGGGCCGTTGATTTTTACCGCGCCCTGCTGGCCGGCAACCTGCCCGCCACCCTGGTGGGCGATGGCTACCCCGGCATTTTTCCGGTCTGGCTGGAGACCATCTGGCTGTTTCTGGCCTCGCTCTATCGCTCGGTTTGGCAGGGCGGCTGGATTGGCGATGAGGGCGTCTACCTGTTGATTCATGAGTGGGCGCGCACCAGCAACCTCTATTTGCAGCGCTTCCCGGTAGTGCTGGCCAACACTGTGCTGGTTGTGCTGATTTTTCTCTATGCCCGCCATCTGTTTGGCCGGCGAGTGGCCTTGCTGGCGGCAGTCTTTATCAGCCTCGACCCCTTTATTCTAAGCGACAGCCGGGTCAACCGCGCCGAGGGGCTGCTCACCGGCCTGATGACCCTCTCGCTGCTGGCCCTCATTGCCGCCCTGAGAAATAACCGGATCGGGTCAGAATCCGGCAATATCAATACACGCTACGTACCACGCACCACGCCCTACGCCCTGCTCTCCCCATCAACGTTTCACCTGCTCATCTCCGCCATTTTCGGCGGGCTGGCCTGGCTCACCAAATCCCAGGCGCTGGCGCTGATTCCGATGTTTGGAGTCATCAGCCTGCTCTGGTACTTGCGCCAAATCTCGGGCTGGCTGGCGGCGCTGCGGCGCTGGGTTGTCGTTATGGCCGCCTGGGGGCTGACAGCAGCCGCCACATTCATTCTGCTATGGCCCGCCGTGTGGACCGTTCCCGGCTCTACCTTTAGGCTAATGTACAACTATGCCACCTTCAAGGTGGGGCAGGAAGGCGTCAAAATTTTCTTTTTGGGCCAAACCGTGCTGGACCAGGACCCCGGCCTGCTATTCTATCCGGTTAACTTTGCCCTGCGAGCCACCCCGCTTTTGCTCATCGGCCTGCTGGTGGGGGTCTATTATTTGTTCCCGTATGTCAAAAAGCGTTTGTCCCTTCCATCGCCCAGGCTTCTGACCGGCCTGCTGGATGAGGCCGGCATCTGGGCGCTGATAGCCTACGCGCTGCTCTACATCGGCGGGATGAGCCTGGGCAGCCACAAACAAGACCGCTTTCTAATGGCCGCCTTTCCCGCGCTCAACCTGCTGGCGGCCATGGCTTTTGTCCGATTGGCCCGGCGGCTCAACTGGCCGGAGCGTCGCCTGTGGGCCGCCGGCGCTGCGCTGCTGGCCCTGCAACTGATGACGGCGCTGCCGTACCATCCCTACTACTTTTCTTACTTCAACCCGCTGCTGGGCGGCGGAGCCACAGCCCAGCGCCTCACGCGCATCGGCTGGGGCGAGGGTATGGACCAGGTGGGCGCCTATTTGCAAAGTTTGCCCAACGCCAACTCGCTCACCGTGGCTTCGCGCTTTTCCAATTACCTGGTTGGCTACAAAGGCAACACCCTCAACCTGGATAACGACGGCGAATGGCTTCACGCCGATAAAATTGTTTTTTACATCCAGCAATCCCAGCGCCAGCTCGACCCCAGCCCCGGCGTCATCCGTTACTTTCAGCAGCGCGTTCCGCCGGAAAAAGTCATCGCCATCAACGGGATTGACTACGCGCAAGTTTATCCCAACCCCGTCCCCTATCCCGCCGACCCTGAAGCGGCCCAAATTCCGGGCCAGGTACGACTCTTCGGCTATCGCTGGCAGGCAGAAAACAATTCTCCTCCGGCGGTGCGCCTTATCTGGGAAAATCTAAGCAAGCAGACCCAACCGGTGGGGATTCGCCTGTGGCTTAATGTGGACACCCATTCCCCGTGGCTGGCCTGCGCCACCGCCCCCGGCTTTGAGGAGTCAACCCGCACCCCCGGCGAAGTCGTCGAGAGTGATTGCCCGCTGGCCGGCGTCAGCCTGCCCCCCGGCCTGTACGATTTACAAGTGGGCGTCCGGCAGGCAGAAAATCTGTGGGAAGCGGTTGATTTTGCCTCCGGCTGGTCGGCGGTGGAGGTATCGGCCAGCGGCAGCCTGCGCCGGGTTGACCCCCAGGTGGCCTTTGCCCAACTGGCCGACGATGCCGTGCCAGAATCCGCCACGCCGCTGGAGCACACCTACTACGAGCGGGTGCGATTGCTGGCCTACCGGCTAACCCCGGAGCAGCCGCAGCCCGGCCAGCCGCTCACCGTTACCCTGTACTGGCAGGCCCTGCGCAGGCTCGACCGCGAGGCCAATGTCAGCTTGCAGCTATTTACCGCCAACGAGCAACGCCTGGCCATGGTCAACGGCGCGCCGCTGGGGGGGCACCAGACCCGCCCGACCACCACCTGGCGGCCCGGCGAGGTAATTGAAGATGTGTGGACTCTTGACCTGCCGCCCGACACGCCTGCCCCCGCCCTGCTGCGGCTAGACGTGGGTTTATTTTTGCCCGACACGCTGACCCCGCTGCCGGTGCGCAACCTGGCCGGCCAGGATATCCCCGCCGCCATTGCCCACGTTCGGGTGACGCCGCCAGAATGGCCCAGCTACCAGGGCGACCACCCGCTGGATTTTACCCTGAACGGTTCGATTCAATTGATGGGCTACGAGGTTGGCCCGCCGCCCCATGACGACTCGCTTGACGTCACGCTGTACTGGCAGGCGTTGGCCTCGCCCGGCGAGCCGGCCACGGCCTTTGTTCATTTACTCAACCCGGAAGGGCAACTGGTCGCCCAAAACGACGTGCCGCCGGCCAACGGCCTTTACCCAACCTGGGCCTGGCAGCCCGGCGAGGTCGTGCTCAGTTATCACCGGCTTGCCCTGCCTGCCGACCTGCCCCCCGGCGAATACTCGCTGCTGGCTGGCTTGTATCACCCCGCCGATGGCGCGCGCCTGCCTGTGCAAAACGCCGATAACCAGCTGCTGCCCAACAACGCCGCTCTCATCGGGCGTGTCAACCTTGATTAAAATGATGATTTACTTTGGAAAGACCGGCCATGACCAACATTGACAACCTCGAAGACCGGCTCATTGATTTTGCCGTGCGCGTCATAAAAATCAGCGCCTACCTGCCTAAAACAACCGCCGGCAAGCACCTGGCCGAACAGTTGGTGCGCAGCGGCGCCGCCGCCTCGCCCCATTTTGCCAGGGCCTATCGTGCTGAAAACGCCACCGAAACCATTGCCCAATTGAAAATCTGCCTGAATGAACTAAACGAAACGCGCATCTGGCTAAAAATTATTGCCAAAAGCGACATGCTGACCGAGGACCAGGTACACAGCCTGGCCGCCGAAAACGACAAACTCTGCCAGATTGTGGAAGCGCAGATAAAAACGGCTCGCTCCAACCCAACCACGCCACCCGCATTGGAACCATAACCCTGCTATGAACCGACATCTTACGCATCACGTATCGCGCCTCACCCAACTCAAAACTCAAAACCAAAAACTCGCTGCTCTGCTGACTCTGCTGGCCTTCTGGCTGCGAGTCCGCGCCCTGACCCTGTTTCAATTTCATATTGACGAATTTTTCACCCTGACTGCCGCCAACTTTGTAGCCCGATCCGGCCAGCCGCTTTACCCCACCGGCCTTTTTTACGATCCCGGCCTGCCCTACACCTACCTCAGCGGGGCTTTGTTCTGGCTGCTGGGTTTCAACGAGGCGTTGGGTCGCTGGCCGGCGGTTATCTTTGGCACGCTGGCCGTGCCCACCACCTACTGGCTGGGGGCGCGAGTTCTGCGCTCATCCTGGCTGGGGCTGCTGGCCGCGCTGTGGCTGGCCCTGAGCCTGGAATCCGTAGAGTGGAGTGGCCGCGCCCGGATGATTAGCCTGGCTCAATGGCTGGCGCTGCTCAGCGTGGCTTTGCTGTGGCTAGGCTTGACCAGAGATTCGGCCCGCCACCGGCTGGCCCTGGCCCTGAGTTACGGCGGCACGCTGCTGACTCACTTTTCAACCGTGGTGCTGCTGCCGGCCTGGTTTGCGGCGGCGGGGGCGCTGTGGCTAATCAACGTGGCGCGCTGGCGGCGGGCGCTGCTGCGCGACTGGCTGATTGCGCTGGCCCTGGCCGGACTGGCTCTCTCCTCCGGCGTTATTTTTCAGCCGCCGCCAACCGTAGAGTTTCAAACCGCCAACGCGGGGTTGGATGCCAAATTTGGCCTGTTGACCAACAAATTTCTGCAAATCCCCTCCGATGTGGGCCATGCCTGGGAATCTTACGGCCCCTATTTTATTGACCTGCCCCACGGGCCGCTGTTGGCCCTGGCGCTGCTGGGGCTGGCCGTCACCCTGTGGCGGCTGGCTGGCGGCCAGCGGCGGCGGCCAGATACCGGCGCGCTTTATCTGGGGATCATTTTTGTCACGGTGATGCTCACTCTGGCGTTGGTCATCAACCCCCACTGGCAGCGGGCGCGTTACCTGCTGATGCAGGTGCAGGCCATCTTTTTGCTACTGGCGGCCCACGGCGGGCGAGAGGTGTTGGCCTGGTTGCCCTGGCCCAAAACAGCCGCCCAAAAATTTGGCGCGGGGCTGGCGCTGGCCCTGCTGCTCACCCTGCCCTTTCTGCCGCCGCTGGAAAACATCATCGAGTCTGACAGCAGCGGCTGGAACCGCTACGATTTGGCGTTCCGGCATGTCGGCCAAAATATGTCTGCGGGCGACAAAGTGATGAGCATGCTGCCGCCGGCCAGCCTGCTCTACCTGAACCGCAGCGACTATTACCTGGTGCAGTCATCGCCCAAATTGATTGTGCGGCCCGACGGCGCTCTGGGCGACCGCTATAGCGGGGCCATCTGGCTGGAATCGGCGGAGGATTTTAACCAACTGCTGGCCGAACAGGGGCGGGTGTGGCTGGTAACGCAAGAGTTCTGGCTGTTCAACAGCTACACCAGCAACCTGCACCAGCAAATTTTGTGGCAAATGGATAAAAAATGGGGCGAAGGCGGCGTCTGGGCGCTGGTCAGCCGGCCCGACGCCTGGCCGCTGGCCGGGCATGTCGACACCCGGCTGAACGCTCAATTTGAGGGCGGCGCGCACCTGCTGGGCTACACGGCCACCCCGCCGGCCCCTGCCCCCGGCGCGGTTATGCGGCTGACCCTTTTTTGGCAGGGCAATGTGCCGCCGGCTGCCAAGGTGTTTGCGCATCTACGCGATGAAAGTAATGCCACCGTGGCCCAGGCCGACCACTTTATTTACGACGGCAAAGTTCCCACCTCGCGCTGGTCAGCGCTGTTTGAAAGCAGCGACACCCTGCGCGACGGGGCCACGCTGGCCCTGCCGCCCAATTTAGCGCCGGGTCGCTACCGGCTGGTGGTTGGCTTTTATCACCCGGAAACATTTGAGCGGCTGGGCGTCATCAACGACCAGAGCGGCGAAAACGCCGTTATTTTGGGCGAGTGGGTGGTGGAGCAACAGGGGGATTAGAGATGAGGTCAAATCCCAACCCCTATTGACGGCGCTCGCTGATATTTGTACAATGTTCTGGGATATGGCAAAGGGTCGATGACAACCGATACAAATAACAATTCCAACCTAAAAACCGACGTGGTCATTATTGGCGCCGGGCCAACCGGGCTGACGGCGGCCTACCAACTCTCTAAATTGGGCCAAAAAACCATTGTGCTGGAAAAAGAGCGGCGGGTGGGCGGCATTGCCCGCACCGAAAATTACAAAGGTTACGGCGTTGATATTGGCGGGCATCGTTTTTACACCAAAGTGCCCCAGGTAGAGGCTATGTGGCGCGAGGTGCTGGGTAACGATTTTTTGCATCGTCGCCGGTTGTCGCGCATTTACTACAACCAAAAATTCTTTTATTACCCTATTCGCTTCTTTGACGCGCTGGCCAAGCTGGGCTTTATCGAATCGATGCGGGTGGGGTTGAGCTATCTGTGGGCGCGGGTCAACCCCTACCCCAAAGAGGAAAACCTCGAGGAATGGGTCTCGAACCGCTTTGGCCGCCGCCTGTTTCAGATTTTTTTCAAAACCTACACCGAAAAAGTGTGGGGCATCCCCTGCACCGAAATTAAGGCCGAGTGGGCCGCGCAGCGCATCAAAGGGTTATCGCTAACCACGGCCCTTAAAGATGCATTGTTCAAATCGCAAAAGAAAACCGTCACCACCCTGATTGACAGCTTTCACTACCCCCGCCGGGGGCCGGGGATGCTGTGGGAGCGAGTCCAGGAAATTATCGAGCGGGCCGGCCACCGGGTATTGACCGAATCGGATGTGGTGGAACTGCGCCTTGAGGGCAATCGGGTCAAACAGGTTGTGGCCCTGAACTGCCGGGAAACGCTAACCATCGCCGGCAGCCACTTTATCTCCAGCATGCCGCTTAACGAACTGATTTTAAAAATGAAGCCGGCCCCCCCGCCAAAGGTGGTTGAAGCCGCCCGACGCCTGACCTATCGCGATTTTTTAACCGTGGCCTTGATTGTCAAACCCGACGAGTTGTTTCCCGATAACTGGATTTACGTTCACAGCCCCGAAGTGCAGGTGGGGCGCATTCAGAATTTTAAGAACTGGAGCCCGGAGATGATTCCCGACGCGCAGCCCGGCACCACCTGCATTGGTCTGGAATATTTTTGCAACGAAGATGACCGGCTGTGGCAAATGGACGACGCCGGCCTGATTGCCCTGGGCCGTAAAGAATTGGCCCAACTGGGCCTGGTGCAAGAAGAAGCGGTGATTGACGGCGTGGTGTACCGCCAGCCCAAAGCCTATCCGGTGTACACCGGCGAGTATCAGGTTTATCTTGACACGCTCAAAGCCCACCTGCGCTCTATTGAAAACCTGCAAACCGCCGGGCGCAACGGGCTGCACAAATACAACAACCAGGACCATTCGATGCTGACGGCTATGCTGGCCGTAGAGAATATTTTGGGCCACCAACACGATTTGTGGGCGGTCAACACCGAGCGCTCCTACCACGAGGAGATTCGCATCCCCAACAAATCACAAGGATAACCATGCTTTCCATTGTCATCCCCCTGTTGAACGAGGCAGAAAATTTGCGGCTGCTGCACCAAAAATTAACGGGGGCTTTGGCTCCCCTGGGCCGGCCCTATGAAATTATTTTTGTGAATGATGGCAGCAGCGACGAGTCGCCCCGGATTCTGCAAAGCGTGTTTGAGCAGGACCCGGCGGTGCAGGTCATCCACTTTCAGCGAAATTTTGGCAAAACCGCCGCGCTCACCGCCGGATTTCGCCACAGTCGGGGCGAAATCATCATTACCCTGGACGCCGATTTGCAGGATGACCCGGCCGAAATTCCGGCCATGCTGGGCAAACTCAACGAGGGGTTTGACCTGGTAGCAGCCTGGCGCTACGACCGGCAAGACCCTATCGACAAAACCTGGCCCTCGCGCATTTTTAATTGGGCCGTTTCTACCTTTAGCGGCCTGCGCCTGCACGATTTCAACTGCGGTTTCAAGGCATACCGGCGGGTTGTTACCCAGCAAGTTCCCCTGTACAGCGATTTTCACCGCTTTATTCCGGTGCTGGCCGCGGGCCGGGGCTTTCGCATTGCCGAGTTGCCGGTGCAGCATCACCCGCGCCACGCCGGGGTGTCAAAATATGGCGGCAGCCGGGCGCTGCGCGGCCTGTTAGATTTTGTGACCGTGTTTTTTTTGACAACTTACCTGCAACACCCCATGCGGCTGTTTGGCAGCAGCGGCCTGGTAATGTTTGCCATCGGCGGGGGGATTGAGTTGTATCTGGCTGCGCTGTGGTTGATGCGCGCGTTTGGCGGGCTGGAAGTTGGCCCCATCGGCACGCGCCCGCTGTTTACGGTGGGCATTCTGGCGATTATTTTGGGCATCCAGCTTTTCTCAATTGGGTTGCTGGGCGAAATGTTACGCTATTTTTCTTTTAAGCCCGAACAGGAATACGTTATCAAAGAGATTTTGCAGAGAGGATAGGTTAGCAATTAGCCGCTAGTTAATTTTTCGAGCTAATTGCTCATTGCCAAAGGTTGCTATTGAGTTACCACGGAAACCGGCAGAAGCATCTAAACCGTAACCCCATCCAGCGATATTTTTTAAGGCAATTTCATCTAAAAATCTTGAAACGGGTAAAGCAAACCCGCGCCTCTCGTTTGCTGGATGCCGGCTGCGGCGAGGGGTTTGTTATCAAATATCTGCGGCAGCGCAACCTGGCGCTGCAAGCCATTGGCGGAGATTTTAGCAGCGAGGCGCTGTTGTGGGGCCGGGCTAATGTACGGCACAACGCGCCGTTGGTTCAGTTTGACATTCACCGGCTGCCCTTTCCCGATAACAGCTTTCCACTGGTCATCAGCCTGGAAGTGCTGGAGCATCTGCCAGACTCGCGGGTGGGCTTGCAAGAGCTGGCGCGGGTATCGGCGGAGTATGTGCTGGTGAGCGTTCCGCACGAACCCCTGTTTAGGGGCGCTAATTTTTTGCGGGGCAAACATTTTGGGGCGTTGGGCAACGACCCGGAACATCTACAGAACTACTCAGGCCGCGCCTTTAAAGCAATAATTGGCAGCGTGCTGGATATTGTTTGGCACGGCTACACTTTTCCGTGGCAAATTGCGCTGGGCCGCAAACGAAAGGCGGGGGATTGATTAATCGTCAACCGGCTAATCTTCAATCGCCACTTCCTCAAAGGGCCAATCCAGAGTAGGGTCATCCACAAAGCGATAGCGCACCGGGTAAACCTGTTGCAGCAGGTCGATATAGTAACGGGGTTCAACATCCTCGGCAGTTAGACCCAACTGGTTAAGCAGCCGGGCCACTTCGGTGCGGGCAATCAGTAGCTTGTCTTCCTCGTCGCACAAAATCTCAATCTCGATAAAATGGCCCAGGTGTTCCACCTCATTGAACTCCGCGCGCGCCCGGCCAATCCGGTACACCCGCGATTTTTTGCGCTTGACCACAAACGGCTCAAAGCCAAAGCGGTTGCAAAATTGAAAAAAGGCGTGGGCATTGTCAACCTCAAATTCCGTCTCGCGGTTGACTTCCACGCCTTGTTGCTGCACTTTTTGCTTAAAGGTTACAATTGCCCGGCCCGCCTCCCGGCGCAGGCGATAGCGCTCTTTGGGAATGGCCTCGGTATCGCCGCGCCGTCGAAAGTAGATATCTTCTTTGATTACCTCCTTTTCAAAGACACCCAAGCGGGCGGCCTGCGCTTCAACGCCGGCCGGGTTCGACAGGCGAGCTTTCACTTCAACTTCAAAGGTCAACTAAATATCCAAATTCTGCACCTGCTTGGCGTGCGTTTGAATAAACTTGCGGCGCGGGGCCACGGCGGCGCCCATCAGCATATCGAAAGTTCTATCGGCGGCGGCGGCATCCTCAATGGTGACTTGCAAAATGGTGCGTACTTCGGGGTCCATGGTGGTTTCCCACAACTGCTCCGGGTTCATCTCGCCCAAACCTTTGTATCGCTGCAAATTAAGGGCGCTGGCGTTGCCGTTAAAGTTAGATACATAGGCTTCTTTTTCGGCTTCGGTATAAACATAGGCCACATCTTTTTTGTGGGCAATTCTGTAAAGCGGCGGCTGGGCAATAAACAGATGGCCGTGCTCTATCAACTCCGGCATGTAACGGAAGAAGAAAGTTAGCAGGAGCGTGCGAATATGGGAACCGTCCACGTCGGCGTCGGTCATGATAATTACCCGGCCATAGCGCAGCCCCTCGATGTTAAAATCATCGCCAATGCCGGTGCCCAAAGCGGTGATGAGGGCTTTCACCTCGTTATTGCCCAGAATTTTGTCCAGGCGGGCGCGTTCGGTGTTGAGAATTTTACCACGCAGTGGCAAAATGGCCTGAAAGCGGCGGTCGCGGCCCTGCTTGGCGCTGCCGCCGGCGCTGTCGCCCTCAACAATATAAAGTTCGGTGCTCTGCGGGTCGCGGCTGGAGCAATCGGCCAGCTTGCCGGGCAGGGTGCTGCTTTCTAACGCGCTTTTACGCAATACCAGTTCACGGGCTTTTTTGGCCGCATCACGCGCCCGCGAGGAGGTGAGACATTTGTCAACAATGGTTTTGGCGCTGCGCGAGTTTTGCTCCATAAATTCAGAGAAGGCGTCGGCCACCACCGATTCAACAATGTTTTTGACCTCGGCGTTCATTAGTTTTACTTTGGTTTGACTCTCAAACTGCGGGTCGGGGTGCTTAACAGAAACAATGGCGGTCAAACCTTCGCGGGTGTCATCGCCGGTAAAATTGCTGTCGTTATCTTTGAGCAGGTTATTTTTGCGGGCGTAATCATTAATGGTGCGGGTCAGCGCCCCGCGCAAACCGGTCAGGTGCGTGCCGCCATCAGGGGTGTGGATGGTGTTGGCAAAAGCGTACACGCTTTCGGTGTAGGCGTCGGTATATTGAATGGCAACTTCAACCCCAATATCGTCCACAGTTTTTTCCACGTAAATGGGGTCGTGCAGGGCGCGGCGATTGCGGTTAAGGTAACGCACAAACGAGGTAACGCCGCCTTCAAAATAAAAGGTGTGCTCCTTCAGGGGGGCAACCCGTTCGTCCTTAAAAGTTATGCGGATTCCCTTGGTTACAAAGGCCATTTCTCTAAAGCGAACCAGGAGCGTACTCCAGTTGTAGCCGGTGACATCTTTAAAGATTTCCGGGTCGTAGCGGAAAGTGATTTTGGTGCCGGTTTTATCTTCTTTGCCGGCGGGGAGTTTGGCAATTTGTTTGACCGGCCCCTGAGGCAAACCGCGCTTGTATTCTTGCTTCCACACGCCGCCGTCGCGCACCACTTCGGCCACCAGCCACTCGCTCAGGGCATTTACCGCCGACACGCCCACGCCGTGCAAACCGCCGGATACCTTGTAGCTATCGCGGTCAAACTTGCCGCCGGCGTGCAGGGTTGTCATCACCAATTCCAGAGACGAAATCTTCTTTTGGGGATGTTCTGTAACCGGAATGCCCCGGCCATTATCGCTCACCGAGACGCTTTCATCGGGATGAATAGTTATTTGAATATGGTCACAATAACCGGCCAGCGCCTCGTCAATTGAGTTATCGACTACCTCGTAAATCAAGTGATGCAAGGCTTTTATATCGGTGCCACCCACGTACATACCGGGGCGACGCCGAACCGCTTCAAGCCCTTCTAACACGGTTATTTTATCGGCCGTATAATTGTTTGGAACAGCAGTAGCCATTAACAAAGCCTCCAGAAATCACTATTAATTAGACAAGTAATTATACCCGATTTCTGGTATTTTCTCAAGTTAATTGTGCGAGAAAATTTTCACAAACCCTACATATAGTAGATAGCAAACAGATATAACTACTACATATTGTATAGTTAACCCAACTACCTTAAAGATTAGAACAAATGTTACAGAAGCGGCGTATCATCTCGATAATTCGGGGAGCACCCTGCCAGACCGCAGAGGTTTTAAAAACCTCTGCGGTCTTTACCCCGAAAAATTGAGAAGTTACGAAGCGGCAAACAACTACAACGGATTGTCTGGTATTGGCTGCGGGGCTACTTTTTTTTCTTTTTTAATTTGGGTAATTGAGGCAGGGCGCGGCTGGGCCACGGCCCAAAATCGGGAATGCGAGGCGGGTTCTCTTCCAGCAATTTCAGAATCTCGGCGAGGCCCCGCTCCAGTTGGGGGTCTTTACCCTGGGCGTAATCCTGCGGCTTAATATCCACTTCTATGTCGGGGTCGGTGCCGTAATTTTCCACGCCCCAGCCCACATCTTCAAACCAGGTTGAAACCTCTGGCTGGGTGGTCAGCGTGCCATCCACCAGCGAGTGGCGCGGCCAGATGCCCACCACTCCGCCCCAGGTGCGTTTGCCAATGAGCGGCCCCAGCCCCAGCAGTTTGAACACGTGGCTAAAAATATCACCGTCGGAGCCGGCGTACTCGTTGGTAAGCGCCACAATTGGCCCCAGTACGGCGTGCATGGGATAAGGCCAAATTTCGCCATAGCGCGGCTTGCGGTAGCCCAAATGGCGGCGCGCCAGCTTTTCAACCAGCAGTTGCGACACATGCCCGCCCCCGTTAAAGCGCACGTCTACAATTAGCCCCTCTCGCTCAGATTCCGACATGTAATAACGGTGAAACTCGGCGTAGCCAAACGGCCCCATATCGGGAATATGCACATAGCCTACCCGTCCGCCCGTTTCCCGGTGAACGCGGCGGCGGTTATTTTCTACCCACTCCCGGTAGCGGGCCGGGGTTTCATCGGACAGGGTTTTAACCAAAACGGTGCGGGGCGACGGTTTGGCGCTATCGTTACTGTTGCCGTTAGCGCCGCCCGCCCCGTTGGGCGAAAGTAGCGTCAACTGCACTTCGGCGGTGGCCTGGTTGACCAGTATTTGCTGGGGCGACACATCCCGGCCCAGCCGCTGCCCGTCGATAGCCAGCACAATATCGCCTGGCTGCACGTTGGCCCCCAATTGATTCAGCGGCGAATCAAACCGCTCTTGCCAGGAGTCGCCCTGAATGATGTGGGTAATGCGGTAGCCGTCGCTGTGGGGGTCGTACTCAAAATCTGCGCCCAAAAAGCCCTGCTGGTAGCGGGGCGTGGCCCGGTAGTCGCCGCCCAATTCATAAGCGTGAGAAGTGCCCAATTCGCCCTGCATTTCCCACAGCAAGTCAGAAAATTCTGAGCGGGTTGCCACCCGGTCGATGAGCGGGTAGTAGCGGCGGTAAACTTCCTGCCAATCTACCTTCGACATGTCCTCGGTCCAAAAGTGGTCGCGCTGCAAGCGCCAGGCTTCGCGGAACATTTGCTGCCACTCTTCGGGCGGGTTAACCGCCACCCGCACCCGGTTTAGTTGAATCCAGCCGCTTTTTTTGTTATACCCGGTGGCGTTGTTATCCGGCTTTTCGCCGGCCTTGAGCACGCGCAGGTTTTTGCCAGAGCGATAGATGATAAAGCGTCTATCGCGCGACACGTCAAACCCGTTCAGGCCGTTAACCACAAACTCTTTTTTCTTTTCAACCAGGTCGTACATTTCTAAAATGCCGCTGCCCACCTCGGTATCGCTGTTGCGCCAGCTTCGGCCCAGGCTACCCTCGATGGGCGAGGAGGTAAACAGCGCCTTATCTTTAACGCCCCGTATCTGGTGGTAGCGACCTTCGGACACGGGAAAGGCCTCGATGCGGTTTTCAATCCCGTCCAGCTCTATTTTAAAGGCCTCTTCTGCCGGTTTTTCCGGCGGGGCGCTTTTCTTCTCCTCTTTGGCGTCGGCGGGTTTGGGCGACTCATCGGCTTTGTGGTTGTCGGTTTCTTCGGCAATGTGGTTGGGCAGGTTAACAAATGGCGAAGGCAAATCTTTTTGTAATGTTACCAGATAAGGCCGGCTGCCGCGTGGAAAATTAAGGTCAAAATAGTGGCTATCGTAAACCGGGTCAAAATCTCGATAGGAGATAAAGTAGAGGTATTTGCCATCGGGGTCAAAGCTGGGGCCAAAATCGTGCAGGTCGTTGGGTTTGGTAACGTAGTGGGTTTGGCCGCTTTCCAGATGATACAGCTTGATGGCCGAGCTAAATTGCGAGGTTCTAAAGCCGTACACCACCCATTTGCCGTCGGGCGACCAGTCGGCCCCGGCAATGCGGCCAAAGTTGCTTTTATCCAGCACGTTGGCGCTCTTTTTTTCCAAATCCACATGGATCAACTCAAAGCGGTGGTTGGCCAAAATCAACTCATCGTGGCGGGGCGAAACTTTTAGAAAGATAGCCCGGCCCATATCCAGCGCTTCCAGGCGCTCTACGGTGCGTTCGGCTGGAGAGTTGGGGTTTTCCGCGTGTATCTCCAGCGCCTCCTCGCCGGTGGCGTCGCTAACCATAACCAGCCGTTTGCCATCGTTGAGCCACTCTATCAGGCGGTAACGCGCGCTGTGCGGCTGGCCGTATTGCAGCACGCCCCCTTCCCAGTTTGACATGGCAAAAGCCTTGCCGCGCGCGGTCAGGGCCAGGCTGTGCCCGGCGGGATGAAGCGTGTAATAATCCAGATACGAGGCCGGCTTGACAAATTTGCGGTTGCGCTGAACCTGGGGGCTGTGAAATTTGATGTTTATTTTTTTAACGGCTTTTTTGTTTGACTTTTCTTTGGCCGGGTCAAAAATATACAAATCGGCGCCGGCCCGGTAAATAATCCGTTGGCCGTCGGAGGAGGGTTGGCGCACGTAAAAATCTTCGTGGTCGGTGTGGCGACGCATGTCGGCGCCTTTAGGGGTGCAAGAGTACAAATTGCCAATGCCTTCGTGGTCAGATAAAAAATAAATGCGCTGGCCCAGCCAGATAGGGTTGACCAGGTTGCTTTCTACCTTGAGCAACGATTTGAATTTACCGTTGCCTTTGACATCAATCCAGATATCGCCGGCGGTGCCGCCGCGATAGCGTTTCCAGTTGGCTATTTCGTGCGAGCGCCGCCCCAGCACCACGCCGCCATCCGGCCCAAAAGAAATGGAGCGGGCCGGGCCGTAAGGCAACTGCTCCGGCTGCCCACCCTGGGGGCTAATGGTGTACAGCGTGGTCAAGGCTCTAAACGGCGAGCCGGCATCGCTGGCAAATACAATTTTGCCGGCGGAGGTCCAGCCCAGCACGGTAGTAGCGCTGCCAAGATAGGTAAGCCGGGTAGCCGGGCCGCCCACCGCGGGCATTACATACACTTCGGCCTCGCCATCTTCGCGGCCAACAAAGGCCAGCAGTTTGCCATCGGGCGAGAAGGCCGGGTGAGAAGTTAACCCCAGGTTGGCGGTCAGGCGGCGGGCAACGCCCCCGCCGGCGGAAACCGCCCACAGGTCATCTTCGCTTACAAAGACCACCTCGTTTTTGTAAATTGTTGGAAAGCGATAATAACCATCTGTTGTCATGCTGACTCCTCGGAAAATAGCTCTCACCCCCAACCCCTCTTCCAAGGGAAATGGGAGTCGCCGCAGAAGCGCAACAAAAAGCGGCTTAACAGAAATTATAATTTTTTAGATGGTAAGGTCAAGGATTTTTTAAGCCGAAGTTTAGAGAAAGTTAAGCGGGTTGAGTTTATAGCATCATTGTAAAGCGGCAGGTTAAGTTGCACCGCTCTATAAACTCATAAAACTCGTCAGCTCTAATTACTCAGGCGGTTTCAGGCATCCTGGTCTGATTCAACCAGGGCGTCCTCCCGCAGCTCGCGGCGGAGAACTTTGCCGGCAAGCGATTTGGGGAGGTCATCGCGGAAAATAATTTTGCGCGGCTGTTTGTACGGGGCCAGCCGCTCCCGGCAAAAGGCGCGAATTTCGGCGGCGGTTGCGGTTTCGCCGGGGTTCAGTTTTATGTAAGCGGTAATTTTTTCGCCGCGCAGGCCATCGGGCAGGCCCACTACGGCGGCTTCTTGTATTTTGGGGTGCTGGTGCAGCACCTCTTCTACCTCGCGGGGGTAAACGTTAAATCCGGCGCTGAGAATGACATCTTTTTTGCGGTCAACAATATAAAAATAGCCTTCTTCATCCATCCGGGCGATATCGCCGGTGCGCAGCCAGCCGTCGAGCATGGCGGTGGCGGTTTCATCGGGTTTGTTCCAGTAGCCTTGCATTACCTGGGGGCCTTTGACCATTAGCTCGCCTACCTGGCCTGCGCCTAACTCTTTGGTGGGGTCTTCAATATCCACAATTTTGGCGTCGGTGCCAATAACGGGGATGCCAATGCTGCCAAATTTACGCTGCCCTTTTAACGGGTTAACGTGCGTTACCGACGAGGCTTCGGTCATGCCGTAGGCTTCGGCAATGCGCGCGCCGGTGCGCTCCTCAAATTTTTCCATCACGTCGATGGGTAGAGGGGCCGCGCCGCTAAATATGGCCTTAATGGAGGTCAAATCAACTTTATCAATGGAGTGATAGTTGTTAAGCGCGGCAAACAGGGCCGGCACTCCGGTAAAAAAGGTGGGGCGCTCGGCCACAATGGCATCCACAATTGATTGGATTTCTGGCTGGGGAATGAGTACCAGAGTGGCGGCCATGTGCATACCCAAATTCATCAGGCCGTTCATGCCATAGACGTGAAAAAAGGGCATAATGGCCAGGGCAATATCCTGCGCCTCCTGGTGTTCAAACAGTAAAAAGGTGCGAACCTGGGTAATGCTGGCAATCAGGTTGCGGTGGGAGAGCATGGCCCCTTTGGGCAGGCCGGTGGTACCGCCGGTGTATTGCAAACAGGCCAAATCATCGGGCAAAACATTGCCCGGCGGCGAGGCAGTTTGGCCGCCAATGAGCTTTTTGAACGAGTGAACGGTATCGGTGTAATTTACATCGACCCATTTGCCTTTGCGCCGCAGGGCCAGCGGGGCCAGCGTTTTTTTAACCAGCGGCATGTAATCTTGAATACCGCCCAGGATAACATGTCTGACGGGCAATTTTTGTTTGACTTTTTCAATTTGCGGCCAGAACATATCAAGGCTAATAACCACCCCGACCCCGGAGTCGCCCCATTGGTGCTCAAGCTCGCGCTCTACATACAGCGGGTTGGTCATTACCGTTACCGCCCCCAGCGAGAGCGTGGCGTAATAGGCAATAATGGCCTGGGGGCAGTTAGGCATCATAATGGCTACCCGGTCGCCCTTGGACACCCCCAACTGCTGCAAGGCCGCGGCCAGCCTGTCGACATGCTCTTTAAGCTGGCTGTAGTTCATTCTGGCCCCCATATATACGCAGGCGGTATGTTTGGGGTGTTTTTCTGCCGCATTATTCAGCAAATCGGGGATGGTCAGCGACGGAATATTCAGTTCTTTGGGTACTTCTTTGTCGTAAAAATTTAACCAGGGTTTTTGCATAAATCGGCCGGAAAAATTGTGGGTGAACAAATTATACTAAGAATCATCTTAACTTACAATCTGCCTCTTTTCAACCCCCCTAATGTCCTGTTTAATTTTCCCAATTCTTTCTATTTAACTTAAGCAAATTTGTAATACTCTTATCATATACTTTAATGGTAAAACTTGTTAAATTAAGAAAAATGAATTTCGATTGTTTATTCTCATCAGGCCATATAACGTATGACAAAAACCAACATTATTAAACTTGACCTGCCAGCCGACTACGAATATCTGCACCTGGTAGACGAAAGTATTGCAACCATTCTGGAGCAGGCCAACGATTTACTTGAATCGGAAATGGTCATTCACGACATTCAACTGGCCGCCCACGAAGTTTACACCAATATTGTGCGCCACGCATACTCACAGCAGTCGCAGGGCCGCATCGAAGTGACATTTATCTTACAAACATCTCCCCGCCGTTTTATTGCCAACTTTCAGGATAACGGCCTCTCCTTTAACCCGGCTGCGGTACCCAAGCCCAATCTCAGCCAGCTTCAGGAAGGAGGGTTTGGATTATTCATCATCCGCAAATTAATGGACGAAGTAAGCTATTGCTCAAACTCTGGCGGCAATTGCTGGCAATTAATTAAAAAGCTGTAAGGTTATTCTCCGGTTGCCACCGGACGCTCCGGGTGGGTAATCCACTCGCTCCAGGAGCCGGCGTAGAGTTTGGCTTCGCCCAGGCCGGCGTGGGCCATGGCCAGCACGTTATGGGCCGCCGTTACCCCCGACCCGCAATAAAAGACAACATGTTGGGCAGGGACGCGACTCATCTGCGCTTCAAACCGCGCCCGCAGTTCTTCAACCGGGAGGAAGGCGCCATCCCGGGCCAGATTGTCGCCAAACGGCAGCGAAAGCGCGCCGGGGATGTGGCCGGCCACCGGGTCGAGCGTTTCATTTTCGCCACGGTAGCGGTCGGCGCTGCGGGCATCGAACAGGCGGTAGGCCGGGTTGGCGCGTAGTTCCTGCACCTGCCCGGCGTTAACCAGCAATTCGGGGCGGGGGTGGGGGGTAAAGCGGCGCGGTTTGCGTGTCTCAACGCCGCCGGCTGCGGGTCGGTCTTCTTTTTCCCACCTGGGCCAGCCGCCATCCAGCACGGCCACGACCTCGTGCCCCAGCCAGCGCAGCATCCACCACAGCCGGGCGGCAATGGCCCCGCCCAGAGAGTCATACGCTACTACCTGCGCCTGTTCATCAATGCCCCACTTTGACAACGTTTGAGCAAAAGCATCAATCTCCGGCAGCGGGTGGCGGCTGGTTTGGCCGGGGATAATTGGCCCCGACAAATCTTCATCCAGGTGGGCGTAGACCGCGCCGGCAATGTGGCGCTGCTCATACTCTCGCCGGCCCAGGGCCGTATCGGCCAGAGAAAAGCGGCAATCAATTATTGCCCAATCGGGGTCCTCCAAATGCGCCGATAATTCCTCGGTAGAAATAAGGGTTGTGTAACTCATTGATGCACCTCCTTGGCGGGTAATTGGTTATTAGTAAATGGTAATTGACCAGCCAATTACCACTTACCAATTGCTAATTACTGCCGTGCAGCCAGCGCGCCTGCATGTTAGCCATCCGGCCACTTTCTTCCAAATGAGTCAGGCTTTGGTTTACAGCTTCCAGCAGTTCCCGGCTTTCAATATGAACGGCGGCGGCGTACCATTCGTCGGTGAGGTAGGCAACGACGCGCAGCCCACGCGGAAAGGCGCTAACGCCGCTGACGGCATCGACAATGGCCGCACCGGCCTGGCCGGTAAAGAGGGCGTCAATGGCTTCGGTGGCTGTTGAATAGCGCAGCAGAGTCAGGTTTTGCAGCTCTTTCTCTAATTTTCGACCCTCCATATCGGCCTGGCTGCCCCACTCAACGGCCACGGTCTGTCCGGCCAAATCTTGCGGGCCGGTAATCTGCGGTTTGTTAGCCAGCGTAATTAAAACCTGCCCGGCGTTGAAATAGTTGCGGGTGTAAGCCACATCTTCAGTCCAGCGCGGGTCGTGGGGCAGGCCGGAGATGACAATATCAACCCGGCGGGCCAGCAGGGCATCGTACAGGCCATCAAAGCCAATGTTGACCAGCTCCGGCTCGACGCCCAAATCGGCGGCAATGGCCTGGGCAATATCCACATCCAGGCCGATAATCTGGCCGTCGGCATCGAGACTCTCAAAGGGCGGAAAGCTGGCATCCAGCCCCACCCGCAGCGTGCCGCGCTGTTTAATTTCGGTCAGCGTGCCGTCGTCGGCAGGAGTAAGCGCCCAAAAACCGACAGCCCCCGATAAAACCAGTCCAATGGTAATTAAGGCGATAAGGCGGGTTGCGGGTTGCGGGTTGCGCAGTGCGTAGTGCGTAGTGCGTATTAAATCAATCATAATTCCTAAAACCCATCACCGCGTCGCTGTTTCTCCCCGGCTGTAACGCTGTAGTTCCAGGTAGATGGGTTTTGGCTCAAATTCGGGGGTTACAAAGGTAAAGTAATCCAGGTAGGTGCGGGCCGGCCAGGGGTAGCGAAAGGCCCACAGCGCCCCGGCTTTAGCCCAGGGCCACTCTTGCGCCAGCTCGTAGGCGCGGATGGTGTATTCAATGCGCTGGGCCGGTTTTACGGCGCGAGTCCAGCGCGGGTGGTCGTTCCAGCCGCCTTCGGTGATGTAGACAGGCATATCGCCGTAGCCATATTCCACCAGCAGTTGGCGCGCCAGTTCGGTACGCCGAAAATTGATAATCTCCGGGTGGGGCGGGTCATCTGCCGGAAAGCTCCAGCCATAGGCATGAACCGACAGGCCGTCCATGACGTTGCCTGCGCCGGCAGCGAGCATACGCTGCAAATAAATCAGGTCGTTCATGGCCTGCTCGCTGCCGGGGGGAGCCAGGGTAGGGGCCAGCGCGCCGCCCAGAACCACCACGTTGGGGTTGCCCATTTTGGCCCGGCCATAGGCCAAGCCCAGCAGTCGGGTGTAACCTTCAGGGTCGATGGGCTGAAAGCCCCACTCCAGGGCCAGATTTGGCTCGTTCCAGATAATGATGGCGGCTACGCGGTCGCCGTAACGGGCCACAAACGCCTCCACATAATCGCCAAAATCGGATACGCGTTCCGGCGGCAAAAATGATGAAGCCGACTGGTTGGGCCTGGCCCACTCTGGCACAAAACCCAGCCGGGCAATTACGGCCAATCCCTGGCGGTTGGCGTGGTCAATCACCAGGTCGCTGTGCTCCCAGTTGAAAAAGCCGGGGAACGGTTCGTGGTAGGCCCAGGGAAAGTATTCCACAATCCAGGGCGCGCCCATCTCTCGCACCATTTCCAGGGTGCGTTTTATTTTCCAGGGTTCCACCTCATCGGTCAGGCGGGTGTGAACGCCCATTTTGGGGTTAAGGGTGATGACCGTTTGCTGCGGCCCCAGTTCGATGGGTTGGGGCGGCACAGCGGCGCGGACAAACACCCCGATGAACAACAGTAAACAACCAAGTATTAGCCAGCGAATTACGGGCAGTATTGGCATTGATTACTTTGATCCCTTTTTGAGCAAACTCCAAATCTGGCGGCCCAAAACAACGCCAGCAGCCAACTGCAACAGCGCGCCCAGGGCCGCCGCTGCGCCAATCCACGGGCCGGTAAATATCGACACCCCCGGCTGGCCGATGATTACCAGGGGCAGCCCAAAGTTAAACAGAATAAACACCCACCGGCCGGCGCCATCATCGGCAGAGGGGGTCAACCAGCGCCCGTAAACAAGCGCCAGCGCAATTTGGGTTAGCCAGCCCAGCAACAACAGTTGGGTAACGGCGGTTACGGTGGTGTAGGCCAACGGATTAAAGCCAAGCCAAACATCAAAAGCGGCGGCGGCTTGAGCGGTCAACCCAAGTAATAAATAGATTATTGAAGCTGCTACAAATTTTTTTGCTGTGGCCGACATGTCAACACCCCATCAATTATACCGGCAAATATCCTATCACCAAAAGCAACTCAAATCCACTTTCAGGGCTTCGTTTTCTATTTCAATTTAAGTACCATTGCAAGATGTTGACACAAATGATATACTTGTTGCAAGTTAGTTGAAAGCCGGTTCCCCAGGGCATGGCAGTTATCTGATAAGGAGTTAGAGGATATGCCCATCATATCCGCCCACCGATCTGATCCCGGGCTTAACCCCGACAAACAACATAACGAGGATTTTATCTGGGTTGACGAGCAAGCCGGGCTTTACATTTTAGCCGATGGGTTGGGTGGTCACGAAGCCGGCGATGTTGCCAGCCGTCTGGCGGCAAATACCATTGGGCCAATGGTTGTTAATCAGCTCAAGGGAAAAACCCTGTCCAAAACTAAAATAAAAGAGGTGGTGGTAACTGCCATAGAAGCCGCCAACCAGGCCGTTTACAAGGCGGCGCATCGGGCCGGACATACCCGTAAAATGGGCACTACTATTGTGATGGCTCTTTTTCAAAAATCAACCGTTTACATCAGCCATGCCGGAGATTCAAGAGCCTATTTGCTACAAGGCTCAACCATTACCCAGCTTACCGAAGACGACTCCTGGGCCACCTTTAGCGGGTTGAAACCAACCAAAGATAATTCTCGCAAAAAAATTGACCACATCCTGACCAAATCTATCGGCCAGGAGTCCGCTGTTGACCCATCATTTATGGAAATAAAACTAAAACCCGGCGACCATCTGCTGTTGTGTTCCGATGGGTTGTGGGGCCTGGTTGAAGATGAACAGGTGATTAAAGAATTGAACAAGGCCGGAAACAATTTAGAGCAGGCTGTTCAAAATCTGGTAGATGCGGCCAATGCCTCCGGCGGCGATGACAACATCTCTATCATCGCCCTCAAACTGGTTTAAATTTTCATCTGGAGCAGCTCATGGCAACCGTATCTGCGTACAAAAGTGATGTTGGGCTAAGACGCAGACAAAACGAAGACTATGTTTGGGTAAACGACGAGGTTGGCCTCTACATTGTAGCCGACGGGATGGGGGGCCAGGAAGCGGGCGATGTAGCCAGCGAGATGGCCGCCACATCCGTAGCCAACTTGATTGATGAACAGCTTCAACAGCAAGCTACCCCCACATCTACCGAAACCCTGAGAGACATTATCACCGGCGCTATTGAAACGGCCAACAAAATTGTCTTTGAGGCCGGCCAGGCCAGCGACCAAAAACGGCGGATGGGATGCACCATTGTCGTTGCCTTGATTCAATCAACAGTGGCCTACATTAGCCATGTGGGCGACTCGCGGGCTTACTTAATCCGTGATGGGCGCATTATCCGCCTGACCGAGGACGATAGTTGGGACGCGCTGCTGGCCTCCCGTGGCATGAAAGGAAGCGCCGAAGGCGAAAGCCCCATGTCGCATGTGTTAACCAAGGCTATTGGCCACAAGCCAGAACTCAAACCATCTTTTAGAGAGGTAATTTTACTGCCCCAAGATTTGCTGCTGCTATGCAGCGACGGGCTGTGGAATATGCTCAACGATGAACAAACCCTGGCCGAAATCCAGAAATCCCTGAGCCGCCCGGAACAGGTGGTAGAGGCGCTGGTAGCCGCCGCCAACGAAGCCGGGGGTAAAGACAATATTTCGGTGGTGGCCATCAAACTGGATTAAAAATTTAGCCATCCCGCCGCAACACAAGCTCGACACCCGGATGTCGGGCTTTTTTGTTAGCGCCAAATATCAGAAAAGGGATACTATAAAATTGGCCTATTTTCAGCCAAAAGGACGCGCTAAACCGTGATAATAAAAATAAGCGTCAAAAATCTAAATCTAAGGCTCAACAATAACCCGGCCATCCTCACCAACGTGTCGCTAGAGATTCCGGCCGGACAAATTACCAGTTTAATCGGGCCAAGCGGCAGCGGCAAATCGAGCCTGTTGCGCTGCCTGAACCGGTTATGGGAGCCGCCATCCGGCACAATTTTTTTAGAGGACGTTGATGTTACCACCCTCGATGTGCTGGCCCTGCGGCGGCGCGTCGGCATGCTGTTTCAAAGCGCAGCCCTGTTTGAAGGCACAGTGGCCAGCAATGTAGCCTATGGCCCCGGCCTGCGCGGCGAGCGGCTGTCATCGGCGCAAATTGCCGACCTGTTGAAAATGGCCGGCCTGGAGCCGGCGCTGGCCTCAAAGCCGGCCACCGAACTTTCGGGCGGGCAGGCGCAGCGGGTGGCCCTGGCCCGCGCCCTGGCCAACCAGCCAGAAGTGCTGCTGCTGGACGAACCCACCAGCGCCCTTGACCCGGCGGCTACCCGGCGGGTCGAAGAAACCATTTTACATTTGCGGGATACGTTGGGGCTAACGGTTGTGTGGGTTTCGCACGCCATTGAGCAGGTTGAGCGCACCGCCGACCACCTGGTTTTACTGGTCAAAGGCAGCATTGTAGAAAGCGGCACCCCGGCGCATCTGCTGTCGGGCGTTCATCATCACCTGACCGAAGAATTTGCCAAAGGCCGGCTAAACGCAGAGCTGCAGGAGGTTGAAAATGTTTGACGCTTTAACCTGGTTGCCCCGAATTTTGGGCGCGCTGGTGCTGGTGGGGCTGGCAGTTGGTGTTTCTCGCTGGCAGCGGGTGGCGCTTGAGCAGGATATGCTGGTGGCAATTGCGCGCGCTTTTGTGCAATTGATTGCAATTGGCTACGCTCTGGAATTTATTTTTAGCCGGCAAAGCCGGTATTGGATTGTGCTGGTGGTTTTTATTATGGTTGGTGTGGCCGGCTATACTGCCGGCCAGCGCGGCAAAAATATTCCATATAGTGTTCCGGTTGCGGCGGCATCGGTGAGTGCGGGCGCGGCGCTGACGCTGGGCTTGCTGGTTATTTTGAGCGTGTTTCCCTTTGAACCGCGCTTTATGATTCCCATTGCGGGGATGATTGTGGGCAATGCGATGACTGTAACCGGGCTGGTGATGGCCCGCCTGCGGGATGATTTAAAACTGCAAAAAGCGCAGATAGAGGCCGCCCTGGCCCTGGGAGCCACGCAGCGGCAGGCCGCCGCCCTTCAACTGCGCCGGGCGCTGGCCACAGGCATGACGCCCATTGTGGATAACACTAAAACCGTGGGGTTAATTTCGCTGCCGGGGGCCATGACCGGCATGATTCTGGCTGGCGCTTCGCCGCTAGAGGCGGTGCAGTTACAGATTATCGTAATGTATATGCTGGTGGGCGCGGCAGCCTTCAGCGGGTTAACAGCCGCTTTTTTAACCTACCGCCAGTTTTTTACAAGGGCGCACCAGCTTGTGCTGCCAGCCGCGCCAGAGCAGACAATCACCTGATCAGCCGGATTTTATTGGTCCGGCAAGGTTGTGTTATCAGCTACTATCTGCCGCCACCAATCTGGCCAGCGTGGTCTAATAACAACATAACCGTACCAGGCTGTTGCCAGAGTAACAATGCTTATACTAAACCATAACACCAGAAACTTGATCAGGAATTCCAACATCATCCCTCCTCTTGTTTAACTGTCTATCCATAAAGTCATCGTCGCCCCGGTATCCCAATCCGGGGTGAGCAACAGGCTGCCTTTCTACGCTTTACCGATAGAGACTGGTTGAAACCTTCAGACTACGGCCACACATCCATTTTGCTAAAGGCCCAATCATTACCCACACAGGCGTTAGAGATAATCTCTACCTGCTCCGAGCCGTCGCCCTTCATTTTCCAGATGCCCCAAGAACCGCTGCGGGCGCTGCGAAAGATGATATCGCCGTTGGGAGCAAAGGTAGGCAGGGTGTCGTGGCCGGGGGTAGTGGTGAGCCGGCGCAGGTTGCTGCCATCTACATTGACCGCGTAAATATCTACGTTGCCGCCTTCATCGCGGCTAAAGGCAATGGTTTGGCCGTCGGGCGACCAGGCCGGAAAGGAATCGCTGCCGCCGCCGGTAATCTGCATAGGGCGGCCGTCGTCTCGTGGAGAAATCCACAGGCCGGTTTTGCCATCGCGCCCGGAGCGGTAAACAAGGCGCTGGCTGTCGGGCGACCAGTCGGCCTGTTCGCCGGGAATCTCGATGCGAAATTGCTGATTTTCGGCGGTGCCCAAAAAGTAAATGCGGTAATCGCCGCCGGGCCGGGCATCAAAGGCCACCATAGCGCCATCGGGCGACACGCTGGCCCAGCGCGCCGTAGCCTGCTTCCAGGCTGTCTGCTGATACAGGTTTAGCTGGTTGATAGTGGTTGGCAGGGGCGCGGCGCTTAAAGCCACAATCCCATTGCTAACGCCATCGAACACATATTCAAGGCCGTCGCGCTGCTGGCGGTCAACCCCTTCTTCGCCAAAAAAGAAAATTGCGTCGCCGCCGGGTGTCCACGAAGGACCGGCACCTCTGGTAACAATCAGGCGCTCGTTCTGGCCGCCGGTATTGGCCACATAAATGTTGTGATGATTGCCATCGCATTTGGTGTAGGCCAGTTGATAAACGCCGGGTTCATCTTGGGGGTTTTCTATGACAAATACGCCCAACGCCTGCAATTGATTGTTTACGTAAATTTCCAGTACCCAATCCCCGGCCGGCAGCGGATTGCCGCTGTTGTCGATAAAATAATCAAACACGCCGGCTTCCGGCGCGCTCCAGCTATCGGTGATTCTGGCAATTTCTTTGTCGTTTAAGTACCAAACCCGCTCCCAGGTGTCGCCGGCTGATAGTCCATTGTAACTAAAAATGGCGTGGACCTGGGTAATGCCGTGGGTAAAAAAAAGGCCGGGGTTAAGGGGGGTATTATCGGCGGCAAAATCCAGGGCAAAGGTAATTTCGCCGATAGTGGGGGTGGGTTTGGCCGGAGGTTGGCTCAGGCTATCGCCCAGGCTGGCTGGTTGGGCCTGGGCCGGGGTTGGCTCATTATCAGTGCTATTCAGAGAAAGCCGGTCGGATGTTCCGCTCAACGCCGGGTCTGAGGTGGCTAGGGCGGTTAGCTGCTGCGGCTGGTCGCCGGATTGGTCTGGCGGTTGGGTAGCGTTTGACCCATCTTCGGCGGGTTGGGTGTCGGCCTTATTGCCCACGGCTAAAAATGAACTACAGTTGACCAGTAGCAGAATAGAGAACAGAGAGACCAGCAGGATTGAGGGTTTTTGGGTAATCTGGATTGGGTTGGCACGGTCGGTCATCGTTATTCGCAGGTTTCTGGTTAGCTGTTACTTTTTGCCCCGGCAGGGGTAAGGGCGTTCTGATGAATTTCTTCCACGCAGTAAACCAGCACGCATCCTCCCAACGAAATATGATCGCCGGCTTTGAGCGCCACAGTTCGGTTGGGCATTAATAGCTCGCCATTGAGGCGGGTTCCAAAGCTACTGTCCAAGTCTCTGAGGTAAGGTTTATTACCGCTCCAGGTTATGCTGGCATGACACCGCGAAACGTAGGCAGCGATATCGTCGTCTTCGCTCAAATCTATATTGGGCATAAGGTTAGACCAGGGGTCGGAGCGCCCAATGACGGTACTGTTGGGCGGCTCGATGGCAAATTTTTGGCCGTTGTGAGCCATCATCAGAAAATTATTTACCGGGGTGGTAATGTTTAAAAATTCTTCGGGCATCGGTTCATAAAATATTTCAAGCTCGCCTATGGTAATGTGGTCTCCCGGCTGTAAGGGCTGAGATTGGCCGGCCTTAACCCGTATGCCATTAATAAACAGGCCGTTACTACTGCCCATATCTTCAATGGTGTGGTAGCCCTTTGTGCCAACAATGCGGGCATGTCGCCGGGATACGGTTTGAGCTTCCCGGTCTTCAAAGGTTAAATCGACATCCAGGGGGCTGATGATGTGGGGGTCAAAACGTCCCAATATCAACTCGCCTGTATCTGGTAACGAGATGTGTCGTCCACTTCTGGCAACAGTGAGCCAGCAAGTTGTTGACGGCCTGAATACAAAACGCCGATTTGAGGGAGTTTGAAAAAGGCGAGTTTGAGCCGCGCCATTCAGGCGAGCGCGAACAGATTTGGGAATATCGGCTTTGGGTTTTGTGTCTCGGGAGGCGGAAACGGCCTCTTCGTTAAGATCGTTTGTGGCGAGCGATAGTTTTGGTTGAGGGGGCAGGTTGGTTTGTTTAGCAGGCTGGTTCGAATCTTCTTTTGATTGGCCGGGACTACCGGCTGCATTATCAAAATAAATCGTTTGCATTGTGAGCCTCCTCTGGCTTTTGCCATTACCAAAATGCAACCAAGTTTGGAGCCTTTGGATATCGTTTGGGGGGAACGTTTAGCCTGAAGGCTCCAAACTTTGGTTGGTTGCCAAGTTAATTATTTGTTCCTGCCTCTACCGTGGCCGTTGCCACCGCCGTTGCCGTTGCCCCTGCCGTTACCGCCACCATTACCACCGCCGGGGGAATCGTTGTTGGGCCGGCCAATTGCGCCGTGACCATTACCATTACCGCCTCTGTTGCCGTTGCCGTTACCGTTACCCGGCCCAGAAAATTCGGCGATTCCTTTGTTACCGCCGGCGTGGGCCGGCGGCCCGGCGTATTCGGGGCGGCCCTGGCCTGGGGTGTCGAATTGATTATCTTTTTTGCCACTACCCTGCTCTGAGATGACCTCAATTTCTTCGCCATTATTTTTCAGGGCATTGAGTTCGTTCAGCACCTTGCGCCAGCCTCGGGTTTGGCCATCCATTATCTGGTTGAGCTGGCTAAATTCAATGCCAAATTTTTCGGCAAAGAAGTAGGCTTTGGCAATTACACCAAAACCGTAGCCGCTTTCGTGAATATCTTTAACTTGCTGATACTCCACGTCAAAATAGTCGGCAATGGCGCTGGCAACCGGATGCTGTTTGACTTCTTCGCCGGCTTCGGCGTCATTATCCAGATAATCGGGGATGCCGTCGCCGTCGGTGTCGGTATCTTCAAAATCGGGCGTGCCATCGCCATCGGTATCGCCGGTGCCCTCCAGATAATCGGGCACTCCGTCAGAATCGGTATCGGCGGCGCCCTCATCTACATCGAGAATGCCGTCGTTATCGCTGTCGTCATCCAAATAATTGGGGACTCCATCGCCATCGGTATCAACCAAACCCTCATCCGTATCGGGGATGCCGTCGTTATCGCTGTCGTCATCCTCAAAATCGGGCGTACCGTCTTCATCGGAGTCGGCGTTACCCTCCAGATAATCGGATATACCATCGCCGTCGGTGTCGGTGGTCCATTCAGTTTCATCGGGCGTCCCGTCGTTATCGCTGTCGTCATCCAGATAATCGGGCGTACCATCCTCATCGGTATCCAGCGCGCCTTCATCTACATCGGGGATGCCGTCGTTGTCGCTGTCGGTATCTTCAAAATCGGGGATGCCGTCACCGTCGGTGTCGCCGTCGCCTTCATCCACATCGGGGATGCCGTCGCCGTCGGTGTCTCGCCTGTCGTTTCTACCAGACATGATATCGCCCAGGTTGTTGCCATCTTTATCAAGGTTGAAAGAATCGCCCAGAGAGGTCGCCGGCTCGTTTTCCGGCTCTTGCAGCGGCGGCGCTGCCTGAATAACGGGGACAACCGCGAAAAGTAAAATAATTAAAATAGTAATTGCTAATTTTCTGCTGAGATGAAACATCTTGTACCTCCTGAAAATCTGGTTAACTATGAACAGGCAAATAATCAATGCAAATAAATAATTTTAGTTTTATGTTGAACTACCGAATGTTTTCGTAATTGTTTACACAAAAGATATGAACGTGGCTGGCATAGTTTGATTATTTTCTTCAATCAAGATATGCCAACCGTCGCAAGCGGAACAATGCCACCAAACAGCGCGACCATTTGGAATGGGCATAGATTTTTCAACGCCGGTAACGGGCACAGGTTTTCTGGTTGTTGGACAATACATTATGGTTAAAGTTTGTTGCATTCTCAGATTCATTTAGATTTTCAGACTCCCGATTAATTTTTCTTCCGGCAATCTTTAGTTGTTTCTGCCTCTACCCTGGCCGCCACCCTGACCGCCTCCTCTACCCGGGTTGCCGCCGCTGTTACCGCCGCCGCTCTGACCACCGCCGCCGCCCTCGTTGCCCCGGCTAAAATCGCTCACATCTCCCCCGTTGCCGGGGTTGCCTTGAATACCGTCGCTGTTGCCGGGGTTGTCTTCGTCAAAACCGTCAGGGTCGTTGCCATGGCCCCGGTCGTGATCCCCTTCAACTGGCGGGTTGCTGTCTTCTGCACCGGCAGTTGTTGAAGAGTCCCCAGCGCCGGACAGGGAGCTATCATCTGTTGCGCCGATATCGTTATCCGGGTTACTGCTAACCGGTGTTGCCGTTGGCTCCGGTGTAGAGGTAACGATAGGGGTAGGGGTAGAGGTGGGTAAAGGCAGCGTATCGCCGGTAGAGGGCGAACCGGGCAGCGTTTCTTCTTTTGACGCGTTGGACGGCACAATGGTGTCGCCCTGCGAGTTTGTGGTCGTTCTCAGGGAGTCGCCCTGAGAACTGTTGGCCGGACCCGGCGCAGATTCTGATGACTCTCCTGCCGGCGCATGGCCGGAATCCGGGGCATCGGTGGCCGGCGTTGGGGTAATTTGTTGCGGAGCTATCTGCTGGTTAGAGCCAAACCCAAACGACTCAACCAGCGGAACCGTTACCGATATCCCCACTCCGGTTGCAAGCACCAACAGGCCGGCGCTCAAAACAAAAAACAACAATTTGGGCAACCCCAAAATAGTGGCTGCGCCATTGCCAAACCAACCGGCCAGTTGGGCCTGAAACGCGGCCTGGGCTGCCGGGCCGGGTTGAAACCCAATCTGGGCAAATTGGCGGCTCAACCCCAACAACTGGCGCAACTCGCCGGCATTGGCCGGTAGCGCTATCTCTTGCCCTTGCAGCAAGCGATCAATTTGTTCGCTAAAAATATCGGCAACTTGCTGCTCGTTCATTACAAATTCTCTTCCACTTCTTTATGCAGGCGACGCATTGCCCGCAATAATACAACGCTAACCGTTTTTTCTTTCAGCTCCATCACCTGGCCAATTTCTTTGTTACTCAGGCGACCGGCAAATTTAAGGCTGATAATTTCCTGGTCGCGTTCGCTCAACCGGGATAACCCCTGCAACAGTTGAGCAATCGTTTCCTGCCGGATTATCTGGCTTTCTGGCGAGACCTCTGGCGTGGTTAAATCTTCCGGCAATTCCTGACCAGACTCCCACGCCGAGCGACGTTCTTTACTCCGGTAATAGTTGGCCAGCGTGTTGTGCGCAATCCGAAACAGCCAGGTGGCAAAATCGCCTTTGTGTGCATCAAACTGGTCTTGATGGGTGTAAGCTCTTTCAAAAACCACGCCAATCAAATCTTCGGCATCTTCCGGCACATTTACCCGGTAGCGCAGATAGTTGTAAACGCGCGGGTAAAATTGCCGGAACAGTTCGGCAAAATCCAGCGCTGAGGCAGACGAAGTATTAAATTTTCCTGCCACTTTCTTGATAGCGACAAATAACAAAACCGCCACTCCTACATTTTTGGGCCCAGGCAAGTAAGAGATGGTCTCACCTGGTAATACACCGCTCTTGTCATTTTACTACACTTTTGGGCAAAACTTTTGAAAATTTTCCCATATTTGTTAAGTCGGTTACTTTGTGACACAATACAATAGGTGCGTCCCAAATTTTAGGAAATTGGGGCAGACCCCAATACAATCTACACAGTTTTGTGAGTTCAATAAGCTTGTAATCTGAGACGTTAACCAATGACTACTCAAAAACAAATCCAAACCGCCACGCTGGAACTGGCCATTACCGGTATGACCTGCGCCAATTGCGTCAACACGGTTGAACGCGTTCTCAATAAAAAAGTGCCGGGTATCCAAAAAGCAGCGGTCAATTTTGCCACCGAAAAGGCCATTGTGGAATACATCCCCGGTTTGGTTAGCCAGGCCGAGATGGTAGCCGCTGTTGAAAAAGCCGGCTACGGCGTGGTTCGCATCGATACCGGGCAAACGCCGGCTGATGCGGAAGAGGTCGCGCGAGCGCGGGAAATCAGTGATAAAACCCGCAAACTAATGGTCGGCCTGTTTTTTACCGGCCTGACTTTTTTAATTGCCCACAACTGGCTAATGCTCTTTCTCACCGTTCACGCCTTCGACTCGCTGGACCGGTGGGTCTACCCTGTTTGGGTTAATTTTGTGCTGTGGCTGCTGGCCACGCCGGTGCAGTTTTACACCGGCTGGGATTATTACACCGGGGCCTACAAAAGCTTACGCAGCGGCTGGGCCAATATGGATGTGCTGGTGGCGTTGGGGGCCACGGCCACCTATCTCTATTCGGTGGTGGCGACCGTGGGTTTGCTGCAAGCGCCCACCTACTTTGAAACCTCGGCCACAATCATCACCCTGATTACCTTTGGCAAATTAATGGAGGCGCGGGCCAAGGGCAAAACCAGCGCGGCCATCAAAAGCCTGGCCGGGCTGCGCGCCAAAACCGCCCGCGTAGAGCGCAACGGCCAGGAAGTTGACCTGCCAATAGAACAGGTTGCGGTGGGCGATATTGTCATTGTGCGGCCTGGCGAAAAGATTCCGGTTGACGGGCAGGTGGTGGGCGGCTATTCCACGGTTGATGAGTCGATGCTAACCGGCGAAAGTTTGCCGGTTGACAAGCAGGCCGGCGATGAGGTAATAGGCGCTACCCTCAACATACAGGGCCGCCTCAAAATCAGAGCCGCCAAAGTGGGCCAGGAGAGCGCGCTGGCCCAGATTATCCGGCTGGTGGAGCAGGCGCAGGGGTCAAAAGCGCCCATTCAGGCCCTGGCCGATAAAATTGCCGCCATTTTTGTGCCGGCGGTTATGGCCATTGCCGCGCTCACCTTTGTTATCTGGCTGGTCAGCGGGGCCAGCTTTACCACGGCGATGATTCGGCTGGTGGCGGTGCTGTTGATTGCCTGCCCCTGCGCGTTGGGGCTGGCTACGCCAACAGCCATAGTGGTGGGCATGGGCAAGGGGGCCGGGCTGGGTATTCTGTTTAAAAACAGCGCCGCCCTGGAACTGGCCCACAAACTGAACACCATTGTTTTAGATAAAACCGGCACGCTCACCAAAGGCCAGCCGGCGGTCATCTCAATTAATAATGAACAATTGACTCAAAACTTAACACTCAACACTCAGCACTCAACGCTACTGCAACTGGCGGCATCTGCCGAGCGCGGTTCGGAGCATCCGCTGGCGGCGGCCATTGTGCAGGCGGCGCAGGAAAGGGGGTTGAGTTTGAGCGAACCTGCCGCCTTCGAGGCCATTGCCGGGCAGGGCGTGTCGGCTACGGTTGAAGGGCGCCGGCTTTTGCTGGGTAATTTGCGCCTGATGGAAAGCCGGAAGGTCAGCTTCAATGGGTTAAGGCAGCAGGCCGAGCGGTTGCAGCAGCAGGCCCAAACCGCCATGTGGGTAGCGGTTGACGGTCAGGCCAGAGCCGTTTTTGGCATTGCCGACACCCTGAAAGAGGAGGCTGCCGGAGCCATCGCCGCGCTTGAGCGGCTGGGCATGCGGGTCGCCATGATTACCGGCGACAACCAGGCCACGGCCCGGGCTATTGCCGCCGCTGCCGGCATTAATGAGGTGCTGGCCGAGGTGCTGCCGGGCGACAAGTCGAACGAAATTGCCCAATTACAGCAGGCCGGAAAGCTGGTGGGCATGGTGGGCGATGGCGTCAACGACGCGCCGGCCCTGGCCCAGGCCGATGTAGGCATTGCCATTGGCACCGGCACGGATGTGGCGATGGAAACTGCCGGCATCACTCTGATTAGCGGCGATTTGCGCGGCGTGGCCCGGGCCATCAAGCTAAGTCGGGTCACGATGCGAACTATCAAACAAAATCTGTTCTGGGCATTTGCCTACAACGTGGTTCTGATTCCGGTGGCCGCCGGGGCGCTGGCGCTCTTTATGCCGGGCCTGCCGGTTTACCTGCGAGAGCTTCATCCGGCGATGGCCGCCTTTGCTATGGCCTTCAGCTCGGTGACGGTGGTGGGTAACAGCCTGCGCTTGCGCGGGGCGAAGATTGAGTAGGCTGGTAAGGAAGCCTCAAATCTTTGCGTCAAGAGAAAAGTCCAAAGGGTTTACTCAAGGAATAAAATTATGGGAATTTTTGAGAATATCAAAAAAATCTTTACCGGCGATGAGGAAACCAAACCGGCAGCGCACACTCAGGCGGAACACCGCCAATCCTCAGCCAGCTTTTATATTGATATGATTGAGGCCAACCGCGCCGAAAAAGACCGCTTTTTTCGCAGCAGCCCCTACAGCCCTATTCAAGACCGGGCCAGTTTTACCGGCCTGAATTATTACCCGCCTCAGCCGGACTATCGCTACACGCTGTTGCTGGAGCGGGCCGACGAGCCGGAGCCGCTCACGTTTCAAACCAGCACCGGCGATGAGCGCGCCTACTACCGCATTGGCGTCGTATCTTTTGAGGTGGAAGGCCAACCGGTCCAACTGGCTATCTACAAATCCGATGACCACGATGAGCTGTTTCTGCCCTTCCGCGATGCTACCAGCGGCAACGAAACCTACGGGGCGGGTCGCTACCTGGAGCCGGAGGCATTAGCCAGCGGCGAAATTGTGGTTGATTTCAACCTGGCTTACAACCCTTTCTGCGCCTATTCAGAAGATTACTCTTGCCCCTTGCCGCCCGTTGAAAACTGGCTTAAAATATCTATTCGGGCCGGAGAGAAGGCCTTTGAGAAACCCGAACACCCTGAATAAAACCAGCCTTGCCATATCCCTGCATCCGGGTTTGCTGCCCGGTTATTTTTTCTTAACAACTTAAAGATTTTAAACCTCAAGTGGCTGAATCGGCAGCACTTCACATAATATTATTGTATCATGGTAGTATAAAGTTATGTTGCGCTAACAGCGATTGGGGTGTGTCCGACATTTTAGGAGGACGGGGGGTGTGGGGGTATCCCCCAATTCCCCCTTGTGCTTTCCAAAAATTCTGGACGCACTCTAGCGATTGAAGTGAATGAAGGATGCACGCCATGATAATATGTCCAGCCTGTCAGGCCGAGAACGTTATTAACGCGCTGTATTGTAATCAGTGTGGCGCTTATTTGCTTGAAGATGGCCGAAAGAAGACCGACCCGCTGGCAGCCGACGAAACCGGCTGGATGGGCGAGACGCTTGAAATAGAATCTGTGGCCCGTCCTCAACCCAGCCTTGCCCCAACAGCTATCAGGCTAAGGATTGGTCCCGAAAAACGGATTGTGGAAATGTCGCTGGAAAAATCAATTCTGATAGGACGAGGCGACCCGGACTCAAATATTTTTCCAGAGGTTGATGTTACCGATGATATTGCCCCGGATAAAAGCGTTTCTCGCCGGCACGCCGTTATAACCAAAACAGAGAATCAGGTGATAATAGAAGATGTAGGCAGCATCAATGGCACTTATCTTAATGGCAAAAGAGTAGCTTCTCATAACCCCGAACCCCTTAACAATGGCGACACGCTGCAATGTGGCAAGTTACTAATTGAAATAGAGCTTATAACCCATCCGATTATCGACTCGCAATAATAATTTCTGCCTATGCGAAAATCATTCAAGAAAATCAGTTGGCTGTTTAACGGCGTGATGATTGGATTCATCATTGCCGGTTTAATTGACCAGAGCGCGACATCGTTTGTGGCCGGCGCGGTGCTGGGTCTGGTTGTCGCTCTGGCGTTTAAAGCCGCAGGCTGGGTGCGCAGGCGAAGCGCGTTATATTGATTTTTTGGCCCGGCCATGCTATAGTTTGCTCTCATTAAAGCGAAACACCCTACCGGGCCTGGCCCGGTTTTATTTTGTCACGGATTTATGGCTAAAAAACATCGTTACCAACCAAAAGAACCTACGTTTTATCTGCTGACTATGGGCTGCCCCAAAAATGTGTTCGACAGCGAAGGCATCAGCGAGATGCTGCTGCAAGCCAGCTACAACGGGGTGAATGACCCCCGCCGGGCCGATGTGTTGATTGTCAACACCTGTGGCTTTTTACAGGCAGCCAAAGATGAGTCGATACAAGCCCTGCAAGAGCTGGCGCAACTCAAACGCAAGGGTCAACTGCTCATTGCCGCCGGATGCATGGCCCAGCGGTTTGGCAGCGAAGTGACTCGCCAGGTTAAAGGGCTGGATGGACTTATCGGCACGCGGGCCTGGACCGACATTGTGCCCTTCATTCAGAAACTGCGGGCCAACAAGCGCCCGGAGCCGCTATACCACCTGCCCGAAACCGGCGACACCCCCATCGAAACGGTGGCTCTAAACCGGCAGCGGGTGGATGTGGGCCGCGCCAGCGCCTATCTAAAAATCAGCGATGGCTGCTCCGCGCCGTGCGCCTTTTGCACCATTCCCAGCTTTAAGGGACTCAATCGCAGCCGCCCCCGCCAGCATCTGCTGGCCGAGGCCCAACAATTGCAGGCCGCCGGGGTGCAAGAAGTCATCCTGATTGCCCAGGATACCACCGCCTATGGCCGCGATTGGGGCGAGCTGGACGGCCTGCCCTTGCTGCTGGAGCAGTTGGTTGCCGCCGCGCCCGGCATCAAATGGTGGCGGCTCATGTACGCCTACCCCGGCCACGCCAGCGAAAAACTGGTGGAGGTGATGGCCGCGCACCCTCAAATTATCCCCTACATTGATATGCCTTTGCAGCACGGCCACCCCGACACGCTCAAACGGATGCGCCGCCCGCACAATGTTGACCGGCTGCTGCGCTGGATTGAATATTATCGACAGGCCATGCCGGACGCCGTGTTACGGACCACGTTTATTGTTGGCTACCCCGGCGAAACCGAAGCCGAATTTCAGGGCCTGCTCGATTTTATGGAAGCCGTGGAATTTGACCGCGTTGGGGCGTTCGCCTTTTCGCCGGAGCCGGGCACGCCCGCCTTTCACCTGCCCCACCCGGTGGATGAAGAAGTCAAACAAGAGCGGTGGGAACGGTTGATGGCCTTTCAGCAGCCTATTTCGCTGCGGCGCAACCAGTTGGCCGTGGGCAAACGGCTTGAAGTGCTGGTAGATGGCGCGGACAACGGCCTGAGCATTACCCGCAGCTACCGCGACGCGCCGGAAATTGACGGCTACGTAGTGGTAGAAAAAGAGTTACCCCCCGGCCAGATGGCGCAGGTGATTGTTACCGGCGCAATGGAATACGACCTGGTAGCCATCCCCGCCGATGAGCCAATTTTAGTGGCGTAATATATTACCCTCCCCATATTATTCCCGGGGCCAGCATCCCTATGCTGGGCAATCAATAACCAGACCACCGGCGCATCGGTGGTTTTTTATTTGGGACTAATGACCTATGCCTCAAAGTAAAGAAGTCCCATTGTTTCTGTTGTTGAAGTTAGTTAAGATTGATGAGACAACTTCAGCGTCAGGGGAAAAATGTGTTTCAAAAAAATCAAATAGTTCGCTTTATGATGGCCGTGAGTCTGGGGGGACTCATTGCGCTGCTGGCTGCGCCGCCGCTGGCGCTGGCCGTCAATTTGCTGGCTAACGGCAATTTTGAAGCCTACCAAAGCTACAACGGCGAAAATTGGCGCGGCTTTCCCGAAAAAATTGGCCAGGGCTGGAATGTGCAGGTTATTGATGAAGATGGCCTGCATTTTATGGATAGCGACACCTTTGGCCAGTTCCTAACCGCCACCTTTGGCGTGCCGTACCTCAACTATCGGCTGGAAGGAACGTATGCCCAGGCCTTTGCCTCGCGGCGGCGATACAATTTTGTGTTGTATCAAACCGTGCCCGTAACTAACGGGCAGGCGTACGCTTTTGGCGGCAAGGTTGTTTCATTTTGGAAGGGGTCCGGCGGCGAAACAGACCATACCAAAATCCGCAAACGTGTTGGGATAGACCCCACCGGCGGCGTTGATTACAGCAGCGGCAACGTCATCTGGAGCGATTGGGACAGCACCGACAACGCCTGGACCAGCCCGGCGCTGGCCGTCACCAGTGCGGCCACCCAGGCAACCGTATTCATTCAGGTTCACAATACCGCCGACGATGTGGGCGCGGCCCATTTGAATACCGGCTACATTGACAACTTCAAGTTTGAACTGGCCCCAGTAGCCTCGCTAAATTTGCCGGCTCAATCTGCGCCGGGTTCGGTTAATGTAAGCTGGAGCGCCGTCATTGCCGATGGCTTCTGGAATTTGTGGGGCTATGATGTGGAATATAAAGACAATGCAGCGGGCGTCTGGCACACCATCCAAACCCACAGTAGCGGCAGCGGCCAAAACACCGGTTACACCCTGAACGCGCAGGCCGGCAAAATCTACACCTTTCGGGTGCGCCCCTGGATGCAGGAAGCGCCCAACGGCAGCCCAATTACCACGGCCATGCCCGGCCTGTGGGTCGAAAAAAGCCTGACCATTGGTCAGGCCGTGGCGGGGCGCGTAGCCAACCACGCCGGGCTGGGGCAAAGCGGCGTTACGGTTTCGGTGAGCGGGGCGGCTACCAGCACTACCAGCCTTAACGATGGCAGCTACGCCCTGCCCACCGGCGCGGACGGCAATTTTGAGATTGTGGCCGGTAATCATAATGGACTTGTCGCCCCGCCGGCGGTCACGGTCAACGTGCCGCCCGGTGGCGTGGGCCAGCTCGATATTACGCTGCGCCCCACCGGCCCGGCCCAGGGTATTACAAACAACGATTTTGAGACCGACCTGGCAAACTGGAACAGCAGCAACGGCCCGGCAGTTGGCGCGTCAACCGCAGATAAACACACCGGACAGCGCAGCCTGTTGATTTCAAATACCGTGGGCGTGTCTCAAACCAATACGGTTACGGGTATGGACCGGCCGCTGCTCTCGTTTTGGTACAGAAGCGACGTGTCATTTACCGTTGAATTTTTAGGGACCGGCGGCATTGTAAAAAGCGTTACAATTCCGGCCTCTGCGGCGTGGAGTCACTTTACGCTTGAATCGGGGCTGGGCGCAGGTTACAGCGGCCCGGTGGGAGTCAATTTTATCAACAACGGCGGGCCGGCCAATATTTTTGTAGATGAAGTAAGCATTGGCAGCGGGCCAGCCAAAACCTTTTTGCCGGTGATTACGAAAAGCTAGGGCGACTCCCACAGTTCAAAATCAAACAGCGATAGCATGTGGTACATCACAATCCCAACGCTGGTAGCCAGATTCAGGCTGCGCACGTTGGGATTTTTCATAGGGATGGTGGCGCAGCGGTCGGGATAAGCTTTGAGCAGCCACTCCGGCAGCCCGGCGGTTTCCGGGCCAAAGAGAAAGTGGTCGTCCGGCTGCGGTTGAATTTTAGTGTAGGGACGCCTGACCTTGGTAGTCAGCAAATGGGCGCGGTTCATATCTAACTGGGCCAGAAACGCCTGCACGTCAGGGATGTGCCGGATTCTGACAAACTCCCAGTAATCCAGGCCGGCCCTTTTCAGATAGCGATTACTTAATTTAAAGCCCGGTTGACCCACAATCACCATCTGCATATCGGCGGCGGCGCACAGACGGGCAATGTTGCCCGCATTCTGCGGAATTTGAGGCTCAACTAAAACCACAGTAAACATAGCGCCCCTATTTTACGCAAAGTTGTGGCGCAGGCCAATCAACCCCATCACCCGGTTGGGCGACCGGTTCGGCCAGAATCGAACCAACAGAGTGATGGAATATCGCCCTGGTTTGTCATTGAATATCGCCTGAATTGGCGTGGTCATGACGGTCTATCTCCTTTAAAATGAGCTATAGAAGGTTATTACTAATAAAGGAGTAACAAATATGACGCCCAAACTTGGATTTACAGAAAAACAACAGCAAGGTGTAATCAACCTGCTCAACACAGTTTTGGCCGACGAGCATATTTTGTACGCCAAACTTCGCAATTATCACTGGAATGTCGTCGGAGCGCAGTTTTTTGCCCTGCACCAAATGTTTGAAGAGCAATACAACGCCATTAAGCAAAAGGCTGACGAAATTGCCGAGCGCGCCCGCGCCCACGGCGGCAAGGCCATCGGCACCTTAACCGAGTTCAGCGAACAAGCTCGCTTGCAGGAAAAGCCCAAAGAATATCCTGATGCGCGAACGATGGTCTTTAATATTGTTAGCGACCACGAAACAATGGTGCGCAACCTTAGAGAAGACGCCAAGATTTGCGCCGACCGTTACAACGACACCGCTACAGAAGATTTGCTAATTGGCCTGATGCAAGAGCACCAGGAGATGGCCTGGATGCTGCGCGCCTTCATCGAAGGCGAACCGGTTCATAATAACGGCCAAAAAGCCGGTATGCCCGAGCCAATGGCCGCCCAGTTTGCCCGGCAATAATTAAGTCCACGCCAGATAGACCGCGTTCAAATAACCGGGCGCGGTCTTTTTAATTTAGACGACTCCCCTTCAGTGCCTCTTGCCCGGAAATTAGGGCGATTGCTCAAAGGCGCTCAGGCGATGGGCCACCTCTCGCAGCCCTGCTTCTGCTGCCTGATACAACCCAAACAGTTCATTATAAACGGCGCGCGTCGCTAGATTTGGCTGAAGATGCCGTTCAATTTGAATAAGTGGCCGGATACTCTCCGGCGACATGTCGAACAACCCGGCCGCAGCGCCGGTAATGAGCGCCGCCCCATAGGCCGCATCTTGCTCTTTAGGAATCACAATCTCGTGCCCCAGCACGTCGCACACAATTTGCGCCCAAAGATGGCTTTTGGCCCCGCCCCCAATCAGCCGGTAGGCCCGATAATGCAATCCAATCTTAGCCAGCCCTTCAATGGCATCACGCAGGGCAAAGGCAACCCCCTCCAGCGCAGCCCGCGTAAAGTGAGCCTGAGTATGGCGCATGGTCGCGCCAATAAAATTGGCCCGCAAATTGTCATCCCAATAGGGCGCCCACTCGCCCAGCAAGTGCGGCTGAAACAACAAGCCCTCGCTGCCGGGTAAAATGTTGGCCGCCGCCTTATCCATCGCTTCAAATGATGGCTGTTGCCACAAATTATCGCGCAGCCAGCGCGGCACAGTCGCCGCCGATTTAGTGCCGCTGCCGGGATACCACAGCCCCTCCAGCACGTGTCGATAATTGAGAATCTTGGGGTGACGTACCGGCTCCGGCGCAACCACCGCCAGCCGCCCCACGCTGGCCAGCTTGACCATACCCTGCCCCGGTTCTAGCAGTCCAGAGCCAAACACTTCGGCCACGGTATCGGTGGTGCCGGCAATTACCGGGGTCCCCATTGCCAGCCCGGTTTCTTCTGCCGCTGCCCGGCTGACCTGGGCCACCCTGGTCAATGGTTTGACAATTTGCGGCAGGGCGCTGTCTGCCAGCCCCAAATCGGCGCAAAACTCAGGTATCCATTTTTCGGTAACGGGATTAAAGAGCAGCGTACCCGCCGCGTCAATCGAGTCGGTGATATAGGCCGGGGCCAGCCGGTGGCGCACGTAATCCTTTTGAAACAGAATACGCCGCACAGATTGCCATACCTGGGGTTCGTTTTGTTTGACCCACAACAATTGCGGCCATGTCCATAATGGCGACACGCCGTTGAGGGTCTGTTGGAAGACGGCATCACCCCACCTGTCCAAAATCTGGCGGCATTGGGCCTGGCTGCGGCTGTCAAAAGTCAAAATGCAGTTACGCGCAGGCCGGTCCTGCCGGTCAAGCAGCACCGTGTTGTGGGTCACGCCGACCAGCCCGATGGCGGCAACAGCCTCAGCCGGCAAACCCGATTGGGCCAGCACGCGGTGGGTGGTATTTACAAATGCCGTCCACCAGTCATCGGGGTTCTGCTCTACCCAGCCGGGATGAGGGTAGAGGGTGGGATATTCGGCACCGGCGCTGGCTACCACCTGCCCCAACTCATTCAAAATAACAGTTTTGCAACCGCCGGAGCCAAGGTCGCTGGCCAGCACAAATTTTTTCGACATTGATCCTCCTCACAAACTGAAATCAGCCTCATTATAATTGCATTTTGGGGCCGTGTGAATTTGCTTACAAAAATTTTTAGCATATAATATTATAATGTTATAATATTTAATTATTTCATCCCCAATTTTCTATGCGGTGGCTCTAATTTGCCAATTGCCAATCATCTACCATGAACACCATTGTTCGAGACAGCAAGCTACCATTTTACCATCAGCTTTACGAAATTTTGCGCAGCCACATCACCGATGGAACCTGGCAGCCGGGCGACTTGCTGCCGCCGGAATCGGAGTTGATTGAGCAATACGGAGTCAGCCGCATTACCGTGCGGCAGGCGCTGGATGCGCTGGTCAACGATGGCTTGATTTATCGACAGCGAGGCCGGGGCACATTTGTGGCTCACCCCACGGTAGAGCAAACTTTGACCCGCATTATCAGCTTTACCGAGGATATGCGTCAGCGGGGTTTTACCCCCGGCACCGAAATCCTGTCGGCGGAATTGGTTGCCGCATCCCAAGAAATTGCCGACAGGCTGCGAATTAAACCGGGCGACGAACTGGCCCGGCTGGAGCGTCTGCGCCAGGCCGACGGCGAACCGATGAGCATCGAGGAGTCGTACCTGGTTCATCAGCTTTGCCCTGCTATTTTGAACGGCGACTACGCGCAAACGTCGCTTCGCGAGGCGCTGGAGCAGGCTTACGGCATTCGGCTGGTGCGGGCCAAACAAACCATCAAAGCCATCTTGGCTCCTAACAAGGTTGCCCAAAAGCTATCCATTCCCGCCAAATCGGCTCTGCTGTTTATCGAGCGCGTCTCCTACTCCGACCAGGGGGTGCCGATTGAGTTTTTGCGGCTGTACCACCGGGGGGACAGGTACACATTGTACAACGAGTTGAAGGATTGAGAGACAATTTTCTTTCCGAGCTACGGGTAATGAAAACACGCACCACGGACTACGCGCTACGAATCACGTTACGTAGTGCGTAGTCCGTAGCATAGAACTACCCACAATAATTGAATTTATCGAGGAGGGACCCAATGTCAGACCTAAAAATTGCTGCCGGTATCTGGTTTTTGGGCGCTACCAGCGACCGCTTTGTGAAGCAGGGCTACCGGCCCGACAAAACCATCGAAGAGCGGTTCAGGCTGGCCGCCTCCATCGAGGGCATCAGCGGGCTGGAGATGCACTATCCCTCGGAAGTGACGGATGACACCTACAAGCCGCTCAAGGCTCTGGCCGACGATTTGGGCATGAAGATTGTTCAATTTTGCCCCCATCTGTGGATTGACCCTCGCTGGAAATACGGCCAGTTCAGCAACCCCGACCCCAAACTGCGCCGCGAAGCCATCGACCTGGCCAAACGCACCACCGATATTGCCCAATACATGCAAGCCGAAATTATGGTCTACTGGCCCGCCCAAGACGGCTACGATTACCCGTTTCAAATTGACCACCGCCGGCGGCTGGACGACCTGGTTGAAGGTCTGGCCGAGTGGGCCGACCACAACCCGCAACAAAAAATTGTGCTGGAATACAAAGCCTTTGAGCCGCGCACCCACATTCTGCTGCCGACCATCGGCCACTGCATGACCGTCATCAACGAGCTTAACCGGCCCAACCTGGGCATTAACATTGATATGGGCCACGCCTTCATTATGAAAGAGAACCTGGCCGAGTCCATTGCTCTGGCCTGCCGCTACGGCAAACTATTCCACACCCACTGGAACGACAACTGGAAACTGTTTGACGATGACATCATCGTCGGCACAGTCAACCTGTGGGAAACCGTCGAAGCCATGTTCTGGCTGGAGGAGTGGGGCTACGATGGCTGGTACGGCCTGGACCTGTTCCCCTACCGCGAACCGCCGGAGCAAATTGTGGCCGAAAGCGTCCGCAACCTGCACTTTGCCCGCGAGCTGCTGGGCCGCATCGACCGCAATGAACTGCGCCATTGCTTCCAAACCTCCAACGCTGTGAAGATTTCGCAACTCATGCGGCAAATGTTGGGCGGAAGGTAGTAATTAGTGTGCTGGTAAATGGTCATCAGTTGAAAAAGTCATTTTAATCTCTATTTACCATTTACCACTAACTGCCTGTAAGGAACAACCAATGGACATCGTAACCCTGGGCGAACTGCTCATTGATATGTTCCCCGCTGAAATCGGGCGGCGGCTGGTCGAGGTGTCGGCCTTTTACCCCAAGCCCGGCGGCGCGCCGGCTAATGTGGCCGTGGCCGCGGCCCGGCTGGGCGCGCAGAGCGCCTTCATTGGCAAAGTGGGCGACGACGCCTTTGGCCGGTTTTTGGTTGACACGCTGGCCGCCGAGCAGGTTGAAACCCGGGGGATGCGGGTTGACCCGGAAGCTCGCACCACCCTGGTTTTTATCGCTCTGGTTGACGAGCATACCCCGGAATTTGTCTTTTACCGCAACCCCGGCGCAGACATGCTGCTCCGGCCCAACGAACTGGATGACAATTTGCTGGATCAGGCCAAAGCCTTTCACTTTGGCTCCATCAGCCTGATTAACGAACCCAGCCGCAGCGCCACCATCGAAGCCGTCCGGCGCGCCCGCCAGGCCGGGGCGCTCATCTCTTTTGACGTAAACTACCGGCCCAGCCTGTGGCCCAACGCCAATGAGGCTTACAAGATGATTATGACCTTACTGCCCCAGGCCCATCTGGTAAAAGTTAATCAAGACGAATTGGTGCTACTCTCCGGCAGCCAGGACCTGGAGGCCGGCAGCCACGTGTTGCTGGAACACGGGCCGGAAGTGTGCGTGGTCACGCTGGGGCCGGCAGGCAGCTTTTTTAACACCGGCCGCCACAGCCGGCATGTTCCCGGTTTTAGCGTCAAAACGGTTGACTCAATTGGCTGCGGCGATGCCTTCACCGCCGGGCTGCTCATTCGGCTTGTGGCCGATACTCCCTGGCGCAACCATCTAACCGCCGACCAACTGGAGCAGGCCCTCCGTTACGCCAACGCCGTCGGCGCGCTAACGGCAACAAAGCAGGGGGTTATTCCGGCCCTGCCAACAGCAAAGGAAGTAGAGGCATTTTTGACAAGAAGTTAATCGTATTCCGTATTTCGTAGTCCGTAATTTTTCAGCCGCTACTCTTTCTATTCCATGCGCCACGCAATACCAAATGCGACAAGGAGCCATCATGTCTGATACATTATCTTTGGATTTACCTGCCCTGCGAGAAAAAGCGCGGGCCATCCGGCTCGACATTCTGGAGATGACCACCCAGGCCGGGTCGGGCCATCCTTCAAGCTCGTGGTCCGCCACCGAGATTGTGACCGCGCTCTATTTTGGCGGCCTGCTGCGTTACCGCCCCCTCGAACCTCACTGGCCGGAACGGGACCGCTTTATTATGAGCAAAGGGCATGCCGCGCCGCTACTCTACGCCGCGCTGGCCCACGCCGGTTATTTTAGCCGCGATGAATTGTGGCGGCTGCGCCAGATTGACAGCCCGGTGCAGGGCCACCCCATCCAGAATATGATGCCCGGCGTCGAGGCCACCACCGGCTCGCTAGGGCAGGGGCTTTCGGTGGGGTTGGGCCACGTGTTGGGGGGCCGGCTGAACAACCATCGCTACCGCGTTTATGTGCTGCTGGGCGATGGCGAGTGCGAGGCCGGCCAGATTTGGGAAGCGGCCATGGCCGCCGCCCATTTCAAAGCCGACAATCTGGTAGCCATTCTGGATTACAACAAGTATCAGGAAACCGGCCCCGTCAGCCGCGAGATGGCGCTGGAGCCGCTGGTCGAAAAATGGCGCAGCTTTGGCTGGCATGTCGCCCAGGCCGACGGTCACAACCTGGAAGATATCATTGGCAAGCTCAATGGCCTGCGAGAGGTCAAAGGCCAGCCGTCCATCATCATTGCCCACACCGTTAAAGGCAAAGGCGTCTCCTTTGTAGAAACCGACTTTACCTGGCACGGGCGCGCGCTCTCGCCGAAGCTGGCCGAAAAAGCCAGGGCAGAGTTATTGCAGAACTAATTGCGCCATCAAAGAAAATACGATTTCAAAAAAAAGCGACGCGCATAAGGAGTGACCGTATGAAACTTGGAGAAAAAGCCAGGCTGAAAGCTTACAAAGACCCGCTGCGCAACGTATTTGGCGAAGCCCTGCTCAGCGTAGCCACCGACAACCCCAGGGTAGTTGTGCTGGATGGCGACCTGGGCAACTCTACCAAAGCCGAAACCGTGCGCAACGCCTACCCGGAGCGATTTTTTAACCTCGGTATTGCCGAAAGCAATCTGGTAGGGGTAGGGGCGGGGCTGGCCGGCTGCGGTTTTATCCCCTGGATTACCAGCTTTTCCTCATTTTTGCTGTGCAACGCCTACGACCAGATTCGGCTGGCCGTGGCGATGTCAAATATCAACGCCAAAATTCTGGGCAGCCACGGCGGCATCACCCTGGGCAAAGATGGCCCCACCCAAATGGGCATCGAGGATTTGGCCCTGGTGGGCGGCCTGCCTACCTTCACTATCTTGGTGCCCAGCGACCCGGCCAGCATGCACGCCGCAGTTAAAGCCGCCACCGACCATGTAGGGCCGGTTTTTCTGCGCTCCAGCCGGGTGGCCCTGCCGGAAATTTACCCCAAGGATGATTGTCCCTTTGAAATTGGCAAGGCCAACACCGTGCGAGAGGGCAACGATTTAACCATCATCGGCTGCGGGATTATGGTGGCCGCCGCGCTGGATGCCGCCGCCATGCTGGCCGAAGAAGGGCTTGAGGCCCGCGTGCTAGATATGCACACCATCCGCCCGATGGACGAAGCGGCCATCGCCGCTGCCGCCCGCCAAACCGGGGCAATTGTGACCGCCGAGGAGCATTTGCTGCAAGGGGGCATGGGCAGCAACATCGCCCGGATTGTGGCCCAGCGCCAGCCCGTGCCGATGCGCTTTATCGGCCTGGCCGACGTGTACACCGAGTCTGCCGAGCCAGATGACCTGTTGCGCAAGTATCATTTGACGGCGGAGGATATCGCGGCGGCAGGTCGGGAAGCAGTTGCGGCGAAACGTGGAACATAGAACGCGGTGCGTATTTCGTAATGCGTATTTTGTAAATTTCTACGCAACACGCCATACGGGCCACCATTAAGGAGCTTTGAATGATCAGACAGGAACTTCTAAAACGACAGGCAGAGGGCAAGCCGGTCCGCGTTGGCTCCAGCGGGGCGGGCTGGATGGGTAGCGGTTTTGTGGCAGCCATGAAACATGTGCCGGGCATGGCAGTGACCGTGCTGGCCGATGCCGACACCACCGCAGCCTGTGAAGTACTCTTGGCTGCCGGCGTGTCGCGGGAGCAAATTGTAGAAACAAACCAGCCCGGCCCGGCAATGGATGCCCTACGCGCCGGCAAACGAGTCATCAGCGGCGATTACCGGCTGGCGGCTCAGCTTGAGGCGGTGGATATTGTGGCCGATGTCACCTGGTCGCCGGCCATTGGCGCGGAGACAGCTCAGGCCTGTATCGAGCACGGCAAAGATGTGGTGCTGGTCAACATCGAAGCCGACGTAACGGTGGGCCATATTCTGCACCACCAGGCGCAACAGGCCGGGGTGCTGTACACCGTCTCTTCGGGCGATGAGCCGGGCTGCCTGATGGAGCTGTATAATTTTGTCACCTGCCTGGGCTACGAGGTGATGGTGATTGGCAAAGGCAAGAACAACCCGCTCAACCCGGCAGCCACGCCCGATACCGTGGCCCAGTCGGCCCACAAGCAGGGCAAGGAGCCGTTTCAGGTGGCCTCTTACGTGGATGGCACCAAAACGATGTTTGAAATGGCCTGCGCGGCCAACGCCACCGGCTGCCGCCCCATGCAGCGCGGTATGATTGGCCCGGAGGCCACGCTGGAAACGGTCTCGCAGGTGTTTGCGCTGCAAGCAGATGGCGGGCTGACCCAATTTCCCGGCGCGGTCGATTTTGTGCAGGGTGGGTCGATGTCGGGCGGGGTGTTCGTTACGGTGCGTATTGAGGATGAACGTATTGCCGCCGATTTGAACTATTTAAAGGTGGGCCAGGGAAACTATTTCACCTTTTTCCGGCCCTACCATCTTTGGTTTCTGGAAGCGCCCATCTCGATTGCCCAGGCGTATTTGCAGCGCCAGCCCTGGCTGGTTCCACTCGACAGGCCGGTGGCCGACATTATGACCATTGCCAAGCGCAACCTGCGCCCCGGTGAATCGCTTGACGATTTTGGCGGCTATACCTACCACGGAGTAATGGACCGGGCCGAGGCCGCGCGCCAGTTGAACGCCCTGCCGGTTGGCCTGGCTCCGGGCGCAAAGGTGGTTCGCCCGGTGGCCGCCGGGCAGGTGGTCACCTGGGATGATGTGTCGCTGGACGAAAGCAGTACGGTGGTGAAACTGCGGCGGCAGCAAGACCAGATGTGGCGTAATAAGTGAGGCGTGATTGGGACAGTAACGGGAATGCCTGTACCCGGTACGGGTTAAAATCACATTGTACGTTACGTGGAGTGGCCCAAAGCGCACCATGATAGTAACCAAGCACTTTATTTTATGGAGGTAAAAATGAAAATTGGCGTATTTACGGCATTGTTCCAAAACCTGCCTTTTGAAGAGGCGCTCGACCGGGTCGTAGCTGCCGGAGTGACGGCGGTTGAAATCGGCGCGGGCGGCTATCCGGGTACCAAACATTGCCCGGTAGACGAGTTGTTAAACAGCGAGAGCGCCCGCAAAAAATATATGCAGGCCATCACCTCGCGGGGACTCATCCTCAGCGCCCTGAGCGTTCACAACAATCCGGTATCGCCCGATGAAGCCGAAGCCCAAAAAGCCGACGAGGATATTCGCAAGGCCGTGCGGCTGGCGCAACTGCTGGAGGTGCCGGTGGTCAATGGCTTCTCCGGCCTGCCGGCCGGCGCGCCGGGCGATAAAATGCCCAACTGGGTGACATGCCCCTGGCCGCCTCACTTTTTAGAAATTCTGGATTACCAGTGGAATGACAAAACCATCCCCTATTGGCAAAAAGCCGGCAAATTTATCGAGGAGCACGGTATCAAATTTGCCTTTGAAATGCACCCCGGCATGCTGGTCTACAATGTTGAAACTCTGCTAAAGCTGCGCCATGCAGTTGGCCCAATGCTGGGTTGCAATTTTGACCCCAGCCACCTGTTTTGGAATGGGGTAGACCCGGTTGCGGCCATCCGTAAGCTGGGAGATAGTATTTTTCATGTGCATGGCAAGGATTGCTATGTGGACAAAATCAATATCTCTGTAAACGGCTGCAACGATAACAAACCCTATGATCAGATTTTGAACCGGGCCTGGACCTTCCGCAGTATTGGGTACGGCCACGGAGCCGAAATGTGGAAAGATATTATCAGTGCGCTGCGGCTGGTAGGGTACGATTACGTTATTTCCATTGAACACGAAGACGCCCTCATGTCCATTGACGAGGGGCTGGCCAAGGGTGTAACCATGCTTAAAGAAGCCGGCATGTTTGAAGCGCCGGGGGAAATGTTCTGGGCTTGATGGTTGGCGCAACCGGTAATGGAGCGATGGCCTCATTGCCGGTTGTGACGAACTGTATCGTATGCAATTTGCATACAGTTTATGTACAAGCTATGCATTTCTTTTGACTTTTCAAAATTTCTATGTTACCATCCCACCATTACGCACACTTGTCGATGATATTCAATTGCAATAGCCTGCTAATTTCAACCAAAACGGCTACTATCATCCTCTCTCCCCATCAGAAAAATTCAATAATATTGTTACAATTTTTGTGGCAGCGTCCATTGAATAGTAGTAGTATTTAGATTGTATACAAGTGATATGTAAAAAAAATACAACGGTTTTGACACATCCCACAAACTATGCTAAACTCCGCCTTAGTTTGTTGGGGCAACAAACTAAATAACCGTAAAAACTATCTTGAGGCCGAACACTTGACGACACGTCAACTGCTCCACCGGAGGGGCAATCAGGCTTTAGTCCGAGAGATTAACCTTTCAACAATTATGAATTATCTGCACGAGAATGCGCCCATTTCTCGGTCTGCTCTGGCTGAAATAACCGGCTTAAACAAAACTACCGTGTCCAGCCTGGTGCAAGAGCTTATTAATCAGCGGTTTATTTATGAAGTTGGCCTTGACTCGGTTGGTACTGGACGCCCGGCAATGTTGCTCGGTATCAACCCTACCGCCGGATGCATCATTAGCGCCGAAATAGGAGTCGATTTTATTGCGGCGGTTTGCGCCAACTTTGCGGCTGAAGTAATATGGCAACACCGGCAAATTACCCAACCCGAAACCTCTCAGACAGAAATTATAGATTGCACCTTAAAATTATTGCGCCAGGCCGCAGATGCAGGGCAAAGTTTGAACACCCCTCTGCTGGGGTTGGCTATCGGTTTGCCCGGATTGATAGACCAGGAAACCGGCACATTATTATTTGGCCCTAACCTTAAGTGGAAAAACGTTCCAATTGGCGTCATTTTGCGGCAAAAATTTAATCTGCCCATCTTTGTTGATAACGAAGCAAATATGGCTGCCCTGGGCGAATATTATTTTGGCGCAGCCAAAGATTACCAGGAAATTTTGTATGTTAGCGCGGGTGTGGGGCTGGGCGGCGGCATTGTTCGCAACGGACAATTAGTCGGTGGAGCCACCGGATTTGCCGGTGAATTTGGTCATATGACCATGGTTCCCAACGGAAACCGCTGCAATTGTGGTAATCGAGGTTGTTGGGAAACCCAGGTTAGCCAATCAGCCTTGTTCAATTATATTCGAGCAGCCATTACCAGCGGACGCCCCAGTGTTTTGCCCGGCCTGGCAGGTGGCAATTTGAATCAATTAACCGTACCCATGGTTGTAAAAGCCGCGCAAATACACGATGCTGTGGCATTAGAAGCCCTAACTCAAATAGGGCAGGATTTGGGGGTTGGTATCGCCTCACTTGTCAATGCTCTTAACCCCGATTTAGTTGTATTTGGAGGCATTCTGAGCCTGGCCGGTGAATTTTTATTACCCCAAATTAACCATCAACTGCAACAACGCACCCTGCTTTGGGACAAACGAGCCACAAAAGTTGTTTTGGCCAAACACGGCCTTAACGCCTGTACAATGGGCGGAATAGCTATGGTTTATCAGGCCATCCTGGCTCAACCCGGAAGCGTAACGCGCCAAATCGCTTCACCCGAATTGTTGTAACCTGTACGGACGCGCTTTGAAGGAGGTGATGCCAACGTTTGACCTTAAATATTGTAACTTTTCGCACCCGTTTCCAACCCTTAAACTATAGAAAAGCTCAAACCTTTTCAACGATGAAACCCTAAAGCTTTCAAAGGAGGAAAGATAATGAATAAGCGTTTGTTTTGGTTATTGTCTTTTATCGTGGTGCTGGCTGTAATGGTTGCCGCCTGCACCGGCGGTACCACCACCGAGCAACCACAAGAGGCTCCGGCCGAACAAGCTCCGGCTGAAGAAGCAGCGCCCGCCGAAGAGCCAGCGGAAGAAGCCGCCCCGGCCGAGGAAGAAGCCGCTCCAGCCGAGGAGCCGGCCGAAGAAGTTGACACCTCTGGCGTGACCGAATTAAACATCCTGTGGGCGCAGTGGGACCCCGCCGACTACCTGCAAGAAATTGCCAATATGTATGAAGAAGAGTTTGGCGTAACAGTCAACGTAATTCAGGAGCCGTGGGGGTCATTCTTCACCCTGTTCTCCACCGAAATGGCTGCTCAGGGCGGCTCCTATGATATGGTTGTTGGCGACAGCCAGTGGCTCGGTTGGGCCACCACCTCCGGCCATTATGTTGACCTGACCGGCTTTCTGACCGGCGAAGGCATTGCCGAAACCGTCACCCCAGCCACCCTGCAATACTACGGCGAATACCCCGCCGGCTCCGGCACCTACTGGGCCTACCCCACCGAAGGCGATGCCAACGGTTGGGCCTATCGCAAAGACCTGTTTGAAAACCCCGATGAAATGGCCGCCTTCGAAGCCGAATATGGCTATCCCCTGGCTCCCCCTGAAAATATGGAGCAACTGATGGATGTGGCCCAATTCTTCACCCGGCCCGACGAAGGACTGTACGGCGTGGCCATCTACACCCAGGCCGACTACGACGCCCTGACCATGGGCTTCCAGAACGCCCTCTTCAGCTTTGGCTCTGATTGGAAAGATGCCGGCAACAACCCCATGGGCGTGGTCAACTCCCAGGCCGCCATCGACGCTGCCCAGTTCTACCGCGACCTGTACGACTGCTGCCAGGCTCCCGGTCTGTCCAACGCCTTCTTTGTTGAAACCAACGATGCCTACATCGGCGGGCAGGTGGCTATGTCCATGAACTACTTCGCCTTCTTCCCGGCCCTGGTCAACCCCGAAGTCAACCCCTATGCCGAAGACACCGGCTTCTTTGTCAACCCCGCCGGCCCTAACGGCCAGCAGCACGCCGCCCTCGGTGGGCAGGGTCTCTCCATCGTCAGCTACATCGCCCCGGAAAGACAAGAAGCGGCTCAACACTTTATCAAGTGGTTTGCCCAGGAAAGTGTTCAGGCGGAGTGGGCGCGGTTGGGCGGCTACACCTGCAACATCAACGTGCTGGAGTCGCAGGAGTTCCTCGACGCCGCTCCCTTCAACCCGGCCTTTGCCGAAACCATGACCTTTGTCAAGGACTTCTGGAACATCCCCGAATATGAGCAACTCCTGCGTGTCTCTCAAACCGAACTTGGCCGCTTCATCATCGAAGGCCAGGGCACCGCTGAAGACACCATGAACTCCATCGCCGAGCAGCACGAACAAATTCTAAGAGAAGCCGGTTATATTACCGAAGGCGGCGAGGCGGCGATGGAAGAAGAGCCGGCTGAAGCCCCTATGGCCGATATCGGCGCGCCGCCCGAAGGTATTACCGAATTAAACATCCTGTGGGCGCAGTGGGACCCCGCCGACTACCTGCAAGAAATTGCCAATATGTATGAAGAAGAGTTTGGCGTAACAGTCAACGTAATTCAGGAGCCGTGGGGGTCATTCTTCACCCTGTTCTCCACCGAAATGGCTGCTCAGGGCGGCTCCTATGATATGGTTGTTGGCGACAGCCAGTGGCTCGGTTGGGCCACCACCTCCGGCCATTATGTTGACCTGACCGGCTTTCTGACCGGCGAAGGCATTGCCGAAACCGTCACCCCAGCCACCCTGCAATACTACGGCGAATACCCCGCCGGCTCCGGCACCTACTGGGCCTACCCCACCGAAGGCGATGCCAACGGTTGGGCCTATCGCAAAGACCTGTTTGAAAACCCCGATGAAATGGCCGCCTTCGAAGCCGAATATGGCTATCCCCTGGCTCCCCCTGAAAATATGGAGCAACTGATGGATGTGGCCCAATTCTTCACCCGGCCCGACGAAGGACTGTACGGCGTGGCCATCTACACCCAGGCCGACTACGACGCCCTGACCATGGGCTTCCAGAACGCCCTCTTCAGCTTTGGCTCTGATTGGAAAGATGCCGGCAACAACCCCATGGGCGTGGTCAACTCCCAGGCCGCCATCGACGCTGCCCAGTTCTACCGCGACCTGTACGACTGCTGCCAGGCTCCCGGTCTGTCCAACGCCTTCTTTGTTGAAACCAACGATGCCTACATCGGCGGGCAGGTGGCTATGTCCATGAACTACTTCGCCTTCTTCCCGGCCCTGGTCAACCCCGAAGTCAACCCCTATGCCGAAGACACCGGCTTCTTTGTCAACCCCGCCGGCCCTAACGGCCAGCAGCACGCCGCCCTCGGTGGGCAGGGTCTCTCCATCGTCAGCTACATCGCCCCGGAAAGACAAGAAGCGGCTCAACACTTTATCAAGTGGTTTGCCCAGGAAAGTGTTCAGGCGGAGTGGGCGCGGTTGGGCGGCTACACCTGCAACATCAACGTGCTGGAGTCGCAGGAGTTCCTCGACGCCGCTCCCTTCAACCCGGCCTTTGCCGAAACCATGACCTTTGTCAAGGACTTCTGGAACATCCCCGAATATGAGCAACTCCTGCGTGTCTCTCAAACCGAACTTGGCCGCTTCATCATCGAAGGCCAGGGCACCGCTGAAGACACCATGAACTCCATCGCCGAGCAGCACGAACAAATTCTAAGAGAAGCCGGTTATATTGAGTAAGTAAAACTTTTTGCAGAGTTAGGAGACAGGGAGATTCCCGCAAGGAATCTCCCATCTCCTAATCTCAAAACTTCTGGTGGATTGGGTAAATTATTTCATTCTCATTCCCAAGCGATAAGCACGGAAAGGCAATCGCATGTCAACAGCCGTTAAAACCCAAAGCGAAGTTTCCAAAGTAAAGCACGGCAACCAACCTGCGCCCCGGCACGGCCTGAGCGATACAGCCATCAGAAATCTGTTCATCTGGCCCACCCTGATACTACTCATCGCCATCAACATCTTCCCGTTGATTTATAGTCTGTACCTCAGCTTTACCAACTACTCAGCCGTGGCTAACAAAGCGCCGGTCTGGATTGCGTTTGAGAACTTTGCCCGGGTGTTGAGCGATGAAAAAATGTGGTTGTATTTCTCAACCACCGGCAAATACGTTCTGTTCTCCGTAACTTTACAGTTATTGCTGGGTTTTGTGCTGGCCCTGCTGGTGCGAGAAAAGTTCTTTGGCAGCGGATTGGTGACAACGCTCATTCTGGTGCCGATGATGTTGTCTCCGGTAGTGGCCGGGCTGTTCTGGAAATTGATGTACAACCCCACCTTTGGCTATCTTAACTATATATTAGGCTTTACCAACCCCAGACAAGCTCCCGACTGGCTGGCCAGCCGCTGGGCCGGCACGCCTGTGTCAGACTTGGCCTTGTGGGCCGTAATTTTTGTAGATGTCTGGATGTGGACTCCTTTTGTGATGCTGCTAATTCTATCGGGGCTAAAAGCCATTCCCGATTACCTGTACGAGGCGGCGGCGATTGACCGGGCCAGCTCCTGGTTTCAATTTCGGCGGATTACGCTGCCCCAGGTGGCCCCGCTGGTGCTGATTGCCCTGCTTTTTCGCACCATCGAAGCCTTTAGCCGCTCGTTTGATTTGGTGATGGGCATGACCGGCGGCGGCCCCGGCCAGCAAACCGAGGTGGTGGCCGTTAACCTTTACCGGCTGGCCTTTCAGGGGCAGTGGCAAACCGGCCGGGCCAGCGCCCTGGCTTATATGGTGTTAATCATCATCATTGCCATTAGTAACCTCTATATTAGAAACCTCAACAAGTTGAAGGGAGGTTGACAGTTATGGCAACCTTTTTTGAAAAAGGGCCGGGCTACCCTGTTGTCGAAAGCATTAGAGTTGATAAAGTTAGCCCCGGCGCCCGGCTGTTCAAAAACATCAGGGCGACGATGGTTGTCCTGTTAGCCATTATTGGCCTTATCCCCATTTTTGCTATGGGCCTGACCGCCTTCAAATCCCGTTCGGCGGTGGTGGCGGTGCCGCCCAAATATATCCCCTGGACTTCAGAAACCGCAACCCGAGAGAGAACCGCCGATACCTGGGACCCCTTTTTCAAACCCACCCTGGAAGGCTTTGTCTTTTTGCTAACCGAACGCTCCCAGCTATCCCAGGCCCGGCAAGAAGAAGCCAGACAAAATCGAGACCAACTGGGCCTGTTTGAGCAGATTGCCCTGGATAACGGCCAGGTTATCACCGGCCCCAGCGATTTTGTAATGCGGCTGCGCAACTCGCTGATTATTGCCGGCGGGTCAACCGTGGCCTCGGTGGTGCTGGGCGTGTTTGCGGCCTATGCCTTTAGCCGTTTTCATATCCCCGGCAAAGATGATTTGCTCTTTTTCATCCTCAGCACCCGTATGCTGCCGGGCGTTGTGGTAGCCGTACCCATCTTTTTAATGTTTCGTCAACTGGGGTTGCACGACACCCACATCGGCATGATTATTCTTTACACCGTATTCAACCTGTCGTTAACCGTTTGGCTGCTGAAGGGGTTCATTGATGAAATTCCCAAAGAGTACGAAGAAGCCGCCCTGGTTGACGGCTACACCCGCTTTCAGGCCTTTTACAAAATTGTGTTGCCCCAGGCTGTTACCGGCATTGCCGCCACCACCGTTTTTGCCCTGATTTTTGCCTGGAACGAGTACGCCTTTGCCCTGATGCTGACCAGCCAGAAAGCCCGCACCGCCCCCCCGGCCATTGCCACCATGCAGGGGCGCGGCGGCATCGAGTGGTCGGCCATTGCCGCCGGCTCATTGGCCTTTCTGATTCCGGTGGTCATTATCACCTTTGCGCTGCGCAAACACCTGCTGCGCGGGGTAACATTTGGGGCAATCAGACAGTAAAAAGGAGAGTAGTAATTAGTAATTAGTCATTAGAGGCGAGAAGCCGCAATTACCAATTACCAATTACCAATTACCAACATGGCTACAATTGAACTACGGCAAGTTGAAAAGAAATTCGGCGATGTTTACGCCGTCAAACCCATGGATTTGACCATCACCACCGGTGAATTTGTGGTGCTGCTTGGCCCTTCGGGTTGCGGCAAAACCACCACCCTGCGGATGATTTCCGGGCTGGAATCAGTGACCGGGGGCGATATCTATCTGGATGAGCGACAAGTCACCTGGCTTCACCCCAGCGAGCGCGACATTGCCTTTGTATTTCAATTCTTCGCCCTCTACCCCCACCTGACCACTTACGAAAATATCGCCTTTCCGCTGCAAGCCCAGGGCGAGTCAGGCGATGTTGTGCAAAAGCGGGTGCAAGAAGTGGTCGACCTGCTGCGGATTCACCATTTGTTACAGATGCGCCCCGGCAAACTGAGCGGCGGCGATAAACAGCGCGTGGCCCTGGCCCGCGCCCTGGTGCGCCGGCCCGCTGCCTTTTTAATGGATGAGCCGCTGGGCGCGCTGGATACCGATTTCCGCGAGACCATGCGCGCCGAAATCAAAAAACTGCACATCCATCAAAACGCCACAACGGTTTATGTTACCCACGACCAGATTGAAGCGATGGCTATGGGCGACCGCATTGTGGTCATGTCAAATGCAGAAGTGCAGCAGGTAGGCACCCCCGCCGAAGTTTACTACAACCCCGCCAACCTGTTTGTGGCCCGCTTCATCGGCAGCCCCGGTATGAATTTGATTGAAGGGGCTTTTAGCAACGGTACGGCCCAATTGCCCGGCACCGATGGCTATTCGCTGCCGCAGCAGTGGCAAACTGCCTTGCGCCACTGGTCGGGCGCCGACAACGGCCAGGCCATTGCCGGCTTTCGCCCCGAAGCCGCCCACGTTGACCCTAACGGCGAGTTTGTCGGCGAAGTTTACGCCTCGGAGCTGTACGGAGCCTATACCCTGCTTCACGTCAATATCGGCCAGAGCGATGTCGTCCATATCCGCAGCGACCGGCTGACCCGACACCCCATCGGCAGCACCGTTCGGTTCAATCTGAACCCGGAAATGGTTCGCTTTTTTGACCCCAAAACCGAACATGCCATCAATTTGCAGGTGAGTTCATGAGCAACGTTAGCCTTAAACACATCACCAAACATTTTGGCAATATAACCGCATTGCAAGATGTTAGCTTTTCAATAAAAGACGGCGAGTTTTTTGTGCTGCTTGGGCCAACCGGCGCAGGCAAAACCACCAGCCTGCGGATTATTGCCGGCCTGGAAATGCAGGATGAGGGCGCGGTGCTGTTTGATGATGAGCCGGTTGACCACATGATGCCCGCCGACCGGGATATCGCCTTTGTCTTTCAACAATACTCGCTTTACCCTACTATGACGGTTTATGACAACCTGGCCTTTCCCTTGCGGTCGCCGTTGCGCAAAATGCCAGAAAGCGAAATTCGCAAGCGAGTAGAAGAAACCGCCGAAAAGCTGCACATCACCCACCTGTTAGAGCGCAAAACCGCCCGGCTGTCCGGCGGTGAAATGCAGCGCGTTTCTATTGGCCGGGCCATTGTGCGCGAGCCGCGCATCTACTTAATGGACGAGCCGCTCTCAAACCTGGACGCCAAGCTGCGCGAGGCCCTGCGGGTTGAGCTTCAACACTTGCAGCGCACCCAGGGCAGCACCACCCTGTTTGTTACGCACGACCAGGTTGAAGCTCTGACCATGGCCGACCGCATTGCCGTGCTTAACGAAGGCAAAATCATTCAGATTGGCGCCCCCGATGATATTTATGACCGGCCCGCAACCATGTTTGTGGCCCAACTCATCGGCACGCCCGGCATCAACCTGCTGCAAGCCAGCCATCAAAACGGTGACATGCAGATAAACAATAGCCCCATTAAATTTTCTACCCACTCAGCCGCTCAAAATTTACCGGCTGAGTTTGTCATGGGCATTCGCCCAGAGGATGTGCAACCCCAACCCGAAGGCGAATTTGCCGGCCAGGTGGTGCTCATAGAGCCGCTGGGCGTTGAAACCATCCTGCACATAAAATCGGGAGAGCAAACGCTACTCAGCACCATTGCCGGCATGTCTACCTGGAGAATTGGCGATGAACTCCGTTTTAACATTGTGCGCGAGCGCCTGCATTATTTTGACCAAAAAAGCCAAAGCCGCCTGACGGCCTGAATTTAGTGATTGAGGAAACCAATGAAGCTAGGACGTCCCCATGTACCCATTGGCATACTGATATCCATAGTAGTTACTTTGATAATTGGCCTGGTCGCCCGACCCATCATCAGCGCCAACGCCACCGAGCAACAACTGGCCCGAAATGTGCTGCTGTCGGCCATTCCCTTTATCTTTATCTTTGTGGCCATCATTTTGGCCTTTATGGCCCTTATCTGGGCAGCGGCCAGTATGCTCAACAGAAACATCCCGGAGCGCATCTATCGCCCGATTGAACGGCTGTTTATTGCCGGTATCGTGCTGGGCGTTATTGGCATGTTCCAGCCCTGGTGGTTTATGGCCTACCGTATCGGCTTTTTTATGCTCTTTTTCTCTACGCTGGCCTTTATTTTGTGGAGCCATATTGTGCCCCGAGGCGCCCAGGCGGGTCATTTGAGCAGCGTCTCCGTTGCCGAATTTGAGCAAAATGAGGGCTAAAAAGGCAGACATACCCGCAACAATTTTGTTTAATTAATTACCAAGGACACACCGCTATGAAATTTGGAGCAAACACCTGGATTTGGTTCTCGCCGTTTACGCTGGATGAGTTGAGCGCCACCGCCGCGCAAATGGCCGCCGCCGGTTTTGATATGATTGAGTTGCCGCTTGAAACCGAAAACGCCTTTGATTACCGGCAAGTCGCCGCCATTGCCCGCGACCACGGCCTGGGCGTCAGCACCTGCGCCGCTATGGGGCCAGACCGAGACTTGATTCACCCCGACGAGTCAATCCGCAAAAACGGCATAGCCTACATTCGCCACTGTATCGAGGCCGCCCAAACGCTGGGCGCGTCAAACCTGGTTGGCCCTATCTACTCTGCCGTGGGGCGCACCTGGCAGGCCACGCCCGACGAACGCGCCCACGATGTTGACCTGCTGGTCTCGCAACTGGGCCAACTCTCGGCCTACGCCGCCGACCACGGCGTAACCCTGTGCATCGAACCGCTCAACCGCTTTGAAACCAGCTTTATCAACCTGGCCGCCCAGGCCATAGAAGTGGTAGACCGGGTTGGCAACCCCTCGTGCAAAATATTGCTCGACACATTCCATATGAACGTCGAGGAAGCCTCGTTGGGCGCGGCCATCCGGGCGGTGGGCAAAGAGCGATTGGGCCACTTTCACGCCTGCGAGAATGACCGGGGCGCGCCCGGCTCCGGCCACGTTCCCTGGAACGATGTCGCCCAGGCCCTTAGAGATATTAAATACAACGGCCCGGTCGTCATCGAGTCATTCACGGCCAAGGTCAAAAGCATTGCCCGCGCCGCCGCCATCTGGCGCGCCCTGGCCCCCACGCAAGACGCCATCGCTTACGACGGGTTGAAGTTTCTCAAAAAATTATTGGGGTAATTGGAGATTAGGGGATTGAAATAAGTTAATCCTCCTGATTGCCCCATCTCCAATCTCCCCAGGCAGGAGACAACGATGTCCACAATTCTTCTCATTGGAACGTTTGACACCAAAGGAGCCGAATACGGTTACGTAAAAGACCTGATTACTCAACGCGGCCATCAGGTTATTCTGCTAGATGCCGGCGTCACCGGCGACCCCACCATTACCCCTAACATTAGCGCCGATGAAGTAGCCAAAGCCGGCGGCCGCAGCCTGGCCTACCTGAGAGAACAGGCCGACCGCGGCGCTGCCATTGAAGTAATGTCCAAGGGCGCAGCCAGACTGGCCGCCCAACTCTATTCTGACCACAAAATTGATGGCTTGCTGGCCCTGGGCGGCTCCGGCGGCACCGTTATTGCCACCCCCGCTATGAGAGAACTGCCGGTCGGCGTGCCCAAAGTAATGGTCTCTACCGTAGCCTCCGGCGATGTAAAACCCTATGTTGACATTAAAGATGTGACCATGATGTACTCGGTGGTAGATATTGCCGGGCTGAACCGAATATCTCGCCGGATTTTGGCCAACGCCGCCGGAGCCGTGTGCGGTATGGTTGAGCAAGAGCTGCCCCCCACCGAAGACAGGCCGCTGATTGCCGCCACCATGTTCGGCGTGACCACCCCCTGCGTTACCGCCGTCCGAGAGCAACTGGAAGCCGCCGGCTACGAGGTGCTGGTTTTTCACGCCACCGGCAGCGGCGGCAAGGCAATGGAGGGGTTGATTAACGACGGCTTCATTACTGCTGTGGCCGATATCACCACCACCGAATGGTGCGATGAACTGGTGGGCGGCGTATTGAGCGCCGGCCCGCATCGCCTGGAGGCCGCCGCCGGCACAGGGCTGCCCCAGGTAGTTTCCTGCGGCGCGCTGGATATGGTTAATTTTTGGGCCGTTGATACCGTGCCGCCTCAATTCAAAAATCGCACCCTGTACAAGCACAACCCCAACGTTACGCTCATGCGAACCACCCCGGAAGAGTGCGCCGAGTTAGGGCGGATTATTGCCAGCAAACTCAACCGGGCCACCGGCCCAACAGCCCTGTTTATTCCGCTCCAGGGCGTCAGCGCCATTGACAAAAAAGAGCAGCCCTTCTACCTGCCCCAGGCCGACCATGCCCTGTTTGAGTCGCTTCGCCAAAACATTCGCCCCCCGATCGAGCTGGTTGAACTGGACATGCACATCAATGACCCCGAGTTTGCGGCGGCAATGGCTCAACGACTTCTGGAAATGTTATCAGCGTAACCGAGAAGTCAATGATGACCCTTAAAGCGCGATATGTTCACACCAACCTCATTGCCAAAGATTGGCGCGCGCTGGCCAACTTTTATCAAAATATTTTTGGCTGCGCGCCGGTTCCGCCAGAGCGAGATTATCAGGGCGACCTGCTGGCAGCCGGCACCGGCCTGCCCGCCGATATTGCCATGCGCGGCGTTCACCTGCGGCTGCCGGGCTACGGCCAAAACGGGCCAACCCTTGAAATATACCAGTACAACCGGCTTGCCAAACGGCCGGAAACCGCTGTAAACCGGCCTGGTTTTGCCCACATTGCTTTTGAGGTTGACGACGTTACTGCCGCCTGCCAGGCCGTTCTAACAGCAGGCGGCAGCCAGGTAGGAGAAATTGTTACGCTCACCATCGCCACTGGAGCCAGAGTTACCTGGGTTTATGTAACCGACCCGGAAGGCAACATTATCGAGCTTCAGTCGTGGTCTACATAAATGATGTTAGTTAAATAATAAGGAGATAAAAAATGCCATTCATTCCCCGTGAAGAGTCGCTGCGGCGGCTCAGGGCGCAGGTAGCCAAAGGGACGCCCATTATTGGCGCGGGCGCCGGCACCGGCATATCGGCCAAGTTTTCAGAACGCGGCGGGGTTGATATCATTATCATCTACAACTCTGGCCGGTACCGTATGGCCGGGCGCGGCAGTTTGGCCGGCTTGCTACCCTACGGCGATGCCAACGCCATCGTCAAAGAAATGGGATACGAGGTGCTGCCGGTTGTCAAGAACACCCCCGTATTGGCCGGCGTGTGCGGCACCGACCCCTTCCGCCTGATGCCCGTTTTACTGCGCGAATTGAAAGAAATGGGCTTCGACGGCGTTCAGAATTTTCCCACCGTGGGGCTGTTCGACGGCACCTTTAGAGCCAATTTAGAAGAAACGGGTATGGGCTACGGCCTGGAAGTGGAAATGGTTCGGCAGGCCCGCCAGCTTGACATGCTGACCTGCCCCTACGTTTTTACCCCCGATGAAGCCCGGGCGATGGCCGAAGCCGGCGCCGACGTGCTGGTGCCCCATATGGGGCTGACCACCAAAGGAGCCATCGGCGCGGAAACTGCCCTCACGCTCGAGGAGTCGGCCAAACGGGTGCAGGCCATGCGCGATGCCGCCGTAAAAGTTAACCCAGATATTTTAGTGCTGTGCCACGGCGGCCCCATTGCCGAACCCAAAGACGCCCAGTACATTTTTGAACACACCGAAGGCATCGCCGGCTTTTTTGGGGCCAGCAGCATCGAGCGTTTGGCCACCGAACCGGCCATCGAGGGGCAGGCCCGCCAGTTCAAAAAACTTCACCTTTAGCAGGGCGTTGTGCCCAAAACTATTTTAGGGAGCACAAAATTATGATCGGAAAATTTGTACCATCAAATCAGGCAGCCAGAGAGCAACTGGATTGGGGTGTGTTGGGCTGGTTGAGCCGGCCCGAGGTGGGGGCCAAACAGCTTACCGTCATCGAAGTCAATCTAAAACCCGGTTACGGCCACAATTTCCACAAACACCCCGACCAAGAAGAAGTTATTTATGTTATTGAAGGCGAGGTTGAGCAGTGGCTTGACCAACAAAAACAGGTGCTTAAATCGGGCGACTCGGTTTTTATTGGGGCAGATGTAGTCCATGCCTCGTTTAACATCGGTAGCCAGGCGGCCAAACTTTTGGCAATTTTAGGCCCCTGTGTAGGCGACGGCGGCTACGAATTGGTTGATGTGGCCGACCAGTCCCCCTGGAATACTTTACGTTAAATAAACCCAATTTTTTGATAAGGAGAAACCATCATGGCACGACCTGTCACCTTATTTACCGGCCAATGGGCCGACCTTTCACTGGAAACGCTGGCTAAAAAAGTTAGCGAGTGGGGCTTTGACGGCCTGGAACTGGCCTGTTGGGGCGACCACTTTGAGGTTGATAGAGCTTTGGAAAGCGATAAATACGTTAGAGAAAAACGCGATTTGCTGGAAAAATATAACCTGAAATGCTGGGCCATTAGCACCCACCTGGTAGGCCAGTGCGTTTGCGATAATATCGACTCCCGGCACAAAGGCATTTTGCCGCCCCGCCTCTGGGGCGATGGCAAGCCCGAAGGCGTGCGCCAACGCTGCGCCGAAGAAGTGGCCAACACCGCCCGCGCCGCCGCCGCCTTTGGACTCAATATTGTTAACGGCTTTACCGGCTCCCCCATCTGGCATTTAATCTACTCCTTCCCTCCCAATGATTTTAGCGTGGTTGAAGCCGGCTACAAAGAGTTTGCCGACCGCTGGAACCCGATTATGGACGTGTTTGATGAAGTGGGCGTAAAATTTGGGCTGGAAGTTCACCCCACCGAAATTGCCTACGATTTTGTAACCACCGAAAAAGCCCTGGCTGCCATTGGCCGGCGCGAAGCCTTTGGCATCAATTTTGACCCCAGCCACTTTGCCCACCAGCACCTCGACTCCGCCGCTTTTGTAACAGAGTTTGCCGATCGCATTTACCACGTTCACGTCAAAGACTCCAAAAAACGCATTGGCGATGGCCGCCGCAGTATTTTAGGCTCGCACCTGAACTTTGGCGATGCCCGGCGCGGGTGGGATTTTGTCTCGCCCGGCCACGGTGATGTGGATTTTGAAGAATTGTTCCGCGCTCTTAACCGTATTGGTTACAACGGCCCGCTCTCCATCGAGTGGGAAGACAGCGGCATGGACCGCGATTGGGGCGCGCCCGATGCGCTGGCTTTTGTTCGCCGCACCGATTTTGCCCCATCTTCCGTAGCCTTTGACGCCGCTTTCGCCACCGACGATTAGGCAGCAGCCACCCGCTGCGCCTGCTTGGGTGTCCACCGGTAAAAATTTTGCCGGTGGACACCCAATGTTGCCCTAAAATCACATAATTCGATTTTTTTTTGCGATAATACTTAGTTTGTTGGTGCAACAAACTAATATACACAAACTAGCACACTGAGGTAAAAAAGAATGTACCAACCAAAACCTGAACATAAATTTACCTTTGGGCTGTGGACTGTGGGCAATATTGGCCGCGACCCCTTTGGCGAGCCGGTGCGCCAGCCGATGTCGCCCGTAAACATTGTTCATATGCTGGCCGAAGTTGGGGCCTGGGGCGTCAATTTTCATGATAACGACCTGGTGCCCATCGACGCCACCCCCGCCGAACGAGATAAAATTGTCAAAGAATTCAAAAAAGCGCTGGACGAGACCGGCCTGGTAGTGCCGATGGCCACCACCAACCTTTTTTCCGACCCGGTCTTTCGCGATGGCGCTTTTACCAGCAACAACCCCAAAGTGCGGGCCTACGCCTTGCAAAAAACCATGCACGCCATTGATTTGGGGGTAGAATTGGGCGCAAAAATTTACGTCTTTTGGGGTGGCCGCGAAGGCGTTGAAACCGACGCCGGCAAAAACCCGCTGGACGCCGGCAAATGGTTCCGCGACGCCCTTAACTTTTTATGCGAATACTGCATTGACCAAAACTACGACCTGAGATTTGCCCTGGAAGCCAAACCCAACGAGCCGCGCGGCGACCTGTATTTGCCCACTACCGGCGCTATGCTGGGTTTTATTGCCACGCTCGACCACCCCAAGATGGTTGGCGTTAACCCCGAAGTAGCCCACGAGCACATGGCCGGCCTCAACTTTATGCACGCCGTGGCCCAGGCCTGGGACGCCGGCAAGCTCTTCCACATCGACCTGAACGACCAGGCGTTTGGCCGCTACGACCAGGACTTTCGCTTTGGGGCCAACAGCCTCAAACAGGCCTTTTTCCTGGTAAAATTTTTAGAAGACGTAGGCTATCAGGGCAGCCGCCACTTTGACGCCCACGCTTACCGCACCGCCGACGTTGAGGATGTTAAAGCCTTTGCCGCCGGCTGCATGCGCGCCTACCTGATTTTGAAAGAAAAGGCTATGCAGTTCAACGAAGATGACGAAATTCAAGAACTGCTGGCCCACATCAAAGCCGATGACGGCTCGATGGACCGGTATCTGGGGGTCTACGCCAAAGAAAAGGCCGACGCCCTCAGAGCGCATTCCTTTGACCGCGTGGCCCTGAGCCAAAAAGGTCAACCCTACGAAAAGCTGGACCAGTTGACCATCGAGTTGTTGCTAGGCGTCAGATAAAGGAGTTTTACCATGCCAGGTACATTTCGCTTTTCATTTGGCCCGTGGAATATTCACGAAGGGGCCGACCCGTTTGGTCCCCCGGTGCGGCCCGCCATCCCCTTTGCCGAAAAGTTGAAAGTTTACAAAAAGCTGGGTTTTGAAGGAGTCCAGTTTCACGACGACGACGCCGTACCTGATCTTAACAATATGTCTGCCGGCGAGGTTGAAGGCGCGGCCAAAGATGTGCGCCGGGTGCTAGACGGCGAAGGGCTAATCGCCGAGTTTGTCGCCCCCCGGCTGTGGGAAGACCCCCGCACCATCGACGGCGGCTATACCTCTAACAACCCCTCCGAACGGCAATACGCCATCGAGCGCAGCCTGAAAGCCGTTGACATTGCCAATATTTTGGGCGCCAACAAAATTGTGCTGTGGCTGGCCCGCGAGGGTACCTACATCCGCGAAGCCAAAGATGCCACCCGCGCGGTTGACATGTTGGTCGAGGCCATCAACAAAATGCTGGCCCACGATGCCAATATCAAAATTCTGGTTGAGCCAAAACCCAACGAGCCGATGGACCTGGCCTACATTCCCACCATCGGCCACGCCATTGGCCTGAGCTACCTGACGGCCGACCCCGATCGGGTGGGCGCGCTGGTCGAGTCGGCCCACGCCATTTTGGCCGGGCTGGACCCTTCCGATGAAATGGCCTACGCCCTGGCCCACAAAAAGCTGTGGAGCGTTCACCTGAACGACCAGAACGGGCTAAAGTTTGACCAGGACAAAGCCTTTGGCGCGGTAGACCTGCGCCGGGCCTTTATGCAGGTTTGGGTGCTTGACCGCAACGGCTACGGCAACAACGGCGAATTTGTGGGCCTGGATGTCAAGGCTATGCGTACCCAAAAAGTCGAGCAGGCCACCCAACATCTGGCCAACAGCAAAGAAATCTTTCTGGCGCTGCTGGATGTTGTCCGCAAGCTCAACGCCGGCCGCATCGAGGCCCTCGTCGCCGAACGCAACTATGAGCTGCTGGAAATGGAGATTGTTCGCGCCCTGTTAGGCAGGTAAGGAGCTAACTATGAGCTATTTTCTCGGCATCGACGCCTCAACCACCGGCGTCAAAGCCCTGATTATTGACGACGCCGGCAACGTACTCGGCGCTGCCACCACCGAGATTCCACTCTCTATCCCCCACCCTCTATGGAGCGAGCAGGACCCCGCCGACTGGTGGAACGGGGCTGTCAACAGTATCAAAAAAGTATTGCATGATACCGCCATTGCCGGCGACCAGATAGCCGCCATCGGCCTGACCGGACAAATGCACGGCCTGACCCTGCTGGACAAAAAAGGCGACGTGCTGCGCCCGGCCATACTTTGGAACGACCAGCGCACCGGCCCGCAATGCGATGAAATCCGGCAGCGATTGGGCAAAAAGCGACTCATTGAACTCACCGGCAACGACGCCCTGACCGGCTTTACCGCCCCCAAAATTCTGTGGGTGCGCCGGCACGAGCCGGAAGTTTTTGCCCGGGCCAAACACATTCTGCTGCCCAAAGATTACGTTCGCTACCGGCTAACCGGCCATTACGCCACCGATAAAGCTGGCGCAGCCGGCACATTACTGCTCGATATTAAAAAGCGAGACTGGTCAAAAGAGGTGCTGGATGCGCTGGAGATTCCGGCCGAGTGGCTGCCCCCCACCCACGAAGGGCCGGAGGTAACGGGACAGGTATCCGCAGAGGTAGCTCAACTGACCGGCCTCAAAGCCGGCGCGCCGGTTGTGGGCGGCGGCGGCGACCAGGCAGCGCAGGCGGTGGGTGTTGGCGCAGTTGCGCCGGGCATTGTGGCGCTCACCCTGGGCACGTCGGGGGTGGTGTTTGCCAGCGCCGCCGAACCGTTTATCGAACCGGAAGGCCGGCTGCACGCTTTTTGTCACGCGGTGCCGGGCCGCTGGCATATGATGGGGGTGATGCTCTCGGCGGCGGGCAGTTTGCGCTGGTATCGGGATACCTTTGCAGCGGGGGTCGATTTTGACACGCTGCTGGCCCCGGCCAGCGATATTTCGCCCGGCTGTGAGGGGTTGCTCTTTTTGCCCTACCTCACCGGCGAACGCACGCCTCACCCCGACCCGCTGATTCGGGGTGGTTTTGTGGGGGTTACAATCCGGCACGCTCAGCCCCACTTTACCCGCGCCGTATTGGAAGGAGTCGCCTTTGGCCTGCGAGACAGTTTTGAACTCATCAAATCCTCCGGCCTGACCCAAATCAAGCAGGTGCGGGTCTCCGGCGGCGGCGCAAAAAGTTTACTGTGGCGGCAAATTCTGGCCGACGTGCTGAATGTCGAGCTGGTCACGGTCAACACCACCGAAGGGGCGGCCTACGGCGCGGCGCTGCTGGCCGGCGTTGGCGCGGGCGCGTGGCCCAACGTTGACGCTGCCTGTGAAGCCTGCATCAAACTGACCGGCTCCACCGCGCCCCGGCCAGATAGTGTGGCCCAATATGAGCCGTACTACGTTCAGTATCAAGCGTTGTACCCCAGCTTGAAGGATGTGTCGCACAAGTTGAGCAGTTTGAGCTGACAAAAGCTTATCTTTAATTAGCCCCGCAGGGCGGGAGGCTTGGGGGGACACCCCCCAAAAAAGAAAATTCCTGTGGTATAAATTTAGGTTGAAAAACCCCGACTCGTTTTGAGCCGGGGTCTTTTATTACCCGCCAACTTGGAACAACCAACAGAAAGCAGTAGAATATAAAAAACGTTTGGCGGAAAAGAATTAATGCATAACGGAATAATTGCTCAAAAATTACAATCGTCAGATGAAGTATTAACGGAACAAATCACTCGAATAGTGGAGTCAATATACCATATCGCCGTCAACAAAGGCGGCGGTGCGAGGGTCGGCGGGGGCATTAAAAAAGGTGGGCGTTGGGGCAATTTCAACCAGACGCCCCTCGAGCAGCAGGGCGGTACGATGGGCCAGCCGCTTGGCCTGAAAAATATTGTGCGTAACCAGCACCACGGTGGTGCCAAACTCCCGGTTCACATCGGCCACAATTTGCTCAATCAGCTTCACGTTGTAAGGGTCAAGATTGGCGGTTGGCTCATCTAACAGCAGCACCTCCGGTTCAATCACCAGAGCGCGGGCCAGGGCGACCCGCTGGGCCTCGCCGCCGCTGAGAGTTCGCGCCGATGTTTTTATCATCTCGCCCAGCCCCACTTTGGCCAGCGTGTCGGCCACCACCTGGTCAATGGTTGACCGGCTCTGTTTTCTAATTTTAAGGCCGTAGGCCACATTGGCCGCCACCGACCGGCTGAGTAAAATAGGCTGTTGAAACACGGTGGTTATCTTGCGGCGGATATCGAGCGGCGCCCCTTCGCCATTGGGCGTGAAGTTTTCAAAGGCAAGCTCGCCGTCAACCGGGTGTTCCAAAAAATTCAGCAGGCGCAGCAATGTGCTTTTGCCAGCCCCGCTGGGACCAACAATGGCCAGAATCTCGCCTTTGTAGATATCAAGCCGGTCTATTTGCAACACCGGACGTCCATTATAAACCTGGGTCAGATTGCGAAGTTGATAGATAATTTCACTGCTCATCTTGACTACTGGTTCACTCCTCGGCCTTGCATACGCAGCATAGCCAGATTCACCAAAAAAGAGATAAATAACAAAATGACTCCCAGGGCAATGGCTAAATCAAAGTTGCCTTTACGAGTCTCTAAAACAATGGCGGTGGTTAATGTGCGGGTTTTACCCTCGATGTTGCCGCCGACCAAAATAACGGCCCCCACCTCTGAAATGACCGAGCCAAACCCGGCAATGACCGACACGATCACCCCAATGCGAGCCTCGGCCAGAATGGCCAGGGTAGCCTGCCAGCCGGTTGCGCCCAGGGCCAAAAGCTGACGCCTCAGATTGGGGTCAACCCCCATCACCGCGGCCATGGTAAAACCGGCCACCAGCGGAAAGGAGATAATTGTTTGGGCAACAATAATCGCCCTGGGCGTAAACAACCAGGCCAACGTTCCCAGCGGGCCGCTGCGCGACAGTATTAAATAAACAAACAGCCCCACCACCACCGGCGGAAAGCCCATGCCGGTATAAAGCAGCGCCATCACCAGTTTGCGGCCAGTAAACCGCTTTAACCCCAGCAACGCCCCCATAGGAATGCCGATGAGAGTGCTGTATGCCAGCGCCACCCCCGAAACGTATAGCGACAGCCAGATGACTTCGTATAAAGCCGGGTCCAGGCTAATGATTAACCCAAAAGCCTGGACCACTCCCTGAAGCAAATCTTTCATTAATTACCTGGCCGCGTTCCAGGCCGCCGAGTCGGGCACAAATAAAGGCTGGCCAAAGGTATCCACGCCAAATTGACTAATCAACTGCTGCGTTTCTAAAGATGTCAACCACTCGATAAAGGCCGTAGCGCCGGCATAGTTTATATCCGGGTGTCTTTCGGGGTTAACGGCAATTACCCCATAGGGATTAAACAGGCGCGAGTCGCCTTCAACCACAATTTCCAATTCCAGCCCGTCTAACTTGCGGGCCAGGTAGGTAGCCCGGTCGCTGAGGGTGTAGGCTTGCTGCTCGTTAGCCACGGTAATGGTAGCGCCCATTCCCTGGCCCACCGACACGTACCAGTCGCCTTCGGGTTGCTTGTAGGCGCTACTGCCGCTGGTTACATCAACTAGCGGCACGCCGGTGGCTTCCCATAGCCCCCGCTCTTTGGTATGCGTGCCGGAGTCGTCACCGCGAGAGATGAAGACGCTCTGGGTTTGGGCAACTTGGGCCAGGGCCGCAGCCACATCGGTCATGCCCTTGATGCCGGCCGGGTCGCTGGGGGGGCCAAGCACAACAAAATCGTTGTACATTACGTCTTGCCGGTTCACGCCGTAGCCATCGGCTACAAAGGCGTCTTCGCGGCTGCGGGCGTGGACCAGAACCACGTCGGCATCGCCATTTTCGCCCAGTTCAATGGCCTGACCTGTGCCCACCGCAATCACTTCAACATCCGCGCCATAGCGCGCCTCAAAATCGGGCAGGATGGCGTTGAGCAGGCCGGAATCATCGGTGCTGGTGGTGGTGGCCAATACCAGCCGGCCTACTTCCTGCCCGGTTGGTTGCGGCGGCGAAACCGCGACATCGGGCGCGCTCAGAGGGCGGTTGAGTATGGCCTGGGCATCATCGGCGCTGGGAACGCATAGTTTCCAGCCAACTTCAATAACGTCAACATTTTCTATATTGGCAAAGCTGCTATCTTCGGCGTTTTTGGCGTTGGTTGCCTCGGCAATAGCCGGGTAGGCAAACACGTCGCCATAAATTTTCTCGGCAATCTTCGACAGCCAGTCATCGGCCTGAACAATTACCTCTTGCTCACAGGCTACGGCCTGTTGCTGTAACGGCGCTGCCAATAGTGACGATGGCAAGATTAAAAGCGCAAATAACAAAGCCGCAAAAACAAAAGTTCCTTTACGTGCATTCATGTTTTTAAGCTCCTTTTTAAAAAAAGATGAGATGAATTGAGGGGTACGTCACAAAGTTGGCCGCACCCCGTTTAATTTGACAGCCACTCGACCTGCCCGGTTTCGGCCACGTTGTAACCGCCTATCGCTTCGATGCGCTGTTTGGCCTGCGTAGAGGCCAGCCAGTTTACCAGCGTTTGCACCGGCGGGCGCTCCCAGGTTTCGGCGGGAATGACAAAATCGTAACGTTCGGTGGCCAGGGGGATAAAATCAAGCCCGTAAGCCAGAGCGGCGGCCTGCACTACCAGCCCGGCGTCGGCCTGCTCCTCGGCAACCGCCCGCACCACTTCGGAGTGGGTTTGCAGTTCGTTGTCATAGCCCAAAATTTGCCCGGCAGATATGCCCAACCGGCGCAGTTGGGCGTCTAACCAAACGCGGGTTCCCGCGCCTGGTTGCCGGTTGACAAAGCAAAGATTGGGCCGGATTAAATCGGCCAGTTGAGTAATCTTTAAGGGATTTGACGGGGCGACAACCAACCCCAGGTAACGGTGCGCCAGCGTAACCAGGGCCACCCGGCGCCCCGGCAAAAGGCGCTGCACAAACGGCGTATTGTAGGTATCGCTTTGCTCATCCCATAGGTGGCTGCCGGCAATGTCGGCCTTGTGTTCAGCCAGGGCAATCAACCCACCCAAACTGCCGGAAAAGGTTAGTTGAGGAATATAATTTGGGGCAACGTGGCTAAAGTGAGATGTTACCAGGGTTACGGCCGGGTCGTGGCTGCCGACAAAGCGCAGCGTGGTTTCGGGCCATTTAACTACCTGATGCCGCAGGGCGCGCCAGCGATCCAGGGCCAGGCTAACGGCCTGCTCAATTTCGGCCTGGGTGTAACCGGCGGTCAACGCTTCCAAAAGAAAGGTTTCGGCTTTGTTAACCAGGGTGGCCCGGCGCAGCGGCATCTTTTCTTCGATCAGGAGGCTGGCCGCTGAAGCAACGTGAGTTCCCTGACCGGGCCGGATTACAACAAGGCCCTCGTTGGCCAATTCGTCATAAGCCCGCTGAACCGTGCCGATGGTGCAGTTCCAGCGTTCGGCCATTTCTCGCACCGAAGGCAGCCGGTCGCCCGGTTTGAGAAGTTGGCGCAATATCTCTTTGCGAATGGCCTCGGCAATTTGGTGGTACAGAAAGATTTTACTCATGCTCCAGGCGCTCAGGCGTTGCGGTTACTGTATAGTTAATACGGTACAATTATACTATACACCCGGAAAAAGCTCAAAATTTTGAAATCGTTGTATGTGGAAATCATAACGAGGGGTAAAAAAAGAGAGGGTTATTCTTGGAGGAAGGTTTCTTGAAACCGCTGGGCAACCAGGCTGTTCAAACCAGAGGTAAACTCACGAAAACGCTGGACATAATCGGCGCCGAGTGGCGTCAGTTGAGAGCCGCCGCCGCCCTCGCCGCCGGTCTGGGTGTCAACCAGTTTTGCGCCTAATCTTTCTTCGCACTCGTGTATCTTTTCCCAGGCGCGCCGGTAAGGTACGTCCATTCTCTCTGCCGCCGCCGAAATAGAGCCGGTTTCCTGAATAGCTTCCAGCAATCTGACTCGCCAGGAGCTTAACACCACTTTACCGTCTTTTTCTATCCAAAAATTTGCCCTGGGTTGCATCATTATCTAACCGGCCTGGTTTGACGTTTTAACCAGTTCATTGATTTTACCCAGCAAATCTCTAACCACAAAAGGCTTTACAACGTACCCATCAAACAGGTCGGCGTAATTAGAAGTTTCAGACTCATCTTCAAGATAATGACGGGCGGTTAACATGATTACAGGCAAAGCTTTGTGCTTTTCGCTTTTCTTGATGGTTTCCAACACCTGCCAGCCATCCATGCCAACCATCATAATATCAAGCAAAACCAAAGAGATGTTGTCGCCTTCTTTTTCTAATATTTCTAAGCCTTCTGCACCGTTGTAGGCAAAAAGAACTTCAAACCCTTCGCGTTCTAAAATCAGTTTGCCAAGGGTCACCATTTCACGGTCATCATCAATCATCAAAATTTGATGTGGCATGGCCTGCTCCTTTGGGAAAGATAATCAATTATCCCCGCCAACCCACCGAGTATAGCATATTTGGGACAACTTAGCAATGCGTTTAGGGCTATTGCAGCAATTGCAAATTCAAATCCAGACCTGTCGGGTTTTTGACATAATCCTGGCAAAAATGTTGCCTGACAATCATAAATCGCGTGTTTGCCCTCACAACTTTGAAAATCTGACATGTCTTATTGCCAAATTGGGAATTGCTGAGGCTATTGCCGCTTTTTTTTGGATACTACCGTTTGAAACTTATAGCGAATTTCAGGGCGGGTTAAACCAAAAATAATTCCGGCGGCAATTAACAATTGTACGGCGATATAACCGCCAGAAGGGCCATCTAAAAAAAAATAGGTAATTAAAATATAAGGTATGGAAACCACATGCAGCACAACATTTGTAAACCTGGCCCACTCCTGAATAGCCCACAATCCGGCCCCCATTGCCCCATAAATGGCCAGCAATATTAAAAAGGCCGCCGAGTATGCGTCTACCTGGCCCACCAAAACCACTAAAATTAAGCCTAACAAGGCAACCGCCACTTCATAGGTGCCAATAATCATGACTGTAAACGGAATTTTCTTGTCGGGCAGCGGCAAGGGTTTATTATTTTGACTCAAAGTATCAGCCTCTTGGATTATACATAAAGTATAACACGGGCAGATTGCCTGTCAAAGCGACCCCGCAATTTGTGAGACAAATCACCATTGACGAAAACGAGGGATGAATGTAAAATTTGCGGTGCGAAAGGATATTGATGACACTCAAAGCTACCCCCAACAAACACCACCGAACCACGGTTAGATTGGCTTTGCCCAGCAAAGGCCGCATGGAAAACGAAACGCTGGCCCTGCTGCAAAGCTGCGGGTTAACCATCAACAAGGTCAATCCCCGGCAGTATATTGCCCAAATTCAAGAACTGCCCAGGCTAGAAGTCTGGTTTCAACGTTCCGCCGATGTGGTGCGCAAAGTGCGCGACGGCGATACCGACCTTGGCATTGTTGGCTACGACAAAATTGCCGAATATCGCGGCGTCAACGGCGATATTGTCATTATTCACGAGGCGCTGGGCTACAGCCACTGCCGTCTGGCCGTGGCCGTGCCCGAAGATTGGACCGATGTTGACGCCATGCCAGACCTGGCCCGGCTGGCCCAGTCACGCCACAGCAGCCGGCCCCTGCGCGTGGTGAGCAAATATCCGCGCCAGGCCCAGGCTTTTTTAGAACAGCACCAGATTACCCCGTTCCGCCTGCTGCACGCCGATGGCGCGCTGGAGGCCGCTCCCCAAATGGGTACCGCCGATTTTATTGTCGATCTGGTCAGCAGCGGCACCACCCTGCGAGAGAACCGGTTAAAAGAAATTGAGGGCGGGGAATTGCTGCAAAGCCAGGCGATGCTCATTGGCAACCGCGCCGCCCTTGCCCAACGCCCCGGCGTGCTGGAAATTGCCAGAGAACTGCTGGAACGGTTTGAAGCCCACCTGCGCGCCGTAGACCACTATACCGTCATTGCCAACATCCGCGGCGAATCGCCGGAGCAGGTATCTCAAAAAGTATTCAGCCAGCCGGTGCTGGGCGGCCTGCAAGGGCCAACCATCAGCCCGGTTTATATCAGAGAAGCCACCCCCACCAACTGGTACGCCATCAGCATTGTGGTGCGTAAAGATCGGCTGCGCCAGGCCATCGAGCAACTCCGCCAGATTGGCGGCAGCGGCGTTCTGGTTCTGCCTGTCATTTACATTTTTGAAGAGGAGCCGGAACGCTGGCGCAGGTTGCTGGAAAGCCTCAACCTTAAACAGGACGTACCCCGGTGACAGAACTTTTTCAACTATATGAAACCGACCAGGCCAGGCAATCCATTATCCGCCGCCAGCCGGTTGGCCAGATAAACCTCACCCCCAGCCTGGTCAAAGGGCTGGAGCGCGTGTTTGGCCGGGCGCTGCCCCCGGAAGAAGCCGTCCGGCACATTTTAACCGACGTGCAGCAGCGCGGCGATGCGGCGGCCATTGATTGGACCGAAAAAATCGACGGCGTCCGGCCAGACCCTCTGCTTGTGCCGCAGGCCGATATTGAGGCGGCCTACCACCATATTGCCGCAAATTTGCGCGACTCCCTCCATTTTGCCGCCGAACGCGTCCGCAACTTTCATCAAAAACAACCGGCTCAAAGCTGGCTCGATTGGCGGCCCGGCGGCGGCGCGTTGGGGCAGATGGTCCGCCCGCTGGAGCGGGTGGGCGTGTACGCCCCCGGCGGAACTGCCCCCTACCCCAGCACCCTGTTAATGTGCGCCGTTACCGCTCGCGTGGCCGGGGTTGAGCAGGTCATTGTGACTACCCCCGGCGGGCGCAATAACCAGATTGCGCCGGTGTTGCTGGCCGCCGCCAAAGTGGCCGGGGTTGATGCGGTGTATTGCCTGGGCGGGGCGCAGGCCGTGGCTGCAATGGCCTATGGCACTCAAACCATTACCAAAGTTGATAAAATTGTTGGGCCGGGCAACATTTTTGTGACGCTGGCCAAGCGGCAGGTTTACGGGCTGGTAGATATCGACGGCCTGCCCGGCCCCACCGAAACCCTGGTCATTGCCGACGAGCAGGCCGACCCGGCCCTGGTAGCCGCCGATTTGCTGGCCCAGGCCGAGCACGACCCGCTGGCCTCGGCCATACTGGTAACGCCCAGCCGCGCCCTGGCCCAGGCCGTGCAGGTTGAGATTGGGCGTCAGCTTGAAACTTTAAGCCGCGCCGATATAATTGTAGAAAGTTTGCAAAATCAAGGCGGCGCGGTTATCTGCGCCAATCTGGATGAGGCCGTTGAGCTAAACAACCTGTATGCCCCAGAGCATCTGTGCCTGCATGTCAAAGAGCCGTGGGCGCTGGTGGGCAAAGTAAAACATGCCGGCGGTATATTTTTGGGCGAGCACGCTTACGAGGTTTTGGGCGATTACACTGCCGGCCCCACCCACGTTATGCCCACTATGGGCACGGCGCGTTTTGCCAGCCCGCTCAGCGTCCGCGATTTTACCAAAATTATTAGCGTTTTTGGACTTGACGCATCCGAGGCGCGCGCCATTGGGCCGGCGGCCCAAACGCTGGCCCAGGCCGAAGGGCTGGATGCCCACGCCGCAGCAGTAAGGAGACGGTTATGAAAATAAAAAAGGCCAATGCTAATGACCAGAATGATTTAATTGCCCTGATGCGGGAGTCGCACGAGCAGGTAGCCGACGCCTCGGCTGAGGAGTGGGTTAAAACCGAAGCGGCTATTAGAATACTCCTCAACGACCCCCAGGCCGGTGAAGCCTACCTGGCTTACGACCACAATGGCGACCTGTCGGGCTATATCATTATGTGTCGCGGCTTTAGCCTGGATTACGGCGGTTATTTTACCTGGGTTGAAGAAACCTACATGCGCACCTCTGACCAGGGCCGCTTTAGAGACCAGAGGTTTTCGCCATGAGGCCAACAAAACCAGCCTGCAAACAATGCAAGATTCTGTAGATACCGTAGTGCGTAGAAACTTGTTACGCACCAGGTTACTGGTTAGCTCAATGAATTTCAATTTAAACACGCTCATCCGGCCCAATATCGCCAGCCTGACCCCCTACACCCCCATTTTGCCCTTTGAGGTTCTTTCTGAACAACTTGGCCGGCATCCAGACGATATTGTAAAGCTGGATGCCAACGAAAACCCCTATGGCCCTTCGCCGCGAGTGGCGCGGGCATTGGCCCAGGCCCCTTACCTGCACATCTACCCCGACCCCGAAAGCCGCGACCTGCGGGCCGCCCTGGCCGAATACACCGGCCTGGAGGCCGACAACCTGCTGGTGGGCCACGGCGCGGATGAGCTGATTGACCTGCTGATGCGTCTGTTCATCGAGCCGGGCGATGTTATCATCAATTGCCCGCCCACCTTTGGCATGTACGCCTTCGATGCCGATATCAACGCCGCTCAGGTGGTCAACATTTGGCGCAAAGATGATTTTGCCCTTGACCTGGCCGCCCTTGAAACATATTTTGACTCTGGCCGCCGGCCCGCTAAACTTATCTTTGTCACGTCGCCCAACAACCCGGATGGCTCGCTGTTAGCCGATGCGGAATTAAAGCGATTGCTGGCGCTGCCAGCCATTATTGTGCTGGATGAGGCTTATATTGAATTTAGCGGCGGCAGCCGGATTACCTGGGTTAAGCAGCACCCCAACCTGGTTGTGCTGCGCACCTTTAGCAAGTGGGCCGGGCTGGCCGGGTTGCGGATGGGGTATGGCGCATTTCCGCCCGATATTGTGGCCCACCTTTGGAAAATCAAACAGCCTTACAATGTCAGCGTGGCCGGCCAAATTGCCGCGCAGGTCTCGCTGGCCGACCGCCAGCATTTGCTGGCTAATGTCGCCCGGCTTATCAACCAGCGAGACGCCTTTTACCACACGCTATCTCAGCTAGATTGGCTGACACCCTATCCCAGCCAGGCCAATTTTATTCTGTGCAAGGTTGAGGGCCGGCCAGCGTTGGAAGTCAAAAATGAATTAGCCCGGCAGGGCATTTTGGTCCGGCACTACAACTCGCCCCGGCTTGCCGACCATATTCGCATTAGCATTGGCACGCCGGCCCAAATGGCCCGCCTGGAGGAAGCGTTGAAGGCATTATGAGTCGATATAAACCCCACCTGGAGATAGATGCGCTCATATTTGCCGCCAACGACGTACTGATTGATGTTAGTTTTTCCTACCGGGAAGTGGTTAAACAAACGGTGCAGCTTTACATGGAGCGGGCCATTGGCCTGTCGCCTTCTAAAGAGCCGCTCATCACTCCGGCCGAGGTGGTATTGCTGCAAAAGGTGGGTCACTTTACCAGCTATTGGGATTTGGCGACAGCCCTGGTTATGTATTTTGTTGAGATGTTGCCTTCTATCCCACCGCCCACCTTTCCCTCAAGTTTTCACGTGCCGGCAATTTTGGCCTACCTGCAACTGGCCGGCGGAAATTTGCGATTGAGTGTTGACTCGCTGCGCCAGCAAAAGGATATTGGCAAACTTGCCGCCGATATTGCCGCGGCGGGCGGCGGGATAGAGGGCGCTAACAAAGCCCTGCCCCGGGAAAACCGCCACATGCTGGTTGCCAGCGGCGATATTACCAAAACCAACATTGTAAGCCGCATTTTTCAAGAGCTTTACCTGGGGGCCGACCTGTTTGAGCGCGTCTACAGCCAGCAGGCCATCCTCATCCAAAGTACCGGCTACGCCGAGCACGAGTCGCTAATTATTGACAGAGATATTCTGGCGCAACTGGGCCAAAAAGTGGCGCTGGCTGTGGTTTCCGACCGCCCCCACAGCGAGGTGGAACGCTCGCTCAAAGCCAGAAACATTCATCAATATTTCCAATCAATCATCACGCTCGACGACATTGCCAGGGCCGGAGCCAAACCCATCCCCAACCCCTGGCCGCTGCTGGCAGCAATTAACCAATTGCAACCCGCCCCTAACAATTCGGCCTACGTTGGCGCAAATTTGGGCGACATCCAGGCCGCCAAAGCGGCCAACGATACCGCCTCTGTTACCGCCATTGGCTGTCTGGTTGGCGCGCACGATAAAGAGTTTGTTCGCGCCGAGTTTGAACAAAACAAGGCGCATATGATTTTGGGCCATCCCAATCATCTAAAGGAGTTGATTCTTGGCTAATCTTGCCCGAACCGCCACTGTTACCCGCAAAACCGGCGAAACCGATATTAAAATCAGCCTCAATCTGGATGGCAGCGGTCAGGCCGCCATCAACACCGGCCTGGGCTTTTTTGACCATATGCTGCACGCCCTGGCCCGCCACGCCCGCTTTGATTTAAATGTGACCGCCAAAGGCGACCTGCACGTTGACGAGCACCACACCATTGAAGATGTTGGCATTGTGCTGGGCCGGGCGCTGGCCGAAGCCCTGGGCGACCACACAGGCATTACCCGCATGGGCCACGCCATTGTGCCTATGGACGAAGCCCTGGCGCTGGTAGCGGTTGACCTGGGCGGGCGCGGCTACTTTGTCTTCGATGGCCATTTTGACGCCGACCGTATTGGCCAGGTGGCAACCTCGCTGATTCCCCATTTTTTTGAAAGTTTGGCCCACGCCGGCAGGCTAAACCTGCACGCCCGGCTGCTGGCCGGCGCAGATGACCACCACCGCGCCGAAGCCCTGTTTAAAGCTCTGGCCCGCGCCCTGGATATGGCCGCGCAGCCAGACCCGCGCCTGGCCGGCCAAATTCCCAGCACCAAAGGAACGCTGACCGTATGACGAAAATCACCATCATTGATTATGGTGTAGGCAATTTCAGAAACGTGCAAAAAGCCTTTCAGGCCATCGGCGCAGATGCCGAAATTACCGACTCGGTGGCTGCGGTTCAGGCGGCTCAGGTGGTAGTGCTGCCCGGCGTGGGAGCCTTTGGCGATGCCATCAGCAACCTGCGGCAGCGCGGCCTGCACCGGCCGGTGCTGGAGGCGGTTAAAGCCGGCAAACCGCTCCTGGGTATTTGCGTGGGCCTGCAACTGCTGTTTGACGAAAGCGAAGAGATGGGCCGCCATCAGGGGTTGGGTATTCTGCCCGGCCAGATTGTGCGCTTTCCCCACAATTTAACGGTGCCTCACATGGGCTGGAACCAGATTGAACCGGAGCGCGAGCATCCCTTGCTGCGCCACATTGAGCCGGGCGATTTTGCCTACTTTGCCCATTCCTATTACGCGCAACCCGCCAGCCCCGCCGATATCATTGCCTGCACCGAGTATGGCCGGCGTTACGCCTCGGTGGTGGGCCGGGATAATGTTTGCGCCATTCAATTTCACCCGGAAAAAAGCCAGCAGGTCGGCCTGCAAATTCTGAGAAATTTTGTAGAGATTGCCGCAGGCTGGTCACAGGAGTAACCATGCAAATCTTCGCAGCAATTGATTTAAAAGATGGCAAATGTGTCCGTCTGACTCAAGGCGACCCCAATGCCGAAACCATTTACGGCGAAGACCCGGCTGCCATTGCCGAAACCTGGGAAACCATTGGCGTTGACTGGCTGCACGTGGTTAATCTGGATGGCGCTTTTGGCGACCCGGCCAAATCGGCCAAAAATATTGACGCCCTGCAAGCCATTTTAGACCGGGTCACGACGCCGGTGCAGTTTGGCGGCGGGCTGCGCAGCCCCGAAGATATCAAACGCGCCCTGGAAATGGGTGTCAGCCGGGTAGTAATTGGTTCCATGGCCGCCGACCGCCCCCGCCAGATGCTCGATGTGCTGGGCCAGTTTGGGCCGGAACAGATTGTGCTGGGCCTGGATGTCAAACAGGGCAAAGTAGCCACCCACGGCTGGCGCAAAATGGCCAACACCAGCGCCCTGGATTTGGTGCAGCTTATCCACACCGCCGGACTCCGGCACGTAATTTACACCGACATTTCCAGAGACGGTATGCTCAGTGGCGTCAACCTTGAAATGGCCGTGGCGCTGGCCGAAGCCGGCAACAAGCCGGAGACATCCAACCGCTTTAAAGTGATTGTGTCCGGCGGCGTAGCCGGCCTTGATGATGTGAAACAGGTCAAAGCCCACGAAGATAAAGGGCTGGAAGGGTTGATTATTGGCAAGGCCCTTTACACCGGCGCGGTTGATTTAAGCGAGGCCATGCGCCTGGCCCACCAATAATACGATGATTGTGCAAATTTACGCCGCCACCTCGGTGGCCGATGCGCTGACAATGGTAGATTTGGGCGTTGACCACATTGGCTTTGTGGCCGGCGACTATGGCCAGGTTCACGCCGAACTGACCTTTGTCCAGGCCAGGGCCATGGCCGACGCTTTGCGAGGCAAGGCTATCGCCTCCGCGCTGACTATGAGCACGGATGTCGCCGAAATTCTGCGTATGGCCCGGGCCGTCCAGCCCGACATCATCCACATCTCCAGCGATACCGCAGCCGTGGGCGTCGAGGTGATGCAGCAACTCCGCGCTCAACTGCCCCGGTCGGTGGCCTTAATGAAGGCCATCCACATAGATGGCGCGGAAAGCATCGACACGGCTTTACGCTTTGCCGCTGTGGCCGAATTTTTGCTGCTGGACACCAAGGTTGCCGGTTTTCCGGGCGTGGGCGCCACCGGCATTACTCACGATTGGAACATCAGCCGCCAGATTATCGAGCGCGTGGGCGGCAGGTCAAAAGTAATTTTGGCCGGCGGCCTGACCCCCGAAAATGTAGCCGCCGCTATTGCCGCCACCCAACCCTACGGCGTCGATAGCAACACCGCCACCAACCTGCCCGGCGACCCGGTAGCCAAAGATATGGCGCGGGTACGGGAGTTTGTAGCAAAGGCTAAGAGGAATTAATGTTAGCTAAACGAATCATCCCCTGCCTGGATGTGAAAGACGGCCGGGTGGTGAAAGGCATCAACTTTGTAAATCTGCGCGATGCCGGCGACCCGGTGGAGCAGGCCAAAATTTACGACCGCGAAGGGGCCGACGAGCTGGTCTTTTTGGATATCACCGCCTCGCACGAGGGACGCGGCCTGATGCTGGATATTGCCCGGCGCGTGGCCGAAAGCGTCTTCATCCCCTTTACCGTGGGCGGCGGCATTGGCAGTTTGGCAGATATTCACGCCATTATTTCCACCGGGGCCGATAAAGTCAGCATCAACACGGCGGCGGTGCGCAACCCCGGCCTGATTACCGAAGGGGCCAAAGCCTTTGGCAGCCAGGCCATTGTCGTCGCCATCGACGCCCGGCGGCGGCTGGATGGCAGCGGCTGGGAAATTACCACTCACGGCGGGCGTCAGCGCACCGGCAAAGACGCCGTGGCCTGGGCCAAAGAATGTCAGGAGCGCGGGGCCGGCGAAATTTTGCTGACCAGCATGGACGCCGACGGCACCAAAGCCGGTTTTGATATTGAGCTGACCCGCGCAATCAGCCGCGTTGTTACCATCCCGGTTATCGCCTCTGGCGGGGCCGGCGCGCTGGAACATTTTGCCAAAGCCATTGTAGCCGGCGGGGCCAGCGCCGTTTTGGCCGCCAGCCTGTTCCACTTCAAAGATCTGTCGATTCAGCAAGTCAAAGACTATTTGGCCCAACAGCATATTGTGGTGCGCCGGCCAAAATCAACCAACGGAATTGAAAATTGAGCCTTGAAGATTTAAAATTTAACCCAGATGGACTTATCCCCGCCATTGTGCAGGATGCGGCCACCGGTCAGGTGTTGATGCTGGCCTGGATGAACCGCAAAAGCTTGCAGCAAACCTTGAAAAGCGGCGAAACCTGGTTCTGGAGCCGCAGCCGGCAGGAGTTATGGCACAAAGGCGCTACCAGCGGCAACACTCAAAAAGTCCAAAATATTTATTTTGATTGCGATGGCGACTCCCTGCTAATTGCGGTAACGCCGGCCGGGCCGGCCTGCCACACCGGAGAGGTGAGCTGCTTTTTTAGAAGATTGGAGGCAAAAAATGGCTAAAAAAGCATTGATTGTTGTAGATATGCAAAACGACTTTTGCCCCGGCGGCGCCCTGGCGGTTCCCTACGGCGATGAGGTGATTCCCTCAATCAACCAACTGGTGGATGAATTTGAGAAAAACGGCGACCTGGTGGTTTACACCAAAGATTTTCACCCCGGCAACCACGTCTCCTTTAAAATCAACCACCCCGATGGCATCTGGCCGCCCCATTGCGTGCAAAACACCCCCGGCGTCGAGTTTCACCCCAACCTGAAGGTGAAAGGCCCTACCTTTTACAAAGCCTTTCTCGCGCAAAAAGATAGTTACTCTGGCTTTGGGGGACACATTGAACCGGATATGGACGCCCAATCGCTGGAGGACTATTTGAAAGCGCAAGGCGTTGAAAAGGTACAGGTGGTTGGGCTGGCGCTAGATTACTGCGTCAAATCTACCGCCATTGACGCCCACAACCTGGGCTTTGATTCCACAGTGGTGCTGGACGGCACCCGGCCGGTAAACGTCAACCCGAATGATGGGGACAAAGCCGTTGAAGAAATTAAAAAACTGGGCGTTCATGTCCTGTAGATTTACTTTCAAAATCTGCGTTTTTTGCCCGGCTTGGGCAGGGCCAAATGACGGATTGGATTAACCTGCAAAATATACAAAGATTTGCCGTGGTCTGTATTTGTGGACCATTTCTGGCTATTGTTGCCACGCTGCTCATTTTGGCCGCGCGCGGGCGTCGCCAGGTGATAAAAAATCAGCGCGACACGTGGCTGCGCTGGTAACTTTGGGCTGCATTACCCCATAAAAACCCTGTGGGCGCAAATACCGGCTACTGACCACTGATTACTGAACAAGGGAGCAAATCAATGCCTGTAACGGCTGTTGTTGGCGCCCAATGGGGCGACGAAGGAAAAGGACGTATTGTTGATGCCCTGGCCGAAAGCGCCGAGTGGGTCATTCGGTTTCAGGGGGGCGATAACGCCGGACACACGGTGATTAACCAATATGGCGAGTTCAAGTTGCACCTTATCCCCTCCGGCATCTTTTACCCTGCCACCAAATGCCTGATTGGCACCGGCTGCGTGGTCAACCCGGCCACCCTGCTTGAGGAGCTTGACGCGCTGGCAGCGGCCGGCGTGGACACCCAAAACCTGTTTATCTCCGAACGGGCGCAAATGTTGATGCCCTATCACCGCCAACTGGATGGGCTGCAAGAGTCGGCTTCGGGCAGCGAGGCGCTGGGCACCACCAAACGAGGCATTGGCCCGGCCTACAGCGATAAAGCCGCCCGGCGCGGTCTGCGTTTGGGCGACCTGCTCCGCCCCGACTGGCTGGAAGCCCGCCTGGAACAGGCCGTAGCCTTTGCCAATCGAGAGCTGGCCCACTTTGGCCAGCCATCGGTTGACCAGGCCCAATTGTTTGACCAGTGCCAGCAGTGGCGCAGCCAACTCCAGGCCCGCATTGTTGACCCGCTGCCCCTCATCCGCCGGGCGTATGAGCAAAACGCCCACATTCTGCTGGAGGGCCAACTGGCCGCCATGCGAGATTTAGACTGGGGCACCTACCCCTACGTAACCTCCTCAAACCCCACCGCCACCTTTGCCCCGGTAGGGGCCGGTTTACCCCCGCAGGCGCTCACAGAAGTTATCGGGGTGGTTAAAGCCTATAACACGGCAGTTGGCGCCGGCCCCATGCCCACCGACCAGGGCGACAGTCAAACAGCAATTTGGCTGCGCGAAAAAGGTAGCGAGTTCGGAGCCACTACCGGGCGGCCCCGTCGCTGCGGCTGGCTGGATACGGTGGCCCTTAACCACGTGGCCTACCTCAACGGTTTTACCCATTTAGCCATCACCAAGCTGGATGTGCTCGATGGACTGCCGGAGTTAAAAATCTGCACCGGCTACCGGCTGGCCGAGGGCGTTACGCTGCAACACGTGCCCGACACGCCCGTTTACCAGACTGTCGAACCCATTTACGAAAACTGGCCGGGCTGGCCCGAAAACTCTACCAATTCCGCCCGCGCCTGGGGCGATTTGCCCAAAGAGGCCCAACGTTACCTTAAACGCGTCGAGGAGATGGTCGGCGTGCCCATCAAATATGTTTCGGTGGGGCCAGAGCGAGAAGAAATGTTTACGGTGGGTGGATAGCCCATGAGCGATTTTTTAAGCCAACTCACGGCCATCATCGCCGATAGAAAAGCCAACCCCCAACCCGGCTCCTACACCAGCCAACTGCTGGCCGACCAGGCCAAGGCGGCCCAAAAAGTTGGCGAAGAAGCCACCGAAGTAGTTGTAGCCGCGCTGGCCCAATCGGATGAGCGGCTGGTTGAAGAGATGGCCGACCTCATCTACCACAGCCTGGTGTTGCTGGAAAGCCGTAATTTAAGCTGGTCGCAGGTGATTGCCGCGTTGGAAAAGCGTCATCGTTAAGAATATTGGCAAGAGGTCAAAAGTTGGCACAAAATCGAACAGCCTTAATCATTATCACCGTTTTGATTATTCTTTTGGCCGCAGCTACGGCTATTGTTGCCTTTCAACTGGGGCAGCAGAACGCCGAGTCCGGCGGCAATCCGGCTCAAATTGCCGCGGCTACCGCAACTCCGCGCCCGCCCCAAATTGTCACCAATACGCCCACCACCACGTTGACCCCCACCCCAACCACCACCGCTACCCCCACGCCAACCCTCACGCCCACCCCCACGCCAACCCCCTCGCCCACCCCCATTGTGGTGATTACCCACATCAATAATTTAGGCCGGCTGGAAACCACCGAATACGCCATGCGCACGGTCATTGACCTGAAAAACGAGCCGGCCAATCTATGGGAACAATTTGTGGGCAGCGACCAGCTAATGCTGCTGGCCGAAGGCGAAGTTGTGGCCGGCTTTGATTTGACCAAAGTTCAAAAAGATGATATCACGGTTGACGGCGCCAGCGTGCAGATTATTCTGCCCCAGCCCGAAATACTTTACAGCCGCATTGATAATGAGCGCACCCAGGTTTACCAGCGCAGCACCGGCCTGTTTGTCGCCCCCGATAAAACCCTGGAAGGCCGCGCCCGCCAACTGGCCGAGCAATCGCTGGTAGAATGGGCGCTTGAGCGCGACATCATCGAGGCCGCCGAAGATGCCGGGCGGCTGCAAATTGAAAGCCTGCTGCGCTCGCTGGGCTTTACAGAAATCGAAATCATTGTGAAAGAGAAAGAGATTTGAACGAGTCGAACCGAATTTACCTGATAATTGGCGTGGTAGCGCTGGTGGCCCTGGCCTGTATTGGTTCCTTTACCTATCTGGCCGGGCAAATGGTTGGCCCGCCGGCAACGGCCCCCACCAGCACGCCCCTGCCGCCGCCGGTGGTCAATTTGCAAACCATCAAGGCCCAGGCCAAACTCAACACCGTGGAATACGGCACAGTAACAGAAATTTATAATGAAACACCCCCGGAGGGTTTTGTTGACGAATTTCTAGGCAATAAAGAGCAATTGCTCATGCTGGTCTACGGCAACGTGCAGGCCGGGTTTGATTTGGAAAAGCTGGGCGAGGATGATATCTGGACCGATGGCCGGCGGGTGCGGCTGGTGCTGCCCGCCCCGGAAATTCTCAACACCACTATTGATTTTGACCGCACTCACGTGGTCTACTACGAAAACAATCTGCTTTTTGACAACAACAACCCCAACCTGCAAGGCGAAGCCCTGAAGCAGGCCAAAGAAGCCATTGAACAGGCTGCCCTGAGCGAAGGCGTACTGGAGCAAGCCAACGATTACGGCAAATTGTATTTTGAGAATCTGCTCTACTCTCTGGGCTTTACCGATGTAGAGGTAGTGGTTAATGCGCAAATTTTTGAAAAGTAAGGAGGCAATCAGTGCCAATTGCATTACTTTCCGTATCAGACAAAAGCGGGTTGGTTGAGTTTGCCGCCGCGCTGGTTGAGTTGGGTTGGCAACTGCTTGCCAGCGGCGGCACGGCCAAAACTTTAACCCAGGCCGGGCTGAATATTACCGATGTTTCAACCTTTACCGGCGCGCCGGAAATGCTGGAGGGCCGGGTTAAAACGCTGCACCCGGCCATACACGCCGGTATTCTGGCCCGGCCCAGCGAAGAGGACCGCGCTGAACTGGCCGCGCACAATCTGCGCGAGATTGACATGGTGGTTTGCAACCTGTACCCCTTTCAGCAAACCGTAACCAAACCCGGCGTGTCCCTAAACGAGGCCATTGAGCAAATTGATATTGGCGGAGTTACGCTACTGCGAGCCGCCGCCAAAAACTTTGCCCGCGTGACCGTTATTTGCAACCCGGCCGATTATGACTCGATTGCGGCGGAACTGGGCCAGAAAGGGTTTATTGCCACCGCCCGCCGGGCCGAACTGGCGCGTCAGGCTTTTGCTCACACAGCCCAATATGATGCCGCCATCACTACCTACCTGTCCGGCCAAACCAACCAGCCGCTGCCCAACAGAATGGGGCTGTCGCTGGTAAAGGTACAGGAGATGCGCTACGGAGAAAATCCGCACCAGGCGGCGGCGCTCTACGCGGCAACCGAAGCCGCCGGCCCGCTGGGCGGCCGGCTGTTACAGGGCAAAGCCCTCAGCTACAACAATCTGTTGGATTTGGACGCGGCCTGGTTTGCCGCCCAGTCGTTTACCGAGCCGACGGTGGTTATTGTCAAGCACCTCTCGCCCTGCGGCATTGCCAGCGCGCCAAATTTGGGCGCGGCTTTTGGGCCGGCCCTGGACTCGGACCCGGTGAGCGCCTTTGGCGGCGTTATCGCGGTGAACAGGGTGTTTGACGCGGATATTGCCCACAACTTGGGCGACCTGTTTGTTGAGTGCATTGCCGCGCCCGGTTTTACCGAAGCGGCGCGCGAGCTGCTGGCCGGTCGCAAAAACTGCCGCCTGCTGGCTGTTGACCACCCGGCCAACGCGGCCATCGAACTTCGCTCTATTGCCGGGGGCGTGCTGGCGCAGCAGCGAGACAACGGCGACCCGGACGAGGCCGAATGGCGGGTTGTCACCAGCCGCCAGCCCGGCGATGAGGAGATGAACGCGCTGCGATTTGCCTGGCGGGCGTGTCAGCATGTAAAAAGCAACGCCATTGTGTTTGCCGCCGGCGCCGCCACTGTGGGCATTGGCGGCGGCTTGCCCAGCCGGGTAGACGCGGTTAAGCTGGCCGCGGCCAAAGCCGGAGAAAAAGCCAAAGGCGCGGTGATGGCCTCCGACGCCTTCTTCCCCTTTGCCGATGGCATCGAGGCGGCGGCCCGGGCCGGCGTTACGGCGGTGGTTGAGCCGGGCGGCTCAATGCGAGATGAAGAGGTGATTGCCGCGGCCAACCGGTTGGGGTTGGCAATGGTCTTTACCGGCATCAGACATTTCAGGCATTAGCAAAAAGCCGTGGGCAAATTTATTTATCGCCGGTTTCTGGTTTATTTCAAACGCCCCTTTCAGGCATTTTTTAGAATGCCCGGCTCCAGGGTATTTGGCACGCTGCTGATTCTGTTTGCCATTATTCTGGTTGTATCTGTTATTGATTTGTACCTGAACTACATCAACCCGGAAAATGGCAAGCGGCTGGATGCCTTTGCCGCGCTGTATGCCGTATTTGCGCTGCTGGTATTTGAGACCCCCCTGCCCCTGCCCGACGCCTGGCTAACCCGGCTGGTTTTCTTTGCCATCCCAATTGCCGGTATTCTGGTATTGGGGCAGGGTATCATCCGGCTGGGCAGTTCATTACTTGATAAGGATTTGTGGAACAAAGCGATGGCATCAACTTACAAGGACCACACCATTGTTTGCGGGCTGGGAAAAGTTGGCTTAAAAGTAACGCGCTGGATTTTGGACCTTGGCGAAGAGGTTGTGGTCATCGAGTCTAAAAATAACAACCCCTTTATCAACCAGGTGCGAGGCTGGGGCGTGCCGGTGGTTATTGCCGACGCCCGCCGGGCCGAAGTGCTGGAAAGCGTCAACATCGCCCAGGCCGAGTCGATTGTGCCCTGCACCAGCGATGACCTGACCAACCTGAGCATTGCCCTGGAAGCCCGGCGGATGGTGCCGGGGCTAAAGGTGGTGTTGCGTATGTTTGATACCCACCTGGCCGAAAATGTGCGTGAGGGGTTTGATATTCACACCGCCTTCAGCATTGCCGACATTTCGGCGCCGGCTTTTGCGGCGGCAGCTACCCGCGCTCCGCTAGACCACGCCTTTGCTTTTGAAGCCGGAGAAGAACAGGGGATTTTGACCATTACCACCTTTACCCTGGTGCCAGAATCGACACTGGTGGGGTACAGCGTGGGGGATTTAGAGGATGAGTTTGAGGTAGCTATTATTGCCCGCCATCGCAACGGCGAGTTCAAGTTGCACCCGCACGACGACGAAACTTTAGAAGCAAATGACCGCTTTGTGGCCTCGGCCTCAATTGACGCGCTGAACCGGCTGGCCCGGCTCACCCCGCCCACCCGCGAGTTTGAGCGTTATCTGGAAGGTCGCTGGAAAATAAAGCCTAAAAAGTAAGGCGCGGCTAATCGCCGGCCAACTCATCGAGTTCGGCCAACCAATCGCGCACCAGCGCGGCTTTGGATGATTGAATCTCTTCAAAAATGGCCTGCGACTCTTTAAGGTATTGCCGGGCCTGTTCAATTTGCCCCAAATCGCGGTAAGCCAACCCCAAATTGCCCAGCCAGTTTCCTTCGCTCTCCCAATCGCCCTGGCGACGGGCAGCGGCCAGCGCCTTTTCAAAATGCTCAATGGCCCACCTGGCCTGCCCCATAGCGCGATAGGTGTCGCCCAGATTGCCCATCCAGGCCGCCTCGTTGGTGCGGCCCAACTGCCAGGCCGCCACCAAACCAACCTCGTTAGCGATGATGCGTTCGGCAATATAGCCTCTAAAATCCAGATAGTCTTCAACGGCAACCGCCAGCCCGTGGGCCGCCTCCCAATCTTGCCATTGTAAACATTTGGTTAAAATCCGCATAATGTGAGGGCGGTTGGCATCGAGCACAGTTTGCCCTTGAGCGCCAAGCCCGCTCTGCTCCCAGGCAAAGCCGATATAATAAGTTGCCAGCCGCCTGAGCGCCTTGGGCGGCGCGGTCAGGCGCTGTTCGGCGTAATGATGGACGAGGGGGTGGGTCAGTTGGTAATTGGCGTCAACCGGCTGTAAAAGCCCGTAATTTTCTAATTCAATGAGTGATTGGTCTATATCGGGCGACCCGTTTTGCGGTTTTTGCTTAAAAATTCTGCGGATGGCCGAGACAACCCCGTAGTGCGACTCCGGGGTGAGCGCTTCAATGACAGGCTCCTGGCTAAACGGGTCAAGCGCCAGCAGCCCGGCTACGGCCAGCAGTTGTTGGGCAGGTTCGGTGAGGCCGGCAGCCGTATGTTCCAAAATAAAGGGCAGGCTCTCTTGCCGCCGCTTTTGGGGAGTCATTTCACTCAGGGGCGTTGTTTTCAACCAGTCCAGATAATCCGCAGCGTTTTGCTTTTTGGCAGTCAAATAATGCCCCACCAGCCTGATGGCTAATGGCAGACCTCCAACCAGCTCGCAAATTTGGCCGGCTACGGGCTGGTTTTTGATGTAAGGCCCGCCCCAGGCGCGCAGTAATTGCCGGGCTTCGTCCGGGCGCAGCGGGTCAATCAGTTGCAACTCGGTGTTGCCCGGCGGAGGTTCCTGGCAGGTCATAACTATGCCGCAACCGCCGCGCACATCCAAAATGCCCGATAAATCATCGGCCCGGTCGGCGCCATCCAGTACCAGCAGGGCGCGTCGCTCAACCAGGGCGCGCTGGGCGGCGTCGTAGGGGGTGGGGGTTGGGTTTTCGTTAAAGGTGCGGGCAATGCGCTCCAGGGCCACGTCTACTCTGGGTTGGTTATAAAAATTGTGGTAAATAATTCCATCGGGAAACGTTGAAGGGGGCAAATCGGCAGGGGCCAACTTCCACACAGCTTCGGCCACCAGCGCGCTTTTGCCCACCCCGGCCGGGCCGCATAGAGCTACCACGTGCCCCGGCTGAAGCCCGGCCAGCAGTTGAGCCAGTTCCATTTTACGGCCAATAAAGTGAGCAGTTGGCAGCGGACGTTGCAGATGGATGGGCGCATCTGCCGGCGCGTAGTGGGATTGGCTATCCAGTTTGGCGCTAATCTGGTCGAGCAGGTGGCGCACCAGACCAATCAACTCCCGGTCCTGGTTGGCCTGGACGGCGGCAACTTCTTCTTTTAACACTTGCTTGCGCCCGGCAGAAGTTGGTTTCTCTTCGAGCTTTTTGACTGCCTGGGCCAGGTCGCTGTTGGTTCCGTATTTTTGGTGCAAGGCGGCCTTAAGCGCCTGGTAGGCTTGCGCGGTTGGGGTATCGCTTACTTGCTCTGGTGATTTGCTGTTGAGTACGCCCGTGGCTATGGCCGCCATTATTGCCGTAGAGATTGAGTCCATGCGCTGCTCCTGTGCCGGGGTATTATTATGGGTCAGTATAGCATACCTGCTTACGGCTGACAATGAATTTGCGTTTTATAAACAAAAAGAGGGTGGGCTTGACTACCCACCCTGCCTTGTGAATTAGCGCAGGCGCTACTGCTCAGAAAACATCAGCGCGGGAACGACAAATTTCATGATGCGGTTGTTGTCGGAGTCGGCCACCAGCAGGTTGCCTTCGCCATCAACGGCAACGCCCACCGGCAGTTGAAACGAGGCCAAATCCTGGCCATATTGGCCCCATGTAACCTGCACCTCGCCGCTGTTGCTATCGTAGGCAATAATCCGGTAGCTTTCGGGGTCGCTAACATAAACGCGGCCCAGTTTATCTACAGTAAGATAGGGTTTGTTGACCACGCTCTCGCTTTCCCAGCCGGCCACTTCCCATTGCAGCAGGGGGGTAAAATCGGAGTTGAATTTTTGGATGCGCCGGTTCCAGGTGTCGGCCACATAAATGTTGCCCTGGGGGTCAATATCAATGCCAACCGGTTCTTCAAATTTGCCGGGGATAATGCCGCCGCCGCCCCAGGCCTGCAAAAAGCGGCCATCAGCGGTAAATTTTTGAACGCGCTTGTTGCCGGTATCGGTAATATACACGTTGCCGGCAGCATCAACGGCAATATCACGCGGCCCCCAGAATTTACCCGGCTCGGCCTGGGCATCGTGCTGAACATTGGCAAAGCCGCCAAATTCAGTGCGGTACTCTCCGGTGGGGCCGAAGACCTGCACGCGATGGTTCCAGGTATCGGCCACATAAACTGCCCCGTCCGGGCCAACTGCTATGCCCCACGGCTCGTTGAATTGGCCGGGGCCGGCGCCCTGGCTGCCCCACTTAAACAGAAAGTTGCCGGCCTGGTCAAACACCTGAATGCGGTGGTTGCCCGCGTCGGCCACGTAAAGGGAACCATCGGGGCCAACGGCCAGCCCGCGCGGCGCAGTAAACTGGCCGTCGCCGCTGCCGGCGTTGCCCCAGGCGGTCAGGGCGTCAATCTCGGTGCGTTTGCCATCGTAGGGGTCAACCGTGGGGCCGGTGGTCAGTTGAATTGGCCCGCTTTGGTAATTCCAAACATCGTTGAGCACATCGTTGCGCACGTACACGTAGAAACGGTGCACAAAGGGCCATTCGTTCAGGTCGTAATCTTCGTAATGGCGGTAAAAGATGATGTTGCCCAGCTTGCGCCAATTTTCGCGGACGAGTATTTTGCGCGCGGCCTGGGCCTCGGCGGTATCAATGGCGGGGTCTTCGGGGGGCGGGCCGGCAACGTAAGTTTGCCACAGTTTTTGCAGGGTTTGCCCTTTGTAATCCTCCATAGGCCACCAGACCAGCCGGTAGCGGAAGCGGGTGTAGTTTTCGCCCAGATAGGGCTTAACCTTGTTCTCGTTGGCCGAGCCAACAATCACCACCGGCGAGTCCATGGCATCGCGGGTGGGGTTTTCGCCGTAATAAACGCGGTTGGGGTACTCGCGCATGTACCATTCCAGCGGCCAGGTTGAGTCGTTATCGTAGGCCACCCGAATCATTTTGTCGCCCACGGTCCGGCGCGAGATTTCGTCAATCTGCTCCAGGGCCAGCTTGACATCGGGCGAGGCGTGAGCGTAAACCAGAATCTCGTTGACGTAATCGTAATTTACATAGTTCAGCAGCCAGCTAAAGCGAATGGTCAGCAAAGACAGGAGCAGCAGGACGGTTACAAACGCCGTTTGCAGAGCCAGCGCCCGGCCCAACTTTTGACCATAATGCCAGATAATCCAGCCTAAAATCAGCAGCACTACAATACCGGCAATAAATTGAAGCGTATCGTCGATAGATTGCAGCGATTGGCTACGGAACGGCTGGGCCGAAAAAATAGCAATCAGCGCCGCCGGAAGGAGCAGCAGCGCGCCGCCCAGCAGCAATCCCCCTTTTTGCCGGGCCGCCGACCAGTTGAAATTGCCCAACACCCGTTGAATGATATGTCCCGATAAAAAGATGAGCGGCAAAGTCATATGCACGGTGAGCCAGGGCATTTTTTCGCCGGCCCAGCTGTAAATGATAAACGCCAGCAATGAATAGTAGATGACAAAGGCCGCAAAGGTGCCGCCATCCGAGGGGTATTCGGTTGTGGAGTCTGCCGCGCGGCCATGAGCCGACTCGCCGGGTTGGGGCACGGGTTCATCGCCGTGGTCGGGAAAGTGGCCTTTAACCAGATAGACCAGCCCGCCGATGAGTCCCACAAAAAAGGGTAAAAATTCATACAGCGGCACTAAAAACAGATAGTAATACCAGGGTTGCCCGCCGCGCTGCACCTCTTGCTGGGCCAGCCAGTAAACAATGGCCCCAATAGAACCGCTGTACAGGCCGCCAATATTGGTAAAGAAGGTGGTATACAACAGCACAAATACAACCAGAGCGGCCAGGGCAGCCTTGCCAATAAGGCTCCACCGGGTAAACAGGCTTTGCAAAAATTGCGTCACCGGGCGGTTATACCGGTCTACCCCCAGTTGAACCAGCAGCATGCCGCCCAGCAGCCCCGTAATCATAATCATCACGTCGATGATGCGCCAGGGGTTAAAGCCGCCAGAGCCGTCTTCGGCGGGGATAACGGTCAGTTCATCGGCCTGAATAACCATGTAGGTGGTGGCCGCAATGAGCGCAAACATCAGGCCCAGCAGAACGTAGTTGAGCATTTGCCGGCGAAACGCGGGCAAACTCTCCCACAAAAAGGCCATGACAATAAAAGTAATGCCGATAAAGCCATGAATATAAGCCACTTCTTTGGTGGCCACCATCAGGCTGACGGCCAGCGCCCCCACATACAACCAGCGAGCGGCCCGCGTGCGCATGTATTGAAAAAAGGCCAGAATCATTAAAAGAGTCCACACATTGACATAGGCTTCGTTGCGAATGTAGCGGCTGTAGTACAAAATTCCCGGCGAAATCAACAGCATGAACGCGGTTGACAGCGCCCCAACTCGCCCCAGCCAGGGGCGAAACCAGTAGGGCAAAATTACCAGGGCGCAGCCAAACAGGGCCACAGAAATACGCGCCGTAAAATCGTTATCGCCAAATAAAAAGTAGATGAGCGCATTGATGTGAAACAAAAACGGGCCGTGCATCAACGGGTCATGCTGGTAGCCTTTGCCGGCGTATAAATTCCAGGAGTAGAGGGTGTGCAGGCTTTCATCGTGACTCATCACCCGCGCGCCCAAATTGTAAAAGCGGGTGACAACCGCCACCACAAACATGGCGGCGTATAAGGCTATTTCCCAATTGAGCGCAAACAGGTGGGTTATCGGCGTGTCAAGGCTGATTCTTTTTGGCAGCGATTCGCTTTTGGCAGTCATAATTTCCTCATCAAGCGGTAATCTTTTTAAGCATGTAGGGTATCATTTAATCATTACAGATGAATTAAAATTTAGCCCCGGTTCAGGCGCAGCCACAAAATAATCTTGTTGCCATCGGGGCGGGTTTTGGCCTCGCGGTAAATCAGCCAGTCAATTAAATCTTTGGGACTCAGCCCCACCGGCGACCAGACAGCGTCGATGGCAAAATCCTGGCCAATGTAGGTTTCGCCCAGGTTGAATTCCTGGCCGGAGTTTGCGGCGGGCGTGGGCGTAATAACAGCCGAGGTGGTTGGAGCCTCTGGCAGGCTGCTGGCTTGAGTCAAGCCGTTAAAATCGCGCAGTTGCCAGCTTAACGCCGGATTTGGCGGCCCAGCCCACAAAATATCCAGCAATGCTTTATCCCCCGCTCGCACAGTCGACTCGCCGACCAGCGTATTTCTCAGCGCCGCCAGTTCGGTTGAGGCGGGGATGCCGGCCAGCGGCTGGTAGCCCAAATTCATCAACGGGCCAAAATTCAAACGCCAGCCAATGCTAATCGTCGCCAGTAGCCCCACAGCCACGCCGGTAATGGCCGCGCCTCGCAGAGCAACGCCGGGGTTGTTGACAAAGCCAAAAAAGGCCACAATCACCCCAAACAGCGACAGCGCCGCCACCGCCTGAAGCCATGCAAGCCGGCAAAAAGTATCGTCGGTGGCGCAGAGTCTGTCCAGCCAGCCGGTTAGCCCAATGTAGCCAAAGGCAATAATCACCAACCCCGAGGCCAAAATAACGCCCTCGTTGCTCCAACTGGCCCGGTACTCCAGCCCGGCCCACAACCCGGCCAGAGCAGAGGCGGCCAAAAAAGCCAGCGGAATTACGGCCAAAATCACGTTGCCGTCAGGGCGTCCGCCCATGAGCAGGTCTAAAATGAGCGCGGCTACAAACCAGACGGCAAAACTAAAGCGCAGCAGGTTGCCGCCCAACAGGGCAAAAGCCAACCCTACCAGCCCGGCCACCACCAGGAGCGGTTCATAAATCGTTAGCAAAAAAACGGCATTGAACCCGGCGTTGGGTTGGGCCTGCACCCCCAACCGGCTGAGCCAGTTGGCGAAGAGGCCGGTGGTTACGCCCAGGCCGCTCAGGTTGAAGGTGGCCGCCGTAGCCAGCAAAATTAAGGCGACCAGCAAAAAGATACCGGCCTGTTGCATACTCGGCGGCAGGGTTGGGCCAGTTTGGTCCGACTTGTTGGCGGGCGCAGATGCTTCGGTTTGAGCGGCCAACGCCAGGCCCTGGCTCCACAATGTTCTGAAATCGGCTAATTTGGCCAGCGCCACAAGGGCAAATATCAACACTATCGAGTAGGCCATTGGCCCGGCGGTCAGCAAAACGGCAGTTCCACCGGCCAGCAAAAAAAGCCAGTCGCGCCGGCCGGTTTCAGCCCAGTTAAAAAAACCGGCAGCCATCATCAATGCGCCGGCGGCCACAATAATTTCGCTGTTGATTGTGCGCGACAGAAAAACAGCCGAGGGCGAAATAGCCAGCAGCGCCGAAGCCAGCAGGCACACTCGCCGGCCAAGCTGGCGGCGAAAGGTCAACGGTAATATAACCAAAACACTCCCCAACACAACTGTGACCAGGCGGGCGGTGGCATCGCTGTGGTAAAACAGCAAAAAAATAAAACTGTTAAGCGAGACCAGCAGCGGGCTGTAAATATCGGCGTCTAACGGCTGGCCCTGGTACAGGCGCAGCGCCGCCAAACTGTGTTCCGCCTCTGCGCCGGATAGCGGGTAGCGCCCCAGGTTCCATAACCGCAGGGCGATTCCTGCCAACAGAATCAGGCCATATAGTCCGGTTTCTAACGTGAGCCAGGGTAAGGCGGCAGTTTCGGATATAGCCTGAACAGGTGGCGTCTCGATTGGCTGCGCGGACGGCGGGTCGAGTTTGGATTTTATCTTTGTGGCCAATAGCAACTCCAATTTTGATATAAGCAGGACTTACGCACTTTGCAGCCTTCGATACGCCCACTCCTTTCGGTCGCAGGGCTACTTAGGCTGCAAAGTGCTCAAAACGCATGCTGAGTAGGCGATAGCCGTATCGAAGCGGCGTTTTGAGCACTCAATTGCGTATGTCCTGATAAGTTGCGAGTCAGTTCATCATAGTTTAGATGGGCTGAACCTGCAAAAGTATGACACGGTATCAAGAAAAAATCAGCGGCGCTTGTAAATAATTACGTCATCCTGCTGAAAAACAACATCCATAATCTGCTTAAACTTGGCCAACCCCTGCGGAGAATATCGTTCGCGCTCCAGCGGCCCTACATAAACATAGGTAATATTATATTTGTCTAGCAATTGCCGGGCCTCTTGCACATCCGGGGTATTGTACAGCCGGTCGATATCCGGCTCGCGGCGGGCCGGTTCATCGTAGTTGCCGCGCCACTGGCTCTGATGCCCGCCCCAGCCCAGCAGCGTGGGCAGCCCGGTCATGGCCGAAACGCGGCTGGTGTACTGGTAAGCGGCATAGCCGGAGCCAGGCGCTTCCAAAATTACCGAATCGTCAAGCGCGTTTTGGCGCAGCCACTCAATAGCCGCATAATCTCCGGGTCGAAAGCGAGATATCCAGGCAATGCCGTTGAGCGTGGGGTCATCTTGAAAGTAGTTGGCTTTATCGAGCGTGGCTAAAACGGGGTAGACCATGCCGCCGGCCACCAGCAGCAGCATGGCCGCCTGCCAGGCCAGCGCCGGAACACTCCGCAGATTTTTTGAGACATAATACACCGCAAAGGCCGCAGCCAGCGCCAGCAACACCCAGGCCTGAAAGTAGAACTTAAAGACAGTATTCATCCGAATACCAAAATTATCGCGCAGGTAGATAAATTCGACCACCAGCGGCAACCCCAGACCGACCACCAGCAAAATCATCACAAATTTTTCAATCAGCCACTGGCTATTTTGCCCAGGCGGATGTTGGCGTGGCCGGCTCAAGCCGACCAGCAAGGCCAGCACCCAGCCCAGCAACCCGCCCAGCAGCAAGAATGTAAAGGGGTTGGCGACGCGCCGCCCCAGCGACTCTTGCATCAGCGCGCCGACGGTGCTATTGCCGATTATGGTTTGGATTTCGGGGTTGTTGAGGATACCCTCGATATAGGCCCGGCCCGCCGGGCTAACCAGCAGCCCCACCAGCACGACCATCATCAGCAACGGCGGCCCCAGCACCGTCAGCGGCACGCTCCAGCCGAGATGCTTTTTCCAGCCATCACTTTTGTCAGCCAGTATCAACAGCAGCATAATGGCCGCCACCAGAAATGGCCCAAAGAAAACTAAAAATTGAGGCAACCGGGTGGGGTTCCACAGATTGGGTAAAATACCCTGCGCCTGAGATTGAAAAGTGGCGTAAAATGGCAGGTACAGTATAAAGCCGATGACTCCTAATAGCAGAGTTCCCACGGCGCCCGGCCACAAAACCTGCTCCCAATTGGCGCGGCGCAAGGCCAGCCAGGCCATCAAAGCCAGCCCCACCACGCTCAGGTAGATGGGAAAATCCCAGGTGTTCAAAAAGCTCAGGCCGCCAACCGCAATAGCGTACAGCAACACCCCCATTCGCCCGCCGGCAGCGGCCCGTAGCGATTGCCAGCCACCGGCCACTATCTGGCGCAATTGGTCAAACAGCCTATCCGCCGGCCCCGGCGCAGCGGCCAACTCTTTGGCAGTCGGGTTGACCAGCAAATTTAGCGCCAGCGCCGTAACCAGCAGCACAAAGGGCAGGGCCAGCACGTGGGGATGGACGTCGCCCAGCAAAAAGCTAAAAAAGGGAAACTCGTCAATAACCTCTTGCTCCCGGCCGGTCAGGGTGTAATCGGTCAGCACGCGAGAGCCGCGCCACCACCAGATGAAACGGTCGGGAATCCAGCTTTGGCCGGGTTCGGGCGGCACTTTCAAATCGCGGATATCGAGCCAGACCCAAAACCCGGCAGGCAGCAGACCGCGCTTGTGCAGCACTTCCAGCACGCCAATCAAATTACCCATCACCCCCACAAACAGAGAACCGAGCAGGCCGGTGGCCAGGGCGGGCAATTGTAATTGGTAATTGGTAATTGGGGATTGGGGGTTGGGAGTTTGTTTATTGTATAACGTTACCAGACTGGCTACAAGACCCAACGCGCCGGTCAAGGTCATGGCAAAGAGGGTTGGAATATAGAGGTTGAAGGCGGTGGTTGAAACGAGGCCGGTGAGCTGCGTGGCGGCGGCCATCAGCACATAACCAAAGTAGTAGTAGCTAATGCCAAAGCCCGACAGCCACGGGTCTTGCGGCGGAAAGTAGTCGCTGCGCAAAATACCGTTGATAAAGGCGATTTCCATCCACTTTTCGCCGCCGGCGGTTTCGATGTTGGGGTTGTAGGCTTTGTAAATAGCCCAGCCGACAAAAGCCAGGCTGAAAAGCAACTCTACGGCCAGGGCATAGCGCCACTCTTGCCTAAGCCATGCCAGCAGCGAGGGGTCCCCACCCTGCACTTGCTGCCGGCGCCAGACAAAACCCACCACAGCTACAATGAACAGGGCCATAATTATGCCGCCTGCGTTATTTTGCAGTATCCTAAAGCTGGCGCCCAGCCACAGAACGTAGCCAACCAACAAAAACCCCACCGGGCGAGCAAAGGCAAAACCCCGGTCGGGCAGGTGGCGCAACAGGCAAAAGGCCAGCGGCCAGCCCACCAGCCCAAATATTAAGATAATTAGCCACCAGACAAACAGAGCGGTTAGTTCCATTACAAATAGAGGATTTTACTTCTATAAGCTAAAAAATCAAACCCTTATCAAAAAAAGGGTGCGTCCCAAATTTTAGGAATTTGGGGCACCTTCGGCAGGGGGGATTCGGGGGGATACCCCCGCGCCCCCCGGTCTGTTCCCAAAATTTGGGACAGACCCCAAAAAAAGAGCCTGTGATGTGGCAGGCTCTTTATGAAGACCTCAAAGGTTTTTGAAACCTTTGAGGTCTTGAGTAGCTGGTAAAAGAACGGCTCAACTTAACAGCCGCTGGTTAAGCTCATGCACAAAGGTGGTATGGCCGGTTAAATCCTGTTGCAAGGCCGATATATCGCTACCGTAATCCAGGCGTCGGGCCAGAAAGGCAAATTCCTCGTCGGCGGGGGCGGGCACGGTCAAATCTTTGGCATTGCCGCGCACCATGCGCAGGGCGTTGATGAGGCGTCGCAAAAAGATATGCGCTGTACGCAAGCGGGGATAATCCTCGGCAGCAATGTGTCCGGCGGCAGCCAGGGCTTGCATGGCTCTGGCCGTGTTAGGGTGGCGCAGGCTGGGGTTTTGGTGGCCGTGGGTAATTTGCAAACCCTGCACCAGATATTCTACATCGACCAGCCCGCCGGGGCTAAATTTGGCATTGACGGTTCCCGCCGTTACCAGATGCCGAAGCTGGCGCTCGCGCATGGCCCGCATAGCCGATACGTCAAACGGTTCGCCGGTAAAGATAATTTCATCTCGCAATTTGACGATTTTCATGCCGAACTTCAAATCGCCGGCGATAGGGCGCAGTTTGACCAGCGCCTGCCGTTCGTAAGGCCAGGCGTCGCCCCGCAGCCCAAAGTAACGGGCAAAAGACTCCAGCGATACGGCCATGCTGCCCGCTTTGCCGTATGGCCGCAGTTGCAGGTCAACCTCAAAAATCCCCTCTCGCTTGGATTGGATAATTTGGCTGACTTCCTGCACCAGTTTGCTGTAATACTCGGCGGTGGTGATAACCCTGGGGCCGCTGGTGCGGCCGCCGCCATCAAAAATAAACATCAGCTCAATATCAGAGGCAAAGCCCAACTCTTGCCCGCCGCATTTGCCCAGCGCGCACACGCTCAGGGGGCACGCCTCCCGGCCATTTTCTGCACGGGCCAGGCCAAAATCAGCACGCAACTCTTCGGCGGCCAGGCGGGTGGCTGCTTCGACCACCACCTCGGTCAAATCGGTTAACTCTGTAGAAAATTGGCCGAACTCGCCGATATGTCCCTCTATTTGGCGCATATCAATCCGAAACATCTCGCGGTCTTTGAAGGCGTTCAGGGCGTCGCGCTGCGGCTGGCCTTTGGATGCTTGAACCAGGGTAATTGCCAGCTCTTCCCGCAGGTCGGCTTTGGATTTTTGCCGGGCCAGGCTCTCCACATCTTTTAGCACGGGGAAAAGGTTGGCGTACTGCATCCGCAAAAAATCGTGCCACAAAAAATCGCTGACGCCCAGCAGCCGGGCCAGCGTGCCCAACACCTTGGGCTGCTCCAGCGAGGCGATTTCGGTGGGCCAATCGGGGCGCATGAAGAGTCGCCCAATCAGCTCGCGGAAGTTCAACAGAGCCGACTCCGGGTTGGGGGAGCGGGGCAGCAGGTGGGTAAAGTGCTTTATCAGCACGGTAGCCACCCGCAGTTCCTGCTGTTTATCGGGCGAGGTAATTTTTTCGCCCTGGGTATTGGTAACGTACAGAATATCCTGCGCCCTGTTGCCTACCGAGGCCACCACCATGCGGCGCACGTTAATGCCGCTCAGGGCCAGGGCGTTGGTGAACTCGTACAAAAAGCCCACCGTATCCAGGGCGTCAATACGCAACACGGTGTGTCGTTCTGAGGCGTCGTTATCAATTTCAATATCAACCGGCAACAGTTGGTTGGCCGCGCCGGGGATGTGCGGCAGCGCCACGGCCACCCGTTTGGCCAGTTCGCCCTGGGCTTCGCGCTGCTCGCCCCGCTCCAGCCGCCGCAGCAACGCGGCCAAATCCCTGGTGTAGCGGCTCCACACCGCTTCGCCGGAGCTATCGGGGGGCAGGCTGGTTTCTATTTTACGCACAGTAAACACGTCAACAATTTTACGGCGAGAGCCATCTTTGGCCGGTTTGCCGGCCCAGCGGGTGCGGGGGCGGGCAGGCTGTGGCCGGTTGAGCGCGGGGCCGTAGGTAAAAACGTTGCCATCGACAATATTAAAACCGTAGACAAACAGCAGCCCGCAAATAATTGAAAGCTCGCCCATAAAATCATAACCAATAATTGTAACCCGCCAGTGTTCTTCATCCAGCGGCGAAGCTTCAACTTTGACCAGCTCATTCTCGTTGACCAGTTGTTCAATCAGGCTGGCGTGACGCTCAATATCGGCCTCGCTGAAGATTTCGGCGTAGGAGGGGTGCATGCGGGTGAGCAGCGGCAACACGTTGGGCGCAGGCTTGTTTTGGGTTGGGTTGTCCATAGGTTGCTCCTGGTTGGCCAGATGGCGCTGGTACACGGCGCGGATAACGGCGCTGTGCTGTTTGTAGCGAGCGGTGAATTTTTGGCCGGCTTTATCGCCCTGAAAGCCCAGCCGGTGGGCCAGATGGTCCAATGCCCGTGGGTCGGTGGGCAGGGTGTGAGTTTGGCGGTAGTGCATCAGTTGCAGGTGGTGCTCAACCGTGCGCAAAAAGATGTAGCCATCAACCAGCATACGGTATTCGTCGGTGGGCAGCAGCCCGGCGGCGGCCAGGTTGGCCAGCGCCGTCAGCGTATTGGGCGAGTTGAGTTGGGCAATTTTTTCGCCGTTGCCGTGGGCCAGTTGCAGGTATTGGGTCACAAATTCAATATCTCTAATAGACCCCTGCCCCAGCTTTACCTCGCCCCAGCCGCGCCCGTTGCGCCGAAGCTGCTCTTCGATGCGCTGTTTGAGTTTGTGAATTTCGGCCCGCACCGGCTGGCCGTCGGTGTTGAAGATGAGCGGGGTGGCGCGTCGCAAAAATTCTTGCCCCAGCGCCAGATTGCCGGCAATAGGCCGCGCTTTGAGCAGGGCCTGCTTTTCCCACAGCCCGGCGTGGCTTTGCAGGTAGGTCAGGTGGGCGTCAACGGAGTAGACCAGCGCGCCCACGCCTCCCCAGGGGCGCAGCCGCATATCAACCCGGTACAAAAAACCTTCGCCGGTGTTGCGGGTGAGGGCGTCGATGAGCCGCTGGCCCAGTTGGATGTGCCGGTTGGCCTCGGATTGGGCCAGAAAAATCAGGTCGATATCGGAACTGTAGTTGACTTCTCCCCCGCCCAGTTTGCCCATGGCAATCACTACAAAACCGCGCGGGTCGGTTTGGGTTTGGCGGGCGGCCAGGCTCAGGCAGGCCTGGGTCAGGCTATTGGCCAGGCGCGAAAGCTGGGCGGTAACGGTGGGCAGGTCAAGCAGGCCCAGCAGGTCGCAAGCGCCAATCCGCAACAGTTCCTGCCGTTGAAAGCGGCGCAGCGCGTTGAGCGCCTCTAAATCGCCACTTTCTGCGGACAGGTAAGGCTTGAGCGCAGCCTGGGCCTGGCGCTGGAGTTGCCTGGCCGTTTTGGGCTGCGACAGGCGTTTGTGGTCGATGAGTTGCTCAAAATATTCGGGGTGGCGCAGCAGAATCTCGGTTAAAAACTGGCTGCCGGTGAACAGGGTAAAGAGAATTTCAAAGCCGCGCGGATTTTGGGCCAGATATTCAAGCTGGCCGGTGGGGTTGGGGGCGCTTTGAATAAATCGCTCAAAGTTGACCAGCACCCGATTGGGGTTGGCCGTGGCCGCCAGGGCAATGAGCAGCGCCGGCAAGCTCTCGGCCAGCGCGCCCCTGGCCTGCGGCGAGTGGCCGGCAATGCGCTGCAAGCAGCGATAGGCGCCGGGCGGGTCGCTAAAACCAACCGGGGCCAGCAGGTTTTTGATTTTATCATCGCTGAGCTGAGATTGCAGTAAGCTCGCGCTATTTGAGTAGAGAGCAGTGATCATAACTCATTCATTAATCCCGGCCCACTTTACCGGATTGGCGTACTGGGGCCGCTGTTTGCCCACCGGCCCGCGCGGGGCGCTGACGCCGGGCAGCTCGATTTCTCGCGGGGTGGAGGTCAGGCCAATCAGGCCGCTGAGGGGGGTAGCGCCCAGGGCCACTTGCAGCAGCGTTTTGGCCCGGCTGGTTGACAGCCAGAAGCGCGTGCCCCACGAACCGGCATAATCGCCCAGCCAGGGCGCGTCATCCAGGTTAATGCGATGCGCCCACTGGTCGTGGTCAATGGTTGGGCCGTCGCCGGTGGCGTAGTCAACCAGGCCGTACAGCTTCATTAAATCATACGCGGTCTGTTGGGGGTAGGTGGCGTGCGAGCCGGCGGCCACGTAGCCGACCGGGTGCGCGCCCACAAGGGTGATATCGGGGTGGCCCCACGGCTTGGTCAGGCGCGACTCGTGATTGGCGTAGGTGATGTAGGCCGGCGGCTCCTGGGGGCGGCCCTGCGGGTCGAGCCGGAAAAAGAGATGCATGCTTTCCCAATCGCCTTCGTGGTCGTTGAGGCCGCCAAAGCCGCTGCCCCAATCGTTGTAGCTGTAAAAGAACCAGTATTGCAGGCTCAGGAAGTTGCCATCGCGCACCTGGCGGTGGTAGTAGGTGTAGCCCGGTTTGGCCGAAGTGTACCGCTCGGCGGCGCTGGCGTGGGTTTCGGCGGGCAGCAGCAGGCGGGGCAATTTATCGGGTGAGGCGGTTTGCAGCCCCTCTTTCAAAAACGAACTGAGCAGACCATTCCACCAAAAGAGTTGGGTGGCGGCGCTGGTTTTGAGGCTAAACCAGCTATAGGCCCGGCGGGCCATCTCCTCGGTCCAGCCGGTGGTGGTTTCGGCGGCCCAGCGCAGCACCATCTCCAGCGCGCCTTCGCCCCACTCCGAAACCACATCGGCGCCAAGTAGCGGGCCAGACTCGACCGTCCGCACAAATACCTCCGGCGAGCGGCCGGCCCGGGTTAGCCGGTCAATCGTTAGCCGGCCCGGCGGCACAATTGGTTGAGCCTGGTCCTTGGCATACAGGCCGCTGTAGGTGAGCATGTCGTCAACCCGCATGGGGAAAAATTGCTCATCTTTGTTGAAGCGCAGAATAGGGGCATATTTTTGGTGCAAATCCGGCATGGCGACTCTCCTGGCGATAGTTTTGAATTATGGGCCAAAAATTGAATAAAGTCCACAGACGCGCAGCGCACAGATGAACCGGTGAAGCCCTGAAAGGTTTTTGAAACCTTTGAGGTTTGGGGTAACTGTTAATAAATCACTCATCGCGCCTCACGTTTCACTTTGTAAATTTTGGTCTTTTCGTTTTCATACACCAGTTCCAACGCGCCCCGCTGCCGAAGCTGCTCAAACTTGTCGCCAACATGGGGGCCATAAATGGCGCGCTCTAGCTGGCCCACGTAAACGTAGCTAATATCCAGTTCCGCCATAAGCTGGCGGGCGCGTTCGGGGTCGGGGGTATTCCAAAACTCGTTGACCAGCCAATCCCGGCTGGCAATTTGCGACCCCGGCCGCTGCTCGTTTTGATGCAGGCCGCCCAGCACCGAGGGCAGCCCGGTGTAGGCGGCCACGCGCATCCCGCCCTCGCGGTAGTAGCCTATTTTGGCCTCGGCGATGACGGGCGTGCCGGTTACGTTTTGTTGCAGCCAGCGGATGGCTTCGTAATCGTAATTTAGTTCGATGGGGTTGCCGGCGGGCCACTCAAACGCGCCCACGGTCATGTAGGCCAGGCCATCGAGCGTGCCAATGGCGGGGCGATTTTCATCGCCGGGAAAGCGGTCATCCACGCGGGTGCGAGTCCCCAAAACGGGGTAGACCAGCCCGGCCAGCAGCAACATCATGGCCGCGCCGCGCCACACAAATTGCGCCGGCAAACGCCAGTGGTAGGCCCACTCCCAAATTTGGGGCAGCGTTACCGCCGTAACCAGCCCAAACATTACCCACACCTGAATAAAAAACTTAAACAGGGTGTTCATGCGGAAGTAGGGGCCGCCGCCCAGAAAGTCGCGCAAAAAGAAAAACTCAACGCCCAGCAGCACCAGCAGGCCGGTAAAGGTGAGCAATCCCAGGTAGGCTGGGGCCGCGGGCATCTCTTTGCGAAAGAGTAACAGGGCGGCAATGAGCGTTAGCGGCAGCAAGTAGGCCGGCACCCGATACCCCAGCAAAAACAGAATCGCCGCCAGCGCCAGCGTCAGGCCCAACGCCCACAACCCCAGTTGATACATGTCGGTTTGACGCCTGACCACCGCTTTATAAATTTCCCACAGATGGGGGAGCACGCTCCAGCGGCGCAGAAACAGGCTCAGGCTGCGCAACAAGCTGTTGCGGCTGTTGACATGTAGCAGCGACACGCCCAGCCACGAAACGATAATGAACAAAAAGAAGCCCCAAATTTTAAGATGCTGGTCCAGCGGCGTTTTGGTGTAGACGAGGCCCACACCGGTTTCGGCGGGCGGCTGGTAGTTAGCAAAAAAGGGCAGGTACAGCAGGTAGGTGGCAACCAGCAAAGCCAGGGCAAACAACCCACCAATGACCAGCAGAATGACGCCCCGGCGCAGAGTCAGCGGGCCGAGAATCTGGCGATACTGCTTGAGCAACACAGCGGCCACCATCACCCCCAGGTAGGTTGGCAAATCCCAGGTGTTGATGACGGCGATGGCGCCCAGCACAAAGGGGATGGACAGCCACTGAATTATGAATTGTGAATTGTGAATGGCGCGTTGTTCGTTGTTCGTTGTCCGTTGTCCTTCGTCGCTTGTAGGGAGCAGCCAGTTGAAGGCCAGACTCAGAAAAAGCAGGGTAAAGGGGATGCCAATCATATGGGGGTGCAGGTCGGCAAAGAGAAAGCTGAAGTAGGGGAACTCGTTGATGGTTTCGGGGATGACGCGGGTGGGGTCCCAATAGTTGTAGGCGGCAATGGGCGAACCGGTCAGCGCCTGCGCAAACCCATCGAGGGCCAGCACCAGCGTGGCCAAACCGGGGATGGCGCTATCAAAACTGGCCAGACTCAAATCGGCCAGGTTGCGCATAAACTGGGCTGCGCCTTCGAGGTTGCCCAAAAATATAATAAACAGCACGGCCAGTAACCCCGACACAATAATTTTTCCACGGGAGGGCTTTGTATCGAATTGTGAATGAATTGCCAGATTAGCGGCCAGGCTAAAGGCGTTGATGGCGGTGAGCGCCGCCAGCGTCGGCACAGCCAGGTTAAAAGCGATGGCCGGCTGAATGCCGGTCAGTTTAATGAGTACGCCTACCAGAAACAGGCCGTAGTAGTAATAGTTGATGACGCCCCCGGCAAAAAACGGGTCGTAAGGGGGCATCTGGGCGCTTTTGACAACGGCATTGAGGAAACCAATCTCCAGCATCTTTTCGCCGCCCAGCCAGGGGTGCCACAAATCCGGGTTGAGCAGGCGCAGGTAAACAAACAGGATAAAAACCAGGCTGAAGAGCAGTTCAACAGCCACAATGAGCCAGGCTTGCCGGCGCAAAAAATCAAACAGCGCCCGCCAATGAGTCCAAATAATGGCCGTACTGGCCGCCACAAACAGCAACAGGGCTAAAATGGCCGTAATCAGAGTGTTGCCCAGCCAGCCCTGCCCAACTAAACTGGCGTTGAGCCAGACAAAATAGCTAACCAGCAGTAACCCCAGGCTTTTGCTCAGGCCATAGCCCCGGTCGGGCAGCTTGCCAAACAGCAAAAACGTGACCGGAAAAGAGATAACGCCAATCAGCATCACCGCCAGCCACCATAACAGCCCGGCGGCCAGCGGCGAGTTATTGGCGACATCGTTCCAGCGATAATCGTTGATTGCCGGCAACTGCTCCACCGGCGAGTCGAGCAGTAATGATTTACCGGCGGCTTCGTCCGGCAGCGGCGCTGAAGGCGTATGATTAGTTGCGCCGCGCAGCCGCATCAACAGCGTGGGCGAACCGACATAACCAGGGATGGCCGATTGCCAGGTACCGCCCAAAATATCGTCCCACTCCTGGGCCGAAAGCTGGCGCGTCTTTTTGAACAGAATGGGTTTGGGGTGGTCGTAAACGGTAAAACTTTCATCGGCGGGCTGGTCGTCAATAACAAAGGGGCCAAGCTGCGGCGGCGTTTCAACACTGTAGACCGGCTCAAACCCCAACTCGCCGGAAAAGAGCGCCCGGTAGTAGCGCGCGCTCATCGGGTAGCGTTCCGGCAGGCCGGGGATGGTGCGCCACAGGCGGTTGCTGGCCAGCGCAATATAATCGCAATTCATGAGGGTGTTGCGCAAATATTCGTATTTTTGCTGGGTGTCCTCATCGTACATGGGCAGTTGGGGCTGGTAGTAGCCGCGCGCGCCGGGGTTGCCGTTTGGCTCCGGTAAATCGGTGGGCATGCGGTCGTCCCAATGCTCCCAGGCAATGCAGGAGCCATGGGGCACGTTGGCGTAAACCCAGCGGGCAAACGTAACCCAGGTGTGGTCGGTGCCGTAGACGCCGTTGACAAAGGCCAGCGACCAGAAAATAGCGCCGCTCAAGGCGAAAGCAGCCAGGGAGAGCGCCAGAAGTTTGGGCAAGTTGCGCCGCAGAGGGGCAGGCGGGCGAAGGGGCGGGGGTGAGGTTGAAGTTGTAGTTGGGATAGGGCCAAGTGGGGTTTCGCGGCTGGCGGCCTCGCCGGTGGCCCAAGCAGGTGAGGGAGCGGCATCTTTACGATTGCCCAATTGCCACAAGGCCGCAACCAGCCCGGCCCCAAACAGGCTGAGTAGCGGCACTACCGGCGACATGTAACGCATAAATTTAGCCAGAAACAGCCCGGTTGGCCCAAAATAAAGGACAATCCACAGCAGCGCCAATAGCTCGCCCACCTGCGCCTGGCCGCGAATGGTTTTGAGCGCCACCCAGATAGCGCCGGCCAGCCCCAGCAGACCCAGCGCCCAACCCATCCCCCAGCGAAGCTGCTGCTCGATAAAATACCAGTAGGCGGTGGTGTGGCGATATTGCCGGGTAAAGGGAAAATCGGCCAGGCCGCTGACCATGTTGCCCTGCTCATCCAGCACGGCCCGCCTGAAGTTGCCAAAATCAAGCAGCACAAAGGGCGAGGTAACAGCGAAAAGGGCAAAGGCAACCGCCAGCGAGAGAATGACCAGACCGATTATATGATTTTGGATTTGGGATTTGCGATTTGGGATTTGCGGGTCGGAAATTTTGTTTTGATGCCGGATTGCCAGGTATCCGGCGGCGATGGGCAAAAAGGCCACCGGCAGCGCGCTAAATTTTGAGGCGACGGCCAGGGCAACACCCACGCCGGCCACAATAGCCGCGCCCACAGATTTGCGGTCGTACAGCAAAATGGAGCCGTACAGGGCCAGCAGGGTAAAGGTCGTCGAGACAGGATCGACCGCGAAGAAGTGGGCCAGTTGAATTTGCAATACGGTAAAGGCAGAAAAGGCCGCCGCCAGCACCCCACCCCACAAACCGTACAGCCGCCGGCCCAGTAAAAAAAGCAGGTACACGGTAAACAGGTCGGCCAGCCCCATTAAGAAGCGGCCAATGCGGGCAAAGCCGTGCCCGGTTGTGCTGGTCGCCAAAAACTGAATAATCTCCGGCGGCAGGTCAACCGGCAATTGAGTTGACAGCGGGGCCAGATCATCCAAAAAGTTGGCCGTTAGCGCCAGGGCGTACAGCGGAAAATGGCCGTAGGTGTAAGAGCGTCGCTCCTGGCGGGTCACATCCCAAAAAGGGTTCAGGGGCGATTGGCGCGGGTCGAGCAGCGTTGAGATATCCTGGGGCCAGCGGATGGTGGGGGCGTAAAACGCCACGGTTGAGCGCTCGTCGGGATGGGCAAAAATGCCGTTATCCCAATTAATGTTGTAAAAACGCAACCCGGCGGCAATCAACAGAATGATGATGAGCAAAACTATTGCCAAACGGCGCGAGAATCCCTGTGTTAAAGCCATGGCCATTATTTTAACCGGCGTGACAAGGTTGGGCAAGTGAACCCGGCTAAATGTTGCCGGCGCGCGCCCAATTTGCTGAACTCCGGTGATGATGCTAAAATACCGCTACACTTTGGGGAGTCGTCTAATGGTAGGACAGCAGGTTCTGGCCCTGCCGGTCGGGGTTCGAATCCCTGCTCCCCAGTTAATTGTTATTGTGTGGGGCATTGCCATTACAGGCGTGCCCCTCTTTTTTAGCTAATGTATTGATGCCTGCACCTGCTCCCCATTCTTCTAAAAACAGATACCTGCCAATGATTATTGGTTTGGCAGGTATTGGTATGGTTTTGGTTTTGGGTTCCATAATTTGTTACCTGTTTACGCTCAGGGTTCCCGCTGCCAGAAGAGCCACAGCCACGCTTGCGCCCTCTCCTCGCCCGGCTTTTCCCCTGCCTACCGCGCCTTTGCCCACCCACACCCCCGGCCCTCCCGCCCCTCAAACGTTGCTGTTTACGGCTCAGGAACCGATTACAGGATTTTCCAGTTGCGCCACTTATGGCTTTAAAGGCAGGGTGACGGCAGGTAATGGAAGCGGGTTACAGGGCGTCCAAATAGTAGTGTGGCAGAACAAACAGGAACTGCTGGCGCTAGACACCACCAATGCCGAAGGCAACTATTCAATTGAAATTAAAGACCCCCCCGCCCTGCGCAAGCTGTGGATTCAAATTTATCAAAACGACGAGCCGGTCTCGCTGCCGGTTTTTGTAGAAACCCAAATAGATTGCCAGAACGGCTTTCAGCTATTTCAGGTTGACTGGCAAGAGGCGACGCCCTGAGCAGCGGCCCGCTAATTACTAACATCAAGGTGAGCATGCAAACAACTATTTACACAGACCCCACCGGTTTTGAAACTCTCTCGCAAGAATGGGATAGCCTGCTTGAGCGTTCAGTCCGCCCCCCCTTTTTTATGCGCTACCTTTACCAGAGTATCTGGTGGAAATATTTGGGCAATAACGACTTGCTGCTTATTGCCATGCGCAATAACGAGGGCCAATTAGTTGGGCTGGCCCCGCTATATCGCAAAATCAACCACGTTGGGCAGCAAGAACTCTCGTTTGTGGGCTGCGTTGATGTATCTGATTACCTGGATTTGCTGGTCGATAGAGATTATGTTGAACCGGTGCATCAGGCTTTGCTAAACTGTTTGAGCGACAACAGCCTGGCCTGGGATAAAATTTATCTGTGCAGCCTGCCCCACCATTCCATTACCCATACCCGGCTGGCCCAAACGGCCAAAGAGCAGGGCTGGCGAACACAGGTTAGCCAGCAAGATGTTTGCCCGGTCATCGCCCTGCCCCACAGTTGGGATGATTACCTGGCCGGCCTCAAAAAAAAGCAGCGGCACGAAATCAGGCGGAAAATGCGTAAAATTGAAACCGAGGCCCAAACCCGCTGGCACGTCATCAATTCGCCCGCAGGGCTAACCGAAGCGATGGAAAATTTTATCGACCTGCACCAAAAATCGGCCCAGGATAAAGAGGATTTTTGGAGTGACGGGTTAATTGGATTTTTCAAAGAGCTTTCTACCCAACTGGCCCAGGTTGGCTGGCTCAAACTCTACTTTATCGAGGTTGACGGCAATCAGGCCGCCGCCATGCTCTGTTTTGATTATGACAATGAATTTCTGCTGTACAATTCCGGCTACGACCCCGAGCAGTTTGCTCACCTTAGCCCCGGTAATGTGCTAACCTCATACACCATCCAACACGCCATCGAGTTGGGCCGCGCCCGGTACGATTTTTTGCGCGGCGATGAAGTTTACAAATTTCGCTTTGGGGCCGAGGCCGAACCGGTGTATGACCTGGAGATTTTCCGATAAAAAGAGTTATCGCCTTATCTCCATTTGCCCCATCTCCTTGAAAATGAAATTGAAAGGCGGGGGCTTGGGGGATAGTACCCCCCATTTTCATCCCCCGTTGCTGCCGAAGGAACCAGGGGCTGTCTAACTCTTCAGAGGAACATAATGATTAAACGCGTTGCAATGTTGAGCGTGCATACCAGCCCCCTGGCTACGCTGGGAGGCAAAGAAACCGGCGGCATGAACGTCTACGTGCGAGATTTGGGCCAGGAGTTTTCTCGCCGGGGCATTGCCGTTGATGTTTACACCCGCTCTCAAAACCCGGACGCGCCTCGCCTGGCCGAACTGGGCGAGCATGGCCGGGTTATCAACATTAAAGCCGGGCCAGAACAACCCTACAATAAAAATAAAATTTATAACCACCTGCCAGAGTTTGTAGCCAATGTCAAGGCTTACAACCACAGCTACGATATTATTTACAGCCATTACTGGCTATCTGGCCTGGCGGCCAACTCGCTGCGGCAAAGCTGGGATATTCCGATGGTGCAAATGTTCCACACCCTGGCCGAAATGAAAAATCGGGTGGCGCAAGATGCCTCGCAGCAAGAGCCGGAGCAGCGCCTCAACTGCGAGGGCGAAATTATGCGCTTTGCCGACCGGCTGGTGGCCGCCACCCCCATTGAAAAAAACCACATGACCTGGCACTACGGCGCCAACCCCCAAAAAATTGATGTTGTGCCGCCGGGCGTCGATTTAAATCGCTTTAAACCTTTAGGCCGGCCCGAAGCCAGAAAAAAAATCGGCATCTCCCCTCACCACCAGACGATTCTGTTTGTGGGCCGCATGCAGCCTTTAAAAGGGGTTGACATTTTAATTGAGGCGCTGGGCCTTGTGCGTCAAAAGGAGCCAAAGCTGGCTCAGAATATTTGCGTGTCTCTAATCGGCGGCGACCCCCAACCAGACTCGGAGGTTGAAAAACGAGAGCTTGAACGGCTCAATAATCTCAGAAAAAAACTGGACATCGAGGATTTGGTTACGTTTTTAGGAGCCAAAGACCAGGACACGCTGGTTTACTACTACTCCGCCGCCGAAATGGTGGTGATGCCCTCTCATTACGAATCGTTTGGCATGGTGGCGCTGGAGGCAATGGCCTGCGGCGCGCCGGTAATTGCTTCGGATGTGGGGGGGCTGCCGTTTAACATTGAGGATGGTTTTAACGGTTATCTGGTGCCGGGCCGAGACCCCAGGGCGCTGGCCGACAAAATTATTCTGTTGCTCAAATATCCGGCCCTGCGCGACCAGTTGAGCGAGCAAGCCCAGGCCTGGGTGGCGCGTTACAGTTGGGTGAATATTGCCGACGAAATTTTAGAGGTATTTGAGCGAACGTTGAGCAGTTACAACCGCTAACAATTTTAGAAAATAGCGCCTTAAATGGCAACGGAACACGCAATACGAAATATAGCAGCGTATTGCGCGTTCCGTTTAGCGCAAATTTCAGCGGCGTGTCAGAGCGCCCCCTGGGTAGTAATTAAATATCAAAGTAGAGGCTGAACTCGTGGGGGTGCGGCCGCAGCCGAACCGGGTCAACTTCGTACTGGCGTTTGTAATTAATGTAGGCTTCCAGCAGGTCTTCGGTAAACACGTCGCCTTGCAGCAAAAAGTCGTGGTCGGATTCCAGGGCGTCCAGCACGTCGGACAGGTTGCCGGGGGTGTTGGTGATTTGGGCGGCTTCATCGGGCGGCAGGTCGTACAAATCTTTGTCGATGGGCGCGCCGGGGTCAATCTGGTTTTGAATGCCATCCAGGCCGGCCATAAGCAGCGCCGCAAAGCAGAGGTAGGGGTTGCAGCTTGGGTCGGGGGCGCGGAACTCGATACGCTTGGCTTTGGGGCTGTTGATATACATGGGGATGCGGCAAATGGCCGAGCGGTTGCGCTGCGAATAAACCAGGTTGATGGGGGCCTCGTAGCCGGGCACCAGCCGCTTGTAAGAGTTGGTAGTGGGAGCGGCAAAGGCCAGCAGCGCCGGAGCGTGTTTTAACAAACCGCCAATGTAATAGCGGGCCGCATCGGACAGACCGGCATAGCCGGCTTCATCAAACATAATGGTTTCGCCATTTTTCCACAGGCTTTGGTGAGTGTGCATGCCGCTGCCGTTATCTTCAAACAGGGGTTTGGGCATAAAGGTGGCGCTCATACCGTGCTTGCGGGCCACGTTTTTAACGATGTATTTGTAAATAATCAGGCTGTCGGCCATGCGGGTCAGGGTGTCGAAGCGCAGGTCGATTTCGCTCTGGCCGGCGGTGCCAACCTCGTGGTGATGCACTTCCACGTTAATACCAACAGCCTCCATAGCCAGCACCATGCGGCTGCGCACATCTTGCAACTGGTCGGCGGGGGGTACGGGGAAGTAACCGCGTTTGGCCGGAATCTGGCCGCCCAGGTTAGGGGCCTGGCTCGACAACTCTTTGCCGCTGTTCCACCAGCCTTCGTTGCTATCCACAAAGTAAAATTGAGAGTTTGCGCCGCCGCCGTAACGCACATCATTGAAAAGGAAGAACTCGGCTTCGGGGCCAAAGAAGGCGGTATCGGCAATGCCGGTCTTTTTCAGGTAGGCTTCGGCTTTTTTGGCCACATAGCGCGGGTCGCGGGAATAGGGCTGGCGGGTGATGGGGTCGTAAATATCGCAAATGATGACCAGGGTAGACACATCAAAAATTGGGTCAACAAAAGCGGTGGTGACATCGGGAATCAAAATCATATCAGATTCATTGATGGCCTGAAAGCCGCGAATGGAGGAGCCATCAAACCCAAAACCCTCTTCAAACATATCCTCATCTATCGCTTTGCTGGACACGCTAAAGTGCTGCCACAGCCCAAAAGGGTCGGTAAAGCGCAGGTCGACCATTTTGATATCTTGCGTTTTGATAATATTAAAGATTTCTTTTACTGAGTTAGCCATTTTGTTTTTACTCCTTATGTTAATGTTATGTTTTATCTATCAACCCGGGTTAGTTTTAGCCCGTTGACATCCAGATTTTGGTTAAATTTTTTTAACAATATTTAACCTGGGCAAAGGGACAGGCCGGCGCAGGTCTTGTGCCTGGGCGGCGCTGTCCCTGTGCTGGTTTATTTATTTACCAACAAACAAGCGTTACCCCACAACTTTTACCGCCGAGGGGTCATCAACCAAACCGCGCCGGATTAAATCATTGGCGGCGCGGCTGCGTAACTCCTCTACGCTCTGGCCAATGTACAGGCTGTATCGCTCTTCGGTGGTGCGGTATTCCACCGCCACTAAATATTTGCCGTCGCGGTAAAGGTCAAAAGATGCGCCATTAAAAGCCAGCTTGCCGGATAACGATTCCAGATGCGGTTTTACCTGCGCCCAATATTGGGGCAGCAAGCGGTCGACCCGTAAATCCAGGTCTTCGCGCAGCCGCTTATCGGCCATGAGGGCCTGGGCCACCTGCGCCCGCAGGCGCAACACTTCGTGGCCGTTGTCAATATCTACCTCGCGCCGGCCGTTGGCGGCGTAGGTATAAATGGCGCTGCTATCTTTTGAGGGGAAAACCGGCGCCCAAAACTCATTGTCGCCCTTCATTTCTGGCCGTTTTTTCAGGTAAAAAATGGGGCGAACCAGCCCCAGCGTGCGTCGGTGGACGCCTCGCGCGTGCAACTTTTCGCTCTTGCCGGGCGCGCCCAAAGCTCTAATCTGGTGCATATAGTCGCTTAAATACTCGCGCACTTTGGCCAGCTCAACGTGCTTAAACAACGGACCGCCCGGCGTAGTGGCAAACACCTCGTTACCATAGGTGTAAACCGGATACATTTTATGAGACCGGCGGGCCACAAAAACATAAGTGGGTAAGCGGGCCATGTTGACCAGCCGGGGCACGAGCCGTTCTATCAGAGCAACCACGGCTTCGGGGCTGTCCCCTTCGGCCTGAAAACCGCATACCTCGGCAGAAAAGTTGGTTTTGCCATGGGTTGGCCGGGTAATTGGCACCTGAAAGCGGGTATTAAAATCTACGGTGATGGTGGCAATATCCAGGTTGGCAAAGTAGGGCACGGCTTGACTGTTATTTCCGCTGTTTTGCTCAATGGTGACGCGCATAAACTCTCTCCCGTTGTATGAAGGTTTGGGGTTGAGATGCGTTTACCAACGAGCGCCTCAACCCCAAACAACATTCCTTGGTTTAGCTGGCCGGCAGTACGCTGCTGTCGGAGGTAGCGCGGGTGTTGATGATGCTGGAACCAAATTCCGGGTAGTTGACCGCGCCGTGTTCGGTCAGGTCAAGCCCTTCAACTTCTTCTTCAATTGATACGCGCAAAATACCCATTGCCTTGAGCGCATAAAACAGGCCCAGCATGGTAATAAAAGCCCAGGCCGTAATAGCCAGAGTGCCTACAATTTGTGGCCCAAGGGCTTTGTCAATTCCAAAAATACCGGTGGCAATTCCGCCCCAAATGCCGCACAGACCATGCACAGGCCAGGCCCCAACAGCATCATCAATTTTCAACTTTTCTAGCAGAATGGTGCCCAACACAACCAGCACGCCCGCCACAGCGCCAATAATAAGGGCCGAGTTATTGGTAACTGTATCGCAGTTAGCGGTAATACCTACAAGTCCGGCTAAAGCGCCATTTAAGGTTAAAGCCAGGTCTGGCTTTTTGAATAAAAACCATGAAACAATCATTGCCAAAAATGCGCCGGCAGCGGCGGCCAGGGTGGTGTTAACCGCAATCAACATGGTGGCGTTGGTATTGGCCGAGCCGGCAAAGGCTAACTGGCTGCCGGGGTTAAAGCCGTACCAACCAATCCACAGAATAAAAACACCCAACGCCGCCAGCGACAGGCTATGACCCGGCATGGGGTTGCTGCTGCCATCTTTATTAAAGCGGCCAATTCTGGGGCCAAGCGCAATGGCCCCGGCCAGCCCGGCAAATCCCCCCACAGCATGAACAATGAGTGAGCCGGCAAAATCATGAAAGCCAAGTACATCAAGCCAGCCGCCGCCCCATTTCCAATAACCGCTAATAGGGTAAATGAACCCGGTAATAATGGCGCTGTAGATAAGGTATGCTCTAAATTGCATTCGGCCCGCCACCGCGCCAGAAACAATGGTGGCAGCGGTTGCCGCAAAAGCTACCTGAAACAACCAGTCAGCCTGGGGATTCAACACGCCGGGGCCGGGAGCGGGAGCGTCCATGCTAATTCCAAAACCACCCCAACCCAAATAACCGCCTAACAACGGCGCGCCATACATTAAGCCGTAACCAAAAGCAAAGTACAGCATTACGCCTACGCACATATCCATAAAGTTTTTAAACAAAATATTTACCGTGTTCTTGGCCGAGTTAAGGCCGGCTTCTACCATTGCAAAACCAGCCTGCATAAACAACACCAGCACCGCTGCAATAAATAAGACCACATTGTCTATGGCGTAATAAGCCAGTTCAGCCGTCGCCGGCTCTTCTTCTTGAGCGTAGGCAAATTTTACCGCCAGCAAACCGCCTACTAAAGCAAGGGGTACAGCCCGTCTCAATGTTACGAGTTTCATGCTCTTGCTCCTCTCCCTGATGGGTCAAATTTTTTGGTTAAAAAACAAAAAGCCCCCAGCACGATACAAGATTCGTGGCTGAGGGCTTCGCGGCCGCTCAAAATAGTACATTTAATTGTAACGCCGCCGATTATAACAAACTTTTAGGGACGTGTCAAGAGCCAAAAATAAAAACTACCCGTACGGGTAGTTACTCCGTTGCGCCATCCTGGTAAATTGCGCCGGCCCGCGCCGGGTCAAAGTTTTGGGGCCAGGTGGTGGCATTATCGTATCTGGCCCAGTTCAAATAGGCTTTAGTCAGATTAGCGCCCTCTAAATTTGCCCCGCACAGGTTGGTTTCGGTTAAATTGGCCGTACTCAAGTTAGCCTGGCTCAGGTTAGCCAGGCTTAAATCAGCCTCGCTCAAGTTAGCCAGACTCAGGTTGGCTCCACTCAGATTGGTTGTGCTCAAATTGGCCTTTACCAGCGAGGACTCCACCAGATTGGCCTGACTCAGGTTGGCCTGGAGCAAGTTTGACTCATCAAGCAGGCTTTCGCTCAAATCGGCTTCACTCAGGTTGCACAGGCTCAAAACGGCATTACTTAAATTGGCGGCGCTTAAATTGGCGGCGCTTAAATTGGCGGCATACAGATTGGCTTTGTTTAGATTAACCAGGCTCAAAAAGGCGCGGCTCAAGTTGGCGTAGCGCAGGTTGGCCGATTGCATGTCGGCCAGACTCAAATTGGTAGCGCTCAGATTGGCGTTGCGCATGTCAAGCAACGGCAGTTGAGGTCTTTCACCTTTTTTGCGCGCATATTTGACAATCTTCAACAGTCCGTGCCGGGTGAGTCGGGCCATGATTTGTCTGCCATATCAGCTTTTGTTAAGAGAAGTTTTGCCCTACGGCAATAATGGCCTCGGCCACTTGCCGCATCGAGCAGCGCCGTTCGCGGGCTGTCATTTGCAACCGCCGGTACGCTTCGGCTTCTGATAACCCGCCGGCAATGAGAATCTGCTTGGCCGCATCAACCAACTCGCGCGACTCTAGCTGGTCGCGCAATTTGTACGCTTCCTGAGCGGTTTCTTGCATTGCTTCAAAGCGCGTTACGGCCAGTTCAATGGTTGGGCCAAGTTTGCTCTCGTGAATGGGTTTTACCAGATAGCCCATCACCGCCGCGTTAGCCGCCCGTTCAATCAGCGACCGCTCGCTAAAAGCGGTGAGCATGATAATGGGCAGGGGCATTTGGGCGGCCAGGGTTTCGGCCACCGTCAGGCCATCCTGGCCAGGCATTTTAATGTCCAGCAGCAGCAAGTCGGGCTTAAGGCGTTGGGTTGTTTCCAGCGCCTCATCGCCGTTAGCCGCCGTAGCAACCACCCGATGCCCCAGAGCCGCAACCATTTGCTTTAAGCCCATTCTGATGACGGCTTCGTCGTCGGCAATGATGATGCGCAAAACTTTACTTTGTGTCATTGTTTCAACAGAGATTATTTAAGGACGTTTACTGGCAAAGCCCGTATGGGTAATGCGTCAGTTTAGCACGAAATAAGCTGTTTGGGTAATTTATTGTCATCACAAATTTTGCGCCGGTTGTTCAAATAGCTTTTCTTCGTGCTATAATAGCCCCACTATTTTAGGTTGTGTGGATTAAATGCATGACACTCCCCGAAGACACCATTCTGGAAAATCGATATCGTATTGATGGGGTTCTGGCCTATGGCAGTCATGGCGCGGTGTATCGCGCCTTTGATATTAGCCTCAATATGCCCGTGGCCCTGAAAGAAAATTTTTTGCAGTTGCCCCAGCAAATTGCCCAATTTAGAAAAGAAGCCCTGATTTTGAGCCGGCTCAACCACCCCGGTTTACCCCGCGTGTCTCACTATTTTAGCTTTGAGGGCCAGCAATATCTGGTAATGAATTTTATCGAGGGGGAAAACTTATGGGAAATTATCCAAAAACGGAGCGAGCCGCTGCCAGAATGGCAGGCGCTTGACTATATAATTCAGATATGCCAGGCCGTTACTTATTTGCACCGGCAAACGCCGCCAATTCTTCACCGCGATATCAAGCCGCGCAACATCAAAATTACGCCCCAAAACCGGGCTATGCTGGTAGATTTTGGCATTATCAAACAAATTTCCGGCGCCGAGACCTTTGCCCAGGCCGGGCCGCAGGGCATCATTTCCCAATTTTCATCACCAGAGCAGTACAGCGGTATGGGCGTTTCCACCGCCTCGGATATTTACTCGCTGGGGGCGACACTTTATGTGGTTTTAACAGCCCAAAGGCCGCCCAACAGCGTCAGCCGGCTAACCGAAAACACCCCCATAAAGCCGCCGCACCTGCTTAACCCCAAAGTTAGCGTGGCAACTTCAGAGGCCGTTTTACACGCCATGCAGCTTAAGCCAGAGGAGCGTCCGGCCTCGGCGGCCATGTGGCAAGAAACGCTGCAAACCATTTTCGACTCGCTGCCCGCCGCCCAAAACCGGCAATCCATAACGCCGGTGGCAGCGCCTCTCGCCGGGCCAAAAAGTCAACCCGCCCCCGCGTTGCCGCCCGCCGAACCGCCCCCCCCGGATGCCAGCGCCAATTACTGGCTGGTTGACTCGACCGGGGCCGGCTATCCGCTTGGCCCCAGGCCATTGCTCATGGGCAGCCACCCCGAGGCGGATATTACTATCGACTCGCCCGATGTGTCTCATCCACACGCCAGCGTGCGCCTAGAGGGGCAGCGCTGTTTTGTGATGGACGAAGGCAGCGCCCAGGGCACGTTTTTGAATGGCCAGCGGTTGCGGGCCGAATGGTATCCCTTTAACCAGGGCGATGTATTGATTATTGGCCCGGCCCGCTTTTATTTGACCTCCACCCGGCCGGCCCGGTTGGCAGCGGCCACGCCCAAAGCCTCGCCAACTCCGGCGCCCGCACCCATCAGCCCGCAGCCGGTTCAACCTGCCATTGCTGCTCCGGCTGCGCCAAAACCCAGGCGGGCGCTTTGGCCGATGCTGGCCTTGCTGCTTGCGGCGCTGGTAGCAGCAGGCGTTGGGGGGTATTTGTGGTTAAATTCGCGCCGGCTGGTTGTGGTTGAACCTAATCAAACGGCCACCGTTCAGGCTCAACAAATAGCGCAGGCCGCATCGGCGGCTACGGGCGCGGCCATTGCCCAATTAACGGCCCAGGCCAACACCGGCGCAACCGAGCAGGCCGGCCAGACCGCAGCCACCAACCTTGCCAGAGAAATCGCCACCACCCCGGCTAACCCGACAGCCGTCTCAACGGCAACGGCAACCCCGCCGGGCGCGTCGGCAACAATTATAACTACCACAGTAACGCCCCGGCCAACGGTAACGCCCACGGCCACGCCGGTCATTGTCAGGCTCACCCCTACCCCGGCCGGGCCAACCCTGGTTCCTTTAAAGTCCAACCTCTCCGTTGACCGGTTTGGCGTGCAAGAAGTGATTGACGTGGACATCAATCCCAAAAATCCGCTGGAAGTGTACGCCCTGGTTAAAAAAGATGGCATTTACAAAAGCAGCAATGGCGGCGCTGGTCCCTGGGCCAAAATAGATTTGGATGGCTCGTCTATTACAGCTTTTGTGATTGACCCAGCCAATCCGCTGCGGATGTACGCCCCCACCTGGAACGCCGTGCTCAAATCAACCGATGGCGGCAACACCTGGGACCCCAAAACCGAGGGGCTGGTGGGCAACCGGGTGGTTGATGTAGTAGCCATTCACCCGGCCAACCCCAATGTGCTGTACGCCGGCATTGGCGAAACGCTGGTGGTCTCGGCCAATGGCGGCGAAAGCTGGACATCGGCCAATTATGGGGCCGGGCTGGGCATGGCCCGCATTTACGCCATTGCTATTGATCCGTTTAACGCCGGTACTATTTACGTGGGCGGAATTGCGGCAGCGCTTTACAAATCTCAAGATTCCGGCCAGAGTTTTGTGCCATTAGGGTTCAACACGGGCAAGGGCGTATTCAGTTTGGCCCTGCACCCCCGGCAGGCCGGCACGCTGCTGGCCGGCATTAACGCGGGCCAGGCCGGCATTATCAAAACCGAAAACGGCAGCGAGTTTCGCTCGGTGAGTACGGGGCTGCTGTACGGCGGGGCGGACTCGGCCTACTCGGTTATTGTGTACGCGCCCGGCAACCCCAGCATTGTTTACGCCGGCACCGGCTACGAGAGCAACCCCGACGCCAAGGGCATCTTCAAAAGCACCGATGGCGGCGAAACGTGGGTTAGCATTAACAACGGATTGAGTATTTACCAGGGTACGGGCTTTCCATATTACGTCAAGTCGATGGCGGTTCATCCCGCCAACCCGGATATTGCCTTTGCCGCCACCGGTTCCGGCCTGTATCAAACCACCAATGGCGGCGAGAATTGGGTATTAAAATAATCGCAAGAATCGGGTGGTTTTGGGGCCGGTAATGGGGTATAGTTTGCTTAAAACTACACCCAAAGGATAGCAGGCGCAGATATGAACGCAACTAATTTTGCCCAATTACAACAAGATTATATGCGGATAGAAACGGCCATCCGTTTTCTTGAAGAGAACTTTAGAGAGCAGCCCGACCTGGCGCAAGTGGCGCAAATGCTTCATCTTAGCCCTTATCATTTTCAGCGGCTCTTTAAACGCTGGGCCGGCATTACGCCCAAACAATTTGTTCAGTTTTTGACCATTGAATACGCCAAACAAAAGCTAAACGAGTCAAAATCTGTGCTCGATACCAGCCTCGAGGCCGGGCTATCTGGCCCGGGCCGGCTGCACGATTTATTTGTGACGTTTGAGGCGATTACCCCCGGCGAATACAAGGCCAGGGGGGACGGGCTAAAAATTACCTATGGTTTTCATCAAACGCCCTTTGGCTTGTGCCTGTTGGCTACCACCGAACGCGGCATCTGCGGCCTCACTTTTACCGAAGCAGAGGGGCAGGCCCATGCTTTGGAAGAGTTGAAGCAAGCCTGGCCAAATTCTGAATTTTACGAGGACAGCGCTCAAACCCGGCCGTTAATTGAGCAAATTTTTAGCCCGTCAAAGCAAAAAAACGGGGCGCCGATTCACCTGTTGTTGAAAGGAACCAATTTTCAAATAAAAGTGTGGGAAGCCCTGCTGAAAATACCCGAAGGGGCAATGGTTAGTTATAATGATGTGGCCCGCTATATTGGCCAGCCGGGAGCCTCGCAGGCGGTTGGAAATGCCATCAGTAAAAATCCAATCGGCTATATTATCCCGTGCCATCGAGTCATCAAGAAAATGGGCATTATCAACCAGTATCGCTGGGGCGCTCCCCGCAAAAAGGCCATTCTTGGTTGGGAAGCCAGCCGAACCACCCATTGAAACCAGGCCGATGAACAAAAAAAGACCTTTGAGGCTTTTCAAACCCCAAAGGTCTTTTTTACGCATAATTACTTAACGGTGAAGGGGATGACCATTCCCAATTCCTCGTGGGCTTTGCCGGAGGTCGGGTCGGGGATGTGACACAGCGCCACGTACTCGCCGGGGGTCAGGTTCAGGTGCAGCCAGCCCGACTCGCCGGGGTCAATGCCCTGCAAGCCGCCGGCATTGGTAAAGGGCGGCGCGCCGTGCGGGTTGTGCATAAAGGCTTGCACATCGGCCATTGTTTTACCATCGGCCAGCTTAATCAGGTTGATTTCATGGGGTTGCTCACCTTCGTTAACAATCTCCCACACTTGCGGCCCGGCTTTGATGTCGGTGGGCAGCACATATGAGAAATCCAGCATTTTAACAATACCATCAGCCTGAGGCTGCGTTACGCCGGTTTGAGGTTCTGCCGGTTCAACAACTTCCATCGAAGACATCTGGCCCAGCGCTATGTGAGGCGCCCCTTCGTGGTTGGGCACAAAACAGAGCAGCAGATAGGTTCCGGGGGTCAACTCAACAGTAACGGTTTGGCTGGCGCCGGGGTCAACCACTGCCGGACCACCGGCCCATGTAACCAGGCCAAAAGCTTCGGGGCCGGCTTGCATGGCCTCCTGAAATTGGGCAATATCGACGCCGTCATTAAGGCGGGCCAGTTGTACGTGGTGCGGCTCTTGTCCATCGTTTTTCAGCGTAACCGAAACCAGGCCGGCTTCAACCTGAGCCGGAGCAGCAAACGTATAGTCGCTGGCGGTAATAACAATTTCAGGATATTGGGGGGTGGTTTGGGACACGTTGGCCTGAGAGTTTTGCGCGGCCGGGGCGGTTTGGGTTCCGGCCGAGGCTGTGTTACAAGCGCCCAGCAGCACGGTTAGTAACACCAGAACGGTAATGGTAATAGAATGTAATTTCTGCTTCATTTTTTGCTCCTTAAGTATGTTTCAATTTAATTTAATGTTAATCACAAGGAGCAATTTAACTCACAACCGTCCTGATTTCGTTACGAAGGGCGTTACGAAGAATGACCCTCCTTCGATTTAGTAAATAGTCAACCAAACAATTGTGGCCATAGCTGCAATGTCATTGGCCGTAAATACAAAAGGGACGGGCCTTATCCCGTCCCCTGGTTAACTGGGCACAATTTATTTGCCAATAATGGTTTGCTCAATAACCGTATTAATCTTTTCGATGCTAACCGGCTTGGCTAAAAGGCCGTTAGCGCCAGCCTGCTGGCATGATGTTTTAGTTTTGATGTCGGTGTAAGCGGACAGAATAAAAATGGGGATATGGGCTGTTTGAGCTTCTTGGCGCAAACGGCGCGTGGTTTCCAGCCCATCCATCACCGGCATTCGCATGTCCATTAGAATTATATGGGGCCGCCAACTTTTTGCTTTTTCAAAACCTTGTTGCCCATTATCCGCACAGGCTACTTTATAACCCAAAATTTGCAACATTTTAGAGACAGAAATTTGCACCGCTTTTTCATCTTCAATATACAATACCCGGATTGTGCGGGTGTAATACTGAGACGGCGCACGGCGTAATAAATAGGGCGCTACGTCGCCAAGTAACTGTCGTCGCATTTTGTCAATCCTCGACAGGACAACTACATATAGAATTTACTTTTGCAGGGGTTTGGTTGGCGTTTAATTATGGCTGAGAGCCATTATGATACAATTAATAGTTACTGCTATGGCCGAATTGCGGTGATGTAGTCGCGGAACCTGGGGTAGGTTGAGAGGAATTGAGCACATGCAGTAAATCGTCTCGGCGAATGCGCCAGTTACGGCCCACGCGAGACGCCGGGATGAGTCCATTTTGGCACCAACGCCAGACAGTAACGCGGCTGACGCGCAAATAAGTTGCCACCTCTTTAACCGTGAGAAGTTCGTTATGCCTTATATCCTCTTTGATATGAGCTTTCATAATACCATCCGTGAGGTTGTAAAACTTATCTGGAGACAATTATCAGCGTATTTCTGTTTCATTAACAATCAGAAATGCTCAATAAACTACTGAAGGATATTTTAAGTATAACCAGTTTCTAATCGGTTGCCTACTCCCAATAGATATATTTTAATTAATACTGATGGCTAATACTATCATTAGCTTTTACTACAAATAACTTAAGCTAAATAGCCTACCGGTTAATTTGCTTCCCCGAGGTTAATCCCATTTGAGCGGCAAGAACTGCGGCTTCAGTTCGGCTTGAAACATTTAGTTTACCCAAAATACGGCTGACATGCGCTTTAACCGTACCTTCAGACAGCGAGAGAATTTGGGCAATTTCTTTGTTGCTCAAACCCCTGGCTACAAGTTGAAGCACTTCTTTTTCACGTTTGGTTAAACGCTCGGCGCCTTCTGGGAGGTTGTTTACTGTTTCGCCTTTAACCAGAAACCGGGCAATACGTGGATGAAGCGGCATCTCTTCTTTTTGGGCGGATAGAATTGCCTGTAGTAGTAATTCGCCATCGGCATCTTTCAATAAATAACCATCGGCTCCAACCTCAATGGCTAACTGAATTCTTTTCTGGTCGTCAAAAGTTGTTAGCACAATTACTTTGATGTGCGGATAACGGCGTTTTATTTGGGTGGTGGCTTCAATACCATCCATTTCGGGCATTACCAAATCCATCAGAACAACGTCGGGCCGGAGCTGCTCTACCTGATCAATTGCCTGGCGCCCATTTTTGGCCTCGCCTACTATTTTAATACCGGGTTCGGTGTTAACAATCATCTGAATTCCCTTACGGACCACGGTATGGTCGTCAACAATTAATACGTGAATCTGGCTCATTTTCTAATCCCCTAAGTTTGTGTCTATTTGCAAATTCATCATAGCCCGACATCTCACTCGCCTTAATTTTTTACCGCAGCTTCGGTATCCTGCTGAATTAAGGGGATTTGCGCAGTTAGGTGCGTTCCGTACCCAGGTTTCGCTTGTATTTGAAGCTTTCCCCCAGATAATTTAGCCCGTTCGTGCATATTTCTAAGGCCCATAGTGTCAATACGCGAACTGAGCGTTGGGTCGAACCCGACGCCATTATCTTTGATGGTTAGATTTATGGATTGATGTTGGCGGGTCAATTTTACAATTACGCGCGATGCCTGAGCGTGTTTTACTACATTCCACAGAGCTTCTCTGGTAATAAAATATAGAACATCGCGTTGGGTGGCCGGCAGCAATTCCTCAAGATTGCATTCAAATTCAATTTCAGGCGCATACAATTTGCTAAGTGTCTGGCAATGCTGGCGCAATACTTCGGCCAAATCTTCCTGGTCCAGACCCGTTGGATGAAGATGGTATAATTGCTCGCGCATTTCAGCCAGGGCTGTTTGGGCATAGGTATGAATAAGTTCTATTGGCTCTTTAATTTTGGATTCTATGTTTGACCCTAATAATCTTGAAAGGGTTTGAGCCGCCAACCCAATACTGTAAAGCGATTGCGTTACCGAGTCGTGCAAGTCTCGGGCCAGGCGATGACGTTCTTGCTCAATTGCCAGCAAGCGACTTTGATTATGTATGTCGGCATTGTGCAGCGCCAATGCGGCCTGGTCGGCCAGCAGTTCCATTAAAAGCTCATCATTAACGGTAAATTCTTTTTCTTGGGTGTTCCAGGCCAGCAATACGCCTAGCTTTTTATTTTGAAAAACAAGCGGCGCGCACAACAGTGAGTAAACCGTGGCAGGCTGTAAAAATTTTTTCATTGGCTCAACGAGGCGGGGGGCTATGTTCTTGGAGTTTGTTTGAACTTGATGAGTTATCAGAGACAAGCCCGCCAGAGAACCTTCAACGGCCAGCCTGGCCCCTCTGACCAACCCCAGCGTAGATTCGGTGGGATTGGCTTTTTCTAGCCATTTGCCATCTTCGGTTAGCAATAATACGGTTGTTTCGGGAGCGCCCGTTAACTCTTGAGCCTGACTCATAATAAATTCCAGGAGTTTATTAATGTTAATTTCGCTAACCAGCGCGCGAGTGGTTGCCAGCATGCTCCGCATTTCGGTCCAGAGCCTGGCTTCGCTGGTAGCCAGGGCATCGGCTACCTCTCTTAAAGCCTCTTCTGCCCGTTTGCGTTCAGCCAGTTCTTGTTGCAACTGCTGAAACAGGCGCACATTTGTGACGGCGCTGGCCCCATGATTGGCCAACAGTTGCGCCAGGGCTATATCTTTGGGCAAGAAAAGTTGGGGGCGCTGGCTATTTAGTACTTCAAGCACTCCCACAATCCGGTCCTGAAATTCCAGAGGCATTACCAACAACGTTTTAACTCCGGCTGCCTTCATGCAAGCCAGGGTGTGGGGGTCTCCATCTGATTGATCAACCATTATCTGGTCCGCAGACCGCTCGGATAACACCCGCGCCACCAAAGAGGATTGACTCGCCTCAAGTACCGGGGGCTGCTTTTTTTCTGTTCGCCAGCTTTGGGTAAGGCCGTATCGAATAACTTCAGTAAAAGCGCCACTCGCCGGGTTTCGCTCGTAAATAATACAGCCATCAGCCTCCAACAGATTAAGCATTTCTCTGGTAATTGTATTTAAAATGTGTTGCAGGTTTAAGGTAGAGGCAACGGTTGCTCCGGCATATTGCAATGTTAGCAATTTGCGGTTTAACTCCCTGATTTCTGCTTCGGCCTGCTCAAGGATAGAACCGGTTACTCGATTCATTTTCTGCCCTCCCTGATTAACCTGCGCCAGTATTACTTACCCCGGCTTTTTGTGACATTCCAATGGCGCTTCAATTTTATCACGCTTTCAGCCTGAGAGAAATTTGCTCTAACCGTAACCGGGTTGTAGGATAGTAACCAATTAATCAAAAATTGACATCCCATCCGTCCTTTAGAATAATAAATAGTAACTACTCAGCCGGCGTCGCCTGGGATTCAAATCCCAGGCTAAGACAGGTGAAAGTCGGTTAAAACCGACTCAAAAGCCCAATTTTAAGCGAATTCAGGGCGCTTGAGCGTCCTTTCACCTGTTTCAGCCCGGCGTTTTAACGCTGGGCGAACCGGCGGCTGAGTAGTTCCAATAAATATATGACACCCATATGTTAAAACCCTTTGGATGCGCCTTCACAAGGAAAACTAACAATGGCTAAAAAAGAAGATGCAAAACTCATTCTTATTGTTGACGACGAAGCCCGGATGCGCCGTTTCATTCAAATGAACCTTGAGCTAGAGGGCTACCGGGTGATTGAGGCCAGCAACGGGCTACAAGCCATCGACAAAGTGCGTGAGGATTTGCCCGACCTGGTGCTGCTGGATGTAATGATGCCGGAAATGGACGGCTTTGAAGCCCTTAGTATTATTCGCGAAACCTCTGTTGTGCCCGTTATCATGCTCACCGTGCGCGACGACGAGGATGATATTGTCAAGGGCCTTTCGCTGGGCGCCGACGACTACATTACCAAGCCTTTTAGCCCGCGCGAGCTGTCTGGCAGAATTCAGGCCGTGCTGCGCCGTGTAGAAATGGACTCGCCGGGGCCAAGCGGCAGTTCATTAATAAAAGTTGACGACTATCTGCAAATCAACTTCAACCGCCGGGTAGTCGTTGTAAACGGCAAAGAAATTAAGCTGCGCCCAACCGAATACCGCCTGCTCTACCATCTGGTCAACAACGCCGGCCGCACCCTGACCCACGAGATGATTCTCTCAAAAGTTTGGGGCTATGAATACCGCGACGAAAGCCAATATGTTCGCCTGTATATCACCTATTTGCGCCAAAAAATTGAACCAGACCCTGGCAACCCCAAATATATTTTAACCGAACGCGGGGTGGGTTACAGCTTTGTCGATTTTAATAAGAATGCTCCATGAAGATATGCTTAATTGTTAACCCTAAAGCCGGCCCCAGCACTTTCAAAAAACAGATAAAAAACGCCGAAAAATATTTGATAAAATCAGGCTGCCAGGTTGAGCGCCTTGAAACAAAGCAACCGGGCGATGCCACCACCCTGGCCCGCCAGGCGGCCCGCAACAACTTTGATGTAGCCGTTGCCGTTGGCGGCGATGGCACCATCAACGAGGTTTGCAATGGTTTGGTAAACAGCCAGACCGCGCTGGGGGTGCTGCCTGCCGGCACAGCCAACGTTTACGCCGCCGAGGTAGGCATTCCCATTTGGCATCCGCTTAACCCCGATGCCATTACCAAAGGGGCAGATATTATCATCAACGGGCAACGCCGCCAGGTAGACATGGGCCGTTTGCAATTGCAAGATGGTACTTGCCGCCATTTTTTAATGTGGTGCGGCATTGGCCTGGATGCCGCCATTACCCAGGCCCGCAACAGCGCAGCCAAAAATATGCGCCCCCTTAACTATGCCAGTTGGGTTGTTTCGGGAATTATGGTAGCCTATGATTTTATGGGCACGCCGGCCACCCTTATCACCGACAACGAAATTATCAAAGAACGGGTGCTGGTGGCGGTGGTTAGCAATGGACAACTTTATGGGCGCGTCTGGCGCATGGCCCCCCAGGCCAAGCTGGATGATGGATTGCTGGATGTGGCCGTTATGTCGGGCCATCGCTGGCCCTCAACCGTAAAACACGTGCTTGGCCTCACGTTTAGGCAACACGTTAAAGACCCCGATTTTAACCTGTACCGCACCACTCGCCTCTCGCTTTCGGCCAAAGATGCGCTGCCGGTGCATGTCGATGCTGAAACCATTGGCACTACCCCGGTTGAAATTCAGGTGGCGCCACTGGCCCTAAAGGTTATTATCCCCCAAAATGCGCCCAGAAAATTGTTTGTAAACTAACTTTTGACAACACGCCATCTATGCTTTGAAAAAAAGGTTGACACCTATGAACTTATCAAAAATCAATATAACCGGTCAAGGTCCGGCCTTCTCACGGCTGGTGCTGGGTTATTGGCGGCTGGCTGAGTGGTCAATGAGTTCGGCTGATCTGCTTAATTTTATGAGCGCCTGCCTGGATTTGGGCCTGACCACCTTTGACCACGCCGACATTTACGGCGACTACACCTGCGAGCAAATATTTGGCCGCGCCCTGACCCAAAATTCGGCCCTGCGCCAAAAGATGCAGCTTGTAACCAAATGCGGCATCAAGCTGGTTTCAAAAAACCGGCCTCAGCATCGTCTGAAAATTTACGATACCCGCGCCGACCACATCACTGCTTCGGCAGAAAACTCGCTCAAGATGCTGCAAACCGATTATCTTGACCTGTTACTGATTCACCGGCCCGACCCGCTGATGAACGCCGATGAAGTAGCCGAAGCCTTTACCGCCTTGCGGCAAGCCGGTAAGGTGCTCCACTTTGGGGTATCTAACTTTATGCCCTGGCAGTTTGACCTGCTGGCCTCGCGGCTGGATTTTCCTTTAGTAACAAACCAGATTGAGCTATCCGTAATGAATATAGAGGCGCTGCACAACGGCGTGGTTGACCAATGTCAAAAATTGCGCATCTCGCCTATGGCCTGGTCGCCGTTGGGTGGAGGCGATATCTTTCGAGAAAATTCAGAAAAGGCGGTCCGGCTGCGCCACGCCCTCAATTTGGTGGGCAACTCGCTGGGCGGCGCGTCGCCAGACCAGGTGGCGCTGGCCTGGCTGCTGCATCACCCGGCGCAAATTGTGCCCGTTTTAGGCACCGGCAAGCTAGAGCGAGTCAAAAGCGCCATTCAGGCAGAGACGTTGTCGTTGTCTCGCGAGCAGTGGTTTGCTATTTTGGGCGCCTCCAGCGGCTCAGAAGTGCCCTGAGCGGCGGTTGAATAATTTTTGCCAATAGCCCTTTCTACATTTTGCAGATAGAGACCCAATAAATCCTCCTCAGCAGGACATGTTCCATGCCAAAACATCTTCATATTTTCTTGCTCTTTACCTCGGCTTATTTTCTTTCCTATTTTTATCGTTCGGCCAATGCGGTGATTGCGCCCAATCTGTCAAAAGAATTAACCCTGAGCGCCGCCGAGTTGGGGTTTATGACCAGTTTGTTTTTTGCCGCCTTTGCCCTGGTTCAGCTTCCGCTGGGGGTGGGCCTGGACCGCTGGGGGCCGCGCTGGGTTACGCCCGGCTTAATGCTTATAGGCGGCGCCGGCAGCCTGATTTTTGCAGTGGCGCCTTCGTTTGGGGTGCTGGCTTTGGGCCGCGCCTTGATTGGGGTGGGTATGGCCGGCATTTTGATGGGTTCGCTAAAAATTTTTAGCCAGTGGTATGCCCTCGACCGTTTTGCCACGGTTTCCGGGTTGCTGGTTGGCATTGGTTCATCCGGGGCGCTGGTTGCGGCTACGCCGTTGGCCTGGCTTAACCACGCCATTGGCTGGCGGGCCGTGTTTGCCGTTGGCGCAGGAGTGGTGGTAACGGTGGCCACAGCCATTATGGTTTGGGCGCGCAACACCCCGCCCGGCATTGCCTGGCCGGGCCGGTTGGAAAGTGATGGCAATTTGCGCCAAATTTTTGGCGACCTGCATTTTTGGCGTATTGCGCCGCTAAATTTTTTTATGGCCGGCACGCTACTGGCCTACCAGGGGTTGTGGGCCGGCCCCTATCTATTTGATGTTATGCGCCTGGCCGAAATTGAGGCAGGCAACGTTTTACTATTAATGGGCATTGGCGCTACGGTAGGCTTTGGCGCTTCGGGTTGGCTGGCCGACCGGCTGGGTTTAACGCGGGTGCTGCTGGCCAGCGGGGCTATGTTTGCGCTATGCCAATTTATTTTGGCGACCACACCGCCGTTGTGGCTGGTAGGGTTGATTTATGGGTTATTTGGTTTTACCGGGGGATTCAATATTATGCTGCTGGCCCACGCCCGGCATGTCTTTCCGCCTGGTATGACCGGGCAGGCCGTCTCGGCGGTAAATTTGTTTGGCATTGGCGGCACTTTTTTGGTGCAGTGGTGGATGGGGTTGATTATTGCCGCCTATACGGCGAACGCCGCCGGACACTATCCGCCCCAGGCTTATGCATCGGCTTTGTTGTTTACGGCGGTTGGCACCACCATCACCCTGGCATGGTACCTGCCCCTGGCCCGCCGGCCCTAAAGGGGCGACCAGATTTCAAGCCGGTGCCCTTCGGGGTCAAAAAAATAAAAGACGCGCGCGCCCCAGGCGTGATTTTTTAACGGCCCTACGGCCAGCCCCTTGCGTTGCAAATAGTGCCGGGTTGTTTCGGCATTATCTACCTGCAAGGTTATGGTAAGGCCCGCGCCGGCGCTGCTTTTTATTGTTGCTCGCGTTTCATCGGCCACGCTCAAATGGGCAGTACCGCCTAGTTGAAATTCTACAAACCAATCCGAGGCATAGGTAACGGGCAGTTCCAGCCCGGAACGATAAAAATCAACCGTTTCCGGCCACTTTTTGCAGTACAAAATTGTGTTACTGGTTTTGAACAAGAGACAAGCGGCTGACAAATTTTTTCACCCTGTTCCTAAAAATGAATTTGACGAAAATTGGCCTATATAGTACTATGTTGGCGGGTAGGATACAAAGCAAATGGTGTTGGATGGAAAAGGGTCGTCGGCGTTTTTTTACTGATGGCCTCTTTTTTTATCCAACCGGTGGTAAACCCAATATTTTGAATTTTTTTATTTGAGAGGAGTTTCTTGCACCATGTCTGAACGAGTTCAAGGTACCGTAAAATGGTTCAACAATAGTAAGGGCTATGGCTTTATTGCCCGTGAAGGTAGTGAGGATATTTTTGTTCATTACACGGCAATTCAAAGCGAAGGCTACCGCACATTAACCGAAGGGCAGCGCGTGGAGTTTAGCATCGAGCAAAGTTCCAAGGGGTTGCAAGCCAGCAACGTGATAGCGTTATAGCCCTGTTGTACATCGGCCCTACCCAAAATACGTTTAGACGAAAAGCGCGGAGATGATCTCCGCGCTAATTTTTTAATTATCGGGAGCGCCGGCTTCAACCCAGGCCTGAATGGCGCGGATTTCTGCCGGCAGCAGCCGGGGTTCTCTCTTGGGCATTTCGCCGGTTACAATTTGCTCAATCAAAAAACTGTCTTCCACATCCCCCGGTTCAACCACCGGCCCATTCCACGAGCCGGCCAGCACGTCGGCGTGGCTGGTCAGCCTTAAACCTTCTTCAATTCTTAACTCACCCTCATCGGTAAGGCCGCCATGACATTTTACGCAGCGCCGCTCAAGAATAGGCAGCACGTCTGCCGCAAAGCTGACGCCCGTATCCTGCCCGCTGGCCGGAGCGGGCGTTTCGGTGGGCGGCAGCGGCTCAGGCGTAGCCGTAGCGGTTGGCGTTGGTTCGATAGTGGGCGTATCGGGTGGGGGCGGTTCAGTTGGTTGGGGCGCGCCGGCAGTTGTTGGACTGGCCTCAGGGGTTGGGGATGGCTCTGATGTGGGCGAAGGGGTAGGGTCAACAGGCGCAGGTGAGGGCGAAGGGCTGGGGGTGGCAGAGGGCGACGGCTCAACCGCTGCCGCCCCGGTGGGTTGAGGAGACGGGTTGGCCACGGCCTGCGCGCCGGTAACGCGCAAAAAGCCCCAAAACAAAGCGCCCCATATAACAACTATTAACCCGGCTATTACCAGTTGAGCCAAAATTTGGCCCGGCGACGGCCGGGTCAGGGATCGGCGTTGGGAGGTTTGGCCGCTGGTTTTCCAGTAGGTTTTTGCCATAGCGTACTTTCCTTGATAGTCCCCCTTTATGCCTGTCAAAATAATGACGGCGGAGTGTCAAAGCGCGCTTTGACGCCCAGGGTTTTCATTTTGGCCGGGTTCGTGTCCCTTAAAAACCATATAAGATGATGCCGCCTAAAAAACCCAGTAGCGAGGCTACAACAAAGCTGGCCGCAAAAGCCAGCACGTACAGCACCATTGTGGCCGGATTCCAGAGCAGTTCCGCTTTTTGCCAGCGGCTAAAAGCAATGACAGTGGTTAGCGCAAACAAGGTGATGGCCAGAAAGATTTTTACGCTGGCATAGGGCGCGTCGCCTTCAAAGCGAACCACATAATCGCGATATCCGGTGGCTGCGGCCACAATGGTACTGATAGCTGCCAGGGTCATATTGTAAAAAGCGGCTCGTTCCAGGGTTTCGCTGCGCTGCCACAAAGCTAAAATCAAAAAAAACAGCGCCACGCCGGTTAGAGCAATGGGAAAGTGAACCGTTGGCACGTGCCAGGGATGGGTGTCAAAAATAGTTGTAAAAAGTTGGGTTATAAGTTCCATAGTTTAGCGCAATAAAACAGGGAGCGTGGCTTAACTACGCTCCCTATTTTATTTTTACCTGTTAGTTTTATTAGGCGCGGATAAGTCGTCGCTTAACCATAAATCCAACGGCCAGCAGCCCGCTGCCAACCAGCAGTAAAATTACGGGCAGGGTATTAGATTGCGGCTGCCCCGATTGCGGCAGGGTAGCCGGTGCGGTTTGGCCGGATACCTGGCTGATCAAAAAATCGGCAATCAACCCGGCCTCGGCATCGCTTACCTGGTCTGCGCTAAAGGCCGGCATATTTTCAAACGGGGTTCGCAATTGTTGAATAACGCCTTCTGCGGTTGGCACTGCGCCACGCTCAATAAAGCCATCAATGGGGCCGGTTTCGCCGTGGCAGGCCACGCAGCGTTTTTCTACAATCAGCTTTTGCCCTTCGGGGGCATCGGCGGGCAGTTCAATCTGCTTAAAACCAAACTCTGCCGGCTCGGCCAGCGAGGACAGGTAGGCGTGTATATCTATAATTTGCTCATCCGTTACCTGGTCGGTTGAAAAGCTGGGCATCCGGTTGCGTGGGGTGCGAACCTGAGTAACTGGAGTTTGGCGAAAATAGGCAAAGTTGTGAGCAAGAGGGATCAAGGATAGGA